>JAQYWC010000032.1 GCA_030145245.1 Desulfobacterium sp.
CCGGTTTTTATCCTGCCACAGGGGATGGTATGGCAGTAATTGTGTTTTATCTACTTTTTCCTCCTTGTAGAGGGACACAATGGCGGAAAGATTCTCGTTTGTGTCGGTAATATCCGGGATCAGCGGCGTTCTTGGCAGAATTTCCACACCGCCATAAAGCACCTTGCCATGAACGCTAAATGGCAGGCCCGCACCTTTGCCTCAAGGAAGCTCACCCCCATTATCATTTTTGACGAACCCGCCCTGGCGGGCTTCGCCACCAGTCTCCCATGCTTCACGGATTATGTTCTTAAAGACCTTGCCTTCTTTTTCAACTTCCTTTCTGATTCCACTTAAAACGTCTTCAAGTAAAATTTCTTTGTTTGAGCTCCTGGCAATGGATTTAAGGCAGGCATAATGAACAACATTTATGATACTGCCCCCAGCTAACTCGAATCTCCCAAGCAGCAGGGGTAGATCGGCTTTTTTTTCAAATTGCGCAATACCCGGAAAAGATTTTCGCCATATCAGGGTTCTTTCTGTTTCTTCTGGAAACGGAAACTGGATTATGGAATTGAAGCGCCTTAAAAATGCCTCATCCATATTGGCTTTGAAATTGGATGCAAGAATAATAAGGCCGTCAAATTCCTCAACTCTTTGGAGCAGGTATGATATTTCCTGGTTGGCGAAGCGATCGTGGGAATCCTTGACGGTTGTGCGTTTTCCGAATAAAGCGTCAGCCTCGTCAAAAAACAGTATCCATTCCCTGTGCCTGGCTTTATTGAAAAGCGCTGAGAGGTTTTTCTCGGTTTCCCCGATGTATTTGGAAACTACTGTTGACAGATCAATGCGAAACACCTTGCGGCCGGTATATTTCCCCAGCAGGGTGGCGGTAAGGGTTTTGCCAGTCCCGGGGGGGCCGTAAAACAAAGCCCGAAACCCGGGTTTGATTTTCCTGGCCATTCCCCAGTCTTTGAGCAAGGTCTTGTTATGTTGAACCCAGTTTTTTATTTCCCCGATCTGTTCGAGGACTCCCTGGTTAAGTACAAGGTCGTCCCATTCAAGTTCGGTTTTAATTTCCAGGGCAGGGAACGCAGCACTGAAGTTTGGGCTGGATATCCGGCCTATTGTAAATAGTTCAACATAGTCCGGGCTCATCAGCAGACGTCCGCCCATGATGGGGTTGCCCTCCCTGGATGGTTCCAGTTTGAGAATCTTCTGTTGGGCAAACCAGTGGTCACCTGAAAATATCTGCTGAACCTCAAAGCGCTTGTCCAGATCGTCTCCGGCCAGGACGAACAGAGCTGTTTCGCCGGTGGGCAGAAAAACCCGGCTTTTGTTATCCCTGGTGCCGCCAATTTCCGGGAAGTTGCCGGATTCCTGCAATGCTCTCTTGATTATCGCATCCAGAAAACCGGGCTTGATATGAGGAACCAGGGCAAGCAGGAGAACTATGTATTCGTCAAAGGAGGGCTGATGTTCCTTAATGAAGCAGGAAAACACGGACCCATCTTCGTAATAGGCCAGGGAAGAGATCTTAACATCGGGTTCTGACTCGTTTGTACAAAAGTGCAATTCCAACCTTGCATCAATGGTTTGCTCCAGGTATTCAATGGCGTGGACAATATTTTCGGCGTTAGTTTCTATCATCTCAATTTATGAATTATGTTTAAGAGAACAAGCTTGATCGATAATTGTTATGACTTCTTCAAAGTAATGAAACCACGTTTTTCCCAGGTAGAAAAACGTTTTTCCCACATTTTAATATTATATTCAAATCTTCCTTCCTTCCAATTCTTCTTTTTAAGCGCTCTTGCTTTTACTAGCTCTTTGGCCAGTGTTTTGAATTTAGTGTATCTTATTGGCCCTTTCTTAAGTCGTCTGCTCTTGACTGTCTCACATATATCTCCGGCAGCGGCTGATAGGTATTTAAGTTTATGAAGCTTGCCCTTAGGTTCCGATATTTTTTTAGCTTTCAGCTCAGAAACCAAAGTTGTGAGGGTAGAAGCTTCGGTGATTAAATTAATATTGACGGGATCAATTTTCTTTTCATTATCTTTAGATTGTTTCAAGTTATATTCTTCAGCCTTCCTTTTTATAGGGTTTTTCACTGGCAAAGCTTTAGTTTTTACTGTTTCATATTCATTTCCCTTCTTCTTTAACATGTGCGCTATACATTTAAGAGAATATGGGACATAATCCTCAAGCTCAATAATTTTAATTTTTTCTTTCGCATCGTTCATATTTTTTTTTTCAATTTCATTTATTATATCGGTTTTATCACTTCTACCCCCTGAAGGATATTCTGGATGAACATAATAATCCATGACTGCGCCAGACATAACTGCGGTTTTTACATATGATTCAACGTCTGCTTCATGCTTTGTGTTTCCTGAATACGATAGAGGGGTCATATTTTTCCATACCCCTGGCCCACCCAGATTATTGTTTAATAAGTGTCCCCTGATATAGACTCTTTTTCCTCTGGCATCTCGTCGTTTATTTAAGGTTTCCCAGTGTGGTCCTTCATCTTTTGGATCTGATCCTTTTCCGATACCACCACCTTCTCTGGTTAGGATTTTTACATGCATCATTTTTCCAAACCCTTTTGTGTTAAGTCCGCCATATTCAAGCTTTTCTCCTTCTAATCCTTCAAACTCTGGGAGTTTTTCCACAAATAACCCTTCAGTTGCAAACGCTAATTCCTTTAATAGTTCTTTACTCTCTTTTTTCCTTTGAGCATCTGCTTTTTCCGTTGATATATTCTTATTTTTCGGAGCTCCCTTTAAATTGTCAATTTTTTTTGCAATTTTATACGCAAAATCATACCCCTTTTTATCTGCTAAAGTATCTTTTTTTATCTCATCTAAAAATTTTTGATAAGTCATTTCCTCACTTCTCATCATCAATATAGCATTTTTACCACGCCCTTTAAAAAACAGGGTATGGGGCTCGCCATTCTTCGCAGTAAACCTTTTCCTGGCCTTCCACCATCCGACCACCTTGCCTTTAAATTCTTTTGCTTTGCTTTTCCCTTTTTTAAGAAGCTTTTTGGCAAACTTGACAATCTTATCAACCACCTTGTCAACTATTTTAGTTACAGGTTTGCTCACCTTTGAGATAATGTTTTTCACGGTTTTGCCGATCCCCCCGAGACCTGCCAGGGAGGCAAGCAGGCTGATGACAACGGGCAGGCTAAGGGCCATGGAATTCTCCACTTTTTTGCTTGCTTTGCCGGTCTGCCCGGATGCAATGGCGGCAATCGAGTTATAGACCGACATGACAAAGTCTTTTATCTGAGAGAATCTCTCGATCAGGAACATGATGAAATCAAACAGAATTTTGAGAAGCTTGACAATTGCCCCGGTAGGGGTAAGCAGGCCCAGCAGCCAGGTAATGGCCTCTTTTGCCACGGTGATTATCACAAAATTACGAATTGCTGACACCACCATTTCTCTTAAATTGGAAAGAGATTTTTTAACCTCCCCCCACAGCGCTACAGGACCTTCGGTCCCTAGCCTGCCGACAATTGCCATGCCCTTCTCGATGGCGCTGAACACCTTTTCAGAAGGCGGGTAGCGCTTTATCACCTTTGCCCTTATATTTTGCCAGGTCAGTCCGAGAATCTGCATAACCAGGGAGAATATGCCCTTTACATCGAATTTTTCCGGCAAAGTGATTGCAACATTTGACAGGGCTCCTGTCAGCCAGCCGATAAGCCCTTTGATAAGATGCTGCTTGATGTTTTTTGCAAAGTTCCTGACCCCTCCGCCCACGGCTTTCATGAGATTATTGAAAAACACGCCGGGCTCTTTCAAAATTTTTGTTATCTGATTGCCTGCCCGCTCAAAAAAGTCGAAAATCGGCTTTGAATCAATGCCGGCGATATCGCACCCTGCCTGGATCACTATCTTCAGGGCTTCCTTGAAATCACCGGTCAATGCTGCGCCGGCAATTTCGACAGCGGCTTTCAAGGCGGTTTGGAAGACAGAAAGCATTTTGCCCAGAGCGCCTGCCAGAAAAATGGCCAACTTTTCCACCCCGGCCACTACTTTGGCCGCCACAAAGTTGACGCGCTTGATGGCCGCATCCGCAACCCCATCAATCCCCTCGTTTATGTCCTTGGCAATGCCCGGGAATTTTTCAGCAAGATATTTATTTGCCATTTCTTTGGCCAAGTCCCGGAATTTGTTGAGCTGACCGACAATCCAGTCCCGGGCCCCATTGATAATGCCGACAGCAAAATTTTTGGCTTTTTCTATTATAATCTTTACAGCGTCCCGAATCATTGTAAAGATGGCATCAATTGCAGAAGTAATTGCTTTAACGGCTCTTTTAATGGCGCTTGCTACTTTATCCCACCAGCTTTCTCTCTTTTGTTCCCTGTCAAATTCTCTCTTTTTTTCAGCAGCCTTGTTTTCACCTTCTTTCTTTTTGGCTTCCGCATCTTTTTCGCCTTTTTCCAACTCTGTTCTTGCCTTATCCTCGGAATCCCTGACTTTGTCGCCTATTTGTTTTTTCGTGTTTATTTGTTCAGCCTCAGCACGTTTCGTGAATTCACCGGCTTTGCTGAAGGCTTGTTCAATGCCTTGTTTCTGTTTATCCGCTACTTTCCTGCGATTTTCCACCACAATCGATCTCTGGTCTGCGTCGGCCTTTTCATTCAGCTTGGCGGTTTCGGCCCCGGCTTTCTCTATTTCCGTTTTTTTATCCTTTTCCTTTTGTCTGGCAGTATCCCGGGTTTTCGTCCGGGTTTCCTTCAGGTTAGCCCCTGTCCCAGGTTTCAGCAGGTTGTCGGCTTTTTTGCGGATATTTTCAGGCAACGGCGCGTTAACATAATCAGCCATCCCCTGGTCTTCTTTAGTTTCAAATGCAAACGATTCTTCAGCCGGGATCCTGACCGGCATTTGTTCATTGATTTTTCTTGGCTGGATATTTCCCTGGCCCGGATGATTCTTCAGCTTTTCTGTTGTGGCGTCCCGCTGTGCCCTTACCTGTTTTTGCGCTTCCTGTCCCTGGCTCGTCATCCGGTTGGGGTTTGCCTCTCCCTCGAGTTTGACTTTTTGCCGTTCCCCTGCGCTGGTATTCAGACCCGGGTCCCTGGTCTGAATGCGGGACATGAGATTCTGCTTATTCTGGCGGTTACGCAACCAGTCGGCAAATTCTTCATCACCCTGTTTATCCAGCTGCTTTTCAATATCTTTGTTATCCGGCATCTCGGAAAAATTTTCATGGGGTCCGGGTTCAAGCCTGGCAGGTTCCTCTTCGGTAATCCCGTGTTCGATACTGACGGCCGGCACAGGGATCTGATCAGGGCGCGTCAGCCCCTCGTCAGTCTTGCCGCTGGTTTTCGCTGTCAGGACAGGGGCATCCGCAGCCTCGTCTTTTCTCTCCTGCCCTGTTTTTTTCGAAACAGTTTTTCCGAGCAAGGGATAAGCCCCGGCTAATTGCGAGGGGGATGCTTCAGTAAATTCGACAATGTATTCATTGGATGATCCTTTCATCTCAAGCGGGGCAATTTCTGCCGTCCTTTCCATCTCAACCGGTGCCGGAGGCTCTGGCAGTTCCACGCCCACATCGGTTTCCACAGATGGTGCGATCTCCTGTTCAGCCCCGGGAACATCATCCTCACTTAAAGGAACAGGCTGGGCAGGATCTGGTTCCTGCTCCTTTTGTTCTTCAGCTTTTACGGGGATCTTTTCTTCCCCTGCATCTGCCAGGTCAGGTTCATAGCCTGTTTTTACAAGGGGCGCATCAGGCATGCTCAGGTTGGCCAGGGGATCGAAAAAACCGTCCCACCTGCGTATGGGATGCCATTTTTCCTCTATTTGGCCGCCAAGATTATTATCGCCGGATGTATTGCCGTTTATGGTAGCCACTTTTACACTCTTGAAAAACTTGCCTGCCGAGCTTTCAGGGCTCTCCACCCCTGATACCATCGCAAAATGCTGGCACTGATTCCGATATGCAATGTCTCCTTTCCTTGGCAGTTCACCAGGCCCTCTCGGTTTTACCTTGCCGAATATGCTGATGCCAAGCTTCCAATCCGGGATCGGTATTCCCGCACTCTTATATGCCCACCACACAAATATCCCGCACCAACTTGGCAAGATATCTTTTTTTATATTCCTTGGTAATTCTTTAATTATGTCCTTGTGAATGACCTCTTTTTTGCCAAAAGCAGTAAAAAAGTAATCATAAAGCTCCTCCCAGCCCATCCTTGTGCCGTCCGAGTTGGCTTTTTGGGCGTTAACTTTCCCGATTTCGCCTCTTGCCTTTCTTACGGCAGCGAGCAATTCCGGGCGTATCATATAGGATTCAGAATCCTCCTCTTTTTTTTGTATTTCCCCGGACACCTGTCTTGAATCATGGTCAAGCTGCAGCACTCCTGGCCCGGCAGCTCCCTGCTGAACGGCATGGGTCAGCTCGTGGGCCAGCAAATGCCGGCCCTGGCGGGTATAGGGCGAAAACCTGTTTCTATTGAAATAAATATCACGGCCATGGGTCAGTGCCTGGGCATTGAGCGTTTTGCTCAGCAGCACGGCTGCATGGTCTGTATGAATTCTTATTCCGCTGAAATCCGCGGCAAAGCTGTGTTCCATCTTACGGCGAATATTATCAGGCAGGGGGCCGCCTTTACCTTTGGATGATCGGAGTTTTGATTCAACTGCCCCTGCTGCTGATCCTGTAACCGTGTTGCTTTCCCGGGCATGGACAACCTTGCCGTCCAGGGGGTGGGTTTGAACTTCTTCATATTTCATGGCCCGGGCTTCTTGCCCGGGGTATTCTTCACTGGCCAGCTCTTCCTCCTCCTCTTCTTTTTTTTGCACCGGCCCGATATCCTCTTCTTGTTCTGATTCGCTGTCAGCAGGTCCATCCGATTCATCTTCGCTTTGTTTTTGAATTTCTCCTTTGTCTGGACCCTCTTTCTCGTCTTGTTTTAGCCGGGTAATTGGCGTAATCTCGCTATAAACAGGATCATTGGCAGAAGATCGGCCGTCAGCCACCTTGTCGGCAATAGCGTCAGCCTGGCGTTCAAACTTGTCCCCTGGCTTGCCCTTTTTCAACCTTGCCTGAACGCTGATATTGAAAAACGCCTGGGACCCAGGGCGAGGGGATTTATTGAAAAAAGGAACAGAGGTTCGTTGGCCCGCAGTAATTGTTCTATGGCTGCTTTTTTGTAATGTAGCTTTAGTCTTCATTATAAGCTATTTTAAATTTCCGGATAAATAATTTAACTGCATTCTCCGAACACTGGGTAAAAGTTTTTAAATTCGAAGACCTGCTTGTTTTCGCACCCGCAAGCTGGTGCGATTTATGCCCATTCCACCCAGATCATCTGCTTTAACCAGGGCAGCTTGATAATTGAAAGGGACCACGGCAACCTGGCAAGCAGAATATCAAATGAACTCTGTTCTACTTTCAAGGTCCAGCCTTTATCCTTTTTTTGCAGTTTGCCTTCCCGGTGGATAAATGCTTCCCGCAACCCGCCAGGGGAAGTGTTCTTAAGCGCCTTCCAGTTGGCAATTGCCGAGATAAGCAAGGCTTCAGCCTCCGTCTTTTCACTGGTTGTCAGGGCAATTGTTTTTGGAACCGGCTCATGCATATCCATGGCGCATAGTATTTTATAAAACAAGGCTCTGTGTTCTTCAAGGTACCCAGTCCCACAGGCAAGATAATGGAGCATGAAAAATGCCCTTAACCGGGTTTCTGAACCCGTGAATTCCTGGTTGTTGTCGAGAAATCCGAGCCTTGTAAACAGGGACACAAAAAAAGGATGGAGCAGAACAATACCAGCATTCTGTATGAAGATAACCTCTTCTTTAACTGGCCCCTGCGAACTAGCCCCGCCCGTTTCCCGCCTTGTTTCCAATTCAATATTATGTCCATCCTTCATCCGGGGCTGACTGCCAGCCAATTCTTCCGATTTTGGAAAATGGTTTGCAAGCAGGGAGTCCAGTTCTTCTGTCAATCGGCCCATATCATCTTTCCCCGGGAGCCTGGAAATGCATTCAAGCACTATTTCTTTTTCCCGGACTTTGCTGAGTCGCGCAAAACGCTCTTCAAAAAACTTTGTTTTTGCCTGCTTCAGAAGAGGCTGCAATTGATCTGCAACCCAATAAAAGAAATCATCACAATGCTGATAAATAAATCTTGTTTGAATAAATTTCTTTTGGAGCAGCATTCTGAGCCGTGCCAACCAGAACGTCCTGGCTGTCTGGTCCAGTTTGCGGAAGGTGTCTTCGAATTGCCCTGTTGAACCTATTTCACTGCTCCAGTGAAACAGCCCGGTCTCTAAAAATTCCAGGTAGGTTTCAACCCTTGCCCGGGTTAATTCCTCAACAACAACATCCCCGGGTCCGAGCCGGTTCAGTTTGTCTGAAATCACTGAGTAAATACGATTTCCGAGATCCGAAGCGGATTGATCAAAGGGAAGCGTTCCCAAATCAATTTCAAGACGGTTGATCCTGATCACCTGGCTTTTGAAGCTGTATTTTTCAATAGCCTTTTCCAGTTGCGGCAACACCGACTTGTAAAAAATGTCCTGAAGCGTTCCTCTCCCCTTGAAAGCAGATTCTTTGTCTTGAAACTTAACTTCCAACGAAACCCTGTTAATTACATGCCGCGCCTTATTTCTCATACACTATTACTTATATCGCCACAGTTTATTTTTCCACATGGCTGTCTGTTGATTCAAGGTCGCTGCAATCTGAATCACAGCACATATTCGGGATACAAAAATCAGCTATCACCACGAAGTCATCCAGGGGATCATGGCTGCCTGCAATTGCTCCATACCCACCCTCAGGAATCACTAATTCTATTTTCTTTTCCAGGAAATTATCACCATATACATGGGATACAGTATGCTTGAGTCCTGTCGTTTGTTCCTTTTTCGGGCCAGGGCATTTCAATAACAAGTCCTTTAAGAACCGTTTGTGAGTATATAACAGAATAAGCGTGCCGGCCTCTGGCACGCCGCACAGATGCTGCATGCCAGGGTGGGACCTTGAATACCCTTCAAGCCGGAACCCCTTTAAAATATTGTCAATTCTCTTCTTCACTTCATTGACCGTATTTGCAACAAGTCCTGTCATGCCCGCAAAAGCCGACAGGGCAATTTGCTGCTGGCCGGCGGGTTCCCCGGCCCCAGTCTGATCCTTTTCACGTGAATAGTATTGCTCGAACGCATCATTAAATTTCACGGTTTTTTCATTGAACAGGCTGAAATTAAATTCTGCAACTGAGTTCACATTAGCCGATATTATCAGCTCTTCAGCATTGTCAATAAGAGAAACAGCCGGATAGATCTTGTTGGCAATATCTTGTGCATCCCCCCCTTTCAGTTCCATTCTTGAAAGAACCCGGCAGGTTTGGTCATACAGGCTGTTTTTACCTGGCTCCCGGATAATACCTTCATACAGGTTTCCCATTAAGCTGGTTGTCTCTGTTTTAATGGCAAGCTCCTTAAACGCTTTTCCTTTATTGTATTTTCCAGCACGTACTGTTTTCAGTAGTTTCTCGCTGAGATCTTTTTCGATTCTGACAAATTTACGGTCAAACCTGAGTCCGTCCCCCCCAGCCTTCTCTCCTTGCGGTATATATACAGACATTTCACGTGCGCCTGTATTGGCAAGTGATGAAAGACAATTTAGAAGAAACTGAATCAGACCGGCAAGCAGGACCATAAAAATAACGTCAAGATCTTTGAACTTGCACAGGAACAGTCTCATCAAAGACTGCCAGTATTCTTCTATTATGCTGGCAATCTGATCCTGGTATTCCTTATTTATTTCTGCCGGCGGCAGAAAGACAGGTTCAATGCCGAATGTGATCCCAAGATCCCGTTTCTGCCGAATCAATTCCTTCATGCAGCTGCCAAGCCCTTTGCCCAAAATCCCCTCTACCCGGTAAAAATTATAGGAATCCATCCTGTACCCCAGAGGATGATTCTCAGAATTGATAAACTTGTAGGAATGAACCTGGCTCAGCCTGTTTTTAACAGTTTTGTCAAAAGACCAGTTACGATGCAAGTCATCTCCATATTCAAACGCATAATAATATGGGACAGCTTTGTCTGAAAGTGCGCAGCCGCGGCTTCGGCTCGGTGTAATCCGGATATCCTTTTTCATCAGATCGTCATTCCGGTATCGGTAAGCCAGTAACCAGGTACGGTAGTGAAGAGAGCGAACCTTCCTGAGCACATCATTTTGCCGGTTAAACAGCATGCTGTATATAAAATGGTGCCGATACGGCAAGGGCCTGACAGTTGCCCCCATATCGTAATTCACAACCAGGGGGTCAAAGTTTTTTTTACTATCAGGTTTCATCGCTGTTTTCTTTTTTCCGGGAATTCCCAGCAAAATATGTCTCGGGAACCGCCCGGTTTCCGGACAGCATTCAGCCTCAAGTCGGCACGCAGTATCAATAAACTCATTATGCGACTGCACAAGATCATACACCACATCATATTCATGTTGAATTGCCAGGGGGTTTTTCAACCGGTCATCAGCGATATTAAAGTTGTAGTCCCACCCGAACGGGAACTGGCCGGCGGGATACAGATCCTTTAAAAGATATGAATAGGCCCGGTAACTCTCAGACATGGCTTCTATTAGTTGGTACCACTGGGTATGGGTAATCTTCAAGATATGTTCCCAGAACCGGGAAACGTTTTTAATCCCATGAGCGAACAGGTTAAGCTTTTGCATATGCAGCATATTGAGGTCGAATTTCGGATGTTTGTGACGGCACACAGGTTTTGAGTTATTGGCTATTTTTTTTTCTTTCCTGAGAATCTCATCAGCTTTTTCTCTTTCAATGAGCAACTTGCGTATTGAAAAATTAAGCCTGGCGCCCTTGTCGCTGCAATCATTTACATCACAGTTTTTAAGCGTTTCCAGAATGCATTCAAGAAACAACAGCACAACTTTATCTTCCAGAAACTCCTTGGGGATTTTGCTTGAGACAGGCTCCCCGGGCTTGGCGGCATATTCTTCGCTAAGTAATTCCCACAAGTCGATTTGTTGATTCTTACTAAAAAAAAAAAGGGTAATTCGAACTAATGGTATCTGCAATCTTATATGTATCAGCATCGACATCTGAAGATACCGGCAATGTGTATTTCCGGCAATGCGTCAATAAACAATCTTCCTGAACAATCAAATGGCCTTCGGAAGTAATCGCACATCCTTTGCTGATACGCACTCCTTCGGAACCCGGGTCCAATGACACTTCAAGACCGCAGACAATCCCGATTCCGATGGTCTTATTTCTTGTTGCCAGGTCCTGCTGTTCCAACCAGGAAACCAGGCTATTGAGATGGCCCGAGGTCAGTACCTGGCCACTTTCAAAGATAGGATAAAATGTTTGCATGTTAATAACCCCTGATTATCATTGCTCCCTTTATCGAAAGGAACCCAGGTTTGTGCTGCCCAGCCGGACAGGACTCCCTTCATCATCATCCAGGCAATCGTGCAAGGTTGCCGCCGGATACACTGTCTTCAATTGCTCCAGTATTTCAATCAGATTGCGCAAAGTCTGCTGGTCAGGTTTTTTTTCTGCCCTGGTTTTTAACCATTCCCGGTATTTTTCCTGCAGTACAGTCATTTGTTCGTTACTGATCCAGCAGATCCTGGCATGAATATGAGCAGGCGCCTGTTCGCGCAAGGTTTTTTCAAAATAACGCCGGAACCCGGCGCGCTGAAAACGCTCTGTCCAGCATGGCAATATAACAGAAATCCTGAAGGAATACGGATCTTCATCGCCGCAGGCTTCACACTCCTGGCCCAGGCAGACATTCATTAGCCGATCTTCCTTGCCAGATAAGGGGCGAAAAAGGATGTGTTCAAACAGATAAAAACCTTCCTGATCACCGTTCTCTGACAGCTCGCCGCAACGTGCCAGGTTTCTTCGCTTGTAATTCCTGATGCCCGTGAGCCTTGATACCCGTTTTTCAAGCCCGGAAACATTGTCAGTATCCCATGCATCCTCAGCCTGCCGGGGAAGGTAATTAAACGCCTTGTTACGCTCCCTGCTGATAACCGGGTATTCCTGCAGGAAGTCTATCTTGTCCCCTGTTATCTCTTTGTCTAATTTTAAGGCATCGCCTGTGAGGTTATGCATCATCAGCACATAATCAGTAAATTGTTCGGAGAACCGGGCAATGAGATGATCAAGAGCCCGGTTTCTTCTGTCATAAAAGAGGATTTCATCCTCTGCAAGCAGTTTGCGTTGTGACGGCTCCTTTAAAAATGTTTTATCCATATAGAATTCATCTTCAAACCGGTCAGCGACGCCTGCTATATTAGTCATAAACTGGGAAAAGTAGGTTTGCTCAATATCTTTATCAAGCGAGAATAATTTTGAGATGTTTGCTAATTGAGAAAGATAGTCTGCCAGGACCTGATCGTAGAAAGTCAGATAACCTTTCAACTGCCTGGCCTGGTTCACCCTCTCCGGCTGCACGCTGCCCGGGAGACCTTCTTCGCCAATGCCATATACCTGGGGATAATCATGCTGTATGGAAAAGTGGGTTTCCGTGTCCCTGTATTTCCCCCGGGGCAGTTTCAGGGTCTGGCCGGCCTCCGTGTAAGCTGCTTTTCGCGACATGGCCCTCAGATGATCCAGCGTATCGGCAAATTCCCTCTGTTTTGCAGAATAGGGTATTTCATTTTTAAAAAACAGTACCTTGGATCGTCCGATATTCAAGACAGGCTGATGGTTGCGGGTGATCTTCAGGCACCATTTTTTGCTTTCTCTCGCGGGAGTGCCATCAGCATTGTATTTACGGAACATCAGGTTTTTAACTGACACGATTTGGTCAAAATCCATAAGAATGTTGATGATGTCAGATCCGTAAATGGCCTTTCGCAGTTTGCTGGCTTTAATTTCTTCGGTTTTTATAAATCCCGGTTTGGCAAACACAGGCTGATCTGCGCAGGTAAACCCGTAATCCAGGTAAGGGCCATTGAATATCTCGTCGGGATGCAGCCCCTGGTCCAGCATTTCCCTAAGCGAGTAATAACCGACAGTGGGATTAAAATACTGTTCAACAGCGAAAAACACCTGGGCCTGCACTTTTTCCATATCGGCATCGCTCTTGACTTCAATGTCAGCACAAAGACTTATGTGTTCGGGTTTGACAGTTTCTATGCTGCAAAAATCCTCACACAGGTTTCGATGGGCATGAAGTACGCAGCTAACCGAGTTCATAACCTGGTTTATTTTATGTTGTTTGCACCAGAAAAACGGGAGGGCCGCTGCCAACTGTTCCCCGATAACCTCCTGGGTTACAGAGTTAATGTCAGCTTTATCCTGAATTATAACTTTTAACTCCCTGACCACCACCTGATTAGCCAATTCCAGCCTGAATATAAAATCGGGTCCTGACTTTGAAACAAAAACAGGATTTAAACCTTCAGGCAGTTTTTCTGCAAAAACTGTTTTTTTCTCTGAAAAATCAGGAATGTCAATTGATAATTCCTTGCCCTTGAGAGGCCCTGTTTTAACGGTATAAAGCAGCCTGGTTTCGTTTAACGACCCTAAAACATCATCAATTTCCAGTTCAAGCAGAACCTTGTATAGCCCGGAGAGTTCCAGTCTTGTATTTGCCTGTTTGTTTGAATTAGCGCTCCTGAAGCTTAACCCTTTTTTCAGGCAGTCAATATAAACAGGCTTCTCATTTTCAGCGGTCCCAGGGTCGACCATAGGGTCTAACCAGGCATTGCGGATACCTTTGATCCTGAGCAAAAGCGTCCGGTAGTCATTGATTGTCAGGGGGGTATTGGTCAGAATATCCTGGGCCGGGAAAAAGCTGCTGTTCTTCAGATCGTCAGCTTGGCTGTTTTTTTCAGGATCAGGGGGAGTCGTTAACAGGTCTTTTATCTCAAAATCCGTGCGATAGCCCAGATCCGTAAGTGCATAACATAGTATTTCAAGCGTGGTGATACCCGGGTCATGAATATTATGGTCCGTCCAGATATGGCCTGAAAGTTTTTGTATATGCTCGATTCCTTTGTTCCGCAGGTATTCATAGTCTTGGGAAGTTCGAAGGCTTTTATTCTTCTCAATGCTAATGGGTTTTGTCATGGCTGATCTTCTTAATTTTATGCTCTTTATGCGACACTAGGATGGAGCGGGATGTTGTTGCTTCAACAACCTCGGAATCCAGCCGGTTCCAGTCACTGTCCTCCTGCTTAATATCAACCTTGTGGTACATTTTAAATTCTTTGATATAATGAATATAATGTTGTTCTTCAATAAAGTTGATTATGGAAGACTTATGCCATTTGCCGCCAAAACTGATTTCAACCCCATTATATGCCCAAGGCGTCAAAAAACTGATAATGGCGGTGTTTAGTTGATCCTTATAAAAAGAGATATCGTCGATATTATCATTAAAAGCCACGTTGAATTCGACCTGTACTTCTTCAATTTTCGGGTTCTGTACTTCAAGGCGGACAAAAGGAGAAATACGTTTTCTCAGGAATTTATCTATGCCTGCCAGGGTTTTTCTGTGGAGATATGGCCGCCGCGGATCAACATTGGTCTTGTCACTGACAAAGGGAATCGGGACAACCAGGACATGCCCGGGTTTTAATTCATTGTCTGAAATGATCCGGTTGTCCGGATCCCGGCATAGTTTGGCGTGGTTAATGCAACGCACTTTGTATATTTCAGGAAACTGTTCAAGAACCAGATGCTCATAATCCCACATTGACGAGGCCCGATCTTTATGCCGGAGGCGTTCGCTTACCCGTGCATAATATTGAGTGCCGGTTTCTCCTGGTTTGCCGCCAAAAGATTCATTGGGCTGTCTGATTTTCTTTATTGCTGCATTGCTTTCCTTCAACTTTGATATGGTTCCAGGGGCAAGTTTTGTTTCCTGAAAATCCAAAGCATTATCCTGATCAAGGAAAGTTGCTGTTATTGCCTGCCCGTCAATCGACAACAAAGAACAGAGCGCATCAGCATCGGACTCAACCGACATTCTCAGCCAATGACAGCCCCCCGGCAATATGTCGTGAGAAGTGTCAGCATCTTCCGGAACAGCAATGCTGATGATGCCTGCCCCGGACAGATTATCTGTTTTATCGTCAACCTCTGTTTCCATCCATTCATTACCCTTTAAATAATGCCATTTAAGGGTGTTTTCCTGTTTAAGAGGGTTTGAACTACCTTCCAAGGCCCGGAACAACATTGAAAATCGTTGGGGCGGTTTCAAATCTTTAATTCCTATATACAGCTCGCCTTGATTGGGCAGATCCGGGAACAGCCGGCCATAACTGACCTGCTCCTCCTTGTAGCCGAAAGGGCAGAGGTGAAAAAAACGGCCTGGTTCTGATGATATTGATCCATAACCCAGTTTCATATTGGTTATCTTCGGAGTGTATGGCTCCAGCGGGATCTCATCACTGTAATTGTACCTGGTATAGTCAGGTTTGAAACCACTGCCGCCGGCTTTGCCAATAAGCGCCAGGGTTTTCTCATTAATATATTCCTGGTGGCCAAACCCCTTGTTAAGCGCCAGTTTGATAAATCCTGTTTTTGATTTATTTGAATACTGGGGATTTTCTAATGTCTGATCAGCATTAATACTGAGATCTGCTGGCAAGTTCAAGGGTATCGACCTATAATAAGATAATGCTTTATGTTCTTCACAGCCCGTCCCGGTAAACTGGAAGCTTAAGCCCGGCAGCCAGTAGGTCATAGTTGTTTCAACATCGCTCATTGCAGATACAAGAATCGGTATGTCATAATCTTTACCGGCTTCTCTCCAACCGCCTGCCTTTAAATAGCACAAACCGGTCAAATAGCTGGCAGCATTTTTAACCAGGAAATTGGTATTCCGGTCAAATTGATTCTCCCACTCAATATCCAAAGTTATATTATTCAATTTCTTACTGAAAAGCTCGCTGCTGCCCAGGATAAAAAACGAGCCTTTTACCGGGGCGGGGCCAAAGGGCAGAAACGGCTTGCCGGTATCAACATCGCCGTTTTCATTTTGCATTGCAAAATTTCTGACGCCTATAACCACAACGCTTAAATTAATGGTTTTGAAACAGAGATCTTTAAAAAGGGAGAACGCAGAGTTTTCCGGGTTAAACTCTATTTTTGCAATGGCATATTCAGTTGGGAAATTCTCTCCATGAATCTTAGCGTTATAGGGAATGACAGCAGGGGATTCTCCATCCAGGGTAATTAAAAACCGTAATTTGTCAGCTGATGGCAGGCTTACTTTTAAATCCGGGTAGTCTGATACTTCAAGCCACTCATTTTCAGATGTAAGCAGAACCTTAAAACCCCCTGGAACCGGGACATCTTTAACCGGCTTGCTTAAGGTTACTTCAATTGTTATCTCTCTGGTGCCTTCCCTCAGAAATAATTGCCGGTCAGCAATGGCAAACCCGATGCGAGCATTGGGTTTTTCCCTAACCGGGCCAAACACCTTCCACTGGGGGTTGTCCGGCAGCAGTTCCTGTCCCTGCCCGTTTCGTGAATTTGTTACTGCTGATGCGTAAGGCGTCAGACCTTTATTCTCTTTATGGATAAAGATGGATTGCAGCCTATCTATTCTCGCCCGGTTGACAACAAAATTTTCATCAAGTTGATAATTAACCTCTTTGCCATTACTGTCCTTTCCTGCCTTAAATAGCAGGCCCTGCTTAAGAAGGTGTTCAGCACTGTTTTTGGTCAGGGTAGCCAGCAGGTGAACCTGGTCAGGTTTGGCTGATTTTCGGCAGATCCTGAGTATATCCTGGTAATAGAAATTAAGGTGGCTCTCTGTCAGTTCATTGATATGTTCCTGGTTATTCCGGAACAACTGCAAAAAAGCAAGCCACAGGCCATAGTGGGGCTCATGGTCGCTTTTGCTGTCCAGTGATTCTTCCAGGTATTTTTCAGCTTCATGGACAATACGCAGCATTGATTGGTAAATCCTGTTTATGGCTGTTATGAACAAATTGTAATTCAGGGCATCATAGATTTTCTGATATGGTAAATCATCCGGGCTGCCATATGGAGATGAATCAGCCTTACCAACAGATTTATAAAAATCCCCCCAGCCATCAGGAGCAACATCCCTGATAAGCTCTTTGCTAATATCCAGGCCGGACAAGGCCCTTGATTTATCAGGCCCATGGATTTGTTCCGTGATTCGAGCAGGTAATTGTATAGTCGAATTACCATCAAAGGTTGTATTGTAATCGACTATCTTAAGGGAGGTGTCATCGAAATCGGGCCGCAATTCTGCAAGAGCGCCCATATAGTGTTGAATCATATCTCCCAGGGGCGTTTCCAGATCTGCGGCCACAAGCTTCTTAATGTACCCTCTCAAACCATGGTCCCTGGGTAACCGTTCAAAGTATTCACCCACCTGCTTTAACAACATCAGGGGAAGATGAAAGAACAGTTTAAAGTGATTCGCCAGTTCTTTTTTGGGGTAAGAGGCGCCATTTTCCAAAAAAATCCGCAGGGAATTGGAAAAAGAATGGAACAAAGGGACCGGGATTGCTCCAATCCCTGCCAGAGTTGCTGTAATATCCGAGCTGAAAAAAGGCAGCCAGTCGAGTCTTTTACCGGAACCGTCATAATAGCGAATATGCTTGCTGTAACGCTGTGCAAAGAGAACCAGGTCTGAAAGCGAGCGTTCATCTACTTGAAAATAAGCAGGATCAAGTGCCCGGGGCGCTCGGTTGACCTGGCTGGTTCCATTCCTGGCCAATGGATTTTTGCGATTGCAGTTTTTTGACATGGATTAACCACTCGCCTCTTGCAGGTAAAAAGGGTAAACAAAGTTAAAACGGGAATTGGCCCCACGAACCTTGTAATCAATTTTAATTAACAACACCCCTAGGTTTGCATCTTCCTGGATATCTATGTTTTCGGCATCTATTCGCGGTTCATGATACAAAACAGCAGTTTCCACCATTTTCTGGATATAGGCAATAACAGAGGTATTGATGGTTTCATACACCATGTCTTGAAGGCTGCAGCCAAATTTCGGATTCATAATCCTTTCGCCAAGGGAAGTTTTGAAAATGATTTCCAGACTCTTGTGGATATCTTCAATTCCGCTGGTCATCTCGAGTTTGGCCTGGTTGCGGCTGAAACGGGGTGGAAAGCTCCAACCTGAACCGATAAATGAATCTTCCGTGGTCATGGTCAATCTCCGATAAGCACCGTGGTGCAGCCACTTGCAATCATTCCCCCATGGGCTGTTGGATCGCCCATCCGGGCTGCCGGCATTTCATTGATAAAAACAGAACCGGAGCCTGCTGTTATGGTATCCGGGGGACCAGCGCATGTGGCCATGTCCCCGGTTCGAGCCGCAGGCATCCCCCCGATGAGAACAGTTGTGCATCCGGGGGGCAGAACCGGTCCGCCAACATGGGGAACCCCGCCGGGGTTCACCATTGGGCAGGTATGCATGTCTGTAATTCTCGCAGCTGGTTTCATGGTTTTAGTTCTGTTTTGTCATATTGTAAATAAATTCCAGTTTCTCAATCTCCATTCGTTCCCACGCTTCCCGTGGATCTCCCCTCAGATTTCATCAATTAATTTTTACAAGAGTTCCCTTTACATCTGTGGTTCCGTTGCTTTTCAATGCAGCCCCGGAAGCACCTTCGATATTTGCGCAGGAAGCAGCCTTTACATCAATACTCATGCCTTCAACACTGACATTATCCCGGGCGTTTAATATTATTTTTTTTGCTGAATCCAGGGTGATTCCATCGGAATCCATAGTAATGGAATTCCCGTTTTCATCATTTATGGCAATTCCACCGTCCCTATCGCAAAAAACAATTTTATTTCCATTTGGAGTTTCAATCATTAAATTAGGGTTCTCGTCATTAAATATCATCTTCACGCCACTGCGGGAAACCCATCCTTTTTCATGATTGCCTTCACTGGCCTGAATGGGTGACGGTTTTTTGCTGCTGTGCAGCATTCCCAGGACAACAGCCTGATTCGGATCATCGTCAATAAAACCGATAATTACTTCATCATCTGTTTCAGGCCGGAAAACCGTCCCCCTATTTTCGCCTGCATCCAATGTGGCAATTCGAGACCATATCCCTTCCTGTTCCGGAGAGATAACAGGCAGACGGACGAGGATCCGTTCTTCTCCGTCAGGGTCCCCTTCAAGCTGTGTGACAACACCGATATGTAATCCACTGGCACCGATATGAAAACCGGAACCAGGAACAGGCTTTACAGCGTGCTGCTCATGATGCCAGCCAGGCTGGGTCCCAACTTGGACGGATGTTATCCAGTCGCCCTTTCCAAGGGAATGGCGAACTCCTGAAACCAGGGCAATGCCGTTAAAGCGATCCCCAAGGCCGGCCAACTCGACGAGATCCCCCGGCTTGATTTTGCCAGTGCCCTGTATTTTGAGCGTCCCCCTGATCCTGGCCAGACGCATTTTGCTCATCCGGGCCTCAACCCATGCATCCAGCTCCTGCTGTGTGAGACGCCCGCTGTGCCGGAGTTCCAGGATTTTATTACCGCCGGATTCTGCCAGTTCAGCGCCGCTGATATTACCTTGAGAGGTTGAATCCGCATCTGTGGTATCAGCAGCCAGTAAGCCCTGTTCACCAATATCCCAGCTATATGCTTTTACTTCGCTATATTGCAGCCTGGCGTCCATTTCAATGTCAAGGTCAAGGATATTTTTCCCATATGCCAGGCCCATGACCGGTTCCTGTTTAAAAGCGGGTTTAAACAACTTTAAAACCCCGTCATCGGCAAGGCAATGCATGCCAGCTTTCTCGGCCCGGGAAACCATCATATCCCAGTCACTTGTTTGAAACTGCACAATTTCAGGGTGCTTATGCCGGGTTATCTCTGTTTCAATTTTTAAATCAGGATATTCGCCAACCATTTCTTCAAACAGCTCGCTGTCGGACAAATCCTTGAAATACCTGGACTGGCCGGCCAGGGTCATCTGAAAGGCAACGTCTTTGCATTCAACAAACAGAAAACTGTCACCCTTTTTTTTCATTTTTATTTTTTGCCTGGTAATAATACCTTTGAACAGTTGCTCCTCATTACTGCTGTAGCCCCCGTGTATGGCGATGGTTTTCCCCGGGATTAAAAGCTCCTGGCTGCTGGCCTCAAATGTCTGGGTTGAAGGATCGCCATCCAAAAGCGTAATCAGGGCGCTGGAAATTTTATCGAATGCTTTCGAAATATCAACAGATACGATTCTGTAAGTACCAGGTAAATCCCGGCCCTGGACCTTAATAGTAAAGGTTGTCATATCCGTTGAGCGATTACCCGTGTCTAAAGCCATATATCACACCTGTGGAGGGAGCAAAAGCGCTGTTCCCTTTTCTACTTTTCTCAGATTGTTAAGGTTGTTTGCCTCTGCTACATGATAGTAGTATTTCGGGTTCTTGTAGATTTGCCAGGTTATCAGGGTCAGATGCTCCTTGTCCTTCACTGAATGCAAATGCGCTATATCCGGCGAACTCTTGTTTTTTTTTCTTTCTCTCAGTTCTATCGGCTTGTGCTCTTTAAAAGTGGCTGAAATAACAGCTCTTAAAGGAGCGCCGTTCGGGGTAAACAGCTTGTAATTGACAGAGTAGGTCTCCAGCGCACAAGTAGCGGCAAATGTTCCCCATGCAAGCTCCAGGAACCTGGGACGGTGGATTTGCCCGGAAAACCCGACAGTCCCTTCAAATAGCTTTATTTCTTTAATAACATCCCTTTTTTCGCCGGTTGCCCCGGTTCCGTCCAACAGAAAGTCAAAACCGAATGTCCTGGGTTTTATGGACTTGAACTTGGCTTCTTCGCCATCGTCGCCCTGGGCCGGCGCATCAGGCCCAATCTCAAATTCCGTGCTGACACTGAAGGACTCCGGGTTGAACTGGGCAATAAAAGGAGGACCCGATGGACGCCGGGCTTGTAGAGTCTCCGAATCTTCAAAAGGAATTATCTTTAATTTGTCAATCAATCCGTCACGCATAGATATATCCTGCTGGTTAACGATACTCAATCTTCAAGTTTTATATTTCTGCTGACCGCCTGCTGTCAAACCGGAGAACCTGGTGTTACCGTTCTTCCTTTTGTTCTAAAACTCTCAGGACTTCTTCGACGCACTCTTCTATAATCTCTTTTTTATCCAGGTTTTTGTTTTTCTGCCCGTCTCTGTCTGGCGGGCCGGTTTTTTCGCTGACCATTGCAGTGACAATAAGTTCATTAATAATAACAGGCATAGCACTATCCCATTGTATAATACTGGTAAGCAAGTTCCAGCGTTTCGACCACGATCTCGCTGCTTTCGGCATTGAAATCCGAGATATTCCATTTTTTTGGCCATGCATTAACAAAGGTATAGGTCTTCAGGGGCTGATGTTCTTCGTTAAGCAAGGTTACCCAGACTGTGGTTGGTTGAATATCATAGTTTTCAATGGCGTTTTGGCACCAGGTTCGAACCGCGGAGTCAACAAGCATTCCCCGCTTTAAGACCAGATCCGGATACTTTGCCCTTACAGGCAGCTTATGCACAAAGCGGTTCTGGCCGCCCTCAGTGATGGTTTCCTCTTCCATCTCAAGGGATATCCCTGAGACTTCCCGAAACCTGACGTCATTCTCACCCAGGCCGGGCAAAGCGAATTCTACCTTGAAATGAAAGCCGACCGGTGGATAATATACAGGCATAAATCAGCTCTCATGTTTGATAGTCAGGCCTTCATGCACGATTTCCATGGATTCAATAGCTACTTCATTGCCATCAGCCTTGAGGTCTGTTGACTGTATTTTTACAGGCCATGCATTTATAGCAGTCCAGGTAACAACAGGATCGTGTTCTTCATTCAAAAGTTTGACGGTAACGTCCCGGCGTTCAATCTTGTTGAGTTTGTATGAGTTCCACCACAAATAGAAATTACCGTCAGCCTTAAAGACACCGCGTTTAAGGGTGATGTTGCTGTATTTCTGCATCCCGGGCATTTTTATTTTACTGGATTCCTTACTATAGCCGTCCCGGTATTCTATAACTTCTGTTTCCACATCCAACCCGGATACTTCGGTAAAAGAAAAACTATCAGTACCCCATTCTACCTTAAAATGAAACTTGGGAAGGGGGTAGTTGTCTTCTGCTTTTGCCATAGCTTTTATTCTCCCTGGTTGATTTCGTTTTTAAGAATATCCTTAAATCCCAAGCCTGTGTTTAAGATTCCTGCATCTTGTGAGAAAACCGTAAAACGATAAACTCTGCAGGTCGCACGACAGCCATGCCAATTTCAATAATCATATACCCATTAAGAATATCCTGGGCGCTCATGGTTTGATTAAGACCGACATTGACATAAAACGCATCATCCGGTTTGGCGCCTGCCAGCGCCCCATCCCGCCATTGAAACGTGAGGAAATTCTCAATCATGGTGCGAACCTTGACCCATGTATTGGCATCGTTGGGTTCGAATACAAACTGGCTTGTTGCCTTTTTTACAGACTCTTCAACAAAATTGAAGAATCGGCGGACCGATATATAACGCCACTCATTGTCGTTACCGGCTAAAGTACGGGTGCCCCATATAAGGGTTCCTTTACCCGTAAAAGAACGAATCACGTTGACTGACTTGCCGCTCTCGGGATCAAAATAGATGTTGTCATTAGTATCATTGGTTATGTTAATTGCAGGTGCTTTTACCAGGGAAAGGCTCTGATTTGCAGGCGCTTTCCATACGCCGCGGCTGGCATCGACGCGGGCATAAACGCCGGCAACTGCTCCGCTGGGGGGCAGGGTTACGGTGCCGTTAATACGGATAAACTCTTTTATGGCGTTGTATATGGCTGTATGATTACCCTTGTTAGTAGGCTCAGGCTCAGGCTTAGTAACATTATTGATTATACTACTGATGGAAGTATTCGCGCTGATTGTTTTGCCATCAGCACAAACGTATTCTTCAGTCACAATAATGTTTTCATCATTGGTATTGAAGTTGATGGATGTTTCCAAATACGGAAAATAGGCAGCGCCGTATTTTGTTTTTGCCAACTCATTGGGTATCTTTTTTCTAAAGTTATTGATTGAAGTAATTGGCTGATTTCCATTTTCTTTGTCACAGCACACATCGATAATGGTAAACCTATCCTGCATTTTAGAACAACTTTTTAAAGCATGATCGATAATAGTCGAAAAGGTGCCCAAACGGGCATCCGGAAATACATACAAAGTTGGTTCGTCATATTTTTCCAACACATCAATAGCACCGTTTACTAAGGGAGTTACAGCATCCTTTTCAGGCAAGTTCTCAGGATAGGTAGTAACGGAAACAATGTAACAAGGACCGCCGCCGTTAGCAAAGAACATTTGCATAGAATAATATAAGCAATATTCAGGAATGGACGGTACCGAGTCACTGAATGATATTTGAGGCCCAATGATTCTGGACTCCGTCTCCGTCTCCGTCTCCGTCTGTTTAACCGTAACGTTAAAAACCTGAATAGCCGCTTTACCAAAATACTGTTCATACTCCAAAAGGGATGTGATTCGTTTAGGAATATTAATGAGGTCATTTTCCCCATTGTAATCCGCCTTTTCCGTATATCCGATAAAAGCGGGAATGGCAGTTTCAACAGCGGCAATTGAAGGTGGAAAGGTGGAAAGCTCCTCAATGTATACACCAGGGGTTCTATATACAGCCATGATATCTCTCCCAATGTGTGCTGCCACCCAATGACGGCAGCGTATTTATTGTTCTCATATATTGGCCGGCAGATTTCTGGCAGCAGACCTGCCTATTAGCGCGGTTTAAAGTTTATAACAAATTCAACCCCGCTTTCAGGCATTTCATCCTGGGCCTTATCTATAAAAATATTCACAATCCCCTGGGGATTGGCCTGGACAAGATTATCATCAATATAAATGCTCTTTTCTACTGCCCCGGCACTATCTGTTGCTAAGATGTAGCCGCCTCTCCCATGGTCGGAAAGATCAACCCTGACCAGAACCAATCCGGGACCTGTCCCGGAATCAATTTTAAATTCCGCGACAATTTCATCTTTGAAACGATCTTTAACAATCAGCTTTGACGACCCATTGCTTAAATCAACTGGCTCATGAAAAACACTGCCGTGGATTTTAGTCGCATCCGAAGCCGTAACAAGCGGACCAACGCTCAGGCAAGCTCCGTCTTTATATTGAATAACAGCGTTCTTATCCAGGTTATCAAAACAGAAATGGGGCTCATCTGTAAGCCCAGGCTCGTACTGTTTAAAAAATCCGCGATCAGACAGGGTCATCATAAATCCGAACTGGGTTTTTTTTTCAATTTTTCCCAACACAGGTTCCGCTGCCCCGGGATTTAACTGGTAATATACATCAAACCCACCTTCTCTTTCACGATACACCAGGCGATGATTCGCAAGCTGGTTTCGGCATTGGGCTGTTGGTGTCAGCTTTACCGGTGCCAGCACATCTTTGGTGTTGATGTTCCGGGCTACAACCTTAAATAAATTATGATATTGCCTGATATAACTCACTGGTTCAAACCATCCCGGTTTCCACCTTAACGGTTGTAATTTCAGGGCGTTCTTCGGATATAGCTTTTGATTGGATAGCAATCATGCGAACCTTGTAAAGAACCGAAGGTAAATAGGCCCCGCCCAATATTCCCCACAGGTGATTCAGTTTTTCAAGATCCAGGGAATGCATATCAAAAATAAGTTTTTCCACATTCGCCGGAAAGTTACTGGCCGCTGATGCATTCTTACTATTGAACACTTTTTTACTTTGAAACAACTCGATTGTTTTAGACAAATGCGTAAGACTGGTATTGTAGTTGATAGAATTAAAGGAAAAGAGGATAAAAAGATTCAGATGTACAGGTGGTTCCTGTTTGTGCGGTTTGTTGTTTTTTCGGATGTTATGGGATAAATTTTTTAAAGTTTTTTCTTCTTCAATATTTACCAGGGTAATATAGTCGCCCCTTTGACTGTTTTGTTCTTTCAGCATATGAACATTGCCAGCTATGACATCTCCATCGGCAACCTCCATGCCAAAATCCCGAAAATTCGCTATTGTTTCTTTCCGAACAAACTCGATCGTATCACTTATCATTATATTATCCCGGACCCAATGTTCTCATGGACATTTTCCTGGCGGATGCGTTCCCAAAGTGTAGAGAATGAAATTTTTCATAAGTTTCCTCTTCTTTGTCAGAAGATGATAGGAAATTGCTTTTTTAGGAACGCCAAGCATTCAAAACCCGTCTTTGGCAAAATATTCCATGATTATTTTCAGTGTCGCAAGGTTTTGCGGAGATTCGTATGAAACATTAACAAGAGATCCCTCAAGAATAGGAACTTCTGTAAATTAATATGGGTATAATTTCAACCTGTCAAGAAAAATATTGTTAATTATCGCAGAACATCATTTAGGGAATGGAGCGGGACACCTGGATTGCGACTCTCTGCTAAGGGATCCATCCAAAACGCCCCCGCCGCTGGTACGGTAATTATGTCTAACCCTGGGAAGCTTGGGCGCATGCGTTTTTCGTCATCCGCAAATAATCAGAAACGGATCGAACGTTCAGCATTAGTTGGCGCATCTTTTGAGCGACATTGCTGACACCCTTGGATTTGATAACTCCAATTGCAAACCGTCTAAGCCTATTCATATTCTCAGGACCATACCCAACACTGATCCGACTATGGTCTTCGTCATGGTTCCAGTCGAGGATGTAATGACAACTATTTTCTATACACCAATGGCCACGATTAGATGCAAGGAATTGTTGAGGGGATGCTATATCTGACGCCACACTATTAATCCCATATGCTGTATTATGGGAGCCTTTACCAGTCTTTTTGTTTATGGATTCAAGGCTTGTTCTACATGTGGAAAATTGAGATAATCATTAAGTTCGGTTGTGGTCCAAAAAATACGGATTTTGATTCGTCCGTGTTCAATAGACGCATGCTCAACAAAATCTGGTTTTCTCTATTCTGGAAGTAAAATCGGATATCTTCGAGGAGCGTAGGTTGGTTTACTTTAACTGTAAAATGATAATGAGTATTACGTGTCTTGACTAGGTGCTCAGCAATATTCGAGATGCACGGGATCAACGCGGATGAGTACATCTCTAATGATTGACATACTCTGTACGATGTAATTGCCATCTTTATAGATGGTCCCCTGAAACCGCTGTGGGTCAACAAAGGTCTCCAGGAGCAGCACGTCATGGCCGAACATGTATTTCCAACAGGTTGAATACTCTTATTCCCCTCTGATACAGTATTACGTATCAGTTTGTATACCCTATCTGGGGACTGCTGTTCAGTTATTATTGTAACCGGTTGGAAGTTTAAGAATTCCCCAGCAGAATAAAATCACCGTGATACCATTGCCCTTACTGTTGTTTTTTCCGGTCTTGCAAGCCTGATCTTTGGTCAGTTCGGTCTTAAAATACCCGTGACCCATCATATCGTACTGCCTGCTGCACTGGCATCTTTCTGACAAATTCCGGGATATATGACTGGGCCGTTATTATATGAAATGTGTGCATCAAGTGCGCTTCATCCCATACCTGGTGGAAATATGATTCCTTGGATGCATATTATTCCCTTTTTGCTATTCCATAACAATCCCCGCATCCGTAAATAGCTTTGCACAGGCTTTGGTTCTGTCCTTTGCCATCCATTCCCCCAGCTTGTTTTCAGTGGTTGAGGGAGTGGAAAATCCGAGTTTCCGGTTTTTATCCTGCCACAGGGGATGGTATGGCAGTAATTGTGTTTTATCTACTTTTTCCTCCTTGTAGAGGGACACAATGGCGGAAAGATTCTCGTTTGTGTCGGTAATATCCG
>JAQYWC010000082.1 GCA_030145245.1 Desulfobacterium sp.
TAAATGCTCATTGTGTTATCTGTTCTAAGGTCCAATCCAGTATCGGTAAAATTCTCCAGCCAAGAGGGTATGACACGATCATCATGGGCAACATATACTGTCACTGCAGTTTTTACATCAAAGGAGAGAAAAGAATCATTGAGACTTTGACTGTTATCATTATTGGCCGTTTTTATATATATCAAATTTTGCAGCGACTCAGGAACATTAGTGAATGTGTAGCTACGATCAATATAGCACAATGAGCCATCAGATATCCCGGGCACAACTTCATAGTCTTTTCCAGAAGCAACAGAAACATTAGAGATAAGATCTTCTGGTACAATGGGTGGGAGCGTTAAAGGAACAGTGTATGAAATTTCTGAAGAATATCCACTTTCATTTCCATTAATGTCAACTGCAGTCACTGCGAAATAATATATTTGTCCACTATCCAGATTTGACACAGTATACTTAGGGATGGTACTTCCAGTAGGTTCAGGCAATCGGTAATCTCTTGAATGCGTGCCATAATAAACTCTATACTCCATCAGATCATCCTCTGAATTAGGAGTCCAGGAGAGGTTAACATCAGCACCAAATAAGTTTGATGGAAATAAAACACATATTAGGGTAAATATTTTAATAAATTTTATAAAAAAATTTTCCATGGATCCCTCCTTATCAAATTTATCATTATATGACATTTCTATATTTTAATTACCATGCAATTAATGCGCCTTTACAAAATCTTTCTTTTACTGTCCATCCGCTGGGTTATCCATCTCAACTCTTTTTTAACAGATATTTTTTTAACCCTGGATAGCATCATATTCAAAGATAAAGAAATCGGATTATTCTCAAGACGTTTTCTCCTTACTGCATTGTCAGAATCAAAGTCTTCTAAAATATTATTACGACAAGCAGGTTCTATCATATCAAAACTGAACATCCCATTTGACATTAGAATTGCAACAGGCCTTACAAAATAACTCGTATCAAATGTTTTAAGCTGTTTCATGGAAGATTCCAAAAAAAAACGACTCTTTTTCATAAGCATCGTCTTCAAAGGTTCTCCCACATACACAGCAGTATGTGCCAGAATATCTGCTTTTCTAATATCCTGTGCAGCCCAGGTTTCATTCGGGAATTCAAGAAGTTCAGGTTTATCAAGATAAGGGTATTCGTTCTCAAGCATCCATTGAGCATATTTAATCAGGCTAAGTCTTGCAAACTGAAAGGAATCGTCAAATTGATTATGCTCATATTTTATATCTATATATTTTCCCAAAGACTGTAAAAAGATGGTGTACATCCAACGTAATTCGGCATTTAACAATTTCCTTAAGGAGATATTTTCATTCGGATCGACACACCATCTAATCAGTTTATCAGCGTATTTAAGATATTTTTCGTCTTTTGTCAAAGAATATGCATCTATCAATACATTTAATGAATTACCACTGCCTCGACCTGGACCATTAAATCCATAAACATCTTGACTATCTGCTTTTACACCTTTTAGCTTAGTAGAAACATTTTTAACTGTATTAATAAAAACTTCCAAGATTGTATCTGGCCCATCTATGCCATTTATGACATAATCAGCTAACTCAAGAACACTCTCCCGAGAACTTTGCTCTCCAGTCAACCAATAATGGTATAAAAGACCTGTCGTATAATTATGTTCGTATGAAGGCCCACCACCAACAAACTGAGGATCTTTGAGTTCCATATGCTTTTTGGAAATAGTTCGGTGTGTTGCAGTTGCTGCCGCCACGTGGTGATCCGTGTGCCAAAACAACCCATGATTATATTGAAACCTGTCTTTATTTGTGTGATAAATATCAATATCAGAGACATGTCCTGCTAATTCATCAGCTAATTTAAACCAAGAGTAATCACCTGATCGCATAAATTGGACAACCCCCCCTTTAATCACATCATACTGATTGTTATAGTGTGAAATAAATTCATCAGACTTTTGATCAAAAACAGCTTCATGATCCGCATAAATATCTCCAAAATTACGCCAACCATACTCATCAATTATTTCACGACGATTTTCAAATGACAAATCGCCCTTCACTGCACCATCAACTATTTCCTGATAAATATTGCTACTGTCGATCGATGGCATTGAATTTACCGGAACAAATTTCGGACAGGCTTTTGACGAATAAAACCACTCAGGAGGAATTCTCACTCTTAAAGGAGAATGAACCGATTTTAAAGTATCCTTTTTTAAGGGCCCTTTAAATGGAAATAAATATACTGTATGTTTTTTTTGTTCACCTCCTTGAAGTTCATGTAAATCATTAAAACAATCTGGAAAGATACCTAATCTGACGACATTGTTTTTAACCTGAAGACACTTAGGGAAATTCTGCCAAAAGTGTTTTAACGTGACACAAAGCCCTTTACCTTGTTCCGACACTCCCAGAACAGGAGTGGATCTATTTCCTTTTTTTATAACACCTGCATTGGTTTCTACCTGATACCCCTTAAACGACAAAGGGTTTTCTCCATTTCTATTAACATGATTAATTGATTTCCAATTCTTTCCGCCGCTAGAATCTTGATAAATCGTTATATCTTCAGCTGAAAAAGTTATATCATCACTTAACCCAACGGAATAGTTAATAAGCTGCTCTTCTCCTGATACCACCAGATCGAGATTAAAGCATTTGAATAAAAAAGAATTTTCATCCCCTAAATCCCAAACACCTCCAAAATGTCGTGCCGGGAAAGGATTTAACAAAGAAAAATCCATACTAACCGTTGATGATGGATAAAAATGGATTCGAGATTTATACTGTAAAATGGGGGCATCATTATCTGAAACAAAATGACCTTCAAATAACAGAACAAGGTGTAATTCGTTTCTGGATTCAACTCTCCAACTATCAATAATAGGAGTCAGTATTTCGTCTTTATGATCTTTTATATATAAACAAGAACTGTTCTCCTTTAAAATCTTAGAATTATTATAAGATATCTGTTTAAAAGGATAAAAAGTGGTCGTATCCAGATAAAAAACCGCATTCCCGGCTTTTACAACTATCTTGCCAGGGCTTTCGACAACCACCAGATCTTTCCATGATCCTGCTTCAGACATTATCTCATTATTATCATAAACTATTTTTATTGTTTTGATTCCATAGGCATCCATAGATACCTGAAAATCGAATAGCATCCATTTGATGCTGCCGTCATTCCAGGTGGAAAGTGGTGTAGCAGCCATAGGAACTGCTTTATCAGTTTCGTCAATAAACAGAATTTTTGACGAATCAAAGATCAGCCCCTTAGGAAACGGAAGCCCTTGTGTAATATTTTCCTGATCACGGATCAACCCGTCACTCTCATTGACTTGTATTTCTAATATTGAATCTTTCACTAAACACCTTTAACTGTTTTTATTATCAATAAAGTTTCTAAACCAAAGTTCTAAGGAAACAATCGTTCCCAACAGATGTCCGTAATTTTTGTGACCGGAGATGTGAGAGGTATATATCTGTTTCAGATAATCCATATTATAGAGTTGTCTGGCCCTGCTTTGCTCGCTGAAAATAATTCTTTCGGTATGATTTTTAAATCCTTGCCTGTGCCATTTCTGAAACTCAGTATAATGCCGAAATCCCTTTACACTTAATTTTTTCATTAATGAATTAAATTTATCTGTTAATAATAATCGAAAAGGACCGGCATCAAGAGGTGCTCCAGTATTGGAATTTGGAATTTTCAACAACTCAGGCATGCATTTCCTGATAAGTTTCACATGGATTTCACCATCATTTCTTTTTTTAAGAGGAAGTTTCATCAAACTTGTAATAAATGCCTCATCGATATACGGCATCCTGATTTCAATTTGAGATCGGAAAATATCAAGAGAAGAGACGACCTGCCGGCGTATCACCTCATTAATGTAATACCAGATGCATAGGTCTGGGGATGACAACTCTTTTTTAATCATTCCGCAGGACTGGCCAAGAGACCTTCGAGGAGACTCTTTCATCAACACTTTAAAAGAGTTCACAAATAGGTTTTCGGGTTGAATATCCTTTAAAACCAAATTCGTAAGATTATAGATATAGTCCGTTGCTTCGTTAAAATCCGATATGGATTTGACATTAGAATTAACCATTACAGGATAGGCCTGAGCGGCTTTAGCTATCTCACCACCGTGCCCTCGTAACAGTATTTTGAAAGGATTCGTTTTAAAATAATCCAAAGCCAGCATCTCTGTCGATTCATGGGGATGATACATACCATCGCTTAAATGGATCATTGTTGAAGCCATGGCTTCAAAATTTTTTAGATACACGTCATTCATTTCCAAAAAATCATGGTTAGCCCCTGTAATCTTCGCCATTTTCGCGGACAATACCTGATCAGCACAACCAGATAGCCCAAGCGTATATGTATTCAATCCCCTGGTATCCTGTTCCAAACCTGCTAATATTCCCCTTGAATCCAAACCGCCAGAGAGTGACAGGCCTAAAAGGTCCCTATTATTGCTTCGCGCTCTTATACTTTTTTTCAACAGCCCAACAACATCTTCATCACTTATACTGGAATCAGATAATCCATTTTCAACAAAAACGTTTTCAAGTTCCCAGTACCTCTGAACAGTCAGTTTCTTCTCCTTAAGGCTGTAGTTAAGAATAGAACCAGGATCAAGCAGTTGAATATTTTCAAGAAGAGTTTTACTGCCTATAATATGACCACAATGAAAAAAATCTGCAATAGCTTCGTAATCGGGAGATCTTTCAATATACTTATCTTGAAGTATACTTTTAACCTCTGCTGCAAAAACAAAGCTGTCCGTTGAATTAGAAAAATATATTGGTTGCAATCCAAATTTATCGGTAAATAGTTTAATTTCGTCTGATCGTTTATCATATATTACGAAATGAAATATACCATTTAAATCTTCAACACATTTATTTCCTTTTTCAATATACAATTTGAGGATATATTCCGGATCACTAATTGACGACTCTTTTTCATACAACTCACCATGAAAAAACAGAAAGCAATCATTAGCCATGCATTCCGGTACAGGTTGATGTATTTGGTTAAGTACCCCTAAACTCACCCGCCCCATACAAAGATTTTGCTTTTCATTTAAGAAACTATCGACATGTTCCGTTCCACCATGACACATTTGTTGAATCATTTTTCCCATAACAGCCTGAACAGAACGCTCTGTTCTATACAATCCGAAAATACCTGGCATAATTCACCTTTTAGAACGTATTGAACCCAAGATTAAATAAACTCATATTCTGAAGTACAAACAGCCACAAAATATGAGATCAGTACCGAAGAAATCAGCATAGCAAAATTAGATGATAAATGTTCATATACATATTATACAAAGGACCTTCACCATTTTTTTTTTGCGCACAAGCAGCCCGAAACAAGTTCAACTCTGAACATTTTCTTCTTCATAAATCATCTTTTCGACCAAGTCAGAAACAACCGTCAACATGATTAGCTGCCAGTAAAAGTAATCGACATACCTCATATTGGCAAAAGCAATTATAACACAATATCCTATTAAGCCAGCTTTAATACATTTATATAAAGTTATCAACTCAGAAATCTCCTTATCGCTACCGACATATTTGACAATTCGTCGATTTTTCGTAAAAGAGAAATAAATAAATAAATACAATGGAATCGATCCCATCAATCCACCTTCAGCTAAGATATTAACGAAGGTATTATGAGCAAACAACATTCTATTCGGATTCCCAAAAAGCATTATCCACAGGTCTTCAGATATCTTTTCCACAAAATAATCAGCGTTTTTAAACATCGCCTGAGCGCAATTAAGCGCCCCCACTCCAAAAACAGGATTCTGATTAAATACCAGCAAAGCATTTTCCCACAATACAATTCGTGAAGAAGCGGATTTATCGACGGATTCCTGTGTGTTGGACAAATCCTGTTCAAACATTTGAGATACTCGAGAAGTATATTGTTCAGGCAAAAGAGGAAGGACGATAATAAGTATAATCAATAGAATCATTCCAAGTCGTAACCTGTGCTTATACCCAGCTATAAACCATAAGACAGCACAAGTTAGTCCTAAAAAACCCGCTCTGGAATATGTCAAAACCACATCCAAAGCAAACAACAGGCCTATAAAAACACCAATACCAATATCCAATACATTTCTTGAAGCTATTATTTTATAGAAAGCCAACGGTAAATAGAGCACAAAAACACCGCAGATAGCACATCGGTCGGGTACAAAAGAACCGAACAACCCTCTCAAATCGGGATTCCCTTGAATTGATTGAAGGACGCCCCATAGGCCTATAAAGGATAGACAGCAAATGATAACAAAATAATAATTTCTAATTTTTTTTGCATCAAATAGATTCATTTTCATAAAAGCGCATAAAATAAAAATCAAAACCAACTGGAAGTTGTATCTTGAAGACATGGGATTATAATACGGCGAGAACCAAGTTGAAACATACAACCCAGCAATAAAAAGGCCGAAACAGATAAACTCTTTTGTCAATATTTTATTAACATTAAAAGTTCCGGTAAAAAACGAAGAAAGTATAATTGCGCCTTGAGCAATGGGAAACAGATGTTTTATGGCTGTTCCTCCCCACGTTAGCATTTCCGGTCTAATTATAGAAATACCAGTATAATAAAAGATACCCCAGACAGGATTCCTTACAGACAAGCATGAAAGCAACAAGTAAACACCATATAAAAAAACAATTCTCATAAAATCCTGCTATAATTTAACTTTCAAACTACTCACGATCCCCTTACGGCCGAATTTATTGCCTGATCTTATGGAAAATTTATTAACACCCTTATGCAGGACCCATTTGAACCTGCTGTTTTCAATAGAGGATTTAATAGAATCATCCAATATAATTTCATAATTTGAAAAATTTGGCGTAACAGTATTAAACGCCAGTTCCAACACATCCTTTTTTCCGTCCTGTGTACAAATTAGTATTTCAGTTTGATTAATCGTCCAGTAAAAATCATCCTCATTACTTGTTTTGGGACGAAACGTAAATATTGGTTTAATCCTTGGTTCAAAACTGAACATTGTCTTTAATTTCGTATCGACAAAAATAAGAGATGAATAATCGCTCTTTTTGGGATGTCCCCGAAAATATGAGTTTGTCATCCAATCATTTCGCATATCAACAATCATAAACCGAGTATGATACGGGATCATCTCATTTATATCAATTGGTTTTTCATATTCTCTATCGGAGCTCTGTTTGCTTCTGACTATTTTGATATTAAAAGGTTTTGTTTCATACCTTTGATTATGAACTTCATTTAAATTTAACGGAACGCCATTTCTTTCGTAATGTAGATTAAGATCAGCATCCATTGTGATCCATTTTTTAAACTGATTCGACCAAACTTCAGTCAATCCATGTCCACCATAGCCTGTGTAAGAAATTTGCACCAATCTTGGTTGGAATCCCATGGCCAACATTACCTGTGAAAAAAACAAGGGATAAAAATGACATGGTGTATAGAAACCGGGGGTCCACTCTTCTGGATATTTTCGACAATCTTTTTTTCCACTTTTACTATTAAGCAATAACAATGCATCAAAAGGATCAACCATTTTATGGCAAACACCCCTGTCGAACTGACTTCGCGCCCAGTTTCTTAGTAAAACCATCTCTTGGATTTCAGTAGCTGCATTCGCAATAATATGATCAAGCTTGAATTTATCCCTTAATGTATGAAGCCGTTTTTCCTCAAAAGGTTGATAATTAAACTCAAAATGAGATCTAATTATCTTTTCGTTGTTAACATAATACTTTTTATATCGTTTTCTATTTTCATTATTAATAAAAAATTCTTCTGCTCTGACATACGCTTTCAAATCATCTTTTCTTAAGTAATCAGAAGGTCTCAAGTTTGCTATTTCAGGTTTATATGGGTTATACAGCTTAGTCAACAAGGGAAGTGTGGATAAAACGCAATGCCGGGTCAGGATTTTTCCTGTAATAAAAGGTGACTTATCGTATCTATGGCTTAACGAAAGTACAGCTACACTAAAAACAATTGAAACGCCGGCTATAATAAAAAGGAAGACATGTAATAGACGGCTTCTTATTTTTCGAAACATATACCCACCCTCCAAACTTATTCACAATAAATCAGTGTCTGACCGAACAGTCATTTTATGGGGCTTTGCCGGCCTCCTAAAATATTTTTCTCCACCACACAAAGTCTTTTTTAAGGTGTAGGATTCATTTTCCTTACTGATCTTTAACCCAGCAAACTGTTTTTATGCATGGTTACCCTTTTGGCTATCATATTTTTCTTTTTATGTCTCCTCAACCTTAAGCAAATTTACGTTGAATCCGTTTTAGTTCTTTTTGTTAAACCTAATGCCCAATGATCCAGAGGTTCCTTGCCAGAACACCGTGTGGGATCATAACTCACTCTTAAGAAAGTGTCCACAAATACCCTACCACCTCTTGTCGCACCTACCACGAAAACCTGAATTTTCAGGAGTTCTTCAATAAATCACCGGATGAGGCTGAAGCCTTTTTCAAAAAATGGTATTTCTGGGCAACGCATAGCCGACTTGAACCTGCCATTAAAGCTGTCAAATCAATAAAACTTCACTGGAAGACGGTTTTCGATGGTTTTATTCCAAAAGAGACAACGCTATTCGGGAAGGAATGAACAGTTTAGTTCAGGCAGCCAAAGATCAAGCAAGAGGATACCGATCGCACGAAGTCTGGAGACAACAATTCACCTCATAAGAGGGAAACTGAATCATCGAGTTTTAATAATCGCTTTGTTCTGACGGATTACATCGCAATAAAAATCTTTGTATTGACGACTCAAATCATTCCAGGAACGTTGAAACGAAATTTTATTCAAATAGTTATTAAAACCATATTTTTCTGGGTTATCAATATAATCAAAAAGAAATTCCACCCATTTATATACATTCAATTCATGGATTAATTGGCCACATTCTTTGTTAACGATATCAAGAGAACCAGCGGTTACGCTAGATATTATAGGAAGCTTAAAATACAGACTTTCCAACAACACCATTCCAACTATTTCATAATCACTTGGAAAAACAAACACATCTGCAGCCTTATAAAGATTGGGTAATTCACTTTGACAAAGTTCACCTACAAAAAATATATTTTTTGTTAGATTATTTTTTTCTACTATCCGAATACACAAATCTATATCTACTCCGGATCCAGCAATTAACAAACAGCATTCTTTCCCTCTTATTAAGAGTTCTTGAACAATTTTAATCAAAAGATCAATATTGCGCCTTTTCTCAACGACTCCTACATATAACATTAAAAACCTATCATTACTTACCCCAATTTTTTCCCTCCAGTTTTGAAAAGATGTTCCATTAAACTTATTGCGATCTAACCCAATTGGAAGGGTTCGAATTTTTTTAAAACCTTTCAGTTTTAGGAAAGTTTTTGCCATGGAAGTTTTTGCAATACAACATAAAACATTTGAACGTATATATTTCCCTAATGTAGAGTGAAAAACATACATTAAAGGCTTCAATAATCTGCCATAAGTCGTTTTATAAACACCTTGATGCAATACAACAGGAATTCGATTGGCTTTACAAAAATGAACAACTAAAAAAGAAGTTATCTGCTCATATCCCTGAGTTTGAATCAAATCATATTTTTCTTTTTTTAACATTTTAAATAGCCCTTTAAAAATGCTATGAAAAGAAAGCACTGTAATATAAGGCATACGAATAATGCGAAAATAATTATTTGATTTTCTTTGGCATTCTATAATTTCAATACATTTCTCTTTACCAGCACAATAAACATCCACACTAATACCTTTTTCCAACAAAGACTTCGCAAGACCAAATTCTTGAACATTATAATTTTTATTTGACAAAATACTTGCATATGGTCTAACAATTGCTATTTTCATATTTACTCCATCCCGTAATTCCAAATTACCATCCTACATTCCCCAGGTCGAGTATAAAGGTTTTCTTTTAGTGCTTAACCGAAAAACCATCAAAAGTCCTATTTCCATTTACCAAACCGACCATGTAGATGCTTGAAGTTTCTACTAAAGACGTAATTACTTGTTAATTTCCCTCAAGTGCAGATTCAAATAAGTTATTTTTTTTTGAAGGCATGCTGAACATGTTGATTTTTTATGTTAATACGCTGTTTTTCTAATATTAGATTAAAACTCGAGGTTACTTTGCGTAAGAACTATGAATTACAAATGACATTGGGGTCCACTATAGACTGCTATCAAGGATATTAAAATTCATTCCCCCAATGGCCGTCCCGGAATTGGTTTATGCAAACTTCTTGGGATTTATCCATAAGGTGAGCCAGGTACGGTACCCATCAAAAGATATCGGATCAAATGGACATCATGATCGGCCAGTTCGGTGATATGGAAGAAGCCCGTCTCTCAATATTGATGGAAGAATAGAGAGTCACCATCTGTGAAGATGAAACCTTTCATCCTCAGATTTGTCTGGTTGCCATTGATCCGGACTCCGACTATATCATTCTCGAAAGATACGCGAAGGATCGTTCCGGGGCCACCTGGAGCGAGGCACTTACCGGGGCTCTTGAAAATCTTCCCGTCAAGATTATACAGGGTACCAGTGATGAGGGGGAAGGATTAATTCATCATGTGACCAAAGACTTGAACGATCACCATTCCCCGGATCTTTTCCATGTCATGCATGAGATCAGCAAGGGAACCTCAGCGCCCCTTTCCACCGCCGTCCGAAAAGCTGAAAAAACCCATGAAAACAGCGCAAATGCCATTGATGAGGCACGGAATAGAAAGGCAGACTATGAGAACCTTGAGAAGCGGCCGGTAGGCAGAGCGACCGATTTCGAAAAAAGGATTTCCCGATACATGGTTAAGGAGAAGGAAGAAAGAGCTTCTCTCAAAATGGCGATGGATAACCGGGAAGAAACAGGACGACTCTACTGTGGATCGGCTTCTGGAGGAGAGCTTCGACCAAATCCGGCAAGCGAGTGATTCCTTGGGGAATAAAAACAAGGAACGAATGGAGAAGTCCTGGCGTGTCACCGAAAAAATGACCGCAACCATAGCATTCTTCTTCTTCTTCTTCTGCTGCTGCTGCTGCTGCATGATTGAATCGCTGGTTACCGATTAGATACAAGAGTTGATGTATAACCGCTTGATTCCAGTTTTCTACCTTGAAAAGGTATCTCAAAAGGAGAAGGACTTTGTACGAAAACAGAGGTTTCGACAAAGGTCCCTGGAACTGCTGGCGGTGTTGGCGGACAGAAACGGACCTCTTTCCAAATGTGATGACAGGGAAACTACCCGGATGCTTTGAGAGACGGATATACCTGCTGAGCTTCAGCTCTGTCGTGGCCAGGAGAGTTGTTCCTAACCATAATCATTTCCGCAGACGCTCAAGTTCAAAAAACTCTCTGACCTTTACTAAAGCTTAAAGCACGAGTTGCCTGAAAAACATTTTGATTTATTTACTAATCTCAATTATCACACCCCAACAATATTTTTGCAGCCAAGGAAATTTAAGCAACACTTTTTCATCAAATCTTGTCAGTAAAGTATGAAAAAATCGAAACAGACCAAACTGTTTCACTGGAACAAAAACGTAGGCAAGCAAAGCAAACAAATCATATCCATGTATTTCAACCTTTGAAAACATTTTTTTCAGATTTGCAATATATTGAATATCTAAAGGCTGTTCATCTTTCGTTCTTTTATGGGGTGTTAGTTTTCTATAAAGGTTTATTATAGGGTTATGATTTAACGGTTCCATAAAAACAGCCCTTCCGTTTTCTTTAAGAACACTTTTTATTGAATCAATAGTTAAACTTGTATCTAAATGATGCAAAATAGCTATGCCTGCAACCAAATCGAATGCTTTTTTAAATGGCAATTGTTCGCCAGAACCCAATACAAAACAAATTTTATTTTGAATATCTATTTCTATTCTTTCTTGAGCTTTCATTAAAATTGAAAGAGAGATATCAATTCCGACTACACGGGCTCCTTTAGCTGCAAAAACTTGGCTTGCCCATCCATTTCCACAACCGAAGTCCAATACAACCCCACCTTTAACATCACCTATTATATCAAGGAACTTTACATACGTCCCACTAAGAGCGCCCTGATTATAGATGCTTAACTGATTGTATCTTTTTGCTTTCTTATTATGAAATACCATTTCAGATTGGTGCCTTTTTGTCAACTTACCATCATTCAACATCCATTCTTCTCCTATTTATAAATCTGAGCGAGGCTCCGTTATTATATAGTATTTTATTATGCTGCTATAGAGATTTCATAACTATCGAGCTAAATCCAGAACTGCCCCCACCTTCCATCACGGTAGTTTAAACACAAGTGTTACCCACCGTGCCCTGTAAATATTTATGTCAAGAGCTTAAAACTTAATCATCGAGTTATAGACTGAATTCTTAATTTAAATGCTTTGTATTTTTCCCCAAAGATCATTTTTTCCCCTTGTGTTAAAAAGCCACTAAAGAGCAAAACAAGTATAAATACTATTATAAATAGTATCTGCATCGACAGATCCAATAAAAGCACATCGAAATACATTGTACTGTAAAGAAGATACAAGAAAAATGCAGTTATAAATAAAAAAGCAAGGCGTTTAAATTCAAAATCAATCTTAAGACTACTACGGCAACTGATATAACATGAAACAGCAAAAATGAAATATGTCAAAGCGGTTGCCACGGCTGCCCCCATGTACCCATATTTTGGTAACAGCGCAACGTTGCAAACAATATTAATAATCGCAGGAGGACAGTATGCAAAACCTAACAGCCAAGTTTTTTCTTTGACAAAGGCACCTGTAGTAAAAAACAAATAACTAGCATGAAAACATAATCCTAAAGAGATTAAAGGAATGACCTGATGAGCCTCGAAGAAATCAGGAGCAGCAAGTATTTTCAAAACGGATGTTGAAGAAATGGATAACACAAATTGCAAAAACACGAAGATTGTCAAAAAGTATGTTGTTATTCTTCCAAACTGAAAGGATGAGTCCCTTTCTTTAGCAATTTCATAAATAGTGGCACTTGACCAAATATAGCTAAACGACCCTAAAATAAGTAGATTTAGCATCATTGGAAATTGATACCCCATACCATATATCCCCACATCACTAATTGAACAATATTTTCGAATCAAAAACCGATCAGCATTGTGCATTAGAGTTGCGAACAAACTTGCCGGAATCATAGGCAAACCAAATTTCAGCATTTTTGCCAACAGTTTAAAATCAATAGACAACCCTACATCCCTCAGGCATAGAAATCCTGAAATACACATAACGACAACAAATGAAGCCAAATTGCCGTACAACATCCCCATTGCACCTAAATTTAAACAAACAATACAGATAACATTTACCACTATACCTGTAACAAGTTTGATTAAATTCAAGACAACATAAATGATCGATTGTTTTTCAACGAGATACCTGCTTAAAAACACAAAAAAAAGCAATTCTACAAGCAATATTAAGAGGCCAATATTAATATAAGATGAATATGAGCTATTGCCCAATAACATTATAGCGATAGAGTCCTGACAAATAAGACATGGAAGGATGGCAATAAAGCTCAATAAAGAAACTGTTATTATAGCAGTTGAGATAACCGCCTTTTTTTTATTTTCATCTATTTGATCATGATAAAATTTGGCAATGGAGAAATTAAAACCCGATAATAATATAATTTTCAGAACACCATTAGTATGAAAAATAATTTCAAGTATTCCATAATCTCCCCTGGTAAGAAACCGAGTATAAACAGGCAACAATAGTATACTGGATAAAGAACTTGCAATCCATCCGATTGAATAAATAGAGGTATGTTTAAAAAGATTCTTTACATTATTTATCAACATTTATTTAGCTCTTCTTTTTTTTATGGGTAATTCATCGCCTTCCTGCATAACAGGAGGTTTTGCCTAAGCCAATACAAACGTGATCTCTCATAGCCCTCTGTGTCAATATAGGTGAGCCACTGAACCCTTGCAAAATTAATGTAGGGCGGTTAGGTGTATAAACCAGCCCTTTCAAGGTTGTACTCTCGAATTAATAAGCAATTTTGGATGTGACTTGCAAAAACACTAGACATATCGTTCAAAACCAGGTATAATACAAGGGTCTTACATACAAAAATGAATCTGAAGAACGCCAATATGTTGAGCCCTGTATTTGATCGCTTTGTCAAAGTAACTCCCATATCTGTAATGGCCCGGAGCACCATGGAACGTGTGTTGAACCCGGAACAGTTGGATGCTTGGTTTGATTGTACCGCAAAAGAACAGTACACGAAAGATTTACTTTTTTCATCGGTATTCGATATCATGAGCCAGGTCATTTGCCAAACAAGACCGTCTGTCAATGCAGCATATCAAGCAGCCAAAGAGGAGATTGGCGTTTCAATAACATCTCTTTATAACAAGATAAATGGAATTGAGCCCTATATCTCAGCAGAACTTGTCAGATATGCAGCCAATGAAACATCTCAATTAATAGAACCCCTGGGAGGAATAAAGTCATCTCCACTACCAGGTTTCCGGGTAAAGCTTCTTGATGGTAATTGTATCGAAAAAACACATCACAGGATAAAAGAACTACGGGATATAGTTGCGGGGCCGTTACCCGGAAAATCTCTTGTTGTGTATGATCCGTGCTTAGGCACAAGGTCAAAATAAAACCGTCCGGTTTTAGTCAGAATAACAAGGTATATCAACCGCCCATTTCTCAATTCCTTTGAGCCGAGAAATCTTGTCTTCTATCTTTTTCATGGCTTTTTTTGACAACCGAACACCTTTCTTATAAGCTTCCGTAATCATGTTAACAACAGGATGGCAGCCCTTCCAGGTCATCGTCCGGCCAACCCCAAGACTTTATAAACGCTATATAAAAGCTCTCCGTTCCAATGTTGCTCCAATCCTAAAACAAGCGTGTTAGGATATGCTTAATCATGAAACGGATTAGCAAAACAAAACATCTCTCTTTTGACTCATAATGTGATTTTTCCACTTCCACAAAGACGCAATTCTCCTCGGCTCCTTTTTATATTACAAACTTTTATTTGTTTCATAGAGAACCATCCATTGGCTATTGTCGGGTTAAGACTCACCACTGCAACTCATTTGTAGTGGCTGTCCAATTTGCTTTCAATCATGGGAATTAGAATTTCTTCAAAAATTCAAACAGGTTGAAAACATGCTTGAGTTGATCATTATATCCGACAATTCGATAAATGATTTTTCTCGCCTTTTTTATTATCAGGCATGGAATGTTTATAAAAAAATAAACGAATCGTTTAAATTCCATCCTCATAATCCTGTTGCCCAAAACTCGATAAGGCATGAGCATGCCATACCATGCCTTGAGGTCCCATGCCGACGAGGCAATGACCATATATGCCCAATTGGCATTCAGGCTATTTGAAGGAGAGTTCAGGGCATGTACCCCATTTTTTAATTGTTCAATATCATTCTCATGATCGGCCCGGTCACGGTACAGGTGGATCAATTCTTCAGCTGTTTTACGTCGATCGTTGGTGATATAAAAAAAGAAACGACACTCATCATAAAGTTGTTCTTCTCCTTTGGATACATTGATTCTTTTACGGATAACGATCATTCGATATGATTTTTGGCATTTCCCCGATTTGTACTCAAATTCCGCAAAAAATTCGAGTTCCGTTTGGAAGTTTTTAAAATTTCTGGCTTTCACCACCTGAGCCTTAACGTTTTCAGGCTTTTTTTGTTCCTGGGTCTTTATCTTTCGAGGCTTTTTGTAAAACAGCTGCCATTCTGACTCCGAAAGGTCTCACGCTATTTTGACCAAATTTTTTCTGCTATCCATGCCAAAAATAAAGATGCAACGGTCATCCCATCGATCAAAATTAGCGGTCAGGCTAAAATCTGGGCTTTTTTCCATTTCATGTGGGTAAGTCATTTTTATTACTTAATCTCCACATACGGATTTAGTTCCTTGAAATCCAAATCTCCTGTTAGCAGAAAGACCACTATTCTGAAGTTTCGAAAAGTCTTGAACCCCCTTGCTTTAGCTTTGGCAGCCTGAACAACGGAATTAAGACCCTCTAAGATCCCGTTGTTGATTTGTGACCTTTTCCACTCAAGGACACCAGCCCAATGGTTTTTGATAGTTTTAGCGGCTTTAATCATCGGAGCAAGACGGCTATGGGTTGCCCAGAAGTACCATTGTTTTAGCAAGGTTTCGAACTCTTCCTGTGTGGGAGCTTTATAAATCTCTTGGAAATTCTCCCTCATATGAAGTGCCCGAATTGATTTGAGATTTAATTTTGAGAGTTGGAGTTCCTCCCGCTTTTCCCTTTGTTTTTTAGTCAGGTTTTTTTCATTCTTTAACAGCACATATCGAGCCTTGGTGAGTATGGGTTGGAGAGCCACTTCTTCTCTCCGGACTTGATCTACCGCATGATTGATGATTTTTACAATATGGAATTTATCAAACGTAATATTGGCTTTGGGTAAAGACGCCTTAACCCCCTTGATAAATGCCGGAGACATGTCACAGCCTACATCCTTGATTTGATTTCGATCGCCTTCATGAGATTCGAGGACATCAACAAACTCGCTTACGGTCTTATGGTCTTTGCCTTCGGCCACATGGACCGTTTTACCTTTAAGCATATCAACGAAGAGCGTAATATAGTTGTGTCCCTTGGTCCTGCTGGTTTCATCCATACCAACAGCGGTAATGTGAGAGTAGCCTTCAGATTCAAGCGCTCTATCAACATATTTTTCCAGAAGACGCCATATTTTATTGTCTGACTCATTGATAATTTGGCATACAGAATGTATCGGCATATGGGCACACAGTTCAATTACCAAGGCTTCAAACAACAGGGTAAAACCAGGATTAACACCGTCCCATGGCGGTGATATAAGTTCTGTTTTATTCCCTCCAAGGTCAATCCTCGGGATTCTGCAATGAATATAGCATTCATGTTCAAAAAAATTCAGATGCCTCCAGGTCTTATTCAATGTGTCTTTGACCTTGTATTGATCCGGGTAAGCTGCTTTTGTTGATGGGAAGGTGCTGCCTCGTTTGAAATCCACATAAATATCGAGCTTCTTTGAGCTTACATCAAACTGAACGTCTACAATATACCAAGGGAGTTGAATTGCAAGGGCGGCCTCAAAGATCTTTGTTTCAAGCATTGTGATACGGTACTCCAGCTTAAGTTTAAAAAAGGGAACTGCTTCGCTCTATCAATTATATGGGTTTTCAAGGAGATGGGCAAAAAAGCTTGAACAAGGCGCCTTCATGAGTAGCGAGAGAGGGACGACACGGTTTCACGCCCCTCTATTGCACATGATTCAATGGCATTGTCATCTGGTCCTCCCTTGCCAAGTTGCACCCCAGCAGAGCTTGGCTCCATTTTACCAGATGAGTGCCTTTTATCATTTTCAATACTGAATTCAAAGTCTGTTTCTGTAAATTTTCATGGGAATTGTACAAGATGCTTTTCCTACACATTAGCAAATTTACCCACATGAAATCGAAAAGAGCCATTTTAACGAACTCACTATTGAGATCCGATTTCCAGCAATGGTCTTGCCGGTTTTCCATCATCATCTGCTGGACCAACTTTAGTTGTACTAATTGTAAAATCATCAATCCAAAGATATTGCTGCTCGGTCCAACCAGATGAAACAGTGCCATTGTCGTGCAATGAAATTGCTGTAATCCCGCCATCCTCGTTTGTTGAAAGGACTAAACATGGATTTTTGTATCCATCTGCATATTTAATTGGATTATCTAATTTAATTCCATCAACCCACATTTCAAAAGCACCAGTATTATTGCTACCACCACAAACATCTGAACAGTCTAATTTTATACAGCTAAGGCACTCCTCGCTTAAAGAAGAATCTCGCAGTTTCACATGAACTTCTAGAAAATGCCACTCTTGAGATGGTTTTCCATTTTGGCCATTATTGATCAGATATCCGTCTGAGTCTATGGGCCCTATGTAAAAAGGCAGCTGACCAGGATTCAATGTCTTAAAATACCCGGGATACCAATTACCGGCCGCTGAATTAGGACCACATAGTTGATAAACGCCAGACGATTTAACATATACCGATACAGAATCAGAATCATCAACGGGTGACACAGAGTCAGGCGATTCTTCAATACCTGAGGGAAGCATCTGCGTATCCACTTTAAAAACAGTGGATATCGTACCCGAAGACGCATCAGGAGACTCCGCATTGTCTGCTCTAAGCACCATCGTCTCAAGGAGAGTGTCATTTTTAATTATTTTAATTGATCTACCGGATGCTATGGAATAATCGGTGTCTCCATCGAACCTAAATTCATCCGGTTTAGTTTTTTTATATTCGCCTTTCAACTTGATATATTCTTGGGTGTTAGAATCAGTTCGTTCATAAGAAGATATTCCCCAAAAAGGAATTTGGGGAAATTCGTAATCAGCCGTAAAATTTAATAAGATTGGGTGTCCCCAATGCCTTTCATCTCCGAAACCATGCCCTTCCATATTTTCCAGATTCACCTTTGTCCACAACCTTAACCATTTTTCATAGCCAACCCCTTTCCCAACTCCAAAACGGTAACCATTGCTAAATTTAAAATACCAACTAACGTATAATTCATCATAACCGCCCTTATTGGGTCCTGATTTGAGCCATTTTATTAATCCAATTTTTTCATGAACAGCTGTACCAGGTTGAGGAGCTATTTGCAACGAGGGAGTTCCATTTCTTCCAGTATTTAACTCAATAGAAATTTTATCACCCATAGAGTTCCTCAACCATCCATTCCAACTGTTTGAATTATTTCTTTCCTCAACCGGTAAACAGCTAGGTTCCCAAGTATCCAGATCAGGGCGATCGTAAGAGCCGACATTTGGATAATAACGGCCAGTAGTTGTGGGTTCCCACCGTTTTGAATATCCGTCAAAGTTATCTTTAAAAACCACTTCAGAAAAAGCTAACTGCCCAGTGACCAAAAATACGATTGTGACAATAAAATAAAAACGTATGCTATTACTTTGATTCATAACCCACCTCTTAGTTGCATTAAAATTCCTTATCTATGCATTTTAAATCTAAGCAAAGAACCGTCAGACGCACAAATACGTGAAACGAATGAGGCTCCCCTAGATATAAAATAAACATTATATAACAAACAATAGACAAGCAAATTGAGAGGATACTTTTTTCTCTTTACTAAAGTCGCACAAAGAGACATTATCAGATTAATCATAAATGCTACCAATACCATCGACACTGAATGATAACTGAATGAGAGTGCGATACCAATTATTGGCAGAACACAGTAGACAATACTAATCATAGCAACTTTAGAAGTTAAAAAAGTTCTAACCGTTTTAAAATCATCTCGTCCATGACATATTTCACGATACATGAATTTCAATAGCGTTTTTGGATACCCTTCATGCACAACCAACAGGCTGCTATCATTTAAAATAGAGCCTTTATTAGCACGAACTCTGGAACAAAATTCATAATCTTCGCCTGAACTTAAGCCTTCGTCAAACCCACCTAACGCAATGAATTGTTTTTTAGCAATAACCATATGCCCACTATTAATATAGTTAGGATTTTCATATATCATTGGAAGAAACCAATTTTTTTCTATCCAACTAGGGCGACTACTTATACCACACCTTGACCCTGTAACGATCAACTCCTCCGAATCAAGCAGCAGTTTGATCACTCTATCTATATTCCCAACCCACTGAGCTGTAATAAAAACATCCGCATCTAAAAAGATGATAATGTCTCCCTTGGATTTTTCACATCCTAAATTCCTCAACCCGCCAATGGTTAAGGAAGGATTTACAATCAATTTACCATTTAAATCTTTTACAATTTCTTGAGTATTATCAGTCGACCCATTATCCACTACGATTATTTCATAATCCACACCACGGATTAATTCATTGATCAATCTTAAATTTTTCCCTATCATCTCTTGTTCATTGTAAGTAGGAATAACTATTGATATCATCGATATGCAAATCGCCCCCTGTTAACATCATTAATTAGTAGTATTTCAGAACTCTTTTAAAAACATAAAGCCCCTCTAATATTTCAACTCGTTTTTTAAAAGAAAATTTATTCAATATTCTGTCTCTACTTTTAATCGAAAATTCACCGGACACCACATTATCTCTTAATAACATAAGGACGTAACGAACAAGACGTATGTATTCTCCAGTTTCTGCAAGCGCCCCCGTTTCTCCGTGCACTACCAACTCTGGCACACCACCAACATTCGTTGCCACCACTGGAATACCCATTGCCATAGCTTCGAGTACTGTGTTGGGCATTCCTTCCGAAAGTGACGTCATTAAGAACAAATCAAACGAAGGATAGATATCCAGCAAATCGTTTCTGTGGCCCGTAAAATACACATGCATATTTAACGCCAACTCATCAACTATTTTCTTTGCATGCAGCAGTTCATCACCATAACCATCCCCAACTATCACAAACTTTACATTTGGCATTTTTTTTACAACAGCCTGGGCAACTTTGAAAAAAGTTGGCAAATCCTTGTCATATGCTATACGAGCTACTGTTCCGACCAAATATTCATCCGGCCGCAAGCTAAGTTCATCTTTTAATACTGATCTTCCATTTTCTCTTTTCCAGTAATCACAATCGATTCCATTTGGCAGGACACTTATATTTTCTTTTTTTAAATCACTTTTTATTAAACGTTTTTTAGTATCTTCAGATATTGTTAATATAGGCTTAGAATATTTCTTCATTAAAAAAATACGAATTCGATCCCTAACAATATGATTTAAATATTCAAGATTACTTTTAAAATCCTCTCGTGTGTAATTAGCATAAGAATGACAGGTATACATAATGTGTAAATGGGGATTAATTTGTTTTAAAAACCACCCATAAAGAAGGGTTTTATCATCATGTGCATGAAGCAAACTAATTCTAAACTTTTTAATTAATAGATGAAGCTGTCTTACACATTTTAAATCCAATAGATATTTATCAGAAACATCAACATAATTAATCATAAGTTCTGCAGCTTTTTTATCTATCTCAAATTCATCATCCCTTGGATCACGCAAATAAGTAACCAGAACATCTACACGTTCAGGATTATGATGTTTCGCCGATAACAATATTGTCTTGTCAGGCCCCCCGCCACCTTTATAGGTTCCGCGAAGATCCATGACACGAACAGGGGATACACAGTGATTTTGTTTTTTCATTTGTAACAGATCAATCATCAATAGTTTTAAAATAACATGGGTTCACAATCGCCATGGTATTTTTCTCCATATTAGTATTTAAAACGACATTAGCTCCAACCTTACAGTTGTCCTCTACCCGAATATCACCTATCAATTTAGCACCAGTCCCTATCAAAACATTATTACAAACTGTAGGTGCGCCACCGTAGCCGCCCCTGTCTCCAAAAGTAACACCCTGATATATGGTACAATAATCACCGACCACAGTATCAGGATGAAAAATTATACCCCCAAAGTGATGTATACGTAACCCCTTTCCAATTTTACAACATGCAGGGATGGATATACCAGTGGTAATTTCAATTAAGCGCTCTACAAAATATCTTAACGGTTGGGTCGGAATGTGCCATCTATGACACCAATTAAAAAACCGATATACAGTTATGGCCTGAAATCCTGGAGAAAGAATACCGGCTATACAAACACGAATAGAAAAACAGTCTTCGACAGAAAAGCGTTTTAAGTCTTCCTTTAAATTATCAAACATTTTCTAATAGATCATTATAAAGATTTTTATATTGATCAACCATTTTCTCAACTGTAAATTTATTTATTACAGTCTTTCTACCAGCCATCCCTACTGATTTGCAAAGTTCTGAATTGCCATACAGACTTAGGATCTGACCCGCCATTCCGCAATAATTATCCGGATCATATAAAAATCCATTTTTCCCATTTTCTATTATCTCAGGAGTACCACCAACAAGGGTTGAAATCACAGGCAATCCAGACATCATTGCTTCCAGAATCGTATTCGAATGGCCTTCATAAAAAGAGGGTTGAATAAAAATATCCATGGCAGCCAGGCAGAAGGGAATATCATCTCGTCGGCCTAATAGTATCACATTATCAGTCAACTGCATCTCTTTGGTTAATTTACTTACTTTATCTTTCTCACTTCCATCGCCAACGATCAAAAGTTTAATTTTATGTCTTTTGGTTTTATGAACCTTATTTAAAAACATATCGAAAACATGTATTAATCCTGTTAAATTTTTAACAGGATCTAAACGACCTACAAAACCAATCGCAAAATCATTTTCATGAAGTCCAATATTCAATTTCGCATTTTGCAATTCCAAATTAAAACTGGAAATATCAATTCCGTTGTATATCACCCTAACCATATCACGACGCACACCTGTCAAATTGGCATAATCATCAGCCATCTGATAAGAAGGTGTAATGATAGCATCAGCAAAGGCTGAGGCTATTTTTTGAGCTATTTTCTGTCTTTGGCTGATACCAATATTTACATCTGATGCGGTTTTGCCATGAAAAGCATATATGAACTTGCAACGGCGTCTACATAACATTTTGGTTGCAACAAGCCCTTCTATATATGTTCCCCAACCTTGGGCATGAACTATATCAGCACGGTACGAATTAATTTGTTTTAATATATTTTTTGGCACCGAAAGATCGTTACCTTCTTGTTTATTGATTGATACAATCTGAGTGTCCCCATTCAAAGAACGCGCATAATCAGGATGATAATCAGTAAAACTGATTATTTTGTTTATTATTCTATCACCAGAATAATTACATAAATTTCCTAATACAGCCTCAGCACCACCAACAGTGTATTTATGAACCAAATGCAATACACGGGTAGGTCGTTCTGATGGTGGTTCCTTTAGGTTCATAACTTAAGCATCCTTTAGCACGGCTATGGTTCTTGCAAAAAAGTATGCTTGCAACAAAACCATTAGGATTAACAACCTAGCAATACTTCGAGTCACTTTCTTTTTCAGTACTTTCCATAGAACTATTAGAGAAGGACAAAGATATAACATAAACACACCGACATTAAGTAGTTGTGATTGTGTAACCATACTATACAGGAATAAAGACGGAACAACCAAACCAAAATAGATTGGAATACCAAGGCTGGATAGCTCTTTAAATTTTAAGCCATGACTTTTAATACCGCTGAAATTTCCAATACCACGCCAAACCTCTTTTCTGAAAAATTCCTTGATAGTAGCGGCCTCTCCACGATGGACCACCTTGATATTAGAATCGGAAACAATAGTCCCAAATTTTGAAATTCTGTAAGAAAAATCAACATCCTCAGCCGTGATAAGCCCAGGGTTAAAACCTCCAATCTCATTAAAAAGATGACTTCTAACAAAAAGATTCATGGACTCCAGCCATTCAACCTCCTGAACTTCTTTTTCCTTCTGTCTGACAAGATACCATGTAGTCTGCACCCATGTTGCATTTTCCGGTATTACAGGAGGAGCCCCCCATGCTGCGATTTCCAAAGAATAAAAATATTTTTCGGCATTTTTAAGCCAATCTGCTGACACAATACAATCTGCATCGACAAAAGCAAGTATATTCCCCTTTGCTAAACATGCACCAAGATTTCTCAATCCTGATACATTTTTTTCATCATCCACGACAAGGGACACATTGTATTCTCCAACAATATCTCTTGTCCTGTCTGTAGAACCGTTATCAACCACAATAACTTCGAATCTATCTTGAGGATAGTTTAGCCTAAAAATAGATTCTAGACACATTGAAATATTTTTTTCTTCATTAAAGGCTGGAATAATAATGGAGATAACCATAACCTATACCCTTTTTGTTGGTTCCCATTTGACAATTCGTTGTCCTGTCACAAGATTTTTCCAGCTTAACAACAGGCTTAAATTAAACACAAAAAACATGGCGGGAAATTTAAACAGACTATTTATCTTAATTTTATAAGAAACTACCCCAAACGAGAAAATTGAAACCAGAAATGTCGCAATCTGTATCCAGAAAATCATTGTGTAAAAGAAAAAATCCCCCATGAGAACAATAGCGCTGTTAGAAAGAAGGCTTACAATCAGAAAAAAAGGCAACATCCATCGCAACAATTTGTGACTAAACAGCTGAAACGAAACCATCCCGTATTTAAACGGATTCAAAAGGTTTAGATTTGATATAAAAGCCCACATCCCCCTGGTGATAGTTCTGACTTTGCGATCCATTTCTCCTTTGCTGGATGTGGGGGTATAATATTTTGCAATAACGCGATAATCCTCAATAACACGATATCCCATTTCTATAGATCTTAATGCCGCATAAAAATCCGGGGGAAATGAAGGTTCCCAACCGCCTTCCGCAATTTCACTGCGTACAGCATAGAACCCGCCGGTGACACCGATCAAGCTTCCAATTTTCGTGGTATATTTCCTGACCAGCATATCATAGTTAATATACAAGATATCACCTGTATTATCATTATTTAACTGTTCAATTTGATCACGACAGCTCACGGCTCCCACAGATGGATCTCCAAAGTTCGAAACAACAGCTTTGAGAGCTTCGGGCTGCATTAAAATCGACACATCCGTAAAAATAACGATCTCAGAATTAATATTCCCGATCACCTTATTCTGAGCACCAACCTTGCCATATCGCTGGGTAAGAGCAACACATTTGACACCCTTTGATTCATAGCGTCGTACAATATCAACCGTATTGTCGTCAGATCCATCTGAAACCACAACAATAGACAGAGCATGGTCAGGATAGTCAAGTTCAAGGCAATTAAGGAGTTTTTGTTCTATTTCCATTTCACCGTTGCACACGGGAATGATGAGAGTTACAGATCGCACAGAATCATCCCTTTGTACCTTTTTTTGAACGAAGAGACCAATAAAGGCAAGCAATACAGGATAGAGCAATACCGTATAGGCAACAGCAAAAATAGAAAGCCAAAATATTATAATTATCAATGTCATTGAACTACCTTTTAAATGGATAAAGATGGTACAGACTATGCCTCAACCTTTCATACAGTTTAAGCCCCAAAAACTGTTTCAACGCAGTTTTCGCTTGATCGATTACGGAATACATCCGTATACTCGAAGGCTTCAGAGCTTTCTCAAACTCTCCTAAAGAGGTTCCCCTTCTAATTTCTAATCGTTTCAAAAGATAGGGATCGGTAATCTTGGTATTAACGCCAAGGATACATGACAGTGCTGCACTATACCCCTGATGGCGAATCTCTTTCAGCATGGCACGGGTATAATGCCCCCCGGGATAGGCAAACGTCAGGACCGGGCATTGAACAGCCTTTTCAATGAACATTTTTGACTGTATGAGTTCATGGGAAATAGCCTTTTCATCAAGCAATGGCAGCCAGGTGTGAGTCAATCCATGGGAACCTATCTCCATACCGTTTTTTCTCAACGTTCTCAATTGCATGGATGTCATATGGTGCTCCAGGCCGATTCGATCTGCAATAATAAAAAAGGTAGCTGAAAAACCATACTTTTTTAATGTGGGAAACGCATACTTAAAATTAGACACATGACCATCATCAAAGGTGAGCGCAATTTGGTCCGGTGAAACAGTATTTGCTCTCATGTGTTCAAGATAGCGTTCCACAGAAATGACGGTATAACCATTATCAAAAAGAAATCTCATTTGCGCCTCAAACTCATGAAGCCTTGCAACGGTTCCGAGAGAGGCAGCATCTATCTTTTCTGATGGCTCGTATGTAGTATCAATATCGTGGTACAATAGTATTTTCATCAGTTACAACGCCTATTCTACTTTTTTCCAGGTAGCAGCTTGAGTTTTTTTTAAAAACGCAACAAAGCCGTTCAACGAACCAATATTTGTAACGGTAAAAAAATAAGGGACATAGAGCAACGGAACACTATATTTATGTTTCTGCGTATATGCCCCTGTCAGAGCTAACAGATAAAATCCGATCTGAAAAGCCAGAACGGATGAATAAAATGGCAGATAAAACAAACACAGGTTACTGAGAAAGACAAGTAGAATCATCCAGGGCACGACAACGGGTCCTACCGTATGGGACATAAAAATGAACCAGATGAGCGGATTTCTAAACATGAACATATCTTTAAACATCCAGAAAATTTGATACATCCCTGCCTGGCTTCTTACTTTTTGATTATAAAAGAAAAAGGTCTTATCAAGCACATCTCCCCTTGCCACAGCATCAGGTTCAAAGATGATCCTGTATCCCTGCTGCACAATACCAAGGGGAACCGCCTTGTCATCATTGATGGTGCCGGAAGGAGGCGGACGGTACAACCGTCTTCGGCAGGCATAAATGGTGCCGTCACAAGCCAGAATGGAGGCAACCCTGCCCTCGATTTTTTGTATAAAACGTTGATACTTCCAGTAAAGCGCGGTTCCTTTTCCAAGCTCTGAATTGGCTCTATTGTAAATATGATTGCCGGTAACAGCGCCAATGTCCTTATTCCCAAAATTTCGAACGAGTTTCATGACTGCGTTTCTGTCGAACAATTCAGACACATCCGTGAAAATGCAGATTTCCCCGATGGCTTTTTCAACCCCATCATTGACCACGGCCATCTTACCCCGCCTTGTTTCATGGGGAAAAAATCGAATGCCTTTGGAAACATAGTTATCAACGATCTCATTGGTCCCATCATCGGAACCGTCCGAACCTATAATAATTTCTAATTTATCTGCTGGATATTCAAGGGAGAGACAATTTAAAATCTTTTTTTCAATATGCTTAACTTCATTGTACGCTGCAATGATAATGCTGACACGGGGCAAGATATCGGTATCCAAAAATTTAACGACTGTTTTACGGATGAATAAAGATAATGTCCAAATAATTACCGGGTAAAGGAAATAGACGTAGACCACAAAGAAAACAGCGCACCAGAATATTAAAATTAACATTTTTTCAATCATACTCAATAACTGCTCCTGAACCAGAGTTCAAACATGTAAAGAGCCCATAAAATAGAACCGTAATTTTTCTTACCAGATTGATGGCAATTCCAGATTTCTTTAATCGTATCGATATTAAAAAAAATAGCGAGATTTGATTTATCACCAAACAAAACTTCTTCAGCTTCCGACCTGATTTCGTTTCTGAACCAGTCTGCCAGGGGTACAGAAAACCCCATTTTTTTTCTGTAGAGAATTTCCCTGGGTAACACCTTCATAAGACTCTGCTTTAAAATATACTTCTTTTCACCTTTGTTATACTTTAATGCAATGGGAATGGAAGCGGCATACTCGATAACTTTATGATCCAGAATGGGGGCTCTTACCTCCAGGGAGTGGGCCATACTCATCCTGTCAACTTTTACAAGGATATCGCCAGGAAGATAGGTTTTAAGATCAGTGTATAATATTTTGGACAGATGATTGTCGGTGTCTGCTTTATTGTAATAGTATTCCGTTACGCTGAAGGGATCATAATCCCCGATGTTTTTTCTTGTTTCATCATTAATCAATTGATCCCACAGACCATCTTCAATCTCAGTGTTGGTGAGATAAAATCCATAAGCGGAATCATGCCCGAGAGTATTTAACAGGGTCTTTCCTTTTTGGAAAAACGGATTGTCTGCTCCGGACAAAATTCCAGCCATCCAGGGGAACAACGGTTTTCTGATAAATTCGGGAATTCTGTTTCTAATCCTGTTTTCAATATCATCCAGATAGTATTTTTCATAACCGGCAAAATTCTCATCACCACCATCCCCTGACAGCGCGACGGTCACCTTTTGACGCGCAAGCTTTGAAACAAAATAGGTGGGAACGGCAGAAGAGTCTGCAAAGGGTTCATCAAAAAATAAGGGCAGATCTTTTATGACGGATGCTGCATTCTCTTTCACCGTCAACTCATGGTGGTCCGTCTGGTATTTGTCCGCCACAATCTTCGCAAACTGAACCTCATCATACCGTTCAGAATCAAATCCAATGGAACAGGTGGTAACCGGGTGATTTTTACGCAACGCCATCATTGCCACCACACAGCTTGAGTCAATTCCTCCGCTCAGGAATGCACCCAATGGTACATCGCTGATCATTCTTAAATTAACACTTTGATCCAAAATTTCATAAAGCTCTTCCGAAATATCATCAAGGGATTTGGAATTTGATTCAGCAAACGAAACGTCCCAATATTCCTGTTTATAAAGTCCCTCATTCGAACAGGTAAGAGAATGACCAGGTTCAAGCTTATACAGATTGCGGTAGATGGTTTTGGGATCAGGAACATAAAGATACTTGAAATAATCATAAAAGGCCTGATAGTTGATCGCGCGATTTACCGCCCTGTCCTCAAGAATGGTTTTTATCTCGGAACCGAACAACAACATTTTACCATCATCGTAGTAAAACAACGGTTTTTTGCCGATGCGATCCCTTGCAAGAAAAAGCGTCTCCTCCTTTGAATCCCATATGGCAAAGGCAAACATTCCCCTGAGACGGTCAAGACATGATTTCCCAAATTCCTGGTAGAGATAAAGGATCACCTCGGTATCACATCTGCTCTGAAACTCATAACCAAGGGAGATCAGTTCTTTTCTAAGTGACAGAAAATTATAAACTTCTCCATTATAGGTTATCCAGTACCGGCCATCCTGAGATCCCATGGGCTGATGCCCCTGTTCCGAAAGATCAATGATGCTCAGCCGCCGATGGCCCAGCCCCACATGTCTGTCAATGAACACGCCGCTGTCGTCTGGCCCCCTGTGAACAATTTTGTCGCACATGGCCTGTATCAATTTGTCCGAAACAGGTTCACCTGTTTTATAATTAAATTTACCTGCAATTCCACACATAAGATTTACACGTGCCTTCGTCTGTCCCTGATTTGCCTTCGTTCAATGCAGTTACGCCTCTCGTTGTCTGAGAACGACATGGAAACGATCCTGTCAATGGTGTATTCCTTTATTTTTCTGCCGTGAACAAAGGAGATAATTTCACCTATAAGACCTGTTGCAGCAGATTGTACACCTAGTACAATAAGCAAAACGCCTATCATCAAACTCACCCGGTTTCCCATGGGAATGCCAAAAATCATCTTTTCAACAGCAACATAACCGGAAAATATGATGCCAAGGCCAAAGAAAAGACATCCTATGATACTAAAAAAGCGAAATGGTTTTTTTGTATATCGTATAAGAAAAAACAGAGATACAATATCAAGGATTCTTAGACAATATTCTGAAACACTGTAAAAACCTGTCTTACCCATTTCCCTGTAATGCTCAACATCTATCTCCTTGTACCGGAAACCTTTCTGGGCTGCCACAACCGGAAGGAATCTATACATGTTGCCGTAGAAATCGAGATTCTTCAAAACATCTTTTTTGATGATTCTGACAGTGCAGCTCAAATCTTTGAAACTGACACCTGTCATTTTTCTTACCATCCAATTGAACAATTGAGATTGAACCTGATTGAATGATGGATCAACGCGCTTTTTTCGACATGGGATAACAATATCGATATCATCATCAAGGGCTTTAACTGCATTTCCAAGACTGTCCATTGTTATCTGCTGGTAGGATCCGAACACGACGATGGACTCCCCGTTGGCCTCCTTTAGAGCAGCCTTTATACAAACAGCCTGGGTGGTTTTTCTGTAAAGAGAATAACTCTTTATGGGAATGGAAGCATCGTCAATTTCATTAAATTTATTTTTATAAAACCTCTCATTTCCGTTAATCACCGCAATGATCTCAAAAGAATTATAGTTGGAGCTGAAAAACTGATTGACATCATGCACAAAAGAAACAATATCATCATTTTTTTCATCAAGAAGAATTATTATTGAATACTCTACTTCTTTCTTAGGCTCACACATTTTTTCCGCCAGATCCGTTTAAGTTTTTTTTTGTTACTTCCGGCATCTCGGTAAATGAAAGATCACTCGTATTTACAACCAGTTCACCTAAGATCCCCAAAACAATCAGATGAGCCGATGCCATGAAGGACAGAAAACCGGTAAATGCAAAAAACGAAGTTTTCCCTGTGGTCCAGTTAAAAACGGAAGAACATCCGCCAACAAACAGAAAAAAAAGAGTCAACAAGAAAAACGGAATCGCAAGTATGGAGAACCCTTTCAGGGGCATGGACGAAAACCGAATGATAAGGTTAATGGATAGAATGTCTGCAATCACCTTAAAGATACGCTCAAACCCGTACTTTGATACACCGGAACGTCTTGCAAAGTGATTCACCGGAAGTTCTGTTACCCTGGCCCCGGTCATGCTTGCAAGGGCGGGAAAAAAGCGATGCATTTCCCCGTATGCTTCGATGGTTTTAATACATTCCGAACGATAGGCCTTTAACGAACATCCATAGTCATGGAGTTCAACACCGGTGGTCCTTGAAATGATCCAGTTTGCAATTTTCGACGGCAACACCCTTGAAAAATGATCTTTCCGATCCCTCCTCCAGCCGCTTACGATGTCATAGCCTTCCTCAATCTTACTCAAAAGTTCCGGAATATCATTGGGATCGTTCTGCAGGTCCCCATCCATTGTGACAATAATCTCTCCAGTTGAATATGAAATCCCTGCCACCATCGCGGAAGTCTGCCCACAGTTGACGGCCAATTTGATACCGACAACAAATCGCTCGCTTTTTGAAACTGATTCTATGATACTCCAGGTACCGTCTTCTGACCCATCATCCACAAGAATAATTTCAAAATCAATCCCAAGACGAGCACAGCTGTTATAAACAGTATCAACAACTAATTGAACAGACTCTTCTTCATTATAAAATGGAATTACAACGCTAAGATAAACATTCATGGCTATTAACCCATCTGAAAGATTTTAACAACAGGTCCGTTGATTCTACCTTGCACAGGAATAAATTCTTTGATCAGTTTCCCTTTAGCGAAAAGCTCCGAATAGAACCGGTGAAAAGACGGAAAATTCTTTGACAATTTTGAGTCCGGGGATAGGAACGCCTTATATCTGTTGCTATTAACCACGGCATATATATACCCAGCTTTCTGGTAGAATTGATATTCATGAACTCCAACAAGCTTCAGAGGATTGCCCATATCCTTATCAAAATCCGAATTAAGCTCATGGACACCATCAGCAACTTCGTTTTCCTGCCACCATGGAAACCTCATTTCATCAATGTGGTAAGTGGTCTGTTTATTTGCTGCCTGCAGTTGATATACGAGATAATCATCATAATGGGCAGTAAACTGGCCGTTCGGATCAGCCGAATCAGCCTTGGTCATTAAAGCGTTTATCTGTGCAGCCGTATGAGCAAGTACCGGACCATCCTCATCAATAACAATTTTAGTCCCGGCAGGAATGGTTGCCTCTATCCATTGCTTAGCGACATTTCTGGTATCCCTGCCGGATATTTGCATATCATACTTAACAATACCGACCATGGGATACAAAAGGATACATATGAACAACCACCGCCATTTTCCATGAATCCGATCAACGAACAGTCCAATGAACGAGGCTGAAATCACGGTTAAAAAAGGATATATAACCGCTTGGTGTCTTATATCAGAATATCCCGGGTGTACAACAATCGATAATAATGCAAAAGTCAGGGGAAACATCAACAATCCTAGATAAACCCTGGATTCCCCCTTCAAAAACAGATATGGGATTCCGAACCCTGCAGTTAGAATCGTTATCCACCCTAATCCTTTAATCAACAAGGATAGATATGAAAAAAAGGATGCCAAATAAACACTGAAAGAATTTTCAGGATTAACAATATTTTGAGCAACATTTGTTTCAATCACGGCTGAATCTAAAGGAGCACCACTTACAATAATGTTAATTTTTGAAGATAAGGAATAGATTGGGGCAAGGGTCGATTTTCTGCCGAGAGGATCAATAAAACTATATGGCGAGCAGCTGAAGTATGATGCAATAAAAACCATCATACAAATCCCGATCTGCATGATTTGATTTGGAAAAGAATTTGAAACTTTCTTTTGTGCTCCCAATAAACACGATAATATTATAGGAGCCATCATGACAAGAGAATAGGTTTTAGTGGCTGCTCCGACACCTGCAAAAACAGATGCCAATATTATGTATTTCGTTTTATTTTCTCTAAAAAAAAGAGTTAAGCACCATGCTGAAACAACAGTAAAAAAGACACATGGCATATCGGCTTTAATATCCTTGGATATCATGACATGCCCAAAAGATAGGGCTAACAAAAGAGCCGCAATCAAACCGACTCTTTTACGAAACAGCGTTTTACCGATCAGATAGGTTACAACAACTGTACCCAGGCTGAAAAATGTGACCGTAATTCTCCCGATAATATAAAAGGGACCAGGATTGAGAATATAGTTCACTGCAAATCCATTCACAGAATCCCAGATTCCAATTATTTTACCAAAAATAAAAAACAAGCCATACTCAAAAAAAAGCTGATACATGAAAAATGCCGGCTTATGGAACCAATGGGGGTTCAAATCTCCGGATCCAAAGGCCAGGGCTCTTTTTACGAAGTGTGCTTCGTCGGGATAAAAAGAATAAGGATATCCATGCCATATTCCCCAAAGACGAAGAACAAGTGCGAGCAGAAGAATTGATATCAGATATTTTCGATGATTTAATTTTTTACTGCTTTTCATCATGGGGCATAATAATTCCAGGTCATTTTATTTCGGCGATACCAGTTTTGGCTCCAAAGACTCTCATGACTTGAATTGGGATTCGGTTCTAAATTCACATAGATATGTAATTGGTTCCCACATAACGCTATAAGCTCTTCTCTCCAATCACCCTGGACATCTGCAACATAGATACGATCCGCTTTCGCTCCTATCAACACATGAAAGGTGCCTTTGATTGGATCAAAAATAGCAATATTACCTGCCTTATGGCGCTCTTTAGCTGCACACAACTGTTTTCCCGATCCATCCCAGTGAATGGCGCTTATCTCTTCAACCCCTCGATTCGTCCATCCATCCGGTGCAACTCCGTTCATCTTATACCTGGACAAAAGGTTCCCTTCCCCATCAAACGTAAAGGGTTTCTGATGAGTAGAGTATCGACTGCGACACCATATCTCCAACCCATCGTTCATCGGAATAAAATCACCCACAGCGGAATTTTGCGGTTCTTTGTTTCTGTAATCAGCCATCCAAATCAATTGTTCTTGATTATACAAAAAAATTCGATTCCCGGTCCCCAGGATACGATCATAAATTCTGTTAAGATAGTAAGTCAGCTTCGTTGTACCCTTAAAAGGATTCCATCCACCACCTTCTTCAAGTGCCAACACCTCTAAGCCAGGAATATCCGGTCTGATATCCTTCACAGTAATTGCATCAATATGGCCTTCCAACGGAATTTGAAACATCTTCTTGCCCTCAGGACTAATCACTGATCCGCCTAGGACTTCATCTTTCCCATCACCATTCAAATCAGCCACCCTTGCCCCGCTATGGGCGCATGCAATGAAATCATCCCTTTCCCACAGAGGGACAGGAAGTTCCCCCATCAAAGACTCCCATGAGAAAGCTGCTATATAGCGTCCCATCCTATAGCTGTCATCCTCAGTCGCCTGAAGCAGCAAATCATGATCACCGGCGCCCCTGAAATTTGACAGGACCAAATGCTCCCATCGTTCTGTCCCCTCTGGAGAGCGCAGTTCGATTGAATGTTTAATAACACCATTCCTGCCATCAAGGATGCACAAATATGAATTCGTTGTAAGAAAGAGGACTTCTGCAACGTTGTCGGCGTCAATATCCCCAACCTGTACACCAGGCGCATGCCATCCGGGCAACCCGTTATATTCAGATTGTTTTGTAATCTGAATATCAGCTTTTACTGACCATATCTTTTTTCCTGAATTTTCCCAAGCACCGAGATAACCGGGCTTTGTTATGACAAAATCCATTTTATGGTCATTGTTTAGATCAGCTGCAATCACCCCACCAATCCCTTCATCTTCCTCGGGCAAATCAAGAGAAATAACCCGTCTTTCAAAATGAGGATTAAAGGCACTGGGGCTTTTTGTATTGTAAAAAAACGCAAGGGCAATACTTCCGATTAGTAACAAAACAACAAAGATCTCTAACCTTTTTGCCATTTTCTTATTCCAATCACGACTGAGAGAATGATCAACACAAAAAACAACTCAACCGCTAACGATCTCAAATTATTCCAATTAATCAGACTACAGACAAAGGAAGTAAAATCTTTTCCACCTTTTTCAATTGAGCCAAACAATGAAACAGGTGAGGTATAATAGTCCGCCGATAAGGGCCAGAACAAAGGCACGCCATAAGGTAAGGAATAGTCGGCAGAAAAATAATCGAGTAATGGGTGAGATACAGAGGCACACAGACAACTCACCATGAGTCTATATTTGTTAATATTTAACTCTATTTTCAATAAAATCAAGAACGATAGTTCGCCAATAAACACTGAGCTTACAAGAGTATGACTGATACCATGATGAAATTTATTTACATCATTCGCAATAATGCCAGGTATAAAATCAAAATCAGGCAAGATTGAAAGCGCAAGACAGGTTATGATAAGCCTGAATGAATCTTTTCTCGAACGATCCTGCTCCCTTTTAAAAAGAATGTAAGAGGAGAGTCCTACAGCCATATGGGCGACAGGTCCAGGCATATTTCCCCTACTCTGTTTGAAGCCACTCAACAATCATAGTAACCACGGAATCCATCATTTTTCCATCATATACCAAGATTGAGGAACCGAACAGATGTAATGTATTTAGATAATGTGCTGTCCCTTCAACAGAACAATACTTTTTGGGAGGAGACATTTTATCAAAATACGCTTTAAGGTATTCCCTGTCTTTCAAACCTTCAAGTTTTCCATCTATTAAAAAAAGCGGTTTGTGTTTTGCTGCCCTGTAATAGGGGAGCACTGTGTCAATATTTTGTTTTGCAGAGAACTCTTCGAATACATCAAGTGGTATCAAAGACCCAATCTTCCTGTCTGCAGAGTAACGTTTGATAAAACATGATAATTCTATTGCCGACCTTTCTTTTACTCTTCTTGCTGGCCCGATAACAACGATTTTGTTTACATTCGCACCTGTTGCCATTGCTTGCACAGCTAAGCTTCCACCATAGGAATGTCCAACTAAAAAGAGTCTATTCTTGTTGACCGTTGGATCTTCTCTGAAATATTCTACGGCATTAAAAACATCTTGCACGTCTAAAATATCATCGATCTTTTTCAAAGAAACAGGATCTTCAGAATCCCCAAAACCTCTTAAATCAAAAAGAAAAACAACAAAGCCTCTTTCAGAAAACTTCTGAGCCATAATTTGATATAATGGTAATTTACGCCCCCATCGTGAAGAGCCATGCAATAAAATTATTCCAGGTTTGCATACGGTATCCCCACGAAAAAAGATGTTTCCTTTTAAGATTAACCCATCACTTTCAAAAGATACTTCCTTGCAATTATTTGACAAGCCAAGGGCAATATTCTGTATCTTTATCCGTGAGAATGTTTCGATATCCCTTCGTATATGCCAGGAACTATTATAAAAAAGACATACAGCACTAAAAACGCAACAGAACAGAAACAGAGTTTTTATAAGGTTCTTTGGTTTTGAAAAATAGGTTTTCCTTTTCGAATGAAACACAACCAACCAATCACTCCTGTCATCATCATCATAGCAAGATCAATAAATCCAAACAAAGAGGCTGATGTCGAATCAATACCGTAAAATTGAAACAACAGGATACTACTCGCCTCCCTCAATCCGATACCGTTAATACTTGGAAACATGAGTATTATCAGCTGAACAGGTATAAGAAAGAAGTAATCAATCAGCGGAACGGGCAATAACAAAGATTTACCAATCAGCCAGAAATGTATTATCACATTCACTTGAAGTAGCAAAGAAGAAAGCACCCCCAAACGAACAGCTTTTGTGTCAGAAAATATTTTCCGTATATTTTCCTGAAACAGTTGCCAACCACGCAGTACTCTTTTTCTTATTTTCACACCAGGGATCAGCATAATCAAAAAGCGACCAATATTTGTGTAAATTAAGCTCAAGCATGAGGCAATACCTGTTGCACCGATAAGCAGTCCGAACCATACAACCTTAATTTTATAACCGGCAAGCACACACAGTATCGATGAAAAAAAGGCAAAAACAAAAAGAACTGAAATCCCCATCAATCGTTCAGCGAAAATCGATGAGGCGCTTACAGATAATGATTTAGTCGCTTCCTTTAGATGAACCATTCTTACGAGATCGCCTCCAACTCTTGTAGGCATAAACAAATTAAAAAAGGATCCGATCAAATAGCTTTCAACCAAGGGGGGGATATTAATATAAATCTGCTGTCCTTTTAACAGGCTTTGCCAACGAAATGCACTTATTGCAACACCTAAAAAGTTCATTAAAAAAGCTGGAACCAGTAACGTTAATCTTAAATCACAAAAGATTACTTTAAACTCAGACCAGTCGATTTTATACAGCAGAACCCACAATAGCAAAACTGAGCTAAATAGGATCTTACTTACCAGCATTAAAGAACTTTTATTCTGCACACTCAAAGGAGTTCCCATGGTATTCTTTTGTTTCGGTAAAAAACCACCAAAAGGGTTTATGTATTTATCTTATTAACAATTTCAAAAATCATCAAACCCGTAAATAGCTTCTTATGAAACATGGTTCTTTTTATTATCTGAATTTCACCGGCCAAGGATAGTTTTGCTTCTAAAAACAATTGTTTTATTTCAGCAATGGTATAATATCGAACATGACTTTTTTCGAAAATCCGTCGATATCTGTCCTGCAACCATATTGGAAAAAAAATATCTCTTCCTGATTCGATAATGATCAGCTTACCATCCGGAGCCATTACCCTTTTCATCTCCGTAAGGGCTTTAAGGGGATTTTTATAATGATGAAAGGAACATGTGCACATCATATATCTAAAATATTTATCTGGATATGGTATTTTCTCTGCACTTGCTACAGAAAATTCAGTCTTAGTATTATTACCGCCCCGGGGGAAACGTTTGGCTTTTTCAATCATTTTTGGAGAAATATCGATCCCACAGGCTATTCCCTTATCGATATATTTTGACACTTCCCACACAGCGCGCCCCGTCCCACATCCTACGTCAAGAAAATTTCCATTACCAGCTATATCTAACCTTGAAATGGCCTGTTTCTGATTATTTAAAAACCATGGAGAAATTCTATCTTCACCATACTTATCCGCCCATTTATCGAACCGATCAGCGGCTTGGCTATCATGTGAATCTGCATCTGTTTTTGAAAACAACGCGTCTTTTATCGTTTTTATAAAAGAATCCATTTGACACCCCCAGAGGCAAAAAACATCATTCGGTCTTTTTTAAACGCTACAAATAGCCTTCCGACCGGTACCATTCCCCGGCCCGCCTCAAGCCTTCATCAATACCTACCTTTGGACGGTAATTCAAATCGTGTTTAGCCTTGTCTATTTTAAAAGCTCGGCCCTGCCTGAACCAGTCAACTCTACGGGGAAAAATCGGTGGAGAAATATGGAATGGTTTGCAAATTTTCTCGCAAACATGGCCTGCGATAACAAGCGGCATCAAGGGAAGATGAGGTATTTTGGTTTTAACATCAAGTGCCGCCCCAACCTTCAGTACCAGTTCCTTAATAGATAAGAACTCTTCATCGGCTATGAGATAAGCGTTGCCGTCTCCTTTACCCTCTTCCATTGCAAGCATAAATGCATCGATTAAATTATCGATATATAAAGGGTGATAAAGCGTCTTGCCATCACCGAACATTGGAAACAAACCTTTGTTAACCCGCTTAAAAATCATGAAAAAGCGAGCCGGATCGCCCGGGCCGTATATTGCTGCCGGGCGCAAAATAACGGTTTTCATTCCTTTTTTAAAATATGCCTGAACAAGAGGTTCCGCTTCATATTTACTTTGCTGATAATAGTCGGCCGGTTGAATGGGAGCATCTTCCCCTGCGGGCGGATTATCTATATTTCCATGAACACCGCAAGTGCTGCAGTAAATGAATTTCCTTACCTGATTATCAAACGCAGCCTCTAACACATTCTTTGTACCATTCACGTTGACTTCATCATAATGGGAATTGTCGACATTAAGTTCCCGGAAAGCTGCCGCAACATGGTGTACGATATCAACATCCTGCATGCATTTTCTTACAATGTTCTTATCTGTGATACTGCCTATAACAACGTCAGCGCCCAGAGTTCTTAAATCGTCTGTTTTAAGCCCCTCCTTAGAATCAAGGACGACAACACTGTATCCACTCTCGATTAGCCTTTTTACCAGAGCCGTTCCCGTAAAGCCGGTACCTCCCGTAACTAATATTTTCATCCCCCCTCCTTGAAAAACAAAACATGATGGTTTAAACAGACTGGCCATGGAACCAAGCAGGCTTTTTCAATTCCCGAAAAGAGGTATAAAACGAATTTAGAGCTACAGCGCAACGCTAAAAATGCCGCATTCATGGGGGTATCGAAAATGAAGATTCATTAGTAGGAACCTGATGATTCCTTACATTTTTTGTGTTACTTTTGCGCAGAATGATCTCCACACCTTACGGTTTCTGTAACCTGAACCGGACTACTTTGGCAGGCGTTCCCACCGCAATCGCATAATCAGGCATATCCTTTGTTACAACGGCGCCGGCACCGATTATGACTCCTTTTCCTAACCTGACCCCATCGAGAACAGTTGCGCCGGCACCCAACCATACATCATCCCCGATAATCACAGGCCCCTTGGAATAGATGCCCTGCTCCATCATTGGCTTTTCCATTGATTTGAAGACATATCGAGCCCCGCCCACATAACAGTTAGCGGCGATCAAAACAGACTCTCCTAATGAGATCCCTGTCACGGAAGACAAAATCACATTGGAGCCAATATCGGTTTTTGATCCAATTCTCAAAGGACCAGTTTTACATTGAACAATGCAATTTCTTGAAATAATGACATCATGTCCTATTACGATGCCGTCCTCTCCACTTCCGGATGCATCAAGCAGAACATTGTCATCAATGGAGACACGATCCCCCAACCTTACTTTACATGGATGGCGAACAGTTACTCCCCTTCCGATTATTGCGCCGGTTCCAGCAGATCCCAGGATTTTACGGAAACCCCATTTTCTTAAAAAATATCCAATTCCACCAGATATATTTCCAAGAAAAAACGTAATCAACTCATACTTTATCAACTGAAAAAGATTCTCTGACCCAATCACTTTGCGCATATATCTCACCAGAGGAGATACACCAGCACTGTGTAATTGTTCTCTTAACAACTCCTTATCTACAATTTGAGTCATACTATGTTTTTTTTCCCGTAAAAATCTTTTCCAACGTTTTTTCAGCCACAAGTCTTGAAGTCGTGAATTTGACACCAGAGACACTGTAAAGCCCGGCTACGCCGCCTATTGCCCCATGATCTGCAATCACTTCGCGGTCGGCCAATTCTACTTGATCATATTTTCTTGCCGGAAGGAGGCCAGCATGTACCTGATCTATATCCCCAGATTTCAAATTCAATCCGGGAACCGCACCGTTTATATCTTGCATAAAAGTTTCCAATTGGGACAACGTCGGTTCAGGTTTGGCATTTCCAACATTCTGAGACCAGGAGGAATGTCCTGTACCTGCGAACAATTTACCATTTAGCGGAACAATAAAATAGGTCCGGGCATTTTTCTTTTTCGGTGCTACTGCCAATGCGTGGTCTGAAAGTGCGTCCCTGTCAAACAAAACATTCCAGGCAACAGAGGGATAAAATAATTTTTCAATTTCCGTGTCCAGGGTACAGGAAAGATCCCGGCTCCATGGGCCTGCGGCGTTCACGACCACATCAGAATAAAAGGTTATTTCTTTGCAACTTTTTTTATTGAATATCTTTACACCGGCGACCATATTACCATTTTTAATAAGTCCTATTGCTTCACATCGGTTTAAGGCAATTGCCCCTTTTACCTTTGCATCTTCCAAAATCCTGTGAAGCAGACCTCTGCAATCCGGCATAAAAGCGTCATGCCAAACGGCCCCGCCCACAAGTCCCTTTTTATCGACATCTGGAAAGAGTTTGACGGTCTCAGATTGATTGACCACATTACCCGAAGGAAGATGACGATCCCCCCTGACCTCCTGATTACGACGGCAGGAGAGAATATCATTTATGAATAACGCTGTTCTCAGAACCGAAGGTCTGCGAAGCCCGTTTCCATAAAGAGGCATCATGCAGGGCAGAGGTACTACATATTCGGGATAGCGTTTCAGGAACCATCTCCTCTCCCCTACAGATTCACGATACCGATAAATATCTGCTGTTTGAAGATACCTAAAGCCGCCGTGGATAATTCGCAGACTGTTTGCGCTTGTATGCACTCCGAAATCATCTTTTTCAAGGAGAAGAGCACTTAAGCCCTTCCTGGATGCTTCATAAGCAAGCATCACCCCATAGATCCCCCCGCCGACAATAATAAGATCATATTTCCTTTCGGCATACCGTTCTGGGATATCAACTATTTCGGACATTCAGATCAACCCTTCTTGTTTGTACCATTCAGCTGTTCGCCTGAGCCCTTCCCGTAGTCCAACCTTCGGCTTATAATCAAGCAACTTCTCGGCTTTTTGGATGCTAAAGGCTCTGTCCAGTGCGAAGAACTCCACCCGCCGGGGATAAAGAGGAGGATTGAGACCGACAAGACGACACACTTTATCACATAGTATGGAGGCTAAGTAGACAGGATAATATGGAATATTGAACTTGGAAAGAGATTTTCCAAGAATCTCCCCTATGGACATGCACAGTTCTCGAAGCGTCGAATACCTCTCCCCCCCGATGGTGAACACTTCTCCCACCGCCTCAGGTTTATGCCCGCAAAGAACAATTCCTTCTACGAGATCGTCAATATATGTCATGTGATACAATACTTCCCCCGAACCAACCATGACAAAAGTGCCTTTATTTATTGGCTTAAACAGTTTTAAAAACCTGGTATCTCCAGCTCCGTAGATACCAACCGGTCTGACAATCGATACGGGAAGTTCGGTATCAAAATATTCTGTAGCAGTAAGTTCACCAGCAAGTTTTGACTTTTGGTAGTGGTCGCCGGGCTTGAAGCGGTAATTTTCATCTGCAGGGGCATTCTCGATCTCTCCCTGGACACCTACGGTTGAGCAATGAACAAATCTTTTTACTTCAGCCTTACGGGCAGCTTCAAGCAGATTCCTTGTTGCCTCAACATTAACCCGGTTGAATTCTTCCTTATCAGAATGTTCAGTTCGGTAGGCCGCAGCAATGTGGTAAACTCTTTCGATCCCATCAAAACCTTCCGATACTGAAACAGGATCAGTTATATCCGTGAATTTGCATTCAACGCCCATTCTTTGCAATGCTGTGACCCTTGGTCCTGGCCTCACAAATGCCGTAACACGCTCGCCATCATGAATTAATCGCTTACATAAATTCCAACCCGTAAATCCCGTGGCACCAGTTACAAGTGTCTTTCCCATAATTTTAACCCTCCAACCAGCGAACCCGCCATGACTGAAATACCATTAATGACCATAAGATGTGACTGTGATTTGCGTACCCTGATAGATGTTCCCTCTTTAGCTTTTCAATCGCAGCCGGCTGAAACAGTCCCTCCTGCCGGATTTTTCTACTGTCCAGCAATTCTTCCATTAACGGCAGCAACTGGGAACTGAGCCATTGTTTAATGGGAATGCTGAACCCCTCTTTGGGACGATAGACACAGTCTGAAGGAATATACCGCGCTGCGACCTTTTTCAGCAGGACTTTGGTTTTTCCGCTATTCACCTTGAATCTGTCCGGGATTTGAAAGGCAAGCTCCACCAGTTCTCTATCAAGAAAAGGAACTCTTGCCTCCAGAGATACGGCCATGGACATGCGATCGGTTTTGACCAGACAATTATCACACAGGTAACTTTTCAGATCCACATATAGGCTTCTGTTGAGCGGTTGCCTGGCACCTGCTTTTCTAAACAACTCAGAAATATGTGCTGTGGCCGGAGTATTCAGTTGCTTCAGTGCATCAATGGTGAACAATTGCTTTCTTATGGAATCTCCCGCAAATAACCGCCAGCGGGCATGGGAGATTTCCACTGGATGCTCCAGGCCTTCAACAAACCGCTTTGCTTTGTTCACAAGCCCTTTCTTGGCCTGCCGCGGTTTAAGTGAATTGATGAATGGCTCGATGGCGTTCTTACGCAAAAAACCAGGGAGATATTGATACTGTCTGGCTTTTTCATCCGCAAGATACGTTTCATAACCACCAAAAAGTTCATCCCCCCCATCACCGCTCAAAGCAACGGTAACAGATCTCCTGGCGAGCCGTGAAACAAGATAGGTTGGAAAAATTGAAAAATCCCCGATCGGATCATCCATAAAATAGATCAATTTGTCAAAAAGCCCGGATACGTCAGGCTTGATTATCTCATCCTCATGATCAAGTCCGAGAAAATCTGCGGCCTTTCTTGCCCAATGCAACTCATTATAGCTTGGATCATCAAAACCGATGCTGAATGTCCTGGCCCTTCCCATGGATGTTGTTACAAGGGATGAATCAACTCCGCCGGATAAAAACGCACCCAGGGGGACATCGCTGACAAGCTGGCGCTGAACACTTTCTTTAACCTTGTAATCGACCTCTTCGACCCACTCATCCAGGGTTTTGAATTGATTTTCCGAACAATCCGGAACATCCCAGTAGGTTGAGATTGAGCATGACGGATTGGTCAGATCAATGTTCAGCATGGTACCTGGCTCTAACTTATATACATTTTTTAACAATGTCCTTTTACCCGGAATATATTCCCAGGAAAAGAACTCACCCAATGCATCTGTATTGAGTTCTTTATTGATTAGCCTGCTTGCTGCCAGGGCTTTTATCTCAGATCCCCAGATTAGGTATCGATTATCGTAATAATAAAACAGAGGTTTTATTCCAATATGATCTCTTACAAGTATCAATCTTTTACGCTTTGAATCATGCAGGGCGATGGCAAACATTCCGTTCAGATATCGGGGAAAATCATCCAGGTACTCCTCATATGCATGAACAATTACTTCAGTATCGGAATTTGTTTTAAAACGATGGCCTTTTTTCTCCAATGAATCTCGCAACGCCCGGAAGTTATAGATTTCTCCATTGCAAATAACCCTGACCGAACGATCCTCGTTAAATATGGGCTGACTTCCCCCTTTTAAATCGATAATCGCAAGACGGCGCATACCCAATCCCACGTTATCCCGAATATCAATCCCTTCGTCATCAGGACCACGGTGTTTTATGGTGTTGCACATGGCATGCAACAACTCCGGAGCAGGAGGAGGTCCCTGGAAAGACGCGATACCGGTTATTCCGCACACTATATTAGATCCAGTGATATCAGCATCTTTCGCATCTTCTCCACATAAACAGGTCGTGAATACTTTTTTTCATAAACGCGGATGGCGTTTAACGCTTTTATCTTTCCAGCCCCCCCAGGCTCAATGGCTTCAATCATTTTGCAAGCCATATCATTGGCGTCTGGCTGTGCCAGAAAAGAGATATCCCCATTCAGCACCTGTGTATGAGAATAAATATCGGTGGCAAGCAAAGGGATTCCTCCGGCAAGCAGCTCATAAATTTTTAGCGGGGTATTGGTCCCTGCAATTCTTGGAGAAACAAGGAGCTGCGCTATGGCGCAGTATCTCTTTGCCAGATCCTGGGGAACACGTCCGGTGAAAAGGGTACGTTTATCGACGCCGAACTTTTGTGCAAGATCCGAATAAAAAGTAACCTGTGACTCGCTACCGCCAACAACAATCAAAAACGCGTCATCAATTTTGTCACACACCTTTTTAAATGAATCGATCAGCAGATCGATTCCCTGGTATGCCTCAAGGGTTCCCGCATATACAATAAATCGTTTATTGGCGGGCAGGTTTTCCATTTTAAAATCGCTATTAACATTACAGGAGGCTCTCTTTGGCGATTTCAATTTAACAGAATCAAAAATTGAATTCTCTATCATTATATGCTTTTCAGGCTTGTCGATCACGCTGTTTACGTAATCCGCCAGGTCAGGACATATGGTAATGACAGCATCTGCGGTTTTCAGGCAGGAGTCTTCAAGTTTTTTAAATATATTTATTATAAATTCAGAACGTGTGAAGTTAAAATTTGTCAATTGCTGGGGCAGACTTGAATGCATGTCATATATCAGTTTAAACCGGAAAAAAGGCTTAAAAAACCGACAAAAAAATACGGCCTCTTCATGGGCGTGAACGAAATCATAACGCCTGCTGCAAAGAAGCACAAAAGTCCAGATTACAATAAAAGCATCCAGGAACAGCTTTAAAAAGGATGGACCGATTTTTACGTCGCCCAACATTTTAAATCTGGGTATTCTGATAATATTGACACCGGGAATATCAGCATCCTCTCCTTCTCCATAGGTGAGAAGATCGATATTCACACCGAGTTCAGAGGTTACAAGGGTGCGGTAATATACACTGAAAGGGGTTCCCCGGGGGGAAAAGAATGGTTGGGGTGAAATGATGAGGGCTCTCACAGCTATAATATACCTTTTTTTAAACGTTTTAAAACCTGCATGCCTACTTGATGTTTTACGAAGCGACAACCAGTCTCAAGGCTGCCGTATGAACGGAATGGGGGACAGGACATATATAACATCCGTTTCAGATCCTCGGCCGGAGTATCAGGAGAAAGCGACCCCTCAATTGAGAAACCAAAACATCCTGGTCGATTAACCTCGGAAATAAAAGGAAGAGGATCACTTCCGGGCAGGATTTTGACCCCCCTTTCTAAAGCATGGGTAAAATGACTGGGGTATGGTAACAGCTCGGAACGACCGCTATTATCTCCCAGAAAAAAGCTTTGCTCCTTCTCTAACAGTCCTTTGATTATCCTTCCCCTTTTGCCTGTCCATTTTCCAAATCCCCATGGAATGACAGGTATACAGCCACTTGCATTTACGTCATCAATCAAATCTTCTATTGGCGTTTTTTCTTTAAAATCGCAATTTATAGCAATGGCAAGCAGTTCAAGATTTTCTTTGGTTACAATCTGCCGGCCAGCGATAATATATAGCTTCTCCTGCCTTAATGATTCGGCATATAAGGATTTTTTTTCACCGGTATGGAAAAATGACCAGTCGGTCAGATCGGGAGCCCCGGAATCAACATAGGAAACAAGCCTCTCGAACTGCCTGTTATCATCTGTATCAACGAGACATAAGACACCTGTAAAATCATTTTCCCTGTTCGCCTTTAACGCCTCATATTGAAAATTAGCATAGGCTGAATTCAGAAACTCGGTAAGGTTAAAGAGACCGTGAATATGTACATGTGAATCAACTATAACCAGAACGTATACTCCCTTTTACAAATTAATATATTGGCGCAGGAAAGGACCCAGCCCTCGACTCACCGGAACCGGAAATGTTGACCAGAAGTTTCCGACATCGTTGGCAAGCTCGCTGTTAAAACCGTGGCTGGCCTTTTTTATGGCCTTTTTTCCAACAACTGAGAACCAGAACAGGGGAGCAGGCGTTGCTCCCCATTGCATTTTAAAACGAAACGTTCCCTCACCCGGTGTGGATCGACCAAAATCAAATAGAGGGTATCCCATATCACAGGCAAACTTCAGAAAAGCCCAGTAAAGAAGCATATTGGGGTTCCAACGGTTGAACCTGCGAAGGGAAGATGCCCATGGCACAGAGACCTGGTTGGGATGGCACAACAGGATTCCGCCTGCTGCAGGTGTGTTGTCAGGCATTCGAACAAGAAACAGGTGGGCCCTGTTTCCAAAACTTTCAAAAACGGCCTTTAGCCACTGAAAACTGTGCACCGGGGAACCTAGATCACGCATATTTTCAGCAAAAAGCGGATAAAATGATCTGAGAAGCTCTTTCCCGCCAATTTGGGAGGTCAATCCATCCCGTAAGGGTTTTTTCACCTGACTTCTTAACTTGGCCTTAAAGGAGGCCATTAGTGTGGCAGAATCCCGTGGAAGCTTTAAAAGCATCCTGACTTTATTGTTGTTCAAAACACTGTCTTTTTCGATTCCTCCCAAGGGGGTCGCGCATCGAATGGCAAGCTGGTTGATTCCCTTCCGTTTGGCAATTTTAAGGGCCTCATGCATCAGTTTTTTTTCGATTGTTACGGAATCAGCCAAAGAACCTGCTGCATCACAGAAAGGAAGAGAGATCAACTCACCTTTTAAAAACGGAATATGATGATGAATAAGAGGCAGGATTCCCACGATGCTCCCCCCATAAACTTTCTCAGCAATCAAATAACATGCTGTAAAGCCATACGCCTTTTCAACGGCTGTTTTCCATGCCAGAAGATGGTATAGCATGCCTTGGGGGTGGTTCAAGACATAATGGTCCCAAGCATCGGCATCCTTTGGCGCAAACGGTCTTATTATCACTGTGCCAGCACCGGAAGTTTATTGTTTATGTAATTATTGCAGGTTTCAAAAGAACAAACGCTGAACGTTTCAATCAAGGTCTTGAGTTTTGTCTCTGTCCTGTGAAGATTAATATAATGCCTGAAACGAAAACCGGGTGTTACATGGCTTACCCTTGGTTGTCCGGAATCAAATTCCCAAGGATGAGTGTAAAAGACAAAGGCCTCTGTTTGTTTGAGCACCGATTTCATTCCTGTTCGAAACAGGGGAAAGGGAACCAGCCTGAAGTAGCCTCCCCCTCCCAAGGGAAAAATGTGTTGTCCAAGGTTGAGATTGCTGACAGGAAGCTCGAAAAAATGGTCTGATAATTGATAGGCACTTCCTTGCCTGTCCTTTTCAAAAAGCGTGAGAGATCCGTACCTGCCGTGCATGGTAAAGGAATTGTAACTTGAATCGTAGAGATACCCGGCTTTTTCAATTGTCTTCAGGATGTCATCGTTGATGGAGAAACTGGGTGCCCGATAACCGGTAACAGGCTCCCCAATGATATCTTCAAGCATTTTTTTGCTGTCCGTGAGATCTTTGGATAGCCCTTTTAAGGACTGATTTATGGGAAGTTTATGTAAGACACCGTGGGAAGCCACTTCATGGCCCCGCTGCTGAATTTCACGGACAAGGGATGGCATTTTTTTTGCGATCCATCCCAGCACAAAAAATGTGGCCTTTGGTCCGAATGAAAAGGTATCTAAAAGATCCAACAGCCTATGGGTATTGGATTCAACCCTTAACTCACGATCATTCCAGGAAGAAAACGAGATATATCCCTTGAAATTTTCAACCTGGAACCAGTCCTCAACATCAACTGTCAGAAGAATTGATTTATTCGATTGTTTGTTTTTCAAACTTTAACTCAACGATAAAAATAAGATAGATCAGTGCAAGAGCCACAAAGAAAACCAGAATACCGGACATTTCATGAAGGAATCCCTGGGCAGCATCGGGGCCGATATAAATTGCCATTACAGCCGTTATTGTCAAGCGGATAATGTTGACAACTACGGCTATGGGTACGGCAGATAAAAACAAAATCCATTTTTTAAATATTCCCAATGGAGCAATATAGGCAAATGCGCCTCCCAAGGCTAAAAGGGATGTCAGGGAGCGAAGTCCTGAACATGCATCCACCACTTCAAGGGAGGTGTTGGCCAGGTGAAGCACATTGCCTTCCCTTAGAACGGGAATCCCCATCAGATGGATCATGTGGGATGAAAGCTCAGCCGCAAAGAGCTGAAGGGGAAATGCAATTTTGTTCCAGATGATGGCCGGCATGGGAATCATTATTATAAGGTAAATCAGAGGTACGGCAACGCCTCTGGTGAGTTTATCCCCAAACAGATAGAGGGTTATTCCGAACAGGGTAACGATGATGGAGAAGCGCATGACAAAGAGTTCCGCGCCTACGTTTCCAACGATATGAAAGACCATGCCAAGGGCAATGACCGGAAGCCCCAGTTTAGAAGAGTTTAAGGGAATTTCTAATAATGCTTCTTTCTTGTGCCAGATCATATAGAGGACAACAAAAGGAATCAAAAAGCCATGGGAAAAATTCGGATTATTGGACCAGTCGTAGATCAACGTTGCAATGGCGTGGTGGTATAAAAGATAAAAAACCGATACGAGTATAAGAAGTTTAATGACAAAATGTTTTTCAATCTTAGTTATCATGATGGGATGTACTCGTTAAGATAAGGATAAACATCCTTTGTAAATTGTTTCAAGGACTCCAGGGTCTGCACGTCACTGTTTAGAACCGGAGCGATCAGCCTCACAAAGGAGCCATCGGTTCTCTGACGGGTGATGGAATCGATAACAAGCCATATTTTCTGGAGATATTCAGACGCTATGATTCGGCCCCTTGAGTGAAACCAATAAAGCACCACTTGTTTCTGCGATCCTTTTTGAAGCAGAAGTCTAATGACATTTATGTTTCTGCTTTTGCCTTGGTCCACCACATTGACCGATTCAATGGATGTTTCTGAAATGTTCCATCCGGAACCTGGCATACAGTTTTTGGGAGAGTGAATAAGGTCCCCCTCTTTTTGGCTCTGGTAGAATCCCACATAGAGTTGGACCGAATCCCCCCGATCCGAGTTATAGGAAACAAGGATGGAATCATCCACCCCCAGAAGATCATAAACTTTTTCATCAAATTTTGATGTTGTGCCGCTCCATGGACCAATCGTCATTGGGAAAGTATCAAACGAGCGGTTCGGCTTTATGGTCTCAGAATGGTTGGCAAAACTTAGAACAACCATTGTCAGGATCATTATGCCTGCGACAATAACGATGCGTTTATAGGTCATGGCGGCCTTTTTTATTGGTTGTTAGCTTTAATTATTAAAGATGCGTTTCTCAAAATCTTCCCTGGAGCTTAACTCATCCATACGCAACGGTTTCAGAGGATAAAGGCTGACCGTAAGCGTCCCACTGTTCTCACGATAATCGTCCCTTGAGCCGGAATCGGTATCATAGTTCTCAAATTCGTAGGCGAGGCTGAGATTCATCCAGCGAAAGGGAGACCATGATAAAACCACACCAAAATCCAGGGTGTTGTCGACCCTGTCCACATCCGGTTCGTCATATTCATCTATTGTGAAGGAACCGTTCAAATCAACGGAAAACAACTTTGTAAATTGGTAGGTAAACAGGAACCCGGCCTGATAATAGAGAGTGAATCCAAGGCTGGCATTGTCATCACCTGAAGCATCATAGCCACTGGCTCCGGACAGGGTAAGCGCTCCCCTTCTGCTGAGATTAAAGGTTTTAAAGATATCTGCATCCACAAAAAGCCCTTTATCGGTCCCTTGTTCCCACTCCTGAATCAGATACCCCAGCCCCAGTGAGAAACCTGAATCCCGGGTGATGTCCCAATCAAATCCCAGGGAAGGATTGTATACCTTTTTATCCCCGCCATCTTTTTCCGTATGAGTATGTTTATATTTGATATAGGTCTGAAAATTCCGGGTTATTTTTTTGATCAGCCGGAGATCTCCGGTGTATGTGTCCTCATCTTCAGAAATTTCAAACTTCTTTTGTTCAAACGAAAGGTTTGAATCAATTCCCAGCTGGGGGGTAAACCAGAAGACAAAAAATGCCGAAGGAGAATGGCTCGTGTATTCATCGGCGTCGGATTGGTCATAATCGTCAAAGGAGTATTCGTAATCCAACCCGAAAGAGTTCATTTTTCCAAATTCATGGGTAATGCCCACCGAGGTTGAATTTGTTTCATGTTCTTTTAATGTGCCGGTTCTCTGGTCCCGGTCAAAACTCTCCGTATAATTTTCTTCAATGGTAAGACCTGTATGACGGGCCACCTGAAATTCCCCAGAGACGGATGCGTGGTGCTGCCACGACTTGTCATCACTGATCATATTGTCGGTGTTTTCATGATCATCATACCCCATGTCAAAATTGATTATTGCCCGCTTGGACAGTTCTAAATCACCATAAAACTGGATATTGTTTTCAAAGCTATCCTCATCATCATGGGTATCATAATCTTTGTACAAGGGATTGTAATTCAAATAGAATCTTTGCGTTTTCCCCACAAAACCGAATAAAAAATTGGCACCATAGGTGGTGAAAAACTCTTCTTCCCGGTTCTTCTCTGTTTGATTATAATTATCAGTATAATCTTCAGAAACGTAAACGCTTGGCGTAAATTCAAATTTCATTGCCGTGGAAAAAGAGGCGTTGAAGAAAACGACAGCAACGACCGTCAGGCAAGATAGAAAAACCGTTCCACAGGTACAACGTTGAACAATCATAAAGTCCTCCGCATGGCTTTAGGGAACAATGATGGTATCATCTGCCTTGATTGGAATATTGTTACTGAAGTCTCCCTTGACGATATCTTTGTAATTGACCCTGATGATACGTTCTTTTTCATTCTCCCTTCGAAAAAGAATGATCTCTTTTTTCGATGCCCATTCCGTAAACCCCTTTGCAATGCAAAACGCCTGCATGATGGTCAGATTCTTTATAAGGGGATATTCTCCGGTGCTGTTTACCTCCCCAAGGATATAATATTTCTGGCTGCCGGGATCGATCAGGGTCACCGTAACCTGGGGTGCTTCGACATAGTCGGAAAGTTTTTTCTCAATCACTGCCTTTAACTCCATTGTCGTGATACCCGAGGCCTGGATATCATCAAGCAACGGAAATGTTATTTTGCCGTCAATTCTCACCATGGAAGAACTAAGGGACAGATCCGGTTCCTTCCAGACATTGATGTTAAGAAGATCACCGGATCCGATCCTGTAATCATTTTTAACAGCCATCTCTCCATAACAAAGTGGTGAAAAACAGGTGGCACCACAGATCGTAACAACCAATAATATACGGATAAACCATTTTCCTCTATACATAGCTCCGCCCCTTCGATTACATCGACCCTTTTCAATAGGTAACTATTTGTTTTTACAGCTAATCAGTAACACCGAAACCCCAAAAACTAAAACTCATCTTGCCCCCCGGCCAAAAAAGACCGTTTTTATGGTGCGAAGAATGATAACTGCATCCAGCATCAAAGACATATTTTTTATGTAAAACAACTCATAATTAAGCTTTTCTATGGCATCGTCAATGGAAGCACCATAATCGTAGGACACCTGTGCCCAACCGGTAATTCCAGGTTTTACAACAAAGCGTTCCGAATAAAAAGGGATCTCTTTTTCAAGTTCATCGGTGAAATGTCTTCGCTCGGGCCTTGGCCCCACAAGACTCATTTTACCCTTCAGGACATCCCACAACTGGGGAAGTTCGTCGATTCTAAATTTCCTGATGACTTTCCCAACCCTGGTGACTCTATTATCATTTTGCATAGCCCAGACAGGACCGCTCGCTTTTTCGGCATCCTGTACCATGGAACGAAACTTGTGCATCATATACTCCTGCTTACGCTGTCCCACCCTGTCCTGGGAAAAAAAGACAGATCCCCTGGAGTCGATTTTAATTAAAACCGCCACAATAAGAAAAATAGGAGAAAGTAATACCAGCAGGATAAATGAGATCAGGATATCCACAATGCGTTTTATATAATTTTTGATTTTTGATTTTCTAAAACCATCTGAAAAAATGAGCCAGGACGGAGTAATTTTCGTGACAAGGAGCTTTCCCGTAAGCATTTCATAAAACGAATTGCCCTGCATCACTTCTATTCCGGCTGTTCTGCAGGCGAGCAACTCTTTTGTGGGGAAACCGCCCCGGCTCTCCTCCAGGGCAACAATCACCTTTTTTACACCGGCTTGCAAAACCGTCTGGCAAAGGTTGTTCCAGGCCGATTTGGAAATAATCTTTCCTGGAATAGTGCCGTCTAAAGACTCGGAATTCATATCAGGAACCATGGCCTTGACTGAATAGCCGCAATCAATTTTTTGTTCGATCTCATGAAAGATATCGATTGCCAGATCGCTCGACCCGAGAATAATGATATTTTCGTTGAAATAGCCATTATTTAAAACACAATAGATGTAGACGAATCGCCATCCGATGATAAAAACCAACAAAAAGAGAATGCTAAGAACAAAGATTCCCTGATCAATGATAGCCAGCGGAAAGGCAAAATAAATAAACGCAAGGACAATTGCTGTCACGCCCAGGGATTGTAGAAGCCGGATACTGATCTCCGGCAGGTCTACGGCTACCTGAAAATCGTACAGATCGTTATAATATAGCGCTGCCTGACAGACAAAAGTGACCAGTACGATTCTGAGACATAGCATCACATCAAACCAATAGGAGTCGGAAAAGGTCAAAAGTACAGTGGCTAGCAGAACAGAGGCAAAAATGACAATGCCTTCAATAATATAGAAAACTATATTCCGGATGGGGTAGTATTGTTTGAGAAACCTCAACATCTTTCTATTGCCTACCTTTCTTTTTTAAGCAACTTTCAGTTATTTGTCTGCAGCCATCTATTTGTAACCATAATTTTTATAGCCTTTTCCAGGCCTGTCATAAGAAAAATTTTTCACAACCCCCAGAATCTTCTTTTTACCGTAGGTATCAATAAGATCCTGGACCGCTTCTTTTTTGGTTTTACCGCTTTTTACCACAATAACGATGCCATCGACCTGACGGGCCAAAGCACTTGCCTCTGATGTTATATAGGGGGGAGGAGAATCGATGATAATATATCTGTCTTCATATCTCGTTTTCACCTCATGAAGTAATAGCCTCATCTGTTCGGAAGAAACGAGTTCAGATGGATTTGACGGTGGTACTCCCGCCGGAAGGATTGACAGTTTGTTGATTTGGGTCTTCTTGATAATGGAAGAGAGCGGACGAATGTCTGAAAGATACTCACTCAATCCGGGGATTTCGGGAAAGCCGAATCGCGAATGGATCGAAGGCCGTCTCAGGTCACAATCCATTAAAAGGACATACTCATCAATACTGTTTGCGATGCTCACGGCAAGGTTGCTGGCCACAAAGGATTTCCCATCCCCCGGTGTCGAACTGGTGATCATGATGGACCTTGGGGGCACGCCCTTATCCGGAAAAAGAATATTGGTTTTTAGAATTCTGAACTGCTCGGCCTCAAGGGAGTGTGGCTTAAAGTGGGTTATGAGAGAAGCGTCAAGATTGCCGTAAATACATTTTTCCTGTTCCGGAAAAGTGATATCGCCGTCCTCTTTTACCAGCTCATAAGACGGTTCTTCCGTAGCCACAACAACGGAGGAGTTGCTGTCATCGGCAATTTGCAATTTTTCAAGAGCTTTGAATATTTTTCCCACAACAAAATCCTTGAATTCTTAAATTAAGTTAAATGCAACTTTATAAAATTTACAACCCGTCCAATGCCCTTTTGGTTTATAACAACAAACAAACAGAGAATCCCTGCGGCATAGGTTGCTGCAGCAAGAAATAAAATAATATCGATCTTCTTCTTTAATCCATCTCCCGTTTTTCTCATGGGCGGAATGGAAGCCAGAATCGGAAGTCCCAGCTTGGTTTCAATATCCTCATCCCATCGTATGGCGGCGTTGAATATTTCAAGCAAAAAAATAATGCCTGCAGCCGCCCCCATGCCTGCTGCAAGGGAAAAAACGATTATCTTTTTTATATCCGGAGATATGGGTTTTTCAGGCACCCTGGCATGATCCAGGATTCGGAACTGCTCTCCTTTCTGTTTTTTCTCCATGTTAACGGCAAGCTCGGCTTCCAGCTTTCTATCCAGGAGCGAATTGAACACATCTTTGATGTTTCCATAATCCCGTTTGAGGGAAAGAAGATCCTGCTCACGTTTTGGTGTATCCTCAACCTTTTTCTGGTAAAAAACCGTGCGCTCCTGGATTTTTTTTATATCGGTATTTAACGCGTTGATTTCGGTCTTGATCTGACGTAACTGCATCTCCAGTTGTATCATAGTACGACTTTTTTTTAATACTGGAGTTTTTGCGCTTTTGTCAGGTTCTGCCCCCTGTAGCTCTTCAAAAGTACGCGCCTCCTCCTTTATCTTAACCTTGAGCTTTTCAATGGTGACTTGGAGCTTCTTAACGTCAGGATGCTGGTCGGTATATCGAAGAAGAAGCATTTCATAGATTTTTTCAGTCCGCTTAAGTTCAGCCTCGTTCTCGGTTCCTTCAAAACCGCCATCCATGGAATCAAGGGAAGCAAATTGAGGATCTCCCGCCCGTTGAGCCATCTCCTTTAACTGGAAGATCTGTGCATTGAGGGTGTTAACTGCATTTTTTGCATCTCTCAGCGTAGCCTGCTTATCGCTCAGCTGTTGCTGGAGGCGGTCAAGGGTTCTCAGATTGGATTCCAGCTCATCGGGAAGTCCTCCAAGGAATTTAGCCCTATACTCTGAAAGATTTTTTTCACGGTCAACAAGCCGTTTTCTGGTCTTTTCAAGCTCGGCATCAAGGAATTCGCTTGTGCCGACAGCCTGGGCTTCCCTCAGCTTAAGATTCTCGTCCATGAAATAGCTAGACAGGGTATTGGTTATCCTCATCACCTTATCGGGGTGTTTACCCTTATAAGAGATACTGAAAGCATCGGTGCCGCTTCTGGCCCGGGTCAGCTTTACATTGATTCGCTTTCGCATGACCTCGATCTTATCCTCAAGGTACATCCCTGCCGTATTGTCATCTTCAAAAAGAGCAAATTGATCGATTATTTTCTCAAGATTACTCCGGCTCATCACCTGTTGAGAAATAGTGCTGATCCTGTTGTTTATGCCACTTGAGACAATGGACTTTACATAACTTCCCGGCACTGTCTGGGCGTGAACCAGGATGGATGTTGAGGCCTGATAAGTTCTAGGCAGGGTAAAAGCCAGATAAATTCCGACTGTAAGAGAGATACAGAGGGGAATGAGAACAATCCACCTGCGCCGGATTACGATCTCAATAATCTGGTCTGGCTTAAGTGTTGCCTGGATGTCAGGACCATCTGTCATAATGCTTCCCGTATCGCTAACATTTTCGCTAAATAACGGTGATTGCCATTACGCCCCTAATTTATAAACAAGTATCAACCATTGGTCAACACGTTTATCCATAAAGCAAGTACCGTTCCACTCAAGAAAAAAACAACGTTCCACCCACCACAACCCACTAAATTAATGAAACTTTAAATATTAGCCAATCATAACATATAGTTCATACTTCTATATACGAACATAGAAGTATGAACTATTTTTCACATACTTGACGCAATTATAACTTTTTTTACATACTATTCACGATATTTTTTCACACTTTTTCGTAAAACACTAAACAACACACGACCGGTGAAGCGATAGAAGGGAAAACAAATTATGGATGGGTTGGTTAATCGATATCGATCCAGTACTGGGACCAAGCGCAACGCTCCTTGTAAGGATAGTTCATGAGCTCGGTTGATAGGATGGAGAAATCATGTTTTCGAACAACAAAGTAACTGACCTTTTCATGGCCCATCAAAGTTATAACACCCGCAGCCACATAAAGAAGTTCATGCTTTTTTTCAACAAAACAGTCAATGGCACCGGTGACAATCTGAATGTCTCCTTCTTGCCGTATAGCATACATGTTTACCATGGTTATTTCAAAGGGTTTTCCATTAAAATAATTGTTTGCGTTGGTGCGGGTCAGCTCGCACCGTACAAAATTACTGAAACTCATACGGATCCGTTCATAATCCGACTCTGCGGAAAAAGAGATACCAAAAGAAAAAAGAACCAAGGCCACAGAAACAACAAAATACTTTAGTACGGCTTTCATCATGGGGATCATGCCTGTTCCTTTAAGAGAGAAAGAATCGTCTTGGACAGCTCCCGCAACACAACGGGTTTCACAATAACGGAGTCCGATCCTGTAAATTGGTTTAAAGCACTGTTTTCCGTGCCTTTGTCCCCATAGCCGGTCCCGAGGATCACCGGCAACTGGGGCTCTGTCTTGATCAGATTTTTAACCAACTGAACACCATTGATCCCGGCAAGAGTGCTGTCGGCAATGACCATCCGAAACTTGTCCGGCTGCATTCTGAACATCAAAAGAGCATCGGTACCATTGCCGGACACGGTCACAGGGTAGCCAAGATCCCTCACGATCAGATCGATCAAGCCCCTTCTCTTTTCGTTGGAGTCTACGACGAGGACATGTTGTTCCCCTCTATACGCAGGGCCTGGGCCAGCACCGATCTCATCAGGTGCCCAGCGCTGTTCATTAATGGGGTGAAGACGGGTCACATCAATTTCATACGCCCTTGCGATCCTGAAATAATCGTCATCCGTGTCAGGGACCTTTACAATCAGCCGCTTGTTGCTGCTGAGATACTCCCTGAGCCAGGTCCTGTATTCAAAGTCGTTTCCCGTAAGGATCAGAAGCCTTGAACCAAGATCGGAGTTAACCTGAAGCGTGTGATAAACCCGTTTCTTGAACCCTGTATCCGCAGCCTGTTCCCGATAGTTCTCTGAGACAAAACCAACCATGTAGTCCCGGGCCTGGGATTGAACAGCAAAAACGGTCAAAATAACAGCAACGAACAACACCCTCTTCATATCAATCTCCCCATCTGGTAAATACAAACTCAAGTCCAGCCCGCGTACGGTTTGCATCACAGGCAGCTTGTTTCACAACCGTTCAAACCAAACCATCGACAGCTTGCAACGGCAACTTGAGCCATAAGAACGCTTACAACAGAAAGAAAACAACCCCGCCAAGGCCTATAACAGAAAGCAGCCCCATGAGCAGCAGACCAAAACGGCTGGTATCCTCCTGCCGTCTTCCCCTGGTAACACTCAAAATAAGGCCGATGCTGCTCATTATCGACCCGGCAAAGGCAAGCCAGAACAGATATTTAACAAACTCAATATCCCACCATGTTCTGATATCAAGCCTGTAGATCCTGTCAAAAAAGCTCTCAAACTCAGGTTTTGCCCTTTCCGTAAGGATCAGGATAAGAGCGATAACTACCCAGGAGAGAACATTAAAAATAGTCAGGAGCCTGGTCCAGACATCCCTTCTTCCACGTCGGTCTATCTTATTCATATCTTGTACTGTTTTCATTTGCTTTTATCATCATCCTATATTAATGTTTTTCACATGGGCTCATCAATAGAACTCAATAACAAAGATTTCAATGAACTCTCGCAATTAGTATACAATGAATGTGGAATCAATATCCACAAGGGAAAACTTGAGCTTCTGAAATCAAAAATTGCAAAGCGGATGCGCGTCACAAGAATCCCCTCCTCCTCTACCTATCTTAAACATCTGAAAAATGACAAAACCGAGATCACCGAGTTCATCGATACGGTCACCACAAACCACTCGTTCTTTTTCAGGGAGAACCGGGGAATTGAAGCGATCATCGCACGCCTGTCCCAGCAAAACACCGGCACCAACAAAAATTTCAGGCTCTGGTGCGCGGCCTGCTCCACCGGAGACGAGCCCTACTCCGTTGCCGTGCAAATGCTTGAACGGGGACTCTCCTTCTCGCTTCTAGCCACGGACATCTCCCACTCGGTTCTTGAGACAGCGGCCAGGGGCGTCTATAACGCGGAGAGGGTGAAAAACGTACCCACAGCCATACTTCACCGTTACTTCCAAAAAGGCACCGGCAGCCGCAAAGGGTATATCCGGGTCAGGGACGAAATTAAGCGACACATCGTCTTCAAGAAGTTCAACCTCATAACAGACCCCATCCCCACCCAGCCATTCGATGTGGTGCTCTGCAGAAACGTGATGATCTACTTTGACAATCCCACAACGGAAAAAGTGGTTAACAAGCTCCACCAGGCCCTTGTTCCTGGCGGATTATTTACCATCGGCCAGGCAGAGAGCCTGCTCAACCTGAACCACAGGTTCAGGCCCATAAAAAACATCCCGTCAACCCACATAAAATAGGTTTAAAGATCTCACCGTTTGTGTGCCTCTGACCTGAACCGTCTTGTGATCATCTCGATGATCTCCTCCGCGCTCGTCTCAATGGGCTTGCTGCTGACGTCAACCATGGAGAACCCTTGGGAGATGTAATATTTTCTGGCCTTTTCGATCTCCATGGTGATCTCCTCCCTGGAGGTATAGGAATACATGTCCGAGGTTCCAAGGCTCTCCTGCCTCATCTTTCGATGGGCCTTGAGCTGCTCGAGGTTGATGTTCAGGGCGATGATGCGCCTGCGGTCAATCTTCTTCAACACATCGGGCATGGGCACCCCTATCACCAGGGGAACGTTGGCCACCTTCCACCCCAAAACCGCCAGATACATTGAAAGCGGGGTCTTGCCGGCCCTGGATAATCCCACAAGGACAATTTCAGCCTCGGTCAGATCATCCGGATTCACCCCGTCATCATGGGCCAGGGCATATTCAATGGCAGAGACCTGGGCAAGGTCCACATGGTGAATTTTCCTGTAAAGACCGGGCTGCTCAATGGGATCATCATCAAGGAAGTTCTGTATTTTAGAGAGCACGGGCCCCATGAGGTCGATGGTCACAAGCCCCTGCTCCATGCCCTTTATGGTCATGTAACGCCTGAGATCTGCATTCACCATGGTATGAACAATGAGACTGTCCGTATCCCTGGCCTTTTCAATGAGGTCCTCAACCTGGGATTCTGTACGGATATGGGGGACCTTGACAACGGTGATGTCGTTGTTGGGAAACTGAACCAGGGCACTCTGGATCAGATGATAGGCGTTGATGCCCTCTCCGCAGGAGGCAATATATACCATATGAAATTTGTTGCTTGTAAGTTCTCCAACCAATCCCATTGTTTTTCCTTTATTCTGTCAGATAATTGCGTTATTAATAAAACAGTTAGTGAGAGGGGGTGGCACAGAGCCACACGCTCACTGTTCACTGCTGAAAAAGGGATATATCCCAACAGGCATGCAGAGTCAATCGCATTGATCGTAATTCAACCCATGGGAAGCTGGAATGACACACAGAGACAGAGGGCACTACGCAAAAAAGCATTCGGATATACAGATAGATCCAGAAGCACAAAAACTTCTTGAAGCAAGCTCCAAACAGGGGAAGATAACCTGTGCTTCGGTCCATGGCGCAGCAAAAAAGCTTGGAATCACACCGGCCGAGGCGGGCGCCCAGGCAGATCTCCTGGAGTTGCGGCTGATACGCTGCTCCCTTGGCCTGTTCGGCTATGACGACGGCACCAAGCTTCTTTCCCCAATGGAAACAGTCCCAGAGGAACTTGCCCCCCTGCTGGACCAGGCGTCAGATAACGGCAGAATCTCCTGCCATGACTGCTGGAACATAGCAAAAACCCTGAAACTCAAACGGGTCGAGGTATCTTCGGCCTGCGAAGCCATGGAGCTTCGGATAAAACCCTGCCAGTTAGGGGCATTTTAGAGAGAAAAGTATGGTTGTCGGTACGGGAAAAATAATCTTCAGACTACACGGCTGCAACTCTCTGAAGGAGAAACGGGCCATCATCAAATCCATGGTCAACCGGATAAAGAACCGGTTCAACATCTCCATTGCAGAGACGGCCTACAATGAAAGCCTCTTAAAGGCAGAGATAGGATTTTCCATTACCGGCAACAACCGTCGAACCGTCAACTCAACCATGGACAAGGTCCTTGATATGGCAGATGGCATGGGCCTTGCCCAGATCATCGACAGCGAGATGGAGATCCTCTCCTGGTAGGTGGCGTCACTGGTGTTTTGCCCGGGAACGTTTTTTTCTCCTTTGCTTCTGCTTCCTCATCCGTTGAATCTTCTTATCAACCTGTTCAGTGCCGTTCATATGCGCCTCCACCTTATCAGCCAGGCGGCGCAAGGCAAGAAAACGATTGAGGTGCTGGGAGCGTTCCTGGCCGCACTTGACCGATATGGCGGTTGGAAGATGACGCAAAAACACGGCCACCGAGGTCTTGTTCACCTTCTGGCCGCCCCGGCCCGAAGCCTTGACGAACTTCTCCTCGATCTCCTCCCGTTTTATACCAAGGTCCTTGAGGCGCTGCTCAAGGGCCTTGACCTTTTCAATACCCGGACCCACTGTTTTTACTCCTTTTACGCATTGACTTAATCCTTTCATCCATACTATAGTTTCATCCATACTATGGTCGGCCTGTCAGGGTTGAACGTGAACCCCATTGATAGCAGGTCACACGCTTATTAACAATACAAATGATGATTGCTGATAATGGCCTCAAACAACTACACATGCAATGAGTACAGGGAAGAGATGATCCTCATGGCCCTTCAAAAACGGCTGGCAACATCGGAACTCACCCCCGGGGAACGCCAGGAAATCCAGGAAGAGATCAAACGTGTGAAAGCTTCCATGGGCATGGATTAGGAGACAGGTCTTGGACAAGACGACTGCCCCGGAGCTTGAAAACACCGCGCTGGAACAGGAATTTTCAGAGATCAACCTTGAAAAGGAACTCCATGAGACCTTGATCAATGCCGTTGACGATCCCCTGTTTCTCATCAACGGAAGCGGCATCCTCCTTAAGGCAAACGCCGCTGCCATGGAACGCTATGGGTTTCAAAAAGAAGACCTTTTCCATGGAAGCATCTGGGAAAGACTCACCGCCTCCGTGGCAAAGGAGTGGCAGGAGGAGATAGCCAAGGTCATTCGGAAACGATCCGGAAGCAGGTTCCAGTTTGACCACAACCAGAGGATCAAGGAACTTTTGATCTGGCCCGCCTTTGATGCAAAGGGAAGACTGAGCGCCTTTACCCTGATGGAGAAGGATATCACCCGGCACATCCGCGCCCTGGAACGGCACAACCTGTTTCAGGAAGAGACGCCGTGTACCAACCAGCAGATGCTCCACGCTTCAACCCTGATCAACCTCGGCACCCTGGTCGCCGGCATGGCCCATGAGATCAGCAATCCCAACGCCTTTATCATGACAAACGCCCCCCTGCTCCAACGGCTCTGGACAGACCTGCTGGAGACCATGGATGACCGGCTGGAACAGGCCGAAATCCAGGCCGGAGGCTTCACGTACCAGGATATCAGGGAGACCATCCCCAAGCTTTTGCAGGGAATCAACGACGGCGCCTCAAGGATCGACATCATTGTCAAGAGTCTCCGCTCGTTCTCACGTCCCGATCCCTGCGGTGCGTTTACCCCTGTTTGCCTCAACACCGTGGTCAAAACCGCCCTTCTGTTCCTGAACAATGAAATAAGAAAATCCACCAGCCACTTTTCCACGGCTCTTGACAAGGCACTTCCCTCCGTGGCAGGCATCCCCCAGCGCCTGGAACAGGTGGTCATCAACCTTCTGCTCAACGCATGCCAGGCCCTGACCCGGCCGGACCGGGAGATCATCCTTGCCACAAGTACCCGAAACACCACTGTGATACTCACCGTGACCGATGAAGGATGCGGCATTGAACAAGATAACTTAGATAGAATTTACGAGCCGTTTTTCACCACAAAAACCGATATCAAAGGCACGGGGCTAGGGCTCTCCATAACCAAAAAGATTGTCAAAGAGCACCACGGCTGGATCGAATTTCAATCCGAACCCGGCCTTGGCACCCGTGTCACTGTTGGATTTCCCGCCATGAAAGGAGAGTAATTTGGCAAATTTCCCGTCAAGCCCCGTTCTCATCGTGGATGATGAAGAGCATATTCTTACAGGCTTTTCCGCTGAACTGAAGTACAACGGTATCAAGAACATCATCACCTGCAACTCGTCACTTAAGGTCATGGAGATCCTGGAAAATAATCGCGTGAGCATGGTCTTTCTGGATCTGATGATGCCGGACCTCTCCGGCAGGGAACTCTTGTCTGAAATAACCCAGAGCCATCCCAACGTCCCGGTGGTTGTGGTCACCGCCTCCAACGATATCGAAACCGCTGTTGCCTGCATGAAACAAGGTGCCCACGACTTTCTTTCAAAACCCGTTGAACAGGGGCGACTGGCCTCCGTATGCAGGCACACCATCGAATACGGTGAGATGAAGCTGGAGATAAACCGCCTCAGCACCACATTGCTTGGCAATGGAAAAGTCATGGCGCCGGCCTTTGACACCATCATCACCCAAAGCCCTGCCATGGAGGCCATCTTCAGGTATGTCGATTCCGTTGCTTCAACAAGCCAGCCCCTGTTCATCACAGGCGAGACTGGCACGGGCAAGGATCTGATCGCCAATGCTGTCCATAAACTCAGCCAACGGGAGGGAAAGCGGGTCAAGGTCAACACGGCAGGGCTCGACGACACCATGTTTTCAGACACCCTGTTCGGCCATGCAAAGGGGGCATACACCGGGGCCGACACCCCAAGGCCGGGTCTTGTGGAAAAAGCCGCCGGAGGCACCCTCTTCCTGGACGAGATCGGCGACCTGTCTCCCCTGTCCCAGGTAAAGCTCCTCGGCCTGATCCAGGACCGGGAATACCTCAGAATCGGTGATGACAGAACCCGATACTCGGACGCAAGGATCGTTGCGGCAACCAACATCGCCTGTTGCGACCTTAACGACAGCAAAAAATTCAGACGGGATCTCTACTTCCGGCTCATGACCCACCACGTCCACCTCCCCCCGTTGAGGAAGAGACCCGAGGACATCCCCCTTCTCATCGACCATTTTACAGCAAAGGCATCCCAGACGCTTCACAAAGAGCCGCCCGGGGTGGATGGGACAATCTACACCCTGCTTTCCAGCTACCATTTTCCGGGAAACGTGAGGGAGCTTGAAGCCATGGTCTTTGATGCCGTCTCAACCTGCACGGCCTCAACCCTTGATGCAGGGGTGTTCCGGAAACACATGGAACCGGCGGTGGTCCAACCGGAGCAGGAAGGGACAGGAACACCTTCCGGGGAAAGCCGGAAAAGCGGAACCGAATTCTCAACCTTCCCCACCCTGCCTACCCTGAAGGACGCCTGCGAGCTCCTTGTCAAGGAGGCCATGGAACGGTCCCACGGAAACCAGGCCCAGGCCGCCAGGATGCTCGGCATCTCACGCCAGGCCCTGAACAAGCGCATCAAGGGGTAGGCGTTAAACAAACCCCTTCTGGCTGATGTAGAGAAGGATCTCCTGGGCGGCCTCGTCCGGTGAAAGATCGGTGGTATCGATGCAAAGCTCGGGGGAGACGGGCACCTCGTAGGGATCGTCCACCCCTGTAAAGCCTTTTAAAAGCCCTGCCCTTGCCTTGGCGTACATTCCTTTGCGATCCCGTTTCTCACACTCGGCAATGGGGGTTGACACATGGACCTCAAAAAAGCCGCCATGTTCCTCAATGATAGCCCGCACCTCGGTCCGTGTCTGTTCATAGGGAGCAATGGGTGCACAGATGGCGACCCCACGGTTCTTTGTGATCTCAGACGCCACAAATCCCATCCGCCGGACATTGATATCACGGTGTTCCCGGGAAAAGTTCAGTTCGCTGGAGAGGTTTCTTCTAACGATATCACCATCAAGCAGGGTCACGGGCCGGGTTCCCATCTCCATGATTCTGGAGTAGAGCACCTTTGCGATGGTGGATTTTCCGGCTCCGGAAAGTCCTGTGAGAAACACGGTAAAACCCTGGTGCGAGGGAGGCGGATATGATTTCCTCAGTTCGGCCACCACCTCTGGAAAGGTCGCCCACTCAGGCACTTTTTTCCCCGCTCGAATCCGGTTCCGAATATCTGTTCCGGTCAGGGAGAGGGTCTCCCTCTCCCTGGGGACTTTGCTTGCGATCCTGTATTCATCCTCAAAGGGGAGATAAACCATCTCCTCAAAGGAGACCACATCGACCCCCACTTCGGATGCGGCTTCCCTGGTAACCAGGGTCGCGTCGTCATAGTTGTAAAACGGCTCGCCACTGCTGTTTTTCCCGGGACTTGCGTGGTCGTGCCCGATGACAAAATGGGTACAGCCGTAATTCTTGCCGATGATCATGTGTAAAAGCGCATCCCTGGGACCGGCCATCCGGGCTGCAAGGGGAAGCAGGTTCAGAACAAAGGAGTCCGGGGGATAGTGGGAAGCAACCTGTCGATGGCACCGCATCCGGGTGTAATGGTCAAAATCACCAGGACGGGTCACCCCGGCCACGGGCAAAAGAAGAAGGTTTGCCCGTGCGTCCCGCATGGCCTGGATGGTCATCTCAAACTGGGGCCTGTGCAGGGGCTGGTGGGTCTGGAATCCCACCACGCGCTTCCACCCAAGCCGCGCAAAAACGCTCCGTACCTCCTGGGGACTCCTGCGGATCTGCTTGAAATCGGAATGGATGGGAAGGTTCAGCGCTTCTATGCTGCCGCCGATGTAGTATCTGCCGGATCTTTCGTAAAGGTAACGCACACCCGGATGCTTCCTGTCCGTGGTGCCATAGATGGCAAGGGCCTCTTTCTCCATCTCCAGGGGCCAGATATCCTCCACCGTCATCACCCCGAGAAGAAAGCCCTCCTGGTCCCGGAGAACCACAGACTGCCCGGTCTCCAGGGTTGCGGCAAAGGTTTCGGAAACATCGAGGCAGATGGGAACAGGCCAGAGCTCTCCCGTTGAAAGGCGCATGCGGTCCAGGACAGCCTCGTAATCGATCTGCTTCATGAACCCTTTAAGCGGGGTATAGGCTCCGGTCACCAGGAGCTCAAAGTCGCAGATCTGCCGGTCGTTGAGGATCACGTCCGGCATGGTTGAAGTAAGGCTCTTCAACAGAGCCTTTCGCTCGTCATCAGCCAGAAGATCGACAAGCACGCTCTCGTCACCATGGGGTTGATTAATAGATGAATTCGTCATGGACAAACACTTAATCGATTACCCACCCAGTGTCAACAAGTTTGCGCAAGGGTGAGTTCCATGGTTGGAACTCACCCTTTTTGCTTCCTGGCTTGACTGCTATTTAAATGGTCTACTCAAAGGATCTGGCAAACAACTCTGCAAGGGCGGTTTTGGCATCTTCTGTCAGGTTACGCGTTCCTGTGCCAGCAAAGGTCTTGTGAGAAATCGTGGGAACAACTTCCTGCCAGGAGTTGTTGATCCAGGAGTACCAGTTTTTTCTGTCCTGCTCATACACAAACACCGGCCGGTTGAAGAGCCGCGCAAGTTCAACCCCCCAGCCGGTTCCGCCCTTGACGGTGTCGTCCGGCAGTATCCACCCGATCACAAACACCTGGTAACCATTGTTTACCATATGAAAAATCGACTGAATCACCTTTCGGATTTTTTCAATTTTTGAAAAATTTCTGCCCAGGCGTTGGGAGACGATATCCATGCTGACATCACCCTTTTTGAGCTCCTCATCACTCAGAACGGTGATGCCCGTCGTTCGTTCTCCTAAGTGACCTTCAAAGCTGAAGTTTACCTCATTGATTCCAAAATCCTCGGCCAACTTTCCGAACTCGGCCTCAGCACCCCTGTGACCACCACTGTACAACGTGACTTGAGATAAATCGCTCATTAAACACCACTCCTTGTTGTCCATTAAACTTAAATTATGATCGGGCTATGGGTCAGATGGTTTTAACTATATAAAAAAATCGTCCGTTTATCAACAACGAATACTTGGTGGGAAACAAGTCACGCTATTGACAAAATGCGGTGGTGATATTATTAGAACAAAATGGAAAAGCACACGATAAAATACCTAAAAGACTACAGGCAACCGGAATACTGGATCGACAGGATCGATCTTCAGTTTGACCTTTACGAGGACCACACCCTGGTCTCCTCGACCATGAAGATAAGGCGCAATCCCGAGACAGCGACCCCAGCCACGCCGCTTATTTTTGACTGCGAAGATCTTGAAATCGTTTCGGTGATAGCAGAGGATATGATCCTCTGCCCGGGTGAATATGAGCATAAGGACGACCACTTCAAGCTCTTCAGGGTTCCGGAAGCGTTCAAGCTCGAAATAAAGACCCGCATAAAACCCCAGGAAAACACGGTTCTGTCGGGATTATACAAATCCGGGGGCACCTTCTGTACCCAGTGCGAGGCTGAGGGGTTCCGTCGAATCACCTGCTTTCCGGACAGGCCTGACGTGATGACCGAGTTTTCCTGTATTATCACAGCAGACAAAAAAAAATATCCAATCCTTCTCTCCAACGGCAACCCCATCGCCACAGGCGACCTTGATGGAGGAAGGCACTATGTTCGCTGGGAGGATCCGTTTAAAAAGCCCTCCTATCTTTTTGCCCTGGTTGCCGGAGACCTTGTCTGCATCGAGGACACCTTTACAACCTGTTCCAACAGAACCATCGACCTGAGGATCTATGTGGAATCTGAAAACAGGGACAAGTGCGGCCATGCCATGGAATCCCTCAAGCAGTCCATGACCTGGGACGAAGAGCGGTTCGGAAGGGAATACGATCTTGACCTCTACCAGATCGTTGCGGTCAACGATTTCAACATGGGCGCAATGGAGAACAAGGGCCTGAACGTCTTTAACTCCAAATATGTCCTTGCCAACCAGGAGACCGCCACAGATACCGATTTCATGAACATCCAGGGCGTGATTGCCCACGAGTATTTCCACAACTGGACCGGCAACAGGATCACCCTGAAAAACTGGTTTCAATTGAGCCTCAAGGAGGGATTGACCGTATTCAGGGACCAGGAGTTCTCCTCTGACATGAACTCCAGGGCAGTGAAGCGCATCGAAGACGTCAAAAAGCTTCGAACGGGCCAGTTCCCTGAGGATTCAGGCCCCATGTCCCATCCCGTTCGCCCCGAGTCCTACATCGAGATGAACAACTTCTACACCACCACCGTGTATGACAAGGGTTCCGAAGTGATCCGGATGATCTTCCAGATACTTGGAAGGGACGGTTTCAGAAAAGGCATGGATCTCTATTTTGAACGGTTCGACGGCATGGCCGTTACAACCGAGGATTTTGTCGCCACCATGGAAGAGGCGAGCGGTATGGATCTTGGCCAGTTCCGTCTCTGGTACTCCCAGTCAGGAACGCCCAGGATCACCATGGCACGAACGTATGACAATGCTGCCGGGAGCCTCACCCTTCGCCTTTCCCAGACCCTTGCCCCGGACAAGAACCAGAAGGATAAGCTGCCCATGCACATTCCAATACAGCTGGGCCTGCTGGACAAAGACGGCAATGAAATCGACCATCCCCAATGCGGCCTTTTCCACCTGAAGTCGGGAACAGAAGAGGTGGTGTTTGATGGGATTCCGGAGGGAAGCACCCCCTCCATATTCAGGGGCTTTTCAGCACCGGTAAAGATCACCACCGACTTTACGGACACCGACCTTGCCTTTCTCATGGCAAAGGATACGGATCCGTTCAACCGATGGGATGCGGCCCAGCAGCTCTACATGGGAGAGATCGATCTCTTGCTGAAAAAGCTGCAACAGGGTGAAAAGCCTGTTGTCTCGCCCCATGTGATCGAGGCCTTTAAGCAGGCGCTTTGCGATTCTGGCAGGGACAGGGCCCTCATGGCAAAAGCGCTCACCCTTCCCAATGAAAATGAGATCGGGGAAAATTATCAAGAGATTGATGTGGATGGGATTCACAGGGCAAGGAATTTCTTGAAGCAAAGCATTGCCCGGGAGATCCGTGACCAGTCAATGGAAATCATCAAGGAGTGCTCCATTACCAAAGCCTTTGATCTCTCGTTTGAAGCAATGGCCAAAAGAAGCCTTAAGAACCTGCTGATCTCTTACATGGGAGCACTTAACACCCCTGAAGCTGCAACCTTTGCCCATGGGCTTTTTAACACGGCTGCCAACATGACCGATGAGATCGCCTGTCTGACCACCCTCTCCCACATGGATTCCCCCCATAGAACAGAGGCTTTGGACCGATTTTACCAGCAATGGAAATCAGATCCCCTGGTCATGGACAAGTGGTTCAGCGTCCAGGCCGCCTCCATGCGTAGCGACACGGTGGAACAGGTGGAACGACTGGCAGACCACCCGGATTATTCACTGAAGAATCCAAACAGGGTCAGATCCCTCACCGGCGTGTTTGCCTTTCAAAACCCTGCAGGCTTCCACAATTCGGATGGCCGGGGATACACCTTTCTTGCGGATCAAATCATTGCCCTGGACAAAACCAACCCCCAGATTTCCGCACGGCTTGTCTCGGGTTTCAACCGCTGGAAACGATTTGATCAAAAAAGGCAACTGCTGATGCAGCAAGAGCTGAAACGGATTATCACCGTCCAGGAGCCTTCGAGGGATGTCTACGAGATCGTGTCAAAGGCCCTGGAGTAGGTGATACCAGTATCAGGGGATCTTTGAATAGATGGGAGCGCTGCTCCATCGGCTTGTGCGCTCCCATCCGTATCTGTCTTCCCAGCCTTGTCTTCTGTCACTGCTTTTCCGCATGTCCTTCCCGGGATATCGTGGGCCAAGATTAACAATCCGTCTGTCTACTGGAGATCTTCGATCCTTTGCAGATCGTTTTCCATACACTTTTTGGGGCCTCTCCATTTCATGCTCCGATAAGGTTTTGGCAGGGCTCTTACCGGGCCCTGCCAGATTGATGTGACGGCTAATCTGCCTGGTACTTGAACGACAACCGGATATTGGTTCTAAATTGTGTGACCTTCCCGTCTTCAATCTTTAAATCGAGTTTATTGACCTCTGCAATTCTAAGGTCTTTGAGCGAATTGCCCGCGGTTTCAACAGCACTCTTTGCAGCATCTTCCCAGGATGTTGCGCTGCAGCCAACCAGATCGACTATTTTGTAAACACTATCCCCCATTTCTCCCTCCTTTAATGTTTCTGTTAAAGACATTGGACGACCACTTATATAAGACCATCTTACATGTATTGAAACAGAGGCAACAAACAGGCAGATCAGGAATCGGAACGATCTATTTTTTAATCAGGCTGAGGTTCAGAAAAGTTGTTATGACGATAATGTCATATTTATTAAATCTGCTGGACAGTAACTCCATATATTATATATAAATATTGCGCTGTGTCAAAATGTTTTTCAACTATTTAAGGCGATACGAAAACAGGATCACACAAGGCCATTGGGCCCCGGCAGCAAAGGAAAATCGCTGTTATCTGCTATTGTTTTAACAGATGTTCCACAAGGCGTTTACCAAACGCGATGATGGTGATCACGGTGGGCCTGTCCAGTGCCTCCGGGAACACGCTGGCATCGCAGACATAGAGATTTTTTATCCGGGTTTCAAGGTTATCATCAACCACATGGCCGATCCTGCAGGTCCCGCTGGGATGGGCCCCGCGAATCTCACCCGGGACGATGGAATCCGGATCACACCCGGCCTCCACAAGGACCTCCCGGGCGATGGCCTCGCCCTTTCGTAATTTTTCAAGATCCCCGGGGGTCAGCTCTTTGGAGACAACACCATCCTTATCCACATAACCGCCCAGTTCATCCTTGACCTTCACAAGGATTCCGATCATCCTTCGATAGTTCAGGATCTTAAACAGATGGGAGAACCCGGCCTTGGCAAGGCTGATCAGGGTCATGACCCAGGGATCGATCAAGGTCCCGACCCGTATCCCGTCGCGGTCGTACCACTTCCAGGAGACCACGCTCACCAGGGGGTCCTGGAACGATCCCTTATCAGGATGGATGCCGTAAACAAGTATCGTCGGGTCCACCACGCACCCTTGACCGGCCCGGTCTATTCCCGCCCGTTTTAACAAAACCGGGCTTGGAATCCCGCCGGCGGCAAGCACGATATCGTTACCGTAAAAGGTGGTCAACCGGTTCTTCTTACCGTTGGATCTCACCTTTACCCCCACGGCCCGGTTGTTGTTTACAACAATTTCCACACACTCCGCCCTTGTCATCAGGGTTGCACCGGCATCCACGGCCTGGTCGATATAGTCCCGTGCCGTCCACCGCTCCCCAAGGTTCAACCCCAGGGAGGTTCTTGCACCGCTGGATTTTCCGTTTATAAACTTGCCGGGATCTAGGAACTTGGGCATGGGCTCCCACTCCTGGCCCAGCCTGTTTCCAGCCGCCATCACCATGGCGGACGCCTCCCCCAGGAGATGGTCGGGAAGGGGTTCCACCTTGAGTTCCCGGATCGTCTCTTCTGCATAGGGCATAAGATCAATGTTGTAGTCGGTCTTCAGCCAGGGCGGCGGCATGGCGGCCGACCCGGAATAGACCATTGTCGCACCCCCGGCCGTGGTGGCCTTGAGCATGGACAACCCCTCTTTGCTCTTATAGAAGCCAAACCGGTCAAACAGTTTAAGCGCATTGAGATAGGTGCCTGTGCAGGGTCTGTTATTTCCCTTTTCCAAAAGCAGAACGCTTTTCCCCTTTTGGACCATCCCCCTGGCCACGGTTGCTCCACCGGGTCCTGAACCGACCACGATTGCATCATAGACCTTTTCCATTGAGCCCTCTTTTATTATCAAGCGTCCTGGCAAATTTCTTGCCCAGGGCAATGAGCGTTAGGACCGGAGGAATCCCTCCGGATTTTGGCATCACACTGTTGTCGCAAACATAGAGGTTGCCGGCAGAAGTCCTGAGGGTGTTGTCCACCACCGTGCCCATGGCACAGGTTCCTCCCGGGTGCCCTCCGATCCCCTTGGCAACCGAGATGGTAGAAGCATCGACTCCGGCCCTTGTCATCACATCTGTCGCGATCTTGATTCCCTTGGCCATGGTCCGTTCATCCCGCCGGGTAAACGTTTTATGAAACACCCCGTTTTCGTCGATGGATCCCACGGGATCGTCACACAGCTTGACAAACATGCCGGCAAGCCGCTTCATGTGAATGCCCTGGCGCAGGAAAGAGAGATTCAGGGCTGCGATCTGGGCCACAAACCCGTTGACCGCACCGGTGTTGCCAAAAACAAACTCGCCGCCATTGGATGCATCGGCAACGGTAAAGGTCATTTCACGAAAGGTCCCCTTCCCCTCCTTCATCACCCCGACCAGCACGGACATGGGATCGGTGAAAAAACGCCGGCCGGCTTCATGGATGCCGCTTCTGCGGAGAATTTCAGGACTCCCGATACCCCCTGCCGAAAGAATCACACGGTTGCATCCAACCCTCAATGTTCCGGAAGGCGTATCGGCCATAACACCTACGGCCCTGTTTCCGGAGACAAGGACCTTTCTGACGTTGCAACGGGTGACAAGCCTTGCCCCCAAAGCCACGGCATCGTCAAGGTAATTTCGCGCCGTCCATTTCGCCCCCCGCCTGCACCCGAACAGACAGGAGTCGCACCCAGGAACGCATTTTTCGTAATCAACGAACCTCTCCTGGGGCTTCATGGCATAGCCAAGTTCACCTGCGGCATTGACCAGCCTCTGTGTCCCCGTGTAATTCTCCATGAAAGCCTCTGGAACAGGCCTGATGTTGAGTTCGCCTTTTGTTTCGGCCACCTCTTGGGAGAGGTCTATTCCCAGTTCGTGGTTGATAAAACCGGGAGGATCGTAGGCATTCCCTGAGTAAACCATGGTGGAACCGCCGGTGGTGACGCCCCGTCGTACGATTATTCCCTCCCTGGATTTCATGATGTCGTACATGGTTGCGTAGGCCATGGGGGTTCCGATGGGCCAGGTGTGATCCCTGCCCTTTTCAAGCACCACCACAGATTCTCCCTTTTTCGCAAGCTCCCGTGCAATGGTCGCCCCGCAAGCTCCGGAACCCACGATTACCGTTCCTGCCGAAATAGTTTTCCCCATGGATGTCTCCCTGTGCGTTACGAATCGCATTGATGCATACACCTGTAACATTGATGCGAAAAAGAGACAAGCCTATATTTTTCAGGGAAGGATCAAATTCTCTTGGATGAGTCCGAAAAACGACGAAGTATTGGAGAAAAAATACCAGCCAAGATGGTTGGAGCAGTTTCTGCAAAGGGCGATTTTCCAGAGATACCCACTAAACCAGGAAAATTCAGGGGATGCTTCCTGGGAGGTCAGACACCCTGTTGCCCTCTTGTAACAGCCGATCTCAAAAACATAACCATGGGGATTTGCAAAGATGTGGGAGTGGGCGCCGTTCATGGCGATCTGGTTGCTGGTGTCCGTGATCGAGCTTTGGCAAAATCCGCAGAGAATCGCCTCCTCTTCTTCCCCCTTTTCTTCAACCTCGTCCAGGGCCACAGTGATCAGGCCATCCTCCGGCTGGCTCTCCCGAAAGGATTTTAAGCGCATTGTCCAACTCCTTTTGTTTACATGAGTTAAAAACAATTGATGGCCTAAGCCACCGATCCATCCTATCAGTTCAGGCAAACCCGGCACAACCCAAAAGAGAGAAAAAAACGGTTTCTGCTTGATGTTGAAAAGAGTGAGCTGTTATAATGATCCTTTTTAAGGCAAGCAAGAGAGTCCCATGAACATCGTGATTGTAGAAGATCAGCGCCGCCTGCTCAGTTATTACACCATGCTCCTCAGCGGCGATCCCGGAATCGGGAAGGTCACCCCATGCACAACCCTGAAAGAGGCGATCCAAGTACTCCAACACCGGAACGTTGACATTCTTACCACCAATCTTGGAAATCCTGTAACACGTGGCATCGAACGGATAAAGACCATCCGGAGGCGTTATCCTGAGGTGGAGATCCTTGTTCTCTCCTCAAATGATGATGAAACCGTTGTTCTCGAGACCTTCAGGTCAGGGGCAACCGGTTACCTGCTCAAGGGAGCTCCGCCTGCCGAACTTGTGGAAGCCATCTATGCGATCCACCGGGGAGGCGTTCCCCTGACCCCGAAAATTGCAAGGATGCTCATCCGCCACCTGCACCAGAAAAAGATCATCACCAACACCCCCCTGACCACCAGGGAGTTGAAGGTTCTCAAGCTCATGGAACAGGGGCTGACCTATAAGGAGATCGGGGCCACCCTTTGTATCAGCACCCACCTGGTTCACTCCCAGGTCAAAAAGATCCACTCAAAGCTCAAGGCCTACGACAGGAAAGATGCCTTTAAAAAAGCAAGGAAACAGGGCCTGATCTAATCTGTCCCCATTTTTTACCCATGCAGGTATCCGAGTATTTCGGTTAAAAGCCTCGCCCATTAAGGGTTTCCAAAGCCGGCACCGTGGCTGTAGTAAACCAAAAATCCATATTATGAACGGTCGAATTCAGGCCATCCCCGATTGCCCCATCCCAGTAACCAAACTAAACTGAGTGCAAGTGTTCATCACGCCGGTAAACCAAAGGGCAAGGCTCTGTATCGGAAACGCACAACCTTAAAAAGGGGGCAATCATGATGAGGCAAATCATTTTTTTAGCGGCACTGGCCGTTGTTTTTTCCCTGACCTCGGCGGTTTTTGCAGACGATTCTGCAGAAAATCGAAAACGGGAGAGCATCTATGGCTCGGCAATCGATCGACAGATAGCATTCTACCAGTCAAGGCTCTATCTCATGGATTCCGAGTACGCTATTTTATCGGAGATCGGCTGGAATGCTGAAGCAAGAATCTCCTATCTTACAGCAAAGCGGGAGAATATGATCCAGGATATGATCGCGGCTAAGTCTCCCCTGCAAAACAAGAAAATGCAAGCGTTCATCAGCTTTTCTTTTTACAAGGACGAGGGCACCGCAGAAGCGTATTCACCACCGGAATAAAGTTGAAACAAACGGAAGTCCCGTCCGGTCTCACCTCTTCTCCGTCTCAAGATAGTAGAGCGTCCCCCCCACCGGCGCAAAGGAAAGAAAAACGATATTTAACCAGGGCACCAGGAACCAGAGCCCGAATCCTATATGAAACAGGAGATTCCGTTTAAATCGACCGAATCTGGCCTTAAAAGGAGATAACCTTCTGGCCGGTACAAGGTCAGTGTTGTCCCATGCAAGAAAAGTGACGGCCACAAGGGATGAGACCAGTGCGATGGCCGGCCCAAAGGGCGTCAGGAACCCAAGCGTCATCAACACCACCATGGCAAGAACAGGAATGATGGCCCTTGGGATCTCCTGCTTTATAAGGTGAAAAACCATCGCTGCCGGCGAAGTTCCCCGGGCAGAGACTTCAACGCCGGTAACAAGCCGTTCGGTAATCCTCGACATGGAGTCCATGATAAACACACAAAAGAAAATTTGCGCAACAAGATAGGAGAAGAGGCAGGCCAAGCCGGAAAGAAAAAGCGAAACAATCCACGAGACCACCTTCCACAGATAGAGGAACCACCCCGGTTCAGGCATGGTCCAGACAAGGTTCAACAGCTCCTGGTGCCAAAAAAGAATCAATCCGGAGAAAAAAAGGGCCAGCAGCACAACAACCAGAAACCGCATCATTCCCAGGAAAAGAAGACGAGGAGTCCTGAGCCCCAGAACAAGCCCCCTGACATTATAAGTAATTCCCCTAAACAGATCCATCAATACACCTCTCTCTATTTTTATCCTTTTTCTCTAACTGTTTCATGATTATACTATTGGCAAAGGATTTTCAACATCCTTTATGATCGTGGCTTTGATATTGGTTTAAAGGAGAGTTTGCATGGGCACCTTTTATGTTGACGGTTGTTTTGTTCCATCGAAAAAGGCTGTGATACCGGTCGATGACCTTGCCGTTCTCAGGGGAATCGGGGTGTGCGATCTCATGCGCACCTTCCAGGGAAGACCCTATTTTCTAAGGGCGCATATCCAAAGGCTTGAGCGTTCGGCTGAAGCCATAGGCCTCAGCCTGAAATGGAGCCGTGACGAGATCGAGGCCATTGTTCTTGAAACCCTGAAGAGAAACCCGAAACTTGAGGAAGCAAACATCAGGATCATTGTTACCGGCGGGTCTAGCCCTGATTTCATCACCCCCCAGGGCAGCCCCCGACTCCTTGTCCTTGTCACCGAAATTTCTCCCATCCCCCCGGAGTGGTACCGGAACGGAGTTAAGGTGATCACCGTCAACCAGGAGCGGGAGGTCCCCGAAGCAAAGAGCCTCTCCTATATTCCGGCAGCACTTGCCCTCAGGAAAGCCAAAAGTCTACAGGCAATAGAAGCACTCTATGTGAACAAAAAACGCTTTGTCAACGAAGGAACCACAAGCAATCTCTTCGCCTTTATCAAAGGCAGGCTCATCACTCCAAAGGAGAACGTGTTAAAAGGCGTCACCCGGGAGGTGATCCTATCCCTGGCGGAAACCATGTTTGACATCGACCTTCGCCCCATCCCCCTGGAAGAGCTTCTACATGCAGATGAGGTGTTTATCACGGGAACCAACAAGGGCGTTGTTCCGGTGGTACAGGTTGACAGCACCACCATTGGTGACGGCAGGGTCGGCCAAAAGACCCGTCAACTCATCCAGGCCCTTGTGAAACACACCCTCAACCACGAAAGGTGACCCTCATATGCCAAAGCAGACGCTATGGGGGACTGCCTGACGGTTCCATCTCAACAGATAGGTTGTTTTGCTTGTAAACTCCTTGTAACTGACGTTGCTTCTCTGGGTGACAACAGTTTGAAAGGGGTCGAACCCGGCCCGGTAAAGATCAAAAAAAGAGACGCTGCCCCTGGTTTCCAGGAGCGACCTCTCCTTCTCATACAACCCCTTCATACCGGGATAGAGACCGGCAATGATCGGGTAAACAAGTTTTGTGGACCGTGAGACGGTTGCCTCGTTCAAGAGCCCCATCACGGTGCTGCTCATGTGGATCTCGTTTGGAACACCGCTTGATTCAAACCGTGAAGCACGGTCCACAGCCTCTCCAATGGCCGTTACAATCCTTCGTTTCCTGCTTCCCACGGGCCCGACGGTTGCAGGCCCGATCTCGATGCCGGACCGGAACTCCATGGCTATATTTTTCTGTTCCAACAGGGATTTAACCCGTTGTTCCCGGTCCATGGGATGAAGCCCCCGTATCAACAGGTCGAGTTCCCTGAACATGGAGACAAGAAGCAGAATCATCAATACCGTACGTTCATGGAGGGTTGGAGCGTAACCGGCCTCTAACGGATCAAACACCGAGACATTCTGAAGAAAAAAAGCATCCCCCATGAAATTGTCAAGGCGGCAGGAAAACGACGAGGCCAGGTTGGCCGCAATCTCCCTCAACTGGTTGGTCACGAAAAAATAATCATTGGGAGAGTAGACGCTCCTGATCCTGGTGGAACGGACCATGTCTATAAAGGCGTAAACACCATCGCACACCATGACAGGTTCCATGTCAAGCATCTCTTCGGTCACGGCCCCCACGGCCATGAGGTACCGTTTCTGCCGTTCAACATCAGCCTCACTTTTTTTAAGTTCGGCTGTTGCCGCCCTCAACGCCCTCTCCTTTCTCCAGAGGGTTTCAACGGCCCTTTGCCCTTTGAGACGTCCCAGACAGGCAAGTGAGGCTGTTTCAATGCCCCGTATCAGCAGGTCAAGGCGATGCCTGAGCTCCGAGTCATGTAAGAATTGTCCATCTTTCCACAGCAAAAGATCTCTATCAACTGTATTGATCACAAGGGCACCGTAATCCGGAACATAGGCCCCTATAAAATTATCCACTTTGAACCGGGTTGTGATGGCCGAGTTCACCTTGAGGTCGAAAAGGGAATCAAACCCCTTGCCGTCGTAGGAGAGAACCGGCAACTTTAAGAATTCGCCTTGTTGCGCCCCGCCTTCTATCTCCCTGACAATGACGATTTTGACGCCATGCCGGTAGAAATCGGGATAGTTCCTGAGAAGGTAGGCAATGATCCCGTCATTATCGATCCGTTTACCCGGGGCATCCTCTTTATACAATGGCACAGAAGACAAGCCATTGAGCCGGAGAATGGCTTTGCCGAAATATTTGAGAACCAGTCCGGCGTTCCACCTGCTTTCGATCCTGTGTATCACGCCCCTGTCCCATTGATCTGGGGAGATGAAGATCTCCCGGCTCAGGTCCGTGCCATAGAGCAGCCCGGCCTGTTTTGCAACCATCAGGTCAATGGAGAAACGCAAAAGCGCAGAAAAAGGGTCTCTTCTTCCAAAGAGCGCCGTTTCAAATCCTGCAATGCTGGGTAACGATTTTTTCATGGTTCAGACAGGTGGTGGGAAGTAAAGGTTCACCGGAATCTTACCACCCGGGAACAGGTACTTGTCAAGGGAAACATTCCCACCCCCCCTTTTTCTACAGCTGACGAACCTCCCTTGGCAAGTCCAGACCAGCGGAACAGATCTCAATTGAGAATCGATCATCCACCCGCTGAACAACCAATTGCCTCCCAGGATCGATCTCATAGCCAAATTCGACCAATGCATTTTCTTGAACACGGATATTGTAGGGCTGCCCGATTTTAATCTGGGTAAGGGGATAGATGCCTTTACTCTGCCGGCACAACTTATAGATCAAGGTCAGGGGAAGATAGTCGTTCAAAAGGGTGGATGCAGTATCCCCTCTCCGGATCACGCCGTTTACGGTTTGAACCGCCACCCCATCATCCAAGGCTTTTCCAGGGGTGTCAGAGGCATGGCCATTCGGCTCTTCCCCTGCATCCCCTGCCCCCTCCATAAAACGAACCGGCTCTGTTTCTTTTGCAACAGAGCCCAAGGGCGCGCTGTGAACCGCTTTCACCGAAGGAACCAATGTCCCTTCGCCATAGGATACAAACAGGTAGGGCCATGCATGGCACCAGCAGGAAACCAGAACAAACAGCGACACCATGGAGAGCACCATGGCCATCCTGAAAAAGTTAATCTGTCTTGCCATGCCGTTATGTTGCTCAACAATTATTTCCCTGATAAAATCCGATGGTGGTGTCATACTCTTATTCCAATGTAATAGGTTCTGTCCATTCCCGCTCCCCCTGTCCTGAACGGGCCTTTATCACCATGCAACGATTACAACATCCATGCCAACCTAAGTGACTCTTTCGGTTACCCACTGAATTTACAACAAATAAACAGCAAATCCAATTGAGCCCCCTCCGACCAATGATTATATAAAACAACGACCATCGTCATAACATCATAATAGTTATATTTAACTATAAGCCGGCCAATATCTATCAACCAAGGCTCCCCGAAGCATAGAAGGATAACCCCTTAACAACCCACCAGAGAATGTGATACTACTAAGGCAGATCAAGTAGCGGTTTTTTGTTGCAGCACAGGGTTAAACTTTTCTAAACAAAGGGTTAGGCAAATGACCGACGAATTATTTTTAGACAAGATCAAGGGAAATGCGGCAAAACTTTCGTTCAACCGACAAAGGCAACTGTTGACACTGATCAAGAGCTGGTTGAACAGCGACGAACGGATATACCAACGACGGGGGGTGTCCATTCCAGTCAAGATTGTCAAAGAGGATCGGTTCTTTGACGAGAAAATCGACAACATCAGCAAAGGCGGTGCTTTTGTATGCACCACCCGGCACACCCGATTCCCTCCGGACCATGAGGTCCTTCTCATCTTCAACCTTGCCATGGAAGCCGAACCGTTAAAGGTTAAAGCCAGAATCACAAGGGTATCGGAAAACGGGATCGCTGTTCAGTTCAATGAAACCGATCCCCGGCTCTCAGACTCCATCGAAAAAGAGATGCAGATCAAGAACGCCTGAACAGCTATTACTCTGCTTTATAACTTGGATGTAAGGAACTACTGCACCTGCAAAAGTCCCGGAAAAATGAGAGGGTAGTCGCGTGTCTGCAGATTCCGTCCTCGCTTTTCTGAATCAGTTTGTTAAGGTACGTCCAGATTAATTGATGGGGAGACCACAAACGAAGTGCACGGAAAATAAAGGGCTTCAGAAAAGAAGCAAAAACAAAAAAAGGGTTTTCAACCGAAGTCGAAAACCCTTTGAAGTCTAAATGGTGCGCCTGGCAGGACTCGAACCTGCGACCTACGGATTAGAAGTCCGTTGCTCTATCCAGCTGAGCTACAGGCGCAAACAAGACGGACTTATATCAAAGAGATCCTATTGTGTCCAGAAAAAAATTGAAGGGGGTTCATTTTTTTTTAATCGATCTTTACGGGGTTTTAGTATAGTATGATATGGATGCACATTAACAGCAAGGAACAACTATGACTAAAGTGAAGCAGACAAAGAAAAAGAAAGCGACCGAGAACAAGACCAAGACCGAAAAACCATCCACACGAAAAGGGTACCTTGTGCCCAAGGATAAAAAAGTATCCTCCAGCAAGGCCCTTGTCAAGGCTGACCCCCTTCAGAGTTATCTTGCCGAGATCAACAGGTACAGACTGCTCACCAGGGAGGAAGAGGTGGATCTCGGGACCAAGATAAAAGAAGAGAACGACAGTGACGCCGCCTACATCATGGTTACCTCCAACCTCAGGCTCGTGGTGAAGATCGCCCTGGATTTCCAGAGAATCTGGATGCAGAACCTGCTGGACCTCATCCAGGAGGGGAACATCGGCCTTGTTAAGGCCGTGAAAAAATTTGACCCTTATAAAAAGGTCAAGTTCTCCTACTATGCATCATTCTGGATAAAGGCCTATATCCTGAAATTCATCATGGACAACTGGCGCCTTGTCAAGATAGGAACCACCCAGGGACAGCGTAAGCTTTTTTTCAGGCTGAAAAAAGAGAAGCAGAAACTGATCGAAGAGGGCTTTGATCCGGGTCCCAGACTTCTTTCCGAACGAATGGGAGTGTCAGAGCAGGAGATCGTTGAAATGGACCAGCGGCTGGACGGCTGGGATCTCTCCCTTGACGAACCCCTTAGAAATGATTCAGACACTGAACGAATCGAATTTATCAACGTGGAGAGCGACTCCACCGAAGAGAGGGTTGCAAGAAAGGAGATCGAGGATATTCTCCATGTCAGGGTAAAAGAGTTCACCGACACCCTTAATCAGCGGGAGCTGGACATCTTTACCAAAAGAATATTTTCGGACGAACCCTTCACGCTCCAGGAGATCGGAGAGGAGTACAGCATCTCCAGGGAACGGGTAAGGCAGATCGAAAACAATATCATCAAAAAGATGAAAGAATATTTTAAAAACGAAATGCCCGATTTTGATGCCTACGACCACAGCCGCCCCTAAACCACGGACTGTAGAAACAGGGACAAACGGAGAATAACACCCCAATATGAAACAAACACGATGCTTTTTCTATCTGCTGGTATTGGCCCTTGTGGCGGGAGGCTGCGCACCGGTTTCAGGCCCAGCCCAAACCAATGAGTTGCCCCAGGCACCCCCCGGAGCTGAAGATGACCTCCAGGAGTCATCCTATTACCACTACACCCGTTCCGAGCTCCACAAAAGACAAGGGGAATACGACAAGGCCCTGACTTCGCTACTCAAAGCCGTGGAAAACGATCCTGCCTCCTCCTTTTTAAAGAAAGAGCTGATCGCCCTATACCTCCATAAAAAAGAGACATCCAAGGCCCTTGAAACTGCACAGAACCTGGTGGCGCTTGAACCTGAGGACACTGATTCCCTGCTGATTCTTGGAAAGATGAGACAGATGCTTAACCAGGAAAGCGAAGCCAAGGATATATACCAGAAGGTTCTTCAACTCAATCCCGACCAGGAGAACATCTACCTCATCCTCGGACGCATGCACATGGACTCGGGCAACACGGACGAAGCGTTCCGCCTCTATACAAAAATGGCCGAACGCTTTCCTGACTCCTACGCCGCACACTTTTTCCTAGGCAGGATCCATACAATAAAGAAAAATCCCGAATATGCGGAAAAAGAGTTTCTAAAGACCCTGGAGCTCAACCCGCCCCTGGTGGAACCCAGGTTCGAGCTCATCACCATCTACCAGAATCCGGTCACCCCAAAAACAGCCCCAAAGATTGTCAGGCTCTACAAAGAGATCCTTGAGATAGACAGCAACAACATACGGGCGGCACTGGAACTCCCCCTCTTCTACCACAACCATGGTAACAAGAAAGAAGCCGCAACTCTTCTGGCCGAAATGGGAGAAAAAAGCTTACAGAACCGCGGCATCACCATAATAACCGCACGGGAGTTCATCGGATCAAAACGATACAAGGACGCCTCGGTGGTTTTTACGGGGATGCTCAAAGGAGCCCCCCGGGACTCAACCCTCCACTACCTGGCAGGGATCTCGTTTGACAGCCTGAAGCAGACAAAGAAGGCTATCAAGCACTTCTTAAAGGTAGCCCCCGACTCCGAACACTACAAGAAGACCATCGTCCACATCGCCTTTTCCTACAGTGAAAACGACCAGAAGGAAAAAGCCATAGCGTTCCTTGAAGCCAAGCACCAGGAGCTCCCCCAGGATATCGACATCATCATGTACCTTGGCTCGTTCTACGAGGAGGGTCAACACTATGAAAAGGCCATTGCCCTGCTGCATAAGGGGATTGCCATATCTGACACCAACACGGCCCTGATCTTCCGGCTCGGCATAATCCAGGACAAGTCAGGAGAAAGAGAGGCGTGCATCGAGTCCATGAAGCGGGTGATCGAACTCGAACCCACCAATGCCAATGCCCTGAACTATCTTGGCTACACCTATGCAGAGATGGGAGAAAACCTTGCCATGGCCGAGGAGCTGGTATCCAGAGCCCTTGTCATCAAGCCGGAGGACGGTTTCATCACCGACAGCCTCGGATGGATCTACTACAAAAAGGGACTTATCTCAAAGGCTGTGGCAACCCTTGAGAAGGCGGCTGACCTGACCGAGTTCGACCCGGTGATCACCGAACACCTGGGGGATGCCTACAGGGAAGACAACCGCCTGAAAAAGGCCCTTGAGGCCTATAAGAAAGCCCGGTCAAAATCCACAGGGAGCAATCCCGGCCTGGACACCAAGATAAAACTTCTGGAACAGCGGTTAAATGCGCCCCAATAAACCCCACCTCCTCAACCTGTTCCTCCTTGGTGCTACCCTGGTCCTATTGACCGGATGCGCAGGCCTGACACCCAGGGACGCCCGGATCCAGGATCCAAGGGCAGCGTTTCTTGCAGCCCGGGTAACTTCCATCAACCATGGACTTCAAACATTTAAAGGCACGGCCCGGGTAACCCTGACAGAGGCGAACACAAGCCAGCGGTTCAGGGTTGCCTGGGCTGCTCATCTGCCCGACAAGATCCGTTTAACAATTCTCAAAAGTGGCCTCCCCCTGGAAACCATCCTTGCCGACGGAACCCAGGTGTTCTTTGTTTCCCACACGGGCGAGCACTCGCCCCATCGGATCAAGGCCTCCAACCCCTCATTGAAACCAGTGATCTCCATGCCGGTCCGGATCCAGGAGATCATCTCCCTTTTAGCCGGACAGATTCCCATGGAGTCCTTTGACAGGGCCACGCTGTCAACAGCCGGGCCAGCATCCGAAACCACCCTGATGCTGACACGAAAGTGGAGGGGAACAGTGGGAACGGTTCGGGTTGACCCCAAGGATCAGATCCATGGATTCCAACGTCTCAAAAACAACAGGGACCCGATTTATTCGGCAGAACGCAAAAACCTGAAAAGCTATGGAATCCATACCATACCGATGAAAACCGTTATCTATGATCCTTCGGGCAGAACCCTGACCCTGGAGATTACTAGTTTTTATCCGGATGTTCCTGTAAAAGAGTCGGTATTTTCCTTGACAGAAATCGAATGATGATAATTATCATGGAGTGATTATTCATAATCCCAAATCAAAGGAGATATAATATATTATGCTTTATGACAACATGGACCAGGCTAAAAAAGGGGGCGGCTGCCCTTCCCAGAACAAGGAAAAATCCCAGGAGCAGCTCCAGGAGGAGATGATCACAACATCTCTTTCAAAGATAAAGAACAAAATTTTCGTGCTGAGCGGCAAAGGCGGCGTAGGAAAGAGCAGTGTATCTGCAAACCTTGCCGCAAGCCTTGCAAAAAAAGGATTTAAGACAGGCCTGATGGATGTGGATCTCCACGGCCCCTCCATTGCCCAGATGTTTGGAATGACAGAACTTCTTGACATCTCCGAAAACAAGCTTCTGCTGCCGAAAATGATCGGGGAGAACCTCAAGGTCGTTTCCATCCAGGCACTGATGCAGGACAAGGACCAGGCAATCATCTGGCGAGGCCCGGCAAAGACAGGAATGATCAAGCAGTTTGTCGGCTCCGTAGAGTGGGGAGATCTGGACTTCCTGATCATCGATGCCCCTCCTGGAACCGGTGATGAACCCCTGACCGTTGTCCAGACCATCAAGGACGCCAAGGCGGTTGTTGTGACCACTCCCCAGGAAGTAGCCCTTGCCGACGTCAGAAAGTCCATCTCCTTCTGCCGAACCGTCAAGATGGAGACCCTGGGCCTTCTGGAGAACATGGGACCCTACAAATGCCCCCACTGCAACGAGACCATCGAGCTTTTCAAGAGCGGCGGCGGACAGAGAACAGCGGAAAAAGAGGGTCTTAATTTCCTCGGCTCCATTCCCTTTGACACCGAAGTTGTTAAGTCCGGTGATGCCGGATCTCCAGTTGTCCTGGAGAACGCGGAGAGCGAATTTGCAAAAGCCTTTGAAGCCGTTGTGGCAAACATCACCAAGCAGCTGTAGTAAAGGGGCTTATTGAGTGATATAGAGACAAAACCGGGGTGGATGAAGGATATCCTCAACCAAAGAGAGAGGGAATTTTTCTCCCCCCTGGCCTCGTTCAGCGAGGATGGGAAACGGCGGTCACCGGACAATCGCCTTGACGACGGCTACCGCCAGGCGTTCAGCCTGGACGCCGACCGCATCCTCAACTCCCTTGCCTATACCCGGTACATAGACAAGACCCAGGTTTTTTCCCTCATAAAAAACGACCACCTGACCCATAGGGTTCTCCATGTCCAGCTCGTCTCAAGGATTGCAAGAACCATCGGCCGGTTCCTGGGCCTCAACGAGGACCTGATTGAAGCGGCAAGCCTTGGCCACGACCTTGGCCATCCGCCCTTCGGCCATGACGGAGAACGAATTCTGTCAAAGCTGTGCCAGGACAACGGCGCCGGACACTTCCACCACAACGTGCAGAGCATCCAGTTCCTGGAACGGCTTGAGCGTAAGGGCAATGGATGGAACCTGACCCTCCAGACATTGGATGCCATCCTCTGCCACAACGGCGAAGTTCATTCAAAAAGACTCAAACCCGAAAGGAACAGGGGCTTTTCCGGGTTTGACGCACTGGTCAAAGAGATGAAGACCCTTGAGCGCCCGCTCCCCGTGCCCATGACCCTGGAAGGATGCGTGGTCAGAATGGCGGACACCATTGCCTATGTGGGAAGGGACATGGAGGATGCCGTGCGGCTCAAGCTGATACAACGGGAGGAACTGCCCGAATTGAGCCGGGATCTCCTGGGCATTACCAACGGCACCATCGTCTTTAAACTGGTGACGGACCTGATCTCCAACAGCCTGAGAAAACCCTGCCTTTCCTTTACCGGAGAGGTCTCCGAGGCCCTCAAGCAGCTGAAAGCGTTCAACTACGAGAGAATCTACTCCGACCCCGGCATCAAGGAGCACCTGAAACCGGTCAAGGAGATCTACATCTACCTGTTTGACCTCTATCTCAACGACCTTGAGACCGGAAAACTCGACCAGCCCATGCTCAGGCGCTTCCACGACGGCCTCTGTGATGCCTACAAGGAGAGCCACTCCCATGTTGAGATTGTCAGGGATTTCATCTCCGGAATGACGGACTCGTTTTTTATCCGCCAGGCACCGGAAGCCATGCAGCCCCACTACATCGAAAGATAACCCCATGTTCCAGAACCGTACTTACCGAAGCCTGTCAAAACGAAAAGGCCTTGTGGCCTTCGGCGCCACGGTCAAAGAGACCGACCTGCACATCCAGGCCCAGTCGGATCTCAAGGATACAGCTGTCAGGTCCGTGCTCAAGGCCCGGGAGATGATCGAATCCTACGGCCGGACCGATCCCTCTTTTTTAACCTCCCTTGTGCCTGTCAAAGCAAAATTCCCGGCCCCGGATATTGCCCTTTCCATGATCGAGGCGGGAAACCTTGCCAATGTCGGTCCCATGGCGGCCGTGGCCGGCGCCGTGGCCGAATTTACAGGCAAAAAGCTCCTGGCGACCTCAAACGAGGTGATTGTGGAAAACGGGGGAGACATATTCATGAAGCTTGACACGGAAGCGGTGTTCGGCATCTATGCCGGAAATTCCGTGCTGAGCATGAAGACCGGAGTCCGTATTCAAAACCAGGGGAGCCCCGTGGCCCTGTGCACCTCGTCCGGCACCCTGGGCCATTCAAAAAGCTTTGGCAGGGCAGATGCGGCAACCGTTGTTTCCGCCTCCTGCGCCCTTGCCGACGCCACAGCGACCGCCCTCGGCAACCTGGTTCACACCGAATCTGACATCGAAGGCGCCATTGAACAGGGCGCCGCCATCCCGGGAATCCTGGGAATCATCATCATCAAAGGAAAAAGCCTTGGCGCCTGGGGCGACCTTGAACTGGTGCGTCTCTCCTGACCAAACAGGAAGCCTGTAGAAAGCCCCCCCCTGATCAGGCAAGGTCTCCTGTTGCCGCTTCCACCGCTGCTAAAATGCTTCCATCCCATATAAGCCCCTCCCCCTCGTATCCTAAATAACTGTGGGATGGTCCAATAAGGAAGGGGGCGCGATTGTGAAGATCCTGAATTTTATGCCTGGGCGACAGGGAAAGACGCTTAGAATCACTTTTTGTTTGGAATTTTTCAACCAATGGGAGTAAGTGTCACATCGAAGCCCAGTTGCTTGAGTCCTTTGATGTGAAAACGGAGTTTGGCAAATTCAGACAAGTTATCAAGGGCCGGCACTCCGTAAATTTCCATATATTTTTTATGTTTTCCTATCATATCGTCATACTCCGCTTGACATTGTTCCGTTTCAGACTCTTGAACCTGCTGGTCTTTGTGTATATTTGAAATCATGGCATCCACTTTGGAGGATAGAGCTTTACCGCACTTAATCCAGCCTGAAATTGTTGAGGGTTTTACACCGGCAAATTTGGCCAAATCCCTATTAGTATAAGGATATTGATCTTTCGCTTGATGCAATATCGAGGCAATATTGTGCTCAACGCGCTGCTGTTTTTCGTTCATGTGAATATCTCTCTTGAACTGCAATTTGGCCCAAAGGTTTTCCTTACTCATAATGTCTCCTTGCGTCTTATTGATCCTTCAATTGAATTCATCCGAATTCAATTGAACTACACATGAGAGCATCTTGCGCTGTCAGGCTCTTTTTTCTCTTAGAACTATTACCCCTAACGTCCCGCCCCCTGACATTGCCCTTTCCATCATCGAGGCAGGAAACCTTGCCAATGTCGGTCCCATGGAGGCCGTAGCTGGCGCTGTGGCCATTCAAAAACTTTGGCAGGGCAGACACGGCAACCGTTGTTTCCGACTCCTGCGCCCTTGCCGATGCCACAGCGACTGCCTAGGCAACCTGGTTCACACCGAATCGGACATCGAAGACGCCATTGAACAGGATGCCGCCATCCCGTATAAGTTCCCTGACAACCTCACTTTGGCGCTGGGTTTGTTACACGCGACACAAGGAATAATGTCAAAGCCATAGACCAAGATCCCGACAGTCAGATACTGTTATAAGGTGTTCGATCGACCGCCAGGCTTTTTACTCTTTTTTTCCATGTCCACAATCATGATCATGGTTCTGTAGGTATTGACCAGGATTTCAAAAAAACGTTTTTCATAGCTGGTTATTTTTGACCTGTAGTTAAAGGCGATGATGGACAGGTCCGCTTCATTGTATGTAATAAAATTGCGGATAGGTACATCAATGAAAGCCAGCACCCTGGGATCAAGGGGATTTTTTTTCAGGAAGGTTGCCATAGAATCATAATCGTCAATATCGTCGGTTATGATTTGGGCTTTTTGTCTGGAAATATTTATGGGGGCGGGGGATTCATTGTTAATCACAATAGCGTCTGACTTCTCAATCCGGTTTGCTGACAGCTTGAAGACGGACCCTACAAGATTATTGCCCTTATCCATCCTGGTGATGAAAACCGCTTCATAATCCTTTAAAAGAAATGAGGAGAGGTGTTCGAATTCTCCGCCGGTTTCAACAAGCTCTCCCAGGTCATGGATCAACGCCCCCGAGTACCGCAAAAGATCCTGTAGTCTGAAGTCATAGGCTTTTCTCAGGGAAATATCCTGGAACCAAACGAGTATAGGCCCGGAGCGGTCCCCCTCTTTCATCCGGGTGGCATTGATTTTGTACCATTTCATGGATATTCCGGAAAAGGCTTCTATGGATGGCGTATGGGAATCATCAGAAGGGGATGTATCTGCTATTTTCACAATACCGTCCAGTGCTTCCCGGTTTAAAAAACCTTCGATATTACGGATCGCGTGCTTTTGAAACAGATGAGAGGTTTTCCCCACGGAAAGAAGAACGTTGCCCTTGAAATCCATGATAAAAACCGGGGCCTCGGCCTGGGCAGGCAGTTCCACCAAGGCACTGAGGTGCCGCTGCCGATATTTGATGTTTGACCGGGTAATGACCTGGACAAACATGGGGACCATAAAGGGAGCCATACTGTAATTATGGGTGAATAAACAAATGGTAAACCCGATAATCGCCGCATTGATATAGATCTGAATCCCGAAAAGTTCTTTCAGGACAAACCCAAAGTAGGTGCCTAACTCGAATTCGATTTTTGCTGCCGCCATATTCAATCCATCATACTTGATCCATGGATAATTAATAAGGAGGAGCCCCCCGGCCTTACCGGGGAGACTCTCGGAGTTTGACATTGCGAGGACATACAAGAATTTCCTCCTCCTGCGCCTGGGGCGACCTTGAGCTGGTGCGTCTCTCCTGATCAGGCAAGCGCCCCTGTAGCCGTTTCCACCGCCGCTAAAATGCTTCCATTCCGTATGAGATCCCTGACCACCCCAATGTCAGCTGCAAGAATCCTGTCCGCTTCCAAATGGTCCACATGGTTCCGTATTAAGTCATAGGCCGCCCGGGTGCCCTTGCCCGGTTTGAGGTTGGTGAAAAGATCCAGACCCTGGGCTGCGGACATGAGCTCGATGGCAATGACGTTCTCGGTATTTTCAACGATCTGCCGGGCCTTTCTTGCAGCAATGGTCCCCATGGAAACGTGGTCCTCCTTGTTTGCCGAGGTGGGAATGGAATCCACCGATGCCGGATGGGAGAGCACCTTATTCTCGGAAACCAGGGCGGCGGCCGTGTACTGGGCGATCATGAACCCGGAGTTCAGCCCGTTGTCACGGACCAGAAAGGCGGGGAGTCCGCTCAGCTTCGGGTTTACCAGCCGCTCAATGCGCCGTTCCGAAATGTTGGCCAGCTCAGCCACGGCAATGCACATGAAATCCAGGACAAAGGCCACAGGCTCCCCATGGAAATTGCCCCCCAGGAGGAAATCTCCCTGGTCCGGGAAAATCAGGGGATTCCCGGTGGCTGAATTGATCTCCACCTCCAGAACCTTTCTCCCATTGTCCACGCAATCCCTTGCCGCCCCGTGGACCTGGGGGGAGCAGCGAAGGGTGTAGGCATCCTGCACCCTGGAGCAGTCCCTGTGGGAAGAGATGATCTCACTGTCCGCCGTGATCCTGAGCATGTTGTCTGCCGCCCGGATCTGCCCCGGATGGGGCCTTACCCGGTGAATCCTTGGATCAAACTCGGTCCTTGATCCCATCAACACCTCCAGGCTCATGCAGGCGGCAATATCGGCGTGCTTCAGGATGTTCACGGCATCCACCAGGGCAAGGCCGCCAACGGCTGCCATGGCCTGGGTCCCGTTGACCAGAGCAAGCCCCTCCCCCGATCCAAGGCAGAGGGGGGCCAGCGAACACTCCTTGAGGGCATCAAGTCCGGAAACCCTTTTATTGCCGACCAGGGCTTCCCCCTTTCCGATCAAAACCAGGCCCATGTGGGCCAGGGGCACAAGATCGCCGCTGGCACCCACAGATCCCTTTTCCGGCACAAGCGGCACCACCCCTGAATTGAGGAGATGGGAAAGGTTACGGACGGTCTTGGGGCGGATCCCCGAATGCCCCAGGCAAAAGTCATTGAGCTTCAACACCATCATGGCCCTGACGATTTCAGGCGCAAACGGGTTGCCCACCCCGGCGGCGTGGCTCATGAGAATGTTGGTCTGGAGCTTTTCCGTATCCTTTTTTGAGATGGAAACATCGCTCAGGGCCCCAAACCCGGTGGTCACCCCGTAGATGCTTCGCTCCTCCCCGACCCACTGTTCCACCAGAGCCCGGGCCCGCTTGATTCTTTTGCCTGCCCCCCCTGACAGCTTTACCCCAACACCTTTCCTGGCAACGGCTTCAAGATCCTCAAGGGTCAATTCCCTTTTTCCAAGGGTCACGTAAGCTTCCATAGAATCACCTGTATAAAGCAATTTGCCCGTTTGAAAGGGGCTTATGAATGTTCACACGCAAATGGCATGATATTGATTCAATTATAATAAGGGGTGGGTGTCAACGGTTTTCTTGGAAGGAAATCGTTGCCATTTACAAGTCAACCCGATATAGAATGCATCAATGGATCCATAGACGAAGGAGGGTCGGATGCGAATCTATGCAGTTGCGGATATCCACGGAAAAGAGAGCAGAATGGCAAGGGTTGAAGCCGCCATTGACCGGTTTCAGCCGGACGTTGCAGTGGTTGCAGGCGACATCACCAACTATGCCGGGCCAAGACCCGTGATCAGCAGACTTGCCGGCATGGGCATTCCAGTGCTCTGCATCGGCGGAAACTCAGATTTGGGCCGTGTGGAACAGCTCCTGGAAACGGCCCCGGGCACCACAAGCCTCCACATGGCGTCGGTAAAATTCAATGGTATTAACTTTGTCGGCATCAGCGGCACCATCCCCCTGCCCTTTCGGTCCAGGATATGCCTGAGAGAGAACCGCGCTTTAAAGACCCTGGCCCCCCTTATGACAGAACGCTCCATCCTGGTTGCCCATCCACCGCCCCTGGGAACAAGAGACCGGGTGGGGGGCCGGTTCCATGCGGGCTCAAGGGGCCTGAGAAATCTTGTCAGCCACAGCCAGCCCCGGATGGTGATCTGCGGGCACATCCATGAAGACGCAGGCACAACCACCCTTGGCCGAACCATTGTCGTCAACTGCGCCATGAACAGAAAAATGAGCGGAGCCCTTGTCGACTGGGATCTTGAGAACCTGCCCGGTATCGAAATGGTCACCCCCTGAAGCCACCTTTTTTTTATCATGCAGGCTTGCAAGAACACGGTTTTCCTGATATTGGGTCAACCGTTGGCATGATCCTAATTAAACACCAAACAAGGAGATCAACATGTGCGAATCCAATGTCTACATCAAGACCAATGGAAATGAAGAGCTTGTAATGGAAAATGTTGCGGCAATAACCCCTTGTGGTGACAACCGCTTCCTTTTAAAAGGACTTCTCGGAGATAGCAAGGAGGTCACGGGAACCATTGAAGACATCAACCTCATGGCCCACAAAATCGTCCTGGTTGCCTGATCCGTCCAAGACTATAATGGAATCATTTGCCATCCGTTCCTACCTTGATACCATTACACGCCTGAACAATCTTCCAATTTCAGACCAACGGGAGTGGATTTTCCACCATGGAATGCTTTTGGGATCCCGGGCAAAGTGGTGGGCCGATTTCGGCATCCGCCACGCCAGGCATGAAGGCCTCGACATTGCCCTGTTCAGGAACCGGGCAGGTGCGATCCAGTGGCTGGACACCCAAACCCGGGTTCCTGCCATGGCCAAAGGAGTGGTGATCAACCTGTGCAGGGATTTCCTGGGCCGGTCGGTGATTATCCGACACGCACAAGACCAGACATCACGGTTTGTTTCGGTCTACTCCCACATAACGGTGCCTTCCGCGGTGGTTCCGGGCACCCGGGTGGAAAAAGGGGATGTTATCGGACAGATTGCCGACACCACAGGAAAAAAATCCGGAATCCACTGCCATCTTCATATATCCATCATGGAGATAGCAAACAAGATTCCGGACAGCGGGATCACCTGGGAGATCATGGGAGAGCCTGACCTTAAAGGTGTGAAGCTCTTCAATCCCATGATCTGGTAAAAAGGGATACAATCCGGGCCCGGCGGCAGGGAAAGAAAAAGAGTATTTGAAAAAAACAGGGATTTGATCTATTATCCCAAAGCATTTTAATTTAGGAATTTGTCAATAATAAATAGAATGGAGACTGCAAATGAAAAAGATCAAACTGTTTTTCGGACTCATCATACTGATATTTGCCGGCCTGGTAGTCTACCAGAACAGGGACTACTTCTTTGCTAAACAGGCATTATCCTTAAGTCTCGGGGTTGAAACCTGGCACTGGACCGCACCTGCAATCCAGAACATCGCCTATTTCGGCATCGCCCTTGCCCTTGGTCTTCTTGGGGCAGGTTTTATAGGCATTGCGTCAAAATTGAAATCAAAAAAAACCATAAAATCCCTCAACGCAACAATTGAGTCCCACCTTGAGAAGATCGCCTCCCTGAAAGCCGAGCTTGAGCCTTTCACAAGCGACCCCTACCAGAAAAAAGAGGTAACGGAAAATCAAGTGCCCGGGAACGATCAGCCGGTTGAGAAAGAGGAGACAGCGTAACAAAGCTTAAATTACCATGACCGTTCAAAAAAACACCCCCATGATGGAACAGTTTCTCTCTATTAAAGAGAGGTATTCAGATTCAATCCTCTTCTACCGAATGGGGGATTTTTACGAGATGTTCCTTGACGATGCAGTAAAGGCCGCCGCCATTCTTGAGATCACCCTCACCTCAAGGAACAAGACCCAGGACAACCCTATCCCCATGTGTGGGGTGCCCTACAAGGCAGCCGACACCTATATTGCAAAGCTGATCGAAAACGGCTGTAAGGTTGCCGTGTGCGAACAGGTGGAGGACCCGGGCTCGGCAAAGGGACTTGTCAAGCGTGAGGTGGTCAGGGTAATCACCCCTGGAATGATCCTCAACGAAGAGCTCCTGGACAAGGGATCCAACAACTTTCTTGCCGCCATCTGCGTCAGCCAGGGCTTTGCCGGCCTCTCCTACCTGGACATCTCCACGGGCATGTTCAGAACCACCGAGGCTCCGGCAAAAAACGGGAAGATCCCCCCTGCCCTGATCGATGAAGCCCTGAGGATAGATGCAAAGGAACTGCTGCTGCCGGCATCATTTGACAAGGATCCCTTTTACAGCCACGTAAAAAGGCCCTTTGCCGCCATTCAGATCTCCTATCTTGACGGGGATGATTTCAAGCTTGCATCCGCAAAAAAACGGCTCACGGAAAAGTTCCGAACCCGGAGTCTCCAGGGATTCGGATGCGAGGACCTGACGGCCGGAACCGCTGCCGCAGGCGCCATTCTTGCCTATGTCCAGGAAACCCAGCTCCAGGATACCGATCACATCCTGACACTGGAGAACTACGAGCTCAACTCCTACCTGCTCATAGACGACCGGTCCTGCCGGAACCTGGAGCTGCTGAAAAACATCCAGAACGGTGACAAAAAGGGAAGCCTCATCAGTGTCCTTGACAAGACCATCACCGCCATGGGCGGCCGGCTGCTCAAGAACTGGATCCGCTATCCCCTCATCCATATCGACGGAATTGAGCAGCGCCTGGATGCCGTTGCCGAGGCAAAAGAGAATCCGGGCCTCAGGCAAAGCCTGCGCACCCACCTCAAGGAGGTGTACGACCTGGAGCGCCTTGGGAGCAAGATCTCCATGGGCCACGGAAACGCAAGGGACCTGACGGCCCTGAAAACCTCCCTGTACAAGCTGCCCCAGCTGTTCAATGACTTAAACCAGCTCACATCTCCCCTGTTCCAGGGGGAATTGATCGAGGCGAGGGAACAGGTCTCCACCGAACTGTTCGAGCTTGCCGACCTCATCAACCGGGCCATCAGACCGGACGCCCCCATCGCCATGAACGAAGGCGGCATCATCTGTGACGGTTACAACGAAGAGCTTGATGAAATCCTTGAAATTGCAAGGGACGGCCGCTCCTGGATCGCAAAGACAGGGGCCAAAGAAAAGGAAAAAACCGGCCTCAGCTCCCTGAAGATCAAGTTCAACAAGGTGTTCGGTTATTTTATAGAGGTCTCCAAAGTCCAGTCCCAGTCCGTGCCTGACCACTACATCAGGAAACAGACCCTGGTCAATGCGGAACGCTTTATCACCGATGAACTCAAAGAGGTCGAATCCAAGGTGCTCAACGCCCAGGACAAGCGGGCAACCCTTGAGTACAGCCTTTTTTGCAAGGTCAGGGAAAGCATTCTCCAAAAGACACCATCCATCCTTAAGATGGCCAAATTCCTGGCCTGTGTGGATGTCCTGCTCGCCCTTGCAACCGCAGCTGAAGAGAACAACTACACCCGGCCCGAGCTCAACCGGGACAAGGTCCTTGAGATCAAGGAGGGACGCCATCCCGTGGTCGAAAAAATGATCATCGGCGAAAGGTACGTCCCCAACAGCATCCGCCTTGACAACGATGATGACCAGGTACTCATCATCACGGGGCCGAACATGGCCGGTAAATCAACGGTCCTGCGCCAGGTGGCCCTCATGGCCCTCATGGCCCAGATGGGGTCCTTTGTGCCGGCCGAGCATGCAAACCTCTGCGTCATAGACCGGATCTTCACCCGGGTGGGCGCCCTTGACAACCTGGCCCTTGGCCAGAGTACCTTCATGGTTGAGATGGAGGAGACCGCCAACATCGTCAACAACGCCAAACAGAACAGCCTTGTCATCCTGGACGAGATCGGACGGGGAACCTCCACCTTTGACGGCATGAGCATTGCCTGGGCCGTGGCAGAATATCTCCATGATCTGGATAACAAAGGGGTGAAAACCCTGTTTGCAACCCACTACCATGAACTCACCCGACTTGAACAACTCAAGCCCAGGGTCAAGAATTTCAACATTGCCGTCAAGGAGTTCAACGACAACATCATCTTCCTGCGCCGCCTTGTCCGTGGAGGCACCAACAAGAGCTACGGTATCCAGGTGGCCCGCCTGGCAGGAGTTCCGGATCAGGTCATTGCAAAGGCCAAAGAGATCCTGGCAAAGATCGAGTCCAACGGTAAAGAGGTTGAGCCCGACGCTGCCCCGGTTAAAACGATGCCTGCTGCTGTTGAGAAAAAACAGGATCAGCAGATGGACCTTTTTGAGAATCATGACCATGATGAAATCATCTCCGCCCTTGAAGCAACGGATATTTCAACCATGACGCCCATCGAAGCCCTCAACCTGGTGCACAATCTAAAACAGAAAATCAGATCAAAAGCACTCACCTAAACCATGCTGAAACTGAAAACGCTCATACCGGGCCTACTTGTTCTGCTCTTTTTCGGGGCGTTCATTCCGGCATCCTGCGCTTCCACGACTGCCCAACAGCAATACGTGACTGCAGACGCAACCTATCTGAAACTCAGAAAGAACCCGGCAAAACAGAAATACCGGGAGGCCTGGATCAAGTGCATCGACCAGTACCAGCGGGTCAATGCCAATTTTCCCCAGAGCACCTGGGCACCGGCCGGCATGTACAGGTCCGCCCAGCTCTACCTTGAACTCCACAAGCGGTCCCGCAGGTCCAGGGACAAGACAGAGGCCCTGGACCTGCTCAAACGGATTCAAGGGCGTTATCCTGACAGCGCTTACAGCGAACGGGCCCGGCACCTGTTGAAACGCGTCGCTTCAACACAGCCTCCCCAGGCGCTCAAACAAAAAGCACCCCTGAAACAAAAAACATCCCTGAAAAAGCGCACATTCAAAGGTAGAACCGCAACAACACAGTTTGTTGCTGTCGCCCCTTCCCCACGCAAACCGGTCCGACCGGCCAAACCTGCCAAATCGAGCCGACCGGCCTCCCCGTCCACTGACTCCTTTGTCACAGGTCTCAGGTTCTGGTCAAACCCGGAATACACAAGGGTTGTCATCGATGCCACCCAGAACAGAGACTTTACCCACAAGCTTCTGAAAAAAGATCCTGCCAACGGCAAGCCCCAGAGGCTCTATATCGACCTGAACCAATCCCGGCTTGGCAAAAATGTGCCCAAACATACTGACATCAACGACAACCTGTTGATCCAGGCAAGGGCTGGCCAGTACACCCCCCACTCGGTACGGGTGGTCATTGATATTAAATCCTTTGACAACTACAAGGTCTTTTCACTGAAAGACCCCTTCAGACTCGTGGTTGACGTATGGGCAAAGGGAGCGAACGGAAAAGCCAAAAGCACCCGAATTGCCCAAAAAAGCGGAAAATCCAAGGCCTATCTCTCCACGGACAATATCCATAGCTCGGCCATTGCAAAGCAGCTTGCCCTTGGCGTTCGCAAGATCGTCATCGATCCCGGCCATGGCGGCAAGGACCCCGGCGCCCCGGGATATCTCAAGAACGTGTGGGAAAAGGATGTGGTGCTCAAGATCTCCAAGCGCCTGGCAAAAAAGATGCGGGACCGCCTCAAATGCGACGTCATCCTCACCCGTTCAACCGACACCTACCTTACCCTGGAGGAGCGTACGGCCATTGCCAACACCCGGAATGCCGACCTTTTCATCTCCCTCCACTGTAATGCAGCCAAAAGCCGGAAAGCCACCGGCATGGAGACCTATTTTCTCAACCTTGCCACCGACGACCAGGCCATTGAGGTTGCGGCAAGGGAGAACGCCACCAGCCGGAAAAACATCAGCGACCTTGAATCCATTCTCAACGACCTGATGAAAAACGCCAAGATCAACGAATCCAGCCGCCTGGCCACCAAGGTCCAGGGAGCCATGTGCAAGGGAATTGCCAGGAACTACTCCAAGATCAGGAACCTCGGGGTGAAACAGGCCCCGTTCTATGTTCTTCTTGGGGCAAGGATGCCTTCCATCCTCATCGAGACCTCATTCATAAGCAATCCCACAGAGTGCAAGCGCCTTACCAGTTCAACCTATCAGGAACGCCTGTGCGACTCCATCATCGACGGGGTCGAGCGCTACATAAAGGAGACCAACCCAAGAACCTTATAACCTGTATAGAGGAGCAGATCATGACATTCAAACACCTGATTTATGACGTTGCAGAGACCATAGGAACACTCACCTTTAACAGACCCAAGGCATTGAACGCCCTGAACCGGGAACTGATCGAGGAGCTAGGAATCGTCATCGACAGGGTTGAAGCCGATCCCGACATTAAGGTTCTTGTGTTGACAGGTGCCGGAGACAAGGCCTTTGTGGCCGGAGCCGACATCTCGGAGCTGACCGAAATGGATGCCCTCCAGGCCAAGTATTTTTCCGAAATGGGCCAAAAAACCTTTTCCAGGCTCGAATCCCTGAGCATCCCAGTGATCGCGGCTGTCAACGGATTTGCCCTGGGGGGCGGAACCGAGGTAGCCCTTGCCTGCGATTTTATCTATGCCTCTGAAAAAGCGCTGTTCGGACTGCCTGAGATTACCCTCGGCCTCATTCCGGGCTTCGGCGGCACCCAGCGCCTGGCAAGACTTGTGGGCCCCAACCGGGCAAAAGAGCTCATCTATACCGGCGCAACCGTACCGGCAGCCCAGGCCGAAGCATACGGCATAGTCAATAAAATTTTTCCTCCCGACGCCCTCATGGATGCTGTGATGAAAACCGCAAAAGCCATTGCCCTCAAGGGCCGGGTCTCCATCAGAGCGGCCAAGGAAGCGGTCAACACCGGGTTGTGCACGGATCTTGAAACCGGCTGCAAAATCGAAAACAACGCCTTTGCCCTGTGCATGGCAAGCCCGGATGCAAGGGAAGGCACCCAGGCATTCCTGGAAAAACGGAAACCCGCATTCACAGGGACGCTCACGAAATAATCTTTTTCCTTGACAAGGCATTTGATTCCCGATAGACAATGAAACTTAATTAATTACTAAAAGGATAGAATAATGGTATACAGGTTCTTTTTTATATTTTTCTTTAAGGCAGACTTTCGATTTACAAGGTCTGCCCATGGAAGGATTATATAAGAACCAAGCCATAATCTGACAATAGAAACCATGGGCGGACTCGAGAGAACGAAACCCATGGTTTTTTATTTTCAAGGACCGGGGGTTTTAAAATCCTTGAGTCCTTTTTTTTGGTTTTCTATCAACAGGCCCCAATGCCAAAGGAGAATCACCTATGCCGATCTTCAACATGGATTTTGAAACAATGCCCCGGGAGGCCCTTAAAGCCATCCAGCTCTCACGACTGAAAACCACCCTTGAAAAGGTCTATGCCACCGTTCCCTTTTACCGTGACAGCTTTAAAAAGGCCGGCATCACGCCCCAGGATATCAACTCACTTGATGATATGCGCCGGATCCCCTTCACCACCAAGCAGGACCTGAGGGACAACTACCCCTACGGCATGTTTGCCGTTCCCATGGAAAACGTGGTCCGGATCCATGCAAGCTCAGGCACCACCGGAAGCCCCACCGTTGTCGGCTACACCAAGCGGGACATCAAAACCTGGTCGGAACTCATGGCCAGGTGCCTTGCAGCCGGCGGCGCAACAAGCCGTGATATCCTCCACAACGCTTACGGCTACGGCCTTTTCACCGGCGGACTCGGGGTCCACTACGGCGCTGAGCGCCTGGGGGCTTCGGTGATCCCGGTCTCCGGCGGAAACACCAAGCGCCAGATCATCATCATGAAGGATTTCAAGCCCACCATCCTCACCGGAACCCCCTCCTACATCCTTCACCTGGCTGAAGTTGCCGAGGAGATGGGGGTATCGTTCAAGGATCTGAGCTTCAAGGCCGGCATTTTCGGGGCCGAGCCCTGGTCCGAGGCAATGAGAGAGGAGATCGAATCCAAACTCGGCCTCAAGGCAATTGATATCTACGGCCTGAGCGAAATCATGGGACCCGGGGTCAGCATCGAGTGCATCCAGGCCCAGAACGGCCTGCATATTTTTGAGGATCACTTCATCCCGGAGATCATCGACCCTATAACCGAAGAGGTGCTGCCCTACGGTGAAACAGGCGAACTTGTCTTCACCTCCATCACCAAGGAAGCCTTTCCCATCATCCGCTACAGAACCCGGGACATCACCTCCCTGAATGCCGAACCCTGTATCTGCGGCCGAACCCATGTGCGCATGAAAAAGGTATCCGGCAGGACCGACGACATGCTGATCATCCGGGGCGTCAACGTCTTTCCATCCCAGATAGAGGACGTTCTCATGAAAAGCGAGAATATTCTCCCCCATTACCAGCTTGTGGTTGACAGATCCGGTAATCTTGATAGTCTAACGGTCAAGGTCGAGGTCAGCGACCAGATATTCTCGGATCAGATCAAGAACCTCCAGAACATGGAGGCCAAAATTTCCAAGGACATCAAGGAATATCTGGGAGTGTCTGCCAAGGTGATGCTGGTTGAGCCAAAAGCTATCGAGCGCAGCCAGGGCAAGGCCATACGGGTTATTGACAACCGAAACATTTAAAAGAAAAAAGGAGGTAAACTGATATGCGAGCCGAGCAGATATCAATATTTCTGGAGAACAAGGCCGGGCGCCTTGCAGAGGTCACTGCCATACTCAGGGATGCAGACGTCAACATAAGGGCGCTCTCCCTTGCCGATACAACGGATTTCGGAATCCTGAGGCTGATCGTCAATGACAACCATCGGGCGGAAGAGATCCTTAAAAAAGAGGGTTTCACCGTAGGCAAGACCAACGTGATCGCCGTGGAGGTTGACGACAATCCCGGCGGACTCAACCAGGTTCTGGACCCCCTCACCAGCGAAGGGATCAATGTGGAATACATGTACGCCTTTGCCAACCCCAACCGGAAAAACGCCATCATGATCTTCCGGTTTGACAACATTGACAAGGCTATCAAGATCCTGGCCAAAAACAACATCGCTGTGATCAAGGGCGAGGATGTCTACAACCTCTAATGGTACTTCGCAGATGACTTGACCCCGGCCTTATCGATAAGGGTCTCAAGTCGTCGGCTGCGAACCCCAGGGTTCATCCAAAACAACAATGGCCGGTCCGGGAATTTCCCGGGCCGGCCATTGTTGTTTGTTATGTTTGTAACCGGGGGTTAGTCCGCGTTTTTCCCTATAAACCCGATACAATCCTTGGGACACTTCTCAAGGCCTTCAACCGCCGACTCCTCATTCTCTGCCCTGTAGGCATCGGTATCTGCCACGGCCATGTTCTTATCCATGGTAAAGATGTCAGAGACCTTGACACAGGCCTTGCAGCCGATGCAGCCCTTGGTGCAGACGGTTGTAACGTCCTTGCCCTTGTCCAGGTTGGAACAGAGCACCGAGGGAATTTTATCCTCGTGGAAGTCGGTCATGGAGATGATCAATCTCGGGCACGCCTTGACGCAGGCACCGCAACCGATGCACTTGTCGTAGTCCACCACGGCAAGTCCGTCCTCAATGTGGATGGCGTCGTACTGGCAGACGCTTACACAGTCGCCAAACCCCAGGCAACCAAAGGTACAGCCCTGGACCCCGGCCACAAGGTTTGCAGCGGCGCACCGCATTTCACCCTTGTATTCGGTTCTGCCCTTGCGCTCTTCAAAACGGGCGCCGCAATGGACCACGGGACGATTGGGAACCGAGTCCCCCACATCCACGCCCATGATGCCGGCAACCTCGATGGCGCAGCCTTCACCACCCACCGGGCACTTGTTTACCGGGGCGTTATCCGCCACCACGGCAACGGCATATTCGCTGCAGCCAAGATAACCGCAGCCGCCGCAATTAGCGCCGGGAAGGGCTTCCAACACCGCCTCGACCTTTTCATCCACCTCAACATGGAACTTCTTGTTGGCCCATCCAAGTATGTATGACATGATCACTGCCATGCCAAGCATGGTCACGGCAGCGATGCCTATGGTTATTTCAATCATTGATACCTCGAATCTGCTGGTGTAAGTTGGGTTCGATCATTGCCGTCTGAACCTGTTCCACGGAGATCTCCATGGCCACTTCCCCACCCGGTGTGATCGCCTTTCTGAGGCCTGAATCCACGCCGGTAAATCCCATGAAGGCCAAAGCGAGAATGCCGCCCACAACAAGTGTGATGGCAGCGCCCTTGAACGGCTCGGGCACGTCGCACAGGTCAAGATCCTCACGGATGCCGGACATGATCACGATGGCAATGGTGAAGCCGAGGCCGCCGAAGAGGGCCAGGGTCAGGGACCGTCCAAGATCCCAGGCATCCGCCGGGTTCTCAACCCCTGCCACGTTGCTCATGATGGTGAGGCAGGCAAAGAGGATGGCGCAGTTGGTGGTGATCAAGGGAAGGAACACACCAAAGGATTTGTACAATGCCGGAAAGAATTTCCTCACATACATCTCAACAAACTGAACCGATGAGGAGATGGAGAAGATATAGACAATGTAGCTCAGCACGGTGAGATCAATGGTCGCCGCAGCCTCCTTGGACACGAAAAAGCCTGCGATAAAGGAGGAAAGCGGAGCGCCGGGGATCAACACCATGGTGGTGATGGTCCAACTCAGAAACGCCGCGATGCTGATAACAAAGGTAACGGCACATCCCATGCCGAATGCCATGTCAACCCGGCGGGACACACCGATGAAGGGGCAGATACCCACAAAATAATAGAGAACAAAGTTGTTGATAACCGCCGCGCTCAGGGCGATCAGAAATATATCAATAATGTAGTTCATATGCTTCCTCCTGATTTACGCGCGGAGTACCAGTTGACCAACCCCAGGAGAAGCCCGAGGGTGATAAAGGCCCCCGGAGGCAGTACCATGATGACCCAGTCAGGCCAGGCCGCGGGCAGCAGCTGGTAACCGAAGAGACCGCCGGTGCCGAGGAGTTCCCTTACCGCTGCAATACTTGCCAGGGCAAGACCGAATCCCAGGGACTGTCCCAGGGCGTCGGAGGCCGCAACAAACGGACCCTGCTTGGACGCACACACTTCGCAGCGACAGATGATGAGGCAGTTAACGATGATCAAGGGGATATAGGGTCCCAGGGTCTTGCTCATCTGGTAGAGATAGGCGGCCAGCACCCTGTCCGCAATGGTCACAAATGTTGCGATGGTCAGGGTAAAGATGACGATTCGAAGATGGGGCTTGAGCAAATTCCGGAGCAGGCTGATCACCACGTTGGCGCAGACAAGCACAAATGCTACGGAACACGCCATGGTGATGGCCGGTTTCATTCCATTGGTAACGGCCAGGGTCGGGCAAAGCCCGAGGAGCTGGCGGTACACCGGGTTTTCCGGCAGGATACCCTGCAGGAACCTCTCGGTGGCTGTTGGTTGATCTGCCATTACTGGACCCCCTTCCCGTCTGAATCTTTCAATTGAGCCACCTGGGGTTTCAGATCAGAAACCGCCTGGTTTACAAGTTTGGTTACGGCCTTCGAAGAGATGGTTGCACCGGAGATGGCATCGATCTCATTGACCCCGCCCGTTGCCAGCTTTACCACCTTAAAGGGCGTGGCAGTGTCTTTGTTGCCGTACTGGGCCCGCCAAGCGTCTTCCACGATCTTGTTACCAAGACCGGGGGTCTCCTTCTGATCCAGGATAAAGAGGCCGGTGACTTTCCCTGCATCGGCATCCATGCCCACCAGGAGCTCTATTTTGTCAGCATAGCCCTGACCCTTGGTCTTTGCCACCCAGCCCGCCGGGGTACCATCCTTGAAGTCCGCCTTGTAAAGGGTGTAGTACTTCGTTACCGGACCCTTTTCAACGGCAACGGTGTTGGGGGTGATCACAAGGGTCTCGCCCTTGGCCGTGAGTTCATCTGCGGCCTGCTGGCCGAGGATCACCACAGGGACCTTTTCCAGGGTCTCCTTTAATTTGTTCTCTTCGATCTTTGGCCCCAGGGCCGCCTGGACCCCGGCAAGTGACATGCCAAAGATCAGGGCCAGCAGCAAAACAAGCCAGGCCTGGCCCAGGTTTGTCCTTAAAATAGCTTTCATATCAGGCATCTCCCATCGGGTGTGGTATGGTCCATCGGTTAATCAGGGGAGTCACGGCGTTCATCAGAAGAATCGCAAACATCACGCCTTCGGGATATCCGCTGAAGAGCCTGATGATCATGACAAGTGCGCCTACGCCTACACCGAAGATAAACTTGCCCCTGGGGGTCAGGGGAGAGGTGACAGGATCGGTGGCAATGAAAAAGGCGCCAAAGAGCAGGGCTCCGCCAAAGAGATGATGGAGCAGGACATGGCCGCCTGCACCTGCGGCAAAGTCAGCCAGACCTGCAAGAACAACCACGCAGGAGAGAACACCTGCGGGAATCTCCCAGGAAGCGGTCCGCCGGATGCAGAGGAAGATCCCGCCGATGAGGGCGGCAAGTGCGCTTGTCTCACCTATTGACCCGTTGGTAAACCCGAAAAAGAGATCAAACACCGGGGTTGCGATACCGCTGCCCTTAAAGGCGTTCAACGGGGTTGCCTGGGAAATGGCATCCACTACACCTGCCGGGTTTTCATAGGCGCCGGCGCCCATGAGACTTGCAAAGGCGATCATCACAAATGCGCGACCAACCATTGCCGGGTTAAAGATGTTCATGCCAAGGCCGCCAAAGATGATCTTGCCGATACCCATGGCCACTACGGAGGCAAGGGCGCCGACATACCAGGGGGCCGTGCCCGGAAGGGACAGGGCAAGGATGATGCCGGTAACGACTGCGGAACAGTCTGTCAGTGTAATCTTTTTTCCACGCATGGAGACAAACAGGGCCTCGCTTGCAAGACAGGCGACCACGCAGACAACAAGCTGCTTGACTGCGTACCCCCTGAACACAAAAACGGACATGGCCACAAGGGGCACAAGGGCTATGAGGACATCTGTCATCATCCGTTTTGTGGTAAACGTCATGTCAGATACGTGGGGTGAAGGGGCTACGTTAAGGGTTGGTCCCTCGAGCCCCGCTCCCTCTATTTCACTTATTTTTGACAATATGCCAACTCCTTTCCTATGGACTCCGTTAGGGCCATCATTTTTTCATGGCGGCTGCGACCTGGGCCTTTCCCGTGCGAATCAACTGGACAAGCTTGATGCTGGCGGGACAGACATAGGTACAACTACCGCACTCAAAACAGGCATTAATATTATACTGGCGGGCGAGTTCCGGATTCTGGTACCGTGCCGCCATGGCAAGCTTTGTGGGAACAAGATTCATGGGGCAGGCATCAACGCAACGTCCGCAGCGCACACATGAGGTCTCCTCGCCCCGGGCCGCCTCGGCGTGGGTGAGGATGGTAATTCCGCTGGTTCCTTTTGTCACCGGCGTGTTCAGATCTGAAAAAGCAAATCCCATCATTGGACCGCCGGCGATGATCCTTGCCGCGTCCCTGGTCAATCCGCCGCAATAGTCGATCAGCTCGCCCATGGTGATCCCGATGGGAACAAACAGGTTCTTGGGGTTGGCAATACCACCGCCGGTGACGCTCACGACCCTGTGGGTCAGGGGACCTTTTTTGATCACGGCCCGTGCCACGGCGGCCATGGTACCGACATTGCTCATGGCAACACCCACAGCGGAGGGCAGTCCGCCCAGGGGCACTTCCAGGTCGAGAACCGCTTTTACCAGCTGCTTCTCACTTCCCTGGGGATACTTTGTCTTGACCACGGCAACCTGGACAACGGTGTTTTGAGTCGCTGATTCCAGGGCCTCGATGGCCTCGGGCTTGTTGTCCTCGACGCAGATGAAGATCTCCTTTGCCGAAACAGCCCTTCCAGCCAGCAGCGCTCCTGCAACAATGGCGTGGGGGGCCTCCTTCATGATCCTGTAGTCACAGGTCAGGTAGGGCTCACACTCACATCCGTTGACCAGCAGGGTGTCGATGAGCTGCTTGTCGCTGGGCATCACCTTTACGTGGGTGGGAAAGGCAGCGCCACCCAGGCCGACGATGCCGGCAGCATGGATCAGCTTTGAGATCTCATCCGGGGCGTAATCAGGGATGGTGGAAAGGGACCAGTCCGTATCGGTCATCTCCTTCCACAAATCCTCCGGATCCACCTGGTCACCGTCGGTCTTGATCTCAATGGCCGGCAGATGCCGACCGTTGGCAAGGGTCACGACCGTGTTTTTTTTCACCTTTCCTGCCACCGGGGAGTGGAGGGCGGCCGAAACAAACGCCTGCCCCTTCCCGACCATTTCGCCGCAGGTCACCATCTGCTTCGGTTTTACCACCGGTTCGCAGGGTGCGCCAATGTGCTGGAGCAGGGGAAGTACTACCTTGCCTGGATTGGGTAGCACTTCAACTTCAGCTCCAGCAGAATAAAACTTGTTGTCAGGAGGATGAATCCCGTGGGGAAAACTCCCTTTTCCTGGAAACTCTTCTTTTGACCCGAAAAAACCCATAATTTTTCAATCGCTCCACCAGATTTTTCAATCTGCATCTATGGTTAATCTATAGCTAACAGAGAAGTAGTTTCCATAGCAGCAACTGGAGCGGGTGTCAAGCCAAAAGCTATTGAGTTATTCTATTGAACGACCCAGACCACCTGGTTTCCGGCAGCCTGAAAAATCTTCTCCCCCACCCTTCCCATGAGAAAGTTTTTAAGGAAGGTGAGGTTCCTGCGCCCGATCACGATGCTCTCATACCCACCCTTCCGGGCCCTGTCGACGATATTTTCCGTCAGATCGCCGTCGGTTGATATCACCTCGCAGGTAAGCTGGTCGTCGGTAAACCCGGCACTGGTAAGGCATTCTACAGATTGTTTAAAGAAGGGATCGGTCTCCTCAAGCGTATGCTTTTCGCCATTGGAGGGGGTTTTTGAGGCGTGGCAGAGCAGAAGGCGATATCCCTTGCTGTCAATGAGCTGGCCCATGCGCCGGACACCCTCCAACACCTCACGGGTACCGTCAAAGGCGACCAGGACATCCTTTTGCTTAGGAATTCCGCCGACAACGATGAGGGGAATGCTCTTTATCTTTCCAAGAAGTTTTGTGGGAACGCTTCCAACAAATAGGTCCTTGAGCCTGGAGTACCCTTTCCTGCCCACCACCACAGCATCATATCCCATGCGGGACTCCTCAACGATATCCCGGACTACCCCCTGGTCCTTGGTGTGGATTTTTGTCGTCACGGCCTCCTGGGGAAAGCCCTCGCTCAACAGGATATCATTGGCCTTTGCCATGCACTCCTTGACAAGTTTGTACCGCTCCGTCATGCTGGCCCTTATTTCCGGGGTCTTGAACCTGAAGTCCAGGTCCTTTTCCATGTGCCAGAAGGATCTGGGAATCTTGCTCTCCACATAGAAAGCAACGACTTCTGTTTTATCAGGGGGAAAAACCATTCCAACGTACCGGGCGGCGTCTAGGGCAAGTTCCGAGCCATCATAGGCCAGCAATACTCTAAATTTTGTTTGTTCCATGTTCATTTTCTCCCAGCTTTAACCATTAAAAAGGCACCTTGCTTTTCATCTGACACCCCGTATCCATGGACAGAGGGTGTCAAGTCTACGAGCAAAGCATGAAGAATAATATGAAATAACAAACCAACATCACTTTATACTCTGAATTCGAGTAAGGCAAGAACCCTTGGAAAAAATTTTCAGGTCCTTGACATCTTCGATTTTGCATGATGAAACCAGGGAAAACTTGAAACAAGGAGCCAATTTGAATACCACACCAAAAGAAAGAGCCCTATCACCCTTTTCCATCCCCAACATCCGCTTGTTTATCGCCTTCAGGGTCTTGTTCAATTCAAGATTTTACTATCCGGTGTTCACCATCCTGTTCCTTGATTTCGGACTGACCGTGGCCCAGTTTTCCATGCTCAACGCCGTGTGGGCGGCCACCATTGTCCTTGCCGAAGTCCCCTCAGGGGCCCTGGCAGATATCATCGGGAGAAAACGGCTGCTTGTATTTGCGACACTGACCATGATTTTTGAGATCGGTATCATCAGTTTTGTTCCCACAACAGACCCTTCAACGGTTTTCATTGTTTTTCTGCTCAACCGTATTTTGAGCGGTCTTGCAGAAGCCGCAGCCAGCGGTGCGGATGAGGCCATTGCATATGATTCCCTGGCAGCGGAAGGCAACCCTGCCCAGTGGGGCCGGGTACTTGAAGTATTAACACGGTTTCAATCCCTGGGGTTTATTGTTGCCATGGGTGTCGGAGCAGCTGTTTATGATCCGGATCTCCTGGAAAGAACAGGTCGTTTTTTCCAGCTTACCCTATCATTTCCCCAGACAACCACCATGCGATTTCCCTTATACCTTACGTTTATCCTGGCGTTTTTTGCATTTATCACCACCCTGAGAATGAAGGATCCGGCGGCCGGTTCCCTGGCCGGGGTTAAACAGAAACAGGTTCGACAGGCCTTTGGATTAACACTCAAGGCAGGCCTGTGGATCCGTAAAACCCCCTTTGTCCTGTCCGTCATCCTCTTTGGGATGCTGTTTGACGGCATTATCAGGATGGTCATCACCCTTTCCAGCCAATATTACAGGATGATCCAACTGCCTGAATCGGTTTTCGGCATCATTGGCGCACTGGTTGCCATGCTCGGCCTTGTTATTCCCAAAATAGCCAGAAAAATTACAGAAACCAGCCCTCCGGCCCACGCCCTCTGGCTCACTGTCTTTTTAACGGGCACAGGCCTTGGCACAATGAACTTTTTCTGGCCCTATGCAGGGCTGATCCCTGCCCTGGTAACCTTCAGCGCCATGTACTTCACAGGCTTCTTTGTCAGCTATTATGTCAACCAGGTGACACCATCGGACCAGAGGGCAACGGTCCTGAGCTTCAAAGGCCTGGCCTACAACATTTCCTATGGTGTTTTAGGGGTTGCTTACGCCCTTCTTCTAAAGATCAAGAAACAGGGCATTCTTTCCGGAGATGTTGAGAACATGGTTTTTACGGACACGTTTTTCTGGTTCCCCATCACTTTTATAACCGGCCTCCTTGCCCTGCTGGCAGTCTATCGCCTGTGGCTGAAAGGAACCTCCCCCCGGTAGGAAAAACAGACTTGAGAATGCCTGTCCAAAGGCCCTTGACTAAGAATCCATTGAATAATTGACAAATCATGGTAGAGTATTCCCTATCCTACCATTCCATTTATTATAAAGGAGGTTTTCCATGGCCAAGACCCTATTAGCAGGCAATCCCATCACCCTTGCGGGCGAGTTCCCGGCCGAAGCATCTGCCGCCAAAAATTTTACGGCAGTTCAACAGGACCTGTCAGAGGTTTCCCTTGAAACGTACAAAGGGAAAAAAATTGTTCTTAATATTTTCCCCAGCATTGATACGGACGTATGTGCCACATCTGTTCGCAAATTCAACGCACAGGCAGGTTCCCTGGAAAACACCCAGGTCATCTGCCTGTCTGCGGATCTGCCCTTTGCCCATAAACGTTTCTGCGGTGCCGAAGGTATTGAAAACGTAATCACCGCTTCCATATTCCGTAACCATGACTTTGCCACGGCTTACGGGGTGCTGATCACCAATGGCCCCCTGGCAGGACTCACCGCCCGGGCGGTGGTGGTGCTGAACGAAGCCCGTACAATTATCCATGCAGAACTGGTAGATGATATCACCCATGAACCGGATTACGAAGCTGCCCTGGCAGTTTTGAAGCCATAAGAAGGACATAATAATGAAATTTACGATTGACCATTTTAATATCAATGTACTGGACCTTGAAAAAAGCCTGGCCTTCTACGACAAAGCCCTTGGCTTAAAAGAGGGGAAACGTAAAACAGCTGAGGACGGCAGCTATATCATCGTATACCTAGGAGACGGCATCACGTCAAACAAACTTGAACTTACCTGGCTCAAATCACAGGAACAACCCTATAACCTGGGCGATGAGGAGTTCCATATTGCCTTTAAAACCCCTGATTTCAAGGCAGCATATGACCTTCACAAAGGGATGGGCTGCATCTGCTATGAGAATAAGGAGATGGGCATTTACTTCATTAATGATCCCGACGGGTACTGGCTTGAAGTGGTACCGGTAAGATAAATCAGCTTTTTAGGATAGGCCATCAGCCTTGCCGTGATCCATTCAAAAAGTGCTTGAAGTGGTGCTGGCAAGATAGCCCTGGTTCGTAACAAGTGAGCATATGATAATTTATGCCAAAATTGTTATGCTGCTCCTTTGTATCAATGCAACACCTGCGGTCATAATGCCATTTTGCGCAAGAAAGAGACCCTTTGGCACTCCCATGGACTTTGGCCTGCGTTTCCGGGACGGCCGGACCTGGTTTGGAAAGCACAAGACCGTGGGCGGATTCGGGTTCGGGATTCTGGCGGGGTGCTCCATTGGTTATCTTCTTGGATTCCCCCTCTCCCTGGGGTTTGGCGCAGGTTTCCTGGCCATGGCAGGAGACAGCGTATCAAGCTTTATCAAAAGACGATTCAGCTATGACGAGGGAACAGAGATCCTCATCCTGGACCAGGTCTTCCAGGGAGGATTCCCCCTTTTTTTATTCCACCGCGTCTACGGATTTTCCCCCCAGGCCTCGGTCGCTTTGCTCATCATATTTATCGCGGCGGGAATATTTGGATCCCGGTTACACCGGAGATTCTTTTTGCCGTCCCACCAAAAGGCTGACACCGTGATCCGGTCGAACTCCGGGTTCAAGGAGTGGAGGGCATGCCATATCGCCCTCTCCCCGGTCTCCCGGCTGTTTAATTTTGAAAACGTCGTATACTACCGGCTGCTCATGCAGACCTGCTTCAAGCTGTCCGGACTCTACGACCGGGGAGTTAACAACGCCCTCAGAATCAGGGTCAACGCACTTAGTTTCTCCTTCAAGCACCTGCCGGAAGCCTTTGACCAGTATAAGATCCTCTTCATGAGCGACCTTCACCTGGATGGCCTGGACGGCCTTACGGAGCGACTCATCGAGATCGCCGGTCAACAGCCGGTGGATCTCTGCCTCCTGGGCGGTGATTACCGGATGGAGATGTACGGCCAGTTTGAAAAGGCCAATGAAAAACTGGGAAGACTTGTTCAACATATCCAGGCCAGGGACGGCGTGTTCGGAATCCTCGGCAACCACGACTGCCTCGAGATCGCGCCCGATCTCGAAGACTCCAACGTCTGCATGCTGATCAACGACGCCATGGTCCTGGAACGGAACGGCCAGCACCTTGCCATCTGCGGCGTGGACGATCCCCACTACTACCGGTGCCACGACCTTGACAAAGCCCTCAGGGAGGTCCCGGAAACCGCATTCTCCATCCTCCTTGCCCATTCCCCGGAAATCATCAACAGCCTGGACCATCACGATATCGATCTCTGCCTCTCCGGCCACACCCACGGCGGCCAGATCTGCCTGCCGTTTATCGGACCAGTGTTTACCCACTGCCCGGTGCCAAGGCGCTTTGTCTCAGGCCGCTGGCAGCACAACAACACCTGCGGCTACACCTCCTGCGGGGCAGGCTCATCAGGAATTCCGGTCAGGTACAACTGCCGGCCCGAAGTCCTGGTGATCACCCTGAACCGAACTCCCTGACCTGATTTTTCAGCTTCAGTTTTTGCCATGGGCCTCCGAAATATAGGGTAGCAAGCCGTTAATCACAAAGGAGGTACCAGATGATAAACACCGGCTACAGCATCAACCCGTTTCAAAAACCAGGCTACAGGTTAATGCAAACAAGCGGTTCGAACCAGATCACTGGCAGGTCGACAACCCATTCACTTACCGTCAACACGGTTCAATTTTCTTTCAGCGCCAGGGAAAACACCTGGCTCAGCACCCGAACCCAGGGGATGATCGACCAGTTCAACCTCCTGAGCGATCAGCAAAAACAGGATTTCACCGTTGACAACACGCCCCTGTCCCAACTCACACCGGAAAAGGCCTCAAGCCTAGTGGGCGAGGACGGCTACTATGGCGTGGCAAAGACCTCCCAGCGCATCGCCGACTTTGTATTAAACGGGGCCGGAGATGACATGGATCGTCTCAAACAGGGTCGGACAGGGGTTCTCAGGGGATTTGAAGACGCTGAAAAGGCCTGGGGAGGAAAACTTCCCGACATCAGTTACCAAACCATTGAAAAGGCTTTAAACTCCATTGACGACAGGATCAGCGAACTCGGGGGCAACATCGTCGAGACCACGGCATGACCCGGTTCACCCAGGGAAAAACCCAACCCAAGGGGTACCCGGAAAAATGATACCCCTCGAGGTTAAATGTTATTCCGGATACAGGGGAGAAGAGACGCCCCGCTCCATGACGATTCACGGAAAAGAGATCCGTGTGAAAAAGCTGATCGACAGCTGGCTTGCCCCTGACCACCGCTATTTTAAATTTACAGGCTCTGACCATGGAACCTATATCATACGGCACGATTCCCAAAACAACACCTGGGAACTTACATTCTACAAGGAGCCGCCCCTTGTTCAATGATCGTTTAGTAACGCCTTGACGGCCCCGGAGCCATCCCCGGGCCAGTCTTATTGAATAAATTATCTAGAAACCGAGGTTAAAACCGATGCCGATGGTGGTTGTGGAATTTTCGGTCTTGATCTCACCCGGGATCATGGTGTTGGAGAGATCCTTGTCGTCCCAGATGGTCCTGCCCAGGGCCAGGTTCACCTTCATATTCTTCTTGAATTCATAGGCAACCCCGCATCCAAGATGCCAGTTGTCGGTGTAAAGGACCTCATAGGATCCCAGGTTAGCCTGGTAGTATCCGTCGATATCGTCCCACATGAAATCGGTGTAGGTGGTTCCGGCACTTGCAAGGAGAGTGGGGGTAAACTTGTAGGAAACCGCAATACCAACCGCCTGGGTATCCCCTGCCATGCCGGAGATATCCCTTCCGGCAGCGTCCCTGCCCCAATCGGCCTCCTCCTGAAACCAATAGGAATAATTGATTTCGCCGTAGAGCTTGTCTGAAAAATCATATCCCAACCCCATACCGAGCATGCCCGGATAATCCCGGGGGCTTTCACTGCCATCCACAAACATGCCCAGATCGTCCCGGTTCACATCGGTCTCAAGGTCCAGGGCCACCCTGGACAGATACTGGACTCCCAGGTTCAGGTCCGGCGTCAGGTTGACGTTGACCCCGGCAATAAATCCAAAACCATCGGCCTCATCGTCAATATCGACCTTCAGACGCGTTCGCACGACATTTCCGCCGCCAAGATCGTTGATGCCGGTCAGCCCGGCTTTGGTATTATTTTCGATGAACATGTACCGAAGTCCCAGGGCAACGGAGACTCGATCGTTAATCTGGTAGGCGCCACCAAAGGTCAGGGTGTTGTAGATGGATTCCGCCTCCAGAAAATCATCGTCAAAACCCTGGACTGCCCCCCCCATGATCATGTTCATGCCGATCATGTCCGTGGTGATGGAACCGTCGGGGTAGTCGACCACAGCTCCGCCGCCGGGGATGTAATATCCGCCGAAAAGGGCCCAGTTATCCTTATTGTAGGTGACATATAAATTGGGTAGCAACCAGTCGACATCGTCCTGCTCATGGCTTTGGGAACCCATTCCCAGGTCATAGGTGTGCTTAGGTTTTCGAATCAGGGTCTGGTTACCGATGTTCACCTGTAACCCGTCAGGCAGCTGGGTGATTCCGCCGGGATTGTAGATCACGATATCGGCGGCATCCGTGGCAGCGTTCCGGTTGCCGGTACGAATCCACTCCACACTCATGTTGGACAGATTATCAATGTTGGCAAAAAGATCTCCGGCTCCCAGAAAGGAAAGAATCACGGCAACGAGTACGACTTTCTTCATCAAGGCCTCCTCATAATAGAAAACAGGTGATGCATAGTTGATTGCATCCGGCAGCTCGACCGCCGGAACTCGTAAGCAGGAACAGAACAGTTATCCCCTTAAGAAATGAAGATACACATAAAGAACAATATTCAAATTTCCGACGACTTGTCAACCAGAAGTTAAAATTCATTTGACAGTACAGGAGTGTCCTGCTTACACTATCTATTAATTAATTGGACCATCACCCCCGCGGATGGGCGAAAACAAACCTGGGGAGGGGAACCATGAGACATTTAATACCCATGGCTATTTTATTGACGATCTTCAGCTGTTGTGCCTTTGCACCACTGCTGTTTGCCCAGCCAAAGACGATCACCCTGGCGACCGACGCCTTTGCGCCTTACTACGGGGATGGGATACTCAACCAGGGATTTGTTACGGAAATTACACGGGAAGCCCTGAAACGATCCGGGTATGACCTTACCATGGAGTTCATGACCTGGAAGCGGGCCATGGAGTTGAGCCGCCAGGGGAGATATTCCGGTGTTTTGGGTGCCTACTACACGGCGAAGCGAAATAGGGATTTTGTCTATTCAATACCGGTTGCCAGGGTGGAGGTTGTGCTCATGTCCCGTAAAGGAGCCAATATCGCCTATACGACCCTGGAAGCTCTCAAGCCGTATAGAATCGGGACAATCCGGGGATATACCAACACAAAAGCCTTTGATTCGGCAGATTTTTTAAGCAAGGATCCTGTAGAAAAAAACGAGCAGAATCTTAAGAAACTGATCAACAATCGTGTGGACCTGGTGATCAACTCAAGGGCCGTTCTCCAACATGTCATCACCACGAAAATGCCTTACGTGGCACACCTGGTTGAATTTGTGGAACCCCCTCTCCAGATAAGCGACCTTTACGTCATGTTTACGCGAAAAGACCCCAACCACGAGACCTATGTAAACGCGCTGAACAAGGGCTATGGGACGATGAAACGTGACGGCACCCTTGATGAAATACTCACACGCCACGGTTTTAAGTAGGTCCCTACTGGAGAAGGGAGTCATTCATGGCGACCCTTCTTACAAGCTCCCGGTAATCCACGGCACCGGAGCAGCCCGGAGCAAACTCAAAAATGGTCTTGCCAAAGGAGGGGGCCTCACTGAAATTCTCATTATAGCGGATGGGTTTACAGATCTGCTCCCTGTAGAGTTTTTTAAGCCTGGCAAAGATCAGCTGTGGGTTCCTGATCCTCGTGTCCATGAAGGTCGGCACCACATATTTCAACGACACATCCTGCCTGTACTTCTGGATGGAGGCAAGGCTCTTCATGAACTCGGAAAGCCCGTGCAGCGGCATCGCCTCCAGGGCCACCGGTATCAAAATCTCCGTTGAATAGAACAGGACGTTGACCGTGAGCTGGTCCCAGCCCGGAGAGGTGTCGATGATGATGAAATCAAATTTCGTATCCAGGGGCTTGAGGGACTCAGAAAGGGTCCACTCGGCCCCGAAACTCTTTCGGTCGATGATCCTTTTTACCCCGGCAAGGGACTTGCCCCCGCCAAGGAGCCAGAGATTCTTTCTTGCCTGGATGATCGCCTCGTCAGGGCTCAGCTCCCCGGTCAACAATTCGGTGAGCCCGGCCTCGGGCTTTTTGCCCAGGATATAACCGGACTGTCCCTGGGTGTCGGTATCCACAAGCAGGACCTTGTAACCGGCCAGGGCCAGCCCCGCGCTCAGGTTTACCGAGGTGGTGGTCTTGCCCACCCCCCCCTTGCTGAGGGTAACGCAGATTTTCCTTGCCACATCCAGGGTCTTTGGCGTATCGGATGTTACCGCCTCCTGGGCCCGAAGCTGGTCGACCTGGACGGGAAATCTGTGGCTGCAGGCTTTGCATCGCGCAACAATCGTCTTTCCTGTTGGAATATTATCAATGTTTACCCGGTGCTTTTTAGAGCACTTGGGACAGACAATAACACTCACGATTCCTCCTTTTTCAACTCTTCCACGATGGCGTCCATGGCGATGTTGGCAATGCGGTCGATGGAGATGGTCCCCTTGGTCTCCCGTGAGACCTTGATCCGTATTTTTGCCTTTGACTCCCAAACCTGGATGGTGACATTATCCCGGGACAGCTCCCAGGATCTGTCTATCTCAGGTTCCGGGAGACCTGCTTCGGCATCATCGTCGGCGCTTCTGTAGATCAGACAGTTGAGCTCATCCATCTCAGGGAACTTTTCACCATCATCCTTGCCGCTTAAAAGGTTATCCATCACATCTTTTTTCTTATCTTCGCCCATACTATTGCTCCAGCCCTCTATTCTGTTGAAGCGTCATTGGGATTAAGCAGCTCTTTTCGCAGGGCCCGGACACTGGAATCGATTGTCTGTACGGCACTTGCCCCGGGCTCCAGCCAGCGTATCCCGCAAATTCGACGCAGATCCCTGCCCGGGGAGAGGTGAACCACCTCCCCCTCCAAATTCTCCACGGTTTCGTCCCCAAGGACCAGTGCACATCCCAAAAGCCTGTCGCCCACCATCACGTTCATATCCCGGGTCAGCTCCAGGGCGATGCCCATATTGCCGATATCCACAAGGGAATGGGAAACGTTGTCGATGGTGACGGAATAATTTTTCTTTGAAGTTAAAGGAATGCGAAAGGAGTTACGCACGATGTCGTTTAATTGCGAATCATTGCTTATCTCTTGAAACTCTATGGACTCTCCATGATTGTCATCCATGGCCCCACCTTATGATATAGCTCGTTTAATTCACTTAATAACCCATTGCCACTCACTATATAACAGCACAAAATAACAGGCAAGGGAAAATCGCTGTTCACCCCCTGCCCGGCAAAACCGGCGATCTCCTACCGGAACCGGGATGCTCCGCCCACTGGCTCCAGGACAAATGCCGTGCGGGTGGGAAGATAGAGACTCAACCGGTCACTGAGGGTGAAATGGACCTGGTCTGCCTTCAGGCGCCCTTGCCCCCCGAACCGTTGCGAATCGGTATCCAGAACCATTCGATACTTTCCCGGGGGTGCATTTACGAAATAATCGCTGAACGAACGGGCCGGATGAAAGTTAAACAGAAAAACAAGCCCAGCCCGTTTAAACGACAGGATCCTGTCCGATTCATGGTGAAAAAGCAGGGTCGCCCCCGGGGAGTCAACCATACCCCGTTTTTTTGCAAGATCCACCATGGCCCTGTCAAATTCGGCAAGCCGGGAAAACATCAGATCCGGGTTATCCTTCAGGGACCACTGACGCCTGGCGTAGCGATAGGACCAGTTGTTGGCCGCGCTTGGAAAATCGATCCATTCGGGATGGCCGAACTCGTTGCCCATGAAGTTCAGGTACCCGTTTCCGGCCGTGGCAAGGGTGATGAGCCGGATCATCTTGTGAAGGGCCACGGCCCGGATCGTGGTGATGGAACCATTGTCCCTCTCCATGCCGTGATAAATAGAATCTCCCATTAGGCGCATCATCAACGTCTTGTCCCCCACCAGGGCCTGGTCATGGGATTCGGCATAGGAGATCGTCTTTTCCTCCTCCCTCCGTGAATTGAGCTCATGCCACAGGGTGCCAAGGGACCAGGCCTCGTCCCGGAACTCTTTCAGGAGACGAATCCAGAAATCCGGAATCCCCATGGCAAAGCGGTAGTCAAATCCAGTCCCCCCCACGGCCTGGGGGGCTGCAATGCCGGGGTAGCCGCTCACATCCTCGGCAATAGTCACACACCCTGGAAATTTTTCGTGGACAAAGCGGTTGGCCAGATAGAGGTAGGCCAGGGCATCCGGATCCACCGAGTCGCCATAGTAATCGTCATAACAGGTAAAGGCCCGGTTCAGGCCGTGGTCATGGAACAGCATGCTGGTGACCCCGTCGAACCTGAAGCCGTCCATGTGAAATTCCTCAATCCAGTACCTTAAGTTGGAGAGCAGAAACCGCACCACCATGGGCTTGCCGTAATCAAAGCACCGGGAGTCCCAGAGCCTGTGATGCCCCCGTTCCCCGGCATGGAAAAACTGATCCGGGGTGCCGTCGAACCGGCTCAGCCCCTCGACCTCATTTCCTGCGGCATGGGAATGAACAACGTCCATGAAGACCCGAAGCCCGAGGCTGTGGGCGGAATCCACGAGGCACTTCAGCTCCTCCGGGGTTCCAAAGCGTGAGGAGGGGGCGAAAAAGCTCGTCACATGGTATCCGAATGAGCCGTAATAGGGGTGTTCCTGAACCGCCATGAGCTGGATGGCGGTGTAGCCGGCGTCCTTGATCCTCGGAAGCACCCGGGTTTCAAACTCCTTGTAGGTTCCCACCCTCCCCTGTTCCTGGGCCATGCCCACATGGGCTTCATAGATGAAGAGGCCGCCAGGGGAAGGTGCCGGGTGTTGCCATTGATACGCCTGGCCCGGATCCCACACCTGGGCATTGAAGATCAAAGTGTGAGGATCCTGGACAACCCGGGTGGCTGCCGTGGGAATCCTGTCCCCCTGGCCGTGGTCCCAGGCAATGACCAGCCGGTAGAGCTGGTTGTGGGTAAACGCCTTTAACGGGAACCGGCCCTCCCAGATGCCGTCCGGTCTCTTCTTCTGAAGAGCAAACCCGGGGGCAAGGGCCCAGCCGGTCATCTCCCCGATGATGTGGATGGAACACGCCCCTGGCGCCCATTCCCTGAAGAGCCACCCCTTGTCCAGGCGATGGAGACCGAACACCTGATGGTAATCGGCAAAATCCATAAGGGATTGTCTGCCCTGGTTTGTGATCAGCTCTTCTTTCCTGCGGCAGTAAAGGATTCTGCTGTTGATCACGCCCTTGTAGGGCAGAAGACAGCCGTCCTTAAACATGGCATGGTCACGCGAAAAAGGGTCTTTGCAACATTCGTTCATAGAGTCCTATATACTTTTCAGCACAGGTTGTGTGGTTGAATTCAAGAACACCCTCGGTCATTATCCGCCGGATCTGCTCCTCCTTGATCCGGGGGGACAGTCTATAAAACGCCATGGCCTGGTCAACGGCCCATGAGAGCGCATTTGCATCGTGAACATTGAAGAGGAACCCGTTACCCCAGTCCCGATCGGGCTCAAGGGGCCTGACGGTGTCATGGAGCCCGCCTGTGTCAAACGCGATGGGAATCGTGCCGTAGATGCATCCGGTCATCTGGGGAAGGCCGCAGGGTTCGAAACTGGAAGGCATGAAGAGGAAATCAGCAGCTGCAAAGGCCTGGTGGGAGAGACCCTCACTGAAATCATTCACGCTCATCCGGTTTCTGATGTTGTGGAAATCCACGATATCGTTAAAGTGTTTCTGATACTCCCCGCTTGCCACAAAGACCATCTGGAGATTGTCGGACGAATACCGTTCAATGAGATCATAGGCAATATCTGCCAGCAACTGGCATCCCTTCTGGACCGGATCCAGGCGGGAAGGCCAGAAAAAAAGAGGTGCGTTCCCGTCCAGATCAAGTCCAAGGGCGTCCTGGAGGTATCGCTTGTTCAGCTGTTTCTTTTCCCGATGGTTTTTCGGACCATAATTGTGGACGATCATCTCGTCGATGGTGGGATTGAATTCCGGATCCGGGGCATTGAGCACCCCGTCTGCACACCCGGCATGCCATTTGTTGGCGAGCTCCTGCCTCAGGCATGGCTCCACAAAAGGATGGCGGTGCTCGATGATCTCCTTCAAAAAGGTGGGACTCACCGTGTTGACGTAGTGGGCCGCAAACACCCCCGAGGTCAAAAAATCCACCGGATTGGTCTCCCTTGCGCTTTCGTAGTTCCAGGGCGGACACCTGAAATAGAGGTATTTCCAGAAGGAAGCCGCATCAATGCCCCGGTCCTCAATCTCTGCCATGGTGGAGGTGACCGTGTGTATGTTGTGTATGGTAAAGAGACAGGGAATCCCCATCTGCCTAGCCATGGACGGCACAAGCCCGGTCATCCAGTCGTTACAATGGATGATGTCCGGACGAACCCTGGGAATGATATTGTTCATCACCTCCCGCTGAAAGGCCAGGGCCACCTTAAGGTTGGTGACGGAATAACCGGAATAAACATGGGTGAGATAGTAAAAAGCCCTGTCTTCGGCAAGGTGAATCCGCTCGTCTTCCAGGCGCGCCTTGATCCTGTCCAGCTCCTTGTTGAAAAAATCGGGAAGAGCCCCTTTGATGATGGAGCGGTAGTCGGGAAGGGCAACATGGACGTCACCACCCAGATCAAACAAAGCCGAGATCAGGGCGGCCGAGACATCGGCAAGCCCGCCTGCCTTTGCTGAATAGTTGGACATGTTGCCCATCTCCTCCGGAAGATAGGTGACCTCGGGCGTCACAATGAGAATGCGGGGATTTTTCCTTTTTTCTGTCATGCCCTTGTCCTTTCTCCATCAATTAGCCCAGGTCATCAGTCCCGGGCTTGCCTTGAGGATCTCGTCCCCCTGGGGGATCACCCTTGCCGTATAGCCGAACCTGCCCGCATCAGAACAGGTGAGGGAACAATCGTATAAACAGGCGTTGTCTTCAAAGCGCTCCTTAAATTCCATGGTCTGTACCCTTCCCCCCTTAAGCTGGGAAAGGGACCGGATCCTTCCGTAATAGATCTGCACCTCGACCTCCGCAGGTTCGAGCTCACCGAGAAAAACCCTGACCGTAAGCCTGAAGGTGTCGCCGGCCCGGAACCCGTTGCCTGTGACCATTGAGGGTTTTTCAACCCGGACGTTTTTCCACAGGGCGGATAGCCGTTTCTTTGCCATGGCAAGACCGGTTGCCTCCCTGGCATGATCAGCCGTAAGCCGGCCCATGTCCATGGAAGCCGGAACATAGAACCGGTTCGTATACTCCCTGACCATGCGGTTGCTGGAAAAATCCAGCAGGGCCATCTTCATGGACGCCTTCATCATTTCGATCCACCGCAGGGGCGGGTTCCCAGGCTTTCTGTCATAAAAGCAGGGGATCACATCATTCTCAAGGATATTGTAGAACGCCTGGCTCTCCACCGAATCCTGATAGGCCTCGTCCTGAAAATCATAGCTGTCACCAATGGCCCATCCCCTGTCCGGGGAGTATCCCTCGCACCACCACCCGTCCAGGATGCTCAGGTTGAGGCTGCCGTTCACGGCCGCCTTCATGCCCGAGGTGCCGCAGGCCTCGTTGGGTCGCCTGGGGGTGTTGAGCCAGACATCAGCCCCCTGGACCATGTACCGGGCGATGTTGATGTCGTAGTCCTCGAGAAACACGACCCTGTGCCTCACCTCGTCCCGTTTGGCAAAGTTCATGATCCGCTGGATGATCTGTTTCCCCTGGTTATCGTTGGGGTGGGCCTTTCCTGCAAAAATGAGCTGTATGGGCCGGGTCTTGGAATTGATCAGGGCCTCGAGCCGGTCCGGATCTTTCAGCAAAAGGTCGGCCCGCTTGTAGGTGGCAAAACGCCTGGCAAAGCAGATGGTCAGCACGTTGTTGTCCAGGACCGAGGAGACGGCGTCAAGGACATGCCGGGGTGCGCTCCTTGCCGAGTACTTGTCCAGCATAATCTTCCGGCACTGGCGGATGAGGCGGGACCGGTCGATGCCATGGACATGCCAGAGGTCCTCGTCATCGATGTTGTCGATCCTTTTGACCAGATCCGGGCCGTAATGGAGGCTTCCCCAGCCCGTTGCAAGATAGCGTTCAAACAGGGCCGCCTTTTGCTGGGAAATGTAGGAGAGAATGTGAACCCCGTTGGTAATATGGGAAATGGGCACCTCCTCCACGGGCCGTTCCGGCCAGATCCCGGTCCACATTTCCCGGGCCACCATGCCGTGGAGACGGCTCACCCCGTTCAGGTAGCCGGCAAGGTTCATTCCAAGGACGCACATGTAGAAGAAAGGATCCTGTTCCCCATGGGATCTCATCTGCCCCCATCCAAGGAGTTCATCCACGGGCATGTCAAATTGTTCGGCAAAGGGTTTAAGATAGGGTTTCACCAGGGCGGGAGGAAACTCGTCATGGCCTGCGGCAACCGGGGTGTGGGTGGTGAAGACGCTGCTCCGTTTGCAGATTTCCCAGGCAGCCCCCATATCCACGGAAAACTTTTTCATGATCCGGACGATTCTCTCAAGCCCTGCAAACGAGCAGTGGCCCTCGTTCATATGAATTACGGCAGGAAAGATATCCAGCCGCTCAAGGACGCGCATCCCTCCGATGCCAAGCAGGGCCTCCTGGGCGATCCGGATCTCAAGGTTACTCGAGTAGAGGCGCCCTGTAATGTCACGGATAAAGGCGCTGTTCTCCCGGAGATTTGTGTCCAGGAGAAGCAGCCTCAGCCGCCCAAGCTTCACCTGCCACACCTGGGCAAGGATTGTCCCGTGGGGACTTTCCACCCTGACAACGATATTGTCCCCCAGATTGTCCCTGGCCCGCTGAACCGGCAGGTCAAAGATGTCGATCTCAGGATAGCTCTCCTGCTGCCATCCCTCAAGGTCAAACACCTGGGTAAAATAGCCCCCCCGGAACAGAAGCCCCACCCCGGTAAGGGGGATGCCCAGGGAGGAGGCAGCCTTGAGATGATCGCCGGCAAGCACCCCGAGTCCTCCGGCAAAGAGCGGAAGGGATTCGTGGATTCCGAACTCCATGGAAAAATAGGCGATGGTCTCCCTGGGGCCCACGTCCAGGTTGTCAAATCCCGGAGCAAAGGAGTACATGGTCTCAAACCTTGCCTTTACCCGCTCCATGTGCCCGATAAAACCGTCATCAAAAGTCAGCTCCTCAAACCGTCTCTGGGAGATGGACGCCAGGAAGGCCACGGGATTCCGGTTTTTAGCTTCCCATTGAACCGGATTGATCCTCCTGAAAAGCTCCACGGCATCATAGTTCCAGCACCACCAGAGGTTTTTGGAAAGATAATCAAGAAACAGGAGGGGTTCGGGAATTGAAGGATACACCTTGAAAACCTGCAGATTATCCATGATCATCTCCTTGTTGTAAGCTTAAGCCACACCCTGAGAAGCTCGCTCGAGCCCCAGGCCTGGGCATCGCATCCCCTTGCAAGGTGTGGCGCATCACCATCTACGATTTCCGGTACAAAACCGGCGGCCCCCTTTTCCATGATCTTCAGGCTGCTCTTGAGCCATGAGATCCCGGTGGCAGCGCCGGAAGGGCCAAACACCATGGCCCAGGCCTCGCAAAAGACCGGAAACACCCATGTCCAGGCGGTACCGTTGTGGTAGGCGGGTTTTCTCTCCCGGTCCTCATCCCCCATATAGTGCCCGGAATAGGGATAAAGGGGATCCTTCAAGGGACCGTTCTCCCCCTGAATGACAAGGGGAAGGCTGACCTTCCCATCGTCAAGGGTGCGTATGGCGCCTGGCACCAGAAGATCCATACATTGTTCAAGGGCCGGAATGCATGGTTTCGCGTCCCGGACCGCACCCAGGGCGATCAGAAAAAGCTGGTTGGGCCTTAAGGCATCGTCGGCCACGGCTGTTGCTGCGGGCTTCATCCCCTGGCTGTGGAGGCAGTCGGAAAAATACCCCCTCTCTTCCAGGAAAAAGAGGTGTTGGACGGACTCGGCAACCCTGTGGGCAAGCGCTTTCCAGGGGGTCTGATGCCGCCTGTCTATTCTGGCAAGAAACACCAGGGCATAATGCCACAGGGCCTGGATCTCCACCGGATATCCCTGTCGCGGGGTTCCGGCCGGAAAGTTGGTGTCCATCCAGGTGAAGTGGGAGGGGCTGTATACAAGGGCACTTTCCTTGTCCATTTGAATTCCGGTATCGGTTCCACGGATATAGGACTCACCAATGGAAATGAGGATCTGCCGGATGGTTCGATCACCTAAAAATTCATCCAGGAACGCCTCGCCCTGGTGTCCGACAAGTTCTCTCACCCCAGCAACAAACCAGAGGGGGGCATCCGAGGTCTCCCGGTTGGCCGCATCACTGCCGCAGATCATGTTGGGAAGGGTGCCGTTTTGTTCAAACCGCCCAAAGAGCCTCAGGATCTTACGTGCCTCATCCAGGCGGCCTGCCTGGATCAGGGCCCGGCTGAAAATGAGGCTGTCCCTGCCCCAGTCCAGAAACCAGGGGTAGCCCGCGATCACGCTTTTGTCGTCCCCCCTGGTTACCACAAAGGCGGTAAGGCTCTTCATCAGTGCCTCGCCCAACGGCCACCCCCTGGCAAAATCCTTTGAACGGTCGTTGTGGCCTGTGTAGGCACCGACCCTGGACTTGACCCGGTTCTCGTTGGCATCGGCGGCCAAAAGAATGGCGGTGTCGCCCTCGAGGGTTGCAATGAAATAACCCGGGCTGAAAAGGTCTGATTCGGAATCAAGCCCCCGCCCGGCATCCAGGGAGCGGTGCACCATATACTGCCACTCGGGTTCCCAGACAAAGCTGCCAAGGGAAACCCCTACCCTCACAGAACAATGATCGGGCTCAGGGGAAAACACAAATCCGTTTTCCACCATGGTGACCGCCTCCTTCCAGCGCTTCTCCGGCCCCTGCCATGCCTTGACGGTCTCGTGGAAACTGCGGTATTCCATGTCGGGCCGGATGATGACGGTCACAGGTTTTGAATCGTCCAGCAGATGTTCCCGGTTGTCGGCGGTCGGTCTTGAGATGGTCAGTTCCAGGGAATTTTTCCCTTCGATCATCCTGAGGGTGAGCTCCACCAGACAATGGTTGCCTTCGCTTGTGGGCACCCGGAACCGCCATTTGCCCGCGCTGTCGTAGGAGAAGGTGAAACGGTCCAGGCAATCCAGGCCAAGCTCCCTTGAGTACCCCTGGAAGGTCACCCATATCCTGCAACGGGCAAGGGCCATCCACCGGTCCTCGGGATAATCCGGGTTGATGTTTGCGGCAAGCAGGGCGTCATAGCGGCTCTCAAGCCTTCCCCACCAGGCAAAGGCCCGCATCATGCCCCCCCGGTTATTCACCCCCAGCAGTTTCAGGGAGGGGTCCTTTGCAATGGCCTTCCTTGTAAAAACAGACGACACAAAGGTCGATCCTGACCCTGGCAGGTAGAGCAGGGAAGCGATCCCCTCCCGGGTTCCCTTGGGTGAAAAGACCCGGATTCTCAAGATATGTTCCTGCACCCTTCCCTTGGTGTCCATGGGAAGGAACAAGGCAAAAAACCGACCGTCCGCCATGGCAAGGGCCTCATCCTGGCCCAGGGTAGTGAAGTTGTTCCCGTTCCGGGTCCTGATCTCTGCCCTGAACGTTTCAGGCGCCACAACCATCAGCAAAAAGCCGGAAGGCACCATGACCTGCCGCCTCACGTCCCGGTCCCATTGCCACACAACCACCCGGCTCTCGTTGCCGTCCGGGTTGACAGACCGCACAAACTCAACAGGATCGGCAACAAGACGCTGAGCAGCCCCGTTAAGATCCATGGCAGAGACATCACCAACCCCTGCAAGGGCGGTGACAATTTTCAGCACCCTGGCCCTTTGCTTCTGAAGGACCACCCGTTCCGGCATCCCCAGGTTCAGCGCGTCCGCCTTTCTGAGACGATGGATATCCTCCTTGTCACGGGTCAGGGCAACCACCTCCCCAGGTGTAAGCTCAAGCCGGCAGAGGCCGTCCTGTTGACGGACAACAACCGCCCTCTCCGTGACCAGGTCAAACATGGGGCCCTGGCCCGGGGTGCCCATGGTCCAGGCAACCTCCCGGGCCCTGTCACAATCAAGGTTGGCCAGCACCACCACCTCCTTATCTTCCCCTGGAGCAACCCGGCTGAGGGCCACACAATTATTCTCCCCCTGGTGCACCAGGCTAAGGCGGACGTTGCTTGCAAAGGCGGGATGGGTCTTCAGAATCAGGTTGAGCCTGCGAATATGGCCGGTCTGATTGATCCCGGCATCCCAGTTCAGGGAAACGGATTCATGGACGTCGATCTTCCGGGTGGCGAACCACTCCACCCCGTTGGTAAATCCAAATCCCCCGCACACGGAGAATAGCGCGCAAAGGGAGGTCCGCATCAGGGCGTAACCATGGGAGGTGGCCGCCAGACGCGGGTTGTCATGGGTCTCGGCAAAGTGAATCATATGGCCGAAGCGTTCGGAAATATCCATGGCAGCGGGGAGATAGGCTTCCAACGCCTGACGGTCATAGTTCTGGAACAACTCGGAGTAGGCCCAGTTGAAGTTGGCCCGGTTCAGGATATCCCGGGTGGCCGCAACCGGTCCCCCCAGCCCCTCGAGGAAAAAGATGGTATCAGGGTACTCCTGCTTCACCCGTGCCACCATATACTCCCATGCCGGCACGGGAATCATGTATCCGGCATCGCACCGGAATCCGTCCACCCCGCGGCTGCACCAGAGGAGGAAGATATCTGCCATATACCGCCATAACTCCTTTTTAGAGTAGTCCAGCCGGGTCAGGTCCTCCCATTGGACCCCCCAGGCCCCCGGCACCTCAATTCTTCCCTCCTCGCTCCTGACCAGCCACTCCGGATGCCGTTCATGGATGGAGGCGGCCCATCCGGTATGGTTGATGGCGATATCAAGGATCAGGTAGCCGGAACAGGAATGAATTGTGTCCACAAGCTCCGTGAACTGCTCCAGAGGAGTGGCTGCCGGATCAAACTCGGCCAGGGCAGGATCCACATCAGTGAAGTTCAAGGCGGCATAGGGGCTGCCGAACCGCCCCATTCTGGCATAGGTGGTGGGGGTCGGATGGATGGGAAGCAGGTGAATGGCCCGGCACCCCAGATACGACAGTATATGGTCGACCTCGGCTTTAAGGTCCCGGAACGTCCCTGAGCAGGGAATAACGGAGTATTTTTTCTTATCCAGGGCTTTTATCCAGAGGGCTTCCTCCCCCTCCAGGGGGACGGTGGCACACTTGGTGGGGCCGAACTGCCGCACAAACGCATTGTAGACGATGTTGGCACAACAGGTGCCGGCCGGCTCCACATTGATGACACAATCCTCGCCCGGGGGCCACACCGGGGCATCGCTGTCATCTGCGAAAAAAAAGCATTTTGCTTTAAAATGACCCGTTTCCCACAGGGGCAGGGTAATGGAGAACCGTGTTGAATCAAGGTGAACCATTTGGATATCGTGCCACGCTTCGTTGAGCTTGATCTCGTTGCGGTCCACCCGTGCAATGATCTCACCCCTTGCAATGGCAGCCCTGCCAAGGTTTGTCCTGATCCACGCCCTGCCCCTGACCCCGGGCGGAACCTTGAGGGTAAAGGTGACCACATCCCCGCAGAACATCACCCTGGATGTCCCGGGTTTGGGATGCTGGAAAATCATATCCGACACTTTCATGGCTAAACCCTGATTAATAGCGTTTTAGAGTGTTACGGCCATATGGCCGGGAGATCTATTATTGCTATGGATTTAACACGGTTTACAAAACAGCTGCGCAAGGATAATTCAGAACAATTCCAACAGGTCAACCTTCAGAAAGGACTCTTCCGGGAAATCCATGGCTGTTCGTATCTAAAGCTTGTCTATCTCTTCCATGAGCTGCTCCATGACAAGGGTGGCCCTGCCCTGGAGAAATATATCGGTGACAGAACCGGTATAGGCGGATTCTGCCGTATTGATCTCGATGATCGAAGCGCCGTGCTGCTTTGCTATCCTGGGAATCATGTTGGCCGGAGCCACCTCGCCGGTGGTGCCGATGAGAATAAAGCAGTCGGCCTTTTCAGCCTCCCTGAAGGCGTTTGAGTTGGCAGGCTCGGGAATGGGCTCTCCGAAAAACACGGCATTGGGCTTTAACAGCCCCCGGCAATGGGAGCAAAGGGGGGGAAGAACCGAGAGGTCAACCTGGTCCACATGAATTCGTTTATGGCAGTTGAGGCAGACAAGCTTTCTCAAAGAACCGTGGAACTCATGCACAACAATGTTTCCTGCGTCAAAATGGAGGTTGTCAACGTTCTGGGTGATCACAGCCTTGATGAGCTTTCTGTGTTCCAGCTCGGCCAGGGCATAGTGGGCCGTGTTTGGCTTTACCCCGCCGAACAGGTCGTAGAAGATCTCCCTCATCACCTCCCAGGAGCGGGTGGAATTGCTCAGGAAATAGCGGATATCAAAGGTTGCAGGATCGTACCGGCTCCAGAGACCGTTTTCTCCCCGGAACGGAGAGATCCCGCTCTCAACCGATATGCCGGCACCGGTAAAGGCGACACAGCGGCGGGAGGATATGACCATCTTTGCTGCCTTGGCATACATGGACAAGGAACCTCCTTACATTCTTATACAAAGAGTTTCAGGTCAATTCAACGATATCAAAGGAGAGGGCCATGAGGTCTGCGATGAGCAACCGGTTTCTTAGGAGCTCTCCCCGGTTAAGCAGCACCTTGACCGCCTCGGACGCCTGGAGTGCGGCCACAAACAGGGCGCAATAGGAAAGATTTCCCATCTCATTTTCAACACCCGCAGCCCTTTTGGCTGACCGTTCCCCATAGACGAGTTCAAGCCCCGGGTCCTCGGGAAAGATGGTAATGATCTGGCCAAGGGTTCCGGCAATGGCACCCGAGACCAGGGGCACCCCTGCCCTTTTACAGGCATCCTCCAGTAAAAATCGTGTATCTATACTGTCCAGGCAATCGATCACAAGATCTGCATCACCAACGATTGCGTCGGCATTACCGTTGTCAAGAAAGCCGATGCAGGATGTCACCCTGACGTCAGAGTTGACGGCCATGACCCGGGCCTTTGCGGCCTCCGCCTTCGGGTGACCCACCAGGGCCTCGGTTGACAGGATCTGACGGTTGAGATTGGTTGTATCAAACCTGTCCCCGTCTATCAGAAACAGCGACCCGACCCCGATCCTTGCCAGCATCTCCACCACGCCGCCCCCAAGGCCTCCAAGACCGATGACAGCAACCCTGGATCCTGCCAGAAGCGTCTGTTCCTCCGGGGTCAGGGCGTTATGATTTCGGCTGTACCGCTCCATGGATCAACCTCCGCCCACCGGAGGAAAGATACCGACCCGGTCTCCCTTGCTGAGCTCATAATCGAGTTCGTGCTTTTTCCCGTTGATAAAAATAAGTTTTGTCTCTTCCCTCGGGATGCCGAGTTCTGAAAGAAGTCCCTCCACCGTGGTGGCCCGGGCAACCCGGAATGATTCAGGTGTCGGAGGGGTGTATCGTGTCAGGGTGGCAAATAGTCTCAGCTCGATCTCGATCATTTTATTTTAACACTTTCGCAGTCGTTTGTTATTTGATATTAACTTGGTGTAGTATGACACAACATCATAAATCGGTGCAATAGTTAAATTGAATAGGAAAACAATGGGGCGATCAAAAAAAGAACCAATTTCTGTTGAAGAACTGGCTAATAATCTGGCCACTTATGCCATAGACCGGGAAGAGCTCAAGCAACTGATCCAGGCGATTCCCCCGGACAATGACCTCAACATGGCCACCCTCGAGTATGAGCTTCAGATCCTGAGGATACTGAGTGTTGGCTGGGCAATCTCGTTTTACATGCCCAAAACCCCTGAAAAGAAGAGCCTGAGCCTCATCTTCTGGGAGAATATCAAGGAGATCTCAACCAGCATCTCCACCCTCATGGAGACCACCACGGGCCAGACCATCGACTATTTTACCACCCTCAAGGAGCGCCTGGACATCTATGTCAAGGCCATGCAGAAAAACCCGGACGGTGCATCCGAGCCAACCACCATCATGGGACCGGCCTTTGCCGGCGCCTGCGGCATCCCGGAAAACGCCATCGCCATTCTAATCGGCACCAAGATGTTCACCCTCTGCCTTGGCGGGGTAAAAGAGTACCTTGAATCCGTGGAGATCACACCCATTCCATGATACAAAAAATCAGACTCAACCCAGACCGTGTTGTCAAGTACATCATCTATATCAATGCAGCAATTTTTATTGCAAGCCTTGTGTTGAGCGGCAGACAGGTGCAACTGTCCATCAACCCGTTTACCGCCTTTTCTCCGTCAAGTGACACCCTTATCTTTCTGGGAGCGACAGGCACCATCCCCATTGACCACTACCATGAGTGGTGGTCGCTGATCTCTGCCAACTGGCTCCACGGCAGCCTTGTGCATATCATATTCAACATGACCGCCCTTCTCCAGATCGGGCCCCTGATCATCCGGGAGTACGGCTTAAGCCGGATGATCATCATCTACACCCTGGGGGGAGTTGCCGGCTTTTTCCTCTCCTACCTTGCAGGTGTGAGCGTGACCATCGGGGCATCGGCCGCCATCTGCGCCCTCATCGGAGCCGCCCTCTACTTTGGCAAATCAAGGGGAGGCTTGTTTGGCCAGGCGGTTTACAAACAGACCACAGGGTGGGTTATGGGCCTTGCGTTCATCGGCCTCATGATGCCCAACATCAACAACTGGGGACACGGCGGCGGGGTTGTGGCTGGCATCGCTTTGGGCTGGCTTCTCGGCTACAACGAACAGGGCCGGAAAAACCTGGGCCACGGGTTGCTGGCAGGCATCCTTGTTGTTCTGACCCTCGGCGTCCTCGCCTGGTCACTTATAACCGCAACCGTTCTCAGCTTATAACCGGGGTCAGGCCTAGCTTATTAGCTTATTGCCCTTATTGCAGCCCATCGAGAAGATGGGCTGCAGTCACATTAACCCATGAACGGGGATTCTGATTATCCGTGCAGGGTGCCCGGATCGCTTACGGGCACCAGAACAGGGTCCTTGAATGAAACGGAAGATGCTCCGGACACAGCCCGATCCATCCCATCGTTCCCTCCCCAGCACTCAACATTTTTCAGCCCTTTGATGCTGTTGACGGTGAAGACAGGATCTTTCCCCTCTTTTTTCTGCCTTGCATAATCTTTCAGTGCCGCAAAGGCAATTTTCCCAAGCAGTGCAATGGCAATCAGGTTGATAAGGGCCATGGCGCCCATGAAGAGGTCGGCCATGTCCCATACAAGCTGAACCTTGGCCACCGAGCCCATGAGAACCATTCCGATCACCGACACCCGGTAAAGGAAAATCCATTTTCTGTCAGGATGTATGAACCCGATATTGGATTCGCCGTAATAATAGTTGCCGATAATGGAGCTGAAGGCAAACAACAGGATACACAACGCAACAAAGTTGTTTCCCCAGCCGCCGACATGAACACTCAGTGCGGCCTGGGTCAACTGAATTCCCGTCAGCCCTTCAGTGTTCCAGACACCGGAAAGCAGCACGATAAATGCGGTGGCACTGCAAATGAGAATCGTATCGGTAAACACGCCCAGGGTCTGGATAAAGCCCTGCTTGACGGGATGGCTCACATCGGCGGTTGCCGCGGCATTGGGGGCGCTGCCCATCCCGGCCTCATTGGAGAATAGCCCCCGTTTAATCCCCTGCATCAGGGCCACGCCCATCCCCCCGCCAACGGCCTGTTTCAATCCGAAAGCGCTCTCGATGATAAGGGAGAAGACTGCGGGCACCTGGGAGATATTTTTCACGATGATAAACAGGGCGACCAGCAGATAGGCCACGGCCATTACAGGTACGATGATTTCAGATGTCCTGGCCACCCTTTTGACGCCGCCGAAGATGACGAACGTGGCGAATGCCGCCAAAGACAACCCGCAAACCAGCCGGCTGACGCCGAACGCCTGCTCCACCGCAAGGGTGATGGTGTTTGCCTGTACGGAGTTAAATACAAGGCCGAAGCTGATGGTGATCAGAATGGAAAAGAGGATGCCCATGCCCCTCATCCCCAGGGCTTTTTCCATGTAGTATGCGGGTCCGCCCCTGTACCCGTCCCTGGTCTTGACTTTATATATCTGGGCCAGGGTGCTTTCCACAAATCCCGAAGCCGCACCGATCAGGGCGAGCATCCACATCCAGAAAACGGCGCCCGGCCCGCCCACGGAGATGGCCATGGCAACACCTGCCAGGTTCCCGGTCCCCACCCGTGAGGCGGTGCTGATGCAGAATGCCTGAAATGATGAGACCTTTCCATTATTGTCCCTGGATACCGTTGTTTTGGCCCCTTCTCCCAGTAATCTGAGCATTTCGCCCAGGAACCTGAATTGTACAAAATTTGTTCTGACTGTAAAATAGATCCCGACTGCTATAAGCAAGAATATAAGCACATATGACCATAGGAACGTGTTGCCTGCAGATACTACATTTTCAAAAAAACTTGAAACCAAACTGAACTCCTTTTTCATAGACTATTTAAAATTAACCGGGCACCTATATCACAAAATCATTGAAATAACAATTTGTTACAAAAAAACGAAATTCACCGCCTGATTTTGACAGCCTGCTCCAAGCGAGATGGCAGGGTATTGGTGGACTGGATCTTACCTGACAGGCCACAAGCCATCTACCCCGTTATTACAGGAGTAAGTATCAGTTGCAGTCACTCAGACAGTTGAGAAGTCCCAGGTTCCAGTGGCAGTCGCAGCAGGGAACATCTATGGTGTAGCAGTCCTGTTCAAAGGGTTCGTCCAGGATGAAACTGCAGGGGGGGAAGTTGCAGTTGCTGCACTCCGGATAATCGTAAAGCCTGACCTTGTTTCGAAAAGAGATGTAGTCGCCCTTTTGCCAGATCTCTTCAGCACCGTTGTCCATGATGTTTCCGAAATACTGGGGAGTGACCTGCTTGACATACCCCTTTCTCATGCATGAAAATTTGTGCCAGAGAAAATAGCAGGGGGAGATTTGACCGTCCCAGGTGACAAACATCGCCCCCTCTTCGACGAATTTGCAGTACCTGTCGCTTTGCGGCCGGATCTCCGGAAGAGTCAACCGGATACCGGCGTTTTTTGCCAGATTACGGGCGGTTTCGAAGATGGTTTCAAGTCTTTCGGCATGGCCCCTGTCCTCCCCTGCGAGTTTGGCAAAATCCACAAAGACTCCCAGGCGATCGGCTTCTTTTATCAACTCCCGGACCAGGCCCACAATCTCAACCTCATCTTTTGATTTGTTACTCTTCCATAAAATATCCTCATACCTGCGGAGATCGATGCCATCCCTTTCAGCTCGTTTGAGATAACGGTCAAACAGACTGACGGCTCCCCGGGAGTTTTGGGGAAAGGCCTGCTCGCCTTCGGAAGCTTCGTCGTAGGCGGTCAGGTGGGAGACAATCACAAAGGATACCCCTTTGGTTTCCGCCCATTTGATCACTTCCGGCAGCTGGTCCATATTCTTTTTCATCAGCACGAACTGGATTCCGGTTTTAAGGGAACTGCCACCATGGGCCGCTGCATTTTTGAGGTTCAGCAAAGCGGCGGAGGCGTCAGAGAGGGCGGCACCCTCCCTGACGCTGCTGAACTGATCATCAATGGTGGAGTCCACCGACACACAGATTCTGTCAACCCCGGCGTCTATGAGGGATGCCGCTCTTTGTTCCGTCATCAGTTTTCCGTTGGTCTGGAAACCGGCGAGACCTGATGCAGGCATATCCTGCTTGGCTTCGGTAATAAACTTTTCCAGGTTTCGGTTTAAAAGCGGCTCTCCGATTCCGGTAAAGACAATGGATTTCAGATGGGGGAAAAACGGCTTGATTCCACCAAGCAGCCTTTCTGAAAAATCACCCTCGGGAATGGCACATCCGCCGGACTGCTTGACACACATTTCACATTTAAGGTTACACCGGGTGGTGGGTTCCACGATCAGTTTTTCAGGATATTTATTCATTTTTTGACATCCAAATCCAGATTTTCCGGGTTTAGAAAGGCTACAGGGGGGCCCGGAAGAATCGCCCCCCTGTTTCTGGGAATCTAACCGATGTTGAGGAAGGGGTTAACGTGGCCGCCCTTGGATTTGCCCGCCTTGAAGTTGAATACCACCTCTTCGACGCCAGGGATAGCCCTTGCCATCTGTTCTATCACCCGGACTATGTCCCCGGCCGGGGCTGACGCCCCCTGCTCCGTGCCGACGAATACGGTACCACTGCTGCATGTGACACTCACGGTGGGTGCGATCTTCACCAGGGCCGCTTCAACACTGCTTGCAAGGGCCATATCGTTGATGACCTTCATGGATTTGGGGGTTGTCTGAAAATTTGATTTTTTAACAAGGTCCACCAGCATGTCGATGGCATCGTCAACGGTGATGGTCCTGATGTTGAGAACAATGTCATAGAGCCTGCTGTCCCAGGTGTCTGTTCCATAGAGCTGAAGCCCCCACTTTCTGCGCTCTTCATCGTCATTCTTGAGCACACAGAGCGCCTTTTCCGTGGAGATGTTTTCCCGCCTCATCTCCTCCCTGACCCTGTCATTGAGATCGTTATTGATCCTCACCTTGAGGATCCCCGGTATTTTGCCGAAAAAATATTGTCCTGCAAGACCGTGGTAGACGATATTGTCTTTTTTGGCACGATCGAGCAGGGCCGAACGAATATAGCTTACATAGCGCTTTCTGCCGTTGTGAAACCGGTCAAAAATCATGGGGGCATCGTGCAGGGCCCTGACAAGTTTGATCTCCGGTATGTTAAACTCTTCCGAAGCTTCGAGCAGGATATCCCTGGATACACATTCATATCCGAGACGCTGGGCCAATTTTTCAGCCACTTCTTTTCCACGGCTGTACGAACCCCTTGATATTGTAATTATGGACATGAGCCTTCCTTTCTGTTGATCATTCTTTTTCGCAACTAACCAATGCGGCTGGCGAGTATCCTCCCCCCGGCCTGAAAAATCAAGGGATTTTTTCAGGCCGGGCCAAACCAGAACCCTCCTCACAGTTCAAGGGGATTTAGAATCCATGATTATGTAATTGAAAAAAAGGGTAATCCGGGGTCAGGCTTAGCTTATTAGCTTATTGCAGCCCCCCGGGGAGAGGGGCTGCATTCATTCACATTAACCCATGAACGGGTATCTGTAATCGGTGGGGGGAACAAAGGTCTCTTTGATGGTCCGTGCACTGATCCACCGGTAGAGGTTCAGCGGGCTTCCCGCCTTGTCGTTGGTGCCGGAGGCCCTGGCACCGCCAAAGGGCTGCTGGCCGACCACGGCGCCCGTGGGCTTGTCGTTGATGTAGAAGTTTCCGGCAGCATGGGTCAGCACCTTCCTGGCCTCGGCAACGGCTTCCCGGTCAATGGCAAAGATACCGCCGGTCAGGGCGTATTCCGAGGTTGAATCGCAGAGTTCAAGGGTCTCTGTATAGGCGTCGTCTTCATAGACAAAGATGGTCAGGACAGGACCGAAGATCTCCTCCACCATGGTCTTGAAATCAGGCGTCTTTGCAACGATCACCGTGGGCTCGATAAAGTAGCCGGTTGAGTCGTCACACCCGCCTCCGGTGATGATCTCGGCGTCTTCGCTCTTCCTGGCAAAATCGATGTAGGAGGAGATGGTGTCAAAGGCGTTCCTGTCGATCACGGCATTCATGAAATTTGAGAACTCCTCGGGGGAGCCCATCTTGATGGTGGCCACGGTGTCCACAAGCTTCTGCCTGACCTCGTCCCACATGGAGGCCGGGATGTAGGCCCTGGAAGCTGCCGAGCACTTCTGGCCCTGGTACTCAAAGGATCCCCTGACCAGGCCCGTGACAACGGCATCCACCTCGGCGGAGTTATGGACAAAAACAAAATCCTTTCCCCCGGTCTCGCCAACGATCCTGGGGTAGCAGCCGTAGGTGTCCAGGTTGCTTGCGGCAGTGGTCCAGATGTTCTTGAACACCTTGGTGGAACCGGTAAAATGAACCCCGGCAAAATCGGGATGGTTAATGACCGGGGTGCCCACCTCGGCGCCGGATCCGGGAAGGAAGTTGATCACACCGTCGGGAAGCCCTGCTTTCTTGAAGATCTCCATGATCAGGTGGCCGGAATAAACAGCCGTGGAAGCCGGTTTCCAGAGCACGGTGTTGCCCATCATGGCCGGTGCTGAACACAGGTTGCCGGCAATGGCGGTGAAGTTGAACGGGGAGATGGCAAAAATAAAGCCTTCCAGGGGCCTGTACTCAAGCTGATTCCAGATGCCGGGATCCGATACAGGCTGTTCCTTGTAGATCTGGGTGGCGTAGAAGGTGTTGAACCGCAAAAAGTCGATGAGTTCGCAGGCGGAATCGATCTCTGCCTGCATGGCGTTTTTCCCCTGACCCAGCATGGTGGCGGCATTGAGTGCCATTCGATAGGGACCTGCGATGAGTTCAGCCGCTTTTTTAAAGATGGCGAGCCGTTCCTGCCACGGCATGTGCAGCCAGGTCTTTGCTGCGGCCTTTGCAGCATCGGCAGCCATGGAAACCTCCTTGGCTCCGGCCTTATGGTAGGTTGCAAGCCTGTGACCGTGGTCATGGGGGACCATGCAGGTGCCCATGTTGCCGGTCTTGATCTCTTTTCCCCCGATCACAAGGGGGATCTCGATCTCTTTTGCCTTAAGCGCTTCAAGGGCCTTCTTTAATTCCGCCCGCTCACTGCTTCCCGGAGCATAGGCGAGAATCGGCTCATTTTTAGGGGGGTCAATACTGAAAATTGCATTACTCATGGGTCATTTCCTTACATAAAATTTTAATGCTGTTTAAACGATCCAGCGTACTGATATCACCATATTTCCTAATTGACTGTTAAAGCTGATACCACTCCCGTTTCCAACCTGTCAACCTAATCATAACGATTCTTTCTGTTTTACGGACAGAAAAGAGATAAAAGGAAGTAATCGGATAAAGATTTGCGGTCATTGTTCAAATTAACACAGATTATTAAGGACCACCACGACTATTAAAAAAACCATCACGCCCCCCCACAAAATTCCGGCTTGGACATCCGGACTGCGAACAGGCCTCCAGCCAGGATTGAAGGCTTTTACAGAAGTTTTACAAACAAAAAACCCGCCGGAACGCCTTATATAACCGCCTGTTTTACCACTCTTTTTTCTCCCCGTTCCCGGATCGCGTTTTCGCAATAAACGCAACCTGAACAGAGTTCCTCTTGTAATAAAACCCTTTCTCAATTATATGACGCAGTTATGAAACGTACAACAGGCAACATCGCCGTGACCGGAATTGCCGGCATATTCCCAGGCGCCCATACCATTGAAAAGTTTACGGAAAACATCATGACCTGCCACGAAGCAGTCATGGATGTTCCCGACCACCGGTGGATCGTCCCCCCCGACACCATGGTCTCAGACCAGTACCGGCCCGACACTGCCTCGTCAAAACGGGCGGGACTTGTGGACGATTTCCCCTTTGATCCCAGCGGCTTCACCCTTGACCGGGATCTTCTTTCAGGACTCGACCCCCTGCACAAGATGGTGCTCCATGCAGGCAGGGAGGCCGTGGCCAACTGCTTTCACGATCAAAAGATCCGGGAGAAAACCGGAGTCATCCTTGCAGCGATCAGTCTGCCGACCCAGGCCTCGTCCGAGATCTCCCACAGAATCGTGATGGGCGATCCCCGGGGCATTACCCGGGCGGATGCCCTTTCAGCCGGTGTGGTCTCTGTTCCGGCGGCCCTGCTGGCCAGGGCCATGGGATTTTTCGGTGGATGCTTTACCCTGGATGCCGCCTGCGCCTCTTCCCTCTACGCCATCAAGCTTGCCTGTGACCGCCTTAACTCGGGCAAGGCAGACATGATGGTGACAGGCGGGGTGTCCCGGCCGGACTCCCTCTACACCCAGGTGGGCTTCACCCAGCTCAAAGCACTCTCTCCCACCGGACGCTGCGCCCCGTTTGACAAGAGTGCCAACGGCCTGGTGGTTGGCGAGGGATCGGGAATCCTTGTGCTGAAACGGCTGGATGACGCAGTTGCCTGCGGGGACAAGATCTGGGGGGTCATCCAGGGAACAGGATGGTCCAACGACATTGAGGGCAATCTGGTGGCACCGGCCTCCGAGGGTCAGAAACGGGCCATGGCTGCCGCCTTTAAAAACGCGGGCTGGCTGCCCAAAGAGATCCAGCACCTGGAGTGCCACGGTTCCGCCACCCCTGTGGGGGACAACATCGAACTGAACTCCATGAAGACCCTGTGGCAGGAAACGGGCTGCGACCAGGCCCCCTGCGCCATCGGGTCCGTGAAATCCATGACCGGGCATCTGCTGACGGCGGCAGGGGCAGCGGGCATGATCAAGACCCTGGTGGCCATGGACGCAAAACGCCTCCCCCCCTCCCTTAATTATTCCGAACCCACAGCTAACAGTCCCCTTTACACCACCGGGTTCAGGGTCCAGACAGAGGCCTGCTCCTGGGACGCCAAGGTTCGCCGGGCCGGGGTGTCCGCCTTTGGGTTCGGCGGCATCAACGGCCATATCCTGGTGGAGGAGTTCAAGCCCGGCAACCCCAGCCAACATTTCCAGCCCGGATCAAGCAAGGAAGAACCATCATCCGATCTTCCCATCGCCATTGTGGGCATGGAAACCATCACGGCAACCGCCCCCAACCTGGCCGAATTCAAGGAGCAGGTCCTGGGCGGAAAGACCCCGACACCCAAGTCCCCTGGATCAAGATGGCGGATATCAGCAGACACCACCCCTTCCCTTCCGGCCATTAACGGCCTGTGGATCGATTCCGTCACCACCCGGCCTGGGGAGTTCCATATTCCGCCCAACCAGATCCCAGATCTGCTGCCCCAGCACCTGATCATGCTCAAGGCGGCAACCAACGCCCTCAAGGATGCAGGCATTGCTGTCAGGCCCGGAAAGGACGAGCACCCCCGCACCCGGTTCGGGGCGGCCGTGGGCATTGAGTTTGACTATGAGGCAACGGATTTCCACCTCCGGTGGCGCAACAGCCATGGGGCCGAAACCCTCAAAGATGCCCTGGCCCCTCCCCTGACGGCCAACCGCACCCTTGGCGCCCTTGGGGGAATCGTGGCAAGCCGGCTCGCCCGGGAGTTCAAGCTGGGAGGCCCCTGCTTTACCGTATCGGCCGGGGCTGCATCGGGCATAAAGGCCATTGAGGCGGGAATCGAATCCTTGAGATCCGGGGAGACCGACACCTTTTTGTGCGGCGCCGTGGACATGGCCGGTGATTGCCGCCAGATCATTCTGGATGCCTGCTTAAAGCCGTTCTCCAACAAGGCCGTTCCCTTTGACAAAACCGCCAAAGGCACCCTGCCCTCGGAAGGCGCTGCTGCCGTGGTATTGAAAAGGCTTGACCTGGCCCGGAAGGACGGCGACCGGATCTACGGCATCATCAAAGGCACCGGGGACGCTTCCGGTGGCGAGATGGCCCATGAAGGCGCTGCCCTGCATCCGGACATGGAAAAGCGCTATGGGGCCTCCCTTGAACAATGCCTGGACAATGCCGGGGTTTTGGCCCCCTCCATCGGCCTGTTCGAGGCCCACGGCAGCGCAGATCCACAGGAGGACGCAACCGAGCTCACAGCCCTTACCGGTTTTGACCTTTCCTGCGCCCTAGGTTCCGCATCGGCCACCAACGGCGATACACGGTCCGTATCCGGCCTGCTCTCCATGGTAAAGGCCTCCCTTGCCCTGTACCATCACATCATTCCCCCGGTGCCCGGCTTTGTTGCCCCGGGAATAGCGATCCCGGCCGAAACCCATCTCCACATCCCCAAAGACCCCTGTTTCTGGGTCCGAAAGAGTGATGATGAACCGAGACGGGCCTGTGTAGGGGCCATGACCCGGGACGGGGCCGTAAGCCACCTGCTCCTGGAAGAATTTTCCCAAAACCAGGGGTCCCCCATTTCACCCCCCATAAAAGCCGAACGTCTCAATCCCCTGGGCAGCCAGCAAACAACCCTGATTGTGGTCAGGGCCGGTTCCAGGGACGCCCTCCTGGCCCAGCTGGAACAGCTCAAGGCCCTCACCCGCACCATGGCCGGGGAATCTGCCGCCGCCATCGGCCGGGCCTGGTTCAGGAAGACCTTGAACCAAACAGGTCAGGACCCGACCCTCTCCATCATGGCAGCGACCGCCAACAGCCTTGCCAACCTTGTGGATGGCGCAGTGGAAGCGGTGACAAAAAACCGGGAATGCACCATAAAAGGGTTTGAGGGCATTGCATACACCCTTTCGCCCCTGGGTGCCAAGGGCAAGACAGCCTTTCTCTATCCCGGTTCAGGCAACCACTTCCCGGGCATGGGCCGTGCTGTTGGCGCCCTGTTCCCGGAGATCCTGGATGCCATCGAAGAAAAGGGAGCCTCCCTTGACAAGCAGGTACAGCCCGCCCTCTATTACCCCCAACGCCTCAACTGGGAGGCCGGGTGGCAGAACCAGGCCATGGACAAGATCAAGTCCCATGCCCACAACATGATCTACGGCCAGGTCTTTTTCGGCAACCTCATGACCCGGGTGGCGGAGAAATTCAACCTGAGGCCCCAGGCCGGCATCGGTCACAGCCTTGGAGAAACCGCCTCCCTCTTTTCCCTTGGGGTCTGGAACGACCCAAAGGAGATGCTCAACCGCATGGAGGCATCGGATCTCTTCACCCAAAAGCTTGCAGGCGATTTCACGGCAGCTGCCAGGGTGTGGAACCTGGCACCCGGGGAGACGCCCCAATGGAGCGTTGCGGCCGTGAACCGGAGCCGCGGCGAGGTGGAAGCGGAACTTAAACACCATGACCGGCTCTATCTCCTCATCGTCAACACCCCCAATGAGACCGTGATCGGCGGCAGCCGGGACCAGGTGGAAAGCTTCATCAAAAACACCGGGTGCGGTGCCATGTTCCTGGACGGTGTGGTGACCGTGCACTGCCCGGTGGCAGAGCCGTGCAAACAGGAATACCTTGACCTGCACAGGTTCGAGTGCACCCCGCCCCGTGATATCGACTTCTACTCCTGCAGCCGGGCCCGGCGGTATCTTCCGGAAACCGAGGCAACGGCCGGCTCCATCCTGGGCCAGGCCCTTACCGGGTTTGATTACGTAAAGCTGATCAACCAGGCCTGGGATGACGGCATCCGGGTCTTTGTTGAAATGGGCCCGGGCTCATCCTGCACCCGGGCGGTGAAACAGATCCTCAAAGAAAAGGAGCACCTGGTGCTCTCCTTGTCCGAAACCAGCGGTAACGACCATGGGGTGCTTTTAAGAGGCCTTGCAACCCTGGCGGCCCACGGCCTGGAGCCGGATCTTGCCCCCTTGTATCCGGCGGACAAGGATAAACACATTGAACCGGTTGCCCATGAACTGACCCTTGCCACAGGCAGGTCGGTCATCGGTTCAAGGGAGATTGCAGGCAATAATGCGCCAGTGAAAAAAACAAAACCACTGAACAACGTTACAAAGAAAAGCCCCGTGCAACCGCCCGTTGCCGCGGAGATAAAGCCGGAGCCACTCAACGGCAAGGTTTATGCGGATGGAATAAAGCAGACGACACCGCCCGGCAAGACGGTTGCCGAAAATGTAACGGAAGAAACACGGCCCGCCAGCGCAAAGTCCCATGAACCGCTGATGGACTCAGCCCGTTTGACGGCCAAGGCCCATGAATCCTTTTTAGCCCTGACCCAGGAGAACATGAAGGCCTGTGAGGAGCAGTTTGCAGCCCTTGCACGGGCGGCGGCAGGGGGTGCCGAGCCTCCGGCAACCGGACCGGCACAGGACTTCCAGGCAACCGAGCCTGTACAAGAGCCCCCGGCAACCATGCCTGCCCAAGGGTTATTCCCGGAACCTGAAAACCCGGTGAAGCCGATGTTTGACCGGACCATGTGCATGGAGTTTGCCACGGGCCTGGCAGGCAATGTCCTTGGCGATCCGTTCAAGATCATCGACACCTATCCCGTGCGGGTGAGACTTCCGGGTGAACCCCTGATGCTGGTGGACAGGATCATGGATATCCAGGGGGAGATGCTCTCTCTGAACGCAGGAAAGATCGTCACCCAGCACGATGTCATGCCTTCCGCCTGGTACCTTGACGGTGACAAGGCGCCTGTCTCCATCACCATCGAAGCGGGCCAGGCGGATCTTTTCCTCTGCTCCTGGCTCGGCATCGACCATGTTGTCAAGGGCAAACGAAGGTATCGCCTCCTGGATGCAAGGGTCACCTTCCACCGGGATCTTCCCCGGCCCGGCGAGACCATAGAGTACCACATCGAGATCGACCGGTTCCTGAAGCAGGGGGATGTCTACCTCTTCTTTTTCCACTACGAAGGGTACATCAACGATGAACTCCTCATCTCCATGAGAGACGGATGCGCCGGGTTCTTTACCCTGGAGGAGGTTGCCAACTCCGGGGGAATCATCCTGAAACCCGAGGACAAGGAAAGGGTAACCCCTGAGGCACCCTTTGTTTCCCCCATCCCGGTCACCCGGGAGAGCTATTCCGACGCAAGGATCGAGGCCCTGCGCCAGGGCGACCTTGAAACCGGCTTTGGAACCAGGTTCAGGGGAATGAGACTCGGAAAGCACCTGCGGCTGCCGGGGGGCCGGATGCACCTTTTGGACCGGGTCACCGACATCGATCCCACCGGGGGCAGGTTCGGCCTTGGTCTTATCACCGCCGAAGCCGACATCCGGCCGGATCACTGGTTTCTCACCTGCCACTTTACAGATGACATGGTCATGCCGGGAACCCTGATGTATGAATGCTGCGCCCATACCCTGAGGATATTTACCCAAAGAATGGGATGGGTGTCGGACAGGGATGATGTTCATTACGATGTCATCCCGGGAATAGAGAGCGACCTCAAGTGCCGGGGTCCTGTGACGGTGGACACAAAAAAAGCCGGGTACGAAATAGAGATAAAAGAGATCGGGTACGGTCCCGAACCCTATGTGATTGCCGACGCCCACATGTTTTCGGACAACCACAGGATCGTCCTTTACAAAAATATGGGATTGAAAATTGCGGGACTCTCCCGCCAAGAAATTGAAAGGATCTGGAGCTAACTCGACATGAAATACTCAAAGGTATTTATCGATACGATTGGTTATGAACTTGCCCCCCACGTGGTCACAACGGACGAGCTCGAGGCGAGGCTTGCGCCCTTTTACGACGCTGTTGGGTTTGGAAAAGGCCAGCTGCTGGCCCTGACCGGCATCAAGGAGAGGCGGTTCTGGGATGTGGAACACACCCTGGCTGAGGGCTCGGCCAAGGCCGGCCGGAAAGCCATCGAGGCGGCGGGCATCACCCCGGACCAGGTGGAAAGCGTGGTGTTCTGCGGCGTTGGAAGGGACGGATTTGAACCGGCAACGGCCTGTGCCGTGGCAGACGCGCTCAAGGTCAGCCCCACCGCCCATATATACGATGTTTCAAACGCCTGCCTCGGCGTGATCTCCGGCATGGTCCAGGTTGCCAATGAGATCGAGCTTGGACACATCAAGGCCGGCCTTGTGGTCTCCTGCGAGACCGCCCGGCAGATCGTCGACGCAACCATTGATGAGATCAACCGGAATAAGGAGATCGACTTCTATAAAAAAACCATCGCCACCATGACAGGGGGGGCCGGGGCCTGCGCCGTTCTGCTCACGGACGGCACCCTTGGCAACGACAGCGTCCAGCGCCACGCCCTGAAAGGCGGGGTGGTCAAGCAGGCCAACCAGTTCCATGACCTGTGCCGCTGGACCTTTGAGGAGCCGGGCATGCCCACCAACTCCAGGGTTATCATGCGCACCGATGCCCACGGGGTGCTCGAGAACGGGCTTGCCCTTGCAAAGGAGACCTTTGCCCTGTTCAAAAAGGAGTTGAACCTGCCCCAGGGAAAGCCGGACAAGTTCATCTGCCACCAGGTGGGATCCACACACCAGCAGCTGTTCCATCAGGCCATCGGGATCAAAAAGGATCAGGATTACGCCACCTTTCCCTTTCTCGGCAACATCGGCACGGTATCCCTTCCCATTACAGCGGCCATTGCCGATGAGCGGGGCTTTCTACAGCCCGGGGACTATGTGGGATTTCTCGGAATAGGATCAGGACTTAACTGTCTCATGATGGGGGTAGAATGGTAACAAGAACGATCAACAACACGGAAACAAGCACTAAAGACTTTGACCACCTCTATCCCTTTGACGGGAATTTCCAAACCGTCAACGGCCATGAGCTCCACTACCTGGACGAAGGCAAAGGAAAACCCGTGGTCATGGTCCACGGCAACCCCACCTGGTCCTTTTATTTCAGGCGCCTTGTCACGGATCTCTCCCGGGACCACCGGGTCATCGTGCCGGACCACATTGGGTGCGGCCTGTCGGACAAGCCGTCGGCCGGGGACTACCCCTACACCCTTGAGCGGCGGGTCAAGGACCTTGACACCCTGATCAAAAGCCTGGACCTTAAAGAAAAAATCACCCTCATCGTCCACGACTGGGGGGGAATGATCGGCTCTGCCTGGGCCCTTGACAACCTGGACAGGATCGACAAAATCGTTGTGACCAACACGTCAGGGTTCCACCTGCCAAAGGCAAAACGGTTTCCCCTGAGGCTCTGGCTGCTCAAGTATCTGAGGCTGTTTGCCGTTCCCGCAGTACTCGGCCTGAACGTTTTTTCAAGGGCGGCCCTGTATATGGCACCCGGAAAGCCCCTTTCCGGGGATGTGAAAAAGGGGCTCACCGCACCCTACAACTCCTGGAAAAACAGGATTGCCACCCTGCGGTTTGTCCAGGATATCCCCCTCTCCCCTGAAGATCCGAGCTACGATCTGGTCAACCGGGTGGACACCCACCTCAACCGCCTTGAAAACCGGCCCATGATGATCCTCTGGGGAAAACACGATTTTGTCTTTGACATCCCGTTTCTGGACGAGTGGAAACGCAGGTTTCCCAAGGCCAGGCTCCATTTTTTTGAGGATGCAGGCCACTATCTTTTTGAGGATAAGCCCGAAGAGACAACGGATCTTATCAGGGATTTTCTCACAACCTAGGACGCTTATATCTGATATTTCATCTTTTTTTATCCATATGCTTTTAAAGTTCACGCTTGAATGATATGGATACTATTTTTTAAAATATAGATTCCAGTATCATGAATACCAATAAGGTTAGGAGTAAAAAAGATGCCCAAGGCGTGTGATTTGAAAAAAGGGAACGTTGTGGAGATAAACAGCGACGTATACATGGTAAAACATATCGATGTGAAATCTCCCTCGGCAAGGGGGGCTGCCACCCTTTATAAGGTCAGGTTCAACAATGTCAGGACCAAACAGAAGCATGAAGAGACCTTTAAGGGCAATGACATGCTCACCGGGGCGGATATCCTGAGAAAGCCGGTGCAGTATCTCTATCCCGACGGCAACCTCCATGTATTCATGGACACCGAAGAGTATTCCCAGTACATGATCTCCGAAGATGCCATCGAAGATGAACTTGCCTGGATCTCAGACGACATGGAAGGCCTCATTGCCATGATCATCGATGACACCATGGTATCCGTTGAAATCCCCAAGACTCTTGTGCTTGAACTAGCTGAAACAGCCCCCGGAATCAAGGGGGCAAGCGCATCGGCCCGGACCAAACCGGCCACCCTTTCCAATGGCGTTGAGATACAGGTCCCGGAATATCTTGAGCCGGGCGAGATGATCAAGATCAATACGGAAACAAAGAAGTACATGTCCAAGGCCTGATCCCAAAGCCTTACCCAAGCCGCGATCCAAGGCCTCTCCCGGGCCTTGGACCATGGTTCTTCCAGCAGCCCTTATCCTCCCCCACAGTAAAATGACAGTTACAGAAATAGTGTTACCCATTGACACAACCGGACACCCCCATTGGGTCACATTGCCCCCTCCCCTCCCCGGGATTAAAAAGCAGTTTGCCCAGGCTATCCCCGGGAACAATAATTATCCACCTGAATTTAATTCACTTTCCGCTCTCATTTCAACCCCTTACCCAATCACATCAAAACAAACGGACAAATTTAAAGCCGAAAAGGACACTCTGGCCCTGTTCTTGCTTTTATAGTCAATCAAGTTCAAGCAATGTTAATTTTAGTCAATAACGAACAAACTTTAATAAGGAGCATGAACATGTCAAACGGAGAAGCAGTTTACGGATTTTTTATTCCTACAGTTTCACTCATGGGTATTGGTTCACACAAAGAGATTGCAGCCCAGATGAAA
>JAQYWC010000004.1 GCA_030145245.1 Desulfobacterium sp.
CAGGGCAGGCGAACGACGCCAAATTGCCATTTGCAAGGCATCCATGATCAGCTTTGTGGTCATCCGCTTGTTCATGGACCAACCGACAACCTGGCGCGAGAAAAGATCTATGACTACGGCCAGATACAACCATCCTTCGTGGGTCCAAATGTATGTAATATCTGAAACATAAACCTTGTCCGGTTCTTTCACTTCAAACTGTCGATTTAATAGATTCGGTGCCACTGGCAAATTATGCTTGCTGTCTGTCGTCACTTTAAATTTCTTTTTCTGCTTGGCGGCAACACCTGCCAACTTCATCAGTGTCCCTGCCTTGTAACGCCCACCCTATGTGGCAGGATAGTTGTCGCCTCAACCCAGAACGAAACGATTCAATTTGAATAGGGCGACAAAGAGGTCAGTGATGGCGAGATACACCCAAGAGTTTATAGAGAACATTATTCAAAAAATCCTTTTAAATCCAAACCGTTCTGCGGTAAGTTATGCCAGAGAAGCAAATATCCCAGTGTCAACGGTGTCAAACTGGGTCAGAAAATACAAAAAGAAGAATGGAGAAACAGTGGGTTCCAAAAAACAGGGCAGGCAATGGACAGCCGAACAAAAATTTGAAGCGTTATTACAAACAGCTCCGATGAGCGAGGCTGAAAAGAGCGAATATTGCCGTAAAAATGGAATTTTCCCAGACCAGCTCGAAGAATGGAAAAGAGACTGCATCTCAGGTTGCAGAAACAGCCCTGACCGCAAATATTTGAAAAAGGCAAAACAAACGGAACAAGATCTGAAACGGAAAACCAAGGCTCTTGAAAAAGAATTAACCCGAAAAGAAAAGGCGTTGGCAGAGGCCGCAGCCCTTCTTGTGTTAAAAAAAAAAGCCCAGGAACTCTGGGGGGATCAAGAGGACGATTGATCTCGTCCCAAGACAGGGAGAAGGCCATCTCCTTGGTCAAAACAGCTTGTGATGCTGGCGCTCGGCAATCCAAAGCCTGTGAAATATTGGGAATATCTGAACGGACACTACAAAGATGGCAGAAGCCGGCGGCAAATGCAAAAGAGGATCAGCGCCGATACACCCAAAGGGTGCCAACAAACAAACTATCTGAAGAAGAGAAACAGGAAATACTGAAACTTTGCAACAGCCCAGAGTACAAGAGTCTTCCTCCGTCACAGATTGTTCCCATGCTTGCGGACAAGGGTGTTTACGTAGCCTCTGAATCAAGTTTTTACAGAACTCTGCATGAACAGGGGCAGCAGACACATCGAGGGAAGAGCCAGACTTGTAAACGCAACAGACCAAAGGGTTTCACAGCAACAGAACCGAATCAAATCTGGACGTGGGACATTACCTATTTGCCAGCATCCATCAAAGGTGTTTTTTATTATCTATATCTGATTACAGACATTTATAGTCGCAAGGTCGTTGCTTGGGAAGTCCATGATAAACAGAATGACGATTTGGCTTCACAGCTTGTAAAGCGTGCCTATTTATCAGAAGGCGTCGGCGGGAAAGAGATTGTTCTTCATTCTGATAACGGCTCTCCAATGAAAGGAGCCACCATGCTGGCGACCCTTCAGCACCTTGGTGTTATTCCATCATTTAGCCGTCCATCGGTAAGCAACGACAACCCATATTCAGAGGCACTGTTCAAAACCTTGAAATATACCCCCGTCTATCCGTCAAAACCATTTGATACAATAGATATGGCCAGAGAATGGGTATTGAAATTCGTACGCTGGTACAACAACCATCATCGGCACAGCGGAATAAAATTTGTCACTCCCAGTGATCGACATAAAGGCATAGATAAGACGATTTTGGAAAACCGGGAAAAGGTTTACCAGAAGGCCAGAAAGAGAACCCCGGAACGTTGGAGCCGTAACATCCGGAATTGGGACATGATCACAGAAGTAAATCTCAATCCAGAGCCTAAGAAGACCATAGATAAAGAGCAGCAGCACAGTGTTGCAAAAGCATGAGGATCATGGTTTCATCCTTACACACCTTGCTTACAAACAACATGGGCAGAAAATCCTGTCAAGGCTGCGAGCGTGCGAGCACCCGAAGGGTTTGCCTTTACTGGATTTTATGAACATGTTTTAAAAAAGCAGGGGTGTGTAGGGGAAAATAAATACGGTTCAGACGACAACTCTCTTGACAACGACCGGGATCGTTTTCCTGGGGACATCGGTCCATAAAATTTGCTCATTATTGCGGTGTTATCTCTCTTGGTGGCCTGACCCTTGAAATATTACCTAAAATTTACGGGAAAGAGAAAGAACCCGGGGCATGCAGGCAAGCACTTGTCCGTATGCTTGTTCAAGCCAAACGGTTGCCACGGTTCAGGGGGGGCAGTGCAGCCATTGGTTTGCAGAAATACACCTTGCTTGACATCTTCATCCTCCATTTTTGTGATCAGCTTCATGCCGAACTTATGCAGGGAATGATCCGTCTTTATGTGGAAAAAAAAGAGAATCTGAATGTGTTGCGCGGAAGGCTAAAAACAGAGTTGCAGTTCAAGTACAACTTTGCCCATAGGGAACGTTTGTATTGCCAGTATGATGAATTGAGCAATGATAATCTTCATAATCGGATTATCAAATCCGTTTTAAAATCGATGCAAAAGGTAACTTTCGGAGTCGAGGCTCGTAAGCGATTGACCGAACTTTTAATGCGTTTTGCCGATATCGGTTATATCCCAGTGGATATTCATCTGTTTGAGAATTTACAATTTGATCGATCCACAAGCCGGTACAAGGCGATATTCAAGCAATGCCGCTGGTTTGTCCAAGGCCTGCATCCTGATGTCGTTGCCGGACAGAATACTTGTCTTTCAGTGCTCTTTGATATGAACCGGCTTTTTGAGGCATATGTTGCAAAAAAAATGCGACATATAGCCTGGACGGCAGGAATCCAGATGTGGGAACAGGGCCCGCAAAAATATCTGGCACAGCGTGTTGATAATGATGGGAAACTTTTTTTGATGAAGCCCGATATGGTCTTTCTTGGGCCAGAGAATCATCCGATTGCAATTGCCGATGCCAAATGGAAGCTGCTTGATGAAAAAGAAAAAAGACTTGGCATATCCCAGGTTGATCTTTATCAGATGAACGCCTATGCTACCCGTTATAAGGTTGACAAACTTGCTTTGATCTATCCATACCAGCAGCGATTGACAAAAACTGTAAAATTTCGCTTGCAGGAGACAACAACAACGATCACGATCATTCCGATCGATGTTACCATAAAAGGGGAGGTGCCTATATCGTTTCTTGATTGTTGAACCGAATGATATCAAAAGATATCAGCCTGTATTTTTGCAGAATGGATGTATGGACTTTTATCCTAAGGGAGGGTTGTGATTAATCCCCCAAAAATAAATTGCCGGAGAACGTTTTTTTTTGTTATAACAATAAGATTTGAAATCGACTTCTTCTCATTCATTCAGTTTGAAAAAATAATGATCTGTGTTCATGAGACTCAAGAAAAGGCATTTCCGAGAAATGCTCTTTACCGTTTTTTTTTGATAGTATGAATCCACTCGGGCATTACTGATGAAAAAAATATAGGAGGGCAATATGTCTAAGTCTTTTGAAATTAAAAACAAGATCAAGCAAAACACACAAGTCCTTGATATGTTTTCTACTTCAGAGTTGATTAAAGCTTGGGAAGAAACTACAGGGGAAAAATTCCAGCAAACAGTTGGAGAAACAGTCCGTTTTAGCGCCAATAATGCTTCGGCACTGCTCGATATTCGTACAGTAATACGACTGATTAAAGATCTTGGCATTGATGGTAAGGTCATTTTAAAAGCCATGAATGGAAAACAATACGTCATATTCAAAGGTTATGCGGGGAACCGCTCAATATTTACAGCTACACGTTACCTCGCCAACAATCCCAAGGTTGTTGATATGGCGATTGGCAAAGTGGGCGTTAACCGGATTATTATGGCAGGTGCGCGTCTGACCATTTTTATGGTCGTTCCTTTAAATGTATTGAATTATATCCTCAGTGATCAGCAAACTATGATCCAACTGATAGGACACACCGCAACTGACTTGACTAAAGTTGGCGCTGCATCTGCTATTGCTTCTTTAGCAGCAACTGCCACAGCAACACTCACAACACTGGCGTTAGGCCCACTCGTTGTCGCCATTGTGGTAGGCGCCCAACTGCATTAGCGCTTGATGCATTGGATCGACAATTTGGGGTTACCAATGCATTGATTAAAGCACTCGATGATGCTTATGATCGTTCAGTTGGAGAATTTGGACGAAAACTTTATCAGGTCGAACGACGACTAAAATGGCAAATTATGAATGGGCGACCAGTCGGTTTAGGTATGTTCTATTAGCATATGAATAAACTTACAGCACACATAATACTCGGTGTTTTAGATATTAGTGCAATAGTTGCCTGTTCTTATGTCTTTACTGAGTGGAACAATATAGCTCAACAAATAAACGTTGGCGCCGATCGTATCGTTGTACAAAACCTCATTGGCTTATACATAATGATGACTGTTGTTCCTGTGACCCATGTGTTATCTCTATTTCAATGGCAAGAAACTGGAAAAACATGGGCTAACCGTTTTCTGATGTTCTTTTTTTTACTTGTAGTGGCCGGCGCTTTTTCCTTAAGTCATTATTTTGAGAATAAACTATTAACTGGAGGATATTGTTACTGTGCCAACCAAAGCGAAATGATGACCCTTTCAAAGTTCAAAACCTATGTCAGGGGAGATTTGAAATGCTTAGATTGAACTGCCTGATCGTCATTTTTTTAATTGTTAATTCATTTACTTCCTATACGGAAGAGAACGGTAAAGCCATAATTCCCCTGCATTTACAGTGCGGTATTTATTATAGTGATTTCGAAGGTATTGAACATGCCGCTAAGTCCTTTAAGATAGTACTTACAGAAATGAAGCACAAACCCGGCGGTAGGATACTGCTCAGCCAGACAGACGATTATGAGTTCTGGGTCATGACCCATAGCGTGCAAACGATTAATGGCCAGCAGTTTATTAATAATTTTCAGGTCGCTATCAAAGACAAAGCGAGCAAATTGTTCATGCATGCCTTAAGCGACTCCTGTTAAACACCGGGAAGATTTCCAAAACATGCCAGAATCAGTCTGGTCGAGTATTATCCTGATTCATTCCTTGAAAAAGGTGAGTTGTTTTTTGATTGCAGGCATATTGAGTAGTACCAGTGCCTTTCCCCTGATAGCGCTGCTCCCTTTCTCCAAACCAAAGTTTTTAACAAATGATTTCAGGCTGGGGTCCAAAAGTGTTAAACTCCAGGGATACTCAGCGAACAATTCTCAGACGCCCATACTCCCGGTAAAATATTGTCAGAGGCACCTTCGGGGGAAAGATGAAATTTTTAGATTTTCTTGACAGCCGAAAAAAGATGCTGATCGGCGAAAAGGCTGCAGAGGTGCCTTGCGGCGCCTTGGGAAAGGCTTGCCAGGGGGTAAATTCCCTGGTGGGTATGGTAACCCTTTTGTGGCTTGGATTGAGGTTCAGGAAATTTGTTCTTACGGCTAGACCTTTGACCCTCCATTTGGAAAACCAGATATTCCCGGAACTTGTGGCAAAACGGCAAAGGTGGCTCCGGTTGATCCTGGAAACGGATCCGGGTGCGGGATCCGCTGTATCCGGGAAGGGAGGGGGCAGGTCTTACAGGTTTCCCGGAACCAATGATCTGGCTGTTCTTTTGAAGAAGATGGGAATCAGGGAGATGCGACTCAATACCAGCCTGGATTGCGACCAGATCCTCAAGGCCCTGCTTTTATACCGTCATGTGTCTGATTTGCTGTTTGCGGGGGCCACCTATCCATGCCGCTGTGATTCCTGTAAAAGAAAAAGCATGGCCGGATGCATGCTTGGCAAAGAGGGGCTTCACAGGTTCTGTTGTGATATCCGGTTTTCCCCGGATTCCGGCATCCTGGAGTTGGATTATACCTATTGTGAGCTGATTCTTTCCCGGATGGTCAAAAGCTATGTAACGGACCGGAGCGGGTTTGGGGACCATCGGATGTTTTTTGCCAAGGCGCCTGTGGTTGCCGGGGGGGCCTTTCTGATTTTACTGGTTCCCTTTTTATTTAATTCCGGGGAGATGAATCTGATCACTTTCTTCTGGCTGGGTCTGACACTGGTGGTTCCGGGATTTCTGTGGTTTGTCATGTACCTTTTGGGATCGTTTTTTTATGAAAAAGAGCATGATGAGCTTCTGAAGTCGGAATATGTCCGGCAGGAACAGATTCTTGCCCGGTTTCCTGAAACTAACCCCAACCCTTTGGTCAAGGTGGGGGAGGGGGGAGAGGTGTTGTATGCCAATCCTGCTGCTTTGGATCTGGTTGATTCCTTTGAAGGGACTTTGGCCCTGGAGGATATTCTGCCAAGGGGGTTCGGGGATTATGTGGGACGAGGAGCGCAGACAGGGCGGTCCATGGAGGAGGTGGTGATTGACCGCAGGTACCTGAGGTATGTGATCTCGCCGTTTGCCGGGGATCTGTCCGCCATATTTGCCGGCAGTGATATCACGGATTTGAGGGTCACGGAAAAGAGGCTGCGGCATCTTAACGAACATCTTGAAAAGCTTGTTGATGAGAGGACGGTTCAGCTGGCTGAGACCCAGGATGCCACCATCGTCGCCCTTGCGGCTTTGGCTGAGGTGAGGGATCCTGACACCGGTGCCCATATCGAGAGAACAAGAACCTATGTGAAACTTCTAGCGGAAGAGCTTCGGAAAAAAGAGCCCTATCGGGAGGTCTTGTCTGATTTTATGATAAAAACCCTCCATAACTCGGCTCCGCTCCATGACATCGGAAAGGTGGGGATCCGGGACGCCATTCTGCTTAAGCCGGACCGGCTGACCCGTGGGGAGTTCGAGATCATGAAGAAGCATGCTGAACTTGGGGCCCAGGCCCTGGATGTGGCGGTTCAACGGCTGGGGTTTCATTCTTTCCTGGATATCGCCAAAGAGATCGCCTGGTTTCACCATGAGAAATGGGATGGCAGCGGGTATCCTGAGGGGCTTTCCGGGGAGGATATTCCGTTGTCTGCACGGCTCATGGCTTTGGCTGATGTCTATGATGCCCTGCTCAGTGCCCGGGTCTATAAACGGGCTTTTTCCCATGAAGAGGCTGTTGCCCTGATCTGTGCCCAGAGGGGAAAGCAGTTTGCTCCTGACATCGTGGATGCTTTTGTTACAATTAAGGAAAGTTTTGTGGCCACGGCTGAAAAGTTTAAAGACAATGAGACCTGAAGGTTCTATGATACGCAGCGTCAAACATCTGTTATTTATCTTTGCATTTTTATTCTTCAGCATATCATATATATATGCACAGGAACCCCTGGATTTTGTCACCATGGCTGACTTTCCCCCTTACTCCTACCTTGAAAACGGAAAACCAACAGGTATTGATGTTGATATAATATATGAAATGGCCCATCGCGGGGGATTGAAAATTAAAATAGAACTTCTTCCATGGAAAAGAGTCATGCACTATACCGAGCATGGAAGAGCAGACGGTGCCTTTGCCGCTTTCAAATCCCCGGAAAGAGAAAAATTTGCCTATTATGTGCATACGCCGCTTCACAAGAGTACCTATAATATTTTTGTAAAAAAAGACAAGGAATTTCAATTTGACAACATTCAGGATCTGTATGGAAAAAGAATTGGAAAAAATTTAGGTTTCCATATCAGCAGCGAATTTGAACAAGCTGAAAAGGAAAGAAAAATCTTCATTCTGGAAGCCACCATGGAACTTAATTTTAAAAGACTCGTCCACGACAGAATTGATGGTGTTGTGGGCAATATTAATGAGGTCTGGATGACTATTAAGGAACTGAATTTGTCCGGGCAAATAGTTCCGCTGCCCAAAGCGGTTCGGGAGCCGAGGGGGGCGTATCTGGTGATTTCAAAACATTCTGAAACTGAGGACAAAGAGAAACTTATTCAAACAATAAGTAATATACTCAGGGGGATGGAAGAAGATGGTACGATTGACAGGATAAATTCAACATATCTGCAAAAAAAACGGTGATGGTAACAAGTTATGGTCAAAAAAGTCCATATCTCTGAAGGGTAATGACAGCGGGATATGAGTGGCTAAAGAGGAGGGGTGAGCAAGGCTGAAAAAAACAATATGGAGGTACGCTCTATGTTCAATCTTGAAGGACTTGGTAAGGTGGCCAAAACGATGTTTAATATCTTTTTGATATTTCTCCAATTGTTTATGGTTGCCGGGTATACGAGTATGGTTGCTTCAAAAGAAACGTTTAAAGAGATCAGTTCCAGTTTGTACCCGGATAGTAATTTTTTGATGAACAGCCAGTTCACGGAAATTTTGCTGTCATCGCCGGTTATGTGGGGGCTTTTTGCTGTTTTTATCTTTAGTGTTGTCAAAGAGTTCTTGGTAAAAGATGAAAACCGCAAAAATATTATAAACGCAGGAATATTGTTGGGTCTGCTCTGCTTTTCTGCGGCGGTTATATACCGCCTTTACTCTCCGGTCCTGAGTGCGGGTTAACAGCAGGTGACGGTTCTGTCAAATTGTACTTGCTGTCAGGGTGCAAGTATATCGATTTTAGACAGATCGACTTTTTTAGCTGGTTTGTGTGAACTTGTCCATTCCGTAACCCGCTGCCACTCTTTTCTCTTTTCGGTGGCAACCCTTCGCTCAACACTGAATTTTTCAGGATGATCAGCCTTTCTGCGATCACTGGAAGAACGGTTCGAAAGTTTTTTCTTTTTAAAAAGCATGTTGTACCTCCTGTTCAGAATCATTGTTCCTAATAAAAACTAATTCATTTTTTCCGGATAATCAATCAAACATTCGATAAAAGGTTGAAGCAGGGTCGAATCACTGATAGACAGGTATCTTTGACGGAGGAGATTCTGTATGGGGCCGGGTAAATCGAAATGAAGATTTTAGTTGATACGGACATTGTTCTTTCCCTGGAACCGGGTTGTGTAAATGACTTCGGGATCCACACCTATTCCGCCTTGCGCCTTCAACGGCTGGGCAGGAAACCGGGGTGCTCCCTCTGGGTCCACCCCGTATCCATTGAGCATGTGGAGATGAATTACCATGGGGAAAGGGCCCATGGGATCAAAGAGCACATGGCAACCTACGGCCTGGTGGAGTCTCTTTCCCTCGAGTCAACTTTCGGGTCCGGCCGGATGGGGGTTCCAAAAAAAGGTTCCCCTGACCATGCCGAAAACTGCCTGCTGGCGGCGGTTGCGGCTGATGCCGTGGATTTTTTTGTGACCGAGCGGATCGCCCTGCACCGTAAGGCAAGGAACCTGGGACTGCAAACACGGGTGTTGTTCCTGGGCGATGCCGTCACCCTTTTGGAAGACCTTTTTGGAAATACCCCCATGGTCCGGCCGGAGATGGAGCGGGTACCCCTTTCCGCCTTGGGGGACAAGGATCCCATCTTCTGGGATGATGATTCAGGTGACAGGTTTGCAAAATACCGGGAGGAGGGGTGCGACGCCATTGTGGTCAGGTCGCCCGGCCGTTCCGCCATTGCCGGGATCTGCGTCACTAAAAGGGAGGGCGGGGTGCTGACGGTCTGTCTGCTCCGTGTGGTTCCCCCTTATCCCGTGGGCCGGTATGGGGAGCTTCTGCTGAAATCTGTCTTTGACCATGCCCGGGCAAACCGGGATAAGGAGATTGGGTTATTGGCCCATGTTGGAGAGAAAAGCCTTGCCGCTTTTGGGGAGCCGTTTGGGTTTAAGCCGGCAGACCCGCAAAATGACCTTGCCAGGCCCGGTTTTTACAAATTTTTGACCTGGGAGCAGGATAGGGCTGAGAAGCTGAGCCCCTTTGAGTTTCATCGTTGTTTCGGGCCCCTGGCCGTATCATTCCATGGAAATTTAAGCTGGGTGCTTCCCCTGGGGCCCACCTGTCACCAGGCCCTTTTCCCGGAACTTGAAGAGCAGTTGAGCCTGTTTCCTGAACCCGGTCCCCATGGAAACTGTATCCGCAAGGCCTGCCTGTGCCACACCTCGGCAAAGCGGCTTGCCCCGGGTGACAACCTTTTTATCTACAGAACCCGGGGCGGTGCCGGTATCACGGCCATGGGAGTGGTGGAGGAGACCCTGGTCCCGTCCTGCCCGGATGAGGCGGTCAGGTATCTTGGCACAAGAACGGTTTATACCCGTGCTGAAATCGCCGGTTGGTTCGAAAAACCCCTGCTGGCCATTAAGTTCCGGTGTGTCAGGGAGTTTGCCGATCCCCTGCGGTTGGCTGTTCTGAAAAAGCAGGGAGTTCTCAAGGGGGCACCCCGGGGGGTGACAGGGGTGAAAAAAGAGGGGCTCGCCTGGCTCGGGGAAAGGCTGGACCTGCCTTTGCTGCAGGAAATCGGGGGGTAAAGGATTCAGGGAACCTGTCTTTTGGGCCCTGACACAGGCAGGCGTATGATGAATTTTGCGCCATAGCCGGGCCGGGTTTCAAGGGCCAGCTCTCCCCCGTGATTCTCCGTAATGATGAAATAGGACACGCTCAGCCCCAGGCCGGTGCCCGTTCCCTTTGGTTTTGTGGTGAAAAAAGGCTCAAAGGCCCGTTTGCGGGTTTCTTCATCCATACCGGGTCCATTGTCCTCTATCTCCATGCAGGCCATGTTCCGGTCTTTTTCAAACCGGGTTCGGAGAATAAAGAGCGGGGCTGTGGTTTTTGCTTCCTGCATGGCCTGGCCGCCGTTTCTGAGGATGTTGAGCAGAACCTGCTGGATCTTGGCTCCCTCGCAGGGTACTATGCAATTTTCGTCGTTATACTCTCTTCTGATCTCGATTTTCTTAAAATCGTATCGCTTTTCCAGGTTATACTCCGTGGCCGCAAGATCCAGGGTTTTGTCCAGAAGCCGGGACAGGCTGTGGGATGATACCTGGGTGTCACTTTTTCTGGCAAAACTGAGCATATTTTCCACAATTTCAGCAACCCGGCAGCCCGATTCTTGAATGGTTGACAGCATTGGCATAATATTCCGGGCTTCCATGAATGTTTGGATCGCTTCCAGTGAAGTGCCTGCTTCCCGGGCAGCCTTCCGGCTGGCAGGGATATCCAGCTTTTCCCCCAGGCGGTTGGCCACGACATTGGCTGTCTGTATCATGCCGGCGATGGGATTGTTTATCTCATGGGCCATGCCTGCCGCCAACCCCCCCACCGAAAGCATCTTCTCGCTCTGGATCATCATCTCTTCCATCTGTACCCGACGGGTGACATCATCTATGCGGATGACCGCACCCTGGATGCCGTCAAGTAAAGGATAGATGGTGACATCTTCATACCTGATTGTTCCGTTTTCGTCATGGGGGTGCTTCAGACAGGAGCGGACTTCCCCCATTATCAATGCCTCGTCCACATGGTTCATGTGGGTGGCCAGCCCCGGGAAGACAGTGGCCAGGGGCTGCCCCAGGGCCTCCTTTGGGGAAAGATTCAGCGCCCGTTGTGCTTCAAGGTTCCACTGGGTTACCCTGCCGCCGGGATCCACACCAACCAGTATCGACGGCATGGAATCAATGATATTGGAGATCAGGTTCCGGGCATACCTGATCTCCTTTTCCGCTTTCTTCCGTTTTGTAATATCCCGCCAGCTGGACCTGCTGCGTATAATTTCGCCCTGATCATCCCGGACAGCCGAAGCATTCGCGAGCACATCCATGATGGTTCCGTCCTTTTTTCGCAACTGCAGCTCTATGTCTTCGAATCCGCCTGTCTGTATAAAGAGGGGTAACAATGTTGTTTTTGCGTACTCCCAACTCCCGGCTGTGTATAAGTGAGAGATGGGCTGACCAATGATTTCTGCCTTTGAATATCCCGTTACCCTGGCCAGGGTATTATTACATTCCAGAATTGTGAAGTCCTTTACAGCAACGGACAGCAACATGTCCGGGGCGTTATCATAAAGATCCTGGTATTTCTGTTCGCTTTTTTGCAAAGACGCGGTCCGGGATTTGACTTTTTCCTCCAGGATTTCATTTGTATTTTGCAGGCGGCGCTTCAATCTACTTATGGTGAGGTGGGTTTTTACCCGTGCGATCACTTCCTCCGCTTCAAAGGGTTTGCTCAGGTAATCCACCCCTCCCATGGAAAAAGCTTTTACTTTATCGGTCAGTTCATGTTGGGCACTGATGAAGATGATGGGAATGTCCCTGAGCTCCGGATCGGCTTTCATACGGCGGCAGACCTCAAACCCATCCATTTCCGGCATGCGGATATCCAGGATGAGCAGGTCGGGGAGTTGGTGCCTGATTGCCCCAAGGGCGATGGGGCCGGAGAGTGCTGCCCGGACCTGTCCCCCCCGGGCCTCCAGGATTCTGGACAACAGGCGCAGGTTTTCAGGGATATCGTCCACAACCATGATATTGTAGTGGCTGAGATCATCCAAAGCCGTGCCTGGGACATGGTTATTCATGGGTTCTCTCCATTTACTTCCAGTTTTTCTGCCGTATTGACGGGCCGGAGCTTTTTAAATATTCAATGGGTTTGCCCATCAGCCGAAGGGGAAGAGATTTCTTGATCTTCTGTAGCAGTTCTCTTCGGTTGTTGTCAAGACAGTCGTTTCCTTAACCCAGGGCTGACGCGGGTGAATTCCCTTGACCCTGACGGGAAATCATGCATCATAGTTAAATCTGTGCATTCAGGATTTTTCCATGGGAGATGGGATAAAATGAATACAATTTATAACTGGTTCAAGAACCTGATTCTCTGGATTGATGCTTTGTTCAGCGGTATTCCCTTGCCTTTCATGGAAATATGGGGGCCTGTGGGGTTTGCCATAGGTGTACTGCTGGCCCTTGCGACCTACGGCGGCTTCACCTTTTACGTTAATGGCCGGTGGTGTGTTGCCCGTGAGCACTATCGCCCGGATAACAGGTTTATCGTCAGTATCGCCCTTACCATTGTCTTAATGCTGGGCGGAGGGTTTGTGGGCAGAAATATATGGCTGGTTCCCGGTGCCCAGAGTTTAGAGTCGATCTCTGATCTTTCCGTGTTTCTCTGTGCCGTCCTGCTGGGATATCCAGCTTTTATTGCCATCCCACTGGGCTACATCCTTTCCGATCTTATCGGCGGCATCCCGTTCCAACAGCTGCTGGTATGGTTGCCCGGGCATTTGCTCATATCGGCCTTCCATTGGGTGGCGTATTCTCTGATTGGGCGGGATCCGGATTTTCGCAAGCTGCGAACCTGGCGCCGGTATCTGTTATTTGTTCTGTTCTTCCTGTCATTTTATCCCATCTACTGGGGGTTCGTGTGCGGTCCAATGTCAGGGGTTTTTCCGGCCGGTATTTCCTACACCAAAATTACGCCCTCCATTTTCACGACATTTCTTGTCACCTGGGCACTTGCCCCACTGGCCATGCTTATCGCCTATCCCTTGTTCCGCAGGCTGGGACTCTATTGGGGGCATATTCAGGGGTATGTCAAGGTGCGGCCCGTTGGCGGGCGCAGGATCATCTGGCAAAGCGGCAAGGTTAAAACCGGCCATCTCCAGGAGGCTTCGCAAGCGGGTTTCCCGACACGGATCTTTATCGCCGCACCTGTCGTTCTTCTTCTGATCGTTACCTCCGGTGCTGTTGCCTATATCTCCCTGCGCAGCGGCGAAAAAGCCATCAGCAGGTTGGCCCTTAAGCTTCAGACCCTGGAAATATCCGTTATTTCCGGGTACCTGGACAGAGTTCATGCGCTTCCTTTATCCGGCCATGGGCCCTGCCGTTATGCCGCGGCCCACAGCGCTCCCCTTGAGGCCTTTCATCAGGAATTGCGCGCCACTTACGGCGATGCCACCAGGCAGGTATTGATCATCAACAGGGAGGGACGTCTGCTGGTCGGCTCCCATTTCCCCCCCTGCGCTCAGGGGAGCGGTATACCGCCGGTGGTACAAAAAGCGGTTCAGGTGTTGCGGCAGCAAGTCCCGGATCTTCAGCAGTTCATCCATGGGCTCCCTTATCGTTTCGACATTGTCAGTGCCGCGCCCCTGTCCAGGCAGACATGGGTTGTAAGGGCGCAGGTGTATGCCGGTCAACCTGAATGGCTGATCGTGGTCCTCAGCAGGAAAAGTGTGTTCATGGAGGGCATTTACAAGGGCGGCAGCCAGGCATCCATGGTCATTGCCGGATTATTGATTGTTGCATTATTGTTGGGCGCAGCCCTTTCTGAAGCGCTAACCAGGCCGCTTTCCCAACTTTCCCTTTCCGCCAATGCCCTGGCTGCCGGCAGCCCTGTAGCGCGGATCACGTCCAGCCGTATAACCGAGATAAACGACCTGGCCCGGGCATTCAACCATATGGCCGAGCAGCTGACCCTCCACCGGGAACACCTGGAGCAACTGGTGGCCCGCCGGACAAGACAGGTGGTGCAGGCCAAGGAGGAGGCTGAAAAAGCCACCCGGGCCAAGAGTGAGTTCCTTGCCAACATGTCCCATGAAATCCGCACGCCAATGAACGCGATTCTCGGATTTACCCAGTTGATGCAGCGGGATCCGACCCTGGGCGACACCCAGCGCAGGAACCTTGCGACGATCAACCGCAGCGGAGAGCATCTGCTGGGCCTGATCAACGACATACTTCAGATATCCAGGATCGAGGCCGGCCGGGTCACACTGAAACAGGCACCCTTTGATCTGCACGTCCTGTTGGACGATATGGAGGAGATGTTTCGCTTTCGATCCCGGGAACATGGCCTGGAACTCCATGCAAAGCGGGAAAAAGATATTCCCCGGTATGTGGTGGCAGACCAGGGCAAGCTGAGGCAGATCCTGATCAATATGCTGGGCAACGCCATTAAGTTCACCAAGAGCGGCCGGGTGGAAATGCGTACCCTTTTTAAAAGGGCGGCGTCGGGTGCCCCGGGTCTTGTTGTCGAAGTTGAGGATACGGGCGTTGGAATCGCTGAAAATGAACTTGACCATATCTTCGAGCCCTTTGAACGAACCGGGAGGGGCAGCATCACAAGGGAAGGAACCGGTCTGGGGCTGAGTATCAGCCGGGAGTATGCTTGCTTGATGGGCGGGGATATTACCGTGAAAAGCCGTTTGGGCAGAGGCAGTGTGTTCCGCCTGGAGATCGATATCAGAGCCGGGGACGCGGTCCAACCGCCGGAACCGCTTCATGCCCGGCCAGTCGCGGGCCTGGTGCCGGGCCATGAAACCCGGCGGATTCTGGTGGTGGACGATAACCCGGACAACCGGGCGGTCCTGTCCAAGATGTTAGAGGCCGTGGGGTTTATGGTGCGCGAGGCGGCAGACGGAAAGGAGGCCGTTGGTGTGTTTGAAAAATGGCTGCCCCATCTGGTCCTGATGGACATGGGGATGCCGGTGATGGGCGGCATGGAGGCAACAAAACGGATCAAAACCATTGAGGCCGGCCGGAAAACACCGGTCATTGCAGTTTCGGCAAGTGTGTTTGAGGAGGAGAGGGAAGCGGCGCTGGCCGCCGGCTGCGACGACTTTCTGGGGAAGCCGGTCCGGGAGGAGCAGCTGTTCGGGACGATCGCACGGCATATTGAGGTGGAGTATCTTTATGGGGAGGAACCGCCGGAGGCGCGACCACCCGCCGGGGCGCCCCCGGCCGAAAGGGACCCGGCATTCCAGCGCCTGGCCTTGCTTCCGGAGGCGTTGCGCAGGGAACTGAAAGATGCCCTGGTCGTACTGGATATTCAACAGATCAACTCGGTCATCCAAGGGATTGAAGCGCGTGATCCCGAACTGTGCGCAGCCATGAAGCCCCTGGCAGAGTCCTTTGATTACAAGCGGCTGCTGGACCTGCTCACTCCGTATCTTGAAACGCCGTGGCATTGATCTTCGGCCCCTGCAAAAGTGCTCCCGGTCAAAGGTTGCCGGACAGGGCCAGGATATTTTTATTGATGGTGAAATTCAGCTCCCGGTGGAAATAGTCGTGGTGCCGGGGTTCAAAGGGCAGAAACACAAGGGTGATACTTGTCGGCCTGATCCTGAGATCCGCAAGCCCTGGCAGGAAATTTTTGAGGGGCCGCACCAGGGAGGCCAGGGTGATTTTAATGCTCTGGACCGCTTCGGATGAGGGCAGGGTGACCGGCAAGTGTACATTTCCATGGATCTTCTTTTCAAGGGGGGGATCGGGCTGGACAATGGCAAGCCGGGTGTTTAGTCCCAAAAAAGTCCGGGGCCGGATCTTGAATGCCGGCGCCCAGAAAAACAGGGCCTGGTCTTCCCATTCCGGTTGCACAACCTTGGGGAGGTTTCCCATGCGGACAAGATCTGCATAGGATGCCATGGCAAGGGGAGCCATCTCCGCCTTTATCTTCCAGAAGGGAACCATGACATGGTCCGGGTGTTCAGGTCTTGCACATCCGTATTTGATCTTTGCCAGCCGGCTGCCCCGTGCCCGCCACAGGGTATGGCAATTTTTGCAAACCACCACCAGTGAATCTAAGTGGCCGTCAAGGTCCCAGCCGCAGGAAGGACAAATCCCCGGGATAAATACGGTCTCCTTTTCCGGCCTGCACAGGCTTAAGCTTGTGATATCCAGATCGCCGGGCACCATTGCCCGGGTGGCTTTGTTCAAAATGCCGTCAACGAGACGGTTGTTCCGGATATAAAAGGGCGAATAGATCAGGCTGAAGGTCTCACCGATATCTTCTTTGAACACCGGCTCCCGGGATTTCTGGGCGGCGCTTGTGCGTTTGTCTGACGCCATGATCGTGGCTTTAAATTCAAGGGGCCGGACAAATTTGCCACGGGTGTCATTTGCGGCAAGTTTCAGGGGCAGGGCCTGGGACCTTAATCCAAGGGAAAAGGGAATATGGACCGGGTGGCCTTTTAATGCCAGGGCGGATATGTCCATGAACCGGTGCTCAACCCCTGTCAGGTGGCAGGCATACCTGACCCCTTTGAACCGCCAGTAGGGCAGGTAAACCACCTCACATTCCCTGGGGGCGTCCTTGGAAAGGGAAAACATATACCTGAAGAATCCCTTCTGGGAGATGCAGGACCTCACCCGGCAGAAACCGCATACAAAAAAGAGGGTATCCTCCCCAAGGGTGGCAGGCGCCCCGCACTGGGGACATTGATGTTCAACCCGGAAGCTGATTTTTCTCTCCGCACTGGTTACAGAAAAGAGCATCCATCAGGTTTTCGGCACCGCACTTGGTGCAGAACCCGGTTTCCTCTTTTTTCAGGACGGGTTTTCCGCACCTGGGACAGAACCGGGTGTCCGGGGAGATGCTTTTCCCGCAGCTGTGGCATTTTTCAAAGATCACCTGGCGGTGGCCGCACTGGGAGCAGAAATTGGCATTCACGGGAATGGGGTTGCGGCATTTTGGGCAGCTGGTGGTGGAAGCCGGGGAAGTGCCCGTTTCCTTACCGGTTGACAGCTGTTGGGCAAACATGCCCGGCAGCATCACCCCGAGTCCCATGCCCATGCCGGCCTGGGCGCCGCTATCGGCGATTCCTTCCGACCCTTCGGCGATCTTTTCCATGGCCATGGCGGTTTTCATCTGCATGAGCCGGTTCATGTCGTCAAAGAGTTCCATGCGGCTTTTGTCGTCAATGGCCTTCTGGACATCCTCCGGGGGAGTAATGGCATTGATATACAGCTGGGTCATGGCCAGGCCGAATCGCGAAAAGTCCTCCCTGACCCGTTGGGACAATCCCTTTGCCAGCTCATCATACCGGGCCGGCAGGTCAAAAATAGTGGAGAATTTTTCGCCGATATAATCATTGAATCGCGAAACCACCACCCGGTTGAGGTATTCGGCGATCTCTTCCGTGGTATAAATCCCCTGGGTGCCCACCAGCCGGTTGATGAAAAGTGCAGGCTGGACAATTCTGAGGTTAAAGATGCCGAATGCCCGGAGCCTCACAAGTCCCAACTGGGTATCTTTAAAGGCCACAGGATCCCGGGTGCCCCATTTCAGGTTAGTAAAGGTTTTAAGATTAGTAAAATAGACTTCAGCCCGGAGCGGGCTGTGAAGCCCCCAGGGAATACTGGCGATCTTGGTCAGCACCGGGATATTGGCGGTTTTAAGGGTATGGCGGCCCGGACCAAAGGCGCCCACGGCTTTGCCGTTATAGAAAAAAACCGCAGCCTGGCTCTCCCGTACCGTTAGCTGGGCACCATACTTGATGTCGGCTGAGCCCTGTTCCGGCAACCGGTGAACCAGTTCCTTGCCAGTTTCGTCAAACCATTCGAGAAATTCGAGAAAGATAAGATTATGGGTTCCCATTGAAATCCTCCTTCAGGGCCTGGCATGGTTTTATTTCCAGGCTGTATCCATAGATACTATAGGTCAAAGCCGGGGGTGTCAATTCCATTGCGCTTGTTTTATTGATGTTCAAGCGGTTATGCTTTGACAAATATCGTAAGATCTTTTATGAGTGAATAATACTCTGTCAAACCAAGCAATTATCCGGGGCTTATTGGGGGCCGGATCACGTTTGTCCACAAATTAATTCCCAGGGGGTAATTATGAAATTTACGATCAGGAAAAAACTTATAATTTCTTTTCTCTGCGCCACCATTCTTCCCCTGGTTCTCATATGTACAATCCTTGGATATAATTTCAAGAACGAATTCATGGCCAAATTTTATGAGACTGCCGGAGAAGAACTCAGGGGAATTGAAAAAGCCATCTCCATCTTTATTGACGAAACCAGGTCAAACACCAGTATGCTGGCCAACCACCCTGATATTATTGTTGCCGACGATTCTTTGACCTCATTTAAAGATATTTCAGAACCCAAAAGTATTTCAGATTTCAATTTAAGCGGAATACAGGAAAACATCCAGAAGCTCTTTTCCGATGCTGATGAAAGCCATAAGAATTACGTGGAAGTATTTATGGGCACCAACCATGGCGGGTTTACCACATCCGTCACTGATTTTAAAGTGCCTGTCGGATACGATCCCAGGGTCAGGCCGTGGTATAAGGAAGCCCTTGCAAGTCCGGGCACTCCGATCATCAGCAAGGCCTATAAATCGACAACGGGTGATGCGGTTTTCAGCTCGGTCAGGACCGTTTCAAGGAGCGGTAATATTATCGGCGTTGTTTCAATTGACGTTTCCCTTGGTGTCCTGACCGATTTAATCAAAGGGATAAAAATCGGTGAAACCGGATATGTGATGCTCATCCAGGATGATGGCCTGATCCTGGCGGATCCCGCCCATCGCGATACTAATTTTAAAAAAATGGATGAAGCAGGCATTCCCGCATTTGCGGAACTCGCCAGGGTTTCCGCCGGGGATATGCTTGTGGAACTGAACGGAGAGGCGTATGCCGCAAAAGTCATGACCTCACCGGACCTGGGATGGAAACTTGTGGGGCTTATCAAGATGGGCGAGGTCATGGCCCAGGTTTATTCCATGCTGTACATCATGGTGATCATCGGACTTGTCTTAACCGCTGTCTTTGGCCTGGGTGGTTTGTTCCTCGCCAATTCACTGGCAAAACCCATTGGTTCCGCCACGGACATGGTAAAAGACATTGCCGAGGGTGAAGGGGATCTTACAAAGCGGTTGGAAATAAAGAGTGATGATGAACTCGGGGAACTTGCAACATGGCTTAATACGTTTCTGGATAAACTTCAGGCGATTATCCGTGAGATCCATTCAAATGCCGGTAGTGTTAATGATTCATCGGAAACGCTTCTGGATATCGCCACACACCTGTCATCCGGTGCTGATGAAGCTTCAGCCCGGGCAAATGCGGTTGCAGCAGCATCCGAAGAGATGAGTACCAACATGCATTCAGTTGCATCAAGCATGGACGAGACAACTTCAAATACCAATATGGTTGCCTCTGCAGCCGAAGAGATGACGGCAACGATTAATGAAATTGCACAGAACTCGGAACAGGCCCGCAACATTTCAGAAAAAGCTGTGGATCAGGCGTCAAAAGCCTCTGAAAAAATGGAACATCTCAGAAAAGCGGCCGGTGCCATCGGCGCGGTTACCGAAACCATCAACGACATTTCAGAACAGACAAATCTTCTGGCGCTCAATGCCACCATTGAAGCTGCAAGGGCCGGAGAAGCAGGCAAGGGCTTTGCCGTGGTGGCAAACGAGATAAAGGAGCTTGCCCGCCAGACTGCCGATGCCACTTCGGACATCAAAGAGCAAATCAGCGGAGTTCAGGGAACAACGGCAGAAACAGCCACTGAAATCAAATCCATCGCAACCATAATTAACGATATCAACGATATCATTGCAACCATCGCCACCGCCATCGAAGAACAGTCTGCCGCCACCAGTGAAATCTCAAGCAACGTTACCCTGGCGTCCCAGGGTATTCAGGATGCGAACCAGAGTATTGCGGAAGGGTCGGGCGTAATCAGCGAGATCAATGTTGACATCGCGTCGGTAAACGCTTCCGCCGGGGAAATATCCGATAAAAGCAGCCAGGTTTCGGGAAATGCTGAAGAACTAAAGGAGATGGCCACCAAGCTGAATGAAATTATCGGCAGGTTCAAATTCTAACCTGGGAATAACGGCCTGCCGGAAGTAATCGGCAGGCATTTAGCCGTAAAACAAGGAATGTTGGAAATGTATTTAGACCAGGGAATGGTGGGGTGTAAATAGTAAAGACGATATCCTGATACAGGGGAGGTCTGTAGGTCAGGTTTTTACTTATGACAGCTTACAAACCCAAACAACTATAGGGTTCATGCAGTTTCATCAACTGTTCCGGGTCAAGTGTGCGTTGCCATGTTCTATGGTCAACTTGTGCTGCTCCTCCAGGTAAGTCTCATTGGTGTGGCCCAGAAAAAAGCTGTTGACATCCCATGGGTTCTTGGGCATATTTTTTATTGGACGAAGTAAATTTTCATTGTCCCAATTTCTATTCGTAACATTTTATATTTTTAAAAAGAAGCCTTCATTTCAATTGCGATAATCTGGTGTGATAATCTGGCCCGACCTTCAGCTTCCGGTTAAGAAATTCTTTTATTCAAACATTTGCGAAGGCGATACCTTTGATGCATGTGCATGAATTTTAAGAACATATGAAAGGGAGGGATTGCGATGCCAGTTACACCAACATATCCCGGGGTTTACATTCAGGAAATTCCAAGCGGGGTGCATACCATTACCGGGGTGGCCACCTCAATTGCAGCATTCTTCGGCCAGGCCAAGGAAGGCCCTGTCAACAAGGCTGTGCGTATATTAAGCTATGCCGATTTCCAAAGAACCTTTGGTTTGCCCCATCCGGAAAGTGAACTGGATATCGCTGTTCGCCTGTTCTTTCAAAATGGCGGCACGGATTGCCATGTGATCCGGCTGGTTAAAAAAGGCACCGGTCAAAAGGCTTCGGAGGTTCTAAAAAATGAGGCTCCGGCCCCCATTGATGTTTTAAAATTTACTGCCAAAGAGATCGGGGTGTGGGGCAACGAGCTTGCCTTGGAGGTTGACTACAACACGGCAAGGCCGGAAGATAGCTTTAATTTACGTATCTACAGGCTGGGGCTGGATGGCACGGTCAAGGCCAGTGAAGAATACCAGAACTGCTCCATGGATCCTGACAGCGCAAGATTCCCTCCCCAATTAATCACCCAGCAGTCAACGTTTGTTGACTGCGAACATGTTTTTGCTTCGGATGTTCTGTACAAGGCGGCGGCTGCGGACGCCGGTTATTCAGAGTCCCGGAGGCCGTTTGGAACTGCGGTTGCCGACAGGGACGAGCTTTCGGATATCCTGGCAGAATCAAATGGCAAATATAAGTTTAAGATCAGCGTGGACGGAAGTTCGTTCTTTGAAGTGGACCTGAAAGATGCTTTCCCCCACGGAACCAGTGAGGCCAACGTTTTAACCAATATCGAAACAAGGGTTGACAACGCACTTCCCGCAGCACTGAAAACCACCGTTGATGTGTCATTTGCCCAGGTTGCGGTTGGACCGCCTGTGCTGCAGGTGTTGCGGTTTGAATCCGCCACCACCGATCAGAAATCCATCGTCATACAGCCTGGGTCTTCCAATGATCTGACTGGTGAATTGATGCTGGGCACTGAACAGGGCGGGATCGAAAAAAGCCGTTACTCCTCCCTTCGGCCTGCACCCAGCGGGACCTTCTTAGACCTCGAAGACTTGAATGCGTTGTCCAATCATCCTCAAAACCATTTTGATACCGTCAACCTGGACGGAAACACCATCGATCTTGGCACATCCCTTGAGACCACGGCGGCTTTGAGTGAATGGTCTGAAGGATTTGTGGATACAAGCACGACCAATTATGACGGTGTCAGGGAGAAACTGGCCATTATCGCTTCAGCCATAAATGATGAAGGGATTGGCTGGACCGCAACGGTTGCCGGTTCAAGGCTTTACCTGAAGAAAAGATCCGGGCTGAACAACTTCAGCGCCGGTATCACCACGAGTACAAATAATATCGGAGCCTATTTCAAGGCAAACACCCGGTTTTATTCCCTGGGCAGCGGGGCCGGCACCTTTCACGGGGCTGCTGTGCCGGGAATAGAGGGGGAGCCGCCGGATGCGGCAAGCTATAAAGGCAGTGAGGCCGACCATACAGGGTTTTATGCCCTTGATCTGGTGGACCTGTTCAACCTGATGGTGATCCCGGGGGATTCAAATCTGACTGAAGATCAATATCGCAGTCTCTGGGGGCCTGCCAGTGCCTATTGCCAAAAAAACAGGGCGTTTCTCATTATCGATCCGCCGGACAGCTGGTCCTCCTCCTATGCAAAGGTGATCGATGCGTCAAAGGGCATCCGGAAACTGAGGATTGGGGTTGTGAAGGACAATGCCGCTGTTTTTTATCCCAGAATCGTTGTCCGGGAAAACGGGCTGCTGAAAAAGATTGGCCCGGGGGGTGCCATTGCAGGACTGATGGCCAGGACCGATTCAAACAGGGGCGTTTGGAAAGCCCCAGCCGGCACCGAGGCGGACATCATCGGGATCTCAGACCTGGAAATCAGCCTGACAGACATGGAAAACGGCGTTCTGAACAAAGAGGGGGTCAACTGTCTCCGGCTGTTTCCCCTGGGGATTGTCAATTGGGGGTCCCGCACCATGGACGGGGCAGACGACTTTGGGTCGGAGTGGAAATATATCCCCATCCGCCGGCTGGCCCTGTTCATGGAGGAGAGTCTTTTCCGGGGCACCAAATGGGTGGTGTTTGAGCCAAATGACGAACCGCTGTGGGCCAAGATAAGGCTCAACCTTGGGGCGTTTATGATGAGGCTCTTCCGGCAGGGGGCTTTCCAGGGCACCACGCCGGATAAGGCGTTTTTCGTTAAATGCGATGCTGAGACCACAACCCAGGCAGACCGGGATCTCGGTATTGTCAATATCGAGGTGGGGTTTGCTCCGCTCAAGCCTGCCGAGTTTGTCATTATTAAGATCCAACAGATTGCAGGTGACTTATAAAATAGGGAGGAGAGTCAATGGCTACAGGTTTTGTCAAGAATGCTCACCGGATTGATCCCTATAAGAACTACAAGTTCAGGGTGGTCATGGACGGAAAACCCGTGCTGGGCGTCAGCAAGGTCGGTGCCTTGAAACGGACAACAGAGGTTGTGAAGCACCGGGAGGGTGGCGAAAACAGCACGGACCACAAATCCCCGGGCCGCACCACCTATGACGGCATCACCATGGAAAGGGGGATCACCCATGACAGGGAGTTTGAGAAATGGGCAAACATGGTGCATCCCTACTCCGGGGATGCGGGGATGGATCTCGTTAAATATAAAAGGGAGCTGACCCTGGAAGTGATGAACGAAAAGGGCCATGTTGCATTTCGTTATTTTCTCCACGACTGCTGGGTCAGCGAGTATACGGCCATACCGGACCTGGATGCCAATGCCAATGCCGTGGCCATTGAAAACCTCAAGATTGAACTTGAAGGCTGGGAGCGCGATCCTGCTACCAAAGAACCCGATGAAGCCGGGGATGTCCCGGCTGCAAGTTAAATGGACGGGGATTGGGTGTCGTTCCCAACCGTTCCCGGGAGCATTGGAACCAGATATTCGGTTAAGGAGCTGTCCCTTCGACCGTTTGGACTGTTTAAAGAGGATCTTGAGATCGATTTCAATGAAAAGCGACGCCCCTGCCTGATAACCGGGATTCTGGCGTGCTGCACCCGGGATAGGAACAAGGGAACCCCGGAAAATGACTTTTTCTGGGACCTTACAATCGGTAAGCGGATCGAATGTGTGCTGGCCATTGTCATGTCAGGCCGGGGGGCAGGTTTGCCCGTTCATCCGCGCTGTTTGAACAGCATGTGCGGGGAGCCCATGGAGATCGAGTTTTCAATGGAAGAGATTGTGGCTTTGCAGCATCAAAATGACGATGTGGATCCCTTGGCCATCCGGATCGATGGACGGGAACTTCGATTCAGGAAACCTACGGGCCGGGACCAGCTGGGGTGGTTGGAAACCTGGTTCCCGGATGAAAATGGGGCCGTTAAAACCATGATCCAAACCCTGTGGTGCAAGGAGGAAAAGCCTGGTTTGCATCATGAAGTATCCATACCGGATCAATGGGTCAGGACCATTGACCAGGCCATGACAAAGATCGACCCCCTGGTCAATTTCACCCTCACGATCCATTGCCCCCATTGTGACGGGGAGGGGCTTTATGCCATCAATCTGGAAGATCACCTGCTCCATGAACTGCACAAGGCCCAGGAGAACCTGATTGGGACCATCCATTGTCTGGCCGCCCATTATCATTGGAGCGAAGAGCAGATTCTTTCCATTCCGCCATGGCGGCGTTTGCAGTACCTGTCCTTGATCGAAAACCAAGGGGGCTGATGGGATGAAAGGGTATTTCACAAGATTAATCGGGCAAACCGGCATAAATGTCGGAACCGGGCCATCCGCTGCAGGATCCACGGTGGGGGAGATTGCCAGGCCCATTCACCTTGAAGAGATCAGGCCGGTTGATACCCAAACCCATGAAATCCCCATAAAACAATCCGGGATCATTGGAGAAGATCTCCAGGCTCCTGGTGGTTGGGAGGAAAACAGTGAGTATATCAATACGGAAGGTGTGGAGAGGAAGAGCCCGGAAAAACGGGGAAAAGACCATAGAAACCAAAGAGACCGGAGCAGGGAAAGAGACTCCCACCACCGGGAAGAACCGGAGCGGGAAACGCCCGGGCAGGACCTCCCCCGGGAAATAGGGCTTGAAACCACCCCATCGACCCAACAAACCATTGCCCCCCTGGAAAGATCCCGGTCCCTGCATGGGGAAACCACAGCTGCAAATCAAACAGTTGATAAAGGTTCTGTGGCTGAACCCCCATCTGAAACGGGCGAACCCATTGAGGGGGCACAGGCCTGGTCATCCACCCTCAAGGAGGTGAGAGCGTGGGTTGCCGGGACCGGGGGACCTGAAACAGAAGCGCGTTTAAACGCCAGGGAGGAAAGGCCCCGGGGATTTGGGGGTGAGAAACAGGGCCAGGTTTCCCAAGGCCCGGCGGCGTCCCGGCAAGACCCCATGGAATCCCGGCAAAGTACCATCGAATTTCAGCAAACCCCGGGAGCGTTGCCCCAAAGCACCACGGACGTTCAGCAGAACCCCAGGGTATTTCGGGAAAATCCCACAGAAAAACGACACACGGCTGAACCCCGGGTGAAGGATTATCAGCTGTCCATCGGCACCATCAGTCTCATTGTGGAGGGGCCCAGGGAAGAGCCCCGGCGTGAAAAGCCAAAGGGCGAAGGGGCAAAGGCAAAGCCGGGAAGGGAAGTCAGGGGTTCAAGATTGGGCCGGCATTATATAAGAATCTGATAGGGAGATCTTAGTATGGCGCTTTCGGACACAGGAAAAGCCATGGGCAAGGTGACACAGCTCCTTGTGGACCGGCTCGGCATCAAGACCAGCCTCACCGTGGCTGAGGGAAGACCTGAACCGCCGGCAAGCGGCACCTCGGACCACCAGCTCAATCTTTTCCTCTATGAAACCTCCTTTGATCCAAGCCTGAAGAATGTATCCCTTGAACCGGGCCAGCCGGAACCCCTGTGGCTGGTCCTGCACTATTTGCTGACCGCCTTTGACGGGGAGGGCAACAGCGACACCATCGGGGCCCATGAAAATATGGGCATGGGCATTCGGGCCCTCCAGGAGTTGAACTTCCTATCCCTGGCAAGTCCGGTTGATCCGGATATCTTAAAAACCCTGGGAGTAAATCCCGAGCCCCTGAAGATCACATTTGATGAAATGCCTGCCGATCTCCTCTCAAAACTGATGCAGGGGGCAGATGAAAAATACCGGTTTTCCATGGGGTTCCAGGTCAGGCCCGTGATGATTGCCACGGGCCAGCCACCCGCCTATTCCCTGCTTGTGGGGGTTGACTATACCCAGACCCCCTTGGAGATCATCGGTGAAGAGGGCATTGATATTCAAGTCATGCCGTTCCTGGGACCGAGGATAAGCCGTATCTCTCCAGCCAGGTTTGAACTCCATGAAACCCTGACCCTCTTTGGCAGCGATCTTAATTTGTCCGGGCTTTCCGTGCGCCTGGGCCCCCATGTGCTGCCGGTTACGGGGCAATGGCCTGACCGTCTGGAATGTTCGGTCAATGGTGATCTTGCAGTTGGCAGCGTCATCTCCGGTGGAAGCCACCCCGTATCCGTGGTTCAGACCCTGCCCACGGGAAGGCAGCGGTCCAGCAATCTCCTGGTGGGAGATCTCCTGCCAACCCTTACGGCGGCTGAGGTGGATACGCTATCCTTTTCCCTTGCGCCCCCGCCCCCTGCAACCACAAGGGTATTCGGTAACATCGATCTGACCGGCCGGCTTCTGGCGGTTGAAGGGGATGATATTCTGGTGGCCCTTTACAGGGACGGGGCGGTGGTGAAGATGCTGGACGAAGAATTTAATTTTACCGTGGTACAGCCCCCTTCGCCTCCGGTACCGCCACTGACCCGGATAAGGGTGGAGATGAAGGAAAGGGATGCGGTGCCGCCCGGAACATACCGCATTATCCTTCGTGTGAACGGCCAGCAGGCAAAAAACAGTCCTGAAGTGGAGCTGCCAGTCCCATGAAAGCCAACAGAACCCAGCCAAAGACCATTGCATTTTCGCCGGATCTCCAAGGCGCTGACCCTGGTGCAAATTACTGGATGAACCAGGTTACCCTGAGATTGAGGCGGGAGATCTGCTGGGCCTGGCATGAACGGGGTATTCTTCCGGGCTGTGATGCCGGTGGCCTTCCTCCCCCCATGGACAAGGCTTCGGCAAGCCTTGCCATGGCCCGCCATTGGGATGAAAAAAAGAGGTTCTTTGTGGCTGACCCGACGGCTGCCTACCTTACGGAGCAGCTGCAGGAAGCGGAGCGTAAAGCCGTGGAACGTAAAGCAAAACAAAGTAACCCAGGTTCTCCGGCAGAGAGCATTTCCATTGGTGGATCATTTGGCTGGGTGCTGGAAAAACTGGACCTGGATACTACAGCCTCGTTTGTCCTTGCCCTGGGGCTGTTACCCGCTTTTGACAGTGCTGCCGGAAGTGTTATGGCAGCTTGCATCAACGATCCGGCCATGACCCATCCCACCCTTGCCCTTGCCCAGATGCTGTGGGATGAGCCGGAAGAGGTGCTCAAGCTTTCCGATCCGTTCCACCCCCTGTTTCGCTACGGCCTGCTCCACCCCATTGGCTGTGGTTCATCCCTCCATGGAGGCGTTGACTGGGACGGCCCGGTCCGGGTGCCGGCCCTGGTGGCCAACCAGTTGCTCTTTCCTAAGTCTTCCCTTGCCCGGGCTCTGGCAACCGTAACCACTGATGGCGGAGCGGCCCGGGCCGTCACCGAGGGTTCCCATCTGGTGGCGTCCCGGTTGAATTTTCAGGATGGAGACACCCTTTGCATTGTTCCCATCCTGGGGCCCAGGGGCTCGGCCCATGTGGAGGTGGTCCGTGGATTGGCCGGATTGGCAAACCGGGACGTGGTTGAGTTGAAATGGGTGCCGGATCTGTCGGAAAACAGCCATTTCCTGGACACCATTGCCGTGGTTTGCTGGCTTAAGGGGGTGGATCTATTCCTTGGCCAGGATGTGACAGCCATGCTGAACCGGGAGAAGCAGGGGACCCCTTTTCTGTCCCTTCGGTCCATACCCATCAATATCTTCCTTGGCATTACTGAGCGGGATCACTTGAGCCGTATCCCGTCTGATCTGCTCCTTCCCATGGTGGAGGTGCCCGTGTTTTCCTATGGCCAGCGCATCGCCCACTGGGAGAATCGGCTTAAGGCCAGGACCCTTGGACTTGAAGGGGCTATTGAGGAATGCTCCCGCAGGTTCCGGTATGAAAAAGAGACCATCAACGGCATTTGCGCGGGGCTTGAAAAACTGCCCGGGCCAATTTCTGAAAAGAATCTTTTTGATGCCTGCAGGGCGGAGATGGATCTGGATATGGGAGATCTTGCCCAGCGGGTCATCCCCCGGTTTGAAGATGAAGAGCTGGTCCTGCCTTATAAGGAAGATCTCCAGTTCCGGGAGATCGTGAAGGCGATGAACGGGCTCACCCGGGTGCATTACGGATGGGGAACCGCCAGGGCGTGGAACGAAAGCGGGATCTCCGTGCTTTTCGGCGGGCCGCCCGGCACCGGCAAGACCATGGCCGCCGAGGTGTTGGCCGGCCGGTTGAATCTGCCCATGTTCAGGATCGATCTTTCCCAGGTGGTGAACAAGTACATCGGAGAGACGGAAAAGAATCTCAAGAAGCTGTTTGACACGGCAGACGCCTCCGACCTCATTCTCTTCTTTGATGAAGCCGATGCCCTGTTTGGACGGCGCACGGAGGTAAAGGACGCCCATGACAGGTACGCCAATCTCGAGATCAGCTATATGCTGGAGCGCATGGAACGGTTCAAGGGCATGGCCATCCTTGCCACCAACCGTAAAAAGGACCTTGACACAGCTTTTTTGAGACGCCTGCGCTTTATCGTGGATTTCCCCCTGCCAGGAGCGGAACAGAGGAAGGCGATCTGGCGCCAGGTGATTCCCAGGGCCCTGGACAGCTCCGGTATTGATCTCAATTTTCTTGCAAGGCAATTTCCCCTGGCCGGCGGCCATATCCGTTCCATTGTCTTTAATGCCTGCCTCCAGGGTGCCAATGGTAAGGAGCCCCTGACCATGGAACTGATCATCGTGGCGGTGAAAAGGGAGTATGACAAGATAAACAGGGCCGTGAGCCTCGAACACTTCGGGCCCTACGCTGATTTGGTAAGGAGGATGGAACATGAAGATGCCCGGCATCAGGATTGACAGGGTTGAAGTTCGCCTCAGGGGCGTATCCCCGGAGCTTGCCCGCACCTTGTCCCGGGAGCTGGGCCATGGGGTGCTGGACGAGCTTGTCAGGGAACGATTGTTTCTGGATGAACAACCCGGCAGCCGGAATAACAGGGTCAACAGGATCGCCCCGGAACCGTTGAAGATCAAAGGGGATGAAACGCCCTCCCGTGTAAAACGGATGATTGCCACACGGATTGTCGAGTCCATTTCAACCCAAAACAGCGCAAACTCAAGAAAGGAAGGATAGGCCATGGCCTATTTACTAAGAGGGGCCCTGATAGAGTATGCAAGCGATTTCCTGGGACCCATTCCCAATGTGGTGATCTTCCAGTTCAATCCCGAGAGCCTTACCCGGAACATTGAGATTCCCAGAAGGTCTGCGGGTACAGGCAGCCGGGAGCGCTCCCAGGCAGGAGAGGCGCCCGTGGAAAGGATACAACTGACCGCACATTTCAGCGCTGCCGATCAGCTGAACCGGGATGTTTCCCTTGCAAGGGGCTTTGGCATCGGCCCACAGCTTGCTGCCCTTGAAAAGATGGTCCATCCTGCCGGACGGATCAGCGGCCTGATCGGAGAGGCCCTGGACGCCATCGGCAGTGCGATTTCAGGCGGGGGGGAGACGTCGCCCACCCAGCCCATTCCCAGGGAAACCTTTCCCCGTATTCTTTTCATCTGGGGATTGACCCGGGTGCTGCCGGTTGTCATCGATTCCATGGGCATCACTGAACAGCACTTTGATCCCCTGCTGAACCCGGTCCAGGCAGAGGTAAGCCTGGGGTTTTCCGTGATGAACATCGACCCGTGTTCCGACGACAAGATCGCAAAAGGCGCCATGGAGTATTCAAATCTTGCAAAGGATGCCCAGGCCATTGCGAACCTTGCCAATACCGCCCAACAGGTGGTTGATATCATCCCGTTTTAGGAGGGTGCAATGTTTACAGAATCGTCCAGGTATTACCGGCAAAAGGTTGTGGATGCGGTCACAAAGGATGGCCGGACCGTAAAGGCCGTAACCCTCAGAAGGGTGCCGGCCCTGGCAGGTGAATCCCATGTGGTCAGGGGAAACGACCGGCTCGATATCATGGCTGGGAGCCGGTATGACAACCCCACAATGTTCTGGCACCTGGCCGATGCCAATTCAAAATTGCAGGCCGATGATCTGGTCGAAGAGACAGGACGTATCATCAAGGTTCCGGAGAGCTGATGGCTGCCATTGAATACAGAATGTTCTTCAACAACAATCCCGCCACAAGGGAACAGCTGGACAGGGTGGATGAGATCCGGGTGGAGCAGGAGGTGGACATGGCCTGGGAGGCCCGGGTCAAGATGGCCATCCGTGTGGATGACAGGGGAACATGGACCGGGGAAGATGAAGATTTCATGGCCTCTTTTTCCAGGGTCCGGGTGGAGATCAAGATTGGAGAAGGGGCTTTTGTGGCTTTGATTGACGGCCCCATTGCGGGATTTGACAGCCGGATGAGCTCGGAGCCAGGAGAAAGTGCCGTCACCCTGACTGTCCGGGACGACAGTGTGTACCTGAACCGGGAGGAAAATGTCTCACGGTTTGAGAATCTCCTGGATCACGAAATTGCGGCCCGGATATTCGGGGATTTTGAGCAGATCGCCTCCACAGATATCGAAGATACCCCGGCTTCGGGAAGCTCGCTGCCTTCCATGGTGGTCCAGCGGGGTACCGCCATGCAGATCGTGAGAACATTGGCAAGACGCCAGGGAATGCATGCCTATCTATTGCCCGGGGAGAGCCCGGGGCAAAGTGTGGGGTGCTTCAAGGGCTTTCCCACCCAAACGGACGGACTGCCCGGTCTGGTTCTGCTCGGCCGGGACCGGAACATGGAGACCTTCAACGCCGTGCACAATGCCCAGTCCCCGTCCACTGTGCGGGCGTCCGTTCTCAGCATCACGGACAAGACCGTTATCACAAGAACCTCAAGCTTCCGGGATTTAGAACTTTTGGGGGAGGACGCTGCATTTGAAAGCGAAACCCAGACATGCACCCGGCTTCTTCCCCCCCATCTGGGCGAGGCCGTGGATCCGGATCAGGCGGTTTCAGCTGAAGCCGCCAGTGCCGGTTATGCCTTTGAGGCCACGGGAACGGTTCGCAGTACCTGTTACCATGGGGTTTTACAGCCCTATCGTGTGGTACAGGTGGTTGGGGTCAACAGCCGGTTAAGCGGTGATTACCTGATCACCCGGGTGACCCACACCTTAGATCGTTCAAATTACGGCCAGTCCTTTACCGTGTGGCGGAATGCCCGATCCCCAGGGGCAGGGGCAGGCTTAAATGATCTTGCAGGGAGCATATTCTGATGCCTGAACGTGAAACGGAAAACCTTATTGTTCAATTGACCGAATTTGTCCGGAACCGTCATTTCGGTAAATACCGGGGGCTTGTCCAGGATGTTGACGATCCTGAGAACATGGGCCGCATTGTTGCCCTGGTTCCCGAGGTCTATGGGGACGAAGCATCTCCCTGGGCCCTTCCCTCGGTACCCTTTGCCGGGCAGAACCACGGCCTGGTGGTGCTGCCCGAGGAGGATGACGGTGTGTGGATAGAATTTGAGGCAGGAGATCCTTCCCGTCCCATCTGGACCGGGTGCTGGTGGGCAAGCGGGGAGATACCCGATCCTGCAGGTACCCAGACCCGTGTGCTTGCAACTTCAGCAGGACACAAGGTGATCCTGGATGATGAACGGAGCAAGGTTCAGTTCCTCCATTCCGGGGGGGCGGAGATCACCATGACCGACAACGATATTACACTGAAAATAGGATCCACCCAGATTGTCCTTTCTGCCGCCGGGGTGAACATCAATAACGGCGCATTTGAAGTAAAATGAGGTGAAAAAATGCCGGGAAACGTTTTAAATACGTCAAGCCTCATCATGTGTCCCCATGGGGGGCAGGCAGTGCTATTTACTACTAATACCAAGGTGTTTGCCCAGGGAGCACCGGCCTTGCTGGAGTCGGATATTCATCCGGTGGTGGGGTGTCCCTTTACGGTGGGGCCTAAATATTCTCCCTGCATCAGGATCGAGTGGGCAGGCGGAACGGCCCGCTCAACTGCGGATGGGACGCCGGAGCTTAATCAAACAAGCGTGGGAACATGTTTTAATGCCGAGGGTGCCACCCAGGGGGTGGCCATCATCGTGAGTACACAGATAAAGGCTTCAGGCCAATGAAGGGCTTCAGGCCAATGAAGGGCCTCAGGCCAATGAAGGGGGGCGGCAGTGACTGAGCAATATGGAAGACATCTGTCATTTCCTTTCCGCATGGGAGGGGATGGCCGGACCGCCCGGGTATCTTCCCTGGAAGACCATGTGCGGGAGGAATTAAAGCAGTTGCTCCTTACCAATCCCGGGGAGAGGCTTTTTCTGCCGGAATTCGGGGGCGGGGTGAGGCGTCTTGTGTTTGAGAGCGCGGATGAAGCAACTGCCGGCATGACAAAGGCCACCCTTACCCAGGCGATCTCACGCTGGCTGGGGCACAGGATCGAACTTCAGGCCCTGGGTGTCAGCGTGGAAAACGAGACAATCGAGGTGGAGATTAAATACAGGATCGCGGGGACTGAAGATTCCAGGGTCATGAGATTTCAAAGGAGCGGCGGATAGATATGACCATCATCAATCAAGAAGCCCTGGAAGAGAGGGCAAATGATCTGGACGACAAGGGGCTGAACGGTTTCAGCCGGGTACTTGTGACCCTGTCTCCTGATACCCATCCCGTTGAAGCCCGTCTGGAGGTCCATTTCCATAATAACAACGGGATTTCAGAGATCCTGAACGCGTTTGCTTCAGCACCGGCAGATCAGAAAGAAGTTACGGCAAAAGGGATCTTTCCTATCTCCGGGGGCCACAGGGTGATCGGGGGCCCGGGCGCGGATCAGGTCAGGGCCGTTTCCATTGCCGGAAATCCGGGGGACACTTTTCTTTCCCTGACCCTGGTTCCCATCGGCGACTACTCCACCTACACCCTGGGCATTAACTTCCAGGACATGGATCCCGTGTTCAGCGACATGGATTTCAAGTTCAGGCCCGGATGCTTTAATCTCTGTGCGCCGGACTGGAAAGCCCCTCCTGCCCCTAAGCAGGATCCGGTCATTGATTACCTGGCCAAGGATTATGATTCCTTCAGGCATACCTTGATCTCGGCCATGATGGAACGGGTGCCGGGCTGGCAACCCGCAAGTGAGGCCGATTTTGATCAAGTCCTCATAGATCTCTTCAGTGGGGCGGCCGATGGGTTGAGCGACTTTCAGGACCGGGTGATGAACGAGGCCTATCTCGGTACAGCCAGGAAAAGAGTCTCGTTGGCCCGCCATGCCCGGCTGATGGACTACCATATCCACCAGGGCAACCAGGCAGCCACCTGGCTGGCATTAAGGGTCAAAAGCCAACACAGTATAAATGAAGACCTGGTTGTATGGGCGGGCCGCAGGTTCACAGACTCAGGTTCCGTTGTTTTCAAGGGCCGGCGCAGGCGAGAGAGTGCCCCCCATGAAATTGATCCTTTGCCCCTGCATCCATTGCTCAATGAGATCGGGCTATACACCTGGCAGGATTCTGTGCCGGCCCTGGCGGTTGGCAGCAGATCCGCCGACCTGAAACTCCTTGGCCGGCTTCCCAGTGGTGAACTTACGGCCATTACGGACAAGGCCCCGGCAGTGGTGGTTCAGGATCTGATCCGTTTGGGAACGATCAGGCATCTTGTGATTCAAGAGCACCTGAATCCTGCAACCGGAAAGCGGCCGGGCAGGGATTCTGCAAAACGGCAGCTTCTCAGGCTGGTTCCCGGGGATGAAGGCGCCCTGGCGGATTTTGATCCCATGACCGCAACCATACCCGGGGATCCCCTTTCGGCAGACTGGTTTGTCCGGGTCCGATGGGAGGAGAAGGACAAGCTTGAGCATAACTACTGTTTCACCGTGGATTGTACCGACGGAAAGGTGGAATATATCTCCCTTTTCCATGGCAATCTGGCGGAAGTGTTCCATGGCCGTTCATTTGGGGTTGTTTTCAGGGAGCAGGGAACGGCACTGACCGGTAATAACGAAACCTATTATGTGAGGAGCGACAGGTGGGGCACGGTTTGCAGATTGCCTGAAGCACCCCTTGCCTATAAGGCCACCCCTGCCGGTGGCGAGGTGCCGCCTGAATCAACCCTGGAACTTGAGGTGGAAACACCGGGTGGGGGCAGTGATCCATGGAAAGAGGTGATCAGCCTGATCCACAGTGATGAAAAAAATGATCATTTTATGGTGGAAACCGATGAATCGGGCGAGAGCCTTATCCGGTTTGGAAACGGCATAAACGGCAGGGAACTGCCGGAAGGTGCCGTGGTCCGTTGTGAATATCAGGCAGGCCCCGGGGTCCGGGGCAACATCGGCGCGGATATGCTCACCTCTTTTCACCCTGCCTCTTTTCCTGAAATTGAAGATTGCCGGAATCCCTTTGATGTCACAAACGGCAGGGCTCCTGAACCTGTGGAGGAGATCATCAGGCGGGTCCCTGAAGCCTATGCAAGCCGTCAACTCCGGGCAGTTACCCTAAAGGATTATGAAAAAAGGGCTGGGGAGCTTGCTGAAGTTTCAAGGGCGGCAGCCAGATACGCCTGGACCGGAAGCTGGCGAACAGTGGAGATCGCCATCGATCCTGTGGGCACCACCCAGCTGACCCATGATTTAAGGAAAAAAATAGAAGGTCACCTTAACGCCGTCAGACTGATAGGAGAGGACCTTGAGATCCGTTCGCCCCGGTTTGTGCCCCTTGCATTGTGCGTCTCCATCTGCATCCATCAGGAATACTGGCCCGAAGATATTCAATATTTGCTTGAGCAGGAATTTTCCGTGGGGTTTACCCAGGACGGCAGGATGGGTTTTTTCCATCCGGACAGATGGACCTTTGGCCAGGAACTCAGAGCCAGCCGGATCATTGGCCGGGTGCAGTCGGTCAAGGGGGTTGACCATGTGCAGGGAGTGAGCATGAAGCGTTGGAATGAAGCGACGTTAGGCGATTATACCCCCACAAAAGAGGGGTACCATTGCCTTGGCTTTTCCAAGCCCGGCATGAACGATGTCATTCAAGTGGGGGCCAGCGAGATTATTCAAGTTCAAAATGACCCGGATCACATGGAAAGAGGTTTTATTTTATTTGATGTCAGGGGAGGGCGGCAATGATCAAAAGGGGGAGCGGCCATGAGCAAAAATAGGTTTATCCTGTTTGATGTCAGGGGAGGGGGCTGATGAGCAAAAGTTGCAGAAACGATTGTGTGGAGACCCCGGACTTTCCCAAAAAGATCGGGAACCGGGCCGGGCTGTCCCGTATCGGCTATCGCATGGCCACCTATTCCGATTTCCGTGAGGCCCTGTTGAGAAAACTTGATGCAGATCCCACTCTTTCCGCCTGGACCCACCGTAAGGCCGATGATCCCGGCATTGCCCTGCTGGAGGGGGCCTCCATCCTGGGGGATATTCTCACCTTTTACCAGGAATTATACGCAAACGAAGCCTATCTCAGGACGGCCCAATGGCGGGAGAGCATTGGGGATCTGGTCCGGCTGGTGGGCTACCGTCTCTCCCCGGGCCTGGGGGGCAAGGCCGGATTCGCCTTTGAGGTAAAGGGGGACAAGCCTGTGGTGATCCCGGCGGGATTTCCGGTCAAGGCCCAGGTAAAAGGGTCGGAAAAGCCGGTTGATTTTGAAACAAAAAAACAGGTCACGGCCTGGCCCCACCTCAGTCGGTTTCATCTGTTCCGTCCCCCGATTCTCCCGGATTTTACCTCCAAAATATCGGTCTTTTCCATGGAGACCCTGGGGCTTGAGCAGGCAGGGATAGAAATCAATAAGGACGATCGCCTGCTGCTGCTGGATACCACAAAAGGTCCCACGGACAACGCTCAAATTGTCGTTGTTAAGGAGGTTGAGGAGGTGTTTGAAAGGACCGTCATCACGATTGAAGGGGTATGGAATAAAGGTGACGGCCTTAAAAAGATCAAGGCCTGTAAGCTTGGACGATCCTTCCGTCATTTTGGCCACAACGGGCCTTTGCAGGTGGTGGATAAATCAGATCCGACTGCAAGCATGATATCCATTAAATTCAACAGAAAACTCCATGGAAAGACAGAAACGGCATCAGCGGAAAAATGGACCATCCAGCCCTCCATTCAATCCATGGAGATTCCCCTGGACAGTGAAGTGGATGATTTTGTGGTTGGAAGCAAGGTGGTGATCCAGGGATTGAAATCTTCCGACGGCCAGGCATATAAAAACGTTAGGAACCTTGTCTCCTCATGGTTTAATGCAACGGATAACATCTGGAACCTGTTATTGTTGATGTTGTTTTTAAAGTTTTATTTTTCCTTCCTGAATTATGTCATAGATTTTTCGAGTTGGACGGACGAAGAGACCAAAAAGGCCCTTGAAGCCATTGCTTCCTGGAGAACCAACAACCGGTTGAAAAATATCTTTGGCAATACACGGGTCATGGAAGTCAAGGGTGCAAGACCAGGTTCCATGACCTGGGGGGCTTTGAGCGGCAGTTCCACCATCATTGAATTGTCGGAGGAGATGGACGACTGGGGGATTATTGTAAAACCTGTCAAGAGAATCCACGACTTACTGGTAACAGATATCCGCAACCTCGCAATCCACGAAACCATCGGGAATACGGCTTTCACCCTTACAAATGAACGCCAGGCCGATTCTTCAGCAGACGGTACAACCCTTTATTTTTATGGCGATGCCAGGGCGTACAAAGAGCTGGACAAGCGGGCCCTTGCCCTTGTGAAAAAAGATGGCACCTCCATGGAAACCACGGTTGAAACCATGGCTTCCGGGTTGTCGGATCCAAAAAGGAAGATACTGAGGCCCGTTACATTAAAGAGCCCCCTGGAAGAGGGGTTTATGCTGGAGGACTTTCCCCTTGAGAAACCCGGGGTGACCGTCCATGGAAACCTGGCCGTTGCCGGCCAGGGCAGGACAGAGAAGGATGCCATCCTTGGAAACGGTGACAGCCGCAAGACATTTCAGACCTTTAAATTTCCAAAGACGCCCCTGACATATCACCTCTCTTCCGGCCGGACGCCCCCTGAAGTGCCGGAACTTCAAATTTATGTAAATGATCGCCTGTGGAAGGGCGTCGCTTCCCTTTTTGGTCGGGGCGCCATGGAGGAGGTTTATATTGTCCGTGAAGATGCCAAAGGGGAAAGCTGGGTGCAGTTCGGGGATGGAAAAACAGGTGCACGGCTTCCTTCGGGCCTGAAAAATGTGGTGGCAAAATACCGGACCGGCACAGGTGCTTACGGCGTCCTTAAGGAAGGGACAACCGTGCAGCCGGGGGGGAAGCTTGACCGCCTAAAGAAGATTCAGCTGCCCGGAGCTGCAACCGGTGGTTCCGAACCTGAGACCGGGGACAACGCGAAAGAAGCGGCTCCCGGAAAGATCCAGAGCATGGGCCGGCTTGTGGGACTCAGGGATTTTGAACGGGAAACCCTGGCCATATCCGGTGTCTCAAAGGCCCTGGCCGCATGGGACCTTGTGGACAACGTTCCTTCAGTCGTGCTGACGGTGTTGATGGAAACAGGGCGTGAAGAGGAGTTGAAAGAGGTGAGAAAAACCCTGAACGATTATAACAGGTGCCGGGGCCCCCAGCGGTTTCCCATTGATGTTCGCACGGGCAGGCGTCTTTGGGTCTACATGGATGTTGTTTACGGTCATGATCCCTCCTTCTTGCAAGAAAAGGTTGAAAATGCGATCAAGGAAGCGTTGGGGCTTTCCGGGGATGAAGGCCACGGGAAAAATGGTTTTTCCGGCCTATTCGGGATCCGTCAGCGTTGCTTTGGGCAGAACGAGTACGCAACAAGGATCGTTGGAACCATTCAAAATGTCAAAGGGGTGATCTGGGCAAAGATTACGGCCCTTGGCTTTTTACAGGGCGGCTCGGATGCGCCTTCCAAACTAGTTCTTCCCCTGGAGCCCAAGCCTTTGAATCCGGTCATCCCCTGCGATAACCTGCACATCTTAAGCCTGTTCCGGGACCATCTTCAGATATCGGCTTCCAAGGTTCAAGCCACGGAGGAGTGTTGATATGGGTGAAACGCGCGTACCTCTCTATGAACGGCTGCCTGAGATATACAGAATCAAGGACCAGGAGCAGTCCCCCCCGGGCCAGCTGAAAAGCTATCTTGCCCTTGTTGAAGAGGTGTTTGGAGAGATCCATAAAAATATCGAGTCCCTGTATCACGACCTCTTTATTGACACCTGTGACGACTGGGTGATTCCCTATATCGGAGACCTGCTCGGCACAAGCCATCTTAAGGGAGAACCCTGGACTTTGAGGGCTGATGTTGCCGATACCATTGCCCTCCGCCGACGCAAGGGCACCATTGGCGCAATTGAGTTTCTGACCTATAATCTCACCCAGTGGGGTGTCCATTGCCTGGAGCTCCGGGAGAACCTGATTTTGAACCAGCATCTCAATCACCAGCGGCCGGATAAAGGTGGGACGGTTCCCCTCAGGGATCCGGCAATGCTCACACTGCTCAACACCCCGTTTGATCCTTTTGGCCATACGGTTGACCTGAAACCTGCGGCCTTTGGAAATATCCGTTACAACCTGCCCAACCTTGCCATTTTTCTATGGCGGCTGGAGGCGTATCAGATTCCCGTGTCCCAACCAGACCCCCAGGGGGTGCACACAAGGGACGTTGCCATTGACCTTGGGAAATTCCCTGATGCCGCAGGTTTCATTGCCCGGTTTAACGTCCATCCCCTGGGCGAACCCCTGAGACTCTTTAATACCCATGGCTTTGATCCGGACAGGAGACCGCCCGTTGTCACCCAGCTGGATCAAACACCCGGCCCCATTGCCACGGCCCGGTTGAACGGGGATTCATCCTCAGGAAACCCTGAAGCCTATGTCAGCGTCGAAACCTATGACCATACCGACCCTGGCCCGGGAACCCTGGAGATATCAGATGCGGGGCTTCAGATGCATCTGCCTGAATCAGGCTTTTCAGGAGAGATCTGGCCAAAGCCGGATGATCCCCAGGTCTGGTCCATCCGGGGAGCAAATTTGTGCGCCTGGGAGATAGGGCTTTCTCCCCCCTTGGATCACCATGAAATCGTCATTGATCCGGTGATCGGCAGAATCGTCTTTGGCGTGGACACCCAGGGTAAGGCAGATGCTTTGATTGACCATCTTTTGATGACATATACATATGGGGCGGTGGGCCCGGTGGGCAGCCACCCCATATCCCGTCCTCCTCTGCCCGTGGAATACAATGGTGAGGCCGTGGACAGGAGAATGGTCAACTTCCATCAAAATCCTGGCGGCCTCCGGGACCAGCTGGCTAATATCGAAACCTTTGGGTCGCCCATTGTCATTGAAATCCAGGACAGCATGACCCACGACCTGGACCTTATCGGCCTGGCAGGAACCATTGTTGAAGACGGCGGCGTAAACCTGCAGTTGAACAGGTCCCTGATCATCCGTGCCGCCGACAACCAGAGGCCTGTCATCAGGCTTGCTCATCCCCTGCGTTTCAGGCCCGCCAATGTAAAAGGTGCAAATGAAAGCGAGCAGACACAGTTTGACGCTGTCATGTCACGTCTCTTTGTAAGGCTTGAGGGGTTGTATCTCACCCGGGGCGATACCTTTCCCGGAGGCGATCCCCTGGTTGCAAGGGCGGCGTTGCACGGCCTTGAAATTATCGGCTGCACCCTGGATCCCGGTGGATTTGGAAACCCCGACGGCAGCCGTGGGGTGATTCATACTGCCATGGTGCTTAAGGAACCCTATGGATTTGCTGACACGGATGATGAAGATGCGTTTAATCAAACCCCTGAAATCATCCTCCAGCGCACCATTACCGGGCCTTTGTTCATTGATCTTGGCTACAAATTGTTTCTTGGGGACTCGGTCATCGATGCCGGCAGCGGTGTCGGCCATGGTCCGGGCACTCCTGGCTTTGCCGTGTCAGGCGCGGGTCTTGACCCCTCAACTTCATGGGGTCCCCCAACCCAGGCCGACGGCATTACGGTATTGGGCCGTATGAGGGTTGAGAGCATCTCCGGCCGCCACGGAATATGGGTCCACGCCCTGGAGGTGCTTAATAACCAGAAGGGCTGCATCCGGTTTAGCTATTTTTCAGGCCAGGGGGACCGTCTTCCCCAGAATCTCGGCTGCCTGGACGGCAACGGGGCAAGGCTGAGGTTTGTCAGCGAGATATTCGGCCGGCCGGCCTATGGACAACTGGCCGGTAGCAGTGATTTTCAAATCAAAGAGCAGGAGATGGGCGCGTTTGGTTTTCTTTCAGAGGCCAGCAAGTGGCGAAACATTCAGATTCGTTTCCGGGAATTTATGCCGGTGGGAGTGAGACCGTTGCTGATACAGGTGACTTAAGGAGAGCAAAATGAAAGGCGATTTTTCCAACTGGGATTTTGACGGCAGGAATAATTTTAGCGGCGTTTTGCATCAACAGGGCAGGGTACTGCTCGATACCGACTGGAACGCCCAGACCCGAATAACCGCTAACTGGCAGGACCAGGCGGGCCGGGACGCCATTGGGCCGGCAGTTGCGGCGATACCGGCAGGTGAGCCCCAGGGATTCAAGGTTGTAAAGGCCGGGGTTATCACCGGTCCTGCGGGTGATAAAGCAACCCTTGACGTCATGCCCGGAAGAACCTGGGCCGATGGCCTGCTGGTTTATCTGGACGGAAAAACAGAGGATTTTGCCACGGCCACCGCCACCCCCACCCCCACAGCCACCTACCTTGAGGATCCTGGACCCCCCATTGCCCCGGGCATACGGGACGGGGTGGTTCTGGAGGTCTGGCGGGAGTCCGTCAATGGTTTTCAGATGCCGGAGGAGCTGATTGAACCGGCCCTTGGCGGACCCGATACCACTGAAAGGCTCCACACGGCAATGGCTTTCAGGCTGCTCAGGCTGGAAGAGGAAGACACCTGTGAGACGTTTCGGGAAAAGTTGAAGCACGACCTCTCCTACAGGGGGAATCTGAAGGTGACCCTGGCCCCGGTTACGGAGACAGAGGGCGACTGCCCGGTGATGGAGGGGGGCGGCTACACAGGCTTTGAGCATTCCCTCTACCGGATTGAGATTGCCCGGCTAAACAGCGGCGCTTCCCCCATGTTTAAATGGTCCGGGTTCAATGGCGGACTTGTGGGCCGGGGGAAATTTGATGCCGCCGCCCAAAAAGTCGTTATCACCGCCAACCTCCAGCCCATTATCACCTCCGGCCTGGATGGTTTCTATCTTGAAGCGGTTGAGTTCGATAAGGAGCTTGCCCATTGGGAGGTTACCTATGGGGCAAAGGTAACGCTTAACAGCGACAATGAAATTGAGCTGCCGGCCACTGCGCTCTTTGGGAGTATTCCCGCTTCCGGCCCGAGTGTCTTTTTCCGGCTCTGGAACGGGATAGAGGAGATATCCGACTTTCCTTTTTCCACTTCTTCCAACAGCGCCAAGACCCTGATAAACGGTATCCGGCTGGAGTTCGATATTGGTGGCGGCATGGACTACAAGGCCGGTGATTTCTGGACGTTTAAACTGCGGGCGGGCGGGATCGGCAATTCTCCTGTTGCGGCCCCTGTGTTCGCAACAACACTGGAAACCGACCTGAACAATGAAACCAACACTCTTGCTTTGCAGACGGAATTTAATGATAACGGCTTTCCCATCTCCTCCAACGCTGTTGTTGAAATAAAAGAAACCGGGAAATGGCTGATCACGGACCCTGACCTTGAAAAGACCTTTTCCGTAAGAAAAGAGAGCGGTGTATTAAACGTCTACCATCTGAACCTGATTAAAACCGGACCCCCTGAAGGCATCCGCTACCACCGGGTGCCCCTGGCCATCCTTAATTGGGACGGCAGCACCATTGAAGAGGAGAAGATCGATGATTGCAGGCGGATCTTCCATCCGTTAACCGATCTTCAGGGATGCTGCACCGTGACCGTTGGGAGGGGCGGCGATTTTAACAAGATCCAGAAGGCCGTTGATTTTCTGGATAAAGAGGCCGGGGGCCGGATCTGCCTGCTGCCCGGGGAATATGTTGAGAACGTCGACATCCACGACCGGGCAAACATCTTCATCCATGGATGCGGAGAACAAAGTAAAATAATGGCAAAGGCAGCACTTCCGGTGATAGATCTGGCCGATTCCACCAACATCCGGATAGAGTCCCTTACCGTTACCGCCCATGATGAAGGAATCGGCATTCATATTCACGGGTCTCCCCAAACCGTGGGAAAACCTGCCTCCACCCGTAACATCCTGTTGACCGGCCTGATGGTGGAAGCAGATTCCCAAAGCGCGATAAAAGTGATGGACGGCCGCTTTGTCACCATCCGCGAATCTCTTGTTGAAATGGAAAAGAACACCCGGGTCTCCTGGCCGGCCATATTCTTTGTCGGGGATGACGGATTGATCCAGGATAATAAAATCCAGGTGCTGGCCGGGCAAGCCGAGGATATGGAGACCCCGGGTGAGCTTGCGCCCCCGGCAGGCCGGGGCGGGCTCCAGATCGGTGGTACCTCGGACCGGGTTCGCATTATCAACAATCTTATCCTTGGGGGCTCCGGCAATGGAATTACCCTGGGCCATATTCTGGAAACAGAGGGCCGGGACCGCACCGATATTCCTTTTCCAGGGTATTTTGAGAGGGATCATCCCTGTTATCCCTGTTTTTTGGCTGATGATACCACAGAGGCCATTGATGATGATGGGAACCGGGTGCGCATGTCCGCAGGGGCCCTCACTGAGATCCATATCCTTGGCAACCGGATCTATGGTATGGGCATGAATGGTGTGGGTGTGGCTGCTTTCTTCAATCCGGAAGAGATCGACAAGCTGGAAAAGCTGGGCAAAACGGGCAATCTCCTCATCAGCGTTAACCAGCTCACCATCCGGGACAATGACATTCGAAATTGTCTCCAGGGCGAGCTTGCCTCCATAACCAAAGAGATGCTGGGTAAAAAGGGCTACGGGGGCATCTCACTTGCTGATGTGGAAAATCTGGTGATCCGGGAGAACCGCATTGAGGACAATGGAACAAAGGTTCAAAAGGGAGAGCCCATATGCGGTGTTTTTGTTCTCCATGGTGAAGGCGTTGACATATCAGAGAACCGGATTTCCAACAACGGGGCCAAAGTGAGTTCATACCAGCAGGGCCCCCGGGGGGGAATTGCCATTGTAAAGGCGGTTGCCCCTTCCGCAGAATACCGTGTTGAAGCACTCCAGCTGAAATATCCCCTTAAACAGGGGGTGCCCGCTGTGACAATCCACGATAATGTCGTGGTGGCCCCGGCCGGCCGGGCCCTTTCCCTCACAGCCCTGGGACCTGTATCCGTGACGGATAATCAGTTCACCACCAGGGATATATGCCCGGAACAAGGTTTACAACCCTATCTTGGGGCAACGGTATCGATATTGAACCTGGGTGTTTCCAATGAGCTTTATGGGCAACTGTTCCTGTTTTTCCTGCTGTCCTATCTGAATACGGACTCCCTCAAGCCCAATGGCGGTGTGAGTGTGACAGGTGATGAAATAAATATTCCCGCCGGGACTGCTGATCCGTCGTCCTATGAATGTATTGCCAACGGCAATGTGCTGTTCAGCAACAACCAGTGCCTGCTGGACCTTTTTGATTCTGAAAGGGATATGGTATTGTTATCGTCATCCATAATGATCGCAACACTCGACGACATCGGTTTCCATGGCAATCAATGTGATTTTGATGCCGTGCCGGCCATGGACTTCATCCTTTCCCAGGCCATTCTTTTTGGCTTTTCCCTGCGGGTGAGCAATAACAGGTTCAAGGAGGGGGTTTTATTTAATTCACTGTTTTCCGCCATCACCCTTGGTTTACTCAATATGACCACCCACAACCAGGCGACCCACTGTCTCTGGATCAGCGGTTTCTGGGGCACAGATTCGCCTAATACGGTCCTGTGGTCATCTGTCCTGGGCGAAGAACAATCCTATTGCTCTATATTTAAAAATGTGTTTGGAGACTGGAAAAACCAGGGAGAATAGAAAATGGATAAAACGATCAAGGGTAAGGATGTGAAAATTTCCTTCAGCGATATCTCCGGTAAATTCGAGGGCCAGCTCAAGGGCGCGGATGAAGAACGCCTCAAAGGGCTGGAGGAGTTGAGCCTCTTGAGAAGAGTCAAAGCCGGCAGCCTGAAGCAGGAGAAAGAACGCCTGATTGAAAAGCTTGGACCTGATGATCCAAGGGTGGAAAAACTTCGGAACAAGGAGAAAAATGAGATACTCCTTTCCCGTAACCTGGCATTGGAAACCCAACGGGCCGGAACCGATGTGTCCGGTTTTGACCGGAAATCCTGGAATCTTTTCGGCCATGTCCGGGATATGAGTTCCCAGGGCGTGCCTGGTCTCACGGTTGGTCTTTTTGACGAAAACGGAAACTGGATAAAGAAATTAGGATACGGGTGTACGGACAAGGACGGCTATTTTTCCATTATCTATCCATTTAAAGGTAAAGAGGAAAAGAAGATCTCAGATTTACAGAAAATATTTATCCATGTTTCCGATAAGAACTACAAGACTTTATACAAGGACAGCGATCCCCTTTATCCCGTGACCGGGCAGATGGACTACAGGGAGATTTATCTTACGGATGAAGATGCCTGCACACCACCTGAACCTGGCCGGGATGTTCCTTCGGCGAAACCCGGCACATGGATCGTCAAGGGAAGGGTTACCGATCAAGGGGGCCGTGGCCTGGCCTCCTTGACCGTGAGTGTCTACGATAAGGACCTCGTATTTGATGAAAGGCTGGGGACAATCCTTACGGACAAGGATGGAAATTTCATGGCCAGCTATGAATATAAAGAGTTCCCTGACCTGTTCGACGCAAATCCTGACATCTATCTGAAGGTATTGGATCGAAGAGGAAAGCTGCTTTACTCTTCCAGGAAAAAGGTCAGATGCAAGCCAGGGGGCATGGAGACGTTTGACTTAAAGATTAAAAGGACAACGGGAAGATGAAAGCCCTTGCCGGGAAACCGCATCAGGGCAGTGCAAACAGGAAAATCCACCATAGGGTTCACTGGCCCCTGAAAAATGCCCCCTGCACTGACAGCGACCGGCAAATACCAATGATACAACCCAAAACCATCTGCCCCTGCGACGGCGGCTGCCCCCGTTGTACGCCAGTTATTCAGCCCAAAATCATTTGTGGGCAAAGAACCGTCCCTGGGGACATTAATTTGCAAATACAAAATTTGCAAGGCCGCGGTCAGCCGCTTTCCTTTGCAACTGTCAATTATTTTCAACGACGCTTTGGTCACGATTTCAGCCAGATTAGAATTCACAATGATTTGAATGCAAATCGATCAGCTCAAAAGCTTAATGCCAGAGCATATACCCATGGACAACATATTGTTTTTGGGCAGGGCCAGTATGACCCTCAAACCCGTTCGGGTAAAAAACTGTTAGCCCATGAGCTTGTTCATACCATCCAGCAAGGGGGGGCAAACCCGGTTAATGATGAAGCAAAATCTGTTGAAAAAATTCAAGGGGCAGATGCTAAACAGATCATTCAACCGAGTCCCCTTTCCCAGGATTTAGCAACCAGGGTTGCCATGCTGGATTTTGCAGATGAGCAGGATCGAAACAGGTTCTGGGGGAATGTATGGTCCATTGGCAGCTGTCATGATCCTGAAGCACTTTATATTATTGAGCAGGCGTTGAGAATCAATCCACCGCAGGACGCAAGGGATGTAACCCCCATCCGTACCCAATTGGGTACGGCAGCTATTGCAGCAAGCCTTTCTGTGCCGGCCGATATTGACCAGGCCCTGGTCATTGCGGTCAGCCGGGCAACCCAGGTTCGCGGTGGAACACCAACCCGCCATGGGATTCGGGATCTTTTACAGCATGCCACCATTAATTGTCCTACCCTTCAATACCTTCATACACAATATTCATCGGGAGAACTGGGGCGTGATTTTGGCAGCAATTACAGCCGGAGCTATTTAACCGCCCATTTGATACCAGGATTAGCAAGAAGGATGAGTGTCTGCACAAGACCTGCTGAAACCGAAACCGAGCCAGCCCGGGAAACAGCAACAGAACCTGAGTCTCCCTCACCTGCTCTGGCGACTCCTGGGCGGGAAGGAGACCCACGAACCAGCTTTTATTCACATACCATTTCGATCAGTGAGTCCCGGGGCCCGTCACCAGCACCCCGGCAAATTCGCTATATGATAGAATACAATCGTTTTCACCGAGGGGAACAAGGCGCATATGTCCTTTATATTCAGCATGTAACCGCAGATGCAGGTTCCGGGGATCAGCATTTTTCTTATCCAGGCTATTTAGGGATTGGAAGTGACTTAACTGTTGTGCCAGAAAGAGAAAATATTGTTTTAAATTATGTTCTGGATGATATCCTTGAATCAGCCCATGCTCACGGGGCAGAAGGTTTATGGTCAGTTTTTCTTGCTTCCCGGGAGACCATCCGTGGAACAAGAGCCTATGAAATCAATAATCCAAATGATCTGCGCGCTCCAATTGGAGTCCGTTTAAATCGATCCTGGGCATTGGAAACAGGGGCCGCTCCCCATGGGCAAATGCCGGGCGGGCAAAGTCCGGAAGAGTACGGTCTTGCAGAATATACGGATGAACGGCATGAAGCTTCCATGGCATGGCTGGAATCAGAATATGGCAGCTCGGTCCGTGGCCATGGAGAGGATTTTGAACTTCATGGTCTTCATCACCTTGATTACGATATTGTTCGATTAGCCAGGGGCCGTCAATATTGGATCCTAGATTTCCGAAGATCTGTCATTGACCCATCCCGTGCCCCGGCACGGGCTGAAACCAGAAGATTACTCGAATTTCATCAAGGGCGGGCAGGGGCTCCTGTCCTTGCCGGAACGGAAGCTGCCTCGCAATTACGTCCCTTGTTAGGAGTGGAAGGCGTGGGAGATCATACCGTGTTACATTTATGGGAAAATGAATTTCTGGCAAACTACGGACAGTGGCCTCGTAGACGTGGAGGGTTGGCTGCACTACTTGGAAACAGAATGGGATGTGAGCGGAGACAGGCCATGGCGAGACGATTGGTAAGCCGGATTTCAGCACAAATGGAAGCACAAACTGCAGATGCGACCACTGTACGGCCCCCCCAGAGGGATCTGGTTCCAACAGAACCTGGGGGCAGACTGGAATTCGCCCAGGGGCTGCGATCTCGTTTGGGCCTGCAAGGACCATCGGACCGGGTTCTTACCGGATTCTGGGAACGTTTAACGGTTGCCCAGGAGGATGAGGATTATATTGAAGAACTTAATCAGCTGGGCCTGGTTCGTTCTTATATGCACAATTTGAGATTTCCGGATCAGAGACCGAGCGAACTCTCCAACCCCAGAGCCATACGTATAAATGATTTCAGTCATTATGGTACAGGTGTTGATCTTCACAATGCGCGGCAAAATATCTGGAATCATATGTTCCGGGTTCATGCTGTTGATCCCCAGTTTTTTGCTGCAGTTTTGCAGTTTTGTCATGCATTACATGCCATGGGTGTTCGAAGATTGTTCACGGCAGGTCATTATCGAAGTCCGTTAAGTCCCAACGATTCCCATTCAAGGGGAAGAGCGATTGATATTACAGGTTTTGGATTTGGAGCTGCCCATAATTTGAGATTGTCAAATGATGACGACCAAACAGCCTGGAATGATACTGTCAGTCTCTTGCCAGATGGCAGGACATATCGGGAAGCGATGCTTGAAATTTCTCAATTAATGAGTCGGTATTTTTCATGGATAGGTGGCCCTGGCAGAGACCAAAGACATAATGATCATTTTCATTGTGAAATCAGCCGTGGGCGGGGAGAACGTTTTCAATATCTTCCAGCTACCCCATTGGATCCCCATCCTGAAACAAGAAGATAATCAGACGTACAGGAGAGGTGGAAACTGAAATCATGATCGCTTTAGCGAAGAAGCATAACGCCAACCAGCCATTGACAACAAATCGTCAATTTGAACTTATCCTGTGGTATCATGGGAAGTGTGGCCCAGGCTTTCGGCAGAAGCGGATGGAGAACAGGCCGTGATGACTGGCATAATGCCTTGGCAAATAACCCTTTTTTAGGAACACCGTGATAACGCCTTTGTTTCTGCAATGGGTCATCACTGAATTGAAAGTGGCGAAAACGGAACGGCGGTGAATGAAAACATGATTGCTTTAGCAAAAAAGCCGAAGGATAACCATGGATTAAAGAGAAGGCGTACCGGAACCAGACATCCCCCGGTTCCAGTCCCATCCACGGAAGCCCCGTTTCTTCAACGCAAACCATTCTGTCCCTGCCATGGCGGCTGTCCCCGGTGTGGGCCTGTTCTACAGGCAAAACCCATGGTTGGCCGGCCCGGCGACAGGTATGAACAACAAGCGGACAGGGTGGCGGATCAGGTGATGGGCATGCCCGGGCCCCGTGTGCAACTCACGCCGGAGGTCACTAGCCCCGAAGCAGTAGTTGAAGGTGAGGGCCGGCGTTTTCGGCGGGAGAGACAGCGGGATCTGTCCCGGATCATTTCCGGGATGCGGTTTCGAAAAATCCGAAGGGACTGTCCCAGAAGCACCCGGGTCCGGCTGCTCAGGGTGCTTGCCCGGATGCGGACCCGGGTTAATGCCAACCCCCACTGCGTGAGGTTTTTCCGAAGGCAGTTTGGCATCACGCCGGACCGGCTGTTTCACCCCCACTCCGTCCCAACCATAACGGTTGATCCTGATATGGTTCGCAGCGGCGTATGCCGGTGCCCGGAACCGTCCATCCGCATACAACAGGCTCTTTGCCGGTCAAGATGGCTTGAAAGGGTCATCATGCATGAATTAACACATTATGCCGGTTGCCTTACCCGGTCCCGCAGGCCATGTTCCGAGGCGTTGGCAGAGAGGGGCGCGGACCGCTGTATCGGCACACACAGTGAAGTCCTTGAAGCGGAAAGGAAGCGCCGGGAGAGGGGAGGGGAATGAAGCCATGATCGCTTTAGCAAAAAAACAGAACACAAACCAGGAAGTGACAAAAAAGCGTACTGGAACCAGACAAAGGCCGGTCCCGGGTACAAGAAGCGTTTCAGCCACAGCCATATCCTCAGTTCCCGGGCTTCTTCAATGCAAACCCATCTGTCCATGCCATGGCGGCTGTCCCCGGTGTGGGCCGGTTGTGCAGGCCAAACCCATGGTCGGCCGGCCCGACGATAAGTACGAACAACAAGCGGACAGGGTGGCGGATCAGGTGATGCGAATGCCCGGGTCCGGGGTGCAGCAAAAAACAGCCTGTCCCTGCGGGGATGAAGAGATTAAAGGGGAGTTGATTCAAACAAAACAGGAGCAGGGGCAAAGCCTCCAAAGCCGGGCGATTTCAAATGCGCAAACCCATCCCCAATATTGCCAGGGCAAACCGCTTTCCCAATCGTCCCGGAGGTTTTTCGAACCGCGGTTTGGGCAGGATTTCAGTGATGTCCGGGTGCATACATGTGATTCAGCTGTGGAGATCAGCCGGGGATTAAATGCCCAGGCACTGACATATAAAAAAAATATCTACTTTAACCGGAATAGATACGATCCTGAGACCTCGCCAGGTAAACGCTTACTTGCCCATGAACTCACCCATGTGATTCAGCAACAGGGTAAAACTTCCCCAAACACACCCTGTGTCAAAGACAGCATTCAACGGGCCTGCGGTCCGGCTCAGATCGGCCAGCCAACCGGATGTACCTTTGACGACAGGGAAGTGGTTCGTCCCCGGTATCTGTTTGTCGTTAACTGCGACCGGTTCAAGCGGGGAAACGAGGATGACCTGAGGATCGATGCCCGCCGGATTCGTCAGGGCGATGTGGTGGAACTCCACGGCATTGCCAGCATTGAAGGTGATCCTGATTTTAACTTAAATCTCTCCTGTGCCCGGGCCTTAAAGGCAAAAACGGTTGTGGAGGACGTCCTCAGGCGGCGGGGGATAACTGCGACCATTCGTGTTTTCAACCACGGGGCCACCCCGGGCAACCGGGAGGCCCAGCGGAGTGTGGTCATGAACATTCAGACCCCCGCCCCCCCGGAACCCACCCGGCGCTGTGGACCCGATGCCACGGACTGGTTCATCCGGCAGGTGGCGGCCGCGAAACGGGATCCTGCGGTGCTGGCCGTGCGGGCGGACCTGGCAGGGGCCAGCCGTGTTGCGGCAGGGGGGGGATTCTCGGCAGAGCGGATTGCCGAAGGGGCTGTGGTAAAACGGGTTCTTGCGGCAGAAAGTGCGCTGACCGCCGCCGGTAACCCACCCACCCGCACCCCTGGATTCCGTCGGCAGCTGACAGCCTCCGTTCCCGGTCAGCGGGCGTTTGGCCGGGCGTTGGTGGCTGCAACCGTTCCCATTGCCGGAGCCAGGGAAGCGCTGGTGCTGGCTGCCATTCGCAGGGCCGCCCTTGGCTGGCAGAACCTGGTCGGCACAGGGCGCCGTTTTGATTTCAAAAACGATTCCAGGACCATGCTAAACCCTTCCTCGCAAAACTGCCCGGATGACTGCGCCAGCACGATTACACTGTGTCCCGGCACCGCATCGGACTGTTTCCGCACGGACGTGCCCGGCAACCTGTTCTTCGCCCATGTGGGCCGGTTTGTCGGCTGGACCGAACTTTCGCTTCAGCTTGGCTCCCAATTTGCCCAGCTCACATCCACCGGGGCTTTTGACACCCCCGACGACACCGCCATGATCCGTCTCGGCTTCAGGCTCCCGGACCCGCTCACGCGATCCGCATTATGTGCCGCCATCAACGCCAACCGATCCATATTTGTGCTGAGGCCCTGCGATAACTGCTCCGAAACAACCCGTGCGCAAGTTGTCTGACCCAACGACCCCATGAGGATCAGCCGGTGCAGGGAAAAATTAAATTCTGAATGCGGGAGAATTTCTATGAAACAGAAGACTACGGAGAATGTTTTTCAAGCATTTATCGGTGAAGCAAAGGCATATTTCAGGCTGCTTGCATACGCAGAACAGGCGGCAACGGAAGGCGAGGCGCAACTATCACTCCTGTTCCGCGCCATTGCCGAAGCCGAACGGGTCCATGCCACCCGTCAGCTGAACCTCGTCAAGGAGATCGTAGTCAAGGATACGGACACAAACCTGGAGAACTCATTCCAGCGGGAAAAAACCATCAGTGAGAATGCATACCCCGAATTCTTAAAGGACGCAGAGGAGGAGGGGGAAACCGCGGCGGCCCTGGTTTTCAGCCAGGCCAGGGATGTGGAGGGCTTCCACGCAAAACTATACGAGCGTGCCATATTCAATGCCATCAAGATGAGGGTCAAAGCCTACTACGTGTGCCAGGTCTGCGGATACGTTGCCGATAAAAAGATCCGTAAGGAGTGTCCTGTCTGCGGCGCGCCAAAGGAAAAATTCAAGATCATTGATGTCTGAACTTGAGTACCGCCCATGATCCCCCATTTCAACATGATTCTCCGGTTAAATAAATGCTATCTGATAAAAGGAAAAAAGACTTAATCAAAACAGTATGACTAGGGTATGGTGGCCCGTGTAGAACTTTCTTTTGCCGATTTATAGGTCAGCCTCAGGTTGCAAAACAGGGTGGCCTGTTCAGAAGTGAAAAGTTTTCTGAGCAGTTTAATCTCGGTGCCGCTTTGGGTTGAAGGAAATCCGTTTGCCAATGCTTCGTAGATCTCTTTGTCCATGATTTTTTCCTCAATGAAATTGTGGGTCTCACAGAGTGTATTTGATTTGCGTTAAAAAAATATAACATAAAGAGAAGATGTTTCGAGTAAAGAAAAGTATCCATAAAAATATAAAAAATCGCAAGCAGAAAATTCGAAAAAGAAGGAAAAAGCAAAACCGGGAAGAACAACAGTCAGAAATGTTGCAAGCTTCCAATAATTACTATGCTGGGATGCTTATGATGAGATTCGTTGTTTTTATATTGATCGTTTTGATTCCGTCCTGGGTTACCTGCATGGAGAAGGCTGATTTTGTTCTGGTGATCAAGTCGGAATCGACGCTTTATCTCCAAAGGATAGTTGAGTCCCTCCATCCAGTGGGTGGACCGGACATCTCGACAACCGGAGGGATTGGGTGTATGGTATCCTGCATTAACCTGATGAAGATAACAACCATGAAGGTGGGATGCGGATGCCATGAAAGAACAAAATGCAGTTTCTCCAGAGTATGATGTTATTGTTGCCGGGGCAGGGCCTGCCGGTGCCCTTACTGCCTATTATCTGGCCGCAAACCGGATGAAAGTCCTAATCCTTGAAAAGGAGCGTCTGCCCAGATACAAAGCCTGCGGCGGCGGCATCACCCCCAGGGCCCTTGAAGCCTTACCTTTTGATATCTCTCCTGTGGTGACCCAGGAGGTTTCCAAGACCCGGATGCTGTACAACAATCGTCCCATTTTCAGCCACAGCAGCAGATCATCCCTCTTCACCATGGTGATGCGGGACCGTTTCGACCATTTTCTTGTGGAACAGGCGCTGGCCTCAGGTGCCACTCTCCAGGAGGGCACCCGGTTTGAATCCGTGTGCGGCCCTGCCGGAAACCTTCGGGTGACCACCTCCAAAGGGGTGTTGACAACAAAGCTTCTGGTGGGGGCGGACGGGGTGAACGGCCGGGTTGCAAAGGCTTTGGGACTGACCGTCTCCACCCGGTATATGACGGCGCTGGAAGGGGAGTTGTACCCGGGAACCTCCCTGGACCTTGAACGGTTCCAGGGGACCCTTCATTACGATTTCGGGGTGATCCCCAGGGGCTATGGCTGGGTCTTTCCCAAGGGAGATCATCTGAGCGTTGGGGTGGGCACCTTTTCCAAAAAAGCCACGGGCATCAACCGCGCTTTTGAAAGCTATCTTTCCCTGAAGGGGCTGTCCCATGCCCGGAAAATAGATCCCGTGAAAGGGCATCTTATCCCGGCCCTTTCCAGGAATGCAGGTCCTGTATCCTGTGACCGGGGGCTGGTTGTGGGGGATGCCGCCGGATACGGGGATCCCCTTACGGGAGAGGGCCTTTATTATGCCTTTTCCGGCGCAAAAATGGCGGCCGATACCCTGGCCGGGGTCTTGGATACCGGCCGGTTTAACCGCATGGCCGCCTTTGATGCCAGGCTTAAAAAGGCCTTTCACCGGGAGCTGACCGCAGCCCATGTCATGGCCGGGATGCTTTATTCCGTCCCCGGCCTTTCAAGGCGGCTCCTTGCCGCCCAGGGACGGGAGCTTGGCAGACGCCAGCTTGAGGTGGTTTCAGGCAGGCTCTCCTATACCACTCTGTTTGCACGGCTTCTTCTTAAAATGATGAATCCGGCCCAGGTTCTGTCGGTGCTGTTTCGATGACTTTTTTTCACACAGGACTTGACATTGTTAAAGAGTCAGACTAAAAGGCACAAGCTCATGGCAGGGGAACTGTTCTCGAGGGGACAGAATTTCCAGGATAAGAGGACGCGCAGGAGGGTACTAATTAATACCTGCGATACATACAGGCGTACATCTTCCGCTTTAAGGACAATATTTGTCTTTGGCGGTTTTTTTGCGCCTGAATTTAAGCGGTCCTGTGCTTGTTCTCTTACCGGCTCCTGCTGCGGGCTCCCACGGCCAACTGAAGACAGGCCGGATATTAACCAGCCGAGGGAGAGCCTTGATATGCTAAAAAAATTAGAAGTTACACCGGACTGCGGTCTCTACCGCATGGACTCCGGCGATACGGAAACAATCAACCGTTTTATTGCCACCACCCCGGAAACCCGGGCCATTTCAAACGACCCCATGGTGATGGGGATTGATTATACCCGTCGCCTCAAAGCGTCCTGCTCACGAATTCTCAAACGTCTTTCCGCAAATGACCAGATCTGCCTTGAAGAGAACGAAACCATTGTGTTCGATATCTTGAGGGGGGGATTGAACTTTGGCCTTCGTGAAGCCCTTGCCGATGCCTTTGGGTGGAACCGCCACGGATGCTCATTTATCAGCGCCCAGCGCGCCCGTAAAGACGATTCCCCCGAGCAGTGGCACATCGTTGAAAGCGAATACAGCAAAGTCTACATGCCGAAAACCGCAAGCATTGTGATCGGGGACGTGGTTGCCACGGGCACAAGCCTTGAGCACGCCATGCGCGCCCTGGTGGCTGAGACGGAAAAACAGGGCACAAGCCTCCGGTCCGTGGTGTTCTTCACCATTGGCGGTCCCCGTGCTGCCGAGATTCTTCAGGCCACGGACGCCATGTGCCGGGAACGTTTCCCTGCCTATGAAGGCACCACCCTGATCTATCTGGAGGGCTGCTTTACCGTTCCCGTTCCTGAAACCCCGCTTAAGATCAAACTCACCGGAACCGACCTGGTGCGGCTCGATGCCGTCATGGCTCCGGATTTCATTGAATCCCAGTACGAAGATCCAGGCGCCCCCATCCAGCGCTGCACCATTTACGATGCAGGCTCCCGTGCCTTCTGGCCACCGGAATACCTGGAGGATCTCCATGGGTATTGGTCTGAGGTGAAAAAGCTTGCCGACGCCGGCTTAAGTTTTGAAGATCTGCTCAAGGAGCGGTTCCCGGATCTTGATCCCGGGCGGTTCGGTGATGTGGATCTGGGCGAGATCTGTGATAAGCAGCTGGCCCAGGCGGCAAAACTACTGGCATAAAAATGCTGCAAGAGAATAAGCGGAGGATGAAATGAAGACAAAAGGACATGTAGACAACGATTTTGCCTTGGGGCACGTGAGCGATTCCCACCAGAAAGGTTTTTTGCCCATGATGGTGGTAATGCTGGGATTTACCTTTTTTTCAGCCAGCATGTGGGCCGGTGGAAAGCTTGGCACTGGGCTGACCGCCCTTCAACTTATCGGGGCTGTGATGGCCGGCAACCTGATCCTTGGTTGCTACACGGCGTTTCTTGCAGCCATTGCCGCAAGGACAGGACTGTCCACCCATCTTCTTGCCCGCTACTCCTTTGGTGAAAAGGGGTCCTATCTTCCCTCCCTGCTTCTGGGCCTCACCCAGGTGGGCTGGTTTGGTGTGGGCGTTGCCATGTTTGCCCTGCCGGTTCAGAAGGTTACCGGCTGGGATATCAACCTTTTGATCGGCGTATCCGGAATCGTCATGACGGCCACGGCCTGGTTCGGAATCCGGGCTCTGACGATTTTAAGTCTTATTGCCGTGCCCGCCATTGCGGTTCTCGGGTTCTTCTCCGTTGGTACGGCGTTTTCAGAATTCGGCGGCATGGAAGCCTGGTTTGCCATGGTGCCGTCTGAACCCATGGGACTGTTCACAGCCATCGGTATCTGCGTGGCTTCCTTTATCAGCGGCGGAACCCTGACCCCTGACTTCACCCGTTTTTCCAAAAGCACAAAGGTGGCGGTTTCCACCACGGTTATCGCCTTTTTCCTGGGCAACAGCCTCATGTTTCTCTTTGGTGCCGTGGGCGCGACCTTTTATCAGCAGGCCGATATCTCGGAGGTGCTGCTCAAACAGGGCATGATCGTATGGGCCATGATTATCCTGGGACTCAACATCTGGACCACCAATGACAACGCCCTTTATGCCTCGGGCCTCGGGTTTTCCAATATCACCAAGCTGCCGAAAAAGATGCTGGTTCTTTTTAACGGCGTGGTGGGAACCATCATGGCCCTTTATCTGTATAACAATTTCGTCGGCTGGCTCAGCCTTTTGAATACCATGCTTCCTTCCATCGGCGGCATCATCATCGCCGACTATTACATGGTCAAAAGAGGGCGGTACAGCCGCCTGGAAGATACTTGCTTTGAAGTGGTCCGGCCCACGGCTGTGATCGCATGGCTGGCCGGTGTGCTTGCAGCCCGGTACATTCCCGGTATCGCTCCTGTCAACAGTGTGCTTTGCGCCATTGGGGTCTATCTGGTCGCCGAGCAGATTGCGGCGAGCATCAAAACAACCGAAACCGCCAGATCCTAGGATTATACCGCCCCGGCGCCGCCCCTTTATATGGTGGTGGCGCTGGGGCTTGGTTCTCCTGGTATAAGATATGTTTAAATAAATTAGAGGATGCAATGTTTCATGTTGTACCATACCGTGGGAACGTTATAAGCCAGATAGGTTCCCCAAGAACACCGTTTTGTTCCCTATATTCTGCCGTCACCGTCACGAAGATTCTTTTTATAGCATCTTTTTGTGCCGGGTGCGTTCACCTCAAGCCTGCTTCAACACCACCGACCAGGCAAGATCCCCCGATAATTCAGGAAACGGTGGAGCAACCACCTGTTCCGGTTCAAACGGAACCCGAACCTGAAAAAAAAGCGGAGAAAAAAGAGCAGGATGAACTCCCGTGCAATCCCGAAAAGAAGAGGGCGCTGAAGGCTGCCTTTTTCACACCCACGAAAAGCCTGGGTAGCCGTTGTGTGATCGGAGAGGTGGAACCGGTTACCATCAGAGCGGCGGGGATCACACTTCCTGCCCGAATCGACACCGGTGCCCAGACTTCATCATTGGGAGCGGCCGATATTACCCCCTATGAAAGGGACGGCGAAAAGTGGGTTCGTTTCACCATTGCGTCTTCCGATCCCGGTGAAGCAAAAGTCATTGAAAAGCCCATCTCCCGCATGGTGAAAATCAAACGCCACGGAGGTGACTCCCTCAGCAGGTACACCGTAAATCTCAGGGTGGCCCTTGGAAAAATGGAAAAGATTCGCGAATTCACCCTTACGGACAGATCCTCCTTCAAGTATCCCGTCATCATCGGACGCAATTTTCTGGATGGTACCTTTGTTGTGGACGTGGGGCTCAAAAATTCCACCTCCCCCTTTAGCGAGCTTCCAGACACTGAAAAATAAAGTTCAGCTCTCCCTGATTGTGCTTTTGCCTGCATCTGCAGGGTCCTAGGAAAATATCTGCCAGGTGTCACCTTTTTCTATGCTGGTGGCGTTGGGTATCCCCTTGACTTTCTTGGTAAAAGTACGCATTTTCATGGCATGTATAGTTGGAGCAAAGGAGGAGGAGAATATGCAGTTTATATTAAAAATGTGCATACCCGGGGTATGACAGGGGTCGATCTTTTTTTCGAATCCCAGTAATCATCATACCGATCAGTATCGCTTTCCATGATTTACCACACTCTCCGGTTTTACCCGGAATTTCAGCACACTAAAAATTTAATCCCTGGCATACCTGGCCGCATGGCTAACCTGAATCGGAACCGCTCGTTCCTGTTTTTCCGGAGAGAGCGGCACAAACCTTTTTGCAGTTTGGATGAAAGGAGTATGTCATGAAAAAAAGATCGTATACCTTTATGGCTTTGGTGATTTTCGTAGCCATGATCTGTCTTTCCGGTACGGCTATGGGGGTGGATTATGTTTTTGAAGAAATTGTAATAAACGGTGCATCTGACTCGGTGGCATATGGAATTAATAACAATGATGTCGTTGTCGGAAAATTCTATGACCAGACCGGGCGGCATGGTTTTACTTATGATGCAGGGACACTGGTACCCCTGGACTACCCAGACGGCGATGTCGTTCAAACGGTTGCAACGGGGATCAACGAGGCCGGGAATGTGGTTGGGTATTTCCGTGACAGGATATTGGGACGGTTCGGTTTCTACTATGATGGCTCCTATAACCCCATCGAGAAAGTCGGTGCATGGATGACAATGGCATGGGATATCAATAATAATACGGAGAATGAAGTTGTCGGCACCTTTTTGAATTTACCAACATTTGAGGGGTTTGGTTTTATTTATGACATTGCCACGCCGGCTTTTGTCGAATTTAAAGAGGGGTTCTATACCACCGGTCTTGGGAATAACGATGCCGGTGAAGTTGTGGGGTCCATCTGGCAGGAGCCGGAGTTCCCGCCGGATCCTTCATATGATCAGTTTGGATACTTCCGTGCCGCAGACGGTACTGTCACGGAAATAAAATACCTGGCCATCGATACCTGCTTTTACACCGATGCCTATGATATCAACAACAACGGGGTCATCCTTGGAAACTTCTCCTGTTTCAGCGGCATTGCGGGACATGGCGGATTTCTCATTAAAACAACTGCTCTTTCCAATTATGATGACTCGGATTTCGATGTCATTGTTCTTTCCGGCTCACCGCTTCCCACCGCATTCTACTGGGTTTATTATGGTATAAATGATGCCGGCGTTATTGTGGGAGGATATATGGATTCCTCTGGCTGGCATGCATTCATGGCAAGACCTGCACCATGATTTTTACATGGGGTCAGGCTTAGCTTATTGCCCTTTTTGACCGTCTGATCATGAAATAGTGATATGCCCCACGGGAATACAAGCCTGACCCCGTCCATCAAAGGGTAAGTAGACTGTATATAAGGTGGCTTTCTGCTGTTGTTTACTACCGGGCCAGGGATTTACTGATGTGCGTTTGTCAGCGTTTTCTTTTCAAAAAACAACTTCCTGCTTTTTGTAATTTCCATCCATATCTCCATCCTTTTGGATGGTGATTATTATCTGTCTCTCCAATACATTTGTTCTCAACTGGTACAAAAAAAAAGGAGGCGGTAATGGGTGAATTTCAAATTGAAGTCAAATTTATAAAAATGTTCTCAACTCTTTTGAAAGGAAAATATAACATGCTTACAGAAAAGACAGAACAATCGACGATAGCCAGGCGGTCTTGCGTAACTTTTATTTTATGCATCGCCGTCATTGTCCTTACAGGTGTCAATGCATTTGGCCAGCATTATCTGAGTTATGGGGTCAGAGACAGTTTGACCCATAAAGAAAGAATAGCCCTGATACATGAAGAATATCCCCAGTATAGCAGGTGTGAAGTGGGAAACAGGGTGAAAAACAGGGCGCAGGTATCCCACTACAGAAATCCGGAGATAAATGGACGGGGCAGTTTTCGTGCCCGGTTAAGCCCCTCCGAGAGAGTCCGTCTTATCATGGAGGAGCATAAAAATCTTATGCAACATGATATTCCAAGAATTCACAAAGCCGCCGATGCACAACAGACTGTTTTCCTTCCGGGTGAAAAATATGTGTATGGAGGTTTTCGGGAAAATCTGAGTAATGCGGGAAAGAGACAGCTTATTAACGAAGAGTAGTAATTCTCAATAACTGAATACACCCATCTGCCATTTTCTGTTTTGTCCCGGAGAGCTTTACAGGGAGAATCTCTCCGGGACAAAAATGTGCATACCCGTGGTATGGCAGGGGGGACGAGAATACTCTCCTGCCCCGGTTCATGGATGTTCTTTCTTTTTTTCTATGTTGCACTGATATCCGGAAACGCCGGTTCTTTTTTTTCTAAAAAAGCAGCCACCCCGTGGAAACATTCACCGGATACAATCAGGTCCACCGCCTTATTCTTCTCTATATCAAGCAATCGATTCAATGGAAGATTCCGGCTCAGGCGGATTAATTCCAGGGCTTGGCCCACTGCCTGGGGACCATTTTTTGCGATGGTTTCAGCCAGCTCAACAGCTTCTTCCAGCGCCTGGCCGGGCCGGCAGATCCGGTTTGTCAAACCGAGGCTGAGGGCTTCATCTGCCTGGACTTTGCGGGCCGTGAGAATAAGGTCCGCAGCCTTTGAAACGCCGATTAAATGGCTGAGGGTGGCGCCTCCTCCCCAGTCCGGCATCAATCCAAGCTTAACTTCGGAAAAACAGATCACGGCATTGGGATCCATCACCCGCAGATCACAACGGACGGCAAGTTCTGCGCCTCCGCCATAGGCCAAACCGTTTAAGGCGGCAATGACGGGCACCGGGAGTTCTACAAAATCATCGACTGCTTTTCGCAGGTGTTCAATTGCCTTTTCAGCCGGAGCCCTGTCTCTCTTTTCCACAGAATCGATGATGCTTGTTACCATGGGATTGTCGGGGTTTACGTCAAACCCGGCGCTGAACGCTGTATCTCCTTCACCCGTGATGACCACGGCACGGGGCAGATCCTTTTTTAATTCTCCGGTTACTTTCTCAAGCTCAGAAAACATGTGCGAATTAAATGCATTTCTTCTCTGGGGACGATGGATGGTAACCATGGCAACCTTGCCGTTTCTTTCCAGACAAATACCTTCTTGGGTCATATCAAATTCCCTCCAGTGTTTGGGTTGCATCATGAATGGGCCAGGCCTTAATTGGTGTTTGATCATCAGCTTTTTCTTGACAAAAAGCAAGTTCCTATCCAGAATCTAAAGAATAATTATCTGTGAAAGCACCCCTCCCGGATTCAAGAATCAGAAAGACCTCTATTCTCTGCGAAACGTTAAAATCAACTTCAGGAAGCAGACAATTTTAATAAAGGAGAACAAGCCATGAAAGAGAATGCACAAGCCATGGTTATGGCATCCCTTGCCGCGGATTCACTGGCACTTGGAGTTCACTGGATCTATGATGCAATGAAGATCAAGTCGGATCACGGTCTGGTGGATCACCTGCTTTCCCCGAAACAGGATTCCTACCACTCGACAAAGAAAAAAGGGGAGTTCACCCATTATGGGGACCAGACCCTGGTTCTGCTGGAGTCGGTTGCAGCTTCCGGCGGATTTGAACTCAGCGATTTTTTTCAGCGGTGGCAGGAGCTGTTCAAGGAGTATGACGGTTACCATGATATGGCCACCAAAGGGACCCTCAGGAAAATTGGCCGGGGGAAAAGTGCAAACTGCTGCGGTTCGGAATCAGACGATATTGCAGGCGCTTCAAGAATCGCTCCCCTGGTCCTCAGCCTTCGGGAAAACCCGGATCAGCTGGTGGAGGCTGCCCGGGCCCAGACCATGATGACCCACCAGGATATGAATACCATTGACTGTGCAGAGTTTTTCTCCCTGGTTGCATTGGAATGCCTGAAGGGCACCCCCCCGTCACAGGCGGTTCAGGATGTTGGCCGGGAGGAGTTCAGCGATTCTCCCATTGGCGAGTGGACAAGAAAGGGCGTTGATGCCAGGGACGAGGAGAGCGATGCTGCCGTTATCCGGTTCGGTCAGTCCTGTCACACCAGCGATGCCTTTCCGGGTATTATCCAGATCATCACAAAATATGAGGGGGATCTTGGCCAGGGGGTGGTGCAGGCGGTCATGGCAGGGGGAGACAATGCTGCCCGGGCAAGTATTACGGCAATGATCCTGGCGGCCCACCAGGGATTGGACTCAAAAACCCGGGAGTGGTTCCAGGGACTTGCGAAAAAGGAGACCATTACACAATTACTGGATAAGGTCAGCTAGTGTATCTGGGAAGAAACATGGGAGGACACGATCATGAAAAGAGGTGTAACCCATGCAATCATTCTGCTTTTGCTTTCCGGCCCTTCCCTGACATGGGGCCATGAATGGACCATTGACACCGAATTTGTACTGAATCGGCTTGATTTCTACGTGGGGAAAAAAAGGATCACCCAGATCAGGATCAGCCCCCTTGAGAGCATGCTCAAACCTGTTGTAAGGCCGCAGATGGAAGATCCGTGTTTTAGACCGTAAATTGCGATATATCTGGGAAGGGTGCGTCGCAACCGGGTGACCGGGATCATCAGGAGCCCGCCGGCCAGGAGTGAGACAATGGCCTGGTAGGAAGATACGACCTGGTGGTTTAACAGATTTGACATATAGGTGATCCCCACGGTCGGGCTGAAAATATATGCGCTGACCGGTCCCACGACGGCTGCAGGCAGGTCAAGCAAGGTGGTCACGGGAACAATGACCGCCTCAAACCATTTGAGCATTCCCGAATGCATAAGGATCTGAACCGCCATTGTCACTGTTCCAAAGAGTGTTACCATGCGGATGAACATTTTTTTCCTGGCATTCCAGGTATTCATCAATAACTGCCCCACAGACCGTGGCGTGCAATTGGGGTCCGTTGGATCGCACTCCATGGTGTCAAATGCCCCGTCGGACCATTTTTTTGGGGGGAGCCAAAACCGTCCCCAGAAAAGAACAACCCCAAGCTTTAACACCCCGGTGAGCCAGAAGGCCGCTATATAGATCAGGCAGAGCCGCACCCCCAAAAGGGGCAGGACAATGGGAAGCTGAAAGGTCAGGATCTCTTTGAAGTGAAAGGGCACTGTGTTGAGAATTCCGGTCAGTATCAGTTCCCGGTCCGAGATCTTACGGTCTGCATGGAACCGGGCCGCCATGGTATGGGCGGCAACCATGGAGCCAATGCCGGCAAGAAAGCTCACGGCACTCTCAGAAGGCAGGTTGGCAACCCGTGCAACCGGTCTGCCAATGGGTTTGAGGTATTTCATCAAGCCCATCTGCATGAAGAGCTCAATGCCAAACAGGCTGATAAACATGACAGACCCCATGCGTATCATTAATGAAACGGTGGACTCAAGGGACAAAAGAAAGACTTCCATGTGCTCCTTATCTTTTTAACGTCAGGCCTGCATTTTATGCAATATGCCCGGGATTTTCAAAACCGACATCATATCAGCATCGTTGATAAAGATAAAGCTAATCAGATTTATCGATAAACCAGGGGGTTGAAAAACGTGGGTTCGGTCTTAATTTAAATTTCACAAACAGTTGATTTTGTTGTTGATGAAAAGACAGGAAAGCAAAATTAACTGTAAACTTAAAATTTGGTAAATCGTCCTGGGCCGGAAGGAGTTTTTATGAAGACACTGTCTCCCTGCGCCCTGGCCGATCTTACCTTTGACATTACCTGGGAAAAAGATGGTATCGCCCACAAAGAGCATTATTTTGCAGATCAATGTAATTGCTGGCGCGATATTTTTCCTGAAACCCTGCTCGAACATATCATCAATGGAACCATTGAAGACCCCATAAGCCTTAAGGCAAACCCGGGGGAACTTGTCCCGGAATACCGTCCTGATAATGTACATTTCCTTCCCAAGTCACGGGTGGATACCTTTTTTGCTGCTGATGGCCTGGTGCGGGGACGGTTCTATCCCCAGGGCATGCTGACCGGGTTTCCCGGAATCTTTAAAGCCAACATCACCCCGTTTCGCTGTGTGGACATTGATGGTGACTGCATACGCGCGGACCTGAACCATCCCATGGCATTGATACCAATGGAGGTGACACTGACGGTTCACGCTAAATCCTTTAAATCTGAAGAAAGGGGGGGCGGCTGCACGAACTGGATCGATATTGCCCTGTCCGGCCCGGGCATGCAGGCCAGGCATAACCGGGAACCCACCAATTTCTTCTCAGGAAAGGCGTTTGACCGGAGAGATTCCAGGCGGGATCCCCGTTATTATGCAAGGGACAGATTTGTCCGGCATATTGATGATACGGCGCGGCAGAATCTGTCTGAGCTCTACCAAACCCTTCTTCGGCCCGGGGATGCGGTGTTAGACCTCATGGCCGGATGGGAGTCCCACATCCCCGGGGATCTGGATCTTTTATCCCTCCACGGACTTGGACTCAATGGCAATGAGCTTATGAAAAATAAGCAGCTTACGGCCCACACGGTGCAAGATCTGAATACCGATGCCAGGCTTTCCTTTAAAGATGAAAGTTTTGATGCTGCCATCTGTTCCCTTTCCGTTGAATACCTGATCGATCCTGTGTCCATTTTTACCGAGGTGGCAAGGGTGTTGAAACCCGGCGGTATTTTCGCGGTAACCTTTTCAAATCGCTGGTTCCCGGAAAAAGCGATCCGCATCTGGAAAGATCTCCATGCGTTCGAACGCATGGGCCTGGTACTGGAATATTTCCTTCAATCCGGTCGGTATGAATCACTTTCAACGGTTTCCATGAGGGGATATCCAAGGCCCTATGGCGATAAATATTTCTCGACAATGATGTTTTCGGACCCGGTATATGCCGTGATCGGAAGAACTTTTAAAGAGGTTGGTTAGACGCTTGTAATCGTACGGGGGCTGGTTCACTTGTGGTACTCAACAAAAAATAGAGGTTAAGGTTTACATCAATTTTTAAATTTAGTAGAAGACAGTTTTCAAAATCCCATCACCGCGAACCGGAAACAAAAGGAATGAAAACGTGTTTGAAAAATTAAATATCAAAACAAAGCTCCTGGCCAGTGTCACACTCTTTGTGGTTATCATGATGCTTGTTTCAGGGGTGATCAGCTCCAGAATATCATTCAACATCATCTATGACAGAATCATGAACAGGGAGGCACCTGCCAGTGTCAGCTATTTTGCCGAAACCTTTGACAAAAAAATGGACAAATCCATCAACATCTCCACCCTGTTGGCAGACAACCCACATCTTCTCCAATGGATTCATGGGGGGGAAATCCAAGCCGGAAAGGAAAATGCGGTTGCATTCTTAAAGGAGGTCAGGAAAAGAGACATGGATTATGTCTTTCTGGTCTCTGCCGGTTCAAACAATTACTACACCAGTAAGGGGTTTTTCAAGAAAGCAGACCCCAACACGCCAAGGGACAGCTGGTTCTTCAATATGCTGAAAAGCGGAAAAAAACAATTTATCAATATTCAGGTAGCCGAAGACACCAAAGAGCTGATGGCCTACATCAATATACTCATGGGTTCCGTTGACAACCCCATGGGCGTTGCCGGCGTAGGCATCAACCTCTCTGCACTTTCAAAGCAGTTAAGCAGCACAAAGCTCAGTGAAAACAGCGTGGCCTACCTGATTTCCGAAAACGGCGATATCCAGGCCCACCCCATGGATGAGTATGTCACAGACATTAAAAATATCACCCGGATTCCTGACAGCAACTTCCAGAAGGAGATCGCCCGGACACTGCTTTCGGACAAGGACGGCACCCGGGAATACAAAGATATGGAAGGCATTGAAAAGCTGGTGGTTTTCAAAAGCATCCCTTCCACAGGCTGGAAAATTGTATTTGAAATCCCCCGGCAGGAACTGGGAAAAGGGCTCGGCAGGATCCAAACGGCCAACCTTGTGATGACCCTCATCTGCATCGCCTTGCTGGTGCTTGTCATGACCCTGATACTCAACAAGATACTGAAACCGGTTAAGGAAACAGTCCTTACCCTGGAAGATATCTCCCAGGGAGAAGGGGATTTAACCAAACGGATAAATGTGACCACCCAAGATGAGATGGGACAACTGGGTATAGCGTTTAATACATTCCTGGACAAGCTGTCCGAAATCATAGCGGATGTGACAACCTACAGCAATCAGGTTGACGAAGCGTCCGGTATCATGCGCGATATTACAAGGGACGTTTCCGTTGAAACAGAATCCACATCCGGCAGAACAGCAACCATTGCATCTTCCGCAGAAGAGGTGAACGGCAACATGGAATCCGTGGCCTCAGCCGTAGAGGAATCCAATGCCAATATCGCCATGATCGCAAGTTCGGTGGAAGAGATGAGCGCCACCATCAATGAGATCAGCCGGAACGCGGCCTCGGCACGGCAGATTTCAGACAATGCGGTTTCCGTATCCCGGGAGACCTCATCCCGCATCGAGGCCCTGGGGGCCTCAGCCCATGAGATCGGCAAGGTGACAGATGCCATTACCGATATTTCCGATCAGACAAACCTCCTGGCCCTCAATGCGACCATAGAAGCGGCCCGGGCCGGCGAAGCAGGCAAGGGTTTTGCCGTGGTGGCCGGCGAGATCAAGGCCCTTGCCACCCAGACCACCACCGCTGCCAAGGAGATCAACATAAAAATCCAGGATATACAGCAGGACACCACAGACTCTGCTCAGAAAATCAAAGAGGTGGCCTCGGTAATCGTCGACTGCAACGACCTGATCTCATCCATTGCGGCCGCCATTGAAGAGCAGACGGCAACGACACAGGAGATATCCGGAAACATTTCCCAACTGGCGGAAGGGGTGACCGAAGTCAGCAGCAATGTCAGTGAAAGCGCTTCTTCCATGGGCACCATCACCCGGGAAATTGACGCAACCAATCAATCCATGACAGACCTTGCCGGCAGCGGCGCTCAAATGTCGGTCCATGCGGAAGAGGTTGCCGACCTTGCCGCCAGGCTGAAAGAGCTGATGAAGGTATTCAAAATATAACGGAACATCCAGCACCCGGCATGGAGGTTAAATTTTATTTCAATTCTGTCTCTTGGGTGGATAGTTTCCAGGGGTCGGCACTGATGCCCAGCTTACCCATCTTATTTCTGAGGGTGCTGGGGTTTATTTTAAGGATGCCCGCCGCACCGCCAGGTCCGTGGATTCGGCCCTGGCAGTGGGCAAGGGCCGCTTCGATGCAGCGGCGTGTGGCCTGTTCCAGGCTTTGAGGGGTGTCATTCGCTGATGCAACAGAACCTGTTCCGGGGGGCTTATCTGAGAGGACTGTCTCTTTCCCTGCAAGGTCCGGCAGACGTTTTTGAAGCAGGGATTCAACCCGTTCATCCACCAGTTTTTCCAGATAAGACCTGCTGGTGCTTTTATCCATGTACCAGGCCCCATTCCGGGGGAGGAGTTTTTCCAGCTCCAGGGGACCTTGGGGATTCAGGGTGATGGCCCGTTCCACAAGGTTCTCCAGTTCCCGGACATTACCGGGCCAGGAGTATTCCATGAGTGTTTCCAGGGCATGGGGGCCCAGGGAGGGGCGGAGGTGCAGGCCCAGGCGTTTCCTGGCGGCCTCTATGAAGTGGGAAGTCAGAGCGTAGATATCCTGCTTGCGCTTCCTGAGGGGCGGCACATGGATGGGGAACACATAGACCCGGTAATAGAGGTCTTCACGAAAGCTTCCATCCTTGAGCATCTGCTCCAGATTTCTGTGGGTGGCCGTAATGATGCGCACGTCCACGGAGATCGATTTTTTCCCTCCCAGTCGTTCCACTACGCCGTTTTGCAGGACGCGTAACAGTCTCACCTGGGCCTGTTGTGTGAGTTCCCCCACCTCATCTAGAAACAGGGTTCCCCCGTCTGCCTGCTCAAATTTTCCGGGCCTGGCTTCCACAGCCCCCGTAAACGCCCCCTTTTCATATCCGAACAACTCGCTGTCCATGAGGTTTTCCGGGATGGCACCGCAGTTGACCTTTACAAAGGGGGCATCCCGTCTTGGGGAGATGCGCTGCACCATGTCTGCAATCAGCTCCTTTCCGGTGCCGGTTTCTCCCCGGATAAGCACGGGTACCTCCCTGCCTTCCAGGCTTTTGACGATCTCCATGGTAGCACCCAGGCCGTCCAAAGATCCCACTATTTTGCTGTCCTGTATGAGATCCATTGCTTTTTCCAGCCGGTTTTTCTCTTCGCTGAGCTTTTTTTGGAAAGCCAGCACCCGCCGAAACTTAAGCATATTGGACATGGCCAGGGCAAAGGGGGTGAGAAGCAGGCGCATCTTCCGCTCATGTTCCGGTGTAAAGCAGTTCTCCTCTTTTCCGATGAAGCACAGGTGGCCTACCGTTTCGTTGCCCGAGCGAAGAATCCCCACCAGATAGGCCCGGGACCTGTCCGGCAGCAGGTGGGAGAGGCCCTGGGAGTGTTTGCTTGACACGTCGCAAATGCTGGTTTTTGAGGCAAGGACAACGTCGTGGCCTTTTTCGTGCTGGAGCATCAGGGCTCCCTCCTGGGGGGAGAGCTCCACCAGGCTTTCCACATAATCAAACCGGCCTTCCCGCACCAGAAAGAGCAGTTTCAGGGATTTTAACCTGTCTGAGTACTGGTGGAGAGAGATCCCTTCAAGGGGGAAATGGGCGGTGAGATAGCTGAATACCGATACCATGTTTTCTGCGAGATCCAGGCTGGCGGAAAGGCGGGCAACGGTTTCCTGGAAAAAAGGCAGGTCATTGTGGGTTGTGGTGGTCATGGTTTGGTCTCCGGCGGTTGAAAAATACTGTTGTCAAATAAGGTGAATAATCGTCACATAAGGTTAAGATAACATGGAATCGCTATATTTGACAATAAGTGTTAAGTGTCTTGTGTGAAAGGTGTTGAAAATAAAGGGGTTTTTCTTTTGGCATGGCTTTTGCTAATAGGTGATACCGAGTCAGTCAATTTTACACAAAGGATGGATCATGCATAGCAAAGCAATACAATCCGGGAAAGGCCTGGGGCCGGAAGAAGCCCTTGAAAGAACCATTGGGCAGTTTAAGCAACGGAATGATTTTTCGGGGCTTGTGACATTTCTCCGGGAGCGGGTGGAGGAGATAACCCGTGCCGGGGATGCGCCGGTTCTGCTTTCCAGGTTGAACAATGAACTGGGAGTGTCCCTGCTGGAGCTGGAGGAGCTGGGGGAGGCTGCCATCTGCCTGGATAAGGCCGAGGCCCTGGACCCGGACAACCTGAATGCTGCATACAACCGCGCCAACTTTTCCCTGTATCATAAGGATCTGGAAGACGCGCTGGTGCGGTACGGGCGGATCCTCGAGAAGAATGACGGCCACGTGGGGGCCACTTATAACGCGGCTCTGTGCCATGCATTGCGGGGGCGTGTCCAGGAAGCCCTTCCGCTTTTTAAGCAAGTGACGGCCCTGGAACCGGGGTATGCCGGGGCGCATTTCTGGGCCGGTGAGTGCCTTATGGATCAGGGAAAGCCGGGGGACGCACTCGCTTATTTCCGGGCTGCGGCAACGCTTAACCCGGATCATCCGGAGTCGGTGCGGGGGCTTGCCATCTGCCTGTTCCACGGGGGGGAGTTTGAGGAAGCCCTGGGGCGTTGCGACGAGATGCTGGCACGGTCCGGACCGGAACTCATGGCCCTGCGGGTAAAGGGGGACTGTCTGCTGGCATTGAACCGTCCGGAAGAGGCCGCCGAGTGCCACATCCACATGGCTGCCATTGATTTTGATGCCCGGGAATATGTGATGAACCGCGCCAGGTATCTTGGCGAGGCGGAACCGGAAAAGGCCCCGGCCTACATCAAGTCGGTTCTGACACATTTCCCGGAATTTGAACCCTCCCTGGGAGAATTTCAGGAAGATCTCCCCGTTGGGGCCTAGGGATAGATAAAATAAAGTAAGGATATGTGATTATGTCGAAGGAAAAAGATGCATTGGAGATCATCGGTGATCCTGCCAATTTTAGATCCAGGACCGACCATCTGGCTTCACTGGATAAGGATCCGGATACGGTAAGTGAACACCCGCCCGAACCTGAAAAAAAAGGGTTGTCGCGCCGGGGATTTTTGAAGATAGGCGGAGCTGCAGCCGCTGCAGCCACCGTTGGGGGTGCCGGTGCCGCCGGATTTGCCATCGGGCGTTCGGACGATGCGTATACCGGCTACAACCGGACCTACCAGGGAGGGGATATGTTTTTTAACCGTGAACCCTTCCGGGTGGATCTGCCGACGTTTTTTGAGCCCGTGGGGCCGGTGGAGCGTCCCGACTGGACAGAGTATCTATTCCAGCGCAAGCATGTGATCATGGAGCTGATTCAAAAGGGGGAGTGGACCCCGGACATGGGGCTTAAAAAACTTCCTGGCCCCGTGGGTGACCATTACCGGAGCAGGCCCCGGGATCAATATGACAACATGATGCTCTCCCTTGAAAAGAGCGTTACACGGGCGGAGGCCTGGCGGGCCGGAAAGCACAAGCGCTATGCCATTGCGGATGCGTACAATTCCTCCTTCAGAAGTACGGGCATGTACAACCGGTACGGTTCCACAATTCCCGAGGAGCCCACGGAAAAGCATATGGAGACCGGCAAGCCCATTCCCCCGGAAGAGTGGGATTTCCGTCATATCTGGCGGAAAGAACCCATGGCCTTTAAATCCCCCAAACATGCGTCCAAACTGATCAAGCGCATGGCCCATATGTACGGCATGTCCCTGGTGGGGATCACTAAATTCGATCCCCGGTTCATGTTCAAGGGGCTCATGCGGGGCATGGCCCACCAGGGTCATGATAGCTGGGGGGACAAGGTGCCCGGCCACTGGAAGAGTATCATCGTGTTCGGCGTGCCCATGTACTGGGACAGCACCTATGCCGCCGTCGGGTACTCCACCTCATTTGACGCCTACTTCAGATCCCGCTGTGCGTCCGGGCTCCTGGAGCGGTTTATCCAGGAGTTGGGATATCCCGCCCGGGCCCAGTTTCCCGGACATAATTATGAGATCATGATGAGTCCTTTTGTGCAGCTGGCAGGTTTAGGGGAGTACAGTCGTGCCGGGGTGGTGATGGTTCCGGAACTGGGGGCCAACTTCAGGCCTGCCGCAGTGATCACCGATATCGAGTTTGAATATGACAAACCCATCAGTGTGCGTATGGCGGATTTCTGCAAGAAGTGCAAAATTTGCGCGAAGGCCTGTCCCTCCGGGGCGATTCCCAAGACCGATGAACCGGAGACCGTGGTCCGGGGGTTCAAGCGATGGAAGCTGGATGAGGAGAAATGTCACCTCCAGTGGTGCAGCGGACCCACCAGCGACGGACTGGGGTGCCGGGTGTGTATCGGCGTCTGTCCCTATTCCCGGAAGAACACCTGGATCCATACGATTTCCCGGGAACTGGAACCCAGGGATCCGACTCACCTGGTATCCACGGGACTTCTGGCCATGCAGACCAATTTCTTCAAATACCCGGAAGCGGAGGAGTTCAAGTCGGATTGGGACGGCGGCAAGGAAGCCAACTATCATAAGGCACCCTGGTGGATGCGCAGCGACAATTTTTTCGAGATCGAGAAGACCTGGGAATACCACGGCATGGAGTAAATTTCAAAATAAGGAGGAAAAGATGTTTCCTGGAACAACAATACTGAACTACCTGTTCTGGATGGCCATGGGGGCCATGCAGGTAACCATCGTCCTGGGCGCCCGGGCCTGGCTGGAAGATACGGGCAGGAAGGTGCCCTGGTGGCAGATGGTGCTCATGTACGGGTGCTTTTTGTCATTCACAGCCGTGGTGGCCGGCGGATTTACTTTAGCCGGAGAGTTTGAAAGCCGTGCGGGCTGGTATTTTATCGGTTTTCTGGGGGTGCCCCACATCATTGCCGGTGCAGGAATGTTGAAGCTGTTCGTGTTTAAGAAAACAGACATGATCGAATCATGACAAAAAATAGCAAAGAAAACCGTATGCTGGAGTTTGATGTTTATGCGTAGGCAAATCATTGAGCGCACTGCGGCCTGGGGGTCCCTTCTTGTCCTTGCTTTGGCATGGACAATGGGGGGCGCCCGGGTTCAGGAGGATGACGCAGCGCGCATTGGAAATATCTCCCCGGAGATCGTATCGGTGACCCCCCTGGGGAAAGATATGTTCCAGGGAGAGAAGCAACCCAAAAGGCAGGGGGAACCCGGGGCCCCGGTTTATATTGCCCAGGCGACCCGTCCCGGTTACGGCGGTCCCCTGGGTGTGGCAGTGACGGTGGGTGAGAATAAAATCATCGGGCAGGTGGCCATTCTGCACAGCACCGACACCGCAACCTATTTAGATAAGGTGGTGGGGGAGGGGATCCTGGACAAATTCCCGGGCAGCCGTCTGGACAATTTGCCCAACGTGGATGCGGTTTCCGGGGCCACCCTCTCCTCCAATGCCATTATAGGGGGCATCCACGAGGCAGCCGCCCGTATCGGCCAGGCCCGGTTCGGGATGCCCGCTCCGCCCCCCCCGGTACGGGCTTCTGAAAAAGAGTTGGTGAAGCTGGCGGCGGTATTGCTTCTGTTTGCATCGGTTCTGACCCTGTGGAACAAACGGGTTCGTCAGGTAAGGAAACGGGCCAGGACCGGATTGATGGTCGTGTCGACCCTGGTGCTGGGGGTCTGGCTTGGCACCCAGTTTTCCCTCTCCTCCCTGACCCTGCTCATGAGCGGTGTCTGGACACGGGGAGTGGCTTCCTATGCTGCCCTGCTTTGCCTGGTCCTGGCGATTCTTGTGTTCCTGATCACCCGTAAGAATCTTTATTGCGCCACCCTGTGCCCCTTTGGCGCGGTGCAGGAAGGATTGGGGCGGATCACCGGATGTTCGCCGCCCCCGCGTCATTCCTGGATCGTCTGGACATCCCGGATCTTTGCCCTTATTGCCATCTCCGCTGCCCTCTATTTCAGGAATCCGGCCGATGCGGTTTATGAGCCCTTTGGCATGGCCTTCAACCTGATCGGTTCCGACCTGTTGTTTGCCCTGACCATTTTGATCGTGATCGGATCCCTTGTGGTGAAACGGCCCTGGTGCCGCCTTTTCTGTCCGGTGACCTGCTTTTTCGATTACCTGGGGTTTTTCCGGAACGGCTGGGCCAGGTTCCGGAAACGAAAAACCAGGGCTATGAAGGAGGTATCATGAAATTTCGGAAGATGATCACCTACATGCTTTTTCTGGCGTTTTTTCTGCTCAGCGGAATGGAGCTGTCCCGGAAATGGATGGTCTCGTTGGAAAGGGACACAGCTTCCGTGCGTTATGTCCGCAGCCTGGAGATAGAAACAGTGCAAAAAAAAGAAAAGAAGAAAATAGATTACAGCAGTCTCTTGAATGCCAATAAGATGAGCAAAGACGGTTAGTGCCGGATCGGCTTTCATTTTCTCATGCTTGACAGGGTTCAGTTAAAGGTAGTATTTATGCTGCTATACTTTTTATTGAACAGAACAGACAGGATTTTGAAATGAATCGAGATTTGCCTGATGACCTTCGAGAATATATAAAGACCCCAAATAAGAATCTTGCCGATCGGGTGGATAACTTTTGGAGAACAGCTACACCCATTTGGGACAGGCAAAGTCGTCCTGGCAGCAACGAAAACGGCCTCGCCCATGTCATGATGGTTGAGCGTAATGCGTGGCGTTTAATTAAATATTCAGGCAAAGTTTCGGATTTTAGTGCAAATGAGTTGTTTCTCCTGTCATGCGGTGCCTGCAGCCACGATTTTGATAAGGGTTTATTCGATAAACTTCCAGACGGTGTAGAGCACGGCAAGGGAAAGTATAAAAAACGGGTTTCGTCCCCTTTTATTAAAAAAAACAAAATATAACAAGAAGATAAGAAAATCCCAAAAGAGAAAATCAATAAAAACCCGGAACATATTTAAAAGTATGCTTACTATCGTAACCTCAACTTGTAGCCCTGTACTTAAGAGATGGTGACGCTTGAAAGTTACCCCAGTTTTTTTAACCATGGGTCGGAAAAAATGACGGACCAATCAGATACTATTACCCGGGCCATGGACCTGATCACAGATATGGGCATGGAACTTCATTTCAGGGGATGCAACGATACCCATCCCCTGATTCTGAAGGCCGGGGAACTGGTTCCCCGGCTCAAGGCAATGGCGGATCATGACCCGAAAAACCGGAAACCGCCAGCGGATGCTCCCCAACCCCAGGCAAAACTGTATCTGATGACTGCTGAAGAGGTGTCGCAAACAAACCTGGAAGAGGACCTGGCCAAGGGGATTATCCCCGGTGAGGACCTGTCCGAGGCCGCCTTTACCTTTGAAAACGAACTCATGGCCCTGCTGGGCGACGATAATGCCATGCCCATGGATGCCTATTCCGGCATGGATGAACAAAACCTGATCGGGGTAATCCGGGCCGCGGTGGAGAACATCTGCCGGCTGCGGTCATCCTGATACGGCCAAAAGACCAAAAAGGGTTCAAGGATGTCAGGGTTGTGATGGAATATTACAAGTCCCTTATTTATTGTTGAGTTCCTGCTTCAGGTAGCATTTTTCTGCGAATACAGCGATTTCAGCTTCAAGGTTGGGCAGTTCCGAGTCTCCGAACACAGCATCCATGAACGGAATAATCCGGTCATGGATGGACACGGCGCTCTCCCTGTGCTGCTGGGTGATGGACTGGATCTGGGAGGTGGCGGCTGTCTCCTGCATGCAACCAAAGGGACCCACATGGTAAATTCCGCTGATCTCCGGTAGTTCGCCCTTGGTGAACATGTAGGCTTCGCCAATGGATATGGGCGATTCCCCCTGGATATTTTCGTCATAGACAAGGGCTTTCTGGATGTAGCTGATGATATGATCCGAGTCGTGGCACTTCCGTCCTTCCAGATAGCTTTGGAAGGGGGCGTAGAGTTTTTCACCCCGGTTCTGCATGTAGCTCTTTTTAAGCCGGGCAAAGAAATATTTTTTCCAGTGCCAGGAGCGTTTGAACTCCCTGATGGCTGTTTTGTTGGTATACTCCATCCACTGGCCCAGGGGTGCCAGTTTGGTTTCAAGCCCGTACTTTTCCAGAAGGAGAATGGAGTTCTGATTGGCTTTTTCATGGAGGCGCACAAAAATCTCACCGTTTACAACCACAATTGGTTTTCTTTTGACAGAAGGATCGATCAGGGCTTCAAATTTTTCCTTTGACTCGGTCATCAATGTGACGATCTCTTTTGTCCGTGCGTTTCTTGCGACCATTTCACTGAGCCTGTTGATGAGAAGATCATAAATTTTCCGGGCAGACCCTTTCTTCTTCTCATAGGGCCGGGTCCTTAAAAGCGCATTCCCCAGGATGTCCAGGCAACAGGTTCCTTTGAATAGAGCCATGGCCTGCCGCACAATTTCAGCTTCCGTCAGGGGAATGTTTGTGTAGTCCCGGTCGGCATCGGGACTTAAAATATTAATTGATTCCAGCCCGTTTTCCTTGAAAATTTGTTTCAAAATAACATGGTACTGGCCGAACCTGCAGGGGCCCTGGGCCATGGGCTGAAAAATGACCGCATCCTTGTTGGGGGGAATTCCTCTTTTCTTAAGAGCGTTCAGCCAGGCAATGCTGTCCCCCACCTGGTAGGAAAAGGGGACGCAGGTGTTTGTTCCCACGATCTTTTTGGCGATCGCCCGGGCGGCGTTTGTTTGCGTTGGCATCACTTCGGGTTTGAGCCCTATTGCCCTTAACGAGGCCGCGAGGATATGTGAGTTGTCTCCCATATAAGGGATGCCGATGAGTTTATCTTTCAGGACGATTTCAATATCTGGCTTTCTGAACTCGTAAAGGCTCAGCATCCTGGGTTTGTGCTTTTTGACGACCTCATAATTGGCAAGGGTCCGGGTGCCGAACTGGGCATTGCTCGAATGTCCGTCGGTCTGCAGGACAAGGTGGGGTTTTTCAGCGATATTCATCAGATACTCCTCATGGTAGAGGAGCATGGAATCCGTGCCGCAGTTGAAATTTGTTGCCCGCACCGGGAAGTAATTGATTTGCATTGCTGTTTCAAGGGTGTAGCGGATGATCTTTTCTCCCTGAACCCAGTACATGTTCTCTGCGATATCATCGATGGCGTAGTCCGGCGGCCGGATAAAAAAGGAAGGAAGAAAATGGAGACCGTATGATGCAAACAGTTCGTGGATGGAAGAGCTGGCCTTGTTATCCAGAAGGGTGTATCCCCGTCCGATGCCGATAAAAATCTTTTCTCCCTTTTTTGTCAGGCCTTTGAGGATTTTTTCTCCCTTATGATAAATCTCGGCCAGAAAGGTTTCCTGGGCCTCATGTGCCTTTGCTGTGGCACGGTTCACATCTTTAAGGGTGAACCGGCTGCCGTAAACCCGTGTCAGGTCGTTAAAAAGGGCTTTTTCAAGGCTGTGGACAGGATCGTTGAAATAGATGACCGGAAGCAGCGCATCCTGGTTGTCAATGCCAACGGCATCCTTGGCAAGGAACCCGCCGCCTGCAACATAGGGGCAGAATTTCTTTTGTTCCAGGTCGGCCCCGATGGCATTCACCAGCAGTATCTTGTCCCGGCCCTTTCGCAGATGCGTTTTCAGAAATGCAGCGTGGCCATGGGCAAGCTTCACGGGAAAGCAGGTTTCAGAGTGGGAATAATGGATGCCGAGATTGACGATGCTGTCATCGGATTCCGGGGAGACAGAGACGTCAAACCCCAGTGCCTGGTACAGGGCGGCATAAAACACCCCCTTTTCATTGAGAAATGTGAGGCTTCTGGGAATCAGGACCCGTTGGTTGTCACTTTCCTTTCCAAGATCTACGGTAAATCCGGCCAGGTGTTTCTCCAACGTCTTTTTGTACCGGGAGACGTAATCCGGGGCCCTGGGGCTGCCGGTATCCGTATTGCCCTTGGGGCAGGCCCCGCCTGAAAAGATCTGATCCCCATGGACGTTGTACACCTGGAGTTTGCAGTCTTTCAGGGTGCAGGAGTCCGGGATGATGGAGCTGCACTGTTCTTCGGATTTAGAAAATTCGGCATCCGCAAGATCAAGTCCCCGGAATCCGGATTCAAAGGGGATGCCCTGTTCTTTGCACTCCCTGATTTCATTACGGGCGGCAATAACGGCACCCAGTGCGCCGAAGAGCTGCCTGTGGGGAAAGGCATGCACCTCCATGCCCGTGTGCAGGGCCAGTGCCGCCAGGCAGGCCTTGCCGTTAAAGGGGCCGCCCTGGGCGGATGCAAACGCCCCAAAGGTCTCATTGCCGATAAACTTGTTCACGTATCCCCCCATGAATCCGTAGGCAATGGCGGCGGCGATCTCCTCTTTGGGAAAACCCAGGGCGATCAGCCGTGCAATTCCGGCTTCCGTAAACACGCCGCAGGTGTCGTCCACCAGTGGTGTTTTCTTTGCCTTGAGCGCATGGTCATGGAAAGATGTTTCAATATCAAGGCCGATCATCTCAATCATGTTCTGCATGGTCTGGCCTGTTCCGGCCATGCAGCTTAGGTTCATTTTCGATTTCCTGACAGTACCGTCCCTGTTGAACAGGGTAAACTTTGCATCCTGGCCGCCCAGCTCGAAAATCGTATCCACTTTGTCGTTGAAATGCCTGACACCCAATGCGTGGCAGGTGATCTCATCTTTCACAAGGTCAATGCTTCTGGTATCCGGGTTTCGGCAGTTGCCGGTGAAAAGCTTGTGATAGAAGGCACCGGATGATCCCGTATATGCCACCGTCTTGATTGTGAGGCGATGGCCCTGGAATTTCCGGATCTGGCGGAAGATCCCAAGGACCGTCTGAAGGGGTTTCCCGTTAGTATAAAGGCAGATTTCAGCGATCAGGTCCAGGGTGGAAGCATCCGCTACCATGGCTTTTGTGGTTGTCGAGCCCCCGTCAATTCCCAGGATAACCTCTCTCTTTTCTCCGTCATCCATGTTGTAGAGGATTAGGTCCCCATGCCTGGCAATGGGTTTTGCCTCATCATAGATGCGTACCTGTGCAAGTCCCAGGTTAAGGGCGGGGGCGGTTTTGATGGTTGCTTTTTCAGCCTGTGCAATGGAGAGCAGATCGCAGCTTTTGAATTTTCCGGTTTGATTCCGGGCTTTCACCACAGCCCCCACGGCCCCTGATATTTTAAAATTTGAGGGGACCGTGATCTCCATGGCCAGTTTCTTTTCAAGCATTTTTACAAGTTGGGGGTTTTCAAACACCCCCCCTGATACAACCGCTTTTTTTCCTTTGTCGAAGCGTCGTGTTTTAAGGACGTCTGAAACGTAATTCTTTATGATCCTTTCATGGAGCCCCCATAAAATATTGCTGATCTCCTCTCCCCGGTTCTGGAGATGAATCATATCCGACTGGATCACCACCCCGCATCTGCCCCCAACATCGATCTCTTTGGTCCATGCGTTGATTGTCTCCCCTGTTTTCCCAAAGATCATCTGCAGCTGTTTTTGGAGCAGGGCCCGGTTTGTTTGTTTGCATGTGCCCAGGTTAACGGGGAATTCACTTTCAAAGAAGCGCCTGCATTGCCGGGTGATCAGAATGCCGCTGCCTCCCCCGCACTTGGTGCCCGTGGCATGATCCGACACAAATGATTTGATCTTTCCCTGCATGGTGAACTGTTCACGTTCGAAATAGTAGGGATCCCTGGCTCCCATATGGAAGATATAGCCGGCATCCGGCGCAATGATTTCCATACCTGCGGGAATGGTGATGGTGTCATGGAAAAAGGGAACGCCCAGAATGCTTGCGAAATATTCTCCGCCGCTTCCGGTGAATGCGGTGGTGATTATATTCTCAAACCCGTATTGTGCGATGATCCCATCGTAAACCTCCTTCAGCGCATCAGCAGGGTTGCCAAAGTGCATCAGGGATTTGGGTGAAGAGACAATTTTAGATGCGCTGTCCATCACAACCGCGTGGACACAATCCGTACCAATATCAAATCCTGTATAGTATTCTTCCATGGTATGGCCGACTTTATTTGTGGTCTGGGAAAGGTTTTTTTACCGGCTTCAGGACGCCGAATCATTTTATAACAAATAGTATATACGGCTTTTCACGTCAATATAAAAAGAGCCTGGCGGATCAAATCAGACTGTTAATCCGGTCCGCTAATCCAGAAGCAGCCCGGGGATCCTGAAGTAATACCTTGGAGCAATCCCTGATAGAAAGGAGAAACTCCTCGATCTCGTTCGCAGGCGACGGCAGATCATCCAGGAATGCAGTGGCTGAAGCACACGGGGCATCGCAGTCAGGGAGGTCAAACAACTTCATGGCCGCGAAATACTCTGCCACAGGATCAAGAACGAATGTCAGTCGTGTTCCACTTGGGTCCGGGGCATGGAGCAGAAGCAGCTTTTCCTGGATATACGCCAGACGAGCCCCGCTGTCCTCTCCGTCCATGGCAGCCAGGATGTCGGCCCTGGCTGCAGGCATGGGCCGCCCCGTCTTTTTCAGGCACATCCAGGCAATGACCTTTATGTCGGCGATGATGTTTATGTCGGTGGGGGCTGTTTCGGCCTTATTCCGGTTCAACTCCACCACATAATCCAGCATAAGGTTGGGAACATCCGTTGCCATTTTATCCACCTTTCCACTATCCAGCGCCATGACGAGTTGATCGGCGTAGATCTTGGCAAGGAGCACCGTAATGTCACGATCGCCAACCACCCGTGTTAATTTTGCGCATGCGTCAAAGAAGCTGGAATCATCGAAATCCTGGCGTCTGTCCAAATGCCGGAGATAGGCTCCCAGAAAGTCTGACACGTAACTACCTGCAATACGGGTTGGCATAATGCGGGACATGGGAACATTGTCCAGTGTTTCCCGTTGCCTGGAGGTGATAATCAGGGCGCTGGCTGGAAAATTGGCGGCTGCTGGGTTCATGATGTCCCGTGAGCCTCCGTTCATTTCCGACAAATGGTCGACAATGACAAGTAATCGGCGCCGGCGCATCAGTCTGTCCAGCAATTCCATGGGGATATCGGTTTCCAGATCGTAAACCCGGCTCAAAAGCCCTTGGACCGTTTGGCTGAGCGGATGAACGGTATCGCCTTCCCCAGCTTCAATATCGTGCTCTACCAGGATCGGGAGCATGGGATGGGGGGCCGGGCTTTCCCCTGATATGGCCCAAAGAGCGATCTGGCATGCAAGGCTTGTCTTTCCTGAACCGCCTTCTCCATGAATAAGAAGGAGTGCGCGTTTGCGTGCGAAGACAGGGCGAAGTTCCGCTGGTGTCAAATCGGCAACGGTCTCCCCGTCAAGGCCGACAGGCAGGGGGATGTGGATGTGCCGTGCACGTACGGTTTCCAATTGCCCGAAAGCTTCTCTGGCGGTTCCCAGATGTTCCCGGACCCAGGCATCAAGCACCCTGGGTCGATAGATGAGTAAGTCTGCCATACGGTTTGAGCGAATCGCCAGGACCTTGACATTAATTGTCTCAGGAAGTTTGACAAAGTTGGCGAGGGTCAGGAGCGTCAATGGGCGAACCCAGTAGAGAGTAAGCCAGATCAACGCAAGCCCGCCCAAGGCGGCGGATGTGCCAACCGCGGACCAAAATTTCTTAGTATCTTTCTGGGCGTACTTTACTACGCTGTCCCAGGGCGACGGGGATATATTCTCGAGATACCTGACCGAAATGCGCATGGGTTCCAGGATACGCTTATCAAATTGATAGAAGGGAAACAGGTTAGCATCCAACTGATAGAAGGACGGGTAATCATCCCAGCCATCATAATCGTTGAAGGTGGGGTTCTTTAGATTGTCGATAATGGGATAGTTTTTATTGAAGAACTTAAAGAGTCCGCCCTCATTTTTTTGATTTTTGAAGAGCTCGACCGGGTATCTTTGCCGGAATTCCTCGACAGCCGTTTTCACCATTTTTAGCTCCGGGAGTCGATTTGTATTCAGTTCTTCTTCATGACGCTTCACGATTGCGTTGAGGGTGTGAGACAACTGTCCCCCGATGATTGCGTTATGCACATTCTTACATTGCTGAGCGTAATCTTCCCACGTTTCCGGGTCGTTAATAAAGGGATATCTCTGAAGTGGTGCTGATGGCGTGGTTCTGCGAAGTAAATCGTTTATCGATGTGATTGTTGCGGCATCCTCAAGGGGGAATCTGGGCAACAGGGCCACGAATTGCTGCGTAGTGAAGGCAATGCTAAGTATGTCCTCTATGTCCTCTATGGGTTCCATTTCTTTTTCGACAGATTGAAAATTGAGTGAAATACGAGAGAGGATGGCCTGTAGTCCTATTTTTCGCGTACTGCTGAGACTATCTGCAGCCTTTACGGCATATTTGGTTGGGCCCGCTTTTCCGACCGTTTCAATTAAGGCATTTTGCGCGGACTCGAACTTAATAAGCCGGTGCAAAAGATAAATATGATTGTCTATATTAGCAAATTGCCGTTTTCGCATGTCCTTGACGGTGGGATTGATTGTTGTCTCACCGACTTTTTCGAGTAAGTCGACGGCATCATAATCGTCGATTGCCCCAATGAGTCCCGGGATAAATTTCGCAAGGGTCGTTGCGGGGCGGTTCTCAAGCATTTTGAGTGCTTCATTCCTACAGGTACTGTTCTTCTCCCGTGATAATATGCCGTTGAGGAACTCCACGTCGATGGATCCTTTGTCACCCAGACTTTTCTTATAAGCGCGGAGAAGAGCACTTTTTATTGAAGGGGCGGCATCATTGGAATTAGCGATTTTCCGGATGGCTTGTTCTATGGCCTGGGTAACTTCTGTAGATGATGAGCCTTTTTTTGTGATGATGTCGGCAGCAAAAAGGATTTTCTTGTCTGTCCCTTTTCCCAGCGTTTCGACCAGTGCAGGACTTAATTGATTGAGAGGAGGGCATTGAAAATGATCTGTATCCTGTAAATCCAGTTCATAATCTTCAATGGACAGGAAGGCTGCGTTAAGTTTGGCGGTGTCTTTCGTGCCAAAGGATATCAATGCGTGTCCGGCAGCCGAACGAACCTCGCCTGGCTCACTGTTTTCCGAAATAATGCGTTCCAACAGGTCGACATACCCTGCCTCTCTCAGTTCCTTCCGGAGGGAAGCCAACACGTTCCGGTCAGTGGAAACAAGGCTCTTGTCTCTTTTTGAAATTTGCTCAAGGGATTGTATGGCTCGCCGGCGTGCTAAGGGCGTCGCGCTTTTATGGCGGGCAAGTTCCCGTAAGCCTGGGAGTATCGAAAGTCCGATTGAACCTAATATTGGGAGCATCGGAACCCCGAGAGAAGATGAAAGTGCGTATTCTTCCTGTCTTTCCCACAGGGCATCACCGTTTCGGAGGGATTGGATGAGGGCTGGTCCGGCAGCATGACCCAGTGGTTCAATCGCAAGTTGAAGATTTTCGACACTGTTTTTTTCGTTCCTGTTGGACAGTGCAGTGATCAGCGGAACAAATTCGACTGCCTTTTCTCGGAGGTCACTAATTGCGCTCAACGCCGCCTTTGCATCATCTCTTGACGAGTCCGGGGCTAATAATTGCCGTAAGAGATTCTTGCTGCCCGGCGTAGTCGCTTTCAAAGAGCCGATGGCCTGGGCCATGTTCTGCTGCAATGTCGGATCCCTTGGGAGGCCAGAAATCAACAGATCCAAGTATGGAATGACCGGGGCGCCCAGGTTGCCGATGTCAAAGAGCATGAATTTCTTGGACTTCGGAGCAACGGATGGATCAAGCAACCAGTTCGTCAGGTGATCGACAGCCGCCTTGGCACCTTTTGGCCCCAACGTAAACAGAGAATTTAATGCGGCTTTCTGCTTCGCTCGATCGTAATGCGGCAAATTGTTTAGCAAAGCATTTATAACGTCGGTACTGTCATCACCGATTTCGCCGAAGGCCGTCAGTATATTAGAATCTGGGAATTCTCCGGAGGTGGTATTGGAAAGAACCTCCAGCAACCCGGGAATCGCCTGGGATCCGGCACTGACGACAAGCTTCATCGCATCTTGGGCGTCATTGTGATGGGTCCTTGGATCTGCGAGAATGCTGATTTGCTTCCTGAGTTCAGTGTCGCTTGGCCCGGCTTTCGCTGATGCGAAGGAAAGCATGGACACAAGGATGCACAATACAACGCCGGCGGTCGATTTGCGAATCCGTACAAGAAAATGATCAATAAACCATCCCATGGATTGTGCTCCCCAATATAAGATCCGGGTAAGATTACTAAAACAAATTGTTTGTGAACGGTTATCCGTATCAAATACAGCAGGGTTTTACAACTGATTTTGCCTGACGACTCCCAGCGTGTTCCAGGGGATTTTTTTTTATCAGGCGGGCTCGATATCGGTGAGTGATGTAGTCATATGAATCATGGATGTTTGAATGCATAAGTGAGCCGGTTATGACAAAGCCGTAAAGAGGAGGCATTCAAACACCTTACTTAACTGGGGCAGATTCCCTGGTTGAGAAGTAAGGTGTCCCGGGATTTAACGGCTTTTGCAATTAAGGCAAAAGCCGTTTGAGTATTGGGTTAATAAAGCGCTTAGTTATCCTTTTACGATCTTCTGGTGTTCCGGTTCCCTGATGTTGAAAAAGATGGCATAGAGCACCGGTACAACGATCATTGTCAGGATGGTACCAAATGTGAGGCCGGCCATGACGGTCACAGCAAGCCCGATCCAGAAAACATCCTGGAGCAGGGGGATAACCCCGAGAACCGTGGTTGCCGCAGCCAGAGCCACGGGCCGCAGCCGGGAAACAGCAGCCTCGACCACCGCATCATAGGGGGCATAGCCATCGGATAGGTTGAGGTTCACCTGGTCCAGCAGCACAATGGCGTTCTTTATCATCATGCCCGCAAGGCTCATGGCCCCCAGCAGCGCCAGAAAACCAAAGGGCGTGTTAAACAACAGGAGCCCTGCCGTAATACCGATGGCGGCAAAGGGGATGGTCGCCACAATAATCATGGGCGGACGGAATGTGTTGAACAGGGCCACAAGGATGAAAGCGACAATCACGACGGCCGGAATCACGCCGGGCACCAGGGATTGTTTTGCTTTCAGGGAATCCTCATGCTCACCACCCCACTCCATGGTATAGCCCCCGGGAAGTTTGATCTTTTCAATCTCTTCCAGCACGCTCGACCGGAGGGCGGGAAGGGTGACCCCGGGAACGGGGTTTGCCTGGACCTTGATGGTTCGCCGCCGGTCCCTTCGCCAGATCATGGCATCTTCCCACTCTGTGTCAATGCCGTCGGTGACCTGGGAGAGGGGCACGCTCTTGGTTGAAAGGGCGGGCCGGACCTGAAGCGTATCCATATTATTGATATTGGTCCTTTCTTTCTCCGTGTGCCGCATGATGATGGGAATCATGCTGTCGCCTTCCCGGTACATGCCGACCCGGCGGCCGTCAAATGCCCGTTTGGTGGCTCTGGCAATATCTTCCCTGGTGACGGATGCCCAGCGGGCCCGCTCTTCGTTGAACTCCGGCACGACCTTCTGGACCCGCTGGCGCCAGTCCGTGCGTGCGTAAGCACACAGGGGGCTTTTATCCAGAATACCGGTGACTTCACCGGCCAGTGAACGGAGGATGTCCGGGTCGGCATCCCCCGGCCCGATGATCCTCAGATCAAATTTCCATGTTTTGGAAGGGCCTACACCATATTTCCTCAACGGGACAAGTGAATCCGGGTAATTTTCCTGGAACCAGTCCCGGAGATCCGTGATCACGTCGTCGATCTCCTTGAAATCATGCACATTGACAATAAACTGTGCATAGGAGGAGTAGGCGCGTTCCGGCTCCACCGGCAGGTAGAACCTCGGAGGGCCGGACCCGATAAAGGTCGCCACATTGGCCACCCGCTTATCCCCAAGAATTTTCTTCTCAGCCCGTTTAAGGTCCTCGGAGACCTGTTCAATCCTGGTTCCTTCCGGAGCCCAGTAATCAATCATAAATTTGGTCATGCTGGAATCGGGAAAGAAGAGCTTATCCGTTTTTCCAAAACCAAGGCCTGCGATAACGAGCAGTAAAACCATGAATCCCATGGTTGCCCACCTTCTGCGAATGGCCATGCCCAGAACCTTGCGGAACATCTGATAGAATTTATCGCCGTAGGGATCTTTAGCCGCCTCTCCGGCCTTACTCCCTGGCAGCAGATCAATGCATTGGAGGGGGGTGACGGTCATGGAGATGACCCAGCTGAGCATAAGTGAGATCGCCACAACCGTGAACAGTGTCCGGCAATACTCCCCGGCCCCCTCTGTGGACGAATAGATGGGGTAGAAAGCCATGACGGCAATGATGGTTGCCCCCAGGAGGGGCATGGCGGGCTGTTTGGCCGATTCAATGGCTGCCTTTATCCGGTCCTTGCCTGACTGGACCCGTATGACAATGCCGTCGGCAACAACGATGGCATTATCGACCATCATTCCCAGGGCAATGATCAGCGCCCCCAGGGACATGCGCTGGAGATCAATACCCAAAAGCGCCATAACCAGGAAACTTGCCAGAATGGTCAGGACTAGCGCCCCCCCGATAATGAGCCCAAGGCGAACGCCCATGAAAATAGCAAGAATCACCAGCACGATGGCCACAGCTTCCATAAAACTGATCAGAAATCCGTTGACCGCTTCCGACACAATATCGGACTGCCAGTGGAAACGGCTCACTTCAATTCCCATGGGAAGGCCGCCGATCAATTCATCCAGGCGCTTATCAATGGCGTTGCCCACATCCACGATGTTGACCCCGGGTATATTGGTCAGTGAGATGACAAGGGCAGGGTGGCCGTCGTACCGCATGAGGTTTGTGGCGGGTTCCTGATATCCCCGGCGGATGGTTCCGATGTCCCGGATCCGGATCAGTTCGGACCGGCTCTCACCACTTCCCCCTGATTTCATCTGGGCCAAATCCATAACACTCGGCCGGATGGTCAGGTTCCCGATGTCCTCCGGGGATTGAAATTCTCCTGTGGAGGCGATGCGGAAGCGTTTGGTCTGGAGATCCAGTTTGCCGGAATCAACCACCATATTTTGTTGCTGAAGTGTCTGGACAATGCTTTCATCGCTCAGGGCAAGGGCGGCCAGCTGGCTCTCCGACACATCCAGATAGATCACTTTCTGCTGAACACCCCAGAGTTCCACCCGGGCCACCCCTTTGACAAGGCTGAGTTCTTTTTTGATATCTTTGGCATACTTTTCCATCTCGGCATAGTCAAAACCATCCCCCATCAACGCCAGCTGGAACCCGTACACATCCCCGAAATCGTCGTTGATGACAGGCCGTCCCGCACCGGAGGGCAGGGTGCTTTCAATATCCCGTATCTTACGCCGCAGCATATCCCAGATCTGGGGGAGCTTTTTCGACCAATATTCTGACTTGATCTCCACCTTGACAAGTGAGAGGCCGGCCCGTGAATCAGACTCAATGTAATACACCTCACCCATCTCCTGGATGGCAAGTTCAATACGGTCGGTGACTTCGAGCTCCACCTCCCCGGGACTGGCCCCGGGGTAGGGGGTGGCAATCATGGCTGTTTTAACCGTAAACGCCGGATCCTCCAGTTGTCCCAGGGAGAAAAAGGCGGCAAGTCCGGCCACGGCAAAAAGGAAGACCGCAAAATAGGTCAGGGTTTTCTTTTCAATGGCAAACGCTGTAAGGTTCATGAATCAGTCCCCGTTGCTGTTTTTTCCAGAAAGCGCACCTCCTCGCCCTCTTTCAGAAAATGGACACCGGCCGTTACAACAGCGTCTCCGACCTTCAGGGGCCCTTCCACACGAATGCCGTAACTGGTCAACTGACCTGGAGTTACCTCACGCCTGGTGACGGTCATGGTTGTTTCATCAACCAGCCACACATAGGATTTGTTACCCTTCTCAAAGATAGCGGTAACAGGAATCTCGATGCCCTTTGATTTAAACTCCCGGGGCAGTTCCACGTTTCCGCTCACCTTACCCGCCATGCCCGGAAGGATTTTTATATCCTTTGGCTGATCCATAATCAACGTCACAGGATAGGTACGGGTCGCCTCAGATGCCTCGGTGCCTATCTCATCGATCCTTGCCGGAATGGCACGGTCGGGAAAGGCGTCAAACCGGATTTTTGCCTCAGTGACATAGGAGACCAGGGAGATCAGGTTCTCCGGAATGGCAACGGTAAACTTGATTTTGGAGTCGTCCAGCAGGCGGAGCACTTCCTGTTTGGCCTGGAGCCGCTGGTAGGAATCCACATAAGTGACAGCGATCCCCCCGTCAAAGGGAGCCAGGAGTTTTGTATCCCCTAGGTTTTTCGATTTGATCTTCACCTCTGCGCCAGCCACCTCCAGCTGGGCTTCCGCATTGGTCAGTTCCTGCTTGGCAACGGCCCCGGTCTTCACGGCCCGGGCAATACGATCCCGGTGGGCTTTGGCCCGGTTTAATTCCGCGGTTGCCGCATTCAATTCGTTCTGGAAGGTCCGGGCATCGAGCCAGCCCAGGAGCTGGCCTTTCTTGACGACGTCGCCTTTTTTTACCTTCAGGTCCACCAGGGTTCCGCCAACCTCAAATCCGAGATTGACTTCCCGGGTGGCTTCCGCACGCCCGGGGAAAGACCGTTTGGAAAGCCCGTCTGTATTTCCGAGCTTCACGACCCGCACCGGCCGGATCACTTTCTTCTCAACGACTTCTTTCTCACACCCCATAAAGAGCAGGGAGCACGAGAGTAATGTCACAGCAATTATATTTTTCATCTGACACTCCATTCAAATCCCGACCTTAAGGCCGGGGATTGGAAATATTACTTTTTCTCAGGTGCCGGCGGGGTCCAGCCGCCGCCCAGGGCCTTGTAGATCCGGATCAGATTCTGAACAACCTTTCCCTGGCTGTCCGCCAGGGCATCCTGCTGTTGAAACAGGGTCCGTTCCAGGTCAAGCACGTTCTGGAAGTTGGCGACCCCGATCCTGTAAGCCTCTGACACCAGGTCTACGGATTTCTGAGCAGATGCCACCGACCGGAGGATGGCCTCTGCCCGCTTCATCTCCTGGGCATAGGCAACCATGGCGTTCTCAACCTCCTCCATGGCGGTCAGTATGGTCAGTTCATATGCTTTCAGCGCCTGTTCCGTTCTGGCATCCTCCACTTTAATCCGGTTCCTGACCTGTCCGGCGTTAAAGATATTCCACCGGAACGTGGGACCAAAGGTGAAAAACCGTGAAGAGCTTTCAAAAAGGTCGGTTGTCCCTTCGTATCCCAGGGAACCTGTCAGGGAAAAAGTGGGATAGAGATCCGCCCTGGCCACTCCGATGCGGGCGGACTGGGCGGCAAGTTCCCGCTCTGCCTGCCGTATGTCAGGGCGCTGGCGCAGCAGGTTGGCCGGCAGGCCCACCAGGATCGTTTTTGAAGGTTGCGGAATTGCCTTTTCCCGGGACAGTTCTTCATAGAGTGCGCCCGGGGGCTTGCCCACCAGGACACCCAGGCGGTGGATGGCCTGGTTCAAAAGAATTTTCAGGGAAGGGATCACCGAGCGGGTGATCTCAAGGTTCATGGTTGCCTGATGTTTATCCAGCTCCGGGGCAAGCTCCGCCTCGAGCCGGTTCATGGTCACTTCCAGGGTCTGTTGCTGGGTGGTTGCGTTGGCCCTGGCAAAGTGTATCCGGGCCTGGAGCGTACGGATGTTGACATAATTCAAGGCAATATCGGAATAGAGCAGGACCAGGGCATCCCTGTAGTTTTCCACAGAGGCCTGGAGGCCGGCCTGGGATGACTCCACCGACCGCCTGACCCGGCCCCAGAAATCAAGTTCCCATCCGGTGCTGAGCCCCAGGTTATAAAAGGTGTCAGGGTTATCCCCAAGAGGTGAGGAAAATTCATCGCTGCTCCGTTTCCTTATGGCATCTCCCGCACCTTTAAGATCCGGGTAGATATCCCCGGTGGCGATTCCCAACCTGGCCCGGGCTTCCTTGATCCGTGCCAGTGCCACCTGCAGTGAGATATTGTCCTCCGACGCCCGTTCAATCAAGCTGTTAAGAACAGGATCCTCCAAAAGCGTCCACCATGTTTCAAGAACCGGCTCTCCCTGATTAAGCCCTTTTACCAGTTCCTGGTGCCATGCATCCGGAACGGAAGGTTTGGGAAGGGTATAGTCCGGGCCGACGGCCGCACACCCCTGGATCAGGGCAAGGGCAAGGAATCCCAATAACAGCCGGCAGCCCCATATCCCCGGCGGAATACGGGTCGAATTCTCTTCAGACCGGTTTTTTCTACTTATCATCATATAGTCCTCCTTTTTTCAAAATCTGCCAAAAGATCGCACAGTATAAATGAAGTCAAGGAATAGAAATATGAGTTTTTACACAGGACGTCCCGCTATTCCATAACAATCCCCGCATCCGTAAATAGCTTTGCACAGGCTTTGGCTCTGTCCTTTGCCATCCATTCCCCCAGCTTGTTTTCAGTGATTGAGGGAGTGGAAAATCCGAGTTTCCGGTTTTTATCCTGCCACAGGGGATGGTATGGCAGTAATTGTGTTTTATCTACTTTTTCCTCCTTGTAGAGGGACACAATGGCGGAAAGATTCTCGTTTGTGTCGGTAATATCCG
>JAQYWC010000073.1 GCA_030145245.1 Desulfobacterium sp.
CATGCCCGGCATGATCATCAAATATGAGAAGAATGTGGGCGATGCCGTGAAAAAGGGTGACACCGTTGTGGTGCTCGAGGCCATGAAGATGGAAAATGCCCTGCCGTCGCCAGTGGACGGGGAGGTCATGGCCCTTAATTTCGGTTCCGGGGATTCCGTGTCCAAGGGGGATCTCCTTGCCGTAATAGGATAACCTTAAGTTGAATATGGAGCGGGCCCGGCACTTTGCCGGGCCCGCTTACTTTGCACCCCGATCCCCTCGGCTAACGGGCCTCCTGAACATGCATTCCTCCTATCCCCCGATCGTTTCCGTGATACAGCCATGCTGAATTTTTCAGTTGCCACTTCCCTGGTTTACGGTTAGAATCTGTAGAATCACCACAACGTCGTACCATTCTTTTAAAACGTACCATTCCCGGTGGTGTTCACGACAATAACAGTTACAGAAAAAAAAAGGAGGGCGAGTCATGGGTTCTTCCACCTGCCCATTGTCGGAGCATATGATTTTCAGGGAGGTGTTGCCCTATTCAACCTTAGTCCTGCTTAAAAAAGGGGAGCGTCTCGAAATCAGGGAGGATGCCCCCAGGGCGTTTTATTATGTGGATTCCGGGGCCATGGAAGTCTCCTACACCACCGGGGACACGAAAATCGTTGTGGCCTCCATTGGGAATGGCAAAATTTTCGGGGAAATCGGCTTTTTTGACGGGGGCTCCCGGGTGAGGGACCTTCGCGCAAGCGAAGAGAGCCGCATCAGCATGTTTTCCCAGGATCAGCTGGACAGGCTCAGCAAGGATGATCCTGGGCTATACGCCGGGTTCATTATCGTGATTACCCAGTCGATCTGCGTGAAATTTCGCAGGATCCTGGGGGAGCGAGAACCGTTGAAGGCCTATGCAGCATCCCTTTCCACCGGTGCCCGGCGTTTTGTCGAGTCCAGGGCCCTTTCCCGGGAATTTTTCAAGACCCGGGAGGGGAGCCGCAGCAACGCCATGGTGGAGGAGTTGAAGGCAGAGATGTTCGATCTTTCCGTCAAGCTCCAGCAGGATCTTCAGGAGGAGATCCCGGCCGGAATTACGACCCGGTTCAACCGGGCAATGGACACCTTTTTCGACGAACTTGGCGAGTTTGACCAGGCGTTGAAGGGCAGTCAAATCGAGGATGAGGTGTGGGGGTACATCTTTAAGGAGACGTTTCCCTACTTCATGAGAAGCAGCCTCACCGAGCGGGCCTATTTTAAACCTAACGGTTATGCCGGCGATTTTAAGATGATCGATATGATGTACCAGAACCGGCCCGGCGGTTCAGGAAAGATCGGGCGCCTGGTTGACGCCTGGCTCTTGAACAGACCCCCGTGCATGGCCGTTCGGGGGCGGAGGAAATTTATCGCGGAAAGGCTTGAGAACATGAGCCGCGGCATCGTTCTCCAGAAAAACCGGGTGTGTATCATGAACCTTGCCTGTGGCCCGAGCCGGGAACTTTTTGATTTCATCCAAAGCTTTGAGCATGATTCCCAGGTCCATGCCATCTGCCTTGACATCGATCCGGAGGCGCTTCAATATACGGGAGAGAAATCCCGCTCTTTCGCCCACAATGCGACCATCAGCTACCTGAAGGATAACCTGATCAAATGGGCTCTGGGAACCTCAAACCATGAGATCGAACTCCAGGATATCATCTATTCCGGAGGACTGTTCGACTATCTGGATGACGATCTTTTTATCCTGCTTGCCAATCGCTGTCATGAACATCTTAATCCCGGCGGCAGTCTGATGGTCGGCAATTTCAGGCCTAACCCGGACAAGGTGTTCATGGATCGCCTTCTGGAGTGGCGGCTTGTGTACCGGGATGTTGAGACGCTTGTCTCCCTGTTTTCCAGGACACGGTTTGGAAGTGACATGGAGGTCGTAGCCGAAGAGAAGGCAGGAATTCAGCTCTTTGCCATTGGGACGAAACAGTGATATCGTCCGGTGGCGTTCCATGAAAAATCAGGGACTATTTTCAATGGATGACATTGTTTTTAAAAAAGAACTAAAAAACCTGTTCCACCATCGGCTCTACCTGCTTTTCTGGCTGGGCTTTCTTCTTTTTCCCCTGTTTCTCTTTCTGGATTACTATGCTGTCAGGAGCCTGTTTCCGCAGTTCTTATTTTACAGGATGGTGTGTTGCGCCTCCATGCTGGTCCTTTTGGCGATCCATTTCAGCGGGTTTGGACGGCAGTATCCCTTTGTAATTGCCATGGCAGGCTATGTGAGCTGCGGAATCGCCATCTCCATGATGGTAGTAAAAATGGGTGGGTATAACTCGTTCTATTACGTTGGCATGATCGGCCTGGTGGTGGCGTTCTCCTCCATTCTTCCCCTCACCTTTTTCCAGTCCCTGGTCGCCGGGGTGACCATGTACCTTATCTACCTTGTGCCGGTTATGTTTTTTGCCGATCCTGTACCCCCCAACCATGTTATGTTTTTCAGCAACAACTTTTTTTTCCTCTTTTTCATCCTGGTGTGCGTTGTAAAGAGTCGTGAGGATCATAATGCCAGAAGGCTGGGGACCCAGCTGAGGCACAATATCGATTACTATGCGACCCATCTTGAGAACGAGGTGGCGAAACGGGCCAAAAGGCTGGAGGAGTCGGAACTCAGATACCGGGAACTCTATGAAAATATCATGGATTCAGTGCTCATGGTTGACGATTCCGGCACTGTTTTGATTGCCAATCCCAATTTTTACAGGATGATCGGTACAACCGGCAGTTCCAATCGATCCCTGCTCTTTGCGGACTATGTCCATTCCGAAGATTTTCCTGATTTGAATTACTTCATGATAGATGGGTTCGCCAACAACAGGGATATCAAGGATTATCAGTTCAGGCTGGTGAACAGGGAGGGCGAGATCATCCATGTGGAGTGTAATGCAACCGTTATCAGCAAAAAGGGCAAGATTATCGGGTTTCAGCTGGTTCTCAGGGACATCACGTTCCGAAAAGAGCTTGAAAAGGATCTCTTGAACACCTTGAGCAGCCTCAAACGAATCCGTGCTGCAACAATCCTGGGGCTGGCAAAGCTGACCGAGTACAGGGACCACGACACCGGGGGGCATCTGGAGCGGATCCAGGAGTACTCCAGGGTTCTTACCAGTGAGCTGAGGCAGTTTCCGGGGTTTGACACCTATATAACAGACGCCTATGTCGACGACATCCACCTCTCATCGATCCTCCATGACATCGGAAAGGTTGGGATTCCGGATGCAGTACTGTTGAAGCCGGGGAAACTGACCCCCAAGGAGTTTAAGGTCATTCAGCAGCACTGCAACTATGGCGGCGATGCCCTCAGGGCCGTGGATTCCAAGATCGGGGGGCAGTCCTTTCTTACCCTGGGCAAGGAGATCGCCTATTGCCATCACGAGAAATGGTCCGGCAAGGGGTATCCAAAGGGCTTGAAAGGGGATGAAATTCCATTGTCGGCGAGGATCGTGGCCCTGACCGATGTCTATGACGCCCTTACCTCGAAACGGGTTTATAAGGAGGCGTTGTCCCATGAAGCTGCAATGGATATAATCAATAATGAGAGGGGAGGGCACTTTGATCCCTTGATCGTGGATGCGTTTTCAGCCTGCTCCCAGGATTTCGACTCCATCCGAATGGAGTTCAACGCTTAAACCTTTGGATCGGGTAATTGACAAAAGGGTCATTGATACTTACTTTTGTTCGGTTTTGGAATCGAACTTTACGCCGTGCGGCGTTGACTTATAAATCAAGGAGTTGTATCGATGGCTTTTGAAACTAAAGAGGATATGCTTGAGCGAATTCTGAATATGGATAAGCCCATTTGTCCCCATTGCAAAAAGGAGATGAGTCTGTGGGAAGTTCCGGATATTCCCATGGGCGACGGTCTTGGATGGGGTACTCCCTACCTGTTCGTTTGTTTTAATGACGAGTGTTCGTCCTTTAGAAAGGGGTGGGACGAGATTAAGGAGAGCATGGAGTTCTCAGCCTCCTATCGCTGCATCAACAGTCCGGGAGACGATCATTTCGAGTACATGCCGGTGTTCAGTTCCATGGGCGGCACGGGCCAGGTGCTGGACGATAATGTGATGGAGATGCGGGAGGCCTCCAAGGAGGCCATGAGGCAGGGTTTTTCCCTGCTGACCGATTTTTACATGTCCAAGGACTGGGACGAGATCCTCAAGATCCTCCTCGACCCCCTGCAGCCGACCCGGGTGAGGACCAAAGCTGCTGAAATGGTGGCAGAGCTCGGGGATGTTGAGGCCATCGAACATATGGTGAACAATAAATTCGGGTCTCCACTGCTCCAGAAAGCGGTGGACGAAGCCGTTGCAGTTCTCCACGCGCGGCTCTACACCCGGGAGTGCCCCCATTGCGCCGAGATAATCAAGAAACGGGCCACCCTGTGCAAGCACTGCGGCAAGGAAGTCTCAAAGGGTTAACCCGAACATTCGTCCTGGTATTTGTCAAGATTGTAGGAGCGGAAGATTATCATCTCCCGCTCCTTTTTTTCTTTGGGAAACCCTGGGAACTCAAGGGTGTCCATGGAATCCAGGAGCTCTTGTTTTGACGGCACGGCATCAATCCCCTGGCCGTGCTTTGCCCCTGTGACAACCTCTCTTACAAGGGCGTCTCTTCCGTTGGTGGACACTGAAAAGGGAACCTGGTAGTCGCAGAGCAATCTTGCCCCGGCAAGTATCTCCCGTTCATAGGATCCCAGGGAACCTGCGACGCACCTTATGACCATCACGGCTTTGTCTTTTAAGAAAACCACAAGGTCGATGGTTGACCGGTACTCTTTTTCCTGGAACATCACGGTGATGGGTTCGTCCACCCGGATATCTTCCCGGGCATATCCCTTTTGTTCAACCAGGATTCGTTCAAACATCTGCCGGCTTCCTTCCGGGCCTGCATTGGGAACGGTTTTACCGGTTATGTAGTCAACAAGCGTCTCTTCCATGGATCATCCTCGAATTTGTATTGTATGGGGTCAGAAAAGGGGGGTTCCAGTCATCTCTTCCGGCTGTTTCAGTTCCATCACCTTGAGCAGGGTCGGGGCAATGTCCCCGATGATACCCTCTTTAAGGGTGACATGGGCATGGGCCGTACCGGCCAGGATCAAGGGCACCCTGTTGAGGGTATGTGCCGTGTGTGGGGTGTCGTCGGTGGCCCTCATCTGTTCGGCATTACCGTGGTCTGCCGTTATCATGGCTGTTCCATTGGTTTTCCACACCGCTTCAATCACCCTTCGGGCGCAGGCGTCAACCGTTTCACAGGCCGTGACGGCCGCGTTTATGATGCCGGTGTGGCCCACCATGTCCATGTTGGCAAAGTTGAGAACCACCAGGTCGTATTGCCCTGATTCAATTCTCCGGCATGCCTCGTCCGCCACCTTTGGCGCGCTCATCTCAGGCTTTTCATCATAGGTGTTCACCTCCCTGGGGGAGGGGATCAGCACACGATCTTCGCCCGGGAAAACCGTTTCATCACCGCCGTTGAAAAAATAGGTGACATGGGCGTATTTTTCTGTCTCGGCGATCCTGAGCTGGGTGAGGCCCTGGTCGCTGACCACCTTGCCAAGGACGTTGGTCAGGTGAACCGGGGGGAAGGCAACGGGAAGCTCAAAGGTTTCGTCATAAAGGGTCATGCAGAGATAATCGGAGAGTTTGGGGACCCGTTTGCGGTCAAAGCCTGAAAAATCGGCCTGGGTGAAGGCCCGGGTGATCTCCCTTGCCCTGTCTGCCCTGTAGTTGAAAAACAGGAGGGCATCGCCGTCTTTGACTGTTCCTTTAAACCCGTCATCGTCGTTTACAATTAAAACCGGCTTGACAAACTCGTCTGTCTCATCCCTGTCATAGGCCCGGGTGATCGCTTCGACCGGATTTTTTTCCTCTGTTCCCTTTCCCTGGGTGTAGAGATCATAGGCCTTTTCAACCCGCTCCCACCTGGTGTCCCTGTCCATGGCGTAAAACCGTCCGCACACGCTTGCGATACGCACACCTGGCTTGCCGGTAAGAAACGCCTGGAGTTGTTTGACAAAGCCGGCTCCGCTTTTGGGAGCCGTGTCCCTTCCGTCCAGAATGCAGTGAATGGCTGTTGGGATATTGTAGTCAACAGCCATGGCCACCAGGGCTTTGAGGTGGTTGATGTGGCTGTGGACGCCGCCATCGGATAAAAGGCCCATGAGGTGGAGGGTGTTGCCGCTTTGCCTGACCGCTTCCATGGTGCGGCAGAGCTCCGGGTTCTTGGACAGAGAGCCGTCGGAAACAGCCTTGTCTATTCGGACAAGGTCCTGGAAAACCCGGCGTCCCGCGCCCATGTTCATGTGGCCGACCTCTGAGTTGCCCATGATGCCGTCGGGCAGCCCAACGGCCTTGCCGGAGCAGGCAAGGCTTGTTGTGGGAAAATCAGCCTTCAGCTGGTCTAGAAAGGGGGTCCGGGCCTGTCTGATGGCGTTGCCGTGGGACTCCTGGTTGATCCCCCAGCCGTCCAGGATAATCAATGCGTTTACCGCTCGATTATTCATCGTCATCCCAGGTTGTTTCTGTTTCAGCATCTGTATCATAGGTTGATGTATCCACCCTGGGGACGTCGCTCCACATTCCCTCAAGATCGTAGAGGTCCCGGGTCTCCTTGTCAAACACGTGGATAATCACATCACCGTAGTCGAGAAGCGCCCAGGTGCCCTGCTTCAGGCCCTCTGTGCCGATGGCCATGTTGTTGATCTTTTTCATGGCAATGTGCATGTTCTCGGCAATGGACGACACCTGGCGTTGGGAGCGTGCAGTGATGATAACAATGGCGTCGGCATAGGTGGTGAGCCCACGCACGTCAAGGACGGTGATCTCCTCAGCCTTTCTTGAAAATGCTTCGACAAGGTACTTGTCAAGGGTGTTTAATAGCTCTTCGGGCCGGTCAGATCTGGTTGTCATAAATACAATCCTTTTATTTTGATAATCTCTTCCACAGGGTAGGGTACCAGGGTGTCCAAGGGAAGATGTTCTTTTACTCGTTGTCTAATAAGTGTTGACGATATGTCAATTTCAGGGACTTTGCAGACATAAACGGACTTTAAAATTGGATGGGTAAATTGTTTTTGCCCGTTGCTGGGTCTGTAATCTTCTGATATCACATTTTTCAGGAAGGATGCAACACTCTTTGACCGTTTATCCTGGCCCGGCCGGATCATTACGATGATGGAGATGAGACCGAAGATCTCCCGGCTTTGTTGCCAGGTGTCCATCTCAAAAAATGCATCAGATCCGACGATGAGCCGAAGACCGGTTCCTGTGGGGAGGTTCTTCCTGAAGTGGTTGACCGTATCCACGGTAAACGAGGGGCCTTTGCGGTTGAGCTCCACATCCGAGGCAACCAGCCCGTCTATTCCGGCAATGGACCGTTCCACCATCTCGAACCTGTCCCTTGCAGGAGCTAGATCCGTAAACGACTTGTGGGGAGGAATGGCCGATGGAATCAGATGGACCCTTGTGAGGTTGAAACTCTCTTTGACATGGGCGATGACGTCCAGATGTCCCCTGTGAAGGGGATTGAAGGTCCCGCCGAATAATCCCTCGATCATGATCCCCTGCTATGGCCGCGTATGGCCTTTGCCGAGAACGACAAATTTAGTTGAGGTAAGTTCTTCCAGGCCCATGGGGCCGAAGGCGTGCAGTTTGGATGTGCTGATACCGATCTCCGCACCCAGCCCAAGTTCTCCGCCGTCGTTGAACCGTGTGGAGGCGTTGACCCCCACCATGGAAGATGAAACCGTATTGACAAAGGTGTCGGCATTGGCCGCGTCGGTGGTCAGGATCACATCTGTGTGGTCCGAGCCAAAGGCGGCAATGTGGTCCATTGCCTGGTCCATGGTTGCAACCACCCGGATGGCCACGATCAGGTCAAGGTATTCTGCTGCCCAGTCACTTTCGTCTGCAGGTGAGGCATTGGGAATTATCTCAAGGGTTTTGGGGCATCCCCTCATCTCAACGCCTGCCTTGGAAAACGCCTCTGCCATTCTGGGCAGAAAGGTGGGGGCCATGGCTTCATGGACGAGCAGGGTCTCCATGGAATTGCACACCCCCGGCCGCTGGGCCTTTGAGTTGATGCAGATGGATACGGCCTTGTCCATGTCGCACTGGTGGTCGACGTAGGCGTGGCAGACACCCTTGTAATGCTTCAATACCGGTATGGTTGAGTTTTTGACAACAAAGCGGATAAGCGCCTCACCGCCCCTGGGAATCACAAGATCGATGAACTCCTCCTGCTGGAGCAGCAGGGTGATGGCCTCGCGATCCCTTACCGGCAGTACCTGGACACTCTCCCGGGAAAGTCCTGCGTCTTCCAGGGCGTCGCCAATGATACTGGCAAGGATGGTGTTGGAGAAAAAGGCCTCGGAGCCTCCCCTGAGGATAGCGCTGTTGCCGGCCTTCAAACAGAGGGCCGCGGCATCCACCGTCACGTTGGGTCGTGACTCGTAGATCATGGCGATGACACCCAAGGGAATTCTTTTCTTGGAAATCTCAAGGCCGTTGGGCCGTGTCCAGCTTTTGGTGATGGTCCCCACGGGATCTTCAAGTGCAGTCACCTCATTAAGCCCCTGTATCATGGAGGCGATGGTGGCATCGGAGATGGTGAGACGATCAAGCATGGCAGATGACATGCCCTTGGCTCTTGCTGCATCAAGATCTTTTTGGTTCTCCGCCTGGATCTCAGGTTTCAGTTCTGTAAGTCGCCTGGCCAGGTCCTGAAGCACCTGGTTTTTTTTGGGGGTTGAAGCGACGGCAAGGGTTCTTGAGGCAAGTCTTGCCTTTTTGGCGATCTCTAGGATGGTTGATTCCATTGTCATGGCGGTTACCCCTGTTCAAAGGTGATGGCAAGATTGTCCCGGTGAATCACGTCGTCATAGGGCTTTGAGCCCAGGACACTGCTGATGGCGGAGGTTTTCATTCCCATGATGCTCTTGATATCCGCGGACGAGTAGTTGGCAAGTCCCCGGCCCAGGATGTTCTCTTCCTGGTCCTTGATCTCTACGGGCGCGCCCATGCCAAAGGCCCCCTGGACACTGGTGATGCCTATGGGAAGAATGCTCTTTCCCCGGGAGATGATAGCCTCTTCGGCACCCCTGTCCAGGCAGATGGCTCCCTGGGGCTTCAGGGTGTAGGCGATCCAGCATTTTCTGGAATTAAGCCTGCGCTTGCCCGGGATGAAAAAGGTGCCGAGCTCCTTGCCTGAAACCAGCTCAGACAGGATGTTCTGGTTCTTTCCGCCGGCGATGATCATGGGAATTCCGGATCTGGAAAGTTTCTTTGCAGCCTTAAGCTTGCTCAGCATTCCTCCGGTGCCAAGGTTGCCGGGAATGCCACAGGCGGCCTGTTCCATCTCTTTTGTGATGGTGGTCACCTCTTTAATAAGGGCGGCGTCTTCGTGAACCCTGGGATCCTTGTCAAACAATCCGTCGATGTCGGTGAGGTTGATGAGGATGTCCGCATCCATGAGCAGGGTGATCATGGCTGACAGGTTGTCATTGTCCCCGAGCTTGATCTCCTCGATGACGACCGTGTCGTTCTCGTTGATGATGGGGACAATGCCCCAGTCAAGCAGGGTGTTGATGGTGTTTCTGGCGTTAAGATAACGGCGGCGGTTGCTCAAGTCGTCCCGGGTGAGGAGAAGCTGGGCAACTTTCCTGTTATAGTGGGAAAACGTCTGCTCATAGGAGAGGATCAGGCCTGCCTGACCAACGGCCGCAGCCGCCTGTCGGGCCGGGATCCCCTCCGGTCTTTTATCGAATCCGATTTTGTTTACACCAGCAGCAATGGCTCCGGATGAGACCAGGATGACTTCGCATCCGGTGTCCCAGAGCTGGCTGATCTGGTGGCTGATGGTTTCGATGATCTCATGGTTGAGACCGTGGTTGCGGGTAAGCACACCGCTACCGATCTTAACAACGACTCGTTTGGCCTTTTTAAGGTGAGTCTCTCTATTGCTACCCATTTTCTATTCCGAGTTTTTGAGCAAGAATTCTTATGAGCTCTTTTGTTCCCTTTCCTGTTGCGGCGGAAAGGGTCAGTACATCGCCCCCTTTATACGCCTGCTTGAACCGTTCAACCTTTTCTTCCGCATCCGTGAGGTCGATCTTGTTAAGAACCACGACCTGGGCTTTTTTTGCGAGGGTCTTGGAGTAAAGCGCCAATTCCCTGTTAATAAGGTTGAAGGCGTCCAGGGGAGAGTCCGGATCGGTCTCGGATACATCGATAAGATGGATCAGAATTCCTGTTCGTTCAACATGTTTTAAAAATTGTATACCCAGCCCGGTACCTTCATGGGCTCCCTCGATCAGGCCCGGAATGTCAGCAACGGCAAACGGCTCGCCAAATTCCGGTACCACCATGCCAAGGGACGGCGCAAGGGTGGTGAAGGGATAATTTGCGACCTTTGGCCGTGCTGAGGATATCCTGGAGATCAAGGTGGATTTTCCTGCGTTGGGAAGACCCACAATGCCCACATCTGCCAGAAGTTTGAGTTCAAGCTTGAGGCTCAACTCTTCCCCTGGCATTCCCGGTTGTGCAAACCTGGGCGCCTTGTGGGTGGAGGTGGCAAATCGCTTGTTGCCCCGTCCGCCCTGGCCACCCTTGGCAATGATAAACTCAGTACCGGGTTCCGTGATATCCTGGATGACCTCGCCGGTCTCTGCATTGGTTACCAGGGTTCCAGCAGGTACAGGGATGATCAGGTCATCCCCATTCTTCCCGTGTTTGTTTTTTCCCAGCCCGGGCATTCCGTTCTTTGCCCGGAGCAGTTTCTGGCGGCGGAGGTCAAACAGTGTCCTCTTTCCCTGGTCTGCCCGGAAAATGACGCTGCCACCATGGCCTCCGTCTCCGCCATCAGGTCCGCCCCGCTCGATAAACCTCTCGCGTCGGAAGCTTAAGCAACCGGGGCCACCTTTGCCTGAGAATACAGTGACTAATGCTTCATCAATGAATCTCACGCTTCATAAACGCTCACTCTCTTCTTATCGCGGCCTTTGCGCTCAAAGGCGACAACACCGTCGATCTTTGCAAAGAGAGTATAATCCTTACCCATGCCTACGTTGGCACCGGGATGGACCTTTGTTCCAAGCTGTCTTACCAATATATTACCGGCTACAACGGTCTGTCCGCCGTATTTCTTGATGCCCCGTCGCTGGGCGTTTGAATCGCGACCGTTCCGGGTACTACCGGCTGCTTTTTTATGTGACATCTCTAATCTCCTTTATATCTATGCCTGGATGTTGTCGATCTTGACGGCGGTAAAGAATTGTCTGTGGCCCTTGAGGTTTCTGTAACCCTTACGGCGTTTGAACTTGAAGACAAGAACTTTTTTGCCTTTGCCCTGCTCAACGATGTGGGCTTTTACCATGGCGTTTTCGATGCCAGGCTGGCCAAGGGTGACGTTCTCTCCGTCGGAGACCATGAGAACATCCTTGAACTCAACTTCTGAACCTGCTCCACCTTCGAGTTTCTCAACTCTGAGGGTTTCTCCCTCTTGAACCTTGTACTGTTTTCCACCGGTTCTGATTACTGCGTACATTATCTGTCTCTCCTTTATATCTATAGCGTGCTCTTACATAGCTCTAAAATCCCAAATCTTAGACTGTTTTATCGATTTTGTCAAGATAAAAAAAGCAAACAGAGACGGTTTAAAGGGTGGAAACCCCCGGTCCTAAAGGCTCGTTCCGCCATGGGTATTCGGTCCTGAAACTCACTGGGTGGCGATATCAAGGATAGTTTTAGAGGTGTACTCTCCAACATCTGCCAGGGCGTCAACCGGAAGAAACCGTTCTGCATTGGCCGAATAGAGGCAGGTGGCAGAGGCGGGAAAATCTTCGTCTGCTTCGTAAAACAGATAGCAGAGGGCAATTTTGGGCAGGGGGCGGAGCACCATGGAGAGATCGCCTCCCGTTCCCTCCGGTGCCTCGGATCCTTCAAGGGTTTTCATGATTTTTTCCCGGTAAGTCTTGATCCTGTCCACATGGGGAACCAACACCTGTTCGGTGTGGGTTGTGAAGGCTCCCGCATAGGGTGTGCTTGCCGGGAGTTCCTTAAAGGATTTGAACGGCGAGGGAATGCAGATCTCCGGCGTTACGTGTAAGGCGTAGAGGGAGATGAGGATGTCAAATACGGATGAGGTCTCCTCCTCTCCAAGGGAGATACCGGCAGGTGAAATAATGCAGGGTTTTCCAAAGGCCTTGAACCGGAATGCTTCACCCTCCCTATGCGCCGGAAGGTTTGCTTCCAGGTCCCTGGGCAGGTCTGTATAGAGGTGTGCAAGATTTTGTTCTGCTATCTTTTTGTAGTTGTCCGTCATGCTTCTCCCCCTTTTTATGTATATTTTGACAAAAGCGTGTTGGAGGAAAAATGTCAAGTATTAACGGTGTGGGTTTCTACTCTAAGGTGTGTTGTTGCTTTTGACACGGCTATGGAATGAGTGTAGAGTTTAAGTATGTTTTTCTGATCTTCCTTATGTTTGTCCTCCCTGGCTTGATCTTCCGATCAATACTTTTTAACCGGCAGGTGCACCATGGAAAGGAATCCTTTAAAGTTGCCGCACCAAAGCCTCCGTGGGGATTGTCTCCATGGAGGCTATGAGTGATCACCCAAAGATTGAAACGATAACCAGAGGAGGGAATCATGGTTATCATCACGCATGTCATCTATCCGTCGGAAGGTGCCCGGGCAATGGCGGAACGCTTTCTTGATGCTCCGGAGCTTCCGGACTACATGACCAAGAAGGGGCCCTATGTCACCTCGAACCTGGAGGGGATTCTTCTCACATCCCTGTATGAGCTTGAGAATGAACGTCTTGCGGACGGCTTTAAATTTCTCGGAGACTATATGGCAATTTACTTTGGCGTTCCCGGCTTCTGCTTTGAAATTATACCCTATTTTGAGATCAGGGAAGGGCTCTCCATGATCGGGATGTAATTTCAGGCAGGGATAAAAAACGGGGATGCCAAGGCGGCATCCCCGTTCATAGTTTCACGTCGATTTTAGATCCTGGGTCGGTTCAAGTGTCAGACCTTGAAATTTCCCACCATCTCCTTGAGTTTTTCTGCAAGGGTCAACAGCTCTCCGGCGTTGAGGTTGACGGTTGAGCTGCTGTTTGTCATCTCCATGGATTGCCGGCTTACCTCAGAGATATCGATGGTGATCTCTTCAGAGACCCTGGATCCCTCGGCCACGTTTTCGTTTATCTCTGTCAGGCCCTGGGACGCCTGGGCAACATTTCCCGCGATCTCCTGGGTGGTGACAGCCTGTTCTTCAATGGCCGTGGCTGTGGTGGAAACCATATCGTTCATATCATCGATGATATTTGTGATGGACCCTATTGATTCAACGGAAATCGATGTGGCCTCCTGAATGCCCGCAATTTTCCCCCGGATGTCATTGGTGGCCTCAGCGGTCAGCCTGGCAAGCTCCTTGATCTCTGCTGCCACAACGGCAAACCCTTTCCCGGCTTCACCTGCCCTTGCCGCCTCGATGGTGGCATTCAAGGCCAGAAGATTTGTCTGTTCGGAAATATCGGTGATGGTCTCGGTGACCTTTCCGATCTCCTGGGCTGCTGTGCCGAGTTCAGATATCTTGTCGGAAGCCGTCTTTGCCTGGGAAACGGCCGTGCCTGCAATGGTGCGGGCCGATTCCGTATTCTTGGCCACCTCGTTGATGGTGGATGTCATCTCTTCCGAGGCGGTGGCAACCATTGAGACGTTTGTGGATGCCTGTTCCATGGCCGCGGCAATGGAGGTCATGCCGGCACTCATCTCTTCGGCTGAAGCCGCGACTGTTCCCGATTTCTCAGATGTCTTGTTTGCCCCCTGGGACATCTGTTCGGAGATGGCTGCAAGGTCGGTGGAAGAGGATGAAAGGGTTTCAACCCCGGAGGAGATTTCATTTATCATTCCGCCAAGTCTGGAGGTCATGTTGTTCAGGGCGTCGGCAAGCTGGCCCATTTCATCTTTTTGGTTGATTTCAAGTGTTTTGCTGAAGTCGCCTGTGGCCATGTTCTCTGCAAACGCCACCCCTTTTTTGATGGGGCCTGTGATGGTGCTCACAATTAAAAAGATGGTTGTCATCAATAACACCATGGCCACGGTGCCGATGCCCATGCTTGTGTACTGGATGCCCTTTGCCTTTTCCATTACCTTGGACATGGGAATGCTTACCATGACAGCCCAAGGGGTATTGGACGCGCCGATCTTTATCGGAACACATACCCTGGACACCGCTTCTCCAAGGGACGTGGATTGGTTTGCGGTGACAAACCCATCGCCGGATTCAATCTTACCCAGGAACCCTGCGGCCCAGGGATCTGCTTTTAAAACAGGTTGGCCTAGGCGTTCCGATTTTGGGTGGGTCACAAATATGCCTTTGTTGGAGATCAGGCTCAGATACCCGGTTTCAAAGACCCTGATCTGTGAGAACAGTTCGTTAATGGTGTCAAGGGCCATGTCTGCGCCTGCCACCCCAACGATTCTGCCATTGACCCGTATGGGGACGCAAACACTTGTGATCAGGATGGTCCTGCCACCGACGGGGTAGAGATAGGGCTCGATGACCGTCTCTTCGCCCGTGCGTTGGGGAATCTGATAAAAGTCCCCGGCCCCTGGCTGGTCATAGTCCACCAGGGGGGTCACCGAGATGCCGTTGCTGTCCCGGCTCCAGTAGGGAACATACCGGCCGGTGGCATCATGGTCCGGCGCATTTGCAAAGTCAGCGTCCATTCCGTCCAGGGCATAGGGTTCCCAGCATGTCCAGACGGCAAGGAGGGAGGGGGTGCCCTGGAGAATTTGTTTCAGGACCTGGTCCAGCGCATCTCTTTCGGGTACCTGCCCTGATTTTTTAAGCCCCTCAAAGGTAAGGGCCAGGGTTCGGGTTGCGTCCATGGCAACCTCTATCTCAGCCTTTAGAACGCTACCATAGTGGTGGGCGATTTCGGTGGTTTTTTCCATGGCATCATCTTTGGCCATTTTACCGGCCTTAACGGCAACAACACCGATTGTCACAGCAAACGAGAGAAGGGCAACCATGCCGATGTAGAGGAGCATTTTCATTTTCAAGTTCAGCTTTTTCAAAATTATAGAAATCCTTTAGTTCGTAAAGCAAATAGCTATAAAATGGTTCAGTACTCGGGTACAGGGGAGGGGTCACCCAAACAGATAAAAAAAAGCGGGGATGCCGTTTGACATCCCCGCTTGGGCGTTACATGGATTCTTTGGGTCGGGCTGGTTTAGCCTCTTACCTCTTCCTTGACCGTTGTGGCAAGTTTGTAGAGGATGGTGAGGACCAGGAGGCCGACGCCGTAGATACCGACAGTGATGGCAACCTCTTTAAGGGTTGGCATGTACTCGGTGATATGGTGGAGCGGGGAGGGTACAAAACCGCCCGCGATCATGCCGAGACTCTTGTCGATCCAGGTGCCGATGATCACCATGATGCAGGTGAAGGGAAGCAGCGTTGCATTGCTTCTCAATGCCGGTATCACCAGCAGGATCGCACCTGTAATCATGAGAATCATTGAGCTCCACATCCAGGGAACCATGGTGTTGTGGCCATGGAGACCGAAGAACATGTAGTCGATGTGGGTCATGTGGCCCGGGATCTTGCTGTAGTATGTGACAAAGATCTCGCACAGGAAGAAGAACACGTTGGCGATCAGGGCGTAGCAGGCGATCTTTGACAGTGTCTGCATGGCATCCCAGCCCGGATCAAACTTGGTAAACTTGCGAACAACGTAGCAGAGCAGGATCAGGACAGAGGGTCCTGCTGCAAATGCCGATGCAAGGAACCTGGGAGCCAGGATGGCTGTCAGCCAGAAGCCCCTTCCGGGAAGGCCGCAGTACAGGTAGGCCGTCACGGTGTGGATGCCGATGGCAAAGGGGATGGACAGATAGATCAGGGGTGTTGTCCATGCCGGCGGCTTGATCTGATTTCTCTCGGCCTCCAGCACCTTCCATCCGATGACGATGTTGAGGAACAGGTAGCCGTTAAGCACCAGCATGTCCCAGAACAGCATGGAATGGGGAGTGGGGTAGAGCAGAACATTGACGCAGCGCAGGGGCTGGCCAAGATCCACGATGATCAGGAGAAGACACATGATCAACGCTGCAACCGCCAGAAACTCGCCCAGGATGGTGATCCTGTGGAACTTCTCGTAGTTATGGAGGTAAAAGGGGATGACCACCATGACACCTCCGGCGGCCACACCGACAAGGTAGGTGAAGTTGGCTATGTAAAATCCCCAACTGACGTCACGGCTCATGGCTGTTGTCATCAGACCGTTGATGAACTGGTCCACGTAGACAAGAAAGCCTGCTCCGATGACAGCGAAAAGCACCCCAAGCCAGATCCAGTACTTTTTGCTTCCTTTTATAGCTATTTCAAGCATGTTTGCCTCTCCTACATGATATAATAAACAGAAGGCTCGGTTCCAAGCTCCTGTTTACGTCTGATTGAATATTTCTCACTCAAGAGTGCCCGAACCTCGGAGTTTGGATCTTCGAGATCTCCCACCACGATGGCGCCTTCGCTGACTTCCGCACAGGCCGGCTGAAGACCCTTGGCAAGACGCTCGGAGCAGAGGTTGCACTTTTCGACAACACCCTTGCTCCGGGTTGGGAAGTCGGGGTTTATCTCGTCGATGAACGGCCGGGGATCCCTGAAGTTGAAGCTCCTGGCACCAAAGGGGCAGGCAGCCATGCAGAACCGGCAACCGATGCAGCGATGGAAATCCATGAGAACGATGCCGTCCTCCCGCTTAAAGGTTGCCTGGGTGGGGCATGCCTGGACACAGGGGGCGTTCTTGCAGTGGTTACAGGTGACGAGGAAGGGAAGTTCCTTGAATCTTTCTGCCAGGAACTCGTCTTCCTTGTCTGGAAAGGCGCTCTCAAAATGCTCTTCCCAGATCCACTTGAGTTCCTGGTCGTGATTCACCGGCCGGGTATTGGGATAACGCTCTTCGTCCGGCACATGGTTTAAGTCAGGAACATTATGGGCCTTGCGGCATGCATGGACAATGTTCTCTGCGATCTCATCGGTGATTTTACTGGTATCGATGACCATTCCCCAGCGTTCTGCTGTGAGGGCCTCGGGGTGCTTGGTCTTGGTCGCATGGGCGGCCGGGGTTGAGCCTGATGATGCAACAGCCTGAATTGCCGGAGCAACACCAATGCCCAGCGCAGAAACACCTGCGGCTTTCAAAAAGCTTCTTCTGCTCTTTTTCATTGGTTTATCTCCTTGGGGGTTGTGTGGCACTCCCAGCAATAGGGATCCACTGAGGCGTAGGTATGGCACTTATCACAAAACTTCTCCTTGTCTTCGTGACATCCGAGACAGGAGTCTTCGCCTGTGGAGAGGCTCATCTGGAACTGTTTGCCGTTTGCGGCATCATATTTCCGGTCCGCATCCCTTACCACGCCGTCCCGCCACTCGTCCAGCAGGCTCATGTGGTTTGCCCTCATGTCATACTTGTCCAGAACGCATTTTCCAGCGGCCTTGGCCTTTGCAGAAAGTTCCGGTTCCGGGGCTGCGTCGGTGCCGCCAAAGTTGAACCAGATGGGAAATAGCGCTGCAATGACGAATGCCGCCAATCCAGCGATGATTGCATTTTTACTCATCGTCATCCTCCATGCCAGGTAGGGGTTCCATGCGCAGGTCAGTCTCTCGCTTTTTCTCTCCGGGGAGGATCAGAGCGTTTCCGACCAGCTCGTGCACACCATAAACTTCAACCTCTGGTACCCAGTATTCGCAAAGGGTGGAAAGAGCCGCCCTGTCGATGGCACAGATGGTTCCAAGGGTGTTAACGCCAAATTTGTCGTGGACATATTTCACGGCGTTGGCCCTTGGGAGAGCGCCCGCCATTCTCAGCTCGATGTTCTCGCCCGCGTTGAGACCGGCACCTGAACCGCAGCAGAAGGTCTGCTCCCGGATGGTGTTCTCCGGCATCTCAAAGAAGTTGTCGCAAACGTTCTGGATGCAGTAACGGGGCTCATCCAGAAGACCCATGCCCCTTGCAGGGTTGCAGGAGTCATGGAAGGTCATGACGCGGTTGGAGTTCCTGCTCTTATCAAGCTCGAGCTTGCCGTGCTTGATGAGGTCGGCGGTGAACTCGGTGATGTGAACCATCTTTGTGGATTTTGCGTTCTCGAACTTGGTGCCTGTGATGGGGTTGACAGGCTCCTCAAGGAAGTCGGCAGGGCCGTTCATGGTGTCCATGTACTGGTTGATGACCCGCCACATGTGGCCGCACTCTCCGCCCAGGATCCACTTGACCCCAAGGCGTTTGGCCTCGGCATACATCTTGGCGTTGAGCCGCTTCATGGTCTCGTGGGAGGTGAAGAAACCAAAGTTTCCGCCCTCGGAAGCGTAGGTGCTCCAGGTAACGTTCAGGTCGTACTTGTCTTTAAGGTACTTGAATAGGATCATGTACCCCTGACAGGTGTAGGTGCCGGGATCGGCAAACACGTCACCGGACGGTGTGATAAAGAGGATGTCGGCGCCCTTTACATTGAACTGGGGCTCGACATTTACGCCGGTGATCTCCTCGATATCTTCGGTGAAGAAGTCGAGCATGTCCTTGAACGCATGGGGCTGGATGCCGAGATGGTTACCCGTCTGGTAGCAGTTGGAAACCGGGGTGGCGATCCAGTCGATGTTGAGGCCGAGAAGGTTGAGAAGCTCCCGTCCCATGATGGTGATCTCTGCGGTATCGATGCCGTAGGGGCAGAAGACCGAGCATCGACGGCACTCTGTGCACTGGAAGAAGTAGTACCACCACTGCTTCAGGACCTCCACGGTCATGGGGCGTCCGCCGCCAAGCTTTTCGCCGCCGGGGATCTTGGAGAGGATCTTGCCGGCTGTGGTGAAGTCGTTCCGGTATACCGATCTCAAAAGCTCGGCCCGGAGTACGGGCATGTTCAGGGGATCACCGGTGCCAAGGAAAAAGTGGCATTTGTCAGCACAGGCGCCGCAGCGAACACAGACGTCCATGAAGATCTTAAAGGTTCTGAACTTCTCCAAACGCTCCTTGATGCCGTTGTGGATGATCTCCTGCCAGTTCTCAGGAAGCTTCCAGTCATCATCCAGGGGGTTCCATTGTCTGGGATTGGGGGCGCTCAGGGTTTCCAGACTTTCAGGCTTTGCAGCGTAGCTGAATATCCCGGGTCTGATCTGGACAGTAGTATCCATCCAGCTGCCTGAGGCAGGGCTGTGGTCTACCTTGTCCAATAATTCATCGGGTTTAAGTTCGTCAGACATCGATTACTCCTTCTTATCAACTGGAAGTCCAGCGTCTATCATTTTATCCCGGAAATGATCCTCATACTGCTCGTAGGTATGAATGTCCACGTCGTAGTTCCAGGGGTTGATGTGTCGTTTCATTCGGGTGTTGTTTGCCATGTTCCGGGTGGGGCTCAGGAATATGCCGCCCATGTGCATGAGCTTGCTCACGGGGATATAGGCAAACAGGATGCTGACCATGAAGATATGGGCATAGAACAGTCCGCCGACGCCCTCGGGAATCACCGGGTGGAAGGTTGCAAGGCCCATGGTGAAGGTCTTGACTCCCAGGATATCTACCTTGGTGAAGTAGCGCATGAAGATACCGGTAACTGCGATGCCGATGATGAGAAACAACGGAAAATAATCCGCAGCAAGTGAGATATAGCTCACTTTTTCATCGAAGATTCTTCGTGCAAGCAGGAACAGGGCCGCACCCAGGAGCAGAAAACCGGACAGCATGACGATGGGAAGACCCACCTGGATGATGCCGTCAAAGTATTCAACGACTTTTATGCATGCGGGAACCGGGTTGAGGAAGAACCTCAGGTGTCTCAGGAGCACTGTCAGGAATGAGTAGTGAAAGGCAAGGGCACCGAGCCAGAGGAAGATCTCCCAGGAGTAGGTGAGCTTGTTCTTTTCATTTCTGTTGAATGCCGCCTTGGTGTTCCTGAACAAGGATCTGAAGAGAAAGATCTCCAGCACCATGCGCACAAATACCCCGGCTGTTGTGTCGGGGTTGTCGATGCGATTCTGTTTGATCCACGGAAGGGATTTTTGCTGACCGCAGGTTGTGGGGATCCGGAAGGGTACTGCAGAGGATGCCCAGCCCATTACCCGGTATACAAACCCGGCAAGGAAGGCCAAGACCGCTGCATAGGGCACAACAATCCCGAAGAACCATTGCATTCCGGCTCCCTCAACCCCTGCGTATGCCAGCAAAAAAAGCAGAAAAACGCCTGTCAGGGGTAACATGTACTTTTGCTTCATATTCTAACCACCTCACTATTGAGGCCCAGGCAGGCCGAAACCTGGCAGGGCCTGTTTAAAATGTTGTTGAGCTAAAGGAGATCCTCATCCTTGAGCTCCGTTACTAAACCTGCCCTTTCAAAGGCCCTGTGAATCCGTTTCTTGGATTCGGTTGCCTTTATAAGGAATATACTTTCTCGACACTTCATGAACCTGTTGAATGCTGCCAGGGCCACCTGGTCGACCTTTCTGTCAAAATCTTCGCCCGGCGCGTTTTCCAGGATATTTTTTACTATCTCCTTGAGTTCAAACACAAATCCGACGGCATCAGAAGCGGTGAATTTCTGGACTGCCCGGATGCGGATCACGGGATCCAGGGCATCCTCGAGTTTCCCAGGGTCAAGGTCCTTTAAAAGCTGGTCAAAAACATTCTCAAGACTCTCCTGGGTCGCACTGCCCACGGGGTTGTCAAAACGGTTTTTTATTCGGCCGAGTACCCGTGCTGTTTCAGGCGGATAGCTCTTGATCGTGGCTTCAAACCATTGATCGATGATTTTTTTTCTGTTCTTTTCAAGGCTCTTGTTAATATTCATACAGCTAGGGTGCTCCTGTGAATCCTTTGGGATCCGGATAGTAAATATTTAATAAACCTACTTCTGATTAACGTAAGCGATATAACTATCCTGGGATTTTATGTCAAGGATAAAAGCGGGGGCTCATCCAGGGAAAAAAACTTATTCAAGGCCTTAAAGAGCATGAAGGGATCGTTGCTTCCGCTCAGTTCACGGATGGAGTGCATGGCAAGGGTTGCCGCTCCCACATCCACTGTCCGGATACCTGTCTGGGATGAGATGGCCGGGCCGATGGTGCTTCCGCAGGGAAGATCACTTCTCATGACAAAGTTCTGGACCGTGAGGCCTGCCCGCCTGCACACATGGCGGAAAAGGGCGGAAGATTCCGAATCCGAGGCATATCTCTGGGAGGCATTGATCTTGAGTACCGGGCCTGTGTTCAGGGTTGGGCTGTGGTTGGGATCGTGTTTGTCACTCAAGGCCGGGTGGACTGCGTGGGCGTTGTCGCAGGAGATCATGAAAGATCGGGCCGCTGTCCTTGCAAACTGTTCCGGAGTCGGTGCCATTCTTGATAGTACGGATTCCAGAAAGGAACCCCTGGCCCCGGCCAATGTATCGCTTCCCACCTCTTCGTTATCGGTAAAGACCACCATGGCTGTGGAGGAGGGGGCTGCCGACTCCAGTCCTTTAAGGGCTGCATGGCAGGATAACAGGTTGTCGAGTCTGGGGGCCGATATGATCTCATTGTCTATGCCTGCATAGGCGGCAGGCTCTGCATCGGAAAACGAGAGCTCGTAATCGATCACTTCCTGGATCCCGGTTCCGGGGTGTTCCTCTTTTGCCCGGGCAAGGAGTTGTTCCTTGAACGGCAGGCTCTTTTCGGGATCGCCAATGGAAAAGAGGGGAGGTATGTGAAGCTGGGGGTTGACGGTTCTGTTCTTGTTTGCTTCCCTGTCCAGGTGGATTGCAAGGCTTGGAATCAGGGCCACGGGCCGGTTGTAGTTGATCAGGATGCTCTGGAGACGCTCCTTTTCATCTTCAATGATCCGGCAGGTGATCCGGCCGGCAAGGTTGAGCCCCCGGTCGAACCAGGTGTTGAGCAGGGTGCCGCCGTAAATCTCGCAGCCCAGGCGCGTCATGGAATTCGAGTTCTGTGCAGGTTCCGGTTTTACCCTGAGGCAGGGGCTGTCCGTGTGCGCTCCGACCATCTTTATCCCGCTCTCCCAAGGCTGCTCTTTTCCCATGATAAAGGCGATGACGGAGGATCCGTTCCGGGTGATATAGTATCTGCCATTGGCTTCAAGATTCCAGGCGTCTTTCTCCTCAAGGCGTAAAAAACCTGTTGCTTTGAGCTGCTTTTCCATATAACGCACCCCATGGAAGGGAGAGGGTGACTGGTCGATGAATCTGAAAAGATCCTGGTTGAACTTCTTGGGTGTCATGGGATTACTCTCTTATACGGTCCTTGTTTTGTCGGAGGATAACAATAACGATAATAATTATTATTACCAGAATTTTGACCTTGAAAACAAGGTTTATTTGGTTTTTCCTGTGGCTGGGCTGTGTCCCTATTGATTTGCCCTCCTCTCCGTGATATCCCTAAAGGCGACTGCCTTGACAGGTCTTTGGGGCAGGATCCGTTTTAACAAGAATTGAGAATACAAGGGGGGGGGAAGATGTTGAAGGGAATCGATCCTGCTCTGACAGGGAGCTGGAAACGGCTGAGTGATCACCATGAACTGGTGAAGAACCTCCGGATGGGTGAGCTGTTTCAAGGGGACGTCAACCGTTTCAACCGTTTTTCAATCCCCTTTAATGATATGGTGGTCGACTTTTCCAAAAACAGGATCACGGACGAGACTCTGGAGCTGTTGATGGGACTTGCCCGGGAAACCGGTGTGCAAGAGGCGATCGCAATGATGTTCGGTGGTGAAAGAATCAATACCACCGAAAACAGGGCCGTGCTCCATGTGGCATTGAGAAACCTTGTAAACACTCCGATCCTGATGGATCAACACGATGTGATGCCAAGGGTGAACAAGGCCCTTGAAAAGATTGAGCGCTTTTCGACCCGGGTGTATACCGGGCAGATGACAGGGTATTCCGGCCGGCCGGTCACCGATATCGTGAATATTGGCATCGGTGGCTCCGATCTCGGCCCCCAGATGGTGACCCGGTGTCTGAAGCCCTATGCACGGAAAGGGTTGTCTGTTCATTTTGTCTCCAACGTTGACGGAACCCATATCCGGGAGACCCTGGAGGGGCTTGATCCTGCCACCACCCTTTTTATCATCGCTTCAAAAACATTTACCACCCAGGAAACCATTGCAAATGCAGAAGCGGCAAGGTGCTGGTTTCTTGATGCCGCCGGGGATTCCGTTCATGTGGCCGGTCATTTTGTTGCCATTTCAACAAATGGTGCCGCTGTTCAAGAGTTCGGGATCGATCCTTCCAATATGTTTGAGTTATGGGACTGGGTGGGGGGGCGATACTCCCTCTGGTCCTCCATTGGCCTCTCCATTGCGTGCTATCTTGGGTTTGATAATTTCAAGGCGCTTCTCAGGGGTGGGTTTGAGATGGACCGCCATTTTAAGGAGACCCCCCTTGAACAAAATATACCGGTGATTCTCGCCATGATCGGCATCTGGTATGTCAACTTTTTTAAGTTTCACACCACGGCCATCCTTCCCTATGATCAGGGCATGGCCCGTTTCCCGGCCTATCTTCAGCAGGCTGATATGGAGAGCAACGGCAAGTCTGCAACCCGGAGCGGCACCAGGGCCGGTTATCACACCGGTCCCGTTGTCTGGGGAGAACCCGGCACCAATGGGCAGCATGCCTTTTATCAACTGCTTCACCAGGGAACAAGGATCGTTCCGGCCGATTTTCTGGTGCCGGCCATAAGTCACAACCCCGTGGCAAATCACCACACCCTGCTGTTGGCCAACTGCCTTGCCCAGTCAGAGGCTTTGATGAACGGCAGAACCAGGGAAGAGGTGACAAGGGAGATGAGGGCCGGTGGCTGCAGTGACAAAGAGATCGAAACCCTGCTGCCCCACCGGGTGTTCCAGGGGAACCGGCCCTCCAACACCATCTTGTTTAAGAAGCTGACCCCGGAAGTGCTGGGGTCTCTCATCGCCATGTACGAACATAAGATTTTTGTCCAGGGGGTTGTCTGGAACATCTTCAGCTTTGACCAATGGGGGGTGGAGCTCGGAAAGGAGCTTGCCCAGCGAATCGTTCCCGAGCTTTCCGGGGAAGAACAGGTGGATACCCATGACGCCTCAACCAATGGATTGATCAATCTCGTGAGGAAGATGGGGGGAAAAACATGCAGGAGTTAACCAAGAGTCAGCGGGCGCGGCTTGCCATCCGCGAGTTTAAAGTGATCACCGATTCCCTGGCTATCCGGGGGTTTTACCGGCCGTCCGGAAGGCTTGGCAAGGCCCTTGAAGGATGCTTGAGGGATCTGAGCCCTGAGATCTACGGCTCCATGAACGACTCCAGGGTGGTGGAGCTCAAGGGCCTTGAGTATGTCATTGACCGGCTGCCCCAGGGGATCGAGGAGAGCACCAAGATCATTCTCACGGACGAGGACCAGTTCGACGAGACACCGTTCAAGGCCATCGAGCCGTTGAAGCGGAGAAGAACTTCGTACAGGATCAACGACAGGGAGCTCTGCTTCATCATCTCAAGGGGGATCAGCGAGATCTATGATATCATCACCCACATGGCCTTTCTGAACATCGAGGCCAAGAAGATCTACAAGCGGATCCAGGACGATTACGGCAACCCGAGGATGGAGTGGAAAGAGCTTGAGCGTGTGGTGAACAAAAAAGGGAAGCTCAGCGTCAGTGACCTTGACTCGGCACTCTGGAATCTGAGTATCATCCTTGGCCGCCCCTACCACGAAACCCGGGAGTCCTACGAGTCCCTTGAGAAAAACCGGAAAGAGAAGAAGAGCAACAACGGGCTGTTTTCCCTGATATACAGTCTCGGGCGCCGCATGGAAAACGAGCACCGGTCAAAGGATGAGGCCCTGGTGATCTATTTTACGCCATCGCTTATGAAGATCATCGGTCATCATAACTATGGAAAGATCTGGGCTTCTGACATCAAGACGCGGCTCTTTGAACTCGGCCTGGAGGGCCGGCCCTTTCACATCATCAGTGCCAACCTTCACAGTGTGGTGAATCTGATCTACGGTTTTTCCGCCATGAAGGAGGCGAAAAAAGCCGTGGGTGACACGGATTTCTACTGTTTCCTGGGGGGCTTGAGGGAGGAAAAGGAGGCGGTCATGGCCCATGCCCAGGCAAACGGCCTGGTCTGCCTGCCCGATCGTTCCGGGGCAAACATCGACTGCCAGGTGATCGACACCGCAAAGCTTGACCGGGTGGAACTCCATCCGGGGCTTGGGTTTGATCCCGGGGCCGGCACCGGTGAAAAACCGGTGATCCTTGTTATGGATTACGCCTTTGGCGCCCAGGCCTTTGAACTCATGGAGAACCTTCTCAAACCATGGTCTTCAAAGAGCGAGACGTCGCTTCTCAATCTCGGCTCCGTCTCCATAATGGGGAAGGCTGGCATTCTGGCCGGGGAGACCGGGGATATCATGCTTGCCACGGCCCATGTGTGCGAGGGAACTTCAGACAACTATATTGTTGAAAACGATCTTGTGCCGGAGGATTTTCACGGGGAGATAGCGGTGCATGAGGGTCCCATGGCAACGGTTCTGGGAACCAGTCTCCAGAACCGGGATGTGCTTGAAATGTTTCAGTCAGACTGGCGGGCCGTGGGGCTTGAGATGGAGGGCGGCCATTATCAAAAGGCGATCAGCGCCGCCATTGTGAAGGGGTTTATCTCCAGGAATACCTCCACCCGTTACGCCTATTATGCTTCAGATAATCCCTTGATGACGGGCAACACCCTGGCTGCAGGCGCCATGGGGGAGGAGGGGGTGAAGCCCACCTACATGATTACCAAGGTTATTCTGCAGAAAATCCTCGGAACAGCTTCATCCTAGAATTCCCGGTTATCTCCATGGGGGTCTTCCAAAAAGGTCGTCACAATAGAATTGAATATACTCTTTGTAGGCAGGCTCGTAGTTTTCTGAAAATCCCCGGAGGAAGCTTTCTGATTTCTCGGGCTTCAAGTCTGTCAGGTGCTTTTTACGGTTGTTCATGATTGTGATGGTGAGCCTTGTCCTGTGGGTAAGGCAGGGGGTATTGATCACGTCTTTTTTTGCATAGACATCTGCAAGCCGTCTTCCTTTATAGTACTCCGGGTTGTTCTGGATGGGCTGCAACGGCTGGCATGAAACCATTGACAGTAGAATTGCTATCCATACGCCTGTAAAAACAAGGAACTTTTTCATTGGTAGAAGGGCCTTTTTTATGGGTTTAAATTGAATCAATTTCAGTTATGAAAATATATGGTTGTGTTTGCCTTGTAAAGTCAAATGTCTTGTCCCGCCCAACTCTTCCTGTATTGAATCCATCAATATATTCCTGTTTTTTTATTAATATTAGCAGTTTGACTTAACCTGTAATCCTCAATAGTGTCTCGGGGTTTAAATCACTGACTAATTAAGGAGAAAACAGGTGGCTTTTTTAGAGGCTTCCATGGTTAACAAAATCTACCATGACAAGAAGAAGCAGGAAATTGTTGCGCTTTCCAATTTTACATTGTCGGTGGAGGAGCGGGAATTTATCACCATCATCGGACCCAGTGGGTGCGGCAAATCCTCCTTTCTTTTTCTTGCAGCCGGGCTGGAACCCCTGACTTCCGGAGTTCTCAAGTTTAACGGGAAGCCTGTCAAAGGTCCTGATCCCCTGAGTGCCATGGTGTTCCAGGAGTATCTTCTTTTTCCATGGAAAACCGTGCGGGAAAATATCGAATTCGGGCCTGAGTTGCGGCACGTCTCCAAAAAACAGCGCCGGGAAAGTTCCTGCAACCTGATCAAAATGGTTGGCCTTGGGGGATTTGAAAACAGGTATCCAAATGAATTGAGCGGGGGGATGCAGCAACGGGTCTCCATTGCCCGGGCCCTTGCAAACAAACCCCAATTGATTCTCATGGACGAACCGTTTGGCGCTTTGGACGCCTTGACCCGGGAGACGCTCCAGATAGAGTTGCTGAAAATCTGGCAGCAGGCGAAATGCACGGTGTTGTTTGTTACCCATAGTATCCCGGAGGCTGTTTATCTGGCTGACCGGGTGGTTGTGGTGAGCAAGCGGCCGGGAACAATCAAGGAGATCGTTGACATCGATCTTCCCCGGCCCAGGGAGCGGGAGATGTTTACGTCTCCCAGCTTCATTGAATATGAAAGATATCTGAAAAATTTGATTTTAGAAGAAATATAGGAGCGGGTGTATGGATGGTTCAACAAAGGGGCTTTCCCGGCCGGTGGTTATGGTGAATGGGACCGATCTTTTCTGCTTTTCCAGGTCTTTGTTTAACAGGAGCAAAAAACTGCTGTCCCCCCTGATCTGTCTTGGGGTCTGGGAGTTGATCGTAAGGCTTGAATTCATTAATCCCTTTTTTTGTCCGGCGCCCACCTCCATTGTAAAAGAGCTGTATGTTCTTTTGTTTACAGGTGAACTGTGGATGCATCTGGGTGACAGTGTTTCCAGGGCGGTGTGCGGCTATTTCCTGGCCTCCCTGCTTGGGGTCGGTGTCGGGCTGCTCGTGGCCTGGTCCCGGTTTGTGGAGGATTTGATCGATCCGCTGATCGAGTTGATTCGCCCGGTCTCTACCTTTGCTGTGATCCCGATCTTTTTCATCTGGTTTGGCATAGGGGACGTTTCAAAGGTGTTGATCATTACAAAGGCATGTTTTTTTCCCATTGTGCTGAATACCATCGCCGGTATTAAAGGTGTTGATCCAAAATTGATCCAGGCGGCCCGTTCCCTTGGGGCCGAGGGGATTGCCCTTTGGACCAGGGTGTTGATTCCTTCTGCCCTGCCAATGATCCTGACGGGCATGCGTGTGGCAACTTCCATGTCCGTGACCACCCTTGTGGGGGTTGAGATGCTTTCCGCGGATTCAGGCATCGGGTTCATGGTGATCGATGCCCAGCGGGTGTTTGCCACGGAGAAAATGTTTGCCGGTATTCTCATCCTTTCCGCCCTGGGTTTCTCCTTTGATCGCGTTGCACGGCTTGTTCAGCATCGCGTTTTAGCATGGCATAAAGGCGTTTAGTTCGCCTTGAATATTTATCATCTTAACTGCACGGAGGTTGAATGAAGAGGTTTATTGTATTGTTGTTTATCGCACTTTTCCTGGTGGCCGGCACAGGGTTGCCTGCAACCGCAGATGGGGATCTGCCGGTTCTCAGGCTCTCCTATTTCCGGGATATTGATGAGCTGCCGTTTTATGTCGGGCTTGAAAAGGGGTTTTTTGAACAGGAAGGCGTTAAGGTTGAGCTTGTGAGGATTGGCGGTTCCACCAATATCATGGCCGCAGCCATGAGGGGGGAGATCCAGGGGGGGAACATTCCCCTGCCCGCACTTTTTCATGCATCCCTCAGGAAGATTCCGTTAAAAGTGGTTTCCTGGCTGGGTACGTCCCATCCCGGAACAAAATGCGGTATCCATGTCAGTAAGGATTCCGATATCCGGACCGCCAAAGATCTCAAGGGGAAACGCATTGCCCTGAGCGGTTCCATCGTTTCAAAGACCGTTCTGTCGGAAGCCCTTGATCTGGCAGGCCTGACCATGAAGGATGTTAAGCCCATGCTTGGCATTGACATGCAGGAGCCCATGAAGCATGAGGCTGTCTTAAACAGCAGTCAGGTTCATGCCATTATCACCTGAGATCCTGTCGCGACCATGCTGGAAGTGCATGGTGTGAGCAGGCTATTATCATCGTTCCATGATATTATTCCTGATTTTGTATTCAGTGGCGTATTTTTTAGTGACACGTTTTTAAACTCCCATCCTGAACAGGCAAAGGCCTTTTTAAGGGGACTTGTAAAATCATTTGTTTTTATCCGTGAGCATGGGGCAGAGGCAAGGGGATTTATTCCAAAATATACAGGGGTTCAGCGGGATGTCGCCATGGTGTGTGCCATTCGGAACTTCAGTGTGACCGGCAGGGAACCCAATGGATTCATAGATCATCAAAGGGATCTGATGGTTAAGTTTGGTTCGCTAAGTAAATCCGTTACCCTGGATTCTGTTATCGATTACAGCTATCTGCCCCAATAGGAGAAAAACATCCTTATGTACCGTACAATCAACATCATTGTTTTCTGTCTTTTGGCGGGCTCCCTTGTCGGGTGTTCCGGCCTTGGAGGGGGTAACGGCCAGGACCATATGGACCGTTGCAGCTATTTTGCGACCAACACCCCGGATGGATGGGACCCCCTGGAAACCCTTCCCCAGCGCTATGAAGGTCTCCCGGGAATCAGGGAAGGTGAAAGGATCTTGCAGATTCTTTCCAGTCCGGACAAGTCGGGTACTCTTCTGTTTGTAAGTGAAAAGATCCCTGTGTCCATGTCGGAATTTCAGAAAAATGTTTATGGCTTGATGGATCGGCGGGGGAAAGCCTTTAAGAAGAATAAGGGCGTGAAAAAGTATCGATGCATGAATTCATACAAAACCTATGGGGACCTGTTCGGCATCGACAGCTATTATGAATACTGGAAATTTCAAGACGGCCAGGGAAAGGTCAAGGGGGTAAGGCGGACCTATTTTATTGCCCGGGATGACAACGCTGTCTGCGCGGTGTCCAAGGTCCTATACTCAGGTTTGAAAGGGTATGACGGTAATCTTATGGCGTTTTCCGATGTGACCATTACAGAAAATAATTAGACTGTAACGGCAGGGTCAGCCATGGCTCTGCTGTTTATTTTTCAGCACCCACTCCCCATTGGTATTTCTGGTGCGGTGAAAACCAACGAAAAAAGGCCCTGCACGTTTAACGGTGCAGGGCCTTGAAATCTTGAAACTGGCGGAGAAAGAGAGATTCGAACTCTCGATGGGCGTTAACCCATACACCCTTAGCAGGGGCGCGCCTTCAGCCACTCGGCCATTTCTCCATTTTGTTTTGGCGGAGGAGGTAGGATTCGAACCCACGGAGCTTTGACACTCAACGGTTTTCAAGACCGCCGCCTTCAGCCACTCGGCCACTCCTCCGAAATACTCAATCTATATATCACCCTGATCTGGTAAGGTCAAGGGGTGTAACTCGAACCGATTTTATCGGTCCGTTTAACAACTCTATCTGTTCGGTGTTCAAAAACTAAAGCAAAAGAAAAAAGGCCCTATACTTTAAAAGGTACAGAACCTTGAAATCTTAAAGCTGGCGGAGAAAGAGAGATTCGAACTCTCGATGGAGCAATTAACCCCATACTCGCTTAGCAGGCGAGCGCCTTCAGCCACTCGGCCATTTCTCCATTTTGTTTTTGGCGGAGGAGGTAGGATTCGAACCCACGGAGCTTTGACACTCAACGGTTTTCAAGACCGCCGCCTTCAGCCACTCGGCCACTCCTCCGAAAGACCCAAGCTATATATCACCCGGATCTGATGGGGTCAAGCACTAAATCAATATTTTTTTTAAATTGATCTTGATATTGACAGACGGGATAATTGAACTATAATTTTAGATTTACTGTCTGCAAAGAATCAGATTCTATATATAGGTAAAGGGAGATACGCGATGAGACAGAAGTTTACATTTGAAATTGATGCAAAAAAGGGCAGGTTGACGCTTTCGGAATCGGCAGAGGCCGATCCCGGTACCTTTTTAAAGTTGCACTTTGAAGAGTATGATCTTGAAGAGATGAAAGATGTTGCGGCAAAGGGGAAGGACGCCTTTATCGAGATCCTGAGGCGGAAGAACCTTTTTCCTTCTTTATTTCTTGCTGAAAGGCTGTTTGATGCTTTTAGCAGCTTGATTAAAGAAGGGGGGGAGAAGCTTGTGATGGACTACGATGATATTGATTCGTTTCCCTCCCCGGAAGCTGCCGAGGAGGAGGAGGACGAAGACGTTGAGTTGGATACGCTTTTGTCCACCGATGATAACGATCTGAGCGAGGATGATATCAAAGAGATAGATTCCGAAGACGACACTCCGAAATTTCGAGTTGATGATAATTCAGAGCAAGAGAACTAATCATTATAATGAAAGAATCCATAAAACAACTCATTCTTGACGGCGCCCGGAAAGCATATGAAAAGGGGCTCCTGAAATCCGACGACTTTCCTGAGATGGAGATCGAAGAGCCCCGCTATGACGCCCAGGGCGATTTTTCAACCAACTTTGCCATGGTTTCAGCCTCTGTGCAGAAGATGGCCCCAAGAAAAATTGCCGAGGCCGTGGTCGCCTGCATGGATGATACCCAATCGGTTGTCGAAAAGACAGAGATCGCAGGCCCGGGGTTTATTAATTTCTTTTTAACCACCGCTGCCTGGTATCCGGTTCTTGAGACCATTGTCCGGGAGGACGACCGGTACGGCTCTTCCGAGTTCGGGGGCGGCAAAAAGGTACAGGTGGAGTTTGTCAGCGCCAACCCCACAGGTCCCCTCCATGTGGGCCATGCCCGGGGGGCTGCCGTTGGCGATGCCGTTGGTAAAATCCTTGCCTTTGCCGGGTTCGATGTCCAGAAAGAATACTATATCAACGATTCCGGAAGGCAGATCAGAACCCTGGGGCTTTCTGTCTGGCTGAGGCTCTGCCAGATGCTCGGCAGGGAGGTGGAGTTTCCCAAGGACTGCTACCAGGGCGATTATATAAAGGATATCGCCCAGGAACTCCATGGAAAGATGGGCACGGATCTGTCCGACAAAGAGGAGGCAGAGGGTATTTCCATCTGCGCCAAGTATGCAGCCTCCGTAATCCTTGAGGGGATCAAGGAGGATCTGGCCGCGTTCGGTGTCGAGTATGACCAGTGGTTCAGCGAGCAGAGTCTCTACGACACCAATCGTGTCCAGAAGGCCATCGAGGATTTTAAGGCCAAGGATCTCATCTATGAGAAAGATGGCGCCCTCTGGTTCAGGACCGAGGATTTCGGAGATGAAAAGGACAGGGTTGTTGTGAGAAACAACGGTATTACCACCTATTTCGCCTCGGACATCGCCTATCACATGGAGAAATTTGACCGGGGTTTTGACCGTGTTATTGATGTGTGGGGGGCAGACCACCACGGATACATCAACCGGATCAACGCGTCCATCGATGCCTCGGGTAAAAATAGCGACCAGTTCGACGTTATCCTGGTTCAGCTTGTCAACCTGCTCAGGGGCGGTCAGCCCGTTGCCATGTCGAGCAGGTCCGGTGAATTTGTTACCCTCAAGGACATTGTAGATGAGGTTGGAAAGGATGCAGCGCGTTTTCTCTTTCTGAGCCGAAGCTATGACAGCGGTCTTGATTTCGATCTTGAGGTGGCAACGCAGAAGACCAGTGAAAATCCTGTCTTCTACGTGCAGTACGTCCATGCCAGGATCGCCGGCATTGTGGCCAAGGCTGTGGCCGAGGGGATTCTTGCCAATGATGCACCGGAGTGGGCAGGCTGTGCCGCAGTGCTTGTTGAGCCTGAAGAGATCAAGCTGATTAAGCTCCTTGCATCGTTTCCCGAAATTGTTGAAAAGAGTGCCGCAACCCTCCATCCCCATGTTGTTTTTACCTATCTCATGGCTTTGGCTTCGGCCTTCCACGGTTATTACAATAAACACAAGGTGATCACCCAGGACAGTGAACTCTCCCGGGGCAGGCTCTTTCTTGTCACTGCTGTGAAAAAGGTTATCAGGAACGGGTTGTCGCTTCTGGGCGTTTCCGCTCCTGAAAGGATGTAGGGTTTAAGCGCTTTGGACGCAAAACTGCCATCCCCAAGAAAGATCCTCGCCCTGGCGATAGGTCTTTTTGTCTGTTTCTGGATGTTTGTCATAGGGGTGCTTGTGGGGAGGGGAACCTCCCCGGTTACCTTTGACACCAGGGAGTTTCAAGATAGCCTTGCCAGGATTGTCAGTGGTTCCGAAGATCAGCAGGAACCCTTTGAGAAGCCGGCGTTGGAGTTCTACGAGGTGCTGAAGAGTCCCCCCCGAACGGGTGGTTCAACATCTGAAGAACACAATGAGATCCTTGCGGCCGGTGTTGATAAATCTTCCTCCGGAACTGACGGAGGAAGACAGCAGCCAGCCGTGAAAAAGAGTCTGAAGGCCATGACCTTTCGGCCGGGAAAGACAGTCAAAACAAAGCCCCCTGTCCCTGTTGCCAGTTTGCCCAAACCCCCTTCAAAAGCTGCGCCGGTTCCTGAAAAAACCGTGGCAAGTCCTGTCCTGAAGAGTGGTGTCTATACGATTCAGGTTGCGGCATACAAGGAGCTGAAGGACGCCCATGAACTCATGGCGAAGCTCAGGGAGAAGGGCTTTCAATCCTACAGAACCATGGGTCGGGTGGGGGATGATATCTGGCATCGGGTCAGAACGGGCTCGTTCAAGGATACGGCATCTGCAAAACAGGTGTTGCAGCGCCTCAATAAAAAGCGGTTCAAGGGAATGATTATTAAAAAGGAGTGATGATGAAGATCTCAAAAGATGATGTGGAGCATATAGCACATCTGGCCCGCCTGGAAGTGGATGATTCCCTGGTTGAGAAGTTCTCGACCCAGGTGAGCGGAATATTGGATTATATAGATGTATTAAAGGATGTCGATGTCTCCGGGGTTCCCCTTGCATCGGGTGCCGCCCTTCAGACCAATGTGTTCAGGGAGGACAGGGTGAAACCCTCTCCGGGCCCTTCAGTTACATTGACCAATGCACCCGACCGGGATGACGATTTTTATACGGTTCCCAAGGTTGTGGGATAGAGGAGAGACATTGATGGAATTACACGCGCTTACCATAGCTCAGGCAAAGAAGCTGCTTGCCGATCGGGAGATATCTTCCGTTGGCCTTGTTTCCGCCATGCTGGACAGGATCGAAGCCCATGACGCCAAGGTCGGGGCCTTTCTCACCGTTGACCGAAAGGGTGCCCTTGCCGCAGCATCAGCGGCGGACGCTCGTCTGGCCAACGGAGAGGACGCACCGCTCCTCGGCATCCCTGTGGCTTTGAAAGACCTGCTTTGCACCACCGGGGTCAGGACCACCTGCGGGTCAAAGATCCTGGAGGAGTTTGTTCCCACATATGATGCCACCTCGGTTGACATGCTCAAAAAAGCCGGGGCCGTGATTATCGGCAAGACCAACATGGATGAGTTCGGCATGGGGTCTTCAACGGAAAACTCCGGCTTTCATGTGACCCGGAATCCCTGGAATCTCGACCATGTTCCGGGCGGTTCCAGCGGCGGGTCGGCAGCAGCGGTTGCTGCCCGGATGTGCACGGCGTCCCTGGGCACCGACACCGGCGGATCCATCCGCCAGCCGGCCTCCCACTGCGGCATCGTGGGGTTGAAGCCCACCTACGGCAGGGTTTCCAGGTTTGGCCTTGTTTCCTATGCCTCTTCCCTGGATCAGATCGGGCCGATCACCCGCACGGTTCGGGATGCGGCAATCATGATGAACGTCATTGCGGGCCACGATCCAAAGGACTCCACGTCGGCGGCAGTTGATGCGCCTGATTTTACCTCAGCCCTTGCCGAGTTCGATGCCAATGGCCTTTCCGGAATGAAGGCGGGAATCCCCAAGGAGTACCTGGGCATGGAGGGGTTGGATCCCGAGGTGGAAAAAGCCTTTGCCGACGCCCGCAAGGTCCTGGAGGACCTCGGGGTCGAGATCGTGGAGGTCTCCCTTCCCCACACGGATTATGCCGTTGCCGCCTATTATGTGCTGGCCCCTTCCGAGGCAAGTTCCAACCTTGCCCGGTATGACGGCGTCAAGTACGGGGCAAGGCAGAAGGATGCCGACGGTCTTATCGATATGTACAAGAAGACCCGGTCCAAGGGATTCGGCCCCGAGGTCCAGCGCCGGATCATCATGGGAACCTATGCCCTGTCGGCAGGGTACTATGACGAATACTACGGCCGGGCATCCAGGGTGAGAACCCTGATCATGGATGATTTTGCCAAGGCCTTTGAAGGTTGCGACATCATCATCTCACCGGTGGCCCCGACTCCGGCATTCAAGATCGGAGAAAATGTGGATGATCCTCTGACCATGTATCTGAGCGACATCTTCACCCTTTCGGCCAATATGGCCGGAATTCCAGGACTCTCAGTCCCCTGCGGTATCTCAGAAACCGGGTTGCCCATGGGCTTGCAGATTCTTGGAAAGCGGTTTGACGAGATGAGCGTCCTCAGGGCAGGCTACGGATTCGAGCAGAGTGCTCCATCGTTTCCAGGATTGCCGGAACTATAATCACCTTGGGAGGAACAAATGACCTATCCAATGCCTGAAGGCGAAAATCTACGGGCCGCTGTTCGCTGGATATCGGAAGAGCGGACTGTTCGTCCGGAAACAAGCCTTGTCGTCCTTGTGGATGCGGCCTGCATCCGGTTTGATTTAAGTCCGGGTGACGGGGAGTTCCTCCTGAGGTTTGTCCGGGAAAACGATAGGTGAGCTGCCATGGTTGATGTAAGAATCCTTCCGGATATCCTCTCCAACAAGATCGCCGCAGGAGAGGTGGTGGAGCGACCTGTTTCCGTTGTTAAGGAGCTTGTTGAAAACGCCCTTGACGCCGGGGCCACCCGGATCGTGGCCGAGATTGAAAAGGGGGGCAGGGATCTTATCCGTATCTCGGACGACGGCTCGGGCATGTCCCGGGACAATGCCCTGCTCGCCATCGAGCGCTACGCCACCAGTAAAATATTTACAGACGACGACCTTTTTGCCATCAAAACCTTTGGTTTCAGGGGGGAAGCCCTTCCCTCCATGGCATCGGTGTCAAAGTTTACCCTGACCACCCGGGAACATGACAGCGATGTGGGAACAAGGATTCAGATCAACGGCGGTAAAATTGTGGATGTCTCCGACGCAGGTGCCCCCCCGGGAACCATGATGGAGGTGAGGAACCTCTATTTTAACACACCCGCCCGACGAAAATTTCTAAAGGGGGTCAACACTGAGATGGGGCACATTGCCGATGCTTTTTCCGGCATGGCCCTGGGTAACCCCCATGTGGGGTTCCGCCTTTTGCATAACAATCGCCTGGTAAAAGCGTTCTCCTCCCCAGCCGACATGAAGACCCGGGCAGGGGAGGTGTTTGGCATGGCGACCCTGCCCTATCTCTGCAAGGTGTCCATGACCCAGGGCGAAGCCGGTGTTACAGGTTATGTGTCTGATCCCTCCCTCACCCGGAGCACCTCCAGGAATTTAAGACTTTTTGTGAACAACAGGCTCATCAGCGACAAGGGGATTGTGGCGGCAATCTTCAAGGGGTACAAGGGCAGGCTGATGAAGGGCCGCTATCCCCTGGGGATTCTCTTCATAACCCTTCCCTTTGACCAGGTTGACGTTAATGTCCATCCCTCCAAACTGGAGGTGAGGTTCTCGGATCAGCGGCAGATCTTTGCCCTGGTGGTCCGGGCGGTGAACCATGCCCTTTCCGGGGCTGAGCGGTCCGGATCGGCAGAATCCCTGCCCCTGGAAGAGCCGGAGGAGATTGAGGAAGCGATTGTTGATGGCTTGCCCCATGCGCATCCGCGTCCCGTCCATACCTCTGCAGATCAAAGGAAGAGGGCAGCCGTGGTAGACCGATCCCTGTTTCAATGGGGGAAAAACCATGGGGAACCGGCAAAAAACAAGGTGTCAGAGCTTGAATCGGATCTGCCTTTTCCTGAAATTGAGCGGGGCAAATCGTCGGCGCCTGAGGTTGCGGTCAAACCAGAGGGGCCGGAACCCGGATCCGGAAAAATCTGTCAAGGGTGCAGGCCTGACCCTGTGGTTGTCGGGCAGGTTATGGGAACCTATATTGTTCTTCAGTCGGACAGTGGGATGATCCTTGTGGATCAGCATGCCGCCCATGAGCGAATTGTGTATGAGCGGTTGAAGAAAAGGTCAGATTCCTATCGTCCTCCCTCCCAGACCCTGGCTGTGCCTGAAACCCTGGAACTGACCTACAAAGAGGCTGATATTCTGGAGCAGATCATTCCGGAGCTTGAGGCTGTGGGGATGGAGATCGAGCCCTTTGGGGGAACCGCCTTTATTGTCAAGGCCGTTCCTGCCATCATTGATGACCAAGATGTCCGGCCTTTGATACTGGATATTGTGGAAAAACTCCTTGAATCGGGGGGGGATGCCATGGATGACACCCGGGAGTGGCTTGACGAGTGCATCATTCTCATGGCGTGCCACACAGCCATTCGGGCCAACCAGGTGCTGAACCGCCAGGAGATGGAGACCCTGATCCGGGATCTTGAACTGTGCGAAAATCCCAACCACTGCCCCCATGGGCGGCCGACCAAAATTCAATGGCAACGCCAGGAGATTGAAAAGCTTTTTAAGCGGATCGTCTGATTCTTTAGAAGGAAAGTGCCGGTGGAAGGAAAGCGCTGGCGGCCAGGTGTGTTAATACCTGGCCGCCAGCGCTTTTTTTATGACCTGATTAGTAGGCTTCGTTGTAGCTTATGGAGAGCTTGTCCTGGGAGTAGAGACGGGTGCTGTGTTTCTGATCCACGACACCTTCGGATCGGGAGATGCAGTAGACCAGCTCCTTTTTTCCGTCGTTGTTCTGGTCCGCCATGGTGTAGTCGGAGATGTAGCCGGGGAAAGATCGTGTCCGGCCCTCAGGGGTGAGTCCCATTTCATCCCATACCAGTGATTTGATATGGCCCTTTGAGAAAAACTTGGTTTTGGATAGGAGCCCGCCGGAGGTGTCAACGTTTTTTACCACCAGTACGGAGTTCTTTCCGTCATTGTCGAGATCTGCCACATAGATTCTTTGCTGGAGGAAAATCCTGCTCATCTGGTAGCCGTCATCCTTGTTGTACCTCATTCCCTTGTACTCAAGGAAAGCGTCGGTGCCTCCGAAATCAGCATTGCTCCTCCACACTTCTTCTCCCTCCGGGGTGAACATCTTGATACGCCCGTCATGGGTGAGTGCGACCAGTATCTCTGCGCCGGTGTTTTGGGGGTCGCCATAGGTGAAGCTATAGAGGGAGATCCCTTTGGGGAGTTTGAGCTCGGTTTCAACAAGTTCTGTCTCCTGCCAGGTGATTCGGGAAACCGGGGAGCGGAGTTGGTCTTCCTTGCCATTGGTTTTTTGTCCGAGGAGCAGGGTGCCCCGGGTTTTGGTCTCAAGGATCCTGAACAACCATGGTTGTTCGGCCGCAATCTTGTTGAATCCGGATCCGTTCCATTCCATGATAAAAGATGACGGAAGATTGTTTCTTGTGTCCACACAGCTGACATAGATTTCCGAGCGACCGTTGGCGTTGATATCCCCGGCATCGATGGAGATGACCCGGTCGTTGGGGCCAAAATCAAACTCAGCCAGGGGCTTCAGTGTTCTGCTCTCCCGCAGGAATACCTGAACGGCAGTTTTTGAACATACCACGGTTTCGTTTTTGGAATCCCCGGTTATGTCGTTGACTGCAAGGCTGATGATTTTATCTTTGAGTGCAGGGCTCCGCCACAGCTGGGCTTTTTGACGGCGCTGGGGGGCCTGGGGCTGAATTTGCTGCACGGTCTGCTGTACAGCGGTATTGCGTTTTGGTCCGACGCCAAGGACCTCGGTCTTGATCTGCCGGGTAAGCTGATCAACATGGGCGAGGACGTCCCCCTTGGTCTTGCCGAACTGGCTGAACATAAGGGTTGCTGCACCGGTGGCAGCATCGGTCAGCTTTGCATCGGTGCTGATTCCGTCACCAAAGATCAGGATGGTACCCGTAAGGACATAGTTGGCAAGGGACGCTTCAGGGTCATTCTCAAGGACCGGGGAGCAGGTCCCCGGGATTTCGAGGCGGGAAAGGAGCATTTTGAATACCCCTTTTTCAAGGAACGGGTATTCCTGATTTGCCTCAATGCTGAACGGTTTTACAAGAATTCGAGTCTTTTCCGCCAGGGCCGGGGCTGCAAGGCAGAAGAGAAATAATAAAACAGTAAGAAATATGGGTGTTTTACGGACTTTCAATTGGGGGGCTCCTCTGTATCGTATTAATGGGTTCTCTATTTTCTTTGAAAAAACCCCTACTTTTTACCATAATAGCTGGAAAAGTAAAGTAAATAAGCGGTCTTGTCTGTTTGAAAAAAAAACGTACCGGAAGCAAAATGACTTGACACAAATCGCTCACATTGATATTGACTTTATGTTCTTTGAAAAAAGAGCGATTTCTAACCGATTATGCCGTTCGTATCATTTTGTGAAAAAGGGGAATTAAAGGAGCTCCTTTAGATCAGGTGATGTCCTGTGGAGACATGGTGTCCAAACGGGGTTGACCGGCATGTTTAAGAAAAGGAGAAAAAAGATGAAAAAGTTTATGATCGCAGCCTTGGTTGCCATCGTGGGAATTGCTTTCACAGCTCCCGCATTTGCAGTCGAGCACGAGTTCGGTGGTTACTGGCGCGTACGTGCTTACACAAACGGTAACTTTGGCGGCGTTGATGATTCCAGCAAAGATATCTCCATGTGGGATTCAAGAACCCGTCTCTACTACACAGCACAGATCAACGACAACCTCAAGTTCGTCAACAAGTTCGAGATGGACACAAACTGGGGCGATGACACTTATGGTAACGTTGGCGCAGACTCTGTTGCCGTTGAGGTTAAAAACTCCTATGTAGACTTCAACCTCGGTGCACTCAACACCAAGATCGGTACCCAGGGCCTGGTTCTTTCCCGTGGTTTCCTCTTTGATGATGACTTCTCCGGAATCAACATGACTTTTGGTTCAACCACCTTTGTTTTTGCAAAGATTGATGAGAATGGCGCCAACATGGGCGATGACGCATCTCTGTTTCACCTTCTGCACACAGTTGCAACAGACACCTTCACCATCACACCCGGTGTAACTTATGTTGACCTGGCTGACGAGTCCTACACTTACTTCCTTGCACTTGATGCTGATGTGAACCTCGGTGCCGCAACCGTATGGACTTCCCTCTTGTACCAGGGTGGTGATGTGGATGCAACAGACAGCGACATCTCTGCATTCCTCGTTGCCCTTGGCGGTAGCTTTGCCATCACAGACGCTTTCTCCATCCACGGTCAGGCTTTCTACGCTTCCGGTGATGATGATGCAACAGATGACGATATCGAGGGTTTCGCAACCATCGACAACGCTGGTTCTTACATCCCCGGTAACTCTTACTACTGGTCAGAGATCATGGGTTATGGTACCTTCGACGAGATCGTTTCCGCTAACTCTCCCGCTGACAATATCTCCAACATCATGGCTGTTAACCTTGGAACAACTTTCAAGGCTTCCGAGAAACTCTCTCTCTCCGCTGATATCTGGTATGCAGAGCTCAACGAAGATACTGCTACAGCTAGAGACGAAGCCCTCGGAACAGAGATCGACCTCGGTGCTACTTACCAGCTCATCGACGGTCTTACCCTCGATGTTGTTGCAGCATACCTCTTTGCTGATGACGCAACATACGATGGTTCCAATGACGAAGATCCCTATGAGATCGGCGCTCAGCTCAGCCTCAGCTTCTAAGACAGCCTTACAGCTGATCTAACTAAGTTGATATAATGCCGTGGGGGTGTGTTTTACACCGCCACGGCATTTTTCGTTTTATCTCCCCTGGTGGTCGAATTCCTTCCATCCCCCTCCCTCCTATCTTCTCCTCTCATCAATTTGTTCTTTATTTTTAGGTTGCGATTGTATAACGTTAATCCATTTTTAAAACGTAACCTAAAAAAAGGAGCGGTAAATTGGGCAATAAACGTGGAGTTTCATTTTGTCTCATTGTTTTAGCTGTTTTATCCCTGTTTTTGACTTCAGACCGGGTTTGCGCAGGCACGCCCCAAACCATAGCCATCTTTCCCTTTGAGGTCCTGTCCCAGGATGATGTTGCATTCCTTGGTAAGGGGCTTAGCCGAATGGTCTGCTCCAGGGTGGGGGATACCGGCGAGATACAGGTTCAGTGCAGGCAGAAGAGCCTTAAGGCGTCTGACGTTGAAATCGTTCCCGGGGCGATGGAAACCCTGGCAGCCAACGAAGCTTTTGCCGGGATAGATTTTTTGGTTAAAGGAAGTCTGACCATCATGGGAACAACCGTCAGTACTGATGCCGAACTCATCGATCTCAACAAGGGCAAAGTGGTCTGTTATTTCCATGAGTCGGGTTCGTCCCAGGGGGATATTGTTCGCCATGCTGCAGTGATCTCTGAGAAGATAAAAAGCGTTGTTATGGGCGGACCCGTTCCAGTAGTGCAACCGGAGACCTTCGGTTCAACCGGTGTTCCCCTGTTGAAGGATGAAATTAAAAAGATTCCGGACCCGGTTACCGCCAACACATTTTCCAAGCCCGGGGTGGTCGCTCCGGTTCCCGTTTCTCCGGTTGCCATTGCTCCGGTTTTCAGGAGCCGGACGTTTAGCACCGAATTTTCCGGGATTGCATCGGGAGATGTGGACGGTGACGGCAGGGCCGATATCGTTTTGATCGACAAACACGCTTTAACCCTTTTTTCCCTTCAGAATGGAACCCTTGTCAAAAAAGGCGGCTTTAAAGGTAAACGATACGAGACCTTTAAGGCCGTTGATGTTGCCGATGTGAATCAGAACGGTAGAGCTGAGATCTTTGTTACCTCTGTTGACAGGAAGGCCAGTGTCAGCTCTTTGGTCCTGGAGTGGAACCAGGGGGCATTACATACCGTTGTTGAAGACAGTGACTGGTATTTCAGGGTTGTTGCCATGGATGGTAAAAAGCAGTTGTTCGGGCAGCGGGGGAGTTATTCCGAGCTTTTCAGCGGCAGTGTCTACTTTCTTGCGTGGGACGGTTCCGGTTACGAAAAGGCGGCAGCTGTTTCCCTGCCCGGAAACGTGGATCTCTTCAGCTTTGTCAAGGGGGATCTTCTTGGAACCGGTGCCGGGCAGATCCTGTGGCTCGATGATGACGGGAAGCTTACCCTGAGCCGATCCGCCACGCAAAATGAATGGTCAAACCCGGCCTCTTTTGGTTCCACACCTGTCTTTTTGGGAGAAAGAGCCGACCAGGACCTGGAGGACCAGGAGCGACACTATATCAATTCAAGAATGGCCGTGGCTGACCTTGACCAGGATGGTCGCAACGAGGCGGTCGTGGTTCACAACCGCGACCTTTCCAAGGGGTTTCTCAACCGGTTTAGAAAATTTACCTCAGGTTCGATAAAGTGTCTTGCATGGAACTCTTCAGGCATGCGCACTGTCTGGGAAACCGCCCAGGTGGACGGTTACATAGCCGATTGGGCCCTGGAGGATCTGGACAACGACGGCAGGCCCGAATTGATCTACTGCATCACCAGGGACACTGGAACCCTGTTGACTAAAAAGCGAACCGTTGTTGCTGTTGAAAAAATGTAGTCAATACCAGTGGTAATCCAACCCCTGCGTAGTAAAAGCAGGCCCGGCCGTTCAGCCGCGATCGGCCGGGCCTGCATATCTTCCCTCCCTGGATAAATCTCCTTCAGCAGTTTCAATCCGCCTTTTCAGCGGATTCTCCTGAACCATCCATTAATGGTGTCACCATTCTGTATGTTGAGTAGTTGTTTTGCTACTATAACGTTGTTTTGGTAATAAAACGCTTGACAATACTAGGATCAAATGTGAAATTCATAGAAAGGGGTTCATCTCCTATGTAGTTCAATAGGATGTGAAAAGAACGGAGGCACGCGGTCTCAAGGGAGAACGGTGGTCTGTTTTGCGTACCGGGGGCTGTTTGCTGATTCTTATTATTGCTATTCTTTTTTAACAAGAAGGGGAAAAAGATGAGAAAAATGATTTTGGTAGCTGTTTTTTTCTGTTTTGCCACAGGTCTTGCTTTGCCGGCAATGGCTTTGGAAGTTGACTTCAGCGGCAACTTTGAGGTGGAGGGAATCCTCAACTCGAGTGAGAATATGCACAAGGATGATAAAACCAGTGATTTTCGCCAGATGAGACTGCGTGTAAAGACCGATTTCATAGTTTCGGACGATCTCAAACTGACCACCCGGTTCGACGCCCTTGAAAAGGTGCTCTCCTCCAAGGATTCAGCCTTTGACAACGGCCACAACGACACCGGAATAGACTCCGACACCGACGATGACAACATCGATTTTGACCGGGCCTATCTTACCTGGAAAAGTCCCATAGGTCTTTTTCAGGTGGGACGGATGGAAGGGGTGACCTGGGGTACGAAATTCAGTGATGATGAGGACGATACCGACAGGATTAAATATATCCTCCCCATTCCCCTTAAAGAGGGAACTTTCTATATCGGTGCTGTTGCGGAAAAGGTTACGGAAAACGATAAGGGCACGCATTTCAGTGATGAAGATAATGACAAGTACTATATTGGTTTTACCTACAAGGCCAAAACCTACACCACCGGTCTCCTGACTGCGTTCTACAATTTCCAGAAGTTCCAGGATCCTGGCCAGGCAGTTGCAACAAAGAATTTAACCGATGCCCATGCCGCCAATTCAACCAAGACAGACTTTAAAAACTATGTCGCAACAACCGACGGGGCAAGTGACGATGTCTCTTCCTATGGCGGCTGGTATACCGTTGGGGCAACTGCGTATCAGACTGCATACATGACCGCTTTGGCACAAGGTGCGTCTCCGGCCCAGGCTCAACTTGCAGGCGGCGGGGCTGCCGTTGGCGCTGCCGGAGCTGACTGGCTGACTTCAGGTGTTGATTCTTCTACAGCGAGTACTCTTGCGCAAAGGGGGTCAACCTGCTCGGGCCAGGTGATCCTTCTTGCTCCCTATATTGAGGGTAAATTCGGGGATTTTGAGATTGCGGCAGAGCTTGATTACGCGTTTGGAACCACCGAGTATGATACACCCGGGGCTAAGGATCGTGATCTCAAGGCCTTTAGTTACTTTTTCGAGGGTGCCTATGATTTCGGGCCGGGAACAGTCCAGCTCGGGTTTGCCCACAGCTCGGGTGATGCCGACTATACGGATGACGACATCGAGTCCATGGGGTATGTCTCACCAGGTGCTGACTGGGCAAAATTATTTATTCTCAATGATGACTCCCATGGCATGAACACGAGTCTCGCAGGCGTTGGAAACCATATCGGAGACGGTTTCGGAACGGCCTCCATCGCCATGCTGGACGGTTATCAGATGCTCTATGCCGGTGCTGATTATGATGTCACAGACACCATCAATATCGGCATCATCGCCGCCATTTCCAAGGCCGACGACGTGCCCAGCGGCATGGATTATGACGACGACCAGGGGATTGAGTATGATCTGTCCTTTACCTGGAATCTCACAAAGAATCTCGAGTACACGGCCATTGCCGCATACCTTGACGGCGGTGATTACTGGAAGAGCCGTGCAAACGGCGGTGTTGTCAATCCCGACATCGATCCTGATATCTACACCCTCTACCACAAGCTGACCCTGACCTTCTAAGCAATATCAGAATACAGACCAGGCTAAAAAGCCCCGGAAGAGCAACTCTTCCGGGGCTTTAATCTTTTGGCCCAAAGCCAGGGTGAAATTGTAGCAGAACCTGGTGTCCCCCGGTCAATGCAATGGAACATTGCTTAACCGAAAAGATTCAATTGATGCTGATCAGGATATCATCAGTTTTTGTGAGGTGAACTGACTGGTCCATTGGTGATGCAGGGAAAAAGGTATCCTTTACCATGTTAAGAAAGGAGCTGGAGTACATCATCCAACTGAATCGACCATGCTCAACATGGGGGTGTAAAAGGCATAAGCGGGGCGCTTGCCAAGAAGATCCAATATGGGAGATGAAAGAATGCCCGGAATGATCATCAGGGGCGTTTCTCCGGGAGAAACTTATAATTTTATGGGCGTCCCCAATAATAAAGCCCCGGAAGAGTTATACTTCCGGGGCTTTTTTTATCTTAAACGGTATGGCAAGGATCTACACTTGTGTTACCACACCTTCCAGAAGGGCTTGTCTTCCTTTTCATCCAATGGCTCGTCATTGTAATCAATGTCTCCGATTACCTCAATCTCTTCCATCTCTTCCACGGCCCCAAACTCGTCTTCAGGTGTATCCTTGCCCCAGAATTTCCAGAAGGGTCTGTCTTCAGCACCGCTATGTCTGGAAGAAGCAGTGCCGTTTTTCCAGACTTTCCAGAAGGGTCTGTCTTCGGAACCGGTCTCCATGGGGCTTGGCATCAGCTTTTCCGGGTTTGACCTGATGTCGAAGGTTTCAGGTTCGGCTGGTTTGTCTTTTATGGTTTCAAGGGCTGCGGTTTTCCGGTCAAACAGCTTGTGGTTGATCTTTGCTGCCAGGATGTCGAGTTCCGGGATGATCTCTTCCATGGAGCCTGCCTGGCCAAAGAAGGTCTCGCTTGTGTTGTTGCCGGGATTAAAGACCGTGGTGTCCACGCTGAATGCCCCGTTAAATTCGGTGATGCTGCCGGAAAGCACATAGTCGGCATTGGTGGCAGCTGCCACTGCGGCCATGGAATTGCTGGGAGCGGCTGGAAGTTCATTGCTCTCCGCCACCAGGACACGCTCTTTCCACGACAGTCTGGACGTAAGCATCTGGTATACTCCATCCCCGATATAGGAGAGCTCTTTCTGGGAGTGGATCTTAAAGGGAAGAATGGTGATCTTTTTGGTGTTTGCCAGGGCCGGTCCCTGGAACAGGAGGGCCGATACCGCAATGGATAGAAATCCTATCCTGGCCATGGTGGTGATTGAGCTGATGGGCTTCAAATTAAAAACTCCCTGGCTATAATTTTTCTTTTAGAATCTGGGTGATGACCTTGGGGTCGGCCTTGCCGCGGCTCTGTTTCATGATCTGGCCCATGAAAAAGCTGAAGAGCTTGGTCTTGCCGCCGCGATAGGCCTCAAGCTCTTCCGGGTTGGCATCCATGACCTGGGTTACCATATCGTCCAGGGCGCTCTGGTCTGAGACCTGTTCCAATCCCATCGCCTTGACAATCTCAGCCGGTGTTTTTCCGGATGCGACCATCTCGTCGAACACGGTCTTGGCTGCCTTGGCATTGATGGTGTTGGCTTCAAGGAGTTTAAGGAGTTCTGCAAGCTGGCCGGCGTTAACGGGAACGTTTTCAATGGTGATCTCCCCGTTTTTGAGGAGCCCGAGTACGGGACCCATGACCCAGTTGGCGGCAAGCTTTGCCTCCTTGAGTCCTTTGGCTGCCGCTTCAAAGTAATCGGCAAGGCTTCTTCCGGAGATCAATACGGCAGCATCATAGCCGGACAGGTCGTATTGCTCCATGAACCGTGCCTTCTTTGCATCGGGAAGCTCGGGCAGGCTCTCTCTCACCTCGGTCATCCAGTCGTCGTCAACGATCAGTGGAACAAGGTCGGGTTCCGGAAAATAGCGGTAGTCGTGGGCCTCTTCCTTGCTTCTCATGGAGGCGGTCCGGTTCCTGGCTGTGTCCCAGAGCCGGGTTTCCTGGACAATTTTATGGCCCTCTTCAAGGCGGTAGGTCTGGCGCTGGATCTCGTAGGCAATGGCCTTTTCAACGTTTCTGAAGGAGTTGAGGTTCTTCAGCTCTGTCCGTGTGCCGAACTCTTCCTGGCCAACGGGCCGGAGGGAGATGTTGGCATCGCACCGAAAGCTTCCCTCTTCCATGTTGCCGTTGCAAACGCCGATGTAGCGGACGATGGCGTGGAGTTTCCTGAGGTAGGCCCCTGCTTCCTTTGGGGTTCGGATATCGGGCTCGCTGACGATCTCAACCAGGGGGATTCCCGTTCGGTTAAGGTCCACCATGCTCTTTGGCCGGTCAGGATCGTGGATCAGTTTACCTGCGTCCTCTTCCATGTGGATCCGGGTGATGCCGATTCTTTTTTCACTGCCGTCTTCAAGCTCTATGTCGAGATGGCCGTGCTCGGCAATGGGGGCGGCATACTGGGTGATCTGGTAGCCCTTTGGAAGGTCTGGGTAAAAATAGTTTTTCCTGTCGAACCTGCTTTCCCTTGCAACCGTGCAGTTGGTGGCAAGGGCGGTCTTGATGGCAAAGGTGACTGCCTGGTGGTTGAGCACGGGGAGAACCCCGGGCATTCCGGTGCATACCGGGCAGGTGTGGGCATTTGGAGAGGCTCCAAAGCTGGTGGAACAGCTGCAGAATATCTTTGTCTCGGTGTCTAACTGGGCGTGAACTTCTAACCCTATTACAGGTTCAAACCGCATAAATCTGTTATTCCTGTCTTTTGGCCGCCCCTGGGGCGGCGTTAACGATTAAATCCTTGGATGGCATACAAAATATAACAATATCTTATAACCTTGATGATTTGATTTATCAATATTATTCTTTATGTTATATTGACTGTTTGCATAAAAATGCAACCTTCGGCGGGAACGCCGTTTTATACTGTTCATGAAATGTCCGGGCCGGTGACAACGGTACAAGATAGCCGGCAGGGACGTTAAAAGAGGATGATCGTCAATGGAATTTTTTTTATGTGTGATGGGCATGGTGATGATCGTGGAAGGGCTACCCTATTTTGCCTTCCCCGCCCGGATGAAGGAGATGATTCAGGTGGTTGTGACCCTTCCTGATGGGGCCCTTCGCAGGTTCGGATGTATGCTCATGGTGTTGGGGCTCGGTATTGTCTATCTGGGGAGGAATCTTGGCTGATGTATGGCTTGACTGATTATTGTTATGACCTTCCTGAGGATAGAATAGCCCAGGTCCCCTGTGAGACCCGGGACGGATCAAGGCTGTTAAGGCTTGATAAAGAGGCTGGCGGCCTTTCCCACCACAGGTTCCAGGAGATACTGGATCTGCTCAACCCCGGCGACCTTGTGGTGATCAACAACACAAAGGTTGTGCCGGCACGGCTCAAGGGCAACAAAACCACCGGCGGTGCCGTGGAGGTGATGATCGTTGATTATGCCACCGGGTTGAAGAGCCTTGAAGCCAACGGTTATTTCCAGTGCGACTGCCTTGTGCGGGCATCTAAAAGCCCCAAAGAGGGAACTACTCTTCACCTTGGCGACGAGATCACGGCCAGGGTTGAGCAGCGGAAAGGCGGGCTGTTCGAGCTCAGGTTCTTTTGTGAAAACGATATTGTCACGGCCCTGAAAAGCCGGGGAGAGCTGCCGTTGCCGCCCTATATCCGGCGGAATAACGGGTTGAGCACCCAGGACCGGACGAGTTATCAGACCGTCTATGCCACGGAAGAGGGCGCGGTTGCCGCCCCCACGGCCGGACTTCACTTTACCGATTCCCTGATGGATGCGCTTCGGGCAAAAGGGATCGAGTTTACCACCGTCACTCTCCACGTGGGCTATGGAACCTTTGTTCCGGTTCGGGTGGATGATATCCGGGACCACAAGATCCACAGGGAATCCTATCACATCTCCGAGCAGAGTGCCCAGACCATCAACCGGGCCAGGGAGGAGGGCAGAAGGGTGGTTGCCGTAGGTACCACCAGCGTCCGTACCCTTGAGTTTGCAGCGGATGATACAGGGCGGGTAGCGTCGGGGGGAGGTGTTTGCGACCTCTTTATCTATCCGGGTTACAGGTTCAAGCTGGTGGATGCCATTATCACCAACTTTCATCTGCCAGAGTCCACCCTTCTCATGCTCGTTTCCGCATTTGCCGGAAAGGATAAGATCTTCAGGGCCTATGAAGAGGCCGTTCAATCAAACTACCGGTTTTTCAGCTATGGCGATGCCATGCTCATCGAATAACCGGCATGGCCGGAGCATGGTGTTTGTGCTTCGGCCACAACGATAAATGGGTCGAAGACGCGGAGCCAACGACACAGCTTACATCCCCTTAAACCGGGGGTTCATATAAAGGAGACTATGCTTACATTTGATATTAAAAACCAATCCCAGGAGTGCCGGGCAAGGACCGGAACGATCACCACGGCCCACGGGGTAATTGAAACACCCATCTTCATGCCCGTGGGAACCCTTGGCACGGTCAAGGGCGTGTCCGTTGAGGAACTCAAGGCGTGCCAGGCCCAGATCATCCTGGGAAATACCTACCATCTTTATTTAAGGCCCGGGTGTGAGGTGATGAGCCAGATGAACGGGCTTCATTCCTTCATGAACTGGGACAGGCCCATCCTCACCGACAGCGGCGGTTTCCAGTTCTTTTCCCTTGCAAAGCTTGCAAAATTCAAGGATGAAGGGGTGTCGTTCCAGTCCCATATCGACGGTTCCCGCCATCTCTTTACCCCGGAGAAGGCCGTGGAGATCCAGACCATCCTCGGGTCTGACATCATGATGTCCCTGGACTGGTGCATGGGATATCCGGCCACCAAAAAAGAGGCAACCACTGCCCTTGAAAAGACCACCCAATGGGCAAAGCGGGGCAGGGATTTCTGGATCGAAAAGGGCCGGCCCAACAATCTGTTCGGCATTGTCCAGGGCGGTATGTATTCGGATCTGCGTTCCACCTCTGCAAGGCAGCTTGCCGATCTGGATTTTCCTGGCTATTCCATCGGGGGGTTGAGCGTTGGTGAACCCACGGAGCTCATGTACGAGATGGCCGACCATACCGTTCCCCTGCTGCCAAAGGAGAAGCCCAAGTATGTCATGGGCGTGGGAACACCGGAGAACCTTGTGGAGCTCACCTCCATGGGGGTCGATATGTTCGACTGCGTCATGCCCTCCAGGAACGCCAGGAACGGGCAGCTCTTCACCTCCAAGGGCACCATCAACATCTCCAACGCAAGGTTCAAGCTTGACAAGGAGCCCATTGACAGTGAGTGCTCCTGCTACACCTGCCAAAACTACTCCAGGGCCTACCTGAGCCATCTTTACCGGTCCCGGGAGCTTCTTTCATACCGGCTCAACACCATTCATAACCTGCACTATTACCTTGATCTTATGCAACAGATGCGAGACGCAATAAACCTAGGACAGTTTACAGCCTTTAAACAAGAGTTCTACAGAAAAAGGGAGCGTTGATCCATGACCATAGCAGCGAAGATTGAAGAGACCCTGTCCAAATCCTCCTGGATCAGGAAGATGTTTGAAGAGGGCGGAAGGCTCAAGGCCGAGCACGGAGCAGACAATGTGTTTGATTTCAGCATCGGCAACCCAAACCTTGAACCGCCCCAGGCCTTTCAGGATGCCCTTGAAAAGATTGCCTGCCAGAAGGGGGAGAACATCCACGGCTATATGCCCAATCCCGGATATCCCTCGGTGCGGCAGGCCATTGCGGATAACGTGGGGGATGAGCAGGGAGCCGTTCTCTCCGCCGATGACATCGTCATCACCTGCGGAGCGGCAGGCGGCCTCAACATCATCTTGAAGGCCTTGCTCAACCCCGGGGACGAGGTGCTGGTGACAAGGCCATTTTTTGTCGAGTACACCTTTTATGCGGACAACCACGGGGGCGTGCTCAAGACGGTTGAGGCAAACGAGGATTTCACCCTGAACCTTGCTGCCATGGAAGCAGCCATCACCCCCAAGACCAAGGTGGTGATCATCAATTCCCCCAACAACCCAACCGGTCAGATCTATTCCAAAGAGAGCCTTGCCGCCCTTGGTGATCTCCTTGGGAAAAAGGGGACCGAGTTTGGTACCACCATCTATCTTGTGTCCGACGAGCCCTACAGAAAGATCGTGTTTGACAACACCGTGATTCCCCCGGTGTTCCCGGCCTATGATAACACCATCGTGGCAACCTCCCACTCCAAGGATCTTTCCCTACCCGGGGAGCGGATCGGCTATCTTATTGTCAATCCCGCCTGCCCCTTTCGGGATCAGCTCCTGCCCGCCCTGGCGCTTACCAACAGGATACTCGGGTTTGTCAATGCGCCGGCCCTGATGCAGCGGGTGCTCCCCCTTATCCAGGGGGCGAGTGTGGATATCGACGCCTATCGAAGAAAGCGGGATCTCCTCTGTGATGTGCTCAATGATGCGGGCTACACCTTTACCACGCCTCCCGGAGCCTTTTACTTTTTTGTAAAATCCCCCATCGAGGATGATGTGAAGTTCGTGGGAATGCTCCAGGAGGAGCTGATCCTGGCCGTGCCGGGAACCGGATTCGGCGGACCCGGATATTTCCGTTTGGCCTTTTGCGTGGATGACGGTACTATAGAACGGTCAGGGTCAGCGTTTAAACGGGCCATGGACAGGGTATAGGAGGGGACTGATGCACGAGATGGGTGTGGCCCAGCAGATGGTTGACATTGCCCTTGATGCGATCCCCGTGGAGATCGAGAATCCAAGGGTTGAAGTCCTTAACCTCAGGATCGGCAAGCTTGCGGCGGTTGTGGAGCACAGCCTCCGGTTCTGCATGGAGATCATAGCCAAGGATACCCCCCTTGAGGGGGCAAGGCTTGTGATCGACCAGGTGGATGTGAAGGCAAGGTGCAAAAGTTGCGGCCACGAATGGGTGGTGGAGGGACCTGCGTTCCGGTGTCCTGCTTGCACGGACGGAACCGTGGAGCTCCTCTCCGGAAGGGAACTTGAGATCTCTTCCCTTGAGATCGCAGATTGATATAAACCGATAAAGAGACAACGTTAGGATTAGGCAAAAGACTATGGAGATTAAGATTCAGAAAAGGGTGCTGGAAGCCAACGAGAGCATGGCCGAAAAAAACAGGAAATTTTTTGCGGAAAAAAAGGTGTTTGTCCTGAACATGATGAGTTCTCCCGGATCCGGGAAGACAGAAACCCTTTGTAAGACCCTCTCAAGGATCATGCCCGGGATACGGACCGGAGTCATCGTGGGGGACATCTGCACCTGCAATGACGCCGACAGGCTTAAGGCTACAGGCGCCGTGGCCGTCCAGATCAACACGGATCAGTTTGGCGGCGACTGCCACCTTGCGGCCCACCTCATCGAAAAGACGGCCAAAGAGCTTGATCTTGATAATCTGGATCTTCTCATTGTCGAGAATATCGGCAACCTTGTCTGTCCGGCTGAATTTGATATCGGAGAGGATGCAAGAACCGTTGTGCTGAGCGTCACCGAGGGCGAAGACAAGCCCTTGAAATACCCCTTGATGTTCAGGCTTGCCGATTCAGCCATCCTTAACAAGGTTGATCTTTTGCCCTATCTTGATTTCAATGCAAAAGAGGCTGTGGACAACATGACCCAGGTGCATCCGGGGATGCCGGTGTTTGAGTTGTCTGCAAAGACAGAAGAGGGATTCGAGCCCTGGATCAACTGGCTCGAATCAAAGGTGCGGTCAAAGATTTAGCACTTTCGCTTACAGGTCCTGGATTGTCCGGGGCAGGGGGGAGTCATGGAGAGAAAACAAGCGGCATTCAGAGGTTCCTGGTACCCATCCGGAGCCCCCGGGTGTGAACTCGATATTGCAAGGTTTCTCGGCCAGGGTAAAGGAGAGCTTGGGGGAGAGTTTGTGGGGGGGATCGTTCCCCATGCCGGATGGTATTATTCCGGCTCCATTGCCTGCCGGGTGATCGGAAGCATGGCGGCCGGGGATGTGGACGTGATTCTTATGTTCGGCCTTCACATGCATCCGGCTTCAACCCCCTGCGTCATGGTAAAGGGCGCCTGGGAGACGCCCTTTGGGGATCTTGCGGTCCATGAAGCGTTTGCCAGCGCCCTTGCTCGTATGGTGGGGGCGACTCCCATGGCTCCGGCAACCTTTCCCGAGGATAACACCATTGAAGTTCAGCTCCCCTTTGTAAAGCATTTTTTCCCCACGGCTGCCATCGTACCCGTGGGGGTCCCACCCTCAGCCCTTGCCCGGACCATGGGGACGGATGCCGTTGATGTGGCCTCAAAACTGGGGCTCGCCATCAAGGTGATCGGCTCCACCGACATGACCCACTACGGGCCCAACTACGGCTTCACCCCGGGGGGAAGCGGCGAGATCGCCCATGACTGGGTCAAAAAGACCAACGATCCCAAGGCCATCAAGGCCATGGTCTCCATGGATGCCGACGCCATTGTGTCCCAGGGCCTGAAGAACCACAACCTCTGCTGCGCGGGCGCGGCAGCGGCAGCGGCAGCCGCATCCAAGGCCATGGGCGCCGCAAGGGGAATTCGGCTCGACTACACAACAAGCTATGAAAAAAGTCCCGGGGACAGCTTTGTCGGGTATTCCGGCATCCTGTTTGAAAAGGGTTGATAAAATCAATAAAAGGGGGATGGGATGGCTCTGATCACCTGGAACGACACCCTTAGTGTAAATGTGGAAGAGATTGACCGGGAGCACCGGAAGCTCATAGCGATGATCAATGAGCTGAATGATGCCATGAAGCAGGGTAAGGGAAAAGATGTTTTGGGGAAAATTGTGAACAGCCTAATCAGCTATACGGCAACTCACTTTAAAACAGAAGAGAACTATTTCGCACAATTTGGATATCCGGATACGGAAGATCACAAAAAAGAGCATGTTGTCTTTGTCCAGAAAGTTTCAAGCTTCAAAGAGGGGTTTGAAAAGAGGGAACTGTCTTTGACCATTGAAGTTATGGGTTTCTTGAGTGACTGGCTGAAAAATCACATCATGGGCACGGATAAAAAATACACCCGGTTCTTCAACGAGATGGGGTTGAAATAAGCCACATAAACGTTTTCCTTTCATTCTTTATTCGTTTTTACAAAATAAAAATGGCGCAGCGGAAATTTTCCGTTGCGCCATTTGATGTCTTAGTGCCGACAGGTCCTGGTCGGGCTACTCTGCTGCCGGGGGAATGAGCTTTACGGCTTCCCGGATGCGGGAGACGGTTTTCTCCCGGCCAAGGGCCAGGATCATTTCAAATATTCCCGGGCTCACGGTCTTGCCGGTCAGGGCCACCCTCAAAGGCTGGGCGATCTTTCCAAACTTGAGCTCGTGTTTTTCCATCACCTGCTTGAAGATCTCCTCAAGGGCGGGCTCTGTGAAATCCGCCAGGGCTTCGATGAGGTCCGCGCTCTCGGTCAGGGGCTCAAGGGCCTGGGGTTTGAGGAACTTTTTAACGGCCTTTTCATCAAAGTCCAGGGTCTCCTGGAAATAGAAGAGTGATGCTTCTGCCATCTCAACCAGGGTTTTGCTTCTCGGCTTGAGGGACTCAACGGCCAGCTGGGCGGCCTCCGGGTTTTTGATTTCGATTCCCCTGGCTGCAAGATAGGGGCTCAGGGCTTCTGCGATCTCCTCGTTGGACTTCGCCTGGATATGCTTGGCGTTGAGGGCCATGAGCTTGTCCATGTCAAACATGGAGGCTGAGCGTCCGATGTGCTCGATGTCGAACTTTTCGATGAGCTCTTCCCTTGTGAAAAACTCCTGGTCTCCGTGGGACCAGCCAAGCCTTACCAGGTAGTTGAGCATGGCATCCGGCAGGATGCCCAGATCCCGGTACTCCTCGACACTGGTGGCGCCGTGGCGCTTGGAGAGCCTTGACTTGTCGTGGCCGAGCACCATGGGAACATGGCCGAATATCGGAGGTTCCGCCCCAAGGGCCTTATATAGAAGGATCTGCTTGGGGGTGTTCACCAGGTGGTCATCTCCCCTGAGGATGGTGTTGATCCCCATGGTGAGGTCGTCCACCACGACTGCCAGGTTGTAAGTGGGGCTGCCGTCGCTTCTCTGGATGATGAAATCGTCGATTTCGCTGTTCTGGAACGAGGTGGGGCCCTTGACCACATCCTCCACCACAGTGGCTCCGTTGTCCGGAACCCTGAGTCTTACCACCATGTTCTTGCCGGACTCAAGATTGAGTTCCCTGCATTTACCGTTGTACATGGGGCGCTTGCCGTTGGCCTTGGCCTCCTCCCGCATGGCATCCACCTCTTCCGGTGTGCAGCTGCAGTAATATGCATGGCCTGAATCCACAAGTTTCTGAATGTACTCACGGTAAATAGGGTAGCGTTGGGTCTGGAAAAAGGGGCCTTCATCCCAGTCGATCTCAAGCCATTTCAAGGATTCAAAGATGGCATCCACCGATTCTTTTGTGGAACGGACCTCGTCCGTGTCTTCGATTCTTAAAACAAATTTACCGCCGGTTTTCCTTGCCCATAGCCAGTTGAAAAGGGCTGTACGTGCCCCTCCGATGTGAAGGTAACCCGTGGGGCTGGGGGGAAATCGTGTTATGACTGTATCCATAGTTGCTCCGTAAAATGCATATGATTTTTTCATGTAATTCCTGGGGCATGGAAATATCACAGGCCTTAGATTTGGGCAAGGGATATTGGGCTGTAACGATTATTTTCTTGACAATTCTTGTCGGTTAATTTAGATATTAACGTTTATTGGTAGATACAATTTTACAGTATATTTTGAAACAAATTAGATGGTTAGGAGGAAATACAAATGGCAGTTCCAAAGCAAAAAAGCTCTAAGAGTCGTGGTAGAAAGAGGCGTACACATCAGAAGGTTGCGGCTCCGACCATCACTGTATGCCCCGAGTGTCAAGAGGCAAAACTTCCCCATGCAGCTTGCCCTGAGTGTGGTGCATATCGCGGAAGAAATGTAAAGGCCGCTGCTGACGAAGAGTAGCAGGCGACCTTTTTTAAACCCTTTACGGAGGCGGTTCTCGAACAATGACTGTTGAGACAAAGGTTAAAAAGATAATTGCGGAAAAGCTCCAGGGTGTAGATATTGAGGATGTTGTACCCGAGGCGTCGCTGGTCGACGATCTCGGGGCTGATTCCCTTGCCCTGGTTGAGCTTGTAATGTCCATGGAAGAGGCGTTTGATATCGATATCGACGATGATGATGCCGAGAAAATGCTCACTGTCAATGATGCCATTGAGTATATCCGATTGAAATCATAGGAACGACAGGTTCATGGATAGAGAAAATCCCATTATAATTGGAAGCGATCATGCGGCTTTTGGCCTGAAAAAAAAGATCCTCACCTTTGTTTCAGGCCTTGGCATTGAAGTGAAGGATGCGGGGACATTCAGCGAAGAGTCCGTAAATTATGCAGATTACGGCAAAAAGGTTGCACAGGCTGTGTCGGAAAACGAATACAGCAGGGGTATCCTGCTGTGTGGCACCGGCCTTGGCATGTCCATGGTTGCCAACCGGTTTCCCAGGGTGCGGGCTGCACTTTGCAGCGACATCTTTTCGGTGCGCATGAGCCGTCAGCATAATGATTCAAATATTCTTGTCCTTGGCGGCCGTGTGGTCGGTGATGCCCTTGCATTTGAGCTGGTGAAAACCTGGCTTGAAACCCCGTTTGAGGGGGGAAGGCATCTGGACAGAATTATGAGCATGGAAAGATAGGAATTGGAAAAGGAGAGAGGGTTGGACATTACGACGATTAGTGAAATCGACTCGGAAATTGCAGAGATCATCAGACAAGAGGAGCAACGGCAGGAACAGGGGCTCGAACTCATCGCATCTGAAAACACCGCAAGCCGGGCAGTCATGGCTGCCCAGGGCTCGGTTTTGACAAACAAGTATGCCGAAGGATATCCGTCAAAACGTTACTATGGCGGATGTGCCGTGGTCGACCGGGCGGAGACGCTGGCAATTGACAGGGCAAGGGATCTGTTCAAGGCCGAGTATGCAAATGTTCAGCCCCACTCCGGCTCCCAGGCCAACATGGCCGCCTATTTTGCAGTAATTAAGCCTGGTGATACCGTGCTTGCCATGGATCTTTCCCATGGCGGGCATCTCACCCACGGGAGTCGCGTTAGTTTTTCCGGCAGGCTCTTCAACTTTGTCCATTACGGTCTCTCCTCTGAAACAGAGATGATCGACATGGATGAGGTGGCGGATCTTGCCAGAAAACACAAGCCCAAACTGATCGTGGCCGGCGCCAGTGCCTATCCCAGGATTATCGATTTTAAGGCGTTTTCAGACATTGCAAAGGCAAACAACGCTTTGTTTATGGTGGATATGGCCCATATCGCAGGGTTGGTGGCCGGAGGGGTTCATCCCTCACCGGTTCCCCATGCCGATATTGTCACCTCCACCACCCACAAGACCCTCAGGGGTCCCAGGGGCGGGATGATTCTTTCATCCAACGAGATCGGGGCTAAGATCTCGAGCCAGATTTTTCCCGGCATCCAGGGCGGGCCTTTGATGCACGTGATTGCAGCCAAGGCCGTGGCCTTGAAAGAGGCGCTCTCCCCAAGCTTTGCACAGTACCAGCAGCAGGTGGTGGCCAATGCGGGTGTCCTTGCCCAGAGTCTTATGGACCGTGGGATTGAGCTTGTCTCCGGCGGCACCGACAACCACCTCATGCTGATGAATCTCACCAACAAGGGGTTGTCCGGAAAAGATGCCGAGAATTTCCTCGGGGCAGCAGGTATTACGGTGAACAAGAATTCCGTTCCCAACGATCCAAGGGGCCCCATGGTGACAAGCGGTATCCGGATCGGAACGCCGCTTCTGACCTCCAGGGGGATGAAGGAGCCGGAGATGAAACGTGTTGCCGGCTTTATCTGTGACGTGCTTGAAGATACTTCAGTCATAGAAACCGTGCACGCAGAGGTTAAAGACCTTTGCAAGGCATTTCCCCTCTATGAGGCAGCCCAATCTGATGAGTGATGGTTCAAGGCCGTCATGGCATGAGTATTTTATGGGGATCGCCCGTCTTGTTGCCACCCGTGCTACCTGCACCCGGCGCAAGGTGGGGGCGGTCCTGGTCAAGGAGAGAAGAATCCTCTGTTCCGGCTACAATGGCGCGCCCACGGGCATTGTCCATTGCGACATAGCCGGATGTCTCAGGGAACAACTCAATGTCCCTTCAGGGGAGAAACACGAGCTCTGCCGTGGGGTCCATGCCGAGCAGAACGCCATCATCCAGGCGGCTTGTCATGGCATCTCCGTCCGGGGAGCGACCCTTTACTGCACTCATCAGCCCTGCTCAATCTGTGCAAAAATGATTATCAACGCAGGCATCACCAGGGTTTATTTTGGTGACGGGTACAACGATCCCATGTCTGAAACCATGTTCGACCAGGCCGGGATTGAGCTCACGGCGTTAAAATGATGAGGTCCTGATATGAAATGTCCCTATTGTGGACGATTGAACAACCGGGTGGTGGACTCGCGGCTCAGCCGCAGCGAATTTGCCATCCGCCGGCGCAGGGAGTGCCTGGACTGCATGCGCAGGTTTACCACCTATGAAAAGGTTGAGGAACTGCCCGTGATGGTCGTGAAAAAAGACGGCCGCCGGGAGGAGTTCAACCGTGACAAGATCCTGAACGGCATCAAAAAAGCGTGTGAAAAGCGTGCCATCAGCATGGATCAAATCGAAGAGATCGTAGATTCCATTGAGCGTGATTTTAGGGAGGTCAACGAGAAGGAGATCTCCTCCAGGATCGTTGGCAATAAGATCATGGAACAGCTCCATGTCCTGGACGACGTGGCCTATGTGAGATTCGCCTCTGTCTACAGGGAGTTCAAGGATGTCGATGATTTTATCGAGGAGCTGAAAAGCCTTATCCCCCTTGAGCGGCAGGAAACCCGCAAAACAAACGGAAATTCTGACAATGACTGATCAAGAGTTCATGGATCTCGCCATTGCCCTTGCCGAAAAGGGCAGGGGATACACCTCCCCCAATCCCATGGTTGGGGCGGTGGTGGTCAAAAACGGCACCATTGTCGGGCAGGGGTGGCACCACGGGCCAGGCCTTGCCCATGCTGAGGTTGAAGCCATCAACGATGCGGGAGACCTTGCCAGGGGCAGCGATATCTATGTGACCCTGGAGCCCTGCAACCACACGGGCAGGACGCCTCCCTGTACCCGGAAGATCCTGGATGCTGGGATCAGGCGGGTGTTTGTGGGGACGGAAGATCCCAATCCCTTTGTGGGCGGCGGCGGTATCAGTTATTTGCGGGAACAGGGTGTCGAGGTCGAGGTGGGTATCAGTCGTGCCCGGGCCGAGATCCTGATTGAAGATTTTATCTGGTACGTGAAAAATGATAAGCTCCCCTTTGTGGTTCTGAAGTGCGCCTCCACCCTGGACGGAAGGCTTGCCACCAGCACCGGCGATTCCAAATGGATCACCAACGAATGCTCCAGGGGTCGTGTCCATGAGCTGCGGCATTGGGTGGATGCCATCCTTGTCGGCTCAGGAACGGTAAAGGCGGATGATCCTTCTCTCACCACCAGGATAGAAGGGGTTGACACCCGGGATCCCATACGGGTCATCCTGGATACCCGCCTTACCATTGCCCCCGATGCCAGGATGCTGACCCAGGACTCCAACGCCAAAACTATTATTGCCACATCCGCCAATGCGGATCCTGAACGCAGGGCTATGTTTCAGGAGCGGGGAGTTCATCTGTTGACCCTTCCTGAAAAAGGGGGGATGATAGATTTCGATAGTCTCATGGCGGAGCTTGGCGGGCTTGGGGTCATGAGTGTGCTGATCGAGGGCGGCGGCAGTGTTATTCATTCGGCCCTGGCCGCAGGTATTGTCAACAAGGCGTATCTATTCATGGCGCCCAAGCTGTTGGGTGGGGATGATGGTATTCCCATGTGCAGGGGGAAAGGCCCTGTCCTGATGAAAGATGCCATTCAGTTGAGTCGGGTTGAGGTGGAGCGTTTCGATGATGATATCCTTGTTTCCGGATATCTGAAAAATAGTTAATTGGGGGAATCACGGTGTTTACAGGAATAATTGAAGGGTCTGGAACCCTCAAGAAAATTGAGCCCAATGGCGAGGGAAAACGGCTTGCCATTCTAACGGACATGGATCTCAGCACCACAAAGATCGGGGATTCCATTGCCGTCAACGGGGCCTGCCTTACCGTTGTGACCCTGAAGGGTAAGCTTTTTGAGGTGGACATGGCGCCGGAAACGGTGGTGCGCACGACATTCAAGCACCTTGCTCCCGGTGCCCGGCTCAACCTTGAACGGGCATTGAGGCTTTCCGACCGCCTGGACGGCCACCTTGTTTCCGGGCACATCGACGGAACCGGGCGTGTGCTTGCCAAAATAGTCAAGAGTAACGCCGTGATCGTCACCATCGGCATCCCTTCGACCCTTGCCGGGGAAATAATCGAAAAAGGATCGGTTGCAATCGATGGAATCAGTCTTACTATTAACAGGTGCAGCGACAATGACTTTGATGTGAGCGTCATTCCCCACACCGCCAAGATCACGACCATCGGGATCAGGAATGTCGGGGACGAGGTCAACATCGAGACCGACATGATAGGAAAGTACGTTAACAGTTTCCTTAAAAGAAACACGACAGATGCGACTGCCGGGACTGGTTCGAATACTGGGTCGATAAGCATGGAACTTCTGGCGAAAAAAGGATTTTTATAAGGAGTGGAATAAAAGCAAATGCCGCAGATTACAATAGAACAGGCCATTGAGGATATCAAAGCCGGACGCATGGTCATTCTGGTGGATGACGAAGATCGGGAAAATGAAGGTGATCTCACCATGGCCGCCGAGGCCGTTACCCCCGAAGCAATCAATTTCATGGCAAAATACGGACGGGGCCTCATCTGCCTCTCGATGACTGCTGATATGGCGGACAACCTTGGCCTTCCCATGATGGTAGAGGATAATACCTCCCAGTTTGAGACAGGCTTTACCGTTTCCATCGAGGCCAAAGAGGGTGTCACCACCGGCATCTCTGCTGCCGACAGGTCCACCACCATCCAGACTGCCGTTGCAGATGGGGCCAGTGCAAGCGATCTTGCAAGACCCGGTCACATTTTTCCCCTGCGGGCCCGGGACGGGGGCGTCATGGCCCGGGTCGGCCAGACCGAGGGTTCAGTGGATCTTGCCCGCCTTGCAGGGCTGAAACCTGCCGGCGTGATCTGCGAAATCATGGACGAGGACGGCACCATGGCACGCATGCCTTCCCTTGAGGAGTTCAGCAAAGAGCACAACATCGGAATCTGCACAATCGCGGCCCTGGTGGAGTATCGCCTCAAGACAGAGTCCTTTGTGAGAAAGGCTGCTGAGACTGTTATTCCCACTGAGTTTGGCGGAGACTTCAAAATCATTGCCTATGAAAATGACCTTGATAACCTGACCCACATCGCCATGGTCAAGGGTGAGATCGATCCGGACAAGGATATTCTGGTCCGGGTACACTCCGAATGTATGACCGGTGATATCTTCGGCTCCATGCGCTGCGATTGCGGCGAGCAGCTCCACAGGGCCATGCATATCATGGATAAAGAGGGCTGCGGCGTGGTTCTTTACCTTCGCCAGGAGGGCCGGGGAATCGGGCTTGTGAACAAGCTTAAGGCCTATGAACTCCAGCGCCAGGGATGCGATACGGTTGAGGCCAATCTGAGGCTCGGGTTTGAAGCAGATATGCGCGACTACGGTGTCGGCGCCCAGATGCTGGTGGATCTCGGGGTGAGAAAGATGAGGCTCATGACCAACAATCCCACCAAGATGATTGGGCTTGAGGGCTATGGGTTGAGCATTGTTGAGCAGGTTTCCATCGAGGTTCCGCCCAACGAGTTCAACAAGGGATACCTCAAGTGCAAGCAGCTCAAGATGGGACACATTCTAAAACAGTGCTGATCTTTTTTCAGATAACCAGATAAGGAATTTAAGATGCCACAGATAATTGAAGCAGGCCTTCGGGCAGATGGAAAGAAATTTGGAATCATTGCAGCCAGATTCAATGATTTTATCACCGAAAGGCTTGTGGGCGGCGCCATTGACGCCTTGAAACGAAGCGGGGCAGCAGACGAGGATATCTCCCTTGTAAAAGTGCCCGGCGCATTTGAGATCCCCCTTGTTGCAAAGAAAATGGCCGCATCAGGCACCTATGACGCCGTCATCTGCCTGGGAGCCGTTATCCGGGGCGCCACCAGCCACTACGACTATGTGTGTGCTGAGGTTTCCAAGGGTATTGCCACAGTGAGCCTGGACTATGGTCTGCCGGTTATTTTCGGCGTTCTCACTACTGACAGCATCGAACAGGCCATCGAGAGAGCCGGTACCAAAGCCGGCAACAAGGGCTTTGACTCCGCCCTTGCAGCTATTGAGATGGTCAATCTCATTACAACCATGGAGAAGACAGAATAGTATGGGCGACCGCAGGTTGGCAAGGGAGCTTGCCCTTCAGGCTCTTTTCTATTTTGATATGGACAGGGGCGATCCGGCCGAGCTGCTGGAGTTGTTTTGCACCAATTTTGAAGAGACGGTAACGGATACGGTAAAACCCTTTTTCCTGGAACTGGTGGAAGGGGTTACCGCATCCAGGGCTGAGATCAACACCCTGTTGAACAGATGCTCCAGCAACTGGAAAATTTCACGGATGCCCGTGGTTGACAGGAACATCATGCGTATAGCAACCTTTGAACTGGTGAAGCGGTCCGATATTCCCTCCAGCGTCTCCATCAACGAGGCGGTGGAGATCGGCAAGCGGTTCGGTACCAGGGGGTCGGGTTCTTTCATCAACGGGGTGCTCGATCGTATTCGCCTATCGGAAAATATAGACTAAGGAGACTGTTGTGATCATAAAGAAGCTTGAAGTCGGGCCCATCATGGCGAACTGCTACGTCCTTGGCTGTGAAGAGACAAAAGAGGCCGTGGTTATCGATCCCGGGGATGAGGCAGACAGGATTCTCATGACCCTGTCCGAGGCAAACCTCAGGGTGAAGTACCTCATCAACACCCACGGTCATTTTGACCATGTGGGTGCAAACAAGCGCATGAAAGAGATCACCGGGGCAGAGCTGTTGATCCATGCAGATGACGAGTCCATGCTCAAGGATCTCCATGGGGCAGCCCAGGCTTTTGGTCTCAGGTCCGAGAATTCTCCACCCTCGGACCGCCATCTGGCCCACGGGGACAAGCTTACTTTTGGTAATATTACCCTCAGTGTGGTTCATACCCCGGGTCACTCCCGGGGCGGAATCTGTCTGTATACGGACGGGGCGCTGTTCAGCGGGGATACCCTGTTTGCCGGTTCCATCGGCCGGACTGATCTGCCGGGGGGGGACTACGACACCCTGATCACCTCCATTAAAGAGAAGCTCCTCGGGTTTGACGATAAGACCATTGTCTATCCGGGGCACGGACCTGAAACATCCATCCTCCAGGAGCGGAGGATGAACCCCTTTTTGCGGTAATGGGCGCAAGATTGATTAAGGCCCGATGAAATCGTTTATCCGTCAACTGCCATCCATGGGGCGGGTTCACCAGGAATCCATAGACCTGGCCGTCCCCTTTGATACCGTTGCGTCACGGTTCTCGGGTCTTACCGGAACTGTGGTTCTGATGAGCGGAACCGACCTGGACTGCGCACGGTACCACATGCTTGCCGTTGACCCCTGGCTTGCTCTCAGGGCCAAGGGCTGCAGCATCACCATGGAGGTCAATGGGAAGCGTGCCTCGTTTGAGGATGATCCCTTTGATTGCGTTGACGCCCTTGTGGACCGTTTTTCCATGGATGGTGCCGGGATCGCAGGCCCAGTGGGGGCAGGGCTGTTCGGTTATTTTTCCTATGACCTGAAACAGCGCATCGAAACCCTTCCTGTTACCTGCATGGATCACAAACTGCCTGACCTGTGCCTCTACCTCCCCCGCATCATTCTCGTCCACGACAGGCATATTGGAACCACCACACTTTCCATCCCCCTGACCGCTTCTTCGGCCGGTAGTCTTTCCGACCAGGAGCGGATCGAAACGGTTAGAAACCGGTTTTTCGCTACCCTCGCTTCCCTTGAAAATCAGGAAACCTATGATACCCCCGGGGAGGCAGGTTTCTGGATCGACAACCAGGGGTTCCGCTCCAATTTCTCCAAGTCCGCCTATATGTCGTCCGTTGCAAGGATCATCGAGTATATCAAGGCCGGTGATATCTATCAGGTAAATCTGTCCCAGCGGTTTGAGGCAGGATTTGGCGGCAATCCATTTGCCCTGTTCCAGGCCCTGTTTAAAAAAAATCCAGCCCCCTTTTTTGCCTTTGTCAACGCCGGCGACCACCAGATCGTCTCCACCTCGCCTGAGCGGTTCCTCAAGCAGGATGGGCGAACCCTGGAGACACGGCCCATCAAGGGAACCTTCCCAAGGGGCAGCACCCCGGAGGAGGACCAGCGTTTAAAAACCGAGCTCAGGGAGAGCTTTAAGGATGACGCCGAACTCTCCATGATCGTGGATCTCATGAGAAACGATCTCGGCAAGGTGGCAACCGGGGGCAGTGTCAGGGTTAAGGAACACAAACGGCTTGAGCCCTATGACAACGTGTTTCACCTTGTCTCCATTGTCACGGCAGAGCTTGCTTGCGGAAAGAGCAGCGTGGATCTTTTACGCGCAACCTTTCCGGGTGGATCCATCACCGGTTGTCCCAAGGTGAGGTCCATGGAGATCATTGACGAACTCGAATCCATGAACAGACATGTCTACACCGGGTCCATGGGATACCTGAGTTTTCACAACACCCTGGATCTTTCCATTGCCATCCGTACGGCCATCATTGCCGACAACCGCTTAAGTTTCTCCGTTGGCGGTGGAATTGTCTATGATTCAGACCCGGAAAACGAGTTCCAGGAGACCCTTCACAAGGGAAAGACCCTGATGGAGACCCTGGAGAACAGTGCCGGCCGGGTGGACAGGGAGCAAAGGTTCGCCTGGGTATGCGGTCAGCTTCTGTTTGAGGATGAGGCAACGGTTGCAGCCACCTCTCCGGGGTTCCAGCATGGAGCCGGGGTGTTTGAGACAATCCGGGTCGAAGATGGACAAGCGCTTTTCCTTGACGAGCACCTTGATCGAATCCATGGTTCCTGGAGCAGCCTTTTTGCAACCCCAATGCCTGACATCACCTGGAAACAGGTTCTTGAACAGCTTGTCCAGGCAAACGGATTTGATAAAGGGGTGTATGCCCTTAAAATCATTGCTGCCGACAGCGGTTCAGGAGGACCGTTTCTGGCCGCCTTTATCCGGCCCTATGTCCACCGGCTTGAAGTTTCCGGTAAGCAGGGGGTCGATCTTATCACCTATCCCCATGCCCGTCACACGCCCCTTGCAGACCATAAAAGCCTGAACTATCTCTACTATCTCCAGGCCGGACACTACGCCACCGGGAACAATGCGGATGAAGCCCTGATCCTGAATCCGGATGCAACTGTTTCCGAGACAAACACCTGCAGCATCATGGCGATCCGGGAAAAAATGGTAACGATTCCCATGTCCGACCATGCCCTGCCCGGGGTCACCGGCAAGGCCCTTGTTGAACGGCTTGAAAGCCGGGGATACCGGGTCGTCAGTAAACGGCTTACGCCTGCCGAGCTTGCCCTGGAAGGTTGCCTTGTGCTCACCAATGCCCTGATGGGGGCAGTGCCGGTTCTCTCTTTGGACGGCAAGGCTGTCGGGTCTTCCCCCGGGCTGTGTCAGCGCCTGAATGGGGTGCTTGGTATAGGAAGATGATTGGGGCTTGACAAACCCACAGGTTGTATCTATTTCTATTGAGTTAGATGTTTTTGAACGTGTAAATCCTAAACAGAGGTCTGCTATCATGAAAAATCTGTTAGTGGTGCTTATGGCACTTGTTGCTGTCGGAATAACCGGGATACCGGGGGAGTGCGTCGGCACCTCCTCTGCCAGGGCTGTTGTGGCAGAACCCGATTTCAGCTTTGGCACCGTTCCCGAGGGAACAAAGGTTACCCACACCTTTGTCATCCTGAACAAAGGAGATGCCAAGCTGTTTATTTCTAAAGTGGAGACCGGTTGAGGCTGCACCGCTGTCTCCTATGACAGAGAAATTCCCCCGGGTGGGGAAGGAAAAATTGAAATAAGGCTAAACACCCTTGGGTATGGTGGAAGACCCCTGGCGAAACAGATTAAGGTGCGCACCAACGGTGAAAACTCCGACATCCTGGTGTTGAAGATGGGCGGCAAGGTCGAGAAGATCGCTACGGTCACCCCAAAGGTGGTCCACCTCATGGGAGCGCCTGACGATACCATCCAGGCCATTGTTTCCATTATCCCTGCTGAAAAATATGATTTTTCAATCATGGACAAACCGTTGGAACCGGGTAAAAATATTGATGTCGAGTTGAAACAGACCAAAGGGAAGAAACATTCCTGGGAACTTGTTGTGACCAACTTAAGAAAGGTCGTTGGCCGTTACTATGAGGTGGTTACTCTGAAGACGGACAGCGTTTATCAACCCGAGATAAAGATCCGGGTGTTCGGAAACGTTGCGGCCAAGGGAACGCTCAAGTCCACTACTCCTTAAGGGGTGGGGCAGAGCTGTCATTAATCAGTAATCAGATGAAACAGAGTGGATTATGGACAGAATAAAGGCCGTGGTCTTTGACTGCGACGGTGTGATGTTTGACACGGCAGAGGTGAACAGGCTCTATTACAATCAGCTCCTTGCCCATTTTAACAAGCCTGCCCTGACCGATGAGCAGTTTGTCAAGGTGCATATGTTTTCGGTCAAGGGTGCCGTAGAATACCTTTTTCCGGAAAAAAGTGGCCTTGAAGATGTGTATGATTATATGAAAGGTCTGAAATACAAGGATTTCATCCGGCACATGGTTATGGAACCGGGGTTGAAAATCCTGCTGGACTCTCTGAAGACCAGGGGATACATCCGGGCCGTTGCCACAAACAGGACCAATACCATGGATGCGGTGCTGAAGGCGTTTGACCTTGAGAAAAGTTTTGAGTCGGTGGTGACGGCGGCCGATGTGGAAAATCCGAAACCTTCGCCGGATCAGCTGCTTAAGATCATGGAACAATTTAAACTGAAGGCGAAAGAGCTTCTCTTTATCGGGGATTCCGAGTTTGATGAGATGGCGGCTTCCGGGGCCGGAACCGCATTTATATCGTTTAAAAACCCTTCGTTAACGGCAGATTATCATTTCAATGCCATGGCCCAGGTCGGGGCACTGCTCAACTTATAGGCGTTCGCATTCGAATGGATGCCGACCTAATTTGTTCTGTCAGAAAATCGGCTTTATTCATATGCGGGAAGCTATAAAACAATAATTATCCTTGACAAAAAATCCAATCACTATTAATTGGAATAAGAATTTTTGAAGAACTTTCACAAATGTTCGTAGAAACATTTGTTGTTTTATATGTAGAAGTAAGATCGGCAGTCGAATTTGTATAAATGTTTGGTAAAACATTTATTGTGGTTAATATTAAACAGGAGATTAAGTTATATGTCTAAATTAGTTGCACCCCACGGTGGAAAAGGACTCGTTTGCTGCAAGCTCGAAGGCGCGGAACTTGAGGCAGAGCAGAAAAAAGCTGCAGGTCTCAAAAAAGTTGAGATCAGCTCCCAGGTAAAGGGTGACCTCATCATGCTCGGCATTGGTGGATTCAGCCCCCTTGACGGTTTCATGACCAAGGCTGACTGGAAAGGCGTTTGCGCTGATTTCCTTCTTGCAGACGGTACATTCTGGCCTGTTCCCGTAATGCTCGACGCATCAAAAGAAGAAGCTTCTGCGATCAACGAAGGCGACGAGATCACACTTGAGAGAAACGGCGAGATCTACGCTACCATGAAGGTCACCGAGAAGTTCGAGATGGCCGAAGATGATAAGAAGTGGGAGTGCGAGAAGGTTTATAAGGGTCACGGCGAAGAGTCTGCTGACGCTGACTTCTGGAAGATCGCCATGGAAGATCACCCGGGCGTTCAGGCTGTAATGGCCAGAAAAGAGATCTGCCTTGCAGGTCCCGTAAAGGTCCTTTCCGAGGGTGAGTTCCCCGAGAAGTTCAAGGGTGTTTACCTTACTCCTAAAGAAACCCGCGCAATCTTTGACGAGAGAGGCTGGGCAAACGTTGCTTCCATGCAGCTCCGTAACCCCATGCATCGTTCCCACGAGCATCTCTGCAAGATCGCCCTCGACGTATGTGACGGCGTTCTCATCCACTCCCTCATCGGTAGCCTCAAACCCGGTGATATCCCTGCAGACGTTCGTGTAAAATGTATCGACAGACTGATCAAGGATTACTTTGTTCCCGAGCATGTCGTCAACGGCGGATATCCCCTTGACATGCGTTATGCCGGTCCCCGTGAGGCCCTGCTCCATGCAACCTTCCGTCAGAACTACGGCGTTAACAAAATGATCATCGGTCGTGACCATGCAGGCGTTGGTGATTTCTACACACTCTTCGAGGCACAGGAGATCTTTGATATTATCCCGACTCCCGAAGAGGCCGGAAAAGCGCTTCTCTGCGAGGCCCTGAAGATCGACTGGACCTTCTACTGCAAAAAGTGCGACGGCATGGCTTCCATGAGAACCTGCCCCCATGGTAAGGACGACAGGGTCATCCTTTCCGGTACAAAGCTCCGTTACGCCCTCTCCCATGGTGAGGAAGTAGTTGATCACTTTGGCCGTGAGGAAGTTCTCGTTATCCTCCGCGAGTACTATGCAAGCCTTACAGAAAAAGTAGAAGTTAAGCTCCAGAGCCATGCTGAAGGAACCAAGATGTAAGAAGTTTTTACATCAGGATTCTTTAGTTAGCGATAGTTAGAAAGGGAGGGGGTTTTCTTATTAACATAGGGAATCCCCCTCTTTTGTATAAGACTAATCTTTAAACAAGCAGTTGGAAAGTTGAAATGGTCAGACCGTTAATAAGCAGACGAGTGGGATATAAACCTGAAGTAAGTTATTTCAAGCCAAGGGGCATACCCATGTTTGACCTGTTGGAGGTATGCCTCACCGTGGATGAAAGGGAGGCCATTCGCCTGGCCGATCTTGAAGGGCTCTCCCATGAGCAGGGCGGGCAAGAGATGGGTGTCTCCAGGGCTACCTTTGGAAGAATATTAAGAAACGCCAGGAAGACGGTGGCGGACGCCATCATCAACGGAAAGGCGATCAGTGTCCAGGGCGGTCACTATGAGATGGTCATCACCGAGCGGCTGTTTTGCTGCGGCGCCTGCGGCCACAAGTGGTCAGAGGTTCCGGGAACCGGACGGCCGGAAGGGTGTCCCTCCTGCGAAAGCGCCGAGGTTGAACGTCACACCACCTGACAGTTTTACTGCGTACAGAAATTTTGCCGGGGGCCGAAGCCCCCTATGGATTTTCAGTGGCCGATCACCTTGCCGATGAAATCCCTGAGCCGTTCGTTTTTCGGATTGGAGAAAAACTCTTCAGGCTCGCTATCCTCCATGATCTTTCCCTCGTCGATGAAGATTACCCTGTCGGCAACCTCCTTTGCAAAGCCCATCTCATGGGTTACGACCACCATGGTCATGCCGTCCTTTGCAAGCTGCTTCATTACATCAAGTACCTCGCCGATCAGTTCCGGATCAAGGGCACTGGTGGGCTCGTCAAAGAGCATCACCTTTGGCTTGAGGGCAAGGGAGCGTGCAATGGCTACCCGCTGCTTCTGACCGCCTGAGAGCTGGTCCGGATAGTTATTTGCCCGGTCCTTAAGTCCCACCTTGTCAAGCAGCTTCAGCCCGAGGCTGTCGGCATCTGCCTGGCTCATATTTCTTACTTTGACGGGTCCCAGGGTGACATTTTTCAGCACTGTCATATGGGGAAACAGGTTGAACTGCTGAAACACCATGCCCGCTTCGGTGCGGATCATGTTGATGTCGGTGGAAGCATCGTAGAGGTCATAGTTGTCGACTGTGATTTTTCCGGAGGTGATGGTTTCAAGCCTGTTGATGCAGCGTAACAGGGTGCTTTTCCCGGATCCGCTGGGCCCGATGATGACCACGACCTCTCCCTGGTGGATTTCGAGATCGACGCCTTTCAACACCTCAATGGTTCCAAAATTCTTATGTAGGTTTTCTATCTTTATCATTAATCTTCCTTGTCCTTAAAAGGGGTCAGGCTTTTCTTATTGCCTCGCATCTCAATACCAAGACAATAAGGCCAATAAGGAAAGCCTGACCCCACTGGTTATTTTCCAGGCTTTTCTTATTGCCTCGCATCTCGATACCAAGAGCAACAAGGCCATTAAGGAAAGCCTGACCCCAATTGCTGTTTTTTATCTCTTTTTACAACGCTTCCGGGGTAAAGGCAACAACATCATCAATCGAGGGGGAGTTGGTGAAGAGCATGACGAGCCTGTCCACCCCCAGGGCGATCCCTGCTGTATCCGGCATGGAACCCAGATCCCTGAGAAAGGGTTCGGGTATGGGTGTGGCGGGTTTTCCGGCACTGGCGCGGATTTCGGCTTCGGCTTCAAACCGCTTTCTCTGTTCCACCGGGTCGTTTAATTCGGAAAAGCCGTTGGCAAGTTCCATACCAGCGATGTAGAACTCAAACCGTTCTGAAAAGCGTGGATTCTCGGGCTTCAGCCTTGAAAGGGCTGCCATGGACGCAGGATAGTCCATGATGCAGGTGGGTCTCCCCCGGCCAAGTCTGGGTTCGATCTCAAAGGCCATGCGTTCGTCAAAACTCCGGTCAGCCACCGCCCTTTCAAGGGTGGTGTCGGTATACCGGCTGAAGGCATCCGCCACGGTGAGTATCTGCCATGGAGAAGCAAGATCGATGGTTTCGCCCATGTAGGTAAGGCTATCCCCGGAACCCGTCTCGTTGGCCACGTGGCGGACGAGGAGGGCGCACTGTTCCATGAGGTTGCGGTAGGTGTGCCCGGCTGCGTACCACTCCAGCATGGTGAGTTCCGTCAGATGCCGGTCCCCCCGTTCCTCCTTCCGAAAGCATTTGCAGATCTGGAAGATCCGGTCATGGCCCCTGGCCATAAGGCGCTTCATGGCAAGTTCCGGGGAGGATTGGAGAAACCATGCTTCTGACTCAAACGAGTCTATGTGGGCCTCGGGTGCCGGGGCTGGAATCCGTATGGGGGTCTCTACCTCAAGATAGTCGTTTTGGATAAAAAAACTGCGAAGGGCCTGGATCACCCGGGCCCGTTTGGTTAGTTGGTCTTTAAGGTTTTTCATGGGAAAGCAAAAGGTCTCAGTTCTGTTTGATAATGTAGCGGTCCTGGGTTCGGTCTTGTAGGAATGCCCGGTTGTACCGGTTCATGTCTGCATCCCTGAACATGGCATATCCCAGGTCGATGCAGTGCTTGCAAGCGTTTAAAGGGATGTGGACACAGAGAACATGGTTGCCGGTGGAGGCCTGGGAATCGATTTCAAAGGCACCTGCGCAATTCCTGCATATCTGGATTCTCTCTTTTTGCCGTTCAAAGATGTTGTCGGTGTCGTAGAATATCTCCCTGTGTCTCTGCTGGATCTCTCCGTGGGTGCCGGCCTTGGCCCTGAGCTCCTTGCGCTGGCTCCAGTAGCGGTTGATGACATCCGAGGTTCGCTTAATCTTGTCTGTCACATGGGAAGCCTGCTCAAGGCGCACGGGGTCGTAATCGGGTTCCACCACGGACGAGAAGTCCATGTCAGCCAGGGCAAGGATGATACCGAGGTTGACATAGGGCAGGGCTCCCTCGATGGCGTATCCCCCCTCGAGAACCGCAATGTCCGGCTTCAGGAGCCGGGTCATCTCGGCATAGCCCTGGGCGGAAAATTTCATGTTTGTCAGGGGGTCGGTGTAGTGGTTGTCCTGGCCTGCCGAGTTGATGATGATGTCGGGCTTGAACTCGTCAAGGATGGGAAGCACCGTGTTGTTGATCACATAGAGGTACCCTTCGGTGGAGGTCCCGGGGGGGAGGGGGATGTTGAGGTTGGTGCCTTTTGCATTGGGGCCTCCCAGCTCCTGAGTGAAACCGGATCCCGGATAGAGGGTCCGTCCGTCCTGGTGCAGGCTGATGAAGAGTGTGTCGGGATCGTGCCAGTAGATGTCGTTGGTACCGTCCCCGTGGTGGCAATCCGTATCCACAATGGCAACCCTTCTTACCCCATGCTCCTGCCTCAGGTATTCCACCATGATCGCTTCCATGTTGATGTGGCAGAATCCCCTGCCGCCGTGGGCGACCCGCATGGCATGGTGGCCCGGCGGCCGGATCAGGGCAAACCCCCGCTCGATCTCTTTTTCCATCACGGCTCTGGCAATGGCCTTGGCACCGCCGGCACTGATGAGGTGGGACTGGGTGGTGATGGCGGCTTCGTCCGGAACGCAGAAGTGGACCCGCTGGATATCTTCGGCCGTGACCAGGTCGGGCTTATACTCCTCAATGCCGTTGATGTCGAAGATTCCCTCTTCCATGACCTGGTCCTGGGTGTAGAGGAGACGCTCTTCCCGTTCCGGATGGGTAGGGTCTATGGCCCAGTCAAATGCCGGGAAAAATACAAGGCCTGTTTTTTTTGACGCTTTCAGCATTCTGCCCCCGATGGTGTGCCGTCATTGTTTTTGTTCAGTTGGGTGTAAACCTGGCCATAGCCCTTTATGAGCCCTGGCTTTACCTGGAGTTTAGTCCTGAATATCTTGCCCTGGGTTGAAAATTTGCGGACAATGTTGAATTTCTGGAATTCGATCACCTCCACCTCGAGATCGTCCGGGGATGAACCCGATTTCAGAGCTTTTTCATGGAGCAGGGCGTAGGCGCACTCGATCACATCCTCCTCTGTATAGCCTTTTGAGATGGGCTCGTTGAAATCCTCTTCCGGTGCCGTAACAGTGCCAAGTTCCGTATCTGCCAGGAGCGATATCTCGCAGGTGGTCCGGGCAAGGGCGGCGCCAATGGCGTTGGCCACCGAGCATGCCGGAACAGCTTGTGTCTCAATGCCGGACTGGCGTTCTATCTCTTTGGCAAAATAGGGTGCCGGGCCTCCCAGGAGAAGGATCTTCCGGGGCTGGATGCGGTACCCTTCCAGAAATTCATGCACCGTATAAACCGGTTTCCTGTTGATGCGGTCCACCATCTTGATCGCCTCTTCAACGATCCTTGCGCAGGCGGTCCGGAAAATGGTTTGTGCCGCCTTGAGGGGTGTTGTGTCGAGCTTTTCAGCAATTTCCGTCATGCCTTCAAGGGATCGTTCTTTATCCTCGGCCTCCATGATGCCGAGAACGACCATGGCATCGGTGGGGGTGGGATGGGGCCCGCCAAATGCCATGGCAGGGCCAGACCGGTCAGGTCCGATGGTGATGCCGCCGTTTTTCACCCTGACACGGCTGTCTCCCCCAAGGCCTTTGGAGTAGGTCTTGAGGGACCGGATAAGGCTCTTGTATATGCCCCTGCCGATGCCAACCGGCTCCAGGAGCGGGGCCTTTTTGACGAGGATGGCGATGTCCGTTGTGGTTCCCCCGATATCAAGCACCAGGACATCCTTGTCGTCCGGGGCATAGCCGATGGCCCCCATGACACTTGCGGCAGGGCCCGAGAGAATGGTCTGGCCTGGAAATTCCATGGAGGAGTCAAGGTTCATGGTGCCGCCGTCCGCCTTGAGAATCTGGATGGGCGCCTTGATACCCTTCTGTTCAAGGGAGCGCTTCACGGCATGGAAAAACGCCCTGTGTATGCTGTAAACCGCTGTGTTGAGGTGGACCGTGGCAATTCTTCTGGGAAAGTTGAGGTTGCCGGAGACATGGTGGCCCAGGAAAATTTTTTTGAAATCATATGCCAGCATCTCCTGGATTTCAAGTTCATGGCTGGGATTCCTAGGAGAAAATTTTCCAATGACTCCCACATGCTCGACGCCCTCTTTTTTTAGGATTTTAGCAATGGCCTGGATTTCAGCCGGGTCTATAGGGCTTCGTTCCCTGCCCCTGTGATCGATGGAGCCTGCCACGGGAAAGTAGTGGTTGCCGGTGCGAAAGAAACCGGGATCGATACCAGGTCCTGAGCTGACGATGATTCCCACGGGATCGATCCGCTGTTGAACAACGGCATTGGTGGTAAGTGTGGTGCTCAGGACAATGCGTTTGACATCCAGGGGGTCGGTGTTGTCAAGGAGGCGATCCAGGCCTGAAAGGACGGTGTTGAACAGATCCGATGGATCGGTTGGAACCTTGATTTTTCGTTTGAGTCCCTTTTTGCTCAGGAGAACTGCATCCGTGTGGGTTCCGCCAACGTCAAGTCCTATCAGCATGGGATCTCCTAATGTTATCGATTGTGTGTTAATGAATAGCTCTTAAATACTGAGCCTGATTTTTGAACTAATCAGAAAAAAAAATAGATGTCAATCAGATTTTTACATCATCGGCCGTGGGAGGGGGTTGTAAGGGTGACAGGGCTGTTTCAACCCTTTTGGCACAGGTTAAATCTTCTGCTGCCGTGTTGACTTTCACCTTGTATTGTCTTAGGAAGATTAGAGTCCTAGATGAAACCATTAACTCAATAGACAGGGATAAGGGGAAATCACAATTATGGCGCAGTTAATTTCAGACCGGAGAGACATTGATTTTGTTCTGCATGAACAGCTTGGGCTGGTGGATCACGAGACCTTTGCCGAGTTCAATAAAAAGACAGTTGATCTCATCGTTTCAGAGGCAAGGAATCTTGCAGTAAAGGAGATTCTTCCGACACAGAAGCCAGGGGACGAAGAGGGGTGTATCTTTGACAACGGCAAGGTGACTGTTCCACAGTGCTTTAAACGGGCATGGGAGCTCTACAAAGAGGGTGAATGGCTTGCCATGACCGACGACCCCGAGGTGGGCGGCCAGGGCATGCCCAAACTTGTGGGGCTTGCCGCCAACGAATATCTCATCGGCGCCAACCCGGCGTTCATGCTCTACAGCGGCATGACCCACGGTGCGGCAACCCTGGTGGAGTCGTTTGGTACCGAGGAGCAGAAAAAGCTTTACCAGGAAAAGATGTTTTCCGGTGAGTGGGGCGGGACAATGCTTCTCACCGAGGCCGAGGCCGGCTCCGATGTTGGGGCGCTGACCTCAACGGCCAAAAAAAACGATGACGGAACCTACTCCATCACCGGAACCAAAATATTTATCTCCGCAGGTGAGCACGATCTTGCAGAGAACATCATCCATCCGGTGCTGGCAAGGATCGAAGGTGCCCCCGAGGGAACCCGGGGAATATCCCTTTTTCTTGTTCCCAAGTACCATGTCAACGAGGACGGCAGCCTGGGCGAGTTCAATAATGTGGTCTGCACGGGAATCGAAGAGAAGATGGGGATCCACGGCAATGCCACCTGTACCCTCTCCCTTGGTGAAAAGGGCGAGAGCATCGGCACCCTCCTTGGAGAGGAGAACAAGGGCATGCCCGCCATGTTCAAGATGATGAACGAGGCCCGTGCCTTTGTCGGGCTCCAGGGGTTTGCCGTGTCAACGGCCTCCTACATGTATGCCCTTGACTATGCAAGGACACGGATCCAGGGAAGGAACCTTGCCAAGTCCCGTGAGCCGGGAGCCAAAGACTGCGCCATCATCGAGCACCCGGATGTGCGGCGCCAGCTTCTGAACATGAAGGCCTGGGTTGAGGGCATGAGAAGCCTGATCTACTTCAACGGAAAGTGCTCGGACATCGCCGCCACCACAGACGATCCCACGACCCGGGAGAAGTACGCCGACATGGTTGAGCTGTTGACCCCCCTTGTCAAGGGCTATGTCACGGACCGTGCCCTTGAGGTGTGCAGCCACGGTGTCCAGGTTTTTGGCGGTTACGGTTATATTAAGGAGTTTCCCGTTGAACAGCTCATGAGGGATTCAAGGATCTACATGATCTATGAGGGCACCAACGGTATCCAGGCCATGGACCTGCTGGGAAGAAAGCTTGCCATGAAGGGCGGCAAGCTATTTACCGATTTTATCGATGAGATCCGCGCCGTGATCGTCAGGGCCAGGGAAGTCGAGGGGCTTTCCGCCATTACCGAAAAGGTCGAGAAGGCGGTAGATCGCCTTGAAAGCACGGCAAAGGTGATAGGTGAGCGGTCAAGGTCCAAGGATGTGTTGAACGCCTACTCGTTTGCCCATCCTTTTCTCGAGGTCACAGGCGATGTGACCATGGCGTGGATGCTGCTCTGGCGTGCATCGGTGGCCGCTCCCAAGCTTGCCAAAAAAGCGGGCAGCCTTGACTGGGAAACCGTGGCACAAAAGGCGGCCAAAAACAAGGATGTCGCCTATTATGCAGGCCAGATCAGGACGGCCCAGTTCTTTATCAACACCCTGCTTCCGTCGGCCCTTGCAAAGATGGATGCCATTGTTGAGGGAGACACCAGTGTAGAGGAGATGCCAGAGGCATCCTTTGGATCAAAATAGGTAGGAAAAATCGGGCAGTAGGTCGCGGGCTATCTTCCGGCACCCACTGCCCGGGTGTTCCGTGGCTGTATTCTAAATTCAAGGAGGAACCATGTTTGAGTACATGAAAAAGAGTCTTTTGACCGGTGTGGGCCTGGCCCTGAGGTCCAAAAAAGAGATCGAGGAACTTGCCAGGGAGTTTGCGGACAAGGGCAAGATGGATCAGAAAGAGGGAAAGAAATTTATGGACGATCTCATGGATAATTATGATGAAGCCCGGGAAAAGCTTGACAAGAAGGTGGAGTCAACCGTGGAAAAAATCCTTGAAAAGGCCGATATCCCAAGGCGTTCGGATATCAAGAAACTCAAGGAAGAGATTCGGGAAATCAAGGCCATGCTCGACGACGTGAAGACCGACGACCAGGGATGATCAGCATTCGGAAAATCGGGGGGCTTGGAAGGCGATACCGCCACTTTCAACGGTATCGCCAGATCCTCGGGATCATTTTCAAGTACGGGTTCGGCAATGTCATCGACGCCCTGAACATCGACCAGTACATCGAGATCGGCCTAAAGCTGATCTCCCGCAACAAGGGGGACCGGTTTGAAAGGCTTTCCGGGGCCATGCGGATCCGGATGATCTTTGAAGAGCTCGGCCCCACCTTTATCAAGTTCGGCCAGATCCTCTCGTCCCGGCCGGACCTCATTCCCGTGAACCTTTTGACTGAACTTGCAAAACTCCAGGACAATGTTCCTCCCTTCTCCTTTGGCGAGGTCGCAGGGATCATATCCTCTGAGTTTGGCCGTTCCCATGAAGAGATATTTGAATTCATGGACCGGACTCCCATTGCCTCAGCCTCCATCGGCCAGGTTCACCGGGCAGGCCTTGCCGGGGTGGGCGAGGTGGCGGTCAAGATCCAGCGTCCGGGCATACACAAACTCATCGAGGTGGATCTTGAGATCATGCACCACCTTGCCACCCTGGCCGAGACCCATGTGGAGGAGATCGCACCCCACAGGCCTGTCCGCATGGTGGAGGAATTTGCCAGGAGCCTCTCAAAGGAGCTGGACTATTCGGTTGAGGCCTCCAACATGGAGCGGATGGCCCGGCAGTTTGCCTCGGACAGGACCGTTCACATTCCCGGTTTTTTCAAGGATGAATCCAGCCTGCGGGTGCTCACCATGGAGTTTATCCGGGGGGTGAAGATCTCGAATGGGGAGGAACTCGACCGACAGGGCATGGACCGGCGTATCATCACCCAAAACGGGGCCCAGTTTGTGATGAAGCAGGTGTTTGATCATGGCTTCTTCCATGCAGACCCCCATCCCGGGAATCTTTTTGTCCTGACCGGCAATGTGATCTGCCCGGTGGATTTCGGCATGGCAGGCTTTGTTCCACGGCAGACCCGGGAGGTCTTTGTGGATCTTATTCATTGTGTTTATTCAAAAAATATGCGGCTTGCTGCCCGTTTCCTTCTTGAGCTTGCCGACTATGAAACTGAGCCCGACCTGGGGCGCCTTGAAAAGGATATGACCGAATTTGCCGGATTGCACCTTGAAAAGCCCCTGAAGGAGATACGGGTCGGGCGGGTGATCAACGATGTCCTTGAAATGGCGGCAAACCACAGCATGAGAATCCCGCCGGATCTGTTCCTGATGATGAAGGCCTTTGCCGCGGTGGAGGGGGTGGCAAAGAGCCTTGACCCTGATTTTGACATGATTGCCACGGCCGCTCCCTATGTGAGGGCTGCAAAACTGTTCAGGCTTTCGCCCAAAAGGGTTTCCGAGGATGTCATGGGGGTTGTAAGTGAGACCCTGCGGTTTGCCCGTCTGTTTCCCTCGGATCTCCTGGAGATCCTCCGTCTTGCAAAGCTTGGGAAGATCGGGGTAAACGTCCGGCTCGAGGGGCTTGATAAGATGCTTGCAACCTATGACCAGATCAGCAACCGGATCGCCTTTGCCATCATCATCGCCGCCCTGATCATGGGATCGGCCCAGGTGATAAATTCTGATGTGCCCCCCATTGTTTTCGGGGTCTCCCTGATTGGGATCGCCGGGTTCATTGCTGCTGTTCTCATGGGGATATGGCTGCTGGTTGCAATCCTGAGAAAAGGCCGCCTTTAAAATGGGGCCAGGCCAACTGAGGCCACGTCAGATGGGGTCAGGCTTAGCTTATTGCGACAGTCTTGGCCCACAGATAATAGCGGCAATAAGCTAAGCCTGACCCCGGTGATTCAAAAGCGGTAATAAGCTATGCCTGACCCCGACGCGTTATCGCTCAGGGTCGTAGGGGTACCAGTCGGAACGCCTCAGCCGCACTACCTTTAAGACTGCAATCTCGCAATTGGTTGTGTTGAACACGACTTTTCTGCCGATCTCTCCCCCCACATCCTCGGAAACGACGCGGATTTTTTGTTTTTTCAGCATGGTTCTGGCCGTTTCAAGGTTGGTCCTGCCGATATCCCGGGACATGATCTTGGGGTGGAAAGCGCCCCCGACCACCTGGGCTTTCATGTTTTTAAGGGTGGCGCCGTTTTTGAGCATCATCCGTATCAGGGCTGTTGTGGCAACGTTTCCGTATTTTGCCGTCGGTCTCTTCGAAGGTTGGGCACAAGGAAAGAGAAAGTGATTCATTCCTCCGATCCCAAGCTTCCTGTCGTAAAGGCAGATTGAGACGGACGATCCGAGCACGGCGGATATGGCAGTGGGGTGACGGGGCAGGTAGATGAAGCCTGGTTTCAACAGATACTCGCCTACAAGGGGGGGGGACGCGTTTTTTTCCATTTCTGATGGCCCGGTGTGTTCGTAATATGTTAATGATGGTTGTCGGATCTGTCTGAAAAAAACCCTTCATTTTTGTAACCTATTCTCTCTTCCAGATCAAGGATCAATCCCATATAAACGTTGCACAGTACAGCTCTCTTGTGTTAAAAAAAGGTTTTTAAGGACAGCTCAGGGAACTAGTAATGGTGTTAATGGGGGCGGACAGACAGGAGAGTTGATGGGGGAAAAACCGGTTGTCAGAATCGGTCACCTGAAAACGGTTGATCACCTTGCCTTGGGCATTGCAGCCTTTGGTCCTTTGGTCTGGGGAAGGGAGCTTGACCACCTGTTTCTTGAGCCTGTTTCCATGGTTGCCTGGAATCAGGTCCTGGAGCGGTTGTGTGACAAGGGGATTGACGGGGCATTCCTTCCCGCTCCTGCCGCCATGGACCTTATCTCGGCCGGAGCGGATATAAAGATTCTGCTCCAGGGATCAAGGTCAGGGGCAGGGCTTGTCAGGCGTCAGGGTGCGAACATAAAGACTGTGGCTGATTTCAGGGGGCGGACGGTCCTTGTGCCCCATGAGCTGTCAATACACACCCTTCTTGTTCATCGGCTTATGGCATCCGCGGGGTTGAGGGCCGGGGCAGACCCGAACGCCGATGTTATCCTTGAATCCATAGCACCGGCAATGATGATCGAGGCAATGGAATATGACAAGGAGGGAAGAATCGGCGGTTTTATTGCACCGGAACCATTTGGGACCCTGGCCGTGGAATCGGGCATGGGAGCCATGGTCTGTGATTCGGAAACCTTGTGGCCGGGGCACCCTTCGTCTGTGTTTGTCCTCCGTGGCGCCGTGATCAATGCTTTCCCTGAAGCGGTGTTTGAGCTTGTGAGGAATCTTGTCAATCCTGGGGCGCGCTCCAATGACCTTGTTGCTGTGGCGGCTTCGTTCCTGGGGCAGGTTCCATGGGTTGTTGAAAAGCTGATTGGTAAACAGGCGGCAGGGCGGGAAGCGGGGTGTTGTCTTCCCGATATTAAATCGTTCGAGATTATACATGATTATATGAAAGAGGAGTTGGGACGTGTTGGTTGTGAAACGGATGTTGCCGGATGTCTCGAGTTAAGTTTCGCGCGCAAAGCAGGGGTTGTAAGATAAATTTTGAAAATCGAATTTGATAAGGTGTCAAAGAGTTACCTGAGATCCGACGGAACCAGGCACCCCGTGTTTAATGATGTTTCCCTTTCCATTAACCAGGGGGATTTTGTGATCTTCCTTGGGGAATCCGGCTGCGGCAAGACAACGTTCCTGAATATGCTTGCAGGCTTTGAACTTCCCACCTCCGGAACCATTCGGGTTGACGGCAAAGAAGTGCGGGATATCCATCCCTCGAGGGCCATGCTGTTCCAGCAGCCGACCCTTATCCCCTGGCTCACCGTGCGGGAGAATGTTTCCTACGGGTGCCGGTTAAGGGGGGATTGTGACCGGCTCAGCTACAGGGTGACCCAGTTTATCGAAATCATGGGGCTTTCAGGGTTTGAGGATTCAAAACCTGCGGAACTCTCCCTGGGTATGGCCCAGCGGGCCTGCCTTGCCCGGGCACTTATGGGAAATCCGGAAATACTGATCATGGACGAACCCTTTGCCTCCCTGGATACCTTTACAAAGGCCCATATCCAGGAGGAGATGGTTAACCTCTGGCTGAGCGAGCAGTTTACGGTGGTGTTTGTTACCCATGACATCGAAGAGGCCACTTTGCTGGGCAATCGCGTGGTGCTTCTGGGCGGTTTTCCCGTGGGTATCATTGATACCTTTGACATCGATCTTGAATATCCCAGGGATGTAAATGATCCCAGGTTTAAGAGGTACAGGCAGGAGATCCTGAAAACATTCAAGCGCTCCTATGTGGGCAACAGGCGGTTTCTATGAAAACATCCGACCCCGGCAACATTCACCGGCGGCGATTCCTAGGGCAGGCAGCCGCAACCCTGGGCGCCTCCCTGTTTGCTCCGGTTCTACCGGCGTTTGCCGCTAAAGAGGAGCTTCGGCTCGGATATCTTCCCATCACCGATGCGGCGCCGCTTCTCATCGCCCACAGTCTCGGTTATTTTCTTGAAGAAGGGCTTGTTGTGCCAAGACCAGTTATGGTAAGGTCATGGAATGTTTTGACAGAGTCGTTCATGGCGGGCAAGTTCGACCTTACCCATATGCTGTTTCCCATACCCGTATGGATGAGGTTCAGGCAGAAGATGCCTGTCAAGGTTCTGGGATGGGATCACACCAACGGAAGCGCCTTGACCGTGCACGGCGATTCAGACATCAGGGGGTTTGCCGATCTTGGCGGGAAGCAGATTGCCGTTCCGTCCTGGTATTCCACACACAATCTCGTTCTTCAGATAGGATTAAGGGCCCGGGGGCTTACGCCGGTTATCAAGCCCCAGAACAGTCCCCTGAAACCCAATGAGGTGAATCTTTTTATTCTTCCGCCGCCGGAGATGCCGCCGGCACTCCTCGGCCGAAAGATCGACGGCTTTATTGTTGCCGAACCGTTCAGCGCCCTTGCAGAGATGAAGCTTCGGGCAAGGATCATGAGGTTTACCGGGGATGTCTGGAAAAACCATCCATGCTGTGTTCTGGTGACCCGGGAGGAACTGACCCGGAGGAGACCCGCATTTGTTCAAAAGGCTGTCAATGCAGTGGTAAGGGCCCAGCTCTGGTGCGAACAGAACCGGGAACAGGCGGCCCACATATTGAGCCGTGACGGTGAGGGGTATCTTCCCGTTGAGGCAAAAGTACTCAAACGGGTTTTCACGGGGTACGATCTCAAGGAGTATACCACGGGGCCTCTGCCAAGGGCGATCATGCATCCCGAATGGGATATCCAGAGAATCGGGTTTCAGCCCTATCCGTTTCCTTCGGCCACCCGGTTTGTCCTGGAGCAGATGGGGAAAACCCGTGTGGAAGGTGACAACAGCTTTTTGAAAAATATTGATTCGGCACGGGCTGCAGGTGAGCTGGTGGATGACAGCTTTGTGCTGAACGCGATGGATAGTAATCGGGAGTATGGACGTTTTTTCCCTTCAGATGTGGCGCAACCTTTATCAAGGGAAGAGATTATTGAAATCGATTAACAGCTTCATGGAAAAAGTCTCCAAGGCGAACTGGGTCAACCTTCTGTTTGACCGTGAAGAGCCGGGGGTCCGGTATGAGATCCTTGGGATGGTGCTCTTTGTATTTGTCTGGGTCGTGGCGTGTACCCTTTTTTTCACCGGTCAAAAGTTTGAATCCTTTAACGGCTTTTTGCCGTTGCCGACGTTGAAAGCCCTCTTTCTTGCGGCAACCGAAGGGCGCTTCTGGGTGTCGGTGTGGGCCAGCCTCAGGCGGGTGCTCACCGGGATCACCATTGCTGCGGCCATTGGTATTCCCGCCGGTATGATCATTGGTTTTTATCCTAAGTTGAGACGTCTTTCCTACTCCCCCATCCAGTTCTTACGAATGATCAGCCCCCTGTCATGGATGCCGGTTGCCCTGCTTGTGTTTGCAAGTTTTGAATCTGCGATCAACTTCCTGATCGTTATGGCCACAGTCTGGCCGATCATGCTCAATACGGCAATCGGGGTAATGAGTGTTGATACAAGCTTGGTGCGCATGGCGTTGAACCAGGGGGCAACCAATCTTCAGCTCATGCGGACCATCATCGTGCCCGCTTCATTGCCCAATGTGATGGCAAGCCTTCGCCTGGCATTGGGGGTGGCCTGGATTGTGCTCGTCCCTGCTGAGTTTCTGGGGGTCTCAAGCGGTCTTGGGTATCTGATCAACGATGCCAGGGATACCATGGCCTATGACAGGCTCATGGCCATGATCATCGCCATCGGCATTCTTGGGTTCCTGCTTGACAGGGCGTTGCAGAAGATCCAGAGGCTGGTCAGCTGGTCCTGGGTCGAATAGTTGGGTAGAGAAGACGACAGACGACAGCAGGCACAGGTTGTGCCTGCTCTTTGATAAGAATAGTAAAAGGCCCTGGGGACGATAGCTATAAAGTTGCGGGGCCGACATGTTCCAGGTGTTCATGTCTCAAGTTTTAAACAAATAAGGAGCCTATGTTATGGCAGTAGATCCAAAGATAAAAATTCTTGTTACAGACGATTCCGGCACCATGCGCATGATGTTCAAGCAGATGTTGAACAAGGCGGGGTTTGAGAATATTGTCATGGCTGTGAACGGGGACGATGGAATCGAAAAGGTAAAGGCGGAGGAGCCTGATCTTGTCATCAGCGATTGGAATATGCCCCAGAAGGACGGACTCGAGTTTCTCCAGTGGCTCAGGAGTCAGGAGGCGTACCGGGCACTTCCTTTTATCATGGCAACGGCCCAGGCTGACAAGGGGCAGCAGATCATCATCATGGAGGCTGGAGGAAACGGCCATGTGCCTAAACCCTTTGACTCGAAACAGATCAAGGACGCCATCGAAAAGGTGTTTGCCCCGGAGGCCGGAGCTGGTGTTGTTAAAAAGGAAAGGCGGGTCGTGGACGGCAAGGTGGAACTCAATGTGGCCCACATCCAGATCACCGACCATCTTGCCTTGGGCGCTCTGAAGCACAGGATCGACCTGGGCGAGGTAACGCCAAAACATTTTGTTCTCAATACCGATCGCAAGCCCGGGTGGAATCCCATCCAGGAGGGGCTTGAAAGCGCCGAACTTGACGCTGCCTTTGTTCTGGCTCCCATTGCCATGGACCTCTTTGCCTATGATTCACCCATTCGGCTGGTGCTTTTGGCCCACAAGAACGGCAGTACTTTTGTAAGAAGCCGCCATTATGACCCCAGGTTTGATTCTCTGCAGAGCTTTTACAAGTACAAGGTCGTGGATATTCCCCATAAGATGAGTGTTCACCACATGCTGGCCCACCAGTTTTTGAAAGAGCTGGGACTGAAGCCTGGAGTGCCCGGGAAGAAAGCCATTAATGTCAGGTTTGAGGTCGTACCTCCCATCAAGATGCCCGGCATCATGAAGGAGAACGAGGACGTTGCAGGATTCATGGTTGCTGAGCCCATCGCAACCAAGGCCATTGCAACCGAAGTCGGCAACCTCGAGTTTGTCTCCTCCACCCGCTGGGAAAACCACCCCTGTTGCGTGGTTGCCATGCAGCAGGATTTTATTGAAAACTATCCTGAGGCAGCCCAGGAGTTTGTTTCCATGATTGTCGAATCCGGCAAGTATGTCGAAGAAGACAAGGCAAGGGCGGCCGACATTGCCGTGAAGTTCCTCGATCCCGAAGGCAAGATGGGGCTCAATCCGGCCGTGTTGCAGAAGGTGTTTTCACAGCCCCAGGCCATCCGCATGGATGACCTTTATCCGGTGAACGAGGATTTGGATAAAATCCAGCGGTATATGCACGATGTCATGGGGATCGGAAAGATTATCGATCTCGAGAAGTTTGTGGATAAGCGATTTGCAGATGTGGCATGTAACCGGTAACTCTGGTCTCCTTGGATCAGGATTTCTTTTTTGGGATGAGGTGATGCATGAAGGTAACGGATCCGGAAATTATCAGAACCGGAGAGCGGGATTTGATTGATGCCGTCAAGGAGGATCTTGACTGGGATGCTGTCAGGGAGATCGTAAAGAAAAAGATCAACATCTCCTCGGTTGACTCAACCGGGGGGGAGATCGTTGTCCATGATAATCAGGTGGCGTTCCGGGTGGATCTTGAGCTCAAGATCGATATGAGCCTGATGTTTGATCGTGATGGAAACCATATCCCGGAACCGGAAGGGGCTCCAACCGGTTCCGGTGAAATCGAAGCGCCGGGAATATCACCTGGCATGGAACCGGAACCTGGGCTTTTAGCTAAGGATTCAGAAATAGGGCCGGAGATTCTTGACGGGGATGATCTTTCCCCTGAGGGAGTCGAGTTCGGCCTTGACGATTTTTCCGCAGAGGACCCGGAGATCAATCTCGATGATATTGCCCTGGGTGATGACGGAGAGGTTGAAAACCTGGATGACGATATCGATGAGATTCTCAAGGAAAGCCGGGAATTCTGGGAAAAGAAAAAGACAGAAGAGTAGATGAATACAAAAATAGTATCAAGAAAAATAAAGGCCCTTGGGCTCACCTCCGGTGGGCTTGACAGTATCCTCAGCGCACTTGTGCTGAGGGAGCAGGGCATTGATGTGACCTGGGTAAGTTTTAAGACCCCGTTTTTTCTTCCCGATGCCGCCATAAAGGCGGCAAAGATGAACAATATCCCCATCAGGGTTGAGGATATCACGGACATCTACATGGAGATGCTGAAAAATCCTCCGGCCGGGTATGGGAAGAACATGAATCCCTGCATGGACTGTCACTCACTGATGTTTGCCAAGGCAGGCGAGATCATGGATAAAGAGGGATTTGATTTCCTCTTCAGCGGAGAGGTGGCGGGCCAGAGGCCCTTTTCACAGAATAAGCGCTCCATGCGGTATGTGGAGAAGCGCTCCGGATTTGACGGATCCATCCTGAGGCCCCTCAGCGCCCAGGTGCTTCCTGAAACCGAAGTGGAACGCCAGGGGCTTGTGGACCGTGAACGGCTGGGGGCGATCACGGGGCGGTCCAGAAAGGAACAGATCGCCATGGCAAAGCGGTTCAATGTGACCGATTATCCGGCTCCGGCCGGCGGGTGTCTGTTAACCGACAAGGCCTTTTCCCAGCGGCTCAGGGATCTTCTCTACGTTCAGAAAGTCTACGTAAAAAAGGATCTCTATCTGTTGCGCTACGGCCGTCACTTCAGGCTTGATCCTGAAACCAAGATCGTTGTCGGTCGATCCCAGATGGACAACACCAGGATCGAAGGCCTCCATGTTCCGGAAACGGGTGTGCTTATCCGGATGGCTGACATGCCGGGACCCATTGTCCTGATTCCCTCAACGCCATCTGTGGAGATGGTGAAGAGGGCCGGGGCTATCTGTGCCGGTTATGCCAAGACCTTGCCTGGCCAGGAGGTCGCGGTGCTGGTTAAATCACCGGACAAGGAAGAGCGGGTTGTTGTTGCGGCCTGTGACACGTCAGGCATGCAGGATCTTATCATCTGACGGGTCAGCGGTTCTTGGCCCTTAGTTGACCACAGGCGGCGGAGATGTCGTCGCCTTTGCTCTTGCGGACCATGGCGGTGACGTTTCTGTCCAGAAGGATCTGGAGAAATCTCTGGATCCTCTCCCTGGGGGGGCGTTTGAAATCGCTTTTGTCGTGTTCGTTAAAGGGGATGATGTTGACCTTTGAGCGGATCGGCCGCAGGAGCTTGATCAGGCGTTTTGCGTCCTCGTCACTGTCGTTGACTCCCTGGATCAGGATGTACTCGAAGGTGATCTTCTTTCTCGGCTTCATCTCAAAGCTTTTGCAGGCTTTTAGCAGCTCTTCCATGGGGTAGCGCCGGTTCACCGGCATGAGCATGGAGCGGGTCTCGTCGGTGGTTGCGTTGAGGGAGACGGCAAGGTTGGCCTCTGTCTCGTTGCCAAGGGCCAGGATTTCCGGCACAAGGCCCGAGGTGGATATGGTGACCCTCCGGGAGGAGAATTTCAGCCCGTAATCGCTGTCTGTGATGATTGATAGTGCTTTTACAACGGCATCATAGTTTGCAAGGGGTTCTCCCATGCCCATGAAGACGATGTTTGACATGGGTTTGGCGCTGTCCCTTGCCATCACCAGTGCCTGTGCGTCCCTCACCTGGTCAACGATTTCGGCTGTGGTGAGGTTCCGCTCAAAGCCTCCCTTTGCCGTAAGGCAGAATTTGCATGCCTGGGCGCAGCCGACCTGGGAGGAGATGCAGAGGGTGTAGTGGTCCTTTTCCGGTATGAGTACCGCTTCGATGTAGGCGTTGTCATGGAGGCGGAACAGTAGCTTCTCGGTTCCGTCTTTGGAGCGTTCCGAGCGCTCAAGCTCCAGTCTTGATATGGAAAAATTCTCCTTAAGCGTCTCCCTCAGCTCTTTGCCGATATCGGTCATCTCGTCAAAGGTGTTGGCCTGGCGCAGGTAGAGCCATTTGAAAATCTGGCCCGCCCGAAAGGATTTCTCTCCATTCTGTTCGAACCATTCGACAAGCTCTTCCCTTGTAAAATTTTTGATCTCTCTCTTCTGTTTCAATAAATTTCCCCATAGGATTTATAATTGTATCTGGCGCTCACAGCGCTTTTCCCTTGACTTATCATGAAATAAATACTAATTTCAAGATTTTAATCCATGATCAAGGTTTGATGAATTATTATGTTTGACAACTTGAGTGATAAGCTTAACTCTGCGTTCAAAAAGCTCAAGGGACGTGGAGCCCTTACGGAGAAGGCCATTGATGAGGGTCTGAAGCAGGTTCGAATGGCCCTTCTTGAGGCGGATGTGAATTACAGGGTTGCAAAAAATGTAATTTCAGATATAAAGAAGAGAGCGCTTGGTCAGGAGGTGATGGAGAGCCTGACCCCGGGACAGCAGGTTATCAAGATCGTTTATGACGAATTTTCTCGCATGATGGGTTCTTCCCATGAGGAGTTGAGTCTGGACGGTAAGGCCCCGAATGCCGTGATGCTTGTTGGTCTGCAGGGCGCAGGAAAGACAACCACCGCAGGAAAACTCGCTCTTTACTTGAAAAAAAACGGTAAGCGCCCCTATCTGGTTCCTGTGGATGTCTACAGGCCGGCGGCCATAGACCAGCTGAAAAAGCTCGGGTCGCAGCTGGATCTTCCGGTGTTTCAGTCAACCCAGGAGATGAAGCCACTGGATATCTGTTTGGCAGCAGAGCGAAGGGCCAGGGAAGAGGGGTACGATACCCTGCTGGTTGATACTGCAGGTCGGCTCCATGTGGATGAGGAGTTGATGGCAGAGCTCGTTGGACTGAAAACGGGGCTCAATCCGGCAGAAATTCTTCTGGTCGCAGATGCCATGACCGGTCAGGATGCTGTCAATATCGCCGGGTCGTTTGACAAGGCCCTTGATTTGAGCGGCGTGATTCTGACCAAAATGGATGGCGATGCAAGGGGTGGCGCGGCACTTTCGATAAAGGCCGTAACCGGAAAACCCCTTAAGTTCATCGGCGTTGGTGAAAAATCCACCGCACTTGAGCCGTTTCATCCGGAACGGATGGCCTCGAGGATTCTGGGGATGGGGGACACCCTGTCGTTCATTGAGCGTGCCCAGGATGCGGTTGACCAGAAAAAGGCAGAAAAACTTGAGCAAAAGCTCAAAAAAAATCAGTTTACCCTTGAGGATTTCCGGGATCAGATGGCATCGGTAAGAAAGATGGGATCCATCAAGGAACTTATCGGGCTACTTCCCGGTGTCAATAAGAAAATGCTTTCGGGCTTGAATATTGATGAACGGGAGTTTGTTAGGATTGAGGCGATCATCAATTCCATGACCCCTGAAGAACGGCGAACCCACGCCATGATCAAGGGCAGCAGGAAGAAGAGGATTGCCAGGGGAAGCGGTACGACTGTTCAGGATGTGAACAAGCTTCTCAAAAGTTATACCCAGACAATGAAGATGGTCAAAAAAATCAATAAAGGCGGCATGCGTTCCCTTAGGGGCATGCTTCCGTTCTAAGGAGAAAAAGTAAATGTCAGTTAAGATCAGATTGGCTAGGCGCGGAGCAAAAAAGAAGCCATTTTACAGAATCGTTGCAGCAGATATTGAGGCACCCCGGGATGGAAAATTCCTCGAATGTCTTGGTACTTACAATCCCATGGTTGAGCCCGTGGCAATTGTCCTGGATGAGGACAGAATCCGTTACTGGATGGGCGAGGGTGCCACTCCCACAACAACAGTGAAGAGCATCCTGAAAAAAGAGGGATTTAGTTCCAAACCTGCATGATAATTGTATCGGACCCATATTCTCAACACCCCATTTATAAGGAGATGGAGTTATGAAAGAGCTGGTTAAATACATAGCACAGGCACTGGTCGATAATCCTGACGAGGTTGAAGTTTCAGAAGTGGAGGGTAGCCAGACTTCTGTGCTTGAGCTTAAGGTGGCAAAAGAGGATCTGGGTAAGGTGATCGGCAAACAGGGCAGATCTGCCCGTGCCATGAGAACAATTTTGAGTGCAGCATCTGCAAAGCTTAAAAAGCGTACAGTGCTCGAGATCGTGGAGTAATTGCATGGAAAATACTCTGTTTACCCTTGGTCAGGTAACCGGAGTGCACGGGTTGAAAGGGTTTCTGAAGATCAGGTCGTTTGCCGGATCTGTGGCAACATTCAGACAAGGACTCGACCTGGTTGTACGAAGGACTGGAAAAACCGATCAATTGTATGAAGTTGTGAAGGCATCTCCCCGTAAAAAGGGCGCTCTGCTGTTGCTCTCCGGAGTGGACAGGGACGTGGCTGAAACCCTTGTGGGAGCTGAGCTTCTGGTTGACAGGAGTGTGTTGCCGGAGCCTGAAGAAGATACCTATTTCTGGGTGGACCTCATCGGGCTCAGGGTGATGGACCAGACACTTGGTCTCCTGGGCAGAATCGATTCCGTGATTGAGACCGGAAGCAACGATGTCTTTGTGGTAAAGGGAGGCGAGCGGGAAGTCCTTGTTCCTGGACTCGCCTCGGTCGTTGTCCGTGTGGATCTTGAAAATGGCGAGATGATCATCAATCTTCCGGAGGGGCTGTAGGTTGGAAACTATGAAGTTTACGGTTCTGACGCTCTTCCCGGAGCTTGTTGACCCATTCTTCGGCCATGGAATCATTGCCAGGGCAGTGGAAAAAAAGGCCATCGCAGGCCGATCCGTCAATATCAGGGATTTTTCCTGTGACCGCCATAATACGGTGGATGACAGGCCCTACGGAGGCGGCTGCGGAATGGTCATGAAACCAGAGCCCCTATCCGCTGCCATCAGGGCCGCCAAGGCAGAGGCGCCGGGTTCCAGGGTTGTTCACATGAGCCCCCAGGGCAGGCCCTTTGACCAGAAACTGGCCCTGGAACTTGCTGAAGAAGGCAATGGATTGATTTTTATCTGCGGCCGGTACGAGGGGATTGACGAGCGGATCTGTCATAGCCTGGTGGACGATGAAATCTCCATTGGCGACTATGTGATGACCGGTGGAGAACTTGCCGCCATGGTGATCATTGATGCGGTAACAAGGCTTTTGCCCGGGGTTCTCGGGGGGGAGACCTCCGCTGAAATAGATTCGTTTCAAAACGATCGTTTGGAATACGCCCACTACACAAGGCCTCCCGAGTTTGAGACCATGGCCGTTCCGGATGTACTGTTGTCCGGGGATCACCAAAAGATCGAACGCTGGCGGCAGGCCTCGTCTTTGAAGCGAACTTTTTTAAAGCGGCCGGATCTTTTTAAACAGAGGAGCCTCGATCCAGAGGAGAGAAAACTATTAAAAACATGGTGTCAGGAACTTGAAACCCTTATCAACGAGTAATCTCTATCTGGCTCTTATCCACCACCCGGTTTCCAACAAGCGCGGAGATACCATTGCGTCGGCTTTGACGACCATTGATCTCCACGACATTGCCAGGGCGTCGATCACCTTCGGGGTTCGGGGCTTTTTTGTTGTTACACCGCTTGAGGATCAGCAGACCCTTGCCCACGAGGTTATTGCCCACTGGACCAAGGGGGTGGGCGGCAAATTGAATCCGTTTCGAAAACAGGCCCTGGAACTGATCCGGGTTGTTTCCTCTTTTGAAGAAGCAGTGGCTGAAATCGAGGAGGAGACAGGCAAGCCAGTGGTAACTGTGGCAACCAGTGCAGCAAAGAGCGGAGACACGGTTTCTCCGGCAAATTTTGCCAGGGAGCTTGGCAGCGAATCTGCCCATCTCCTTGCTTTTGGCACGGCCTGGGGCCTTTCAGAGGAATTTGTGAAGGAGTGTGGTTTTGTCCTTGACCCTATTTATGGGGTGAACGGGTATAATCACCTTTCTGTGAGATCGGCCGTATCAATCATGCTGGACCGGGTGATCTCTTCACGGGAAACGGCCGCAATAGCCGCATCCTGAGAAACATTAAGCGTATAAGAAAAGTATAAATTAAGAGAGGAAGGACTATAATGAATGTAATTGAGCAGTTGGAACGTGAGCAGCTTCGACTCGATATGCCTGATTTCCGAGCTGGCGATACCATTAAGGTACACGTTAAGATCAAAGAGGGTGAGAAAGAAAGAATCCAGGTTTTCGCTGGTGTTGTGATTAAAAAGACCAAGGGAATGGCCAGTGCACGCTTTACCGTGAGAAAGATTTCCGGCGGCATTGGTGTTGAGCGAATTTTCCCTTTGAACTCCCCCGCCCTCGACAAGATCGAGGTGATCACACGGGGCCATGTGCGCAGGTCCAAGATCTACTACCTCAGAAATCTTCGTGGTAAGGCTGCACGTATTAAAGAAAGACGCTTGGCTTAATCCAGTTTCCATGTGGACCTTTGAACATAAGGCTCAGGAAACGGGATACCGCCGTGTTGTAGGTGTTGACGAGGCCGGCAGGGGACCCCTTGCCGGCCCTGTCGTGTCTGCCGCCGTTCTGTTACCGGATGATTTTCCGGACCAGGGGATTACCGACTCCAAGAAGCTGACCCCCAAGAAGCGGGAGATCCTCTACTCGGTGATCATGGAGAATGCCCTGGCCGTCTCGGTGGCCAGCGCATCCCACCATGAAATCGATGAATTCAATATCCTCAGGGCCTCGTTGCTTTCCATGAAACGGGCCGTCCTTGGAATTGATCCGCTTCCGGACCATCTTTTGATCGACGGAAAGTTCACCATCGATTCCGCCATAAGCCAGCAGGCCATCATCAAGGGGGACTCACTGAGCGTCTCCATTGCAGCCGCCTCAATTGTGGCCAAGGTGACCCGTGACCGGCTCATGGCCGATATCCACCGGCTCTATCCCGGGTATGGATTTGACCGGCACAAGGGATACCCGACCAAGGCCCACAAACTGGCCCTGGCTGAGCTTGGCCCGACGCCGGTGCACAGGTTCAGCTTTAAAGGCGTGGAGCGGGTCTAATGCCGCACCAACGGCAACGGCTGGGGCTGCAGGCCGAGGATGCCGCCTGCCTCTTTCTTGAAGAGCAGGGCTTCACCATTGTCCAACGAAATTACAGAACCAGGGCAGCTGAGATCGACATCATTGCAAAGGATGGCGACACCCTGGTTTTTGTGGAGGTAAAGGCAAGATCTACGCTTTCAAAGGGAGGTCCCAGGGAGGCCGTTGGAACGGCCAAACAGCAGAAGATCATTCTGGGGGCCCGCCATTTCTTAAGTGAAAAAAGGCTTGCTGATGTGAGGGTCCGGTTTGATGTGGTGGCCCTTTACGAGAAAAACAACCGATTCAAAATAGAGTTGATTGAAAATGCATTCCAGGCAGAGTGAAACAGACGATCCATCTCCCGGTTCCCCGGGAACCCTCTACGTAGTTGCAACGCCCATCGGCAATCTTGAAGATATCACCTTCAGGGCTGTGAGAATTCTCAAAGAGGTTCAGGTCATTGCCGCCGAAGACACCCGCCATACCGGAAAACTTCTTTCCCATTATATGATTAAAAATTCCCTGGTATCCTGCCACGAACACAATGAAGAGGGCCGGATTCCGGAACTCATCCTTCGTTTGAACCAGGGGGATGATATTGCCCTGGTCTCGGATGCGGGTACCCCCTCGGTGTCGGATCCCGGTTACCGGCTGATCAAGGCGTGTGCCGAACAAGGCATCCGGGTCATTCCAATTCCCGGTCCCTCGGCCTCTGTTGCCGGCCTCAGTGTTTCCGGACTTGCAACGGATTCGTTTCTCTTTTTGGGGTTTTTGCCGAGAAAATCCGGAAAGCGCCGGAATCTCCTTGAGACGTTGAAAAACGAGCGGGCCACCCTTGTATTATATGAATCTCCCAGGCGGATACTGATGCTTCTTACCGAGATCGTTGATGTCCTGGGCGACCGGCCCGGGATGCTTGCCCGGGAGATCACAAAGATCCATGAAGAATACCTCCGGGGGAACTTAACTGATATCATTGACACCCTAAAGGCAAGGATGTCGGTCAAAGGGGAGTGTGCGCTTTTTGTGTCCGGAGCCGGTGAGGTAACCGGGCCATTGGTGTCGGAAGAGGGCCTTGACCAGGAGATCCTTACCGCCCTTCAGGGCCAGGGCAAGAAGACCTCTGCCCTTGCAAAGGAGCTTGCAAAAAGATTCAACCTGCCCAAAAATACCGTGTATGACCGGATACTGGAGCTCCAGGACCGGGAGTAAGGAGCATGCTCTATTTCCTATGCTCCCTGTCTTCTTTGTGATTTTGTAAAGGCTATCTATCTGCCGTTTTTAGCAATCCACGCTTCAAAATCGAGTTCCACCTCAGCAGGGGATTCAGGGGATTCTTCCTTCTGAAGAGCCTGACGCTCCATCATTTTTCTTATCTGTTTTATTTCGCTCATCAACATTGAGATTTTGGTTTCCATCCGTTCAAGCAAGTCCGTGACATCGGGTTCTTGCTTTGCGGCCCCGGGGGCTTTGGGTTCCGTGACATTGTGCTTTTGCTTTGCGGCCCCGGGGGCTTTGGGTGTGGCTTTTTCAGGGCGGTTCTCCGGCCGGCTTTTTGCGAGAAAGCCCAGGCAGCGCTGCCAGAACTGTTCAAGGGAGATGGGCTCCATGTTTTTCTCCTTGGTGAGGAGCTTCCTCCCAAGAAGTTGGATGCATTTTGACGCGGTTGAATCGGGAAACAGCTTTAGAAACGGTGTCTGGGCAATCACGGCCATGGGAATGTGCTTATCCCTGGCAACAATTCCAAGGGGGCTGAGTTTGATGGAGAGAAACCGGTTGACCGTGTCCCGGAGCTGGCCGTAAGCCTGTTTGGCATTGTTTGCCTGTTTTACCTGGTTGACCACGACGTTTACGGTGCTGGGGTAGCGCTTCCGGGACAGGACCTTCAAAAGCGCATAGGCATCGGTGAGGGAGGTGGGTTCCGGGGTGATCACAAGCAGAATCTCATGGCTGGCCATGCAGAATGAGAGAACCTGGGACGAGATGCCGGCGGAGGTGTCAAAAATGAAATAGTCATACTCCCCAAGACCGAGGAACGAGCGGATCAGCCTTCCTGCCTCCTCCCGGGTGAGATCTGCCATTCGCTCCACACCGCTGCTTCCTGGAATGATGTCGATCCCCTGGAAGTCTTTAATGACGATATCCCCGAGGGCGAGGCTGCCGTCGATCACGCTTTCAAGATCGTTTTCCGGCTGAATGCCGGTGAGAATGTTGATGTTTGCAAGACCGAGATCAGCGTCAAACAGGCAGACCCGCTGTTTTCTCGAGGCAAGTTCAAGGGCCAGGTTGAGGCTGATGCTGGTTTTTCCCACGCCGCCTTTGCCGCTGGTGATGGTGATTACTCTTGGCATGAATTTGTTTCAATCCTTTGGGACAGCGACGACAATGGGATCCTGCCCCTGTTTTCTGAGAAAATAGGTCATCCTCGTAACCCTGTATCTATCCCTTAGTTTGTTGTGCTCGCCAACCATGAATTCTTGGAAGGCCCTGGACCTTGCAGTGCAATGGCTGCCCCGGGTCAATGTCCTCACCATCTCGTACCGCTTGTACAGGGAGAGAATCTTGTCCCTTTCAAGTTCCGGGTCCGTGATGGTGATCCTGAAGTTGAGGAGAAGCGACAGATCGGGGGAGCGTTCCTGGCCCACGGGTTGGCCGCCCTTTCTGTAAAGCTGGTTAAACAGTGCCTTGAATTCTGAGAAAGGGATGAAGACCGCCTTGAATCTGAGAAGTGGAAACCGGGCACTCAGCTTTTTTAAGGCCAGCAGCGCGTCAGGCTCGACAATGCCCACAAGGATCACCTTTTCCCGGAGGACCAGGGGGATCATCCTGTGCCTGAGGGCAAGGCGTTTTGGAACGATGGTGGATAGATCCTCTGCCTTGGCCGGGTTGAACCTGAACTCCTGGAGGGTCCGGTAGGGGATTCTGTATAGGTCGTATACCAATTTCTGGAGCTCAACCACCGTGATCATCCCCTGGTGCAACAGGGCCGTGAAGAGGGAGGTGTCCGATGCCTTTGCCTCCTTATGGGCAAGGGCCAGTGCTTTGGCCGGAACCTTGCCGGACTTGACAAGGACCTGGTCCATGGACACAAGCTTTTTGTATTTGTGAAGCACCCAGTAGTTGTCAAGGGGGGTGATGAGGTTCAGGTCGCACAGGATCATCCCGAAGCGCCTGCTTGAATCCAGCAGGGGGGACGCCTTGCCCCGTTTCTGGATGGCAAGTACCCTGCCGGCATCTTCCTGGTTGATCAATCCCTCCCTGACCAGGATCTCCCCGGTTCTAAGGGAAGGGAAACGTTTCAACATGGTTCGGGTCAATGGTTTCAATGATGGTTTCCTTTAGTGTTGATGAACGGGTTCATCATCGATGACCTGGTGAAGAATCGGTTTCGGCGAGGTGACCGGCAACAGGATGGTGAAGCAGGTTCCCTCGTTGGGCCGGCTCTTACAGGTGATGCTGCCGCTGAGACTCCGGATGATGGAGTGAACGATGGAGAGCCCAAGCCCGGAGTTGTCGGGTCCCTTGGTGCTGTTGTAGGGTTCAAACAGCTTCTCCTTGATGACAGCTGGAATTCCGGGTCCGTTGTCCTGGATGGTGACTTCGATGTTACCCGGCGTTTTGCGCTTCTCATCGATTAATATCTTGGAAGATCCCTGAACAAAGCCAATCTTTATCTGGATTTTACCGCCGTTCCCCATTGCTTCAGCCGCGTTTTTCACAAGGTTGATCAGCACCTGTTTCAGACCGTTCTTGTCGGTGGTGATGGATGGAATATTAGGGGCGGCAACCAGGCTTGCCTCGATGCCCTTGGGTGACAGGAGCGATTTTTTGATGATCTCAAGAACCGCTGAGTAGAGCTGGTTGATATCAACGGACTCAAACTCGGCAATGTTTGGTTTTGAAAAGTTCGACAGCTTGCGGATAAGCCCTGCGATGCGGTCGATCTCCTCGCTCACCACCGTGAGCTCCGACTGCACCGGATGCTTGTCCGGCAGTTTCATGCTCAACAGGGTCAGGTAGTTGGTGATGATGCCGATGGGGTTGTTCACCTCATGGACGATTTTTCGGGTGATGGCGGAAAAGGCCTGCATCCGTTCGTTCTGGAGGATGGATGCAGATTCCTGCCGGTACTTCAGGGACTGGAGGCACATGGCTGTCTGGCGTGAAAAGAGTTTCAGCAGGGAGCTGTTCTCCATGAGGGTGCTTTTGTGAACCTGGTCGATGCCAAGTACGATCACCCCCACGGGGCTGTCGACGGTCTTCATGGGAATGCAGCAGAGACCGTTTGTCTCCAGGAGCCGTGTGATCTGTATGTCTGAGATGGCAGGCGTGTTGCCGTTGGCAGCCAGGCTGTTTAATATCCGGTTGCTTTGTAATGATGTGGTCAGAAAACTCGAGGTGTTGGACATGGGAATGGCAATGGTCTCGAGTATCCTGCGGTGTTTGTCCTTGGGGCTGCACTTTCCGGTCAGCAGATTTTTTTCTTTATCAAAGAGAAAGTAGAAGACCCTTGGAATGTTGAAGAGGATCTTGATGCCGTTTTCGGTGATGGTCAGGACCGAATCGATCTCTTCGGCATTCAAAAGATTCTGTAGGGTCCCGTGGAAGAGGGCGATCTCCTTGACCTTCCGGGTCAGGGCGTCGTTGGCTTCCACTTGCACACCGGTGGAATCAGGGGTCGGAATGCCAAGGCTCTTCGCCATTGAGTCTGCTTCCGCTTCGGCCTGGGTGAGCATGGTTGCAAGCCGGGACTGTTCAATCCCACTGAGCCTGAGCACTGCCGGATCATCCGCCCCCTTGTCTGCAAGGCGGTTAGAGACAAAGATAATCTTCACAAGATCCAGGGCGTTGGCGATCTCACCCGGGGAGGCGTTCACGTAGAGCACGGCATCGGCCATGAGGGGGCTCAGGTGCCACTGGTCGAACAGCCAGGAGCTGATCTCCTCGGTGGTTGTGTCGAACCTCTCTTTCTCAGCTGCGATCCGGTTTTCTTCATCCCCCTGGTCCGTCAGAATCTCCAGATACTCCCCGGGGAAGTTCTGGACCAGCATGAGTTTTCCGATCTCATGGAGGAGTCCGGCAAGAAATGCTTCATCCGGCTGGGCGAGCTTGAGCTCCATGGATATCTTTTTTGCGATCACAGCGCATTTATAGGAATGGTTCCAGAATGTCGCGATGTCAAACTCGGGGCTTAAGCTGGAGAGTTTGAACACATGCATGGCAGAGGCGCTGATGGCGATGTTCTTGATGGTATCCATTCCAAGGTACACAACAGCTGATTCAATGGTGTCGGGCGCCTTGGGAATATTGAGATAGGCAGAGCCGATGATCTCCATCAGCCTGGATGTCAGCCCGGGATCCGTGGAAATGATTTGGGACAGGTCCCGGATGTCTGTTTCGTCGTTGTTACAGGCTTCGATCAGCTTGACCACCACCTGGGGAAGCTGGGGAAGGTTTCCCGATTGTCTGATCCGTTCAAATGTTCTGTTTCGCGATATCATTGCACCCCTTTGTCTGTCAGGCCCGTTTCAATCCCTCTCTGCCGAAAAAACGATCAACTATAACTATAATAGGTATCTATAGTTAATCTGCCCTCAGAAATCAACCTTAATATAGGGGTTGACCGTGATTATACCATCGGGGACAGATATAGTATCATCGGGGACAGATTTGAAATCTGTCCCCATGGCTAATTTGAAATTTGTCCCCTGGTTTCATCCATCCATTGATAATCGCGAATATCCTTCAGTTAGTAAATAACTCTTGACAAAACCGTCACGATTCAATTAGTAAATATTATAAAAACCCAAGCAGAATTTGTAAATCAGACGAGATGGGCTCTTTGACCGCTCTGTTCTGTCGATCATTGAGTTTCGCCACCCACTATTCGCTCGTATCGCATTAATATAATGCTCATCTCCATACACCATCATCATCGGGGACAGATTTTAAATCTGTCCCCATGGCTAATAAAACGCGAAAAATTTGTCAGATTAACCGGATCGCTTTTTCGGAGGTGCACCCATGCAGTTTAGGAAAAGGTTGGAAACCGGCGAATTCGCCTGTCTTGTTCAGATCGATCCGCCCAAGGGAACGGATGTCTCGATCATGGTAAACAATGCTCTCAATGTCAAAGGCGTTGTCGACGCCTTTCTCGTCCCTGAAATGAACAGTGGCGTCATGCGCATGACCTCCCTTGGGGCAAGCCTGGTGCTTCGGCAGAACGGGCTTGGCACCATCATGCAGGTCTCCTGCCGTGACAGAAACCGCCTTGCGCTCCAGGGCGATATCCTGGCTGCCGCCGCCCTGGGGGTTGATGCGCTCATGGTGGTGACCGGGGATGCGCCGTCAAAGGGGGATCATGTTGATGCAAAAGCGGTGTACGATATCACCCAGGACGAACTCCTGGCAGGGCTCATCACCCTTGAAAACGGACATGATTTCGCCGGTGTGGAGCTCACCGGCACCCCTGATCTTCTCAAGGGCGCAGGTCTGGACACCTGTCTCCGGGGAGGGGAGAGGGAGAAGGAGCTGGACCGGATGAAGCGGATGATCGACCTTGGCGTTCGCTATTTTATCACCCAGCCTTTGTTTGAGTTCTCCATGACAGAGCCGTTTTTGCGAACCGCATTGAAGAACGGGGTGATCATTATTCCCACGATCCTGCTGTTAAAGTCCCTGGGCATGGCAAGGTACATGGCCAGAAACGTTTCCAATGTCACCATGCCTGATACGGTGATCCAAACGCTTCAACAGGCACCTGACAAGGTCAGGGCCTCGGTTGCCATGGCAAAGCAGCTGATCGGCGGGGTGAGGGAACACGGCTATGGCGGTGTCAATGTCTCGTGCATGGGCTGGGAAGGCAAGCTTCCCGAAATACTGGGGGTCATGGAAGGCTTAAAAGGGTAGGAGGGATGATATGACGGAAAAATCGGTGTCCAAAAACAATCTTGCCGGGGCGGTCATGGTGCTGGGGGGCGGTATTGCAGGGATGCAGTCTGCCATTGATCTTGCAAACTCAGGCTACTATGTCTACCTGGTTGAGCGTTCCCATGCCATCGGGGGGATGATGGCCCAGCTCGACAAGACGTTTCCCACAAATGACTGCACCATGTGAGTTATCTCACCGAAACTGGTCGAGGTCGGCCGGCATCTGAACATTGAGTTGTTAACCCATACGGAGCTTTTGGGGCTTGAGGGGGAAAAGGGGAATTTCTCTGCCCGGATCCGGGAGAACCCCAGGTATGTGGATCTTTCAAAATGTACCAGCTGCGGGGAGTGTGCCAAGGTGTGTCCGGTGGAGGTGCAAAGCGAGCACAACCAGGGACTCAACACTAGAAAGGCCATATTTAAGCAGTATGAGCAGGCGATCCCAGGGGCTTTCGGAATTTCAAAACGCTCGGTTGCGCCGTGCAAGGCAACCTGTCCCGCCCACGTGAGCATCCAGGGGTTCATTGCGCTCATGGGCCAGGGCAAGCATCAGGAGGCGTTGAAACTTTTTAAACAGGAGCATCCCTTTCCGGGATCCTGCGGCAGGGTGTGCCATCACCCCTGTGAAGCTCAGTGTACCCGGGGCGACCTGGAGGGTCCCCTGGCCATCCAGCACCTCCATCGGTTTCTGGGGGATCTCGATCTTGAAGGTGATGAACCCTATCTGCCTGAAATTCCGGAAAAGAGGGACGAGCGGGTTGCCATCGTGGGCGCAGGTCCTGCCGGGCTTACAGCTGCCTATTTTCTGGCCCAGCAGGGATACGGGGTCACCGTGTTTGAAAAACTGCCCGTCAGGGGCGGCATGATGGCCGTAGGGATTCCCGGGTATCGCCTGCCCAACACAGAGCTTGAAAAGGAGATCGCCGTCATCGAGCGGCTGGGGGTCGATATCCAGACCCATGTGGAGTTCGGCACCGATATTACCCTGGAAAGCCTGAAAAAAGAGGGGTATGGAGCGGTGTTCATTGCCGTCGGTCTCCACGGAAGCCGGGGACTTGGGATCAGCGGTGAAGAATTTAACGGGGTGCTCAAGGGGGTAAACTTTCTCAAGGCGGCTGCCCTGGAAACCGCGGAACGGCTTGACGGCCGGGTGGTTGTCATCGGCGGCGGCAATGTGGCCGTGGATGTGGCCCTGACCGCACGGCGCCTGGGGGCGGACGAGGTCACCATGGTCTGCCTGGAGAAACGGGAGGAGATGCCTGCCTGGGACTATGAGATCGAGGATGCTCTGGAGGAGGGGGTGACCATTGAAAACAGCCTGGGGCCGGTCCGGTTCATTGGAAAACAGGGGTTTGTCACAGGCGTTGAGTTCAAGCGGTGTCGGTCCGTGTTTGACGGAAACGGCCGGTTCAATCCCCAATATGATGAGACCGACATCACAACCATGGGCTGCGATCATGTGATCGTTGCCATCGGCCAGACCGGAGAACTGGGGTTTGCAGAGCCCCAAGGGATTTCCGTTACCCCCCAGGGCGGGCTCAAGGCGGATGGTGTCACCCTCCAGACCCCGATTCCCTGGGTGTTTGCAGGCGGAGATGCCGTGTATGGCCCCAAATCCGTGGTGGATGCCGTGGCCTCGGGTAAGGAGGCGGCAACGAGTATCCACAGGTACCTCAACAACGAGGACCTCTCCCTTGACCGGGAGCGTGTGTTTGAGTTTGAAAAGCCCGAAGTATCGGGGGAACCCCATAAGCCCAGGGTGGCCCATCAAAAGCTTGCAAGGGAAAAAAGGGAGGAGAACTTTAACGAGGTGAACCTGGGGCTGGCCCTTGACCAGGTGATGGAAGAGGCCTCCCGCTGTCTTTCCTGCGGTATTTGCTCCGAGTGCTACCAGTGCGTGGACGCGTGCCTTGCCGGCGCCATCGATCATTTCCAACTGCCTGTGGAGCGGGATCTTTCCGTGGGCTCGGTGATCATGGCCTCGGGAAGCCGGCCCTTTGACCCGTCAGGCCTTGACGACACATACATGTACAAGCGATCTCCCAATGTGATGACAAGCCTTGAGTTTGAGCGGATCCTGAGCGCAGGCGGTCCGACCATGGGCCATCTTGCCCGGCCGTCGGACGATAAGGAGCCTGACAAGATCGCCTGGCTCCAGTGCATCGGCTCAAGGGACACTAACCGGTGCAACAACGGCTACTGCTCTTCGGTGTGCTGCATGTATGCGGTCAAGGACGCCATGATCGCCAAGGAGCACTCGAAAAAGGAGCTTGACTGCGCCATCTTCAACATGGACATGCGTACCTTTGGCAAGGATTACGAGAAGTATTATGCCAGGGCCAGGGACGAGGACAATGTGAGGTTCGTGAAATCAAGGATCCACAGCGTGGATGAGGTCAGGGAAACCGGGAATCTCATTCTTACTTACGTGGACGAAGCAGGAACCATGGTTACCGAGGAGTTTGACATGGTGATTCTGTCCGTGGGCCTTGAGATTCCGGCAGAAAACCAGGCGCTTGCCCGGCGTATCGGGGTTGACCTTGACACCTACGGGTTTGCAAAGACCTCTCCATTCAATCCCCTGGAGAGCTCACGGCCAGGGGTCTATGTGGCAGGCGTGTTCCAGGGACCAAAGGATATTCCCTCCTCGGTCACGGAAGCAAGCGGTGCCGCCTGTGCTGCCGGCATGGAGCTTGTTCCGGCAAGGAACACCCGCACCCGGTCCGTGGAACCGGTGGAGGAGCGGGACGTTCTCCAGGAAGATCCCAGGATCGGTGTCTTTGTGTGTAAATGCGGCATCAACATTGCCGGCATCGTGGATGTGGACCTGGTGAACGATTACGCAAAAACACTGCCCAACGTTGTATACACGGAAATGAATCTCTTTACCTGTTCCCAGGATGCCCAGGACGGGATCAAAAAGAAGATCCTGGAGGAGGGGCTCAACCGGGTGGTGGTGGCCTCCTGCACCCCAAAGACCCATGAGGGCATCTTCATGGACACCCTGGAGAAGAGCGGGCTCAACAAGTATCTGTTTGAGATGGCCAACATCAGAAACCAGGATTCATGGATGCACTACGACGATCCTGAAAAGGCCACCAAGAAGGCAAAGGATCTGGTTCGCATGGCCGTGGCACGGGTGGCAACCCTTAATCCCCTTCATGAGAAGCGGATCTCGGTGACGAAGCGTGCTCTTGTGATCGGCGGCGGTATTGCCGGCATGACTGCGGCAAAGGGGCTTGGCGATCAGGGGTTTGACGTGGTGCTCGTGGAAAAAGAAAATCAGCTCGGAGGCCTTGGTAACCGCCTTATTACCACGGTGGAGGGGGCGGACATCCGGGATTATGTGGCAAAGCTTGCGGCAAGGGTCGAGGAGCATGGGCGGATCCAGGTGCTCAAGGAGTCTCTCATTGTCGGGTTTACAGGGTATAAGGGCAATTTCACCACCGAGGTGCTGGTGGGGCCGGGCATGTACGAGCGAAAGATCGACCATGGCGTGATGATCATCGCCACAGGGGCTGACGAGTACACGCCGGTTGAGTACCTCTATTCCGAGAGCGACCGGGTGGTCACCCAGACCGAGCTGTCCCAAAGGCTTGAAGATAAGGGGGCAGGGGAGATGGACCAGGTGGTGATGATCCAGTGTGTGGGGTCCAGGAACGAGGAAAATCCCAACTGTTCCAGGGTATGCTGCCAGGCGGCTGTGAAAAACGCCATCACCATCAAGAAGCGCAATCCCGAAACCCAGGTGTTCGTCCTCTACAGGGATATGCGGATGTATGCCATGCTCGAAGAATACTACACCGAGGCAAGGAATCTCGGGGTGCTCTTCTTCCGGTTTGACCGGGAGGATCCGCCCGTGGTGGAAAAGACGGACACGGGACTCCTGGTGACCTTCACCGACCATGTCCTCGGCAGAAAGCTTGCGGTGGATGCCGATCTTGTGGCGCTTTCGGCCGGCATGACCGCCGCCGACACCGAGGAGCTTTCCTCCATTCTCAAGATCGGCCGGAATCCGGAGGGCTTTTTCATGGAGGCCCATGTGAAGCTCAGGCCCGTGGATTCGGCAACCGAAGGGGTGTTCCTTTGCGGAACGGCCCATGGTCCCAAGCTGATCAGCGAGACCATCAGCCAGGCCATGGCCGCAGCATCAAGGGCCACCACCTTCCTCTCCCAGGAGTACCTTACGCTTTCCGCCGTGACGGCCGAGGTGGATCCGGAACACTGCGCATCCTGTCTCATCTGTGTTCGCTCCTGTCCCTATGAGGTGCCGGTGATCAATGATGAGGGGGTAAGCTACATCGACGCCGCCCTCTGCCAGGGGTGCGGAGTGTGCGCATCCGAATGCCCGGCCAAGACCATCAAACTGAACTGGTATGAGGACAACCAATTGCTCAGCAAGGTGGAATCCTTGCTGGAGGAGGTCGTATGACAAAGGATTTTACGCCTGTGATTCTTGCGTTTTGCTGCAACTATTGAGGGTATTCAGCCGCGGACCTGGCAGGTTCCATGAGGTTGAAGTGCCCGGCGGATTTCAGGATCATCCGTCTTCCCTGTACCGGAAAAATCGATGTGATCCACATGCTCAGGGCCTTTGAGCGGGGGGCGGACGGCGTTTATGTGGTGGGGTGTATGGAGGGCGACTGCCATTTCAACACCGGCAATTTCAGGGCAAGAAAGCGGGTGGAACAGACCGCCCGTCTCCTGGATGCCGTGGGTGTCGGCGGCGAGAGGGTTCAGATGTATAATTTATCCTCGGGCGAGGGTCCTTTGTTTGCAAAATACGCCAATGAGATGGACCAGCGGATCCGGGAGCTTGGGCCATCCCCCATCAGGGAGGCGATACGGAAACGTAAACTGGCTGCTTAGGAAATGGGGTCAGGCCTGGCTTATTGTGGTTATTGCGCTTTTTGCCAGCCTGACGCCGGCTTAACTGCTAACAAAAAGAGGTCATCCATATGATAATAGCCGATAAAAAGCCCATTCAAGAGATCATTGACCAGGTCAGCAATTACGAGCGGATCCTTGTCCTTGGATGCAACGAGTGTGTTACCGTGTGCGAGGCCGGGGGAAAGAAGGAGGTGGAGATCCTGGCCTCCGTGCTCCGGATGCACTTTCTCAAGGAGGGACAGGAGCGGAAAATCGATGAGCGCACCCTGGAGCGCCAGTGCGACCACGAGTATCTTGAGGAGATCCGGGACGTGATCGACCAGTACGATGCCGTGCTCTCCCTTGCCTGCGGGGTGGGGGTTCAGTTTACCGCAGAAAAATACCTCACAACGCCGGTGCTCCCCGGGGTGAACACCTGCTTCCTGGGTGCCAACGAACAGCGGGGCATGTGGACCGAACGATGCCAGGCCTGCGGAGAGTGCGTGCTTGGAAAGACGGCGGGCATCTGTCCTATTTCAAGGTGCGCCAAACGGGTCATGAACGGTCCCTGCGGCGGGTCAACCAACGGTAAGTGCGAGATCAATTCCGAGGTTGACTGCGCATGGCAGTTGATCATCGACCGGCTCAAGGCCCTTGGCCGGATGGAGGATTACGAAATTGTGGCTCCCATCAAGGATTGGTCAACGGAACGGGCAGGGGGGCCCCGGAAAGTGGTGAGGGAGGATGTTCAGGTATGAGCTTAAATACACCCAGCAGACTGGAAAAAGTTCTGAAGCAGGGCAATCTTGCCGTAACCAGCGAGTGCGGCCCCCCAAGGGGCAGCGATCCTGAAGCCGTCACCTCAAAGGGTGCCTTGATCAAAGATCATGTGGATGCCGTTAACATCACGGACAACCAGACATCCATGACCCGGATGAGCTCTCTTGCCGCCTGCATTCATCTCAAGCAGATGGGCATTGAGCCCGTGCTTCAGATGGTGACCCGGGACCGGAACCGCATTGCTCTCCAGAGCGATATTCTGGGGGCCGCAAGTTTTGATATTCACAACATGCTCTGCCTTTCCGGGGATCACCAGAGCTTTGGAGACTGTGCCCAGGGCCAGAATGTCCATGATCTCGATTCCATGCAGCTCATTCAGACAGTGCGGCTCATGCGGGACGAGGGCAAGTTCCTGGGCGGGGATGATATCAAACGGCCGCCCAAGATGTTTGTGGGGGCGGCTGCCAATCCCTTTGCCGACCCATTTGAGATCCGGGTTCCAAGGCTTGCCAAAAAGGTGGCCTGCGGTGTGGAGTTCATCCAGACCCAGTGTATCTACAACCTGGACAAGTTTGAGCTCTGGATGGAGGGGGTCAGAGAACGGGGGCTTGAGGATAAAGTGTTCATCATGGCCGGGATGACGCCCATGAAGTCTGCGGGCATGGCAAAGTTCATGAAGAACCGGGTGCCTGGAATGGATGTCCCGGATGAGATCATCGACCGGCTGTCAGGGGTGCCCAAGGATAAGCAGGCCCAGGAGGGGATCGATATCTGCGTGGAGGCCATCGAGCGCCTCAGGGAGTGCAAGGGGGTGGCCGGGTTCCACATCATGGCCATTGAGTGGGAGGAGAAGGTTCCCGAGATCGTTGAACGGAGCGGACTCTACCCAAGACCCCAGGTGTAGATTTTTTAAGGTCAAAGCAGACGTGAACCGGTGACATTTTTTGTCAGGGTTTCCTGACAAAAAATGTCACCTTTGCTTTGTCTGCCGATCATCGGGGACAGATTTCAAATCTGTCCCCATTGACACTGGTCTGTTGAACCTGCCGCCATTCCAGGTACTTGAAATTTCACATGATTGTTGCACATTTATTGCAATGGTTGTAGAGTAGGTTCGAATAAACAGATTAAAGGAGTTAAAATGGGTTTATCAGTCAACAGCAGCAGCGCATCGGCCCTCAAGGCATTTGGAACCAAGCTGGCAGTTTCGGCCAACAACGTTGCCAATGTCCAATCAGAGGATTTCAAAAAGAGCCGGGCGCTCGTTACAGAGGGCGAGAACGACAGTGTCAAGGTTGATATCTCAAAGGTCAATACCGACGGCCCCATTGTCACGGAGACCTTTAACAACAAAATGGTTCAAAGGGAACTCTCCAACACGGACATTGCCGAAGAATTCACCCAGCAGATCATTACCCAGTATGGCTTTGAGGCCAACACCAAGACCATCCGGACCAAGGATGAGATGCTGGGAACCCTCATCGATATCATGGGTTGATCTACAGGCCCGGGGTCAAACGATCCCGGCGGTCCCGGTTGTCTGTTTTAAGGGCAGGATCACCGTAAAGGTCGTGCCCTGGTTGACCTGGCTCTCCACATCTATGTAACCGTTCATGGAGTCGACGATTCCCTTGACAATGGGAAGCCCGAGTCCTGTTCCGGTTATGTATCGCGTCCTTTCGTTTTTTACCCGATAAAACCGGTCAAAGATCTTGTCCATGTATTTTGCAGGGATACCAAATCCGTTGTCCGCCACCGTGACCCTGATGTTGTTGCCGGTCAGATCGGCGTTCACCCGGATTGTTCCCCCCTCCGGGGTGTAGTTTATGGCATTGGCGATGAGGTTGCCGAACACGCTTTCCAGGGCCAGTAAATCGCTTTGGATGGGAGGCAGGGGGGCATCCGGGGGGATGACTGTCAGGGTCTGACCCTTAGCCGTAGCCCTTGATTCCATGAACTCTCCGATTGATTTCAACAGCTCGTCCACCTGGACGGGCTTGGGTTCCTTGACCCCCATTCCCGCTTCGATCCGGGAGAGGTCCAGTAGGTCTCCGATGGTTGAAATAAGACCGCCGGTCTTTTCCCTGGCCCGGGAGAGCATGTGCTTGTCGTCCTGGCCAATGGATTCCCCCACGTCGCCCATGACCATCTTGATCTGCTCATGGATGGTTGAGAGGGGGGATCTCAGTTCGTGGGACACCTTGGCCACAAATTCCGATTTCAGCTCTTCCAGGGCTTTCATTGTGGAGATGTCCATGATGTTGACAACGGTTCCCATGCACTCTTTTTTCTCCCCGAGCACGGGTCTGCACCGGACCAGGAGATGGGTTTCGTTGTTGACCCTGATCTCCTGTGACGGGATATCATTATAGTCTATGTACCGTCCCCTGGAGATGTCCATCACAAGGGAACAGAGTTCCTGGTCGGCCACATAGTCGTTGATGGGGCCTCCGGGGGTTATTCCAGGGTCCAGGTGGAGATGTTTGTAACAGGCCTGGTTGAGAAGAACTACCCGGCCGTCGCTGCCGGTTACCAGAACCCCGTTGGGCAGGGATTCCAGGATGGTATGGATTCTGCTCTGTTCTGTGTTGAGATCTGCCAGGGTTCTCTTGCGTTCCCGCTCCAGGGTTTCTTTTTCGATCTTAAGCTTCAGGGTTTCGGTTGCCCGGTTGATAATCATGCGGAGCTGGTCAGGCTCATAGGGCTTGGGAATGAAATCGTAGGCCCCCATTTTCATGGCCTGGATGGCGGTCTCCACCGTGGCATATCCGGTGATGACGATGACGATGATCCCGCGGTTCATGGCCATGATCTCTGCCAGGACATCCATCCCGTCCATACCCGGCATCTTCATGTCCAGCAGCACAATGCCGGCGGGTTCGTTCCTGAGGATCTCAAGCCCGGTTTCCCCTTGTTCTGCCAGGAACACCTCGTAGTCCATCCTTGTCAGGATGCGCCGGGCCCCCTCCCTGAGGCTCAGTTCATCATCGATTACCACTATCTTTCCAGGGTCGAGTCCTTCCACTTGCCATGCCTCCTTATCATTTGTTTCGTCGGGATCAATTCTCGTTTTATCGCATAGTCTGACCCCAGTTTTCTATGCTAAGCCTGACCCCATCAATCCGTTTCAAGGGCCTTGATGAATTCACCGGCTTCAACATCGATCCGTGTCCAAAGTAAGAGGGTGCGCCGGGCCGAGTGGGTAAGGGGGGTAAGCCCGTCGATGAAGGGGATTCCCCTGGATTTTGCAAGCTTTTCCCAGAAGTTGTTTTTATGGCCGTAGTTCAGGTCCAGCACGAGTTCGCACTCTTTTATATCGAGGTTCTCTATGATGGATGCAAATTCCGGGGCCTCTTCCGGGCTTGAGGCGGATGAGGCGTTGATCACGATGTTTGCGTCACAGGGGGTTGTGGCAAGATGCTTGAGGGTGACCGTGTCCCCGCCCAGGGTCGTGATCAGGTTGTCAAGGTTTGCCTTGTAACGGCCGGCGATCTGAACCTCCTCCGCCCTGAGCCAGTTGAGGATAAAGACCACGGCTTTGGCAGCGCCCTCGGCTCCGAAGATAAGGGCCCGCTTGCCTGCGGCATCAAAACCCGCCTCCTCCAGGGTATCCATGAATCCTATGGCGTTGGTATTGTATCCCTTGAGGATGGCGTCGTTTCGGGTGACCGTGTTAACGGCCTGGATGATGTTGGCTCCCTCGCTCAGAACATCCATGTGGGGAAGGACCGATTCCTTAAAAGGATTGCCGATGTTGGCACCGTCGATGTTGAGAACCCTCAGGGCCTCCATGGCATGGCCCAGTTTTTGTGGGTAGACCTTGAACGGCACGTACACCGCCCTGATGCCAATGCGCTTCATGACCCGGGAAAACATGGCCGGCGCCCTGGACCTGAATGCCTGTTCGTCACTGACGATGGAGAAAACTTTCATGGTTTCCAATTGACGAATTAACGGGGTCAGGCTTAGCTTATTGGTTTGTTTTAAAAGCCCCTAATTAGACGCGATAAGCTAAGCCTGACCCCAATTTATGGGCTATGAAATCAGGCTTTTGACGCTTTCGCTGATCTCTTCTGCCGAAGCCGGCTTGGGAAGATAATCCTCCGCCTCCATGCTCATGCCGTCTGCATGGGAGTAGCGGGTGGATCCCACGTGGTCGGCCACGGCCGTGAGCATGATAATGGGAATATCGCGATATTTTTCGTCACTTTTCAGTTCCGAGCACACCTCATACCCGTCCTTTTCCGGCATCATAACGTCCAGAACAATGGCGTCATAGGTGGTTTTCTTGACCTTTTCCATGGCTTCCACACCATCATAGGCCACCTCGACCTCAAATCCCTCTTTTCTCAGGTTTGCCTGTACGATAGAAGCGAAATCAGGTTCGTCGTCAACAACAAGTATTCTTTTTTTGTCGTTCATGCTAATTTCTCCCTGGTGTAAATGGTGAATGATAAACTTTCAGCCCATACCATAAAAAAAATGACAATTTAAAAGAGTGTTACCATGAAGTTCTGTTTGTGTTTACCATGAAGGCCATGAAATTGTTCTTTTCATTTCCTTCGTGGTGGAGAATTTTATTCTATATAGATCGCACTGGCCCTGTCAACCGAAAAATCAGGATATCGCCGGGTTTTCGTTGTCCGGGATTTTCAGGGGGAGTTCCACGATAAACCGGGTTCCGCCCTGGCTCCTGTTTTCGGCCCAGAGCTTTCCGCCATGGCTTTCAACGATTCCATAGGCCATGCTGAGGCCGAGCCCGGTCCCTTTTCCTTGCTCTTTTGTGGTGAAAAATGGTTCAAAAATGGTTGAAAGAATAGCCGGATCAATCCCGGGGCCTGTGTCGGAAATTTCGATCACTGCCATGGATTGGTCCCGGGAGAGCCGGGAGCGTATCTCAAGCTCTCCTTTGCCCTCCATGGCGTCTGCTGCGTTGAGGATGATGTTCATGAATACATGGTTGAGCTGCTGGCTGTCCGCCGGTATCTCCGGCAGGGTTTCGCCGTAGGCCTCGATGATGGCGATGTTCTGGAACAGGGATTGATTCCTGAATAAAAACAGGGTCCTTGCGATGATCTCGTTGACGTCTGTGAGCCTCACCTCCCGTTTCGTCTGCCTGGCAAATTCCAGGAGTTCCTTTACGATGGAACTGCACCGCTCAGCATCCCTTTGAATCCTTTTCAGATCGTTTCGGGCATCCTCGGAGAGCTCATGCTCTTCGAGGATGAGCTGAGTAAAGAGGGTGATTCCTCCCAGGGGGTTGTTGAGCTGGTGGGCAACCCCTGCGGCAAGCTTTCCAAGGGAGGACATCTTTTCCGCCTGGAGGAGCTGGGTCCGTGTTTTCTCAAGTTCCGCCTCCATTCGCAGGGTTTCCGTCAGGTCGTGGAAAAAACCGATGGTTGCGATCTCCCTGTCGCTTTCGTAGACAATGGAGGCATTGAGGCTGATGGGGGTGGTGGTGCCGTCCTTTTTAAGGGCCTGCTGGGTGTAGGAGCGGATGATCCCTTTCCTGCCGTACCTGTCGCTCCTCATCTGCTCCATGATCACATGGGCATCCCCCTCGGGATAGAGGTTTCGTATGTTGAGACTTTTCAGGGCCTCCTCCTTTGAATAGCCGGTGATCTCGGCTGCCGCCTTGTTGAAGATGAGGATGGAGCCGGTCATGTCTGCCGCAATCACCCCGTCCACTGCGCTCTGGATGAGATTCCTTAAAAAGGCGTTGGATGTGAGGCGTTTCTCATCGGACACCTTCAGGGAGGGAAGATAAAAGTCCAACACCACGATGGCGCTGGTAACCTTGCCCGGCTCCTCCATGGGATAGGCGTAGAGGCAGGAGCTGCCGTTTTCGCTTATGTGGGGATGGTTGAGGGACGGCTTGTGGGTTCTCTTGACTTCGTTCACCGGGCAGTTGGGGCAGGGGATGGGGCGGTTGAAGAGTGCCCTGTAACAAAAATCTCCCTCCATCTCCCGTGCTGATTCCAGGGGGATATCCGGTCTGCCCCTGGCGGCCAGTATTCTGTAGTCGTCGGAAATGACGATGATCTGCCGCTTGAGGGTCTCGATGGCCCTGATCAGGTAATCGTTGGTATCCATGGTAGAAAAACTCCTTTGTCCGGTATGTCTCCGGATGCGACAGACTCGGGTTGCGAGAGCGCTTTAGGAACGTATTGCCTGTTTTTCTGACGATAACATTGTATCTGGTTGGCGATATCTCATCTATATGGTATCTGTACCCGGGTGTCAAGGCCGGGGTGAACTAAATTCAAAAAGCAATTTAGCTTCAGAGGATAATAATGTAATACACTTGACTTTTAGCCTGTTATCTGGATAAAGATACCTTGGCTGATGTACTAACTACTTATTATAGGATGAAACAGGAGCACCCAATGCCTGGATCATGACAAGTCCATATGAGGAATCAAGAGGACCGACCGGTCTTTCGTTTGTATTGATGCCTTTGAATATTAGGAAGACAATATTTCTGTATAACAGGAGGATCCATGATTGTTGCGGAGAGAAAACCCTTTGACGAGATCAAAAACATGGTGTCAGGCTATAAAAAAGTCCTGACCGTCGGATGTGGCACCTGTGTTGCCGTCTGTCTGGCCGGAGGTTCAAAAGAGGTTGAGACCCTGAACGCAGAGCTGAATTTAGCTTTTGGCAAAGACAAGATTGAGTTCGGAGCAGAGACGGTTGAGCGCCAGTGTGACATGGAGTTCCTTGAAGAGCTTGACTCCAAGGTCGATGAGTATGACGCTCTTGTTTCAATGGCATGTGGCGCTGGAATTCAGTTCCTTGCAGAACGGTTCCCCAACAAACCTGTATTCCCGGCTGTCAACACCTCGTTCATAGGGGTAAACCTGGATGTGGGATGGTATGAGGAAAAGTGCCGTGCCTGCGGTACCTGTGTGCTGGGATTGACCGGTGGAATCTGCCCTGTGACCATGTGCGCCAAAAGCCTTTTTAACGGCCCCTGCGGCGGAACCAACCAGAAGAGCTGCGAGATAGATAAGGAGCAGCCATGTGCCTGGTATAAGATCCACGAGCGCCTTGCAGGCCAGGGTCGACTCGATCAGATAATTGAGATCTCACCACCCAATGACTGGAGTAATCAGAAACCCAGGAAAATCATTCAGCCCGGCTATGAGGAGCGTGTCAAGGCCCTGGGCCGTTGATGTACCAGTTTTGTGAAAACACTTACTATTTGAGGGAGAGATCAAGATGAAATCAGGAAGTAATCTAGAAAAAATTCTTAAAGCTGGACACTTTGCCTTTACTGGGGAAGTCGGGCCTCCCCGGGGAGCGAATGTTGAAGCCCTGCGGGAAAAGGTTTCCTATCTTAAGGGAAACGTGGATATGGCCAACATCACGGATAACCAGACAGCCATGGTCAGGATGTCAAGCTGGGCCGCCTCCATGATATGCATGCAGGAAGGGGTCGAGCCCAACTTCCAGATGGTGTGCCGGGACCGAAACAGGCTTGCCATGCAGGCCGACATCCTGGGCGCCTATGCCCACGGCATCCGGAACATGCTCTGCCTTTCCGGCGATCACCAGCAGTTTGGCGATCATCCCCAGTCCAAGGGCGTGTTTGATCTTGACTCCATGCAGCTCATCGGCATGGTGAAAAAGATGCGGGATGAGGGTAAGTTCCTGGGAGGCGCCGACATCGACGTTCCCCCTCAGATTTTCATCGGCGCCGCAGCCAACCCCTTTGCCGAGCCCTTTGAGTGGCGTGTGCACCGCCTTGCCAAAAAGGTTGCCGCAGGTGCGGATTTCATCCAGACCCAGTGTGTTTTCAACATGGGGAGAATCAGAGACTGGGTCAGCCAGGCCAATGACATGGGACTGACCGACAAGATCGCCATCCTTCCCGGTATTACCCCCATGAAGAGCGTTGGTATGGCAAAGTACATGAAGAACAAGGTTCCTGGAATGGATGTTCCCGACGAGATCATCAAACGCCTCCAGGGTGTTGACAAGAAAAAAGTTGCCGATGAGGGCATCAAGATCGCCTGTGAGCAGATCGAAGAGTTCAAGGAGATGAAAGGCGTTGCCGGCGTCCACCTCATGGCCATCGAGTGGGAGCACAAGGTTCCGGAGATTGCAGAACGCGCAGGAGTATTGCCAAGACCTGAAGTTTAAAAATCTATAAGGAGTTTCCAAATTGAATAGTCAAAGCGGAAAAGTGATGGTTGTCGGGGGCGGTATTGCCGGACTCACTGCTGCATGGGAACTGGCCCGGCAGAATGTGAGTGTTGAGCTTGTGGAAAAAAGCTGCTTTCTTGGCGGTCACAGCATCGGGTATACCTGCAAGGCCACGGATACCTGTCAGCAGTGCGGCGCCTGCAATGTCGAAAAGATGCTCAAGAACGTTGTGGGTGAGCCGTTGATCAACGTGCGTCTCCGAACCGAGGTCAGTTCCCTGGATCGCTCCAAGGGATTCAAGGTCAGCCTGAAGAAGAGCAGTGATGACATGGCCGAGGGTCTTATTCTTAAAGGATTTTCCAGGCACAATTCTCCCCTTCATGTCAAGGGCAAGGGTGTGACCGATGAGGCACCCGAGGGAGCACTGGGTATTGAGGAGATGGGCAGCGAGGGCGAGATCGATGTGGATGCCGTGATCCTTGCCACCGGGTTCACCCCCTTTGATGCCGAGCTAAAGGGCACCTATGGCTACGGCAAATGGGAAAACGTGATTACCGGTCTTGAGTTTGAGAACATTGTCCGGGAAAACGCCGGGATCGTAAGGCCGTCGGACGGGAAAAGGCCTGAGAAGGTCGCCTTTATCCAGTGCGTGGGTTCCAGGGACGAGCGGCTGGGCAACCTTTGGTGCTCAGAGGTGTGCTGCCCTTATGCCATGCGCATGGCCGGCACCATCAAGCACGACAATCCTGATGCTGAGGTCTCGATCTTTTACATAGACGTTCAGAACACCGGCAAGGAGTTCCCTGTTTACTACGAGAAGATCCGGGAGAACGTTCGGTTTGTTAGAACCATTCCTGTTGATATCTATCCCATTGAGAACGATAGCCTTAAGCTGCGGCACATGGCAGAAGACGAAGGCTCTCCCTCGTTTGAAGAGTTTGATATGGTGGTTCTGTCCGTGGGGATCATGCCGGGAGCTGACAGCAAGACTGTTTCCGAAACCTTTGATACCCCTCTGACCGTGGATGGGTTCCTCGATGATTCTGTAGACTCCGGTGTTTTTGTGGCAGGCACTGCTGCAGGACCCGGAACCATCGCAGGCTCCATGGCGGGAGCCGGAAAAATTGCCTTTGACGCCGTGAAATATCTGGGGGGGGCCAAATGATGGCGGAAACAACTAACACGATTGATGTAACGATAAACAAGGATGTCCTGGTCATTGGATGCGGAACCCAGGGGCTTGAAGCGGCCGAGGCCGTTGCTGCCAAGGGGTACAAGGTGGTTCTGGTGGACGACGCTGATCTGCCTGCACCTGCCGCCAATGCCATCGAAGTCATGGCAAATACCAAGGTTGAGAGCCTTGCCGGTCTGGCTGGCGATTTCAGGACCTGCCTTGCCAATGGAAGCGGTCGTTCGGAACGCACCTTTGGCGCCGTTGTGGTTGCACCCAGGTATGGCCTTGCACCGTTGAACGAGGCCTACGGACTTGCACTCAATGACAAGGTCGTCACCATGACCCAGATGGAAGCGCTTCTGGATGATGGGGCATTTAAGGAGACCCTTGTCCAGGGAGAGGGGAAATCCATCGCCTTTCTTTCAGGCTTCGGCCAGGAGGGCGATCCCGCCGCAACCAGCCGGGTGCTCGAGGCTGCCCTGACCGTTCAGCAGGCAGGAAACTCCAGGGCCTACGTATATGCCAACAATGTCAAGGTGGGCGCACGGGGCCTTGAGCGGCTCTTCACCCAGGGACGTAACGAGGGCGTGGTCTGCTTCAAGCCCCTTGAAAAGCCCGCCATCGAGCAGGGCGATACCCTGAAAATCGTCATCAACGATCCCGTTGTCCGGGAGGATGTGGAGCTTGAGCCCGACTACATCGTTGTTGAAGAAGCGGTTGTCGCGGGTCCGGAGAACCTGGCTTTTGCAGAGATCCTCAGGATCGACACCGACCTTGACGGATTTATCCCCAGCAACAACGTCCATCGCTTTCCGGCCAATTCAAACCGGGAGGGCATCTTTGTGGCGTCCCAGCCCGCAGATGCAGCCAACGTGGCCCTCAGGGTGGCAGAGCTTCTTGATAACGGGGTTCGTACCGTTGCCAAAAACGCGGCGGTTGTTGACGAAAACAAGTGCACCATCTGTCTCACCTGCTACCGTTGCTGCCCCCATGGCGCCATCTTCTGGGAGAACGGTATTGCAGCCATCTCCCCCGTGGCCTGCCAGGGATGCGGCATCTGTGCCAGCGAATGTCCCATGGACGCCATCCAGATCGGCGACTTCACCGATGAAGCCCTTACAGCTGATATCCAGGAGGCTGTAGCCTCCGTCTCTGGCACCCCCTCCATCGTGGCCTTTTGTTGCCAGAATTCCGCCCTTGAGGCGGGTGAGGCTGCCAAGGCGTTTGATGCCGAGCTTCCCCAGGGCTTCAGAATGGTACAGGTTCCCTGTGCCGGCAAAGTGGATGTGGAGTTCATCATGAAGGCCTTTGTTGAAGGTGCCGACGGCGTGATGGTTGCCGCCTGCCATGAAGGAAACTGCAAGGCAGAGCGGGGAAACACCTTTGCCAAGTGGCGGGTTGAAGAGATCCAGAAGCGGCTTGAGACCATTGGCCTGAGCAAGGACCGCCTCATCTTCACCACCATTGCTTCCAACATGGCGGAGGAGTTCAGCATGAAGGTCCGGATGTTTGCGGAACAGCTGTAAACTTAATTTCCAAGACGTAAAAAATAGCAAAACAGCTTTAAGCTTAATTAGCTGAAACGTAAAAATAAAAGAGCAGGCAGGGCCGTCAAGGCCTTGCCTGCTCTTTTTGTTTCTCCGCGTCGGGGTCAGGTCAAAGCTGACCCCGGCGTCTGACTTTTTTTAATCGACCATGGGAACGGTCAGGCCGCCGTCCATGAGAAAGAGGACCTTTGCGTCATCCCCCTTGGTCTCAATGGCCGTATCCAGGGCATCCTGGAGGGAGCCGAAGGGCCTTATAAGAAGCTTTTCAATGGTCTCGGGCTCTACATCCGTCACGGCCCACATCTCGGCCCAGATGCCGATCTCCGCCATCTTGGCAGCCTTGTGGTAGCCGAGCTTGTACCCCTTTTCAATGGTGTCCAGCACCTCCTGGGGGGTGTCGCAGCTGCCCAGGAGATCAGCAAAGGCCTTGCCGCCGATGCCGCAGCGGCACTTGGCCACCAGGATCAGGATGCCGTTCTCTTTCAGGGCAAGCTTTGCGTTGTCGATTCCTTTTTGGGCCTGGTAGAGGTCGATGTCCCCGGGGAACTTGACCACGGAGACCACGATGTCGGCCTTCTCTTTTACCGGGGCTGCAAACACCTCGTTGGCCTTGTGGGTTGCCTCCATAAAGGAGTCGTGGATATCGCCTGCGGTGACGGCATAGATGCTGTGGTTCTTGTCCAGCACCGTCATGATGGCGAAGATCTCCTTTTTCACAACGGACAGGGCATCCACCATGTCCTCGTGGACCGGGTTGCCCTCCAGGGCCAGGGCCCGGGCTTCGGGAACCAGCGCCAGCTTGTGGTTCTGCTCGATGGTGTCGAACCCTGCGATCCCCGGCAGAAAGGATTTCCGGCCCCCTGTGTAGCCTGCAAAGTAGTGGGGCTCCACCGATCCGATGATGATGATCTTGTGGGCGTCCACCCCGGCCTTGTTGACATACATCTCGGTTCCGTTGGTACTCTTGCCCAGAAAGACCATATCTTCGGACTTTTTTGCATCATGGACAAGGATGTCGTCCTTGATCTTTTCATAGTGATCGCCAAAGATCTGGAGATACTCCTCATGGCTCGGGCCCCTGTGGGCGCCCGTGGCTATGATGAACTTCACCGGAAGATGGGCCATCTGGTCGTAGATGACATCCATCACCTGTTTGGTGGGGGTGGGCCGGGTGGCGTCATTGACAATGACCAGAAGATCCCTGGCATCTGCCAGAAAGTCTTTCAGGCTGGGGCTGCTGATGGGGGTGTTCAATGCCTGGTCCAGGAGCATTCCCGGTTCTTTTATTTCCACCTCGTTGGCTTCGAGAAAGCTTGTATCAAGCTGGTCACTGATTGTTACGGTCTTTTCTCCCTCTTTTCCGTAGGGCACCTTTATCTGCATGATTGTTTCCTTATCGGTTGTTTAAGGGTCCAAGTTCGTTTATTTTTTCCATGAACGTGTCGATGGAGGCCTGGAATCCAGTCTTGTCTCCATGGGCAATCTGCACCAGCTGGATTCGGTCCTCATCAATATCCATCTCTTTGAGAAGCTCCCGAAGGGCTGCCACATGGGTCTTAGCCTTGACATTGCCGTCGTGTTCGCAATCCCCGTCCGGGCAGCAGGCCACAAGGACCCCCCAGGCGTTCTGGAGCAGGGGCTCCAGCAGCAGGGGTTTCTCCAGGCGGCCGCCGCACATGTTGATCAGGATCTTGTACTCGGGATCCTCTGTGGGGTCCATGACCGAGGATTGAAGATCCGGGTAATAGGACCAGTTGCAGCCGAACACGATCGCCTTGGCGTTATCCTTGTCAAGGAAGGTTCCGATCTCCTGGTTGAGGGAGGAACGGTCCGTGCCGTAGCTCAGGTGGGTTGCCACTGCCTGGTTGGGGCAGATGTCCACGCAGATGCCGCAGCTCTGGCACTTGACCGTGTCGGTGACGATCTTGCCGTTGATGAACTCCCTTGCCTCATGGGGACAGGCCCTGACGCAGGCAAGGCAGAGGGCGCAGTCCGTGTTGGTGACGGAGGTTGTGCCGGGGGTTTCAAACTCGGTGCCCTGGAAGTCCCGTTTGGCGTCCGTGATGATATCGGTCAGGGGCACGCCGCTTGAGCAGGCGGCAACGCAGCGCTGGCAGTAAAAACAGGAGGATATCTTGTCGGAGATATAGGCTGAGGGCTCAAGCTTGCCTGAGAGCAACCCATAGATCATGATCATTTTAGCCCTTGGAGCATCGGATTCCCATCGCGTGTCTTTGAAAACCGGGCAATGTTCGTAGCAGTAGCCGCAGCGGATACAGCTGTCCAGGTTGGATTTCCATTTATCAAGGTGTTTTGTTTCAAACGGTCGTGTTTCCATCAGTGTGACTCCATTTACGTTCAATGTCAGTGTCAGGCAATCGTGTACCTAAGATCGGTTGCAGTTACCCAGTCTTCATGGGCGTCCATCAGCTTGCCGGGATTGAGGATGTTGTTGGGGTCAAAGGCCTTTTTGATGTTCCTCATCAGGTCAAGGCTGTCGCTTTTCTCAGCCTTGAATGCCGATGCCTTTGAGATGCCGATGCCGTGTTCCGCCGAGGTGGTTCCCTTGACCGAGCGGACATATTCGTAGATCTCAGCCACCGCAGTTCTTGCCGATTCCCACTGGTCCTGTCGGGTGGGCTCCATCAGGATCTTGGTGTGCATGCAGCCTGAACCGCAATGGCCATAGGCGGTCATGATGATGTTGTTCCTCTCTGCAATCTCGTGGATCGTTCTTGCTGTTTCAGCCATCTTTGAGTAGGGAACGGCCATGTCGTCGGCAAGGGAGGTGCTTGAGAGCACATCGCTGAACTTTGAGAGCGCCGGAAAAAGTTTTTTCCTGCCCATGAAGATCTTGGCCCGCTCTGCGGCATCGTAACTGCTCGTGAGTCCTGTGCCACCGTGTTTTTTGCACACCTGCTGCATGGCGTTGATCTCATGGTCCACGGCTTCCTTGACCATGGCGTCGGCCTCGTAGAGAAGCACCGCCTCCACCTCGGGAAGCCCCAGATCCATGGTTTTGTTCACGGCCTTGATTGCGACGCTGTCAACCAGCTCCAGCATGGAGGGCACAACCCCGCTTGCCATGATGTCGGCAATGGCCTGGCCTGCATCCTCGAGCCGGTCAAAGTTGGCCATGCCAAGGCATCTGAATTTCGGGATGGGCACAAAACTCAAGGTGGCTTCAACCACCACCCCCAGGGTGCCTTCGGATCCGACGATGAGCTTGTGGAGTTGGTAGCCTGTGGCCTCAACCCGTGTTCTTGCCCCAAGGGTGACAAGGCTTCCGTCCGGCAGTACCACCTTCATTCCAAGGACGCTGTCCCGGGTCGCTCCGTATTTCACCGAACGGACTCCGCTTGCGTTGTTTCCAATCTCCCCGCCGATGGTGGCGATCCTGCTCGAGGCAGGGGTGGGGGGGTAGAAGACGCCAAAGGGTTTGAGCGCATGGTTCAGGTCGTCATCCACCACGCCCGGCTGCACCCTGCAAAAGACATCCGAGGGGTTGATTTCAAGGATTCGGTTCATCCGCTTCATGTCCAGGGTGATGCCACCCTTGACAGGCACGGTTTGTCCGCACATTCCCGAACCGCCGCCCCGGGTGATGACGGGAATCTTTTCTTCGTTTGCAAAAGCCATGATCGCCTGGACCTGCTCCGTATTTCCGGGTCTTACCACCACCCAGGGCCTGGCAGAATGGACGGAGGAGTCTGAACCGTAAATGTAGAGATCTGCCGGATCCGTCTTTACATTATCTTCTCCAACAATGTTTATAAGCCTGGGTACATCAATTTTTTCCATTACCCTTCCCCTTAATTATATTTCAGTATTAGCGAGTCGTAATCTTTGGGACCAATTTGGGATTGATCATTAATACAAAAACTACTCTTTTTTAAACAAAAAACAAGTTTTTGCCAATGAAATTTCATAATCCCCTGTAAAAGAATTGTTTTTTTTATCGTCTTCCGGGGTTGAACCACGGGAAAAAACGTGGTTCAATGGGGGTTAACCATCGTTATTACGATGGCGGAATCGCCTTATTCTTACCAAAGGAGCGTGTCTGCTTAAGATCGTCTTAAATCACCTGGTTTCAATCCACTTTTAATCCACGGAGGCGTTGTCAGGGAAAGTTGTAAAGTTTGTTGTATCAATTAAAACAACTGGAGGTTTACGATGATTATTGGAATTTTAAAAGAGATCAAGGTTGCCGAGAAACGGGTTTGCATGACTCCTGCCGGGGTCATTGCCCTGATCGAGAACGGCCATGAAGTCCTTGTGGAGAAAGGGGCCGGAGAGGGTAGCGGATACCCGGATTCAGACTACCTGGCTGCCGGAGCCACCATGGTTGGCACCCCCGGGGAGATCTATCAGAAGGCCGGGATGGTCATGCATGTCAAGGAGCCCCAGCCCTCGGAATACGGTCTTATCCGGGAGGATCAGATCGTGTTTACCTACCTTCATCTGGCCGCGGACGAGGCCCAGACCCGTGCCCTTATCAAGAGCCGCTGCGTCGCCATCGCCTACGAAACCATTGAAAAAACAGACGGAGCCCTGCCCCTGCTGCTTCCCATGAGCGAGGTGGCCGGCCGCATGGCCGCCCAGGAGGGAGCAAAATACCTTGAGATGCCCCAGGGGGGCATGGGTGTCCTCTTTGGCGGCGTCACCGGGGTTGAACCTGCCACTGTGCTGGTCATCGGCGGTGGGGTCGTTGGGGTCAATGCAGCCAAGATGGCCTGCGGGCTCGGGGCAAAGGTGTATATCCTCGACACCAACCTTGACCGGCTTCGCTACCTTGATGATGTGATGCCTGCCAACTGTTTTCCTTTGATGTCCAACCCGGCACTCCTGCGGGAGCTTGTGGCCCGGGCCCATGTGGTGATCGGTGCCGTTCTTGTGGCGGGTGCCAGGGCACCCAAGCTGTTGACCCGGGATATGCTCAAGACGATGAAACCCGGGGCTGTCATCGTGGATGTCGCCATCGATCAGGGCGGTTGCTTTGAGACCTCAAGGCCTACAACCCATGACGATCCCACTTTTGTGATCGACGGTGTTGTCCATTACTGTGTGGCCAATATGCCGGGGGCCGTTGCAAGGACATCGACCCTGGCCCTGACCAACGCAACCCTTCCCTATGCCCTTGAAATCGCCAACAAGGGGTGGAAGCAGGCCATGGCGGAGAACCTTGAGATCCGGCCGGGAGCCAATGTCATCAAGGGTAAGGTCACTTTCAAGGCCGTGGCAGATGCCTTTGGGCTTGGGTATACGTCCGTGGAAGATTTCCTTTGATGCTATACTCCCGGACACGCTTGGGATGGATGATGGTTCACGTAGAAAAAAAATAACTTTTTTAAAAAGAAGAGATAGGAAAAGCCCCCGGATGCCCGGGGGCTTTTCTTGTCTTTACCCGGGTCAAACCTTTGAAATCGCTATTGTACTTGACAGGGGCGTTTGTGTGACATAAACATGATCAGTGTTCTTGTAGATAACTTTTGTTAAATATAGGAAAAGGAGTTGTAGTTATGGAGAAGGTCGTTGACCCCCGGCTCATGGAGAAGTACAAGAAAGAGGCGATCCTGGAGCTTGCAAGGAGATCCCGTACTTCGGTTCTGGCCCATTTTTTTCTGTTTTTATTTTTAGCTGTTGTCACCCCCATGAAGAGTGATTATCCCGTTCAGCTGATGGTTTTCGGGCTCCTGATATTTTTTGTATCCACCCTGCGAATGGTCCTTGCCAAAAGGGCTCCGGACCGATATGATTCCGCACCTGAAGTTTGGAATTCAACACTGACGGTGGCAAATTACCTGTCAGGAGCCCTGTGGGGAGGATTTACTTATATGGTGGCCCATTACTACAAGATCGAATGGCCCTTCATGTTTACCCAGATCATTGTCTGCGGTATTGCTGCAGGCTCCACAAGCTCCCTTGCCCCGAGACTCTCCGTCGCCCGGGGCTTTATCCTGCTCATGCTGCTCCCCATTTCCGTCTGGGGATTTATCAACGGGACAACCCAGGCCATCGGGATTTCCGTTATCGCTCTTTTTTCAATGTTCATGTTTATCAGGATGGCAAAGGATAACTACCTGTGGTATTGGGATAACGTTAAAAACAGTGAAAAGATCTCTTTGCACACCCGGAAGATGGAGGCGGTTTTTAAGGGGACCTATGAAAATGCCGAGAATCTCAACCGTTCGTCACAGGACCTGTCCGGGTTTTCCGGTAAAATGACGGAAAATGCCTCCCACATGAGTCATAAACTCAAGGAGATTCTGGGCTTTGCAAACCAGGTGGATAAAAACTCCGGGGCCGTGGTTTCGGTCATGGGCCAGGCAACGGAAAATTTTGACAACATTGCTGCTGCGGCCCAGCAGATGACCGCCACCATCAACGAGATTGCAAAGAGCAGCGAACAGACCCGGGCAGTCACGGAAGAGGCGTTGACCCAGAGTGAATCCGCCACCGCCAAGATGGACGAACTGGGAGCGTCTGCCAGGGCCATCACGGCCATAACAGAGGCCATTGGCGATATCTCAGGGCAGATCAACCTGCTTGCCCTGAACGCCACCATCGAGGCTGCAAGGGCGGGGGAGGCCGGCAAGGGGTTTGCCGTGGTCGCAACCGAGATCAAGGAGCTGGCTGTTCAGACCGCAGGGTCTGCCGATGAGATCAAGAGCCAGGTGATGGAGATTCAGCAATCGACTTCGGCTTCGTCCGCGGAGATATCAAAGATCTCCCAGGTGGTCCTGGACGCCAACCAGAGGGTAGGGTCCATTGCTGCTGCGGTTGAGGAGCAGTCTGTTGCATTTGAAGAGGTGTCTAAGAATATTGGTGAGGTATCCTCGGGTTTTTGCGAAGTATCGAGGATGCTGGATGAAAACAACGATAATATGAAGAGTGTTTCCCGCCATATAGCTGAGGTGGATCAGACTGCTGATGATGTAAGGGATAATACCACCTTGGTGGATAAAAGCGCAGAAAGCCTTTTAAACCTTGCGTCCAATCTGGGCAGGCTCGTGGAATCTGCAGCTTCCTGAACTTCGGAGCTGTTGACAAAGATACCTGGGGCGGGAGAGGAGATAGGATGGAGAAGCATACAATTACCTTCCTGCCCCATGACAGGAAGATCGAGGTCGCTGAAGGCGAAAATCTAATCCGGGCTGCCATGGAAGCGGGGGTTCATGTGAATGCCTCCTGCGGCGGCGAGGGTGTCTGCGGCAAATGCAGGGTTATTATCGAACAGGGGGAGGTTGAGGATGGGCTTTCCGAGCGGCTTTCTCCCGAGGACATAGACCAGGGATACCGCCTGGCCTGCCTGGCCCGGGTTCATTCCGACCTTGTGGTGAGGATCCCCGTGGAGTCGGATGTGGACGCAAGTGTCCTGAACCTCCAGGCCTCTCCCCGGCATACGGCCAGGATCAGGAGTTTCGACCTTGACGAGCTCAAGGAGCAGGGCCTCTTCATCCCTCCGGTTGAAAAGAAGTACCTGGATCTGCCCGAACCCACGGCCCAGGACAACATCGCCGATGTGACAAGATTGCTCCACCACCTTAAAATGGAGCACGGCGAGCACCGGCTGGTCACCGACCTCAATGTGATGCGAACCATTCCGGACCTGTTGAGGCAGGGAGATTTCAAGGTCACGGCAACCATTGTCAGGCCGGTGCGCAAGGATGGAAAGAACCAGATCGTCCACATCGAACCCGGTGACACCACGGACAGGAATTTTGCCGTTGCCATGGATATCGGAACCACCACCATCTATGGTGAGGTCCTTGACCTGAATACAGGTGAGGTGCTCTCAAGCTACGGTGATTTCAACGGCCAGATCAGTTACGGGGAGGATGTGATCTCAAGGATCATGTTCTCGGAAAAGAAGGACGGCCTTGAGGTTCTCCAGAAAAAAGTGGTGGAGACCATCAACAAGGTGCTTGGAAAGATCATTTCAAAGGCCGGTATCTCAAGGAACGAGATCACCACCATCACCCTTGCCGGCAACTCCACCATGACCCAGCTTCTCCTCAGGATCAATCCCAGCTACATACGGCGGGCTCCCTATGTGCCTGCCTCGATCCTCTATCCCCCGTTCCCGGCATCTGACGTCGGCATTGACCTTGCCGGGCACAGCATTGCCCTGGTTTATCCCGGAGTCTCAAGTTATGTGGGGGGGGATATCGTTGCAGGGGTGATGGGGTCGGGCATGTACAGAACCGACAAGCTCACCCTGTTCATGGACATTGGCACCAATGCCGAGATTGTCATCGGCAACAAGGACTGGATGGCCTGCACCGCCTGTTCGGCAGGCCCGGCATTTGAGGGCGGGGGCGTCACCTTCGGCATGAGGGCAGCCAAGGGTGCCATCGAGGATTTTTCCATTGATCCCCTGACCCTTGAACCGATGATCATGACAATCGGCAATGTCCGGCCCAAGGGAATTTGCGGGTCCGGCCTCATCACCATCGTGGCACGGCTCTTTGAGACAGGCGTCATCGACAACAGGGGCAAGTTCGACCGGACCCTTGATACCGACAGGATCCGTATGGGTGAAGATGTCTGGGAGTATGTGCTGGTGTGGAAGGATGCCACCCAGATCGACCGGGATATCTCCATTACCGAGCCTGACATCGATAACCTGATCCGGGCCAAGGGCGCCATGTACTCGGGTGCCCAGACCCTGCTCGAGGAGGTGGGACTCACCATCAACGACATCGAGGAGGTGATCCTTGCCGGCGGTTTTGGTTCATACATCGACCTTGAAAAGGCGATGACCATCGGCCTGCTTCCGGAGACCGATCCCGCGCGGGTCACCTATCTTGGCAACAGCTCCCTGCTGGGGGCCAAGATGAGCTCCTTTACCAACCGGCTGAGAAGGGATGTGGGTGAGGTGGTCAAGATGATGACCAACTTCGAGCTTGCCGAGACCCCCTCCTACATGGATCATTACATGGGGGCCCTGTTTCTTCCCCACACCAATCTTTCGGATTTCCCGAGGCTCAAGGCAAGGCTTGAAGCAAACCGGGGGGCAAAATAATGGCAGGTGCGCAAGGGTTTGTCAGGCGCATTGAGCTTCCTGTACCGGCCCTTGGAAACAACATTGCCGATGTGGAGCGCCTCAAGGCGGTTCTTAAAAAGGAGCTTGCCACGGACCGGGTGGTGGTGCCCCTCGGGGTTGCCAAAACCTTACCCGGTCGGCTCAGGGCGTTCAACCACCGGCTGAAGACGGTCCTGTTCCGGGAGACCTTCGGGTGGCGGGTGGTGGGTGTGGAAGACCCGGACGGGAGTGATCCCCTTTGCGGCATTGCCCTGGACATCGGCACCACCCGGGTGGTGGCAAGGCTCATGGATCTTGAAACCGGCGAGGCCCTTGGGGAGAGCGGCTTTGATAATCCCCAGATCCGGATCGCCCCGGACGTCCTGGCAAGGATCCACCATGCAAAGGACGCCCAGGGACTTGAGGAGCTCAGAGCCTCCATCATTGAATCCGTGAATGCCAAGACCCGGGAACTCTGTGAAGGGGCGGGGCTTGGCGTGGAATCGGTCTATCTTATGACCTGTGCCGGAAATACGGCCATGACCCACCTTTTCCTCGGCATCGATCCCTCCTACATCATCCGGGAACCCTATATTCCGGGAGTGAACGTGCCCGATCCCATGGATGCCGTGTCCATTGGTATTCGGCTCAACCCCAATGCCAGGGTCTTTCTCTTCCCCAACATCGGCAGTTATTTTGGCGGGGATCTCATTGCCGGCATCCTCTGCGCCGGCATCCATCAACGGGAGGCGCCCTCCATCATGGTGGACGTAGGCACCAATGCCGAGGTGGTGCTGGGAACCCGTGACTGGCTCATTGCCTGTGCCGGTGCCGCCGGCCCGGCCCTTGAAGGGGGCATGAGCAAGATGGGCATGACCGCAGGCCCAGGCGTGATCGACCGGGTGGTGATCGATCCTGAAACCTGCAACATTGAGGTGCACACCATCGAAGAGAAGCCTGCCATCGGCATCTGCGGTTCGGGGATGATCGATCTTGCGGCCCAGCTGTTTTTGTCCGGCATGGTGGATATCAGGGGCAAGTTTTCAAAGGACCGCTGCGGCGACCGCCTGGTGGCAACGGAGGGCATTCACACCTTTGAGCTGGTGCAGGCCCCTGAGTCAGGAACGGGTCAGCCCATTGCCCTCAGCCAGGTGGACCTGAACTCGTTGACGAGCTCCAAGGCGGCCATGCACTCCATCCTCGAGGTGATTGTGCAGCAGACCGCAGGCATCGGCTTTGACGACCTTGAGCGGTTTTATGTGGCCGGCACCTTTGGTTCTTTTATCGATCCAAGGTCTGCCATCTCCATCGGCATGCTGCCGGATATCCCTTTGGAGAAATTCCAGGTGCTCGGCAACTCCTCCCTTGAGGGATCGGCCAGGCTGCTGCTCGACCCGGACCTCTTTGACGAGATTGCCACCATCCGGGAGAACCTGACCTATGTGGAGCTCAACGTGAACCAGGAGTTCATGAACATCTTTTCAGGGGCCAAGTTCTATCCCCACACGGAAAAGTCCAGGTTCCCCTCGGTCACCATTTGGGGTCAGGCCTAGCTTATTAGCTTATTGCCGGAGGCATCTCCCAAAGCATAACGTCAGGGGGAGCCTTGGTACATGGCTGTTATCTCCTGCTGATAGCGCTCCCTGATCCTGGCTTTTTTCAGCTTCAGGGTCGGGGTCATCAAGCCGTTATCAATGGTGAACTCCGGTACGATAATGACCTTTTTGATGCTCTCAAATGAGGCGAGGTCGCGGTTTTTCTCCTCGATCTCGCCCTGGATCAACGCTTTTACTTCCTTGGATTGAACAAGATCTTCCACGGTTTCAAAGGGGATCCGGTTCTCCCTTGCCCAGTCTGACACGGTGTCGGGATCCGGGGTCACCACGGCCGTTAAAAACCGCTCCCTGTCTCCCAGGATCATCACCTGGTTGATGTAGGTGCAGGTGGCAAGAATGCCTTCGATGGGCTCGGGGGCGATGTTTTTCCCCCCTGAGGTGATGATGAGATCCTTTTTCCTGCCCGTGACCCTGAGGTTGTCTGAACCGTCGATCTCCCCGAGATCCCCGGTCAAAAGCCACCCGTCTTTGGTCAGGGTTCCTGCTGTCTTTTCAGGCATCTTATAGTATTCCTTCATCACGTTGCGTCCCCTGAACAGGATCTCTCCGTCCTTACCGGTTTTTTGTTCAATGCCCGGACCCGGCGGGCCCACCCATCCGAACCGGATGTCGTCATGGCGGGTGACGTTGGAGAAGGAGGTGTTTTCCGTCATGCCGATCCCCTCGAGCACCCTGATGCCGGCGCCGTGGAAGAATCTTATGATGTCGGGATTTATGGGGGCGGCCCCGCTGATGCACCAGCGCACCCGGTTGCCCAGGGCCTGGTGAATCTTTTCAAACACAAGTTTTGTTGCAACCTTGTATTTGAGGGTAAGCCAGAGGGGAAGGGGGCGCTTCTCAACCTGGAGACGGGTCACCTCAGCCCCGGTGCCCAGAGCCCAGTTGAAAATCTTCAGGGCAATGCCTCCTTTTGCCTCGGCATTGGCCAGGATTTTTGCGTGGATCTTCTCATAGATGCGGGGAACGCTTGCAAACCAGTGGGGCCGGGCAACCTTGATATCGTCGATCACCGTTGTCATGCTTCGGGCAAAAAAGGTGGGAGTCCCGCAGAGCAGGGCCGTGTACACGCAGGTCCGTGCAAACACATGGGCCAGGGGCAGGAACAGAAAGGTCTCGTCCCCAACCTGCCAGTCAAAGGTCAGGAAGGCTGACTGGGCCGTGAAGGTGATATTATCATGGGTCAGGACCGCTCCCTTTGGAACCCCGGTGGTTCCCGAGGTGTAGACAATGGCGGCCACATCCCCCGGACTCACTTCCCGGACCCTTGCGTTAAAATCCCCGGTGGAAATCTCTGTTCCAAGGCGCATAAAAACATCAAATCCCATGATCCAGTCGTCCTCTCCGGGATCGCCTTCAAACAGGATCACCCGCTCTATCCCGGGGATCTCGGCCCTGATCTCAAGAAGCTTGTCCAGCTGGGTATTGTCCTCGGCAAAAACGATTCTTGCATCGGAATGGTTGATGATGTAGGCCATCTCCGTTGGAAGATTCGAGTGGTATATGCCCACGGTGGCGCAACCCATGGCCATGGCGGCAAGATCCGTGAGTACCCATTTGTAGCAGGAGTAACTGATCACGTTGACCTTGTCGTTCTTGTCAAGGCCCAGGGCCATGAGGCCCTTTGACACCGTTTCCACCTGGTCGTAAAATGCTTTCCAGGTGACGGTGGTCACCTCCTCATCCTGGCCGATCCACCGAAAGGCCGGGTCCCGGGGCGAGTTTTCCACGGTCTGTTCCAGCATCTGAAAAACATTGGTAAAGTCGACGATATCCATGGTGGCCTCCTTTAACGGATTGTTTTGAAACATATGCTTCCGGTTAGAAACGATCAGCAGACATGTACCATTTATTGTGCGGGTATGGATGGGATTGTCAAGGTTTTTTGCATTGGGGGCAGGCTTATCTTGTTGCCCTTATTTTCACATTGGGATCAGGTTTAGGTTGGCGTTCCATCACGAAATATTGAAAAAAAGTCCGTAAAGGTGCTGGCATTTCAGATGTTCTGGTGATAGATTAGGAGATTTTTGAAACAGAATACAGCAACAGGAGAGATGATGGACAAGCTGAAAACGGTAAAAGCGATGCTTACCGGAATATTTAACAAAAACTATGACCTTGAGTTCGAGAGTGTTGATGATTCCGATTTTCTTCAGATCATCAAAACCGGAATAGAAAAAGTGGAAGAGGCCGATCCCGGTGTCTTTGATGAGCTGCTGGAGCACGCCATCGAAGAGTACACACAGGTCTGGCTCAGGCTTGCAAGCGAGGACAAAGTTGCGCTTGATGAGCAGGAGGAGAGGACGGAGGCAAGAAAAACGTTCCTTGAATTTTTCAATGGGGATCAATCCTGAGCACCTGTACACGTAAGGGGACGCTTCTATGGAAGCGTCCCCTTTTGTTTACTCGGTTTCAAGGCTCTTTCTCCGCTCGGACTCGGTCCAGTCGATGCGCCCCATGAGTCCCTGGATGATTGCAACCTCACGCTTGTCAAGGCCTGCCCGTCCAAATATCCGCCTGAAGGTTCTCAAAATATGTTCGGGGTTCTGGGGATTTAGAAAATCGATGTCGCACAGGGTTTTTTGCATGTGGGCGTACATGCTGCTGAGATCTTCTCCGGTTGCAGGGGGCTTTGATCCGGTCTTGAGGGCAATGGTTTTTCCAAGGGCCTTGGAGATCTCATAGAGACAGATTCCGGTTGCATGGGAGAGATTCATGGATGCGTAGGCACTTTCCGTGGGGATGGTGACGAAGTGCTGGCAGAGTTCCAGTTCCGAAGTGTAGAGCCCGTGGTCCTCCCTTCCCATGACAAGGGCGCATCTGATGTCGTCCCCTTGGGATGCAACGGTTTCACCAAAATCCTCCGGGGGCAGGAAATCCTGGCGGTACTTTCCAAAGCGCCGTGTGGTGCCAAAGGCAAGGTGGCAGTCCTTGAGGGCCTCCTCCAGGGTGTCGACCACCATGGCGTTCTCAAGGAGGGGCAGGGCGGACAGGGCCATCTTTTTTGCTTCGAGGCCGTTAAAGTCTTTGCATGGGTTGACAATGCGAAGGTTTGAAAATCCAAAGTTCATCATGGCCCTGCATACAGAACCGATATTAAGGGGGCCCTGGGGCTCCACAAGCACGACGGCGAGGTTGTCAGTTTTCATTCGTGTTCCATTTATTTAAAACAAGTTCAATAATAAGGGCGCACTCGAGCCCAAAGGGAAGATAGCCGAAATATCCAAGTCCCGGCATTTCAAAGATCTCCACTGCATGGACAAAGGGAATCGAGTAGTGCCACTTTGCAAGGCTGTAATAGTTCCACATCTCCCAGAAAAAGCCGCATACCAGTGCCGAAAGGGCATGGGAGACCACCTGGTTCCACTCCCCCCTGGTTGTCTCCCCAAGGATGGTGGGTTCGCCTGCAAGGGTCCGGGCGCTTACAATTATCACAAAGGGCGCTATCCACACCAGGAAAAAAAGATAGTCCGGACGGATTCCGATTAAAAAGAGGCAGATAGAGGAGAGAACAAGGGCGGCAAAGGCAAAAGCCCTTGAACAGGCAAATCCGATTTTTAAAAAGTTGCTGAATCCCTTCCTGAAAACGGGACGGGTGGCAAGCAGGGCCTGTACGCTTGCCACGGCCGGCAGCACCGTTGAAAAGGATAGAGTGGCAAGGAGGCAGTAGGTCAGCGGTGTATAGTCCGGGGTGTCGTAGTACCAGTTGGAGGCAAAGCGGTTAAGATATTCAAAGATCCACCAGAAGAGGGCGCTCACCAAAAATAGTATGGCAAAGCGTTTGGGCCTTTTTGTCAGGGGGCAGGTGCCGCTTACCTTGACGGTGAGCCCGTTCACCAGGATGATGAACATGAGCCACAGGGGGAAGAAGGTGTGGTTCTGGAGGGGGGCAAACCAGGAAAACCGTGTCCAGGCAAGTATCCAGAAGACGATCAGGCCGACCCCGGCCCCCTTACCCCACCAGGGAAGGGGGAATCGGATCCCTCGTTCCTGCCTGAGCCCGTGGCCGGATCTGACTCCTTTGATGATAAAGGGGAAAACAAAGGCCAGGCATATTGTCAGTCCCAGGACGAACAGGTCCGGTGAAAACTGAGCATGGGGTTGGTACACAGGCCTGGGCGGAAAATGAAGATAGGGCGCAAGGGGGTTCCCAAAGAAAACCGTTCCGGCAACAGGCATTGCCAGGATGAGAATCACCGGTATTGCCAGGGTTTTAATGAACGCCTTCATATGCCTCCTGGAAATATGTTGTAAACAACCGCAGTGCCTGTTTTAAAATTACCCTTTTTTATCCGTGGAATCAAGGAGCAGGGTCACGGGGCCTGAGTTGGTGAGACTCACGTCCATCATGGCCCGGAACCTGCCGGTTGCCGTGGTGATTCCAAGGCTTTTGCCGGTTTCGACAAAATGGTTGTACAGGGCCTCGGCCATTTCAGGCGGGGCCGCCTTGACAAAGGAGGGGCGCCTGCCCCGGGAGCAGTCTGCCATGAGGGTGAACTGGGAGATGACCAGGAGTTCCCCTTTTATGTCCGTAAGGGACAGGTTCATCTTGCCCTTTTCATCCTCAAAGATCCGAAGCTTGGTTATCTTGTCGCAGAGCTTTTCTGCATCGGTTTCAGAATCGTTCTCCTCAACCCCCAGCAACACAACAAGTCCAGCCTTTATGGCTCCTGTGATTTCGTCCTCAACCCGGACCTCTGCCCGGGTGACCCGCTGTATGACGGCTCTCATGGGTTCTCTTCCTTCCATTGATAGAGCCGGGGAAGGCTCCAGTTTGTGTCAAATCCAAGTTTATGAAGGGTCTCAACGGCCCGGTCCATGTTTTTGCCGATGTCGGAAACACCGTGGGAGTCGTCCCCGGGAATAACCGTTATTCCCATTTTTTGTGCAAGTTCAAGGATGGGGGCTGTTATATACGGTTCCCTGGCGCCCTTGGCTAAGGCCCTGAGGTTGTAGTCCATGACGGTTTTCCGCTCTTTGATCAGTTCCAGGTTTCTCACGATCTTCTGCCAGATGGATGGTTTCTTTATCCTTGTTTCATAGTCGTGGTCAAAGATCCGTACCAGGTCAAAATGGCCCACAACCGCGGGATCGATGGCCTGGATCATCTCATACTGCTGGTCAAAGTAGCGTTCATAGAGAGCGTCGATGCCGCCAAGCCGCAGTGCCGTTTCTATGTATTGCTTTCTTGAAAAGTCGAATCCCAGGTCGTCCACATGGTGCAGGGAGCCGACGATGTAATCGGGTTTGTGTTTGGCAATCATCCCGGGCACAATGGTATCGTAGCCGGAATAGGTCTCGGTCTCAAAGGCCGTGAATATCCGGATCTCTTTTTTGTATTTCTCCTTGAGGCGGTTGCATTCTTGGATGTAGGCTTCAAAGATGGCAAGCATATCCCCGCAATCAAGGTTTTCCTTAACCTCGTCCGGGTATCTGAGCGTCTCCTTGTGGGCTGGCAGGTGTTCGGTGATGCCGACCCAGGCAAAGCCAAGTTCCATGTAGCGGTTGATGATCTCTTCGAGCCTGTCCCTTGCGTGGAAGCAGAACTGGCGGCTGTGGCCTCCGTGTATTGATACGTGCGCTATAGGTTCCATGGTCTGTTGGGGTATCATCTCCTGTTTTTTAAATCAAGTGGGAATGGGCGTTTCAGAGCCGCTGGATGATGTAGAGAAAGGTGGGAAGGCGGCTCAGGCACTTGAGCCGGTTGAACTCGAACACCATCTCCCTTGATGGCCGGTTGATGGTAAGTGGTGAGAGGTAGACGGTTCCCTTGGACTTTGCGTGGGGAAAATTTTCCCTGACAAGTCTTAAAAAGGAAGGGTAGTGTCCCTTGGGCAGGCTCTCGTCCATGATGAAGTTGCATGTGATCTCAATGTTGGGATACCTGTGGTTGATGGCCTGGATGGTTTCAAACGCCTCTTCCACCTTGGCCACGGTGATGGGTTTCCCCAGTTTGTCCAGGGTCTCCTGGTCCGCAGATTCCAGTCCGATGTTGATGTAGGTGTTGGAGAAGAGGCGGTTGAGCTGGTCAAACAGGCCGGGGTCGGTATCAAGCAGGGAGTCCACGCTGCCGAACAGAAAGAGGTTGCTTCCCCCAAGGTTTGCGCGGTCAAGACCCAAAAGCGCCAGGGATTGTTCGGCTGCAAACACGATCAACTCCCTGCCTGCCGCAAGGGCGTCGTGCTCTCCTAAAAACAGGGAGTTGTAGTTGGATCTGTCCTTATTATATAGCTTTTTCAGCGCCAGGATCTGTTGGGTGATCTCTTCCCTTGTTTTCAGGGCAAAGGGGTGGTCGGTCTTGATGCGGCAGAACCTGCATTTGTAGAGGCAGCCCTGGGAGATGGTCAGGGGAATGATGTCATAGTCCACATGCCGGGCATCCGGGGGCATGACCGTGACCCTTCCACCGGATATCTCAAACAGCTGTTGGGCACGTTGACCCAGGGTTTCGGGGGTGATTGCACAGGCCTGGTCCAGAAAACGGCCCACCTGGGAAGGCACCCCGTTTACCGACTCCCTGATCTCAATGAGTCTTTGGTGCCAGGCTTCGGTAAGGTCCTTTACGGCAGGCTCTTTAAACGGTTTGCCCCCGATGATGGCGTTGGTCGGGTATTGGAGGTTGGGAAGGTAGTACTCGCCGGTGGCCTCGAACACCCCGGTATATCCTCCGTTGGAGTAGTATACCCAGTCGTCGCCCCGGGTTCGCTTGAGCCATTCATTGGGGTGAATCCACTGCCGGGTCCTGCCAACCGCCCGGACGATCTCGTGGTTGAGGTTAAAGTGAAGCACCGCATCCCGGGTTTTTATTTCCGAGTAGACCCCGTACCGGACAGGGTAGCTGATCTTGGTGTAGGTGTCTGACCCTTCTTTATTCAGGGTTATCGAGGTTTCCTTGTTGCCATAGCTCTCAGTCATTTGAAAAACCTATCCCTGGAAAAACGAGAAGTCAAGGGGAATATTATGGTTCCTGGCAGGGGAAAACAGCCCCTGGCAAGGGGCAACCGGGTCCCTCCCGGATTTCGTGTTTTTTCCTTGAAAAATATTGGCATTGCTGTATCCTCAATTATTTAAGAACGTCTTTTAAATGTTATAAATAACCATGATAGGAATCTATTTATGAACTGGGATTGGGATAAGCTCAGAGAGAAACAGGAAAAGTACGAGCATAGTCAGAGCGGCGGCGGCATACCAAAGCCTCCCCAGATGGATGATGTCCTGAATAAATTTAAGCATTTCAGGTTTCCGGGCGGAATATTGCTGATCGTTGTCCTGCTCGTTCTCTTTTTTGGAAGTTCGGTTTTTTTCACTGTAGGGGTTGACGAAGTCGGAGTGATCCAGCGGTTTGGCAAGTATGACCGCATCAGTCAGCCGGGTTTGAATTTCAAGCTGCCTTCGGGCATCGAAAGTGTGACAAAGGTCAAGATCAAGCGGGTCCTCAAGGAGGAGTTTGGTTTCAGGACCAATACCTTCAGTAACTCAAGGTTCTCCAATGACAGCGAGAATCTGGGGGCGTCGCTGATGCTCACCGGCGATCTCAATGTTGCCGTTGTGCCCTGGATTGTGCAGTACAGGATTTCGGATCCCTATAAGTATCTGTTTAAGGTCAAGGATGTGAACTCCATCCTCAGGGATATGGCCGAGGCAACCATGCGAACCGTAGTGGGTGACCGGAGCATCAATGAGGTGATCTCCAAGCGTGAAGAGATCGCCGTAGCTGCCAAGGAACGTCTCCAGGAGGAGATGACCCAGGCTGAGACAGGTATTCACATCGTGACCATTGAGATGAAGAAAACCAATGTGCCGGAGCGGGTGCAGCCGTCCTTCAACGAGGTCAATGAGGCGGGTCAGGAGAAAGAACAGCTCATCTATAAGGCAAGGGAGGATTTGAACAAGGCGATTCCCGCAGCCAGGGGTGAGGCAAGAAGGGTTGTCAAGGATGCCGAAGGATATGCCCTGGACCGGGTTAACCGTGCCAAGGGTGACGCGGCAAGGTTTACCTCGCTTTACCGGGAGTATGTCAAGGCGAAGGATATCACGGAAAAACGCCTCTACCTCGAGGCCATGGCCGAGGTTCTGCCAAAGCTTGGGAAAAAATATGTTATTGATTCGGAGCAGTCGAACATGCTTCCTCTGCTCAATATGGGCGGGGGGGCAACGCTTAACGATGGGCTCAAGGGAGATGGTGGCAGAAAATGATGAAGTTTAAAGGAGTCGTGTTAGGGGTGTTGGCTCTGGCCGTCGTTGTCCTGTTTGCTTCGGCCTATGTTGTAGATGAGACAGAGCAGGTGGTGGTCACCCAGTTTGGAAAGGTGGTTGGAACGCCTGTGACAGAACCGGGATTGAACTTTAAGATCCCCTTTGTCCAGAAGGCCACCTTTTTTCCGAAAAACCTCCAGGAGTGGGATGGTGATCCGGGGCAGGTTCCCACCAAGGATAAAACCTATATCATGGTCGACACCTTTGCCAGGTGGAAGATTGTCGATCCTATAAAATATTTTCAGTCCGTGAACAACATGGTGACCGCCATGGGGCGTCTCGATGATATTATCGATCCTGCCATGCGGAACTTTTTAACCTCCTATCGCCTGATCGAGAGCGTCAGGAACAGCGACCGGCCCATGGATACCTTTGGTGTCGTCGGAGAAGAGGATGGGGAGCAACACTCCAAGTACAAGATCAAGGTTGGGCGAAGTGAAATCACCCGGCGGATCCTGGAGCAGGCCCAGCCTAAGCTTGAGCGGTTCGGCATCGAGCTTGTGGATGTCAAGATCAAGCGTATCAACTATGTTGAAAAGGTCAGGGAAGCGGTTTATGGCCGGATGATTGCCGAGCGGAAGCAGATTGCCGAAAAATTCCGTTCAGAAGGCCGGGGTGAGGCAAGCAACATACGGGGTGACAAGGAGAAGGAGCTGCAGCAGATCAGGTCTGAGGCTTACAAGACTGCCCAGGAGGTCAAGGGTGGTGCGGATGCTGAGGCTGCTGAGATCTATGCGTCGGCATACGGTGTGGATCCTGATTTCTACTCGTTTGTAAGAACCCTTGATGTTTACAAGAAGGCCCTTGACAGGTCAAGTACCCTTGTTCTTTCAACGGACTCAGAGTTTATGAAATATTTCAAGTCGATTAAAAACTAGGTAGAAATGAATACGGGGTTGTGAAGCCATCTGGATTCACAACCCCGTAATTCATATTCAAAAACTCACTTATTTCCCCTTACGTCTCTGGTGCCTTGTTCTTGCAAGGAGTTTTCTGTGTTTATGTTTTCTCATCTTTTTTCTTCTTTTCTTAATAACACTACCCAAAAAGATCACCTCCTTTATCAGGTTTTTTATATATTTAACTTTACAATCCGTTAATCGCTATACATAACATATAGATTTGGAATCTGTCCATTCTTTTTTGAAAGGAGCCTTTGGGATGAACCAGTGTCTGGTGTTTGATGAAGGGCAGCTCAAAGAGGTCGATGATGCGGTATGTCTTGCTGAAGAACTTGTGAGTAACTATTTTAAAATGTCATCGGCACAGTGGCTGCGCAGTCGTTATGATGTCAGAACGGCAAAGGATCTGGCGGACCATGAACAGGTGGCAGGTCCCTTTGCCCAGGTGGTAGGGTATGAGGCAAGGAAAAAAAATGTGTCCCTGGGATCCTCCTCTTTTAATTTCTATAAGATCTGCCTTCAGGATCCGGCCATTCTGTCCGCCCTGGAGGAGAAACAGCGGCTTCTGCTTTTTCCTTTTCTGTTATATGTCGTGGTCCATGAACTTGTCCATATTGTCCGGTTCGCAAAATTTCAACAGATCTACGAGGCCTCTTCCACCCATGGGGCCGCCATGGAAGAGGAACGGCTGGTCCACGATCTGACCTGGAAAATCCTGAATCGGGTTCGTCTTGACGGGGTTGCCACCGTGCTTGACTATTACCGGGAGTGGCGGGCTAAACCTGGTTTTGACAAACTGGTTTAAATTTTAGTCTTCTCCTTGACAAGGTATAAAGACTGACTATTTTATCATTGTTTTTGAGACGCACGAACACCAAACACTGGAGAACAAATTAAAATGCCGATTTATGAGTATGAATGCACAAACTGCGGAAGGGTCGAGGAGGCTTTTCAAAAAATCTCGGAAGAACCTCTTACAACTTGCAGCCATTGCCAGGGAACGCTGCATAAGCTCATCTCCCAGAGTTCATTTCATTTAAAAGGTTCAGGCTGGTATGTCACCGATTACGGTGGGTCGAAATCCAGCGGAGGATCCACCTCTAAAGCCAAGGAAGGTTCCGCGAAAACTTGCGAAGCCTCCAAGCCAGCTGCCAAACCAGCTGCAAAAAAGGACGAGTAACTCCCCCCATCGATCCCGGAGTTGCGATAACATAATCGTTAAACCTCTAACAATTTATAAATAAAGGAGAACTAGATCATGAGTTTAAGACCATTGCAGGACAGGATTCTTGTTGAGCGCATGGAGGAGTCTGAGAAGACAAAGGGCGGCATCATCATTCCCGATACAGCAAAAGAGAAACCTGCTGAAGGAAAGGTTGTTGCTACAGGTAACGGCCGTGTGGGCGAAGACGGAACACTCATCCCCATGGAGCTCAAGGTCGGCGATACTATTCTTTTCAGCAAATACGGCGGTACAGAGGTGAAGATCGAGGGTATAGACTACCTGATCATGCGCCAGGATGATGTGCTGGGCGTAGTTGAGTAAGAACCCAATCAGCAGCGAATTGATACTGAAAAATACACACTTTTATTATATGGAGGAAATATAGATGGCTAAAGAGATTAAATATGCTGCCAAAGCCCGGGAAGCAATGCTCAAGGGCGTACAGACACTTGCAGATGCTGTTGTTGTCACACTCGGACCTAAGGGTAGAAACGTTGTTATCGAGAAGTCCTGGGGATCCCCTAACGTTACAAAAGATGGCGTTACCGTAGCAAAAGAGATCGATCTTGATGATAAATTCGAGAACATGGGCGCCCAGATGGTAAAAGAGGTTTCCAGCAAGACCAGTGATATGGCCGGTGACGGTACAACCACTGCAACCGTTCTCGCAAGAGCCATCTACGAAGAGGGACAGAAGCTTGTCGTTGCCGGCAACAACCCCATGGGTATCAAGAGGGGAATCGATCTTGCTGTTGCAAAGATCGTTGCCGAGCTCGAGACCATCAGCAAGCCCACCAAGGATCAGAAAGAGATTGCTCAGATCGGTACCATCTCAGCTAACAGTGATGAGACCATCGGTAACATCATTGCAGAGGCCATGAGCAAGGTTGGTAAAGAGGGTGTCATTACCGTTGAAGAAGCCAAGTCAATGGATACAGTTCTTGATGTTGTCGAGGGTATGCAGTTTGATCGTGGCTATCTCTCTCCCTACTTTGCAACCAACGCTGAGAAGATGGTTGCTGAGCTTGACAGCCCCTTTATCCTCATCTGCGACAAGAAAATTTCTAGCATGAAAGACCTTCTCCCGGTTCTCGAAGAGGTTGCCAAAATGGGCAAACCCCTCGTTATTATTGCCGAGGATATCGAAGGCGAAGCCCTTGCTACTCTGGTTGTCAACAAGATCCGCGGTACCTTGAACGTTGCCGCTGTCAAGGCTCCCGGTTTTGGTGACAGAAGAAAGGCCATGCTCGAGGATCTCGCCATTCTTACAGGCGGACAGGTTGTTTCCGAAGAGGTTGGTCTCAAACTTGAGAATGTCGGCGTAAACGATCTTGGTCAGGCTAAATCCGTTGTCATTGACAAGGATAACACCACCATCATCGACGGTGCCGGAGCCAGGGAAGACCTTGAGGGCAGAGTCAAGATGATCCGTGCCCAGGTTGAGGAGACTTCTTCAGACTATGATCGTGAGAAACTCCAGGAGCGCCTTGCAAAACTGATCGGCGGCGTTGCTGTTATCAGTGTTGGTGCTGCTACTGAGACTGAGATGAAAGAGAAGAAAGCCAGGGTTGAGGATGCGCTTAACGCAACCCGTGCAGCTGTTGAGGAGGGTGTTGTTCCCGGCGGTGGTGTGGCTCTTGTTCGCTGTATCTCCGTTATCGCAGGTCTTGGCGCGGACGAAGAGGAGAAACTCGGAGTCAAGGTTGTTGCCCGGGCAATCGAGGAGCCCCTTCGTCAGATCGCAAACAACGCCGGTGTTGAGGGTTCTGTTGTGATCAACGCTGTTAAAGAGGGTGAAGGTTCCTTTGGTTACAATGCAAGGACCGATGTCTATGAGGACCTCATTGCAGCTGGTGTTATCGATCCTAAAAAGGTTGTTCGTTATGCCCTTCAGAATGCAGCAAGCGTTGCATCTGTAATGCTGACAACAGAGGCGATGATTGCTGACAAGCCCGAAGATTCGGATGCCGGCGGAATGCCTGGTGGCGGAATGCCTGGCGGCATGGGCGGCATGGGTGGCATGGGCGGCATGATGTAATCCAGTCCCCATAAGCTTTAGTTAGCCTAGCCCCTGCACTTTCTGTGCAGGGGCTTTTTTAATGGAATACTTGACATGGCGGGCTTGCTCGTATAGCTTACTTACGTTATCGTAGCCGGGATACGCTTCCGTTCCCGCAAGTTTGATTGATCACTAACCGAATAGATGCGGATGTTTATATGACCCCCGAAACAAGTGGACTTTTTCATATGTTGAGCAGTGCAGGCCCGGTGGTCAAGCTTGTGCTCCTGCTGCTCTTCTTTTTTTCCATCACCTCTTGGGCCATTATATTTATCAAATTCAGGTATATAAAAAAGGCCTACCGGGAATCTGTTGATTTTACCGATCTCTTCTGGCAGTGCCGGAATCTTTCCGACGCCTTTGCCAAGGCCAGGGTTCTCAAGTCGAGTCCGGTGGCCAGGGTTTTTGTGGCCGGGTTCCTGGAGATGAAAAAGGCTTCCGAACTCAACCACGGATCTGATGGGGCCGGGCCGGACAACCGGGCGTCGGACTACAATTTCTTGGGGCTTGGAAGTGTAAAACGGGCCCTCAGGCGATCCATCAACGTTGAGGTGAGGCGCCTTTCCCAGTTGGTGCCCTTTCTTGCCACCGCCGGCAATACCGCTCCGTTTATCGGGCTGTTTGGCACGGTCTGGGGAATCATGAACACCTTCCATGGGATCGGCACCACGGGTTCGGCAAGCCTTGCCGTGGTTGCACCCGGTATCTCAGAGGCCCTTGTTGCCACTGCAGCCGGACTTGCCGTTGCCATTCCATCGGTAATGGCTTATAATTACTTTGTCGACAGAATCCGGGTCCTTGACTCAGAACTCCAGAGCTTTGTCGCGGACCTGCTGAACATCATCGAACGGGATATCCAGAAACAGAGGGGGGCGTGATGCAGTCTGGTTTTGGCAATGATCAGCTCATGAGCGAGATCAATGTGACGCCTTTTGTGGACGTGATGCTGGTTCTGTTGATCATCTTTATGGTGACTGCCCCGATGATGGTGCAGGGGGTGGATGTGAACCTGCCCCAGGCAAGTTCAGCCTCCCTTGATACGGAAGAGGAGCACCTGGTGATTTCCGTGAAAAAGGACGGCCAGGTTTTTATCAATGACCAGGCCGTGGGGGTGACCACCCTGACCCAGAAGCTTGAGGCGATTTTGAGGAACGTGCAGAAACGGGAGGTCTTCTTGCGGGCGGACAAGGATGTTCCCTACGGCGTGGTCGTCAATGTCATGACTCTGGTGAAGCAGGCCGGTGTGGAAAGCATGGGAATGATCACCCTTCCTGCGGAAGCCGACTCCTGATTGGTTGAAATGGATGCTTTTTACCCATCAAATCGCCCCCGGGGATCCCGGCTGGACGATCAGGGCAGCAATGGCGGCTACGGCATTGCCCTGTATGCCTTTTCCGTTGTCCTGCACCTTGTTTTTATCCTGGGGGTGTTCGTCTTTCAGAATGCGTCTCCCCAGCGGGTGATTCCACCTTCAATCCAGGTGGATCTCGTATCCATGGATTTCTCCGGACCCGCAGATTCCTTTCAGGGTCCACCGGTTGAGCCTGTTGCAAAAGAACAGAGCCCACCCCCGGCTGCACCCGAGCCCGAACCTGAACCTGAACCTGAACCTGAGCCGATCAAACCTGTCGTGAAACAGGCGCCGATTGCGAAAAAAACCGTACGGGTTGTGAAGCCAGCGGTCAGGCCTGCACCAAAGCCGGGGAAGAAGAAACGGGCAATGAAGAAAAAAACCTATCGTGCCGACAAGGTCCTTGCCAGTGCCCGGAAGACAATGGAGAAGACCGTTGCCAAAAGCGCAGAGACGCAGACACAGGATACCCTTGGCAAGGCCTTTTCACGGCTTGCAAAAGAGGTGGAAAAACAGGGCAGTTCACAACCCATTGCCAATATGTCCGGTTCCGGTGTAAAGGGAAATAAAACAGATTACACTGCAATCGACCTGTACAATCTCGAACTGATGTACAGAATTCGGCAGAACTGGGCTTTTAATGAGCGGTTGGCCAAGGCTGATAAAGGCCTTGAGGCAAGGGTGCTGATCAAGATATTGAAAAACGGTCAGATCCGGGATGTCTGGTTTGAAACCCGCTCCGGAAACCGCTACCTGGACGAGTCTGCCCTGAAAGCTGTCAAGAAATCGAGTCCCTTGTCGCCGCTTCCAAAGGGGTATGCCTCCTATGAGATCGGCCTTAAATTTACACCCTCCGGACTGAAATAGATACTTCTATGCTTGGAAACAGAAATTTATTGCTTTGCACTGTCATGACCGTGCTGCTCTTCGGGGGTGTTTTTCCCCGGTATGTTGCTGCGCAACACGCCTATATCAACATCAGCGATCCCTTTCTCAGGAAGAGTCCGGTGGCCGTCCCCGATTTCAAGCTCCTCGGGGGACAGGATGCCGGGGCTGGGCTTGCCCTGGAGGCCAGAACCATTCTTGCCAATGCCCTTGAATTCACCGGATATATCAAGGTTCTGGAAAAGGCCTCCTATATCGAGGAACCGGCTGTGACCGGGATCACACGGGCTGAGGTCAACTTTAAAAACTGGACCGTGGTGGGGGCTGAGCTTCTGGTGACCGGAGGTGTTGTCAAATCCGGTGATACCGTCCAGCTCAAGCTGAGGTTGTTTGACACCTTTACCGAACGGTTGCTGGTGGGAAAGGTTTATTCCGGAGGCCCCACTGATATCAGGAGGATGGTCCACCGCTTCTGTAGCGAAATTTCCCTTCATCTCACCGGAAACCGGGGAATCTTTTCAAGCAGGCTGGCCTTTATCTCCACCCAGGGGAAAAACAAGGAGATTTTTGTCTGCGATTTTGACGGATATCAGCCCAGGCAGGTGACCCGCCACAACAGCATCTCCCTGTCACCGTCCTGGTCCTCGGACGGTCAATGGCTGGCCTACACCTCCTATGTGAAGGGGAATCCCGATCTTTACATAAAAAATCTGAAGCAGAACCGGGGAGCTTCGGTTCGTTTCAAGGGGGTAAACATCACCCCTGACTGGGTCCCTGGCCAGTTTGCCCTGGCCGCAACCCTGAGTTACGAGGGGGACCAGGAAATTTATTTGTTGACCGGAAAAGGGAAAGTTATTAAGAGATTAACTAGAAGTTGGGGGATTGATGTTTCCCCCGAGTTTTCACCGGACGGGAAAAAGATCGCCTTTGTGTCCAAAAGGGCAGGGACCCCTCAGATTTATATCAAGGATTTGGAGACGGAAACGGTAAGGCGCCTCACTTTTCAGGGGCGTTACAATACCTCTCCAGCCTGGTCTCCGGACGGAGACAGAATCGCCTATGTTGGTGTCGTCAAGGGCGAGATAAACATATATATGATCGGGCTTGACGGAAACGGCCTGGTTCAGCTGACCCGCACCGCCGGAGACAATGAAGATCCTTCATGGTCCCCGGACGGTAGTTTGATCACCTTCACCTCCACCCGTGAAGGTAGCTCAAGGATTTTTGTGATGACTGCCACAGGTGGGGAACAGCGGCGCCTTCTCTTGATGGAGGGTGCCCAGACCGATTCCGAATGGTCCCAGGGAAATGAGAACAATTGAGTATGAATAAATCTAAATTGATCAAAGGAGGAGAGATGAAAAAGCGACTATTGATGAACCTGACAGCGGCCCTCATGGTATCGGGTCTTGTGTTCACCGTTTCCTGTGCAAAAAAAACAGTGGTTTCAGAGCCGCCCACCGGGGTGACAGTTGATCAGAGTGCGGAGGATGCTGCAGCAGCTAGGGCACAAGAGCTTGCAAAGCAGAGGGCAATGGAGGAGGCGCAGCTGAAGGCGGATGCTTTGAAGGAAGCCCAGTTGAAAGATGCTGAGTTTGCAAGGAAAGCCGCTGCAGAGAGAAGATTCCAGAGCCAGGATATCCATTTTGGCTATGACAGCTCTGAATTGACCCCCATGTCCAAGACCCTGCTCAAGGAGAAGGCTCTCTGGATTGAGGCAAATCCAATGGTGAAGGTCTCCATCGAAGGACATTGTGATGACCGGGGAACCACTGAGTACAACATTGCCCTTGGTGAGCGGCGTGCTCTTTCTGCCAAAAAGTTCCTGGTAAACCTTGGAATTTCGGAATCCCGTCTGACAACCATCAGCTTCGGAGAGGAGCGTCCCCTTGACCTGGCAGGCAACGATGCTGCCTGGGCCAAGAACAGGCGTGCCCATTTTGTTATCAAATAGATGAGCAACATTCCATGACCTTCGGGCGCAGCAGTCTGTTAAATCACAGCTGTTGCGCCTGATTCGTTCCTGGAATCTGTCTTTGGAGTGTTACCATGAGAAATCTATCCTTTCTTGCCCTTTGCCCCCTGGCCTTGTTTCTGGCTTCAGGCTGCGTCACCACCCAGGATTTTTCCATTCTTGAAAACAGGGTTGTTGCACTTGAGATGGACAATTCACGTCGGATAAGCAAGGAAAAGCAGCAGAGCAAGGAGATGGCCCTTGCCGTCAACAGGGTCGAATCCGGGCTTCAAAAGAGCGGAAAATCCTATCGGGAAGGCTATGCAGAGTTAAAGAGTCTTGTTGAGGAGTTAAGAAACGAAAACCGGCAGTTGCTCGGCCGGTTGGAAGAGTCTGAACACCGGCTCGGGCAGCTGGGAAAACAAACGGCTGATCAAAGCGGTACCGAGCTTACCCGGCTTGATACTGTGGTGTCGAAAAATTTTCAGAGGCTTACTGTTCTTGAGCAATACATGGGTTTTGAACCCTCGGAAGCGGGAACCGCCCCTGCCAGGGGTGGGGAAACAGCCCAGGCCGACACCGGTGAAAAAGGGCTCTATGCCAATTCCAAGCGCTTCCTGGACCAGGAAGAGTATGACCAGGCCCGGAAAGGGTTTGAGCAGTTCCTGAAGCTCTATCCTGAATCTGACAATGCAGACAATGCAAGGTTCTGGATTGCAGACAGCTATTACCGGGAAAAGTGGTATGAGAAGGCGATCCTTGAGTACCAGAAGGTGGTCGAGAAGTATGCCAAGGGAAACAAGGTGGCCGCCGCCCTGTTGAAGCAGGGGTATGCCTTTGCAAATCTTGGTGAGAAAGCCAATGCAAGGCTGATACTCAAAGAGCTTATCAAAAAATACGCCGGTACCAATGAGGCAAAAATTGCGGCCAAAAAGCTCAAGACCCTTCAATAATGAGTCTCATTCCATGGTGAAAGTTGTTGGTATAGATCCGGGCCTTGCCGGCACCGGGATCGGCGTAATCGAGGGCGAGAACGCACGGGTTGCCGGTTATTCGTTTGGCAGCATTGCCACGGATAAGGGCGACCCCACCTATCTCCGCCTCAACACCATCTACACAAAAGTTCACGACTTCCTCTGCCACCAAAAGCCGGACCTGGTGGTGATCGAGGATATCTTCTCCCTTGAAAAATATCCAGGATCGGGTATTATGCTCGGAAAAGTTTCAGGCGTCCTCCTTGTTGCTGCGTTCAAGGCCGGGGCAAAAGTTGAAGAGTTGTCCGTTCGAGGGGCCAAAAAAGTGGTCACAGGGTCGGGCCGTGCTGATAAACATCAGGTGGAGAGATCCGTGAGAAATATATTAAACCATCCCGACCCCATCAGGCCCTTTCATGCGTCCGATGCCCTTGCCCTTGCCCTTGCCGGTTTTTTTCGCAGGGAGCGGGAGCTATGATCGGTTATCTTGAAGGGAGGGTGCTGAAGCTTGAAAACGACAGCATTCTTCTTGTGGCAAACCAGGTAGGGTATGAGGTCCTGCTGCCGGCAACGGTGGTGGAGGCCGTACAGAGTAAGGCGGTTGACGGGGATGTCAGCCTTTATATCTATTACCATCAGACCGATCGGCAGCCAAAACCGGTTCTCATCGGATTTGACTCAGAGGAGGAAAAGGCATTTTTCCAGCTTTTTATCTCCGTGGACGCCATTGGTCCCCTGAAAGCAGCCAAGGCCATGGAACACCCGGTGTCAACCATTGCCAGGGCCATCGAAACCAAGGATGTCGCTTTTCTATCCACCCTCAAGGGAATAGGGAAGCGAACGGCCCAGAAGATTGTTGCAGCCCTCCATGGTAAGGCCGGGCTCTTTGTCAAGGGAGAGGATGGTTTGACTGCTGTTGCTGGCGGTGGGGATGTCCGGGTTCATTCCGGTTCCATTCAGGGGGTGATCGATCAGGTGGTGGGCGTGCTGACAGGTCAGCTTGGCCACACCTCCGGGGCGGCCAAGGCCATGGTTGCAGGGGCCCTGGAACGCAATCCTGAAATCACCACACCCGAAGACCTGTTTGACGAGGTGTATAAGGGGGATGCTTCCTGATGAGCGATGATACTTTTCGATACCGGCAAAATTTGTCTTGCCGGAATTGTGCTTATAGAGGGGTGCTCTCCCGATGAACGATGGAATCCTTTCGTTTTCTTCAAAAGACGATAAAAACAGCGACAAAAAAAACGAGGAGCTGATCTCCCCCAAGGATCATCCCATGGATACTGAGTCCGAGGTTGTATCCCTGAGGCCGGAGTGCTTTGACGACTATGTGGGCCAGGCCGATACGGTGGAGACCCTCAAGATCGCCATCCAGGCGGCAAAGATGCGGGGAGAGTCCCTGGATCATGTGTTGCTCCACGGACCGCCCGGGCTTGGGAAGACCACCATCTCCCACATCATCGCCAATGAGATGGGAGGGGGGCTCACCATCACCTCCGGACCTGCCCTGGAAAAAGGGGGGGATCTCATCGGTATGCTCACCAACCTCGGCACCGGGGACATTCTTTTTATCGATGAGATCCACAGGCTTCCCAAGACTGTGGAGGAGTTCCTCTACCCGGCCATGGAAGATTATGCCGTGGATTTCGTCTTTGACGCGGGCCTTAATGCCAGGTGTCACCGCTATCAGCTGAAGCGGTTTGTGCTTGTGGGGGCCACCACCCGGGTGGGGCTGCTCTCCTCTCCGTTACGGGACCGGTTCGGCATCTTCAGGAACCTGGATTTTTACACGGATGAAGAGCTTGTCACCATTGTCAAGCGATCGGGGAAGCTTTTGGGTGTCCCCATGGACGATTCCGGAGCCCTCGAGCTGGCAAAGCGATCCAGGGGGACCCCCCGGATTGCCAACCGGCTCTTGAAACGGGTACGTGACTACTCCATGGTTCGTTCCGGGGGGGAGATCACCCGGTCGAGTGTGGAAGCGGCCCTGGCCCTTGAAGGCATTGATTCTAAGGGACTCACGGTGCTGGACAGAAACTATCTGAAGACGATTATCGAATTCTACAGGGGCGGACCGGTTGGTATTGAGGCGGTGTCGGCAACCCTGCAGGAGGAGACGGATACCCTGGTGGATGTGGTCGAGCCCTATTTGTTAAAGATCGGCATGGTGATGCGCACCTCGGCTGGTCGCAAGGCTTCGGCCGAAGCCTACGAACATCTTGGCATTAACTATCAGATGGAGTTGTTTTAAGAATTGAAGGCGTGTTTTGTGAGAGTGGCAGGGATCTGCCTTGTTTTGGTCGGAGTTTTGCTTGGGGGTAATACTGCTGTAAATACCGCTTTTGCAGCGAAGGATAAGCCTGGTGACCCGGTCAAACGACCCGACGCCCTGGTGCTTTTACCCATGAATATTAATGCCGTTCTGGTGGAAAAGAGTTCCCAACAGGTGTTTCTTTTTTCGTCAAACAGCGAGGGGGTGTATGAGCGGTTCAAGGTTCCGTGTTCTACAGGTGCAACCGCCGGAAACAAGCTGAAGTCGGGGGATAAAAAGACACCGGAAGGTGTTTATTTTTTAACCGATGAGTATGAGGATCGCTACCTTTCTCCGGTTTACGGAAAAAAGGCGTTTCCAACGGATTACCCCAATTTTCTTGACAGGCAGGAAGGAAAGAATGGAAACGCCATTTGGCTCCACGGAACCAACAAACAATTAAAACCCATGGATTCCAACGGCTGCGTCGCCATGAACGACAAGGATATTCTTCGAATTGCAGAGTATGTCGCAACCGGGGAGACGCCGGTGGTCATGGTGGACAGTATCACCTATGCAGAGCCGGGTAGGATCGAACAGGAGCGCGGGGCTCTGCTCTCCTTTGTCTCAGCCTGGGTGCGGGCCATGGAATCCGGTACGTATCAGGAGTACCTCTCCCTGTACGATTCCGGGTATCTTCCGGATATCGGGTGGTGGAATCAGTGGTGGAAGTTGAGAAAGCAGGCGGCCGGGGAGGACCTCAAGTTCAGGATCTCAATGGATTCCCCCGGTATTTACAGGGAAAAGAACGTCTTTGTACTGTTTCTCGACATGGGGCTTGAGCTTGGAGAAAAGCGGGTCTCCCTTGGAAAGCGAAAGCTCTTTGTCCAAAAAAAGGATGACGTCTACCGGATCACCGGTGATCTGTTTCAGACCTTTCCCAAGGGTGAGGTTGCCCATGCCGGTCTGATTGCTTCGGCTGCCAAGGTGCTCTATCTGGATGCGAGCCTTGGGCATTCGTTGCAGAAGTCCGTGGATGCCTGGCTTGCTGCCTGGTCTTCAAAGGATATGAAAACCTATGCCGACTTTTATTCGGCAGGGTTTCATTCGGACGGGATGAACAAAAGCCGGTGGGTCGCAAGAAAACGCAGGCTTGCAAAAAAATACGATTCCATCAAAGTGGTGGGGACTGATTTTAAGATAGACAAAGGCGAAACACGGAGTGTTGTCTCATTTCTTCAGGATTATCGGGCCAATAATTTCAGGGAGAAGGGAGTGAAAAAGTTAGTGTTGATTCAAGAGGAGGGGGTATGGAAGATATATCGAGAGAGCTGGAAAAAGAACTAAAAGCTCACTCTCGGCCGGTACCGGTCAAAAAAAAGATCAAGACAGAACTCTACTTTATCGATGAAATCGGGAAAATAGCCTCTGCCGCCTGGATCAAGCCCCTTGTGGGAACTCTGGCGATACTGACGCTCTTTTCAACAGCAACCGCAGGAGTTTTTGTTTACCTATACACCAATTCCGGGGCTGAACGGTCGTTCCTGAGCCGGCGCCTTGTGGCCCAGGAGAAGAGAGTGCAGCAGCTTGTCAGCGAGAAGGAGATTCTCATGGCTCGCCTGGTATTGTCCGGTAATGATTCAGCTATTGCTCCCGGGACGCTCCCAGCGGATAAATCTGCCGGGAAAGACGGGGAGGTTGTGGCGAAAAAGGTTGCCAAGTCTAAGGCCAAGGTTGCGGCGGTTAAGCCGGAACCGGCAAAGAAACTGAAGGAAACCAAGTCCCGGCCCAAGGCAGATACGCAGAAGGTTAATCCGGCTGCCAAGGTTGTGAAAAAACAGCCGGAAAAGATCGGCGTAGAGGGGTTCAAGGTGATCAATGACGGTAACAACGGTGATCTGCTTGTGCGCTTTAATATCAGGAATGTAGCTGTCGGCTCAAACAACATTTCAGGCTATATCTTTGTCATTCTCAAGCCCGATACCGAGCCTGGCACTGACTGGCTGGTGGTTCCCACGACTGCCATGGATCATGGAAGGCCCGCTGTTTACAGGAAGGGGCAGTACTTTTCCATCGCCCATTTTAAACCCGTCAACTTCAGGGTGAAGACGCACCTTGCGCCCGACTCCTTTAAGATTGCCACCGTGTTTGTCTATGACGAGGACGGTGGCTTGATGTTCCAGCGGGATATGGCTCTCGCACAATAAAAGGGATAATGATGAACCTCTGTGTGAAATATTGCCTGTTCATGGTGGCGGTTGTTTTGGGGAGTTGTTCTGCCTGGGGGCCGGCGGTTGCCCAAACCACCCACACCGTGTTCTATGAAGGTAGCGAGAATGAGCTTCATGTCTACAGGGTCTACGGCACAAAACCCGGAAAGACCCTGCTTCTCATCGGTGGAATCCAGGGTGATGAACCCGGGGGGTTCCTTGCCGCCGATCTCTACGCGGATTTTTCCCTTGAGGCTGGAAACCTCATTGTCGTGCCCCGGGCCAATTTTCCTTCCATCCTCCAGCAGAAGCGGAAGGTGAATGAGGATATGAATCGAAAATTTGCAGATGATAATGTTGTCAACTATGAGACAAAGGTTGTCAAGGTGCTGAAGCAGTTGATTCATGAGAGCGACTGTCTGTTGAACCTCCACGAAGGATCAGGGATCTACAGTGAACAATGGGAAGACTCCATGAGAAATCCTTCCCGGTTTGGCCAGTCCATCATTGCCGATGCCAAGGTGTTTGAGTGTTCAAAAACCGGTGAGGTCATTGATCTTGAGGCCATGGCAAAGACGGTGATCAGCAAGATGAATTCCCACATCAAGGATCCCGCCCTCTTTTTCCACTTTAATAACCACATGACACGGAAAGAGGATACCATCCATCAGGAGCAGCGAAAGTCAGCCACCTACTATGCGCTCTATACGGCAAAGATTCCCGCCTTTGGCGTCGAGAGTGCCAAGGCGCTTCCCCTGGAGCAGAAGGTGCGCCAGCACATATATGCCATCAACGGATTCATGGAACTGCTCAACATCGTGCCTGAGACCCCGGGGGTGGATCTGAAAGAGCCTGAGCTTAAGTATATGATCATCTCGGTGAACGGCTCCGTTCCCATGGTTGTCATGAAGGGGCAGCGTCTCCAGGTAAAGCCCAATGACAGTGTGGAGGTGCTGGATATGGAGGTCAACTATGAACGCGGGTTGAGCGTTGATATCGTCGGGCTTGGCAGCAGGCTCAACGACATGGGGAAAAAGGTCAGGATAGAGCAGGAGACGAGGATCATCGGGAAAAAGGATTTTTATCCATGCGGAAGCGTGTATCTCGATTTTAAGCCTGATGCGGGTGGGCCATGGGACCGGCCCATTGTGTCGGAGTCCGTTGAAAAAGACGCCCCTATGATCTACAGGATAAAGGTGAACAACGTACGGCAGGAGGTCGGAAACGACGATCATGTGGAACTGATCGTTGGGGACACCTTTGAGATCGAGGATATTGTGACACCGGGAATCGACCCTTCAAATTTCACGGTCAACTTCAAGGGGTTTGTGGGTAATTCCAGTGTTAATACCGGTGAGGATCGGGGGTGTGTCGTGGATACAGGGAAAAAAGTTTTGATGAAACGCTATTCCATGCACCAGAAGGGCAGGCATTACTATGTGGTGACCACCCGGGGGGACACCGAGGTTGGCAGGCTTTACATCGATTTAAAACCGAATACAGGTCAGGAGAGATAACGTGGGAAAAAAGGAGAGAATGAACCTGTCGATCATTGACAGGGAACTGAAAATCGACGGCTCGATCGTGAGTCGCGGCAAGCTGATCATCAAGGGAAGCCTCAGGGGGGCCATCGAGGGGGAGACCGTCATTATTGCTGAGGATGGCGATGTTCACTCGGATGCCAGGGTCACAAGCATGACCATTGGCGGCAGTTTTGAAGGGGATATCTACGCTTCCAAGGAGTTGATCATTCTTTCGACGGGAAGCTGTGCCGGAAAGGTAGAGTGTAAGGATCTCATCGTTGAAAACGGTGGCATTCTGAATGCCGAGGTCACCTGTAAGACCTCACGGAAAATGGCCCTGGAGGCCGGTAAAAAAGGGAAATCCGACACCCGGATAGGGGTTGGCAAGAAGATAGAACTTTAAAATAGACCTTGACATTTTTATGGTGATATAGTAAAGATTCCAAATTATTTTACGAACAGGAGCGTGAGAAAATTGAAAAAATATACATATAGCGCGAAAAGAGCTGACAACAAAGAAAATTGGTGCGTGGTCGATGCTAAGGACAAGGTTCTTGGCAGGCTTGCTTCAGAGGTTGCTGCACGGATCAGAGGTAAGCACAATCCTCTGTTTACCCCCCACGCAGACACTGGGGATTGGGTTATCGTGGTCAATGCAGATAAGATAAAGCTTACTGGTAACAAATGGGACCAGAAGACTTATTACCGTCATTCCGGATACACCGGAAGTCTGAAGTCAACCACAGCGAAAGAGCTTTTGGAGAAAAAACCCGAGGAGCTTGTTATTAAAGCTGTACGGGGAATGCTTCCCAAAAACAGGCTCGGTAGAAAGCTTAACAACAAATTGTTCGTCTATGCTGGTGCCGAGCATCCCCATGCCGCTCAGATGCCTGAGACGTTCGAAATTTAAAAGAGGACAGATTTGAAATCTGTCCCCGATAATTAGGAAATCCTTTATGGAAAAAGAAAATATCTATTACGCTACAGGCAAGAGGAAGTGTTCCGTTGCAAAGACATGGATGAAGCCCGGAACCGGCAAAATCACAGTCAACAACAGGGCTCTTGATGAGTACTTTGTTCTGGGTACAGCCCGGGAAGCACTCGAACTTCCCCTTGAACTTACTGACAAGAAGGACACCTTTGATATCAATGTGACTGTCCTTGGCGGCGGTATCATGGGTCAGGCCGGAGCCATCAGGCACGGCATCACAAAGGCGCTTGTTATTGCGGATCCCGAGTTGAGGGGTGTGCTTAAGAAGGCCGGATGTCTTACCCGTGACGCACGGGTTAAAGAGCGTAAAAAATACGGTCAGAAGGGCGCACGAGCCCGTTTTCAGTTCTCAAAGAGATAGAGATCTCTTGTTATCTGTTTGGAAAAAGGGGACAGGCATCTTTTTGTCTGGTCCCTTTTTTTAATTTATGAAGACTTTACTTTTTTACGACATTGAGACAAGCGGTCTCAGTCCGGCCTTTGATCAGGTTCTTACCTTTGCCGCTATCCGAACGGATATGGCGCTGAATGAGATCGATCGCTATGATGTTACTGTTTCCCTTCGTCCCGATATTGTTCCTTCCCCCGGAGCCTTTATTACCCACAGGCTCACACTGGATGATCTGAATGCCGGCCTCTGTGAATACGAGGCAATGACTCTCATTCACGGGATTGTCAACAAGCCCGGAACCATCAGTATCGGCTACAATACCCTCGGGTTTGACGATGAATTCCTGCGATTCGCCTTTTACAGGAATTTGCTGGATCCCTACACCCACCAGTATGCCAACGGTTGCTCCCGCATGGATCTGCTTCCCATTGCGACCCTTTACCGGATCTTTAAACCGGGTCAGGTGCGATGGCCGGAACGGGACGGCAAGCCTTCCATGAAGCTTGAACTGATAAGTCTGGAAAACAACCTGGTTCGATCGGGCAGGGCCCATGATGCCATGACCGATGTTGAGGCGACCCTTGAGCTTGCCAGGCGCCTTGCTTTGGAATCGAGCATGTGGAGCTATAGTCTTGACTTTTTTGACAAGAAAACGGATCAGGCAAGGATAGAAGCGATCGACGAAAAGTTTCAATCGGTGTTTGGCCGGCACAGGGTAGCCATCATGGTCTCTGTATCGTTTGGTGCCGGGTTTATGTATATGGCTCCGGTGGTAAGTCTCGGTCATTCAACAGCCTACTCCAACCAAAGCCTCTGGCTCAGGCTGGATAATGCCGAAATCCTGCCCTTTGAGCCTGACTCTGTCACAGGGCCCTTTGTTATTCGAAAGCGCTATGGGGAGGCAAAAATCATACTTCCTCCCCTTGAACGGTTCTGGGGACGTCTGACTGAAGAGCAGAGAAGCAGGTGTGAAGCAAATTTAGCCCTGATCAAGGGCGATACTGATGGCTTTCAGAAGCTGGTGATCCATCACCGGGAGTTTAAATATCCGTTTGTACCTGATCTTGATCTTGACGCATCTCTCTATCAATCCGGCTTTTTCTCAAGGCAGGATAAGACGGACATGGGGCTTTTTCATCAGGCATCCAATGATCAGAAAATGGGTGTGGTAAGCCGGATGTCATCCGCCAGGGTGCAGGCGCTTGCGCAACGGATTGTGGTGAGGAATTTTTCTGATCTGGCAACGTCCCAGGCCCTTGCGGAGCATGGCGAATATCTGGGCAGGTTACGCTCCTCTTCTTCTGACGATTCCGTGCGCGGGTATCGAAACGATGTGAAATTGACCTGCGGTCCTGCCCGGGAAGAGGTTGACGCCATCAAGGCCGCGGGTGGGCTTGATGGGGAGCAGGAGGCAATTTTGGAGTGGTTGGCTGGCTACATCACAACTCTGTGATCAGGTTCTGATGGGTTTTGGGTGTTGCTCAGATTTTACTGAGTCGTTGCTCAGATTCCACTGAGTCGTTTCAGGTCTTCCATCTGTGCCTTGTGGATAAACCGGTTGAGATCTTCTTCCATGGCGGGCTTGAGTCCGACAAATTTTGTACCTGCAAGGATTCTTGTTTCGGTGTAGTTGGGGTTGACCCTTGCAATTTGAATTATGGACGGTATGGTGATGTTTTTCTTGGCATCCTCTTCATTGATGAATATGATGCCTATTTTTGCATGTTCCCCGCGTTTTATCTGGGTCAGGGGGTTGCGCTTGCCCTTGTTGATGGTTTTTGGAATTACAATTCCGATGCCACTCAGGGAGATGTCCAGGATAAAGAACTCCTTTCCCGAGGAGTAGTTTATATCCTTGTGGTTCAGCTTTGCCTTGACCTTATGGCTTTTGGTCAGGGGGAGGCGATAGCCCGCCCTGATGTTGGTCTCGACAATGCCGGGTTTATACTCAAAGGTGATGGCGCCGACCGTGTTGCTGCTTGACAGTTTGTAATTGTTGTCAAACTTGATTGGCTTGCATTTGATTCCCAGCCGACTGTTGCCGTTTTTACCCCTGACGAGGGTTGTCAGATGAACCTCTTTGGGGACTGTGTTGGGTTTGATCGGTATCAGGGATTGGGCAATAACTATCCTCTGCCGGGCGTGGTCGACATCGTAGATGATTGACGGCATGGATGAAGGGGTGAGTGAGCTTAAATTGAAGACGATCTCCACTCCAACGGACGGCGCAAATATTTTTTCAATGGTATTGGTCATAATTATAGGGGTATTCAGGGGGTGGATGATCTTCAGGCAGCACCCGGGCAAACAAAGTGCTGCCTGAATCAGTTGTGCTCAAATTACAGGAAGTCTACTTTACAGCGTCCTTCAGGGCTTTGCCAGGGATAAACTTGGGTACGTTTCTGGCCGGGATATCGATCTCGTTGCCTGTCTGGGGGTTTCTTCCTTTTCTTGCTTTTCTTTCGGCTGTTTTGAATGTTCCAAAGCCTACGAGTGTTACGGACTCTTTTTCGGCAAGGGCCTCAGTAACAGTTGAAAGGATACAGTCTACTGCAGACTGGGCATCTTTTTTGCTGTTGAGTACTTCCGCTACCTTGTTAATTAGATCGCCTTTGTTCATCGTTCAATACTCCTTTTTTTCATTAGCAGGTTACCAAAATTATATAAATTGTTAAGCAAAACAGCTTAGTCTGTTTTAACTTTTCTCTAGTTGGGTTACTTGAGTTTTTGTTTACTATATAACTTGTAACTGGTTAAAATAACAAAATTGAGCTGAGATACAGTGTTGGTGCTGAATACCAGCTTTTTTGCGTTACGTTACGTGCTTGCAAAGATGGTGTCAAGTATTTATTAGGATTTTTTGTAAATAATGGGTTGCGCAGCCCGTAAAATGGGCTTACAATGCATGAAACAAAGGAGTTGATATGAACGCTGCAATGGTAAATCCGTTTATTGAGGGAACCCTCTATATCCTTGACACGACGGCCTCTGTGAAGGTTCGGCCCGGTTCTCCTTATTTGAAAAAGGATTCCCTGGCCAGGGGGGATATCTCAGGAACCCTTTCAATCGCTGGAGACGTCACCGGATCGGCCTCTGTGACCTTTACTGAAAAGAGCATACTCGGGATTGTCTCCGCCATGTTCGGCGAAGAGATGACGGACATGGATGAAGAGATCAATGACGCTGTGGGTGAGATCAGTAATATGATATCGGGCCACGTGACAACGAAGATGACTGAGATGGGGAAGACCGTCCGGGTGAAGCTGAACGAAGTCAAGACCGGCAAGGGTCACACCGTTGACCATGTCGAGGGTGGTACGGTGCTTGCCCTTCCGTTTGCTACCACAAAGGGCAGTATGATTATCGAGGTGTGCTATTCGGAATAGCTGTGGTTGTATGGCCCTGTTCCGCTTGGTGGCTCTATAGGATGCTGAGGTACCAGTGGATCAGGGTGGGGCCGAAAAAAATATATAGAATGGCTGCAGCGGAAAGGAAGGGGCCAAAGGGGATTCTGAGTTTGATATCCACAAGTTTGGTGAGGACCATGATGACTATTCCTCCCGCTGTCCCGAGAAGTGAGCCGACAAACAGGGTGAATAATACGCCCTTCCAACCCACAGCTCCTCCGATCATGGCAAGGAGCTTGATGTCTCCCCCTCCCATGCCCTCCTCTTTTCTGAGCATGTAGTAAGTAAGAGCGACCATGTACAGGCTTCCTCCACCGGCCAGGATTCCGATGGCCGTGTCGGTAAAGCGGATCTCCGGGACAAACCATGCCGCTGTTGCAAACACCACAATGCCGGGAAGGGAGATGGTGTCCGGGATGATCTGGAAATCGATATCGATGAAAGAGATGACCACAAGGGTGGCGGTAAAAGCGAACCAGAAGAGTGTTGTCAGGGTGAATCCGAACTTCACCGCCAGGGCCAGGGCCAGAAAACCGGTCAGGGCTTCCACCATGGGATATCGCAGGGAGATGGGATTGCGGCAAAATCTGCACGCACCCCTGAGCAGGATATAGCTGACAATGGGGATATTCAAGTAAAAGGGCAGGGCCTTTTTACAGTTGGGGCATGCGGAACCCGGATAAACGATGGACCGGTGAAGCGGGATCCTGTAAATACAGACATTTAAAAAACTTCCGATGCATGCGCCTGTGAAAAAGATGATCAGGTATGCGTTTATGGGTATGGACATTCATTTTCTCCTTGTCAGGTCTTTTTCTTCCTTCATAGTTTTTTCTTGGGTCGAAGTCAAGTCGGTGAAAGAGATGATTTTGTGATAAAAAAACGGAATTGACATTGTAAACCAGGAAAAATGATTTATTGTAAGTGTCAACATAATCAAAGAGTAACCAAAAGGAGTTCAAATGGCAGAGACCGATATGGATGACCTTATCGAAATAATAGAGAAAGAGGGGAATCTTGATGATATCCCCATGACCCTCCCAATGATGCCCGTCAGGGATGTCGTTATTTTTACGGACATGCTTCTGCCTCTGTTTGTGGGTCGGGAAAAATCCATTAAGGCCGTTGAAGAGTCACTGGGTTCGGATCGCTATCTCTTTCTTTCCGCACAAAAGGATTCAGAGGTCGAGAACCCCAAATCCGATGACGTCTATGAAATGGGTACGGTGGGGCGGATTCAAAAGATGCTCAAACTGCCCGACGGTCGGATTAAGGCCCTTGTACAGGGGATTTCCAAGGCCAGGGTTGTCAAGTATGTTAAGAAGCGTTCCTGGTTTCAGGTTGAAATAGAGCTGGTAAAGGATGTCGAGCTTGAGGAAGTTTCCATCGAAACCGAGGCCCTCATGCGAAATGTCCGGGAGAGCAGCGAGAAAATCCTGGCTTTGCGGGGTGAGCTCTCCGGAGATGTGGGACTGCTCCTTGAGCACATCGAATCTCCTGGCAAGCTTGCGGATCTTGTTGCCTCCAATCTGAGGCTTAAGGTGGAAGATGCCCAGATCCTGCTGGAGACTGCGGATCCTGAAAAGCGGTTGGCAAAGATCAACGATCTTCTGGCCCGTGAACTTGAACTCTCCACAGTTCAGGCCAGGATTCAGACCGATGTAAAGGATGAAATTTCAAAAAGCCAGAGGGATTATTTTCTTCGGGAACAGGTAAAGGCCATCCACAGGGAACTTGGGGACGGGGATGATAAGTTTGCCGAAATCGAGGAGCTCAAGGCTAAAATAAAAAAGGCAAAGATGCCGGAAAAAGCCGAAGAAGAGACGGTCAAGCAGCTCAGGCGGCTGGAGCAGATGCATTCGGACTCTTCAGAGGCTTCCATCATCAGGACCTACCTTGACTGTATCGTGGAGCTGCCATGGAAAAAGTCGACAAAGGATTTCCTGGATATCGAAAAATCGGCCCAGCTGCTTGATAAGAACCACTACGGGCTTGATAAGGTCAAGGAGCGGATCCTCGAGTATCTGAGTGTAAGAAAGCTCAATCCCGGATTAAAGGGGCAGATCATCTGCTTTGCAGGACCTCCGGGTGTTGGAAAGACTTCCCTTGGTCAGGCCATTGCCAAGGCCATGAAGCGCAAGTTTGTCCGCATCTCCCTTGGTGGTATCAGGGATGAGGCCGAGATAAGGGGACACCGTCGGACCTATATCGGTGCCATGCCCGGCCGAATTCTCCAGGGGCTGCGCCAGTGCGGGACAAACAATCCCGTGTTCATGCTCGATGAGATCGACAAGCTCGGCAACGACTTCCGGGGTGATCCCTCCTCAGCCCTTCTTGAGGCTCTGGATCCGGAGCAGAATGATGAATTCAGTGATCACTACCTCAACATGCCCTTTGATCTGTCAAAGGTGCTGTTCATCCTCACTGCCAATATGACCGATACCATTCCGTCGGCCCTTTTGGACAGGATGGAGGTGATTCGGATTCCCGGTTACACCCGGGAGGAAAAGCAGATGATCGCAACGACCCATCTCTTTCCGCGGCAGCTAAAGGAGAACGGACTTGGCAGGCGTCATATCTCCATGAGTTCCGGAGCCCTTGAGACTGTGATATCCGAGTATACCCTTGAGGCGGGGCTCAGGGAGCTTGAACGGACGCTTGGGGCCATCTGTCGAAAGATTGCAAGGAAGATCGCCGAGGGACAGAAGGGGAAATATGCCATTAAAAAGCAGAGTCTCACCTCCTATCTCGGACCACCGAAATTTCTTACCGAGCTTGATCAGGAGGAGAGCCAGGCAGGTCTTGTGACCGGTCTTGCATGGACCGAGGTCGGCGGGGAACCTCTGTATATTGAGGTGGCCCTGTGTCATGGCAAGGGCGAGCTTTCGGTGACGGGTCAGATCGGGGATGTGATGCAGGAGTCTGCAAGGGCGGCCCTTACCTATACCAAGGCAAATATGGAGCAGTTCGGCATCGAGAAGGAGGCTTTTGAGGAGAAGGATATCCACATCCATGTTCCTGCAGGCGCCATTCCGAAGGATGGTCCTTCTGCCGGTATTGCCATGGCAACGGCCCTGATCTCCGCATTTACCGGGAAAGTGGTCAGCAACCAGGTGGCCATGACCGGTGAGATCTCGTTGAGGGGCAGGGTGCTCCCCATCGGAGGCCTTAAGGAAAAAGCCCTGGGTGCGTTGCGGGTCGGGATCAAGAAGATTATCATCCCTGAGAAAAACAAGAAGGATCTTTATGACATGCCAAAGAGCGTTAAGAAGAAGATCGAGTTTTTCTGTGTGAAGGAGCTCGACCAGGTGCTTGAGATCGCTTTTGAACCTGAGGCAAAGCCGGCTGCCAGGAAGAAGTCATGAAGATAATTGCCGTCAACACCGCTGAGACAAGTGCAAGTGTTGCCCTTGTCGAAGATGGGATGCCTGTTTGTGAAGAGCTCTTCTCAAGCAGGGTTACCCATTCCAGGGTTTTGATGGAGATGGTGGAACAGATGCTCAGCAAGCGGGCACGGATTTCCGTGGCTGATGTGGATGGGTTTGTTGCCGCAAGGGGGCCCGGCAGTTTTACCGGGCTTCGCATCGGCATCAGTGTCGTAAAAGGGCTTGCCTATGCCACATCAAAGCCGGTTGCCGGTATATCCAGCCTGGACGGCATTGCCTGGCAGATGGCCTGGGCCGAGAGACCTGTCCTGGCCATGATGGACGCCAAGAGGGGCGAGGTTTATTGTGCCCGCTACCGTTTTTTCAACGGAGAGTTGGTTGAGAAGACAGAAGAACTGTGTCTCTCTCCTGAAAAGGCGGTGGCGCTTGCAGGCGGGCCGGCATTGTTTGCCGGCTCCGGTGCTCTTGCCTACAGGGAACTTATCGAAGATCTGGGTCAAGGCGATGCCTGTTTTGTGCCCGGATTTCAGAACCAGGTGAGGGCTGTTGCTCTTGCCCACGCCCTGTTCCGGGATACAGAACTCTTGTCCGATGACCCGGCATCGGTTTTGCCCGTCTACATCCGGCGGTCGGATGCCGAGATTAACTATGAGAAACATCCGGACCGCTTTTGTTGACAAGGTGGTTACTCTCTGATAATTGTAAAGGGATGAAAAACTTGAATGATTTAAAGTGGCCTGCAAAAGCGGATTTTCCTTTTGCAAGGCCTGGTTTTGTTTATATTGCTGCCGTCTGCATGGTGACGGCTTCGTTTTTTCTTATGGGCTGGACTGTCCTGGGTGCTATCTTCTCCTGTGTCTCGGCGTTTGTCTGCTGGTTTTTCAGGGATCCTGACAGGGTCATTCCCCAGGAAAGTGGGGCCCTTGTCTCCCCGGCCGACGGCCGGGTGGTCATTGCGGAGCGGGTGGAAACCAACGACTATGTCCAGGGGCCATGCATCCAGGTGAGCATCTTCATGAACGTGTTTAATGTTCATGTGAACCGGGTTCCTTTTACCGGTGTTGTGGAGCATGCAGAATATTTTCCGGGTAAGTTCTTCAACGCTTCCCTTGACAAGGCGTCAAAGGACAACGAGAGGAACGCCCTGGTGATCAGAACAGACGCGGGCAAGCTCTACGGGGTGGTTCAGATTGCAGGCCTTATTGCAAGAAGAATTGTGTGCAAGGTTGAAAAGGGTGAGTCCCTGACCCGGGGCAATCGTTATGGAATGATCTGCTTTGGCTCCCGCCTTGATCTCTATCTTCCCGAAGATACTGCCCTTGCAGTTCAACTGGGTACAAAGGTGAGCGCCGGATCTTCCATCATCGGATATCTAAAGTAAAAGGATTGCCTGTCATGCAAAAAGAGAGTTTCAGAAAAGGTATTTACGTACTTCCAAATCTATTTACCTCCATGAATATCTTTTGCGGGTTTTATGCCATTGTGTCGGCTGTTGATGCCCGGTTTGTCGATGCTTCGGTTGCCATTCTTATTGCAGGGGTCTTTGATCTTCTTGATGGGAAAATTGCCCGGGCCACCAAGACAACCTCCCAATTCGGGGTCGAGTACGACTCCCTCTCCGACTTGGTAAGTTTCGGTCTTGCCCCGGCGCTTCTCATGTACCTGTGGGCTTTGAAGCCCCTTGGCCGCCTGGGATGGCTGGCAGCATTCCTGTTCATGATCTGCGGGGCTTTACGCCTTGCCAGGTTCAATACTGCGGCTGCAGGCAGTACCGGCGCCTCAAGTCATTTTCAGGGCCTTCCCATTCCTGCTGCGGCGGGAATGAACGTTTCGGCCGTGCTGTTTTTTTCGCGTTTCGGCGTTGATCCGGATCCCTATCGGTTTGTTCTGCTGGTGATGCTCTATCTTACTTCGTTTCTCATGGTCAGTTCTGTGAAGTACAACAGCTTTAAAAATGCAGGGCTCTTTAAATCCATGAAGTTTAACCGGCTGGTTGCCCTTGTCCTTATCCTGGTGGCTCTGGCCTATGAGCCTTACATCTCCCTGTTTGCCGGAATCCTTATCTATGTTGTTTCAGGCCCGGCCCTGTTCCTCTTCTGCATGTCCCATCACAGGGAGGGCGAGGAGACCGAGATCGGCTGACGGTTAAGGTCCCCACAGCCGCCCAAAGGAGCGGTCGCAAAAAAACGGTCGGATTGTTAACCTCTTCGGCCGGCACTTACTTGTAAATAGTCTGTTCAACCTTGGGTCAGGCCCATTTTGGACAGTTTTAATTTTATACTATATGGAGAAAAAAGATCTTGGAGCAGATACCAATTACTATCGAAGGGTTTGAAGCGCTTAAGGAAGAGTTTCAAAGACTGAAAACCATTGAACGACCGGAAAACATCAAGGCCATTGAGGTTGCACGGTCCCATGGTGACCTTTCGGAGAATGCCGAGTTTGATGCGGCAAAGGACAGGCAGTCCTTTATTGAGGGGAGAATTGGAGAGCTTGGATACAAGATTGCCAGTGCAAAGGTGATTGATCCGGATTCTGTACCCAAGGATTGTGTCCGCTTTGCCTCAAAAGTTCTTATAGAGAACCTTGACTCTGAAGAAGAGGTAGAATATATGATAGTAGGGCAGGAGGAATCGGATATCCGCATGGGTAAGATTTCGGTCTCCTCTCCCCTTGGCAGGGCCCTGCTCGGGAAGAAGCCAGGAGATGAAGTGGTACTCCAGGCTCCCGGCGGCAAGAGAAATTATGAGATCGTTGATATACTTTAGTCCGGTCCGGCATTAATAATGGAGGTAAAGTTGTGGCAAGAGTTACCATTGAAGATTGTTTGAAAAATGTTCCCAGCCGTTTTGCAATTGTGCACATGGCTGCCCAGCGTGTCAGGCAGATCCGGGAGGGCTCACCTTTTCTGGTTAAGGCCTCGAAAAACGGGGATGTTGTAACGACCTTGAGGGAGATCGCAGCCGATCGGGTGCGTCTCAAGGATAAGCTCGTCAAAGACGAGGATTAGGTTCGATCCGTGGAGATGAAAGGGGTTTGAAGCAATTAGCAGCCTATAAGCGTGTCAATCGTGCCATGGGAAAGGCCATGAACGACTACGGCATGATCTCACACAAGGAGAAAATCCTTGTGGGGGTCTCCGGGGGCGTGGACAGTCTGACCCTGCTGAGGTTGTTGTTTGATTTGCAAAAAAGGGCCCCTGTGGAATTTGATCTTCTGCCGGTTTATGTGGATCCGGGATTTGACTCAGGCTTTGCAGATGAACTTGAAGCCTGGGTCGGTGAACATTTTGGCAGAATTATCATTGATCCCACCGACCACGGAATCGTAGCCCACAGTCGGGAGAACAGGGAAAATCCCTGTTTTTTATGCTCCCGCCTTAGAAGAAAACGGCTCTTTGAGATTGCAACGGAACTGGGGTGCGCAAAAATTGCCCTTGGTCACCACAAGGATGATCTCATCGAGACCCTGTTACTTAACATGTTTTATGCGGGAAGTATTGGGACCATGAAACCCCGTCAGTCATTTTTTGACGGGGAGATCGAGATTGTCAGGCCCCTTTCCTATGTTGAAAAGCGCGACATTGTATCATTGTCCAGGTTGTTGAAGTTCCCGACGTTCGAGAATCCTTGTCCCAGTGACGGTTCCACAAAGCGGGATACAGTCAAACGGGTACTTGAGGAGTTATATAAAGAGAATAGTCATATAAAGGGAAACATATTCAGATCCATGGGCCGGGTAAAAACCGATTATCTTTTAAAGCAGACATTATGATTGATATCCAGAAGCAGCGTGACTACCGAAATATCCCAATAGACAAGGTGGGAATCAAGGGTCTTCGATATCCCATAAAGGTAATGGACAAGTGCAAAGGATTGCAATCCACCATAGCCACCATCGGCATGTTTGTGGATCTGCCCCACCAGTGCAAGGGTACCCACATGAGCCGGTTTGTGGAGATGCTTCACCTGTTCCGGGCCCAGGTTTCCCTGGAGGCCCTTACCAACATTCTTGAGGATATGAAGAGAACCTTAGGTGCCCAGAGTTCTCACATTGAGATAACCTTTCCCTACTTTATAGAAAAGTCCGCCCCTGTTACCGGTCATAAGGGGCTGATGGACTACACCTGCTCCATCCTCGGCTCCTCGGATCCGGACAATAAACGGGACCTGGTGCTCCAGGTGGCCGTTCCCATCACTTCGGTCTGCCCCTGTTCCAAGGAGATCAGCAAGTACGGGGCCCACAACCAGCGGGGCGAGGTTCTGGTCAGCACCCGGTTCAAGCGGCTCATCTGGATCGAGGACATGATCGAACTTGTGGAAAGTTGCGCCTCCTGTGATGTATACTCCGTACTCAAGCGGGAGGATGAAAAGTGCGTAACCGAGCGCGGGTATGAAAATCCCAAATTTGTTGAGGATGTGGTCAGGGATGTTGCCCAGATCCTCAAAAAGGATGAGAACATCACCTGGTTTTCGGTGAGCGCCGAAAACTTCGAGTCCATCCACAATCACAGCGCCTACGCCTATATCGAAAACGGCTCCAAAACCTAGGGGACGCTTCTCTTTTTAGCTATTCGGGGACGGATCTGTTTTGATTGTTTCAATCAAAATAGATCCGTCCCCTTTTTTTTCTTATTTTTTTTCTTTAATCAACCATGGCCCGGAGCCGGTTTTTGATCTTGCCATAGCCTTGCCCCTTTTGGTTTACCATGATCACGTAGGGGTAGAGCCTGCCTTGCTTGTCTGCAAAATAGCCGGCCCTGGTGCGTATGCCGCTCAGGGTGCCTGTCTTGTAAAATTCGTTTCCCTCATGGTTCATGAGTCCATGGTGTTTCTTGAACGCCATGAGGACCTTGAGCATCTGTCTTGGCGTGATCCTGTTTTTTCTTGAAAGCCCGGAGCCTTCCGTAATGATCGTTCCGGGAATGCCGAGGATGTCGGTGGCATAGGTCTTAAGTGCGTTTACTCCCTTTTCAAGGGTGGCGGAGGAAGCGGATCTCCTGGCTCCTACGGTGAGAAATATCTGGTTTGCCATGAAGTTGTTGGAGTATTGAAGCAGTCGTTGTACCAGTTCCTCTAGGGCGTAAGGCGAGGTGTGGGTATAGATCTTTTGATCTCCGCCGTTGACCCGGCCCTCCCTGACCACTCCCGTTACTGCCATCCCCTCTTTTTTTAAGAAATAGTTTACAAGCCGTCCCGCATAGATGCGGCTTTCACTCCTTGTAAGAACGATCCTTCCCTGATCGAGCTTTGATGCACGGATCTGTTTCTCTGCAAAGTCGAGCAGGGGCGTCTGGGGTTCTGCGCTGATATAACGGTTCTTTTTTTTGTTGAGCTTGAAGGACACGGTGTTGAAGTTGGCCCCCACGGCATTGACTGAGGCGTCATAGGGGTTGGCGGAGGTGCCGGTACCGGGAATCTCGACGCCGGGGTCAAAAAAACCATTGTCCACCTCGATGTTGCCCACCGTTAAAATTCCCTTTTGCTTCAGGGTTGATGCAAGCCCATGGCAAAGGGTTTGGATCACCTCCGAGGTGAGGAGCGGGTCCCCATACCCTTTGATCTTCAGGGTGTTGCTGCTGTCCAGGAAAAAATCGGTTTTGAACCGGAAGTGTTCTCCCAGGTGGTGGATCGCTTCAAGGGAGGTGAGCAGCTTGAATGTTGAGGCAGGTATGAACTGCTGGTCGATGTTCCGGGAGACAAGAATCTTTCCTTTGGCATCGGCCAGGAGATAGCCAACCCTTTGATCTCCGCCGGCCTTGGCCTCCGGCACCATGGAAAGGAGTGCCGCCAGGCAGCAGAGGCACGACAGAAAAAAAGGGGACAGCCGAATCAGAACCGTCCCCTTTTGGATGCTTTTTTCGAACCTAGGCATAAAACGCCTTGTAGCCCTTGAAGGTCATGTAGATGTCAGCCTTGCTGGCGATCTCAAAGGGCGAGTGCATGGAGAGGATTCCAGGGCCGCAGTCCAGGATCTCCATTCCCTTTTGGGCAAGGAATTTGGCAATGGTTCCGCCGCCTCCCTGGTCAATCTTTCCAAGCTCTCCGGTCTGCCACACGATCTTGTTTTTGTCGAAGAGATTTCTCACCTGGCCGACAAATTCGGCACTGGCATCGCTGGAGCCGGCTTTGCCCCGGGCGCCGGTGAATTTGGTCATGCAGATGCCGTGGCCCAGTTTTGCCGCATTCATCTTTTCATGGACCTCCTTGAAGTCGGGATCCATTGCTGCATTGACATCACCGGACAGGGCCCAGGTGTTGATCAGGGTCTTTCTCAGGGTCCGGTCGTCCACCGCTCCTTGGGTCAGCATGAGAAGGTCGGATATGAAATCTTCGGTAAAGGCCGACTGGGCACCGGTGTTTCCTTCGCTTCCGATCTCTTCCTTGTCAAAGAAAAAGCCCACTGCGGTTCGTTTTGGGGCCTTGGTCTCAAGTAGGGCTTCAAGCTGGGTAAAGGCGCAGATGCGGTCGTCCTGGCCGTATGCGCCCACAAGGGACCGGTCAAGGCCGATGTCCCTTGCCTTGTTTGCCGGGACGGCTTCGAGTTCGGCGCTGACAAAATCGGCCTCGGTGATGCCGTAGCGCTCATGGAGGAGGTTCAGCAGCCCGAGCTTGAACCGGTCGCTAACGGTGTCGTTGCCAAGGGGGCGGCTTCCGGCAATGAGGTTTAGCTTCTCACCCTCAAAGGCTTCGGAGAGCTTCTTGTTCTCCTGCACCTTGCCGGCAAGGTGGGGCAAAAGGTCGGAGACCACAAAGACGGGGTCCGAGGCCTCTTCTCCGATAACCACATCCAGGCACTCTCCGTCACCCTTGATGATTCTGCCGTGGAGGGCCAGGGGAACCGACAGCCATTGGTATTTCCGGATGCCGCCGTAGTAGTGGGTCTTTAACAGGGCAAGGTCGGTATCCTCATACACCGGGTTCTGTTTGAGGTCCAGTCTTGGGGAGTCGATGTGGGAGGCGATGATGTTGATGCCGTCCACAATGGGATCCTCTCCCAGTACAGCCATGGCAACGCATCTCTCCTTGGTGAGGGCGTAGATCTTCTGATGGGGTTTGGCCGGGCCTGCCGCAAGGGCGGTTTCCATGCTGATAAAACCATTTGCCTCGGCCCGGGCGATGATCTCCCTTGCCGCCTCCCGTTCTGTTTTTGATCGGTCAAGAAAGCCTTTATAATCGTCGGCTAGGGTGAACGCCTCTTTGGTGTCGGCGGCCGAGAGCTCGTCCCAGGCCAGCCTGTCTTTTTTTGATAGTTGTTTCTTTAGTTTTTCGATCTCTTTCTTGTTCATGGTGAACCTTGTTTAGATGTGGAGGTTAAAATAAGGAGATAAAACGTTGTAACGCATGTTTTATCTTTGTTTTTATTTGAAGCAGTTTCCATTTGTCCGGAAAAGCAAGGGGGGTGAACCGTGCGTTGAAAACAGCTGAAAAGCACTGGGTTTCGGGATCATAGCTGCTGGACAGGGTTTCCAGGGGGG
>JAQYWC010000051.1 GCA_030145245.1 Desulfobacterium sp.
ACTGGCGACGGCAGGGCATTTTCCATCTTCATGGCCTCGAGCACCACAACGGTGTCACCCTTTTTCACGGCATCGCCCACATTCTTCTCATATTTGATGATCATGCCGGGCATGGGCGCCGATACCGGGGTACCTGCAGCGGTTGACGCTGCTGCAGGTGCAGCCGGAGCTGCGGGCTTTGCAGCCGGAGCCGGAGCTGCCTTGGGCGCTGGCGCTGCAGCTGACGGAGCTGACGGAGCCGGCGGAGGCGGCGGAACTTTGGTTCCCTGGAGAGGCACGGGCTGACCGGGTGCGGCAGCAGCCTGGGGCATGGCCTGGGCGGGCTGGGCATAGGCGATCACCGGTGCACCGCCCACCTCGTCAACCCCAACCTCAAAGCACTCGTCATCCACAAAGACATTAAAGGTCCTTAAACACTCTGTCTTTTCCGGTAACTCGCCGTTCAGTGTACTTTCGACAAGCTCTCCGGCCTTTGCTTTTTTCACGATCTCCGCCTGGCGGCTGACATCATCCAGGGTGATGGCTTTCATGCTCTCGGGAACCGCCTCTTTTCCATATTTTCGCTGGAGATACTTCTTGCCGGTGACGGGAAACAGGGTGTAGAGGATGAGATCGTCCTCATCCACGGCAAGCTCCTTGATCTCTGCTTTGGCAGCCTCAAGCTCAGGTTTGAGCACCTCGGCAGGCCTGCAGGAGATGGGCTCCTCGCCCCGGTCATATCCCTTGAGCGCCTTTTTCTGGACTTCAGGATCAATGGGCACGGCCGTCTTTCCATAGAGACCGTAACACAGATCCTTGACCTGGGCCGTGATCATTTTATAGCGCTCGTCCGGGGTGTCGAACAGCACGTTGTTGACGGTCTGGGTCCCAACGATCTGGCTTGTGGGGGTAACCAGGGGAATCTGGCCCAGCTCTTTTCTCACCCTTGGGAGCTCCTCATACACTTCGCCGATCCTGTCAAGGGCATCCATGTCCCTGAGCTGGTTCACCAGGTTGGAAAGCATCCCCCCGGGCGTCTGGTGGAGCAGAACATTAATGTCGATCACCGACACCTTGGTGTCGTCCAGAAGGTGGCGGTACTTGGGAAGGATCTCCTTCTCCAGGGTCTCGTTGATGGAGGCCAGGGTCTCGATGTCAAACCCCGTATCCCGGTCCGTGCCGATCAAAGACATCACCAGGGGCTCCAGGGCCGGATGGGAGGTCCTGTAGGCGTAGGGAGAAAGGCAGGTATCAAGGATATCCACACCGGCCTCGGCAGCTTTGAGATGGGTCATGGGTGCCATGCCCGAGGTAAAGTGGGAGTGGAGGTTGATGGGAACGTCCACGTTCTCCTTGAGGGCCTTGACAAGGTCAAAAGCATCATAGGGAGCCATGAGGCCGGCCATATCCTTGATACAGATACTGTCCGCACCCATGTCCACAAGCGCCTTTGCCTTGTTGACATAGTATTCAAGGGTATAAACGGTGCCGCCCATCCTCGGCTCGGTCAGGGAGTAGCAGATGCACCCCTGGAAATGTTTGCCGCAGCTTTTGATGATTGGCGCCACTGCCTCGAAATTCCGGTAATCGTTCAGGGCGTCAAAGGTACGGAAGACGTCCATGCCGTTTTCAGCGGCCCGGTTGACAAAGGCCTTGGCAACGTCATCGGCATAGTTTCTATAGCCCACAAGATTCTGTCCCCTGAGCAGCATGGAAAAGGGGGTCTTCTTGACGTAGCGTTTCAGGGTCCGGATTCGCTCCCAGGGATCTTCGTTGAGAAAGCGGTGCATGGTATCAAAGGTGGCGCCGCCCCATACTTCCATGGCCCAGAACCCCACTTCGTCCATTCTCTCTGCCACGGGGATCATGTCCTCGGTTCTTCCCCTGGTGGCAAACAGGGACTGGTGACCGTCCCGGAGGGAGAGATCTTCAATCATCAGGGGATTTTTGGCCTTGGGCCTCTCTTTTTCACAATTAATTTCACACATGTTTATTCTGCCGTGTTCACTCATTACTCTCTCCTATCAATATGCTGTAGCCATTGGCTATTCATTATCACGTTGCTGCAGTGGCAGCCCAGGCCTGCATGTTATCTAAAAACACCCATCTGCATCAGGGATCTACCCTGCATCTGGTCACTCCTGCCTGCCATGCCCCAGGTGTTAACGGCGGCGGCCGGCGGGCCCAATACCACGCCCGGAGTCTCCTCCAGGGGCGGGGCGAAAGCTGCGGCCTCTTCCTGGGTCTTTATATAGGTCACCACCGCAGCTGTTGCGGCGGCCATCTTTTTTCTGTCCATTTCCCCACCTTATACCGGAATGTTTCCATGTTTTTTTGCAGGTCTCATCTCGCGCTTGGTGCCCATGGCCTCCAGGGCATCCACCAGGCGGGCCCGTGTCTCAGCCGGCCGGATCACCGCATCCACATAGCCCCGGCTTGCTGCGCAATAGGGGTTTGAGAAAAGGTCTTCATACTCCTCGATTTTTTCAGCCCGCTTGGCAACGGGATCATCCGACCCTTTGATCTCCCTTGCATGGATGATGTTGGCTGCCCCTCCGGCTCCCATGACCGCGATCTGGGCGCTTGGCCATGCAAAGGCCATGTCAGCACCAAGATGCCTTGAGCACATGGCAATATAGGATCCGCCGTAATCTTTACGGGTGATGAGCAACAGCTTCGGCACCGTGGCCTCGGAGTAGCACCAGAGGAGCTTGGCCCCATGACGGATGATGCCACTCCACTCCTGGTCGCTTCCGGGAAGATAACCGGGCACGTCGGCAATGGTGAGCAGGGGGATGTTAAAGGAATCGCAAAAACGGATGAACCGTGTGGCCTTGTCCGATGCATTGATATCGAGGCACCCTGCAAGGAAGTTGGGCTGGTTAGCAATGATGCCGATGACCCGGCCGTTGAGCCTTGCAAAACAGATCACGATATTCTTGGCAAAATACTCGTGGGGCTCGAAGAACTCTCCGTTGTCCACGACGGATGTAATCACATCCTTTATATCGTAGCCCTGATTCGGGTTATCCGGAATCAGGGTGTCAAGCTCCGGGGCCATGCGGTGGGGATCGTCCCCGGTCTCCTTGAACGGCGGCTCCTCCATGTTGTTGGAGGGAAGGTAGGAAAGCAGTTGCCGGATTCGTTCCAGGGCGTCCTGGTCGGACTCACAGGCAAACTGGGCCACACCGCTCTTTTCGTTGTGGGTCATGGCCCCGCCCAGGTCTTCCTGGGTGATCTCCTCCCCTGTCACGGACTTGATCACCTGGGGGCCTGTGATAAACATGTAACTGGTATCCTTGACCATGAAGATCCAGTCGGTCATGGCCGGAGAGTAAACCGCTCCGCCGGCCGTGGGCCCCATGATGGCAGAGATCTGGGGAATCACGCCGGAAGCGGCCGCGTTTCTGAAAAAGATCTCGCCGTATCCGGACAGGGCATCCACCCCCTCCTGGATCCTGGCACCGCCGGAGTCGTTGATACCCACCATGGGGGCACCGGCCTTCATGGCCATATCCATGACCTTGCAGATCTTCTTGGCCTGCATCTCGCCCATGCTTCCCGCCCGGGAGGTAAAATCCTGGGCATAAGCAAATACGATCCGGCCGTCGATCTTACCGTGGCCGGTTACAACGCCGTCGGCAGGGATCTCCTTTTCTTCCATGCCGAAATTGGTGCACCGGTGGGTGACAAACATGTCCACCTCCCGGAAGGTCCCCTGGTCAAACAGGAGGTCCAATCTCTCCCTGGCATTGAGTTTTCCCTTTTCACGTCGCTTTGCAAGGGCTTTTTCGCCCCCCATGCCAAGGATCCGTTTTTCTCGCTCACGAAGGTCCTTGATCTTGTCTGCTATTACTCCCATAATAACAACCCGTCCTTTTCATCTTGATTTCATTCATATGATTTGTTCATCGTCAAGCGCCTCGACAGGCGCTATTTATCAATGGTTTCTTAAGTCGTTTTCTTAGGTAGCGGCTGTTCAGCTCGAAAAGACATCTAATTCGAATACAAGATTTTCACGCCTTTCGTCAACAATTGATTTACTATTTCTCAATTTTATATTTCTCAATGGTGCTCCACAGTTCCTCCACCTGTTCACGGGTTTCGTCCATGCTTCCGCTGTTATCAACGATAAAATCAGCAAATTGACGCTTTTCATCGATGGGAATCTGGGACTTGAGAATCGTTGCGGCATCGTCCATGGAGATGCCGTCCCGCTGGGCCAGCCGACGGACCTGGAGTTCTTCCGGCACGTAAACCACCAGAAGCCTGTCAAACAGATACTGGAGGTTCAACTCCACCAACAGGGGAATCACCACCTGGATGACGGCACCGGGATCTTCCCCGGCAATGAGGTCGACCTCCCTGAAAAATGCCTCATAGATGGCAGGATGGGTAAAACTCTCCAGCTTTTTCCTCTTCTCCATATCACCGAATACGATCTTGGAGAGCCTTTTCCGGTCAAGGGTCCCGTCCGTATCAAGCACCTGGGCACCAAAATAGCCGACAATGTCGTCAAACCCCCTGGTGCCGGGCTCCACCACCTCCCGGGCCAGAAGATCAAAATCGATGATGGGAGCGCCCTTTTCCCGCAACAGGTTGGCAACGGTTGTCTTGCCCGTTCCAATGCCGCCTGTCACCCCAAGCAGCAACCGCCGGTCATCCCCCCTCAACTTTGCCATCATGGTGTCAAGGCTCTTGTATTGGACGGGAAACTGATCCAGGGGATCGGCTTCGGCACCGGCAAAGCTGATGGGGTAACGAACGCCCCGCCGGTAGAGGGCCTCCATCCCGGCAAGGGCCTTTGCCACCATGGCGGCGGGAAGCGCCATGACAAGCTCGTCGTCCTGGGCATGGCCGTAGCGGCGCTCCCCATAACAGGGGATGCCCACACAGGGTCTCTGTGTATCATAACAACGGACAATGGCATCGGAACAGGAGCTTTCCCCCACACAGGAGAACTCCATCACCTGGTAATCGGTGAACTGCAAAGAGTTGATGAGCAGCATGATCTGGGCCGGGTTGCAGTAGATCAGCACAATGTCCGGCTCAAAGGGGTTGTAGACCAGGGGCGCCATGAGCACCGCCTGGTACCTTCCGGTTTCAAGCCGTGGGATCGACTGTTCAAACCGTCGTCCATCCTCCTTGGTGGCAACCCAGACAATGCTTCTGAAGGTGCCGTCCCGGTGGGTCTCGGGCAGATCCTGGAGCCCCAGTATGGAAGGACAGGAGGGAAACATGAAATCCTTCAGCTCCGCTCCCACGGTCCAGTCGAAATTGCGCACAAGGTTGAGCATCTGGCAGAGGGTCTGCCGCTTTTCCGGCCTGCGAAGAAAGGGGGTGGTTTCGAGAATCTCCCGGTTTTCTGCCATTTTAAAGGCAATGGGAAAGGATTTGAGCCTCAACAGCTGCTCAAGCCTCCTTACCGTCTTTTCCCAGTCATATTCAGTCTCCATGGAAACAATCTCCTGTACTTTAAAGAGTGGGGTCAGGTGAAAAACAGAACCGGTGCACACGCTCCGGCCCGAAGGGCTTCAACAAGCTCCTGTTCGTTTGCAAGGGCATCATTGAACCGGGTTGCATAGATACCGACATTTGAAACATCATGGGCATCGCTTCCCCCGGTACATGGAAGTCCCAGGCCCTCGGCCACCTGGGCGGCAAGCCGGTTCTCCTTTTGGGTGACCTTTCCGTTCAGGGTCTCAATGGCGTGGACATGGTTGAACATCTCCCTCTCCATGGCCTTTTGGGGGGTCAATCCGAGCTGACCCGTGCCAAAAGTCAGAAATCCCCGGAAGGGGTGGGCAGCGATAATGAATCCCCCGGCCGTTTCCACCAGGCCGGCAAGTTCCCTAAGCTTAATCACCCGGTCAATGGCCTGATGGAACCCGAACACCAGCATATCCCCCTGGTCGGTCATGATTTCATTGCCCCGGAAGATCCTGAAATTGAGGCGGTCCATCAAACGGTCCACGTCTTGTTGGGACCACACATGGTTGTGATCGGTGAGGCACAGGGCGTCAAGCCCCCTCTCCCTTGCAGACCCGACCATGGCCTCCACAGAATCAGAGGCACAGGCAGAAGCGGGAAAGGTGTGGATGTGGAGATCGACCACAAACCCGGATTTATCCCTCTCCGGGGTCGGGCCTGGCTTATTGTCGTTATTGGGTCTTTCAGCGCAAGATCTCACATCCTTATTGCGTTCACCGACGCAAGATTCCACGCCATTATTGAGTCCATCAGCGCAAGGGTTACCCCCTTGGGGGGGGCCACCTTTCCCGGCCATGAACGCCTTAAGGGTCATATCCGGATCGGTTTCCTTTGCCTGCTCCCATTGAACCATCGCCTGGGTGGCCTGGGCCGCCCGGGCGCATTCGATCATCAGATTTGCAAAATGACGGCAGGAGGTCCGGCCCAGGGTCTTGTGAATTCGACCCTCAATGCCGGGCCCAAGAATAAACCCCTCTGCCTGGTCCAGGAACCCAAGGGCCCGGGGGCATTCCGGGGTGGTCCAGCGCCGCCACTCCCCCTTGATGGAAAGGCATTTCAGATCACGGATTCGAACCCTTAGAAAAAGCGAAAGGCTGTATATGGAATCATCCAGTTCCGCCTGGATGGAGAAGGTTTCCGGATCTTTTCGAGCCACGCTCACACGCTTGTTTCGCATAAATTCCAGCATGAAACTCCCCCCTGTTTTTAAGGATTCCGGCGTTCATAGCCTTCCACCAGCGGTGTACCCTTGGCAAAGGCGGCACAGCGGTCGTAGAGCCGGATGCTCTCCATCACCATGTTGGAATAGAAATCGGCCTTTGCGGCCTCATCATCCGGGGCCTTGACCAGAACCTTTTTCGTCAGGCTGAGAATCACCCCGTGGCAGCACTCCTCCACCATATAAGTGAGTTCTTTCAGGTGCTCTTCCTCACCCACAAGCCCCTTTATGATCTTGAGCATGCCGGGCCCCACCCTGACATTGACAAGTTTGTCGAAAATGGGTTCAAGGGTATCGCTACCCTTGAGCCAGGCGTGGTGGAAATAGCCTGTGACACTGGTAATGGTAAGATCGGGCATGGCAACCATGATTTCCACCCGTGCGTCGGTAAGGGAATCCCGAAGGCAGCACCCGGACTTAAGACAGGTGGTATCTATGGCCTCAACGCTGGTACAACGGTTCATGGAAAAATCAAGAATGTTGTTGGACATGTCAACCTCCCAATAATCAAGGATTGTTCAGGGTGAACTTCCAGGCACAGTACCAATCGTCAGGGTGATCGTCCGGCGGGCAGCCAATGCATTCGGTGGTGATCCTCGGATCAATGGCTGCGGCAAAATAGGGGTATTCAACCAGGCCCACGGACTTGCACGGGTAATCATCAAGCCCTTTTCGCTTTCGCGCCACCTGGACCCGGCACTCGTTCATGCGAAAGATGATGGTATTTTCATCGATATCTTCGATGGATTGGCGGTTGATGGTGGCATACATCCTGAACTTCAGGGCCTTTTTCAAGGCCGGGATACCACCCTTTTCAGGAAGCTCGAGGACCTCCTTGATTCTTTTCGCCTCAAACGGTGAGTAGCGGGTCCAGCAGGTGTCGTTGCACCGTTTGGCATCGTTCATGCCAAAACGCTGCTCAACGGCCTGGAACCAGATGCCGTCGTTGGCAAGCCAGTTCACGCCCATGGTTTTCAACAGGGCCATGAGCTCCTCCCTGGACATCTCCTTTAATGCGGCCGGCACACCGTCGACCACCTCAAATCCCAGGACCTTGCCCAGGCGGCCCATCTGGTTTTTCAAACTTGCATCCCACACCCCGCTCTCCACGGCCATGGCCTTTTCGGTTCCGAGCTGATGTTCCACCTGTGCAAACCACTGACCATAATGAACCAGGGTTCTTCTGAACGAATCCACAACCATCTTCAACAGCAGCCCATGATCGGCATCTTCGAGTACAGTGTTGATCTCCTTCATGTTTTCCTCCCAAACAGTGTTAGAACCACCATATTGATCGAGCGCTCAGTCATACCTTTAGTTTAAAAAAAAATTCATGTCAAGCTGATTACAGGATTAATTAGAAGACGAAGCCAGATAAACCCAGCCACCGACAGGTGGTGTCAGGCTTTTCTTATTGCCTGATACGCGGAGCACCTCAAAATAATACAATAAGGAAAGCATGACACCCTTGATACCACACAGGAAACCTGACCCAACGACAACCGGGGTCGATTTTTGTTATCCAACCAAGAGGTTCAGGATTATTTTTTTACAATTGTAGACCGGATCTGATGAGCTCACCCAGTGACAGGCGGGGTCGGTTTTTTTGCTATTGAACCAAGGGGGGCAGGCTTTCCTTATTGGACTTTATACTGGGACCTGTCTTTCAAACAATAAGAAAAGCCTGACCCCGGCTGGCGTAGCACCATTACCCCGGCTGACGCTGGCCTCGTTCAGCTTTCTCCGGCTGGCGTAACACCATCACCCCGGCTGGCGTAACCCCATCGGCCCCGCATTGTTCTCTTGACACTTTTCACCCAATACGGTATCAAATATTTTTTTAATTTAAAGGTTTATGCTATAGCATCATGCTGAAGCTTGACCGGAAAACCAGAAGCGATTCTCATCCGGGGCCGGGCTCTAAACCCAGACCAGACCTTTTGATCTTAACTTTTATCAAGCAACCATGCAGAAACGACCATGAGCAAAAAAACCAACATAAAGCAGATACGTAACATCGGAATCATGGCCCACATTGATGCGGGCAAGACAACGGTCACCGAGCGAATACTCTACTACACAGGCCGCTCCCATAAAATAGGCGAGGTCCATGACGGCGAGGCGGTCATGGACTGGATGGAGGATGAACAGAACCGGGGAATCACCATCACCTCGGCCGTTACCACCTGCCAGTGGAAGACCTCCCAGATCCAGATCATCGACACCCCAGGCCACGTGGATTTCACCATCGAAGTCGAAAGGGCCCTGAGGGTACTGGACGGCGCCGTAGGTGTTTTCTGTGCCGTGGGAGGCGTGGAGCCCCAGTCTGAGACTGTCTGGCGCCAGGCCGACCGCTACAACGTTCCAAGAATGGCCTTTGTCAACAAGATGGACAGAACCGGCGCCGACTTTTTCAACGTCGTAGAAATGATGAAGGAGAAGCTCAAGGCAAATCCCCTGATGCTCCAGATTCCCGTTGGACAAGAGGAGAGTTACACCGGGGTGATCGATCTTCTGGCCATGAAACAGATCACCTGGGATGATGACACCATGGGTGCGGAATACACCACAAATGAGATCAGCCCCGATCTGCAGGAAGAGGCCGGTGAGTTCAGGGAAAAGCTGATCGAAACCGTGGCAGAGGTGGACGACGAGATCATGGATCTCTACCTGTCAGAGGAGCCCATCCCTGAAGCCACGCTTTCAGCCGCCATCCGAAGGACCACCATTGAAAGGAAAATCGTTCCCGTGCTCTGCGGAACAGCCCTGAGAAACAAGGGAATACAGCCACTGCTCGACGCCATAGAAGCCTTTCTGCCGAGCCCTGTGGACATTCCGCCCATGCCGGGAATCCACCCGGACACAGAAGAGCTCATCGAGTATCCTGCCCAGAAATCAGCCCCCCTGGCCGCGCTGATCTTCAAGGTCTCCATGATCGAAGGAAGAAAGCTCTCCTTTGCAAGGATCTACAGCGGTACCCTTACCTCCGGCACGGATGTCTACAATCCCTCCCTCAAGAAAAAGGAGAAGCTCTCAAGGATCCTGAAGATGCACGCCAACAAGCGGGAGCGGATCGACTCAGCCTCTGCCGGTGACATCGTGGGTATCGTCGGGCTCAAGGACACCTCCACAGGAGAGACTCTCTGCTCTGAAAAAACGCCTGTGCTGCTGGAGAAAATGGAATTTGACAAGCCGGTCATCTCCATCGCCATCGAACCCAAGACCCATGCAGATCAGGAAAAACTTGAAGAGGTGCTGAAGAAATTCACCATCGAGGATCCCACCCTCACCGTGACAACGGATGAAGATACCGGCCAGACCATCCTCTCCGGCATGGGCGAACTCCACCTTGAGATCATCATCAGCCGCATGCTACGGGAGTTCAAGACCCAGGTTAACGTGGGCAAACCCCAGGTCGTCTACCGGGAGGCCCTGGAATCCATGGGCGAGGGCCATGCCGTGTTTGACCGGGAGATCTCCGGGAAACATCACTTTGCCGAGGTCACCCTCCAGCTCAATCCCCAGGAAAGGGGAGATGGGGTCAGCTTTCGATGCGAAGCCCCGGAAGATGAGATTCCGGAGCAATATGTTGCAGCCGTTGAAAAGGGGGCAAAGGACGCCCTTGAGAGCGGTTTTCTGCGGGGTTACCCCGTGGTTGACGTTGAGATCGTCCTTACTGGCGGCTCGTTCAACGAATCCCAGAGTTCAGACCTGGGTTTTTCCGTATGCGCCTCCATGGCCTGCAGGGCTGCCCTGGAAAAGGCAGGGATGTTTCTCCTGGAGCCCATCATGGATGTTGAAGTGTTCCTCACGGACAAGAACATGGGAGATGCCATCGCCGACCTGAACACCCGGGGCGGCAAGATCGAATCCATCACCCCCAAGGGAGATGTACAGGTGGTTACGGCAACGGTCCCCCTGGCAAAGATGTTCGGCTACTCCACGGCCCTCAGATCCGCCACCCAGGGCCGGGGCACCTTTACCATGCAGTTCTCAAGGTTTGACAAGGCCTGATCGCCGGGACTTGAACAGAACCGTTTTTTTCTGCTTTTTAAGCTCGGCTATGATCTTCCTGGCCTTCTCGATCCTATCGGGATCAATGAGGTCAGGAAGACTCTTTTCAAGGTGAAACAGAGCGTTTTTCCCATCGGCTATCTTGTGGTAGTAGATACCAAGGTAAAAGTGGGAAAGCCCCTGTTTACCCTCCTGCCCCGCAATGCTTGCCAGGTTGTAGTAAACCCTTGGAAAGATCTTGTCATCGGCCTCTATCACCCCCATGAAATCTTCCCTGGCCTTGGCCAGCATGCCAAGATCATGCCTTGCGTTTCCCCTGTAAAAAAGGAGGGGCAGCTTTAAATCCGCAACAGTGTCAAGGCCCTGAAAAACCTCCAGTGCCTTTTCCGGCTCCCCTTTTAACAGGTAGACCCTGCCCATCTCCATCAGGATCCAGGGATCAAACACCTTCAGGACAAGTCCCTGTTTCAAATGGGACAGGGCCTGATCCAGCCGCGACTTCCGCACAAGCAACAGGGCAAGCCCGTAATGGATGGCAGCATTGTCCGGATCCTTTTTAAGCTTTTGTGTCAGCATGGTTTCAGTGACATCCTTTTGCCCGTACAGCCCTGCCAGCCGGTATCTCACCATCTCAAACCGGGCCGGATCGATGCCGTTATCCGTCACAGGTTCTTTTACATGATCCTGCAGCCAGGACTGGATATAGATGATCCTCTCCTTGGAACCGGGATGGGTCTTCAGATATCCGGGGATGCTCTCCGTACCGTACCAGTCGTTGGCCCGGATCTTTTCCAGGCCGGTCAGGAGACCGTCCGGGGAAAAGCCGGCTTTTTTTATGTAGACGAGTCCCTTTTGGTCCGCCTCCTCCTCGTTTTCCCGGCTGTAGGCCAGCATGGCGGTCTGCCCTGTTGCCATGGTACCCATGACCACGGCCTGGGCCGAATCCCCGCCGCCTTTGGCCCCCAAAAGCACACCGGCCAGAACTCCGGCAAGGGTACCGATGTTCACAAGCTTTGCCTTGTCTAACATCTGGGAGATATGGCGACAGGCCGCATGGCCGGATTCATGACCGAGTATCCCTGCAAGTTCGTCTGAATTGTCGAGGGAAGTGATCAACCCCCTGTTGACAAAGATGTTGGCCCCTGGAGTGGCAAAGGCGTTGAACTGGTCGCTGTCCACGATGTAAAAGGTGTATTCAAAGGGCTGGGGGGGCAACTGTGCCACAAGCCGTTTGCCTATCTCCCTGACAAGGCTCAGGGCCATGGGGTCGTCGATGAGGGTCATCTGGTTCCGAATCATGGCCATGAATTTTTGAGCCATCTCCTTTTCCTTCTTAATGGAGAGGGCCAGGGCCGGGGAGCAGGAGAGGGAAACAACCAGAACGATTGCGACTATAGTCGATAGTAATTTTGATTTCAACGGTTTCATACCAATTCTATACTTGATATCCTTTGGGATTTCAACCCCGGAAAGCGCCACCATTCAAGGCCGGGCACCCGTTTTTTGCTGCCGGAAATGAGAAACGGACAAACCGGGTCAGGCTTGTATTCTTACAACAGACGTGCAATAGAAACAACCAGGCTTGCATTATTACCCTCTTATCAACATGTTACGACCAGATTTGCAAAAACAACAAGGAGGTTCCATGCTGATCACCGTCACATCGACCCGGAAAAGCGAAATGATCGACGTAACCGGTAAAATCAAACAGGCCGTTGCCGAATCCGGTATCCGGGAAGGCATTGTCCATCTTTTCTCCATGCACACAACAGCCGGAATCACCATCAACGAGGCCTGCGACCCGGATGTCCGGACCGACATGGTCAGCGTGCTGAAAAAACTGGTTCCCTGGGAAGACAACTACCGCCATCTCGAAGGAAACTCTGCGGCCCATGTCAAGACAACCCTGGTGGGGACCTCCCAGACCCTTATGGTGGAAAAAGGTTCCCTGGTTCTCGGGACCTGGCAGGGCATCTTCTTCTGCGAGTTTGACGGCCCCAGAACACGAAAAATACGCTTCGACGTTTTACCCGGCAGCAAACAGCAGTGATGATGATCATCATCTGTGTTGAAGCTTGCTTGATCAGGGAGCCCTAAAATACCGTAAAATGTTTGAGAAAGGCCAAAACATTTGCCTTTTTTTTGCATTTGCCCTGCCCCCGGAAGTGTGATATCTGTTCTTTACTATGGCACAAACGATCTGCATATCCAATAACAAAGGGGGCGTGGGCAAAACGGGCACATGACACAGACGATCTGTATCTCCAATCAGAAAGGGGGCGTGGGTAAAACGACCACGGCGGTGAATCTCTCCGCAGCCCTTGCCGTTTCAGGGAAAAAGACCCTGCTTGTGGACTGTGATCCCCAGGCCAACGCGACCACGGCCACAGGTATAGATAAGCCCTCCCTTGGCCGTTCCCTGTACCACGGTCTCATCCGGAAAAATGACCCCCATGAGATCATCATTTCCACCAAAGTGAAAAATCTTAAAATACTGCCTGCCAATGTCGATCTCATTGGATTTGAGGTTGAAATGATGGCATCCACAGGAAGGGAAGAGATACTCAAAAAACTTCTTGCCGGGGTAAAGCAGCAGTACGACTATGTGATCATCGACTGCCCCCCCTCCCTGAGTTTATTGACGCTGAATGCGCTCACAGCTGCCGATTCGGTCATCATTCCCCTTCAGAGCGAATTTTTCGCCCTGGAAGGCCTGGGACAGCTGCTGGCAACCATCAAACGGATAAAGCTGTCCCTTAACCCCGGCCTGAAGATAAAAGGAATACTCCTGACCATGTTTGACAGAAGAACCAACCTGGCCCGCCAGGTTGTCGAAGATGCCGAGACCCATTTTAAGGAGATGATTTTCAAGACCAGGATCCCCCGTAACATCAAGCTCGGCGAAGCCCCCAGTTTCGGAATGCCGATAATTGTCTACGACCCCGCATCAACAGGCTCCAAGAGCTATATTGCCCTTGCAAAGGAACTTCTCCAAAGATGAGCAGAAAGAAAAAAAAAACAGGCCTCGGCAGGGGGATTTCCGCCCTGATTCCCGACATTGAATCCATGGATGACAACCCGGGCGACTTTTTCATGTGCAGGATCGAGGATATCATCCCCAACAGATTCCAACCCCGTACCACCTTTGTGGAGGAGGATCTTGAAAAGCTCAAGGACTCCATCATGGAGCAGGGGATACTCCAGCCGTTGCTGGTCAGGAAACATAACGACACCTATGAGCTCATTGCCGGGGAGCGGCGCTTCCGGGCTGCTCAAAAAGCGGATTTCAGCCATGTCCCGGCCCTTGTCAGGGATCTTACGGACGAACAGATGCTGGAGGTCTCCATCATCGAGAATATCCAGCGGGAGGCCCTCAATCCCCTGGAGGAGGCCGAGGCCTATCACCGGCTTATCTCGGAGTTCAACTACACCCAGGAGATGGTTGCAAAAAGAATCGGAAAGAACCGCTCCACCATTGCAAACTTCCTGAGACTCAGGGGACTGCCCGAGGCCATTCGCCAGAGCCTTGCCAGGAAAGATATCTCCACCGGCCATGCCCGGGCAATTCTGGGAGCAGGATCTGAAGACTACCAGATCAAGGCATGGATCAAAGTGATCGACAACGGGCTGTCTGTCCGGGCAACGGAACAGCTGGTACAGCGAATCAAGACCGAGCAGGAAAAACCTCCGGCCGCGCCCCCCTCCGCCCGGGACCTGGAATTTAAAGAACTCTGTTCAACCCTGGCAAAGAAGGTCAACGCCACGGTAAAGATCAAGAGCAAGGGGGATAAAGGACGGTTTGAAATAGGATTCAAAAGCAAGGAGGAGTTCCAGAGGATTGTGGAACTGTTAAGCACGCTTTCATGAAAATAACAATCGCCAGAACCGCAGGATTCTGCATGGGCGTTCGCCGTGCAGTGGACATCGTGCTGGACGCCTCCAACACCACCCAGGAGCGCATCTGCACTTACGGCCCGCTGATCCATAACCCCCAGGTTCTTAAGATGCTGGAGGAGAAAGGCATTCCCAGCATCGACCAGATCCCGGAGAAAGGCGAGGGAACCGTTCTTATCAGGGCCCACGGCGTTCCGCCCCAGGACCAGGAACGGTTGAAGCAAGCCGGATTCACGGTAATCGACGCCACCTGCCCTAGGGTAATCCGGGTTCAGACCATCATCAGGAAGCATGCCCGGAAGGGGTACTCAAGCATCATCCTGGGGGACCGGGATCATCCTGAAGTCAAAGGACTTCTGGGCCATGCCGAAGATCGGGGAGTGACAGCATCCTCCATGGAGGAATTGCAAGGCCTTCCCGAATTTGACAAGGCGATCATCGTTGCCCAGACAACCCAGGACACCCTTCTTTTTGAAGAGGTCAAGGCCTGGGCCCGGGAGAACCACCCGGACTACAAGGTGTTTGACACCATCTGCGACTCCACGGAAAAGCGCCAGGCCGAGACCAGGAGAATTACCGAAACCTGCGACGCCGTGGTGGTGATCGGAGGAAAGCAGAGCGGCAACACCCAGCGGCTCGCCCAGGTGGCAAGGGATTCCGGAAAACCCGCCTTTCACATTGAGGATGTATCTGAGCTTGACCTTGAGACCCTTTCCAAGGCCGAGAGCATCGCCATCACGGCCGGTGCCTCCACCCCCAACTGGATCATCAACAAAACATGCCGAACCCTTGAGGACGCCCTTGAGAAGAAACACAGTTCCGTGGCAGCCAATGCCCTGACCATGCTGACTTTTTTTCTCAAAACCAATCTCCTGCTCTCCCTGGGGGCCGGCTGCCTCACCTATGCCTGCGCAAGACTACAGGGATTAGAAAACAGCCTCAGCCATGCAGCCGTCGCCATGCTCTACATCCTCTCCATGCAGGTGATCAACAATCTGTTTACCATAAAGTCGGACAGATACAATCACCCGGACAGGGCAAAATTTTACAGTGACAACCGCCCCTACCTCGTTCTTCTTGCCCTGGTGAGCGGGGCGGGAGGGCTCTGCCTCACCATTGTCACAAGCACGCTCTCCTTTGCCATTCTGTTCGTGATGAGCCTCCTGGGGCTCTCCTATAACCTGAGGATTCTGCCGGGATCGTCCGGGATCAAGCGAATCAAGGACATTCCAGGTTCAAAGACCCTGCTTATTGCCGCAGCCTGGGGAACGGTCACAGCCATCCTTCCGGCGGTTTCAGACCCCGGAGGCCTTGCGTTCCTGCCGGCGCTCATTTTTTCCACGGGACTTGTATTCGCAAGGACCGCATTTTTCGATCTCCTGGAGATACAGGGGGATAGAATCACCGGCAAAGAAACCCTCCCCATTCTTCTTGGGGAGAAGCAGAGCATCAAACTGATATCCGGGGTTCTGCTGACCGTTTCACTTACACTTGCCCTGTCGGCGCTATTCGCGATTATCCCGAAAACGGGATTACTGCTGGCCTTGCTTCCTGTTTCCATGCTCCATGTGCTCAAGTCCAGTAAAAAAGGAAAAATCCTTCCCGGCACACGACTTGAATTTGTTGTTGAATCTCATTTTATCATTGCAGGCATCCTATCGGCAATCTTCTAAAGAAAGGCATCCGGCCCCATGACAGAATCCGGTAACAGAAATAATCAGTACCCCATCATTGGACTGCTGGCCCTCAAACACGGTCTCATCGAACAAAAGGATCTTGACAAAGCCTGGTTGGAGTGCAGGAAGACCGACCAGCCGGACCAGACGTTTGCCGACTACCTGCTGAAGCACGAACTGGTTTCAAGCCTTGACATGAAGCGGCTTGTCACCGCATCCAGGGCCATGGAGATCCGAAACAAGGACGTGAAATTCGGCACCATTGCCATTGAAAAGGGCTTTATCACCAACACCCTCCTAAAGCTGGCGCTGGATGAACAAAAACATCAAATGACCAGATACAAACGCTCCAAGCTCCTGGGGGACATACTGGTTGAGGCCGCATTGATCTCCAAACGTCAGCGGAACTACATTCTCAAGGAGCAGAACCGGGTCAGGGAACTCAACCAGGCCAACAAGGAAGATGCTGCAGCCCAGGCCGATACAGAGACAGAGCCTGGAGAGCCATCCAACGGGGCTGCCGGCAACAACGGCAACGCACTGACCTCGGAAAACCTGGAAAGGGGAATCAAACTTCTGCTCCCCCAGGATGCCCTTGCCGCCTACCTCTCCAAAAACGATGATTTTGACGACAACATCACCGCCCAGGAGATCTTGGATATGCTGGCTGAAAAGCACATCATGTTCGGTCTTGTGGACAGAACCCTGATCAACGGATTCATCAAATCCGGCGGTTTCAAGACAAAACCCTTCCGGATCGCCAAGGGCATCGAGCCCCAAAAGGGAGTTCACGCATCCATCAAATACTTTTTTGACACCGAGTCCCTCAAGGTGGGAGAGATCAAAAAGGGAGTCATAGACTTCAAGGAAAGGGGTGAAATTCCAAGGTTGGCCGCCGGAGACATTCTTGCGGAGAAAACCCCCCTGGTGGAAGCCCGGGACGGAAGAAACGTGTTCGGCGAAGTTGCCGCCCCCTCCCCTGCCAAGGATGTGAAGATGAAATACGGCAAGGGGGCAAGGCTTTCCGAGGAAGGATTAAAGCTCGTTGCCCAGATCGACGGCCAGCCAAAGCTCTCCTGGTCCGGAGTTGTCAGCGTGCTGGACGAATTTACAACCAAGGGAAACGTGGATTACGAGACCGGCCATATCGACTACAAGGGAAATGTCAAGATCAAGGGGTGCGTCCAGAACGGCTTCAAGGTCACGGGAGAAAGTATCCGGGCGGAGGAGATCGACGGCGGCATCATCCATGCCGAAGGTGACCTGAGCATTGCAGGCGGCATCAACGAGGCCGTGATCTATGCCAAGGGCAATGTCTGGGCAAAGTTCATCCACAAATCAAAGATCCTCTGCATGGGCGACGTCTATACCACCAAGGAGATCGTTGAGTCGACCATTGAAAACAGCGGTGCCTGCATCATCAACCAGGGCAAGATCATCGCCTCGGAGATCACCTCAAAAATGGGCGTCCATGCCGGAAGCGTGGGCACGGACCGGGCAAACCCCGCCAAACTAAAGGTCGGGGTGGACATCTTTGTCATGAAGGAGCTGGAGCAGCTCAAAACCACCATTGCCGAATGCAGGAAGACCCTTATTCTGTCCAAGGAGGAAAAAGAGAAACTCGGGCTTCAGATCAAAGGGGAACAGAAAACCACCTCTAACCTTGCCCATATCCAGGATCGCCTGCTGACAGCCCAGAGGGAAACCAAGGCCGAGATCGCCTCCCTGGAGAAATCCAATGACCAGGAAGGACTTGGGGAGATGAAGTCCAGGCTTCAAGCACTGAAAAAGAAGACAGCCACAGCCGAAGAGGACCTGAACAACAACTTTGAAACCGTGGAGTTCCTGGAAGAAAAGCGTAACACGCTCAATGAGACCATCAAAACCGTAAAGGGAAAACTGGGAGAGCATATCCTGGAGCGGGATGAACTCGAAAAATGGGCCAAGAAGACCCCGGGGGTTGCCGAGGTCGATGTCACAAACGTACTGACGGCCGGTACAAAAGTTGCCGGCGTCCACTCGGAAACCACCATAGAGAAAACCCTAAAACGGGCCAAGCTCAAGGAACTCAGGTTTACCCAGCCCGGCCAGGACAAGGACAAGGGATGGTGGGAGATGCGCATCACCCCCCACTGACAGTAGAGCGGCCCGGCCGGCTGTCATGGAGGATCGCCTCAATCTTGCGGTCCTTATCCTCCCACAGGTCGTTGAGCCAGACACAAAAATCCTTTTTAAACGCCGTGTTGTTGAAATAATCCCCGGTGATCTCCCCGGTCACCGGCAACACCTCCACATCCAGGATGATGTGCCTCACCCGCCCCGAAATAAACCCCCAAAAGTTTTCCACCCCGTCCGGGTAGACGATGGTCACGTTGACCACCTTGTGGAGACAATGGCCCATGGCGCCCAACACAAAGGCAACGCCGCCGGCCCTTGGTTTCAACAGCTGCTTAAACCCGGATCCCTGGGCCTGGTGCTTATTTTCCGAAAACCGTGTGCCTTCGACAAAATTCATCACCGACACCGGCGTGGTCCTGAACTTTTCACATGCCCTGCGGGTGCTCTCAAGATCCTTTCCCTTAAGATGGGGATACTTTTCCAGAAACTTCCTTGAGTAGCGCTGCATGAACGGAAAATCAAGGGCCCACCAGGCAAGGCCGAGAAACGGCACCCAGATCAGCTCCTTTTTCAAAAAGAACTTCAAAAACGGAATCTTCTTGTTGAAAACCGTTTGGAGCACAAGAATGTCGACCCAGGACTGGTGGTTGGAGACCACCAGGTACCACCCCTTGGGATCGAGGTTCTCCATCCCCCGGACATCCCATTGGATGCGATTGAACAGGTCTGAATTCAATGAGTTGATGGTGATCCAGAGGGTGCTGATGGTGATCAGTCCTTTGTCGCACACCTTGGTAACAAAGGGGATGCGAACGACAAACTTGATAAAGGCCACCAAAAACAGTAGCGAACACAGGACTACCGTGTTGATAAGATAGAGTATAAATGAGAGCCCACCCTTTAACATCCCTGGAAGAAAATCGAGCATGGATACCACCCTTTCAAGTTAAGCTGTTCCATGGGAAAGCTGCCGGCGACCAGACGCCGGTAACGATCCCACACCGAGTGTCGCTATCTGTTATGCGACATTCTCTTCAAAACCGTCAATATATTTTTTTACGGTTCTCCTGTCCAGCCCGGTTCTTTTTGCCACCTGCTCATAGGTATTGTGCTTCCGGTACAGCAGGGTGCAATACCCCGCCACCAGGGATGAAACCTCCATATTTCCGGCCTTGAGGCCCTGGACAAGCCGCTCCCCAAGATCCCTTTTTCCAGCCTGTTCCCGACCTTCATAGCTTTTGCGCAACAGCACCCTTCTTACACACTGCTCAAGCTCCCTCACATTACCCGGCCAGCGGTAATCAGGCCCAAGCTCCTTGTTGATGACCCGTTTCACCCGGGTGGTAAACTCCCCGGAAGCGGTCCCGGTCATGCGCTTCACCGTGAACGCCAACAGATCGTCCAGCTCGGTGGGGTCCTGGCTGATCCTCTCCCGCAAGGGCGGCACCTCGATGATGTCGGAACAGAGCCTGTAATAGAAATCGTCCCTGAACACCTCGCCGTTGAGGATGGCGGAAACAGACCGGTTGGTTGCGGCAATGACCCTGCCCTGGAACCGGGACCTGAAATGGCTTCCCACCGGGGTGAAGAACCTCTCCTGAAGTATCTGGAGCAGCTTGACCTGCACATGGTCCGACACCTCTCCGATCTCGTCCAGCAGGATGGAACCGTGGGGGCTGCACCGGTCAAACACCCCCTGGTAATCGTCCACAGCCCCGGTAAACGCCCCTTTCCTGTGACCGAACAGCTCAGACTCCAGCAGGGCCTCGGGAAACTGGGAGAGGTTCAGCGAGCTGAAGGCCCGGGTAAAGCTGACAGAAAACCGCCCCTTTTTCGGATCAAAGGGAATATAACCGCTTCGGCCCATGGCCATGGCCGCGGTTCCCTTCCCCGTTCCGGTCTCCCCCAGGATCAGGGTTGAGAAATCCTCCATCCGGTTCCACAGATACCGGTCGTAAAGATCGATATTGTGGGTAAAGACATTATTCCACAGATTGCGCCGCAGGGTCTTCATGCACTGGCTGTTGCCCACAAGGGAGTGGGAAATAAAGAAAAAAGCCCGCCTCAGCTGAAAGGAAAAGGCAAAGTAGTGGAGAATGCTCTCTTCCGGAATCCCCCGCTTGCCCATGATGGTCATGGCCTCGTCTGCAAACGAAACCGGAATCGACTCGTCCCCGGCCTTGATCTGCTCCACAATAAGCTGGTCGAACCGGTCCCGGAACTTGTAAAACAAGTCAAAAAGAAACACCGCCTTGATGATGACCCCGTCCTGGCCGCTGTAGGAGTCAAGATGCCCCCTGCCCTCCTTCTCCAGGCGGCGAACCCGCATGTCTATCTCCCGGATGTAGCGGTCACTGCTCTCGCTCTCGGAGAGTCCTGGAAACTGACCGGAAATTTTACGGTCCAGCTTCTCCCTCAGCTCACTGAATGGGTTGGCAAAGGCTGCCTTATACACCATCCTGAAAAAGTCCCTCTCCTCACTGTTCAACCTCTCTTTTTTCATACGCCCTTCCCTCTATGCACTTATTGTACACGCCATGTTCATTTTTTGTATAGTCCCCCCACAGCTACCACAGGAGCAGAAACAAGGCAACCCCAAAAATCCCCTTTGATTTCAGCAAAATGTTTTTTTTTGTTCAGGTTGGCACAATAGTTGTATTAGTTGCAGCAATTAAGATGCGCAGGGTGCGGAAAGCCCCGATCTTTAGGGGTCAGGCTTAGCTTATTATGATTAGGCTCAAAGGGATGAGCAACGACATCAATAAGCTAAGCCTGACCCCCAAAACAAGCAAGCTAGAGGAAACACCCATTTTTTTTTTAATGGAAAGCCTCATTTAATGCGACATATAACGGAGATACATTGCTATGATAACAAGACTTTTCAATTCCAGACTTCCTTTGATGGTCTACAACCCGTCCAAGCTTTTCTCATTAGACTTCTTTACCAGGGCGTTCAGGGCTGGAGCCCTTCCCGTATTTGACAGTGAGTTTCTCTCAAATACGGAAATCCTCGACCGGGTAAAAACCCTTGCCAGGACTGACATCCTCTTTGGATTGAGACTGGTGAGCCCGGATGAGACCCTCCTTAAAGAGCTCAAGGCCTTGAACGCCCCCAATCTTGACTGTGTGGTCACCCCCCTCGGCAAGGGGGAGACCCCGGTTGATCTTGACGGATTCTCAGAGACAAAGATCATCCTCGAGGTCAGGGATATTGAAATGAACGAGGCCATCGAGGCGGTGGAGCCCCATGGATTGATTATCAGGGGAAACGAGGCCGGAGGAAGGGTCTCCAACTACTCCGCTTTTATCCTCATGCAATGGTATCTTCAGAACAGTACCCTTCCCATCGTGGTCCATGGCGGTGTGGGCCGGTACACGGCTGCAGGCATGTTTGCCGCAGGCGTAAGCGCCGTAATCCTGGACAGCCAGGTATGGCTCACCAAAGAGAGCCCGCTCTCGGACAACTTTAAAAAATTGCTTTCCTCGGTTGACGAGGGCGACTCATTGGAGATCGTCGTTGACAACCACACAAGATACAGGGTTTTTGCTAAGCTCGGCACCAAGGTGGCCAAGGATCTCAAGGAAGAGGCCATCGTTCTGGGTGAAGGCAAGGATGCAGGCCGGACCATCTACCAGGAGATATCAAAGAAGATCACCTCCCTTGGGGACGCGGAAGCAACACCAGTCCAGAGCCTCTTTTACCTGGGCCAGGACGCCTTTTTTGCAAAAGATTTTTCCTCGATCTCAACTGATCTTGAAGAGCTGATCTCAACCTTTTTCTCCGCCATCGGAGAGAGCCTGGCCGTTGTAGACCTCCACGATCCCATTCGACCGGGTACAGCCCTGGCCAGGGAGCACGGCACCGCCCTGCCCCTGATCCAGGGCCCCATGGCCAACATCAGCGACAACGCCGACTTTGCCGCCCAGGTGCTCGAAGCCGGCGCCCTGCCCTTCTTTGCCGTGGGCAGCCTTCCCGCCCCCCTTGCCGATTCCATGCTCAAGGGCGCCCATGAAAAGGTCAAAACCTTTGGTGCGGGACTTGTCGGCATAGAGGCTTTTAATCCGGCCGTTGAGAAGCATCTTGCCATGGTGAAGCAGTACAAGGTTCCCTTTGCCCTGTTTGCAGGGGGCATCGCCTCCCAGGCCCAGGAGCTTGAAAAAGCCGGAACCAAGACCTATCTCCACACCCCTTCCCTTGCCATGCTGGAGAGTGCGGAAAAGAACGGCTGCACCCGGTTCATCCTCGAGGGCAAGGAGGCCGGCGGCCACATCGGCTCCCTGTCAAGCCTGGTTCTGTGGGAAGCGGCCGTATCAAACCTTCTCAACTCCCAAAAAATGGATCTGTCAAAACAGAGTCTTGTGTTTGCAGGCGGCATCTCAACCACCTGCGGCTCCTGGTTCATCTCAGGCCTCTCATCCATCCTTGCGGCAAAGGGCGTCAAGATCGGCATCCAGGTGGGAAGCGCCTATCTCTTTTCCAGGGAGATCGTAGACACCGGGAGCATCAAGGAGCAGTACCAGGAGATCATCGCAAAAGAGAACGATACCATGGTGATCGGCGGGAGCGTGGGACTTGCTTCCAGAACCGCCCCCACCGAGTTTGCCCGGATGATGATTAAGACCGAAAAAGAGATGATCCGGAACCATGAGCCCCTGGAGAAAAGAAAACGCTCGTTTGAGAAACGTAATATCGGTTCCCTTCTCATCGGCGCCAAGGGGTTTCTGCCCGATTTCAAAAAGCCGGGCGAGGAAAACTTCACCTATTTTGAGGGAGAGCAGCACAAGGAACTGGGCAACTTTCTTGTGGGAGACAGTCTTGCTTTTTTCAACGGCCAGATCTCCATTGACGACATCCACTCAACCCTGTTCGATGACAAAGATTCCCTGTTCAGGAACCTGGGCGCCCTGGAGGTCTTCTCCTCCGACCACAACAGCATCAACGACGAAATCGCCGTTATCGGCATGGGCTGCATCCTGCCGGGAGCAAGTTCCCCGGAGCAGCTGTGGGAGTCTGTCCTTGAGAAAAAGTATGCCATCCACGAAATCCCCGACACCCGCATGCGCCACGATCTCTACTTTGATCCCGACAAGTCAGCCGAGGACAAGAGCTACACCCTCAAGGCCGGCCTTGTGGACGACTACAAATTTGACGGGGAACGGTTCGGCTACAACAAGGAAAAGTCGGCAAAACTATCAAGAAGCCAGCAGATGCTCCTGGAAGCGACCTACCAGGCGGTTGAGAATGCAGGCTATCTTAGCGAGGACAACCGGCTTCGGATGATAGATCCGGAACGAACCGCAGTCATTGTTGCCACCTGCCTCGGCAACGAGCTTGGCAACGAGCTCCAATTCAAATATCACTTTCCCGAACTCATTGCCATGCTGGAAAAGACGGAAAGCTATGCCGCCCTCCCGGACCCGGAAAAGAAAAAAATCATTGACCAGCTCCAGAAAGGGCTTGAGGGAGACAACCCGGGATATGACCCGGTCCACGGCATGCTCCTCAACATCGAGGCATCCAGGATTGCAAGGCACCTGGGAGTAAGGGGCCCCAACTATATCGTGGACGCGGCCTGCGCCTCCTCCTTCACCGCCATTGAGGCGGCCCAGGGAGAGCTGCTCGCAGGCGAGGTGGACCAGGTTATCGTGGGAGGTGTCAACACCCACCTTGCTCCGGAATCCTTTGTCGGGTTCTGCAAAATGGGCGCACTTTCCGCCAAGGGATCCTACCCATTTGACGAGCGGGCCGACGGCTTTGTCCTTGGTGAGGGCGCCGCAACCTTTGTCCTCAAACGGATGAAGGATGCCCTCCGGGACGGTGACAATATCCATGGCGTCATCAAGGCGATCGGATCCAGTTCCGACGGCAAGGGCAAGTCCATTGCAGCCCCCAAGATCCAGGGCCAGGCCCTGGCCCTGGAACGCTGCTTTGAAAAGATGAAATCCCCTGTAACCCCCGCTGACATCGGCTTTATCGAGGCCCACGGCACCAGCACCATCATGGGGGACCAGGCGGAACTCAATACCCTGAAGATGGTCTACGGGGATACCAAGGCCGGCATCAGTTCGGTCAAGTCCCAGATCGGCCATCTCCTGGGAGGCGCCGGAGCCGCAGGCCTTGCCAAGGCGCTCCTGGCGGTCAAGAACGGGGTACTTCCCCCCAACGGCCAGTTTGAGAAGCTCTCCCACAACCACGATCTTGCCGACACCTCCCTCTACATCCTGGAGGAGCAACGCCCCTGGGAGACAGAGAACAACGCCACCCGGAAGGCCGGCATCAGCGCCTACGGATTCGGCGGCATCAACTACCACATGGTGGTGGAAGAGTATCGCAAGGATTATACGCCCGTGAAAAGAACCATCTTCGCGGACACGGACTACGATTTCAACGACGACAGGATCGTCGTGGCAGGCCTCGGCGTCTGCCTGCCCGGGGCAAAGAACACCCAGGAGTTCTGGCAGCGGCTTGAGACCGGCGAGAAGCAGCTTTCGCCCATCCCGGAGGAGCGTTTTTCCAACCCGGCCTATGCCGCCTTTGACAAGGACTCCATCTACCACATCCCCACAGTAAATGCCGGGGTGATAGAAAATTTCAAGTTCAACAACGCAAAGTACAGAACACCCCCGAAAACCGTGCGCTCCCTTGAGCCGGGCCAGCTCTACGGCCTGGACGCGGCAGACGAGGCCATCGACTCTTCAGGCCTTGGCAAATATCTGGTGGAGGGCAACCGTACCGGGGTCATCCTCGGCACCATCCCGGGGGAGCGGCAGAACAAGAACATCCTCAGGATCAGGAAACAGCTGGTCGGCGAGATCATCGAACAGACCCAGGGCATGGCAGAAGGACAGGCCAGTGCCATTGCAGGGGAACTGGTGGAAGCCATCCGGGCCCGGATTCCCGAGAACAACGAAGACACCACCCCGGGACTTTTGTCCAACATCATCTCGGGCAGGATCGCCAACCACTTTGGCCTGAACGGCGCCAACTATGTGGTGGACGCCTCCTGTGCCTCTTCAGTGATCGCCATCCGGAACGGTGCCAGGAACCTGTTGTTCAAGGATCTGGATTATGTCCTGGCAGGTGGCGTGGACGCCAATCTCTATCCTGCGGTCCTCATGGCCTTCAAGCGCCTGGGGCTTTTGTCGGAAAACGAGTGCAACTTCTTTGACCAGCGGGCCGACGGCTACGTCATGGGCGAGGGTGCGGCCATCCACGTGCTCACCACCTATAAGAAGGCCAAAGAGGCGGGCATGACCATCCTGGCTGAGCTCAACCCCATAGCCATCAAGTCCAGCGCCCCGGACCACCTCCTGGCACCCTCTGAAACCACCTTTGTGAAAACCATCAACGAGTGCTACCGGAAAAACAACACCCGGAAGAAGGATATCGACCATCTCGACCTGTTCGCCTTTTCCAACGTCCTGGGTGACATGATCGAGAAACAGGTGGTTGAAAAATGCTTTGACCACCCGGTCTATTGCGGAAACGTCAAGCCCCAGTTCGGTTATTTCAAGGCGGCCAACCCGGCCGTTGCCCTGGCAAAGCTTGCACTGATGAACCAGAACCGCACCGTGCTGCCGGATTTCAACTATTCAGCAGAGAACTCCACCATGAAGGATCACGGGATTCTCAAGCACTGCAACGGCATCACCCCAGTGGACAAAAACCGGCCCATGAAGATCGCCACCAATGTCAACGGCATCGGCGGCAACCACTGCCACATGATCGTCACCACCCTGCCCGCCGCCCTGACCGGGGAACGAAAGTTCAACGACACGGAGGCAGCCACCCCGGCCCAGGAGGACTTCCCGACGCCTGCCACGGAAACCGCGGTCTCCTACTCGGCGAACGGAGACGGTAAAAAGCAGCGCATGGTTGCCCTTCTTTCCGGCCAGGGTTCCCAGCGGCCCGGCATGATGAAGGACCTTTATGATTCGGATTCCGTCATCCGGGCCATCATGGACCAGGGAGAGGAGATCTTTGTCAAGGAGCGGGGCTACTCGCTGCTTGAGATCATGTTCGGCAACGACAAGCGGCTGAACCTCACTGAAAACACCCAGCCGGCCGTGTTCCTGTCGTCGGCTGCCCTGTTTGAGAGACTCAGCGCCCAGGGATTCAGCCCGGATCTCTTCATCGGCCACAGCGTCGGCGAGTACACAGCACTTTTCTGCAGCGGCATGCTCAACTTTGACCAGGCCATGGGCCTGATCATCAAGCGGTCCGAACTGATGAAGCAGGCTAGCCTGAAGCATCCGGGCAAGATCATGGTTGTGTTCAGGAACGAAAAAGAGACGGCAACCTTTATCCGGAAGTCCTTTCTTTCCGACATCTACATCACCAACAAAAACAGCGAAAACCAGACCGCTGTCTCGGGAAATGCCGAGGCCATCGAAAAGTTCTGCAACTACCTGTCCGAGAACCACGTGGTGTACAAGAAGCTCAACCTTTCAGGTGCCTTCCACACCCCGCTGTTCAGCGAGGCCGCCCAGGAGCTGAGGGACTACCTTGACACCATCACATTCAACGAGACCCGTTTCGGCCGGGTGATCTCCAATGTCACGGCAACGCCCTACCCTGAGAACCGGCGGGCGGTCAAGGATCTCCTTGCAAAGCAGATCACAAACCCGGTGGAGTTCATCAGCTCCATCGAGTCTGTCTATGCCGCGGGCAAGACCCACTTCATCGAGATCGGCCCGTCCCGGCTGCTCACCAACCTTCTGAAGAACATCAACATTGCCGAGTACCAGACGGCTGTCACCGTTGATGCCAAAAAAGGCGAAGTGGAAAGCTTTGAGGAGTGCCGGAACCATCTGAAATCCTTCAACAGCATCTTCACAAGAAAAGCCGCCCTGCCCGAGCCCAAGAATGGAACCGCCCCGGCAGCTCTCCTTGCAAGGGATAACAGACCGGCCCCAATCGCCGTTGATGATGATTTTGCAGCCTTTAAGAAGAACAACCAGAGTCTCACGGACAAGCTTCTCCATGACGAGTTTCTCCGCCAGAAGCGAAACGCCGCCATCGATGCCGTGGAACGGTTTGACTTCACCACCGAACCCATCGTGATCTCAGGCGTGTCCGTAGGTCTTCCGGGTAAGGCAAAGCGGGTCTTTGCAGCCGACAACTTCGACCAGATCCTGGCCGGCACCAACTTTATCGAGCCCCTGGATCTGGAGGATCAGAAGCGGATCACGGACAAGAACATCACCCGGCTCTTTAAGCAGCCCGACGGCAATGCACGGTTTGTGGAGATCACCCGGACCGAGGATGTTATCCACCTGGCAGGCCAGCTGGGCTACTTTGACCTCACCGACGAGTACGGCATCAAGGCCCAGTACGACATCAGCATGTCCCTGGCCGTTGCTGCAGGCATCGAGGCCCTCAAGGATGCCGGCATCCCACTTGTGATGCAGTATAAAAAGGCGTCCACCGGCACCAAGATGATCCCGGACGGATTTGCCCTGCCAAAAGAGATGCAGGACGATACCGGCGTTATCATCACATCGCTCTTTCCCAACAGCGAATCCCTGATCAACGAGATGGAGAAATACCTCTACGACCGGCTCTACCTGAAACCCTATGAGGAGTTTGAGAACATCTACTACTACCTCATGGAAAAGATCCAGGACATTGCCGTCAAGGAGGAGATCACCGACTGGTTCTTCAAGATCAAGTCACGGAAACGAAGCGATCTCGGGCCCTACAAGTTTGACCGGAACTTCCTTTCCAACCACTGTCCCCTGGGGGCGGCCCACCTTGCCCAGATCATCCGGGCCAAGGGACCCAACACCCTGGTATCCAGCGCCTGCGCCTCCACAACCCAGGCCATGGGCATTGCCGAGGACTGGATCCGGGTCGGCCGCTGCAAGCGGGTCATCGTGGTGGGCGGCGAGAACGCCACCTCATCGGCCCAGAACCAGTGGGTGGGCACGGGCTTTCTTGCCCTGGGCGCCGCCACCGTGAAAAAACGGGTATCCGAGGCAGCCAAACCCTTTGACGCAGAGCGCAACGGCACCATCCTTGGCAGCGGGGCCGTCGGCCTCATCGTGGAGCGGGAGTCAACGGTCAAGGCCAGGGGAATGAACGGCCAGGCCGAGATCCTGGGAACCCACATGGCCAACAGCGCCTATCACACCTTTAACATCGATGTGCCCCACATGGCCCATGAGATGAAGCGGTTCGTCGAGATCGTGGAGAAACGCCACGGCCTCAGGGTTGAGGACTATGCGGATAAGCTGTTGTTCATGTCCCACGAGACCTACACCCCGGCCAGGGGCGGCAGTGCAGATGCCGAGGTAACCGCGCTCAAGACCACCTTCAGCGATCACCTGAACAAGATCGCCATCTCCAACACCAAGGGCTTCACCGGTCACACCCTGGGTGCGGCGGTTGAGGATGTGGTGCTGGTCAAGGCCCTTCAGAAGCGCAAGGCTCCGCCCATTGCCAACCTGAAGAACGTTCCCGAGCACTTCAAGGATCTCAACTTCACCAACACCGGCGCCATTGATTCCGAATACGGGCTTCACCTGGCCGCAGGCTTTGGTTCCCATTTTGCCTTTGTGTTCATCAAACGCATCCAGGAAAATGAATTTGAGAACAACCAGGCGTACCTTGGGTGGCTCAAGCGTGTCAGCGAAACCGACACCCCGGAGCTCAAGATCATCGACAACACCCTCTGCGTGGTGGATGGCGATCCAAACCCGGCCCCCAAGGCCCTGGAGCCCGCAGCGCCCCAGGTGGAAGCCATTGCGCCGCCAGCGGCGGCAGCACCTGCGCCTCCGAGCCAGGCAGGCCCCGGCCCCCTTTCCATCATCAAGGAGATCATTGCCGAGCAGACCGGTTACACCACCGACATGCTTGAGGACGATCTGGACCTTGAGGCGGATCTGGGCATTGACACGGTGAAACAGGTGGAGATCTTTGCAAGGACAGCAGGCAAGTTCGGCTTTTCAGTGCCGGAAGACCTGAAACTACGGGACCTCAACACCATTGCAAAGCTTGCGACCTATGTGGCCCAGAAAGCCGGCGTTACTGCCGTTGCAGAGAGCGTTCCTGCTGCAAGCGATGCTGGTGCCGCAGACAGCGGCATGGATGACGCCATCAAGCAGATCATTGCCGAGCAGACCGGTTACACAACCGACATGCTCGAGGACGATCTGGACCTTGAGGCGGATCTGGGCATCGACACGGTAAAACAGGTGGAGATCTTTGCCAAAGCGGCAACCCATTTCGGATTGACCGTTCCAGAAGACCTGAAACTCAGGGACCTCAACACCATTGCAAAGCTCGGTGCCTACTTCAGCACCACGGTGGGCTCAAGCGACACACCCGCCGCACCAACAGGTGCTCCGGCTGTTACAGCGGCCGCACCACAGGCTTCCAGAACCATTGAGACGGTAAAAGAGATCATTGCCGAGCAGACCGGTTACACCACCGACATGCTCGAAAACGATCTGGACCTTGAGGCGGATCTCGGCATCGACACGGTGAAACAGGTGGAGATCTTTGCCAAGGCGGCAACCCATTTCGGACTGAGTGTTCCCGAAGACCTGAAGCTCAGGGACCTCAACACCATTGCCAAGCTTGCCGAGTACCTGGACGCCATGGCCGGACCTGACGACAACGACACCCCCCCCGGGGGTGGCGAAAAGCTCTCGGAAGAGAAAGGGACCTATGAGCCGGCAGGCCCTGTGACCACCATCCAGGAGATCATTGCCGAGCAGACCGGATACACCACCGACATGCTTGATGCGGATCTCGACCTTGAGGCGGATCTGGGCATCGACACGGTAAAACAGGTGGAGATCTTTGCAAAGGTCTCTGCCAAGTTCGGACTCAAGGTACCCGAGGATCTCAAGCTCAGGGATCTCAACACGGCCGCAAAGCTTGCCCAGTATATCGCGGGCAGGTTGGATGCGGGCAAGGAAGATACACCGGCACCCGCCCCAAAGAACGGCAAAGCCGCACCGGCCGCACCGGTAAAAACAACGGGTGCTTCCAGCGAGCCTGCCGATCCCCTCTCCCCTGTCAAGCGCATGGTGATGGGGGTAAAGGAGACCCCGGTTCCGGAGCCCAAAGCCAACCCCTTCAGCAACAAGACCTTTGTGGTCACCCTTGACAGCCACGGATTTGCCGACAAGGCGATCAAGGCGATCAAGGCCAAAAAAGGAAAGGTGGTCACCATCGGTGCCAAGGGCAAGGCCGACATGGCCTTTGACCTTAGCGATCCCGAAAACGTGGAGGCTGGGCTTTCGCAGTTGAATACCCGGCACAAAAAGATCAACGGCCTTCTCCACTTTGCCCACCTGGATCACTATTTTGCAGACAAGGCAATGGATGAGACCGAGGTCAACACAGCCGTCACATCCATGTTTGTCCTTATAAAAGGGCTGTACGACAAGCTCGACCAGGAAGGCTCCCTCATCGCAAGCCTGGGGTTTGACTCCATTGTCTTTCCCTACGGCAGGGATTGCGGCAGGATCCATCCGGGCTTTGCAGGCCTGTCCGGTCTGCTCAAGACCGTAACCAAGGAGATGGCCAACACCCGGGTCAAAATGGTTGATTTCGCTGCCAAGCCCCATGCAGCAGACGCGAAAAAGACCATTGCTGCCTTTATAAACGAGCTCAGCTCAGACTGTGACCGGTGCGAAGTGGGATACCGGGACGGTAAGCGGTATGTCCTGACCATGGACCAGCAGGTGCCGGAAACAAAAGAGCCCATGATCGAGAAAGGCTCCACCCTGCTTGTCACCGGAGGCGCAAGGGGCATCACCTTTGAGATCCTCAAACAGGTGGTCAACACCTATGGCACCGACCTTGTGATCCTGGGCAGCAGCGACATCTTCGGCATGGATGACGCCTTCCTGGCAAAGGATCTCGACCAGGCCGGAATCATGGCCCTGGTCAAGAAAGAGATGCCCAAGGGACGTCCCCTGGAGATCCGCAAGCGGGTGGACAGGGTCGTGAACATGCGGGAGTCGGCCGCCAACATCGACGCCTTAAGATCCCTCGGCGTCAAGGTAACCTACCATGCCGCCGACGTGACCGATCAGGAAGCGGTCAACCAGGCGGTGGCAGGCCATGACACCATCCACGGCGTCATCCACGCCGCAGGTCTTGAGATGAGCCAGTTCATCCCCAAGAAGGAGCTCAAAGCCTTTCAGCGGGTGGTGGATGTCAAGGTCAAGGGCATGCTCAACCTCCTGTCAGCCATGGAGTCCAGGGAGTATGGTTTCTTCTGCACCTTCTCATCGGTTACGGCAAGATTCGGCAACGAGGGCCAGGCAGACTATACTGCGGCCAACGATATTATCGCCAAGATGGCGTTGAGGCAGCAGCAGCTCTTCCCTGAGCGAAACTTCAAGGTCTATGACTGGACCGCCTGGTCAGGTGCCGGCATGGCCACCAACCCCACGGTGGTGACTGTTCTCAAGGAGCGGGGTCTCGAATTCCTGCCCCTGGACCAGGGCATCGGGTTCTTCATGGCGGATCTCCTGGACAGAAGCAATATCGAGGTCATTATCTCAGGCCTTGACTACAGCTTTGACCGGGACGGTCTCCTGGGTGAGCCCAACAACCCGGCCTTCCCCTTCCTCGATGACATGGTGTCAAAGGATGACACGCGGATCGAGTTCAGAAGAACCCTGGACCTGAAACGGGATCTCTTCCTCCTGGACCACGCCATGGAAGATGTGCCGGTGTTCCTCGGCGCCACGGGCATTGAAACCCTGGCCGAGGCGGCAACCGCCCTCGCCGGGGACAAAGGGGTTCTGACGGAACTCTCCGACTTTTCCATCCCCTACGGCATCAAGATCCTCAAGGGACGGGCAAAGGAACTGGAAGTAACGGGTAACCGCAAGGCTGACGGGCTGTTTGACTGCACCATCACCTCCCGGTTCAAGAATCCCAAGGGCGTCGTAATGGGGGATCCCACCCTGCACTACCAGGGAACCCTCAAGTTCCAGGATACTCCTCTGGAGACGAAGCGTGTGGAACTGCCCGAATTCAACCCGGTCAAGGTGGACGGCAAGCTTGAGGAGATCGTATACCACCCGAGACGATTGTTCATGGACGGCCTGTTCAACACCATCACGGACGTCAACTCCTTTGACGAAACCACCCTGGTGACCACGGTCAACGACGCAAGCACCAAGGAGTTCTTCACGGGCGTAACAGAGCCCAACCTCCAGTCCCCCGTGGTGCTGGTGGATGCCATGTTCCAGACCGGCGGTCTGTTCGAGTTCTTTACCTCGTCCCAGACAGTGCTGCCCTATGACATCAAGACCATGAAGTTCTACCAGAAGCCGGAAAAGGACCAGGAGTACTACTGCCTGACCAAAAAATCCGCCTCAGATAAGGAAACCAACACCTACCAGCTTCAGCTGGTGGACAAAGAAGGCAACCTCTACATCGAGGTCATTGACTTCAAGATGGTCAAGCTCAACAAGCTGGCCCAGGAGGACCGGATCGACCACCGGGTCACCTTTGGGGTCACCTCCCCGGCCTGATTTAATAGACATGAGGATGTTTCATTAGCAGGTATCATCCTCACCCCGGCGGGCATGGATCTTCCATGCCCGCTGTTCCTTTCCAAGACCTCCCAGGTCACGCCATCACCATTGTCGGCTTTACGATTTTAACTCCCCATCAAACACGAACTTCTTCCATACCCCAAACGACTCCCATATTTTCTGAAGATCTTTCTTAGCGATTTGTTCATCCTCCCCTAAAATCGTACAGCGATACTTGTATAAAAATGCGGAAGCACGGGCATTTGCAGCACAGTGGCCCCATATTTTTTCCCCACATGCGCCCTCCATCGTACTCACAAAAGTGTCGAAATCTTCTTTAGTTGGGTGAAGTCAGTCCACAGGGATATGGACATATCTCATTCCCAATTGAGTGACGATATCATTTTCATCCGTCAAAGCGTTTTCAAAAAAATCATTGGGTGCCAGATTGATAATAATCGCATATCCAGCTTCCCCAATTAATGAAAGCTGGTTTCCCGTTGGTTGCCCTGACGAACTCAAAGAGCCGCTGATGTTGAGGTAGTTAAAAACATCTTCAACAGAATTATCTTAAAAGTTCAACGGGGTTTTGTTACGGATCAGTGAACCCAAAAATCCAAGCGTAGTTTTAACAGTGTTTAACATTCCGATTGCTCCTTAAAATAATGAATTTTGCTGTTGTTGAAAGGGATATTAACCGGATAAAAGCTGCAATCAAACAAGCTCTGCTTGAACTCATACGTGAAAAGAACTAGCCGGACATAACGGTGGGTGAGATAACCGCAAGGGGAAATATCGGAAGAAGTACATTGTACAGGCACTACCAATTAAAGGCTGAGGTTTTGGTGGATATTCATAAGGATATATTCACACAGCTTTTCAGCGGACTGACAACGGCCGGATCATGGCTTGATTCTGATGCGACCCGGGAGCTAATTTTATTTTTGAAAAATACAAGAAACAGGGTAAAAATCCTTTTTCGTTGACCTATAAATTGGGAAATGATTTGGATCATTTAATGAATAATATCAACGCCCAGCTCACCCTTACAATCGAGGGCAAGTTGCATGAATCACATGGAGATGAATATCTCAGCATTCCCGTACCCGTCATAGCCCAGTCCATTTCCGGCTTATATAGCGGCCTGATTATATCGTGGTTCACCAAATTTCAATCCTTTGATGCCTGTCAGTTTGCAACCTATATCAACAGAAATATAAGCTCATTACTCCTTGAAGCATACAAGTAAAGCCCCCACGGCCAAGTGATATTTCAAATAGGGTTCAGAGCCATGGATATGGACAGGGTTGGCGAATAAGATCCGCCAACCCCACAACGGTCTGAACTACCTGGGCAAACCCGGGGTAGAGATATCAATGATCTTCAAACTGCCATCACGGGCTGAACCATATGCATAACCGTCAACGGCATAAATCTCAGAACACCCTCCCTCCACATCAATTATGTTTGCAACATGTGCAAATTCTGGGGTCTGGAATAGTATTTGACTGGGCTGAAAAAAAGTTGGACGGCTTTATCCTGTGGCGCTCTGGAACCTGATCCGGGCGCGCCTGTTTTTTCGATGATCTTCCTCGTCCTGTCCGGTGCTGAGAAGTTTTTCTTCCCCAAAGCTGACCCAGGTCACACGATGGGATGGAACCCCAAAATCCTGGAGAAACTTTTTCACAGCCAGCGCCCTGCGTTCTCCCAGGACACGATTGTATTGAAGGGTGCCCCTCTGGTCGCAATGGCCTTCGACCACAATGGAAAATTCACTGTGAGCATTCAGCCAGGCTGCCTTTTCCTTGAGTTGCTCCCTGGCGGTACCACTTAATTGGCACCTGTTAAATTCAAAATAAATCGTCTCATTGACAAACCGTTCCATTTCCCCAGTAAGTTTCTCGGCCGCAAGCCTTTCCGCAGCCAATTCTTTTTCCCTGATCAAGCGTTGGCTAAGTTCCAGGTTCCCAGCGTCTTTGTCGACTTCGGGCACCTGAACCACTTCCGTATTTTCAGCACTGTCTACCAACGCCCCGGGCAAGGTGCCAACTTTTTTTTGGGCACATGACGGGCCGGTGCAGAGCCCTGCGATTATCAAAGCCGTCAAAAGTCGTGTAATAAGGGAATCTTTCATGTTTTTTCCTTTTCATCATTCTTTATTCTATTGTTTCACTGTTACCACTAAAAATGGATTCAGACCGCGTCCCGGCTGTTTTCAAGGGAATCAAGATCCAAGGCAATCACAAAGTGATCTTTATACCCCAGGTCATTGCCGTCGCTAATGGACTTGACCCGGGTGACCCGCCTTTCGGTGGGCATGGTTTTATCCTGATAATAATAGGTCATGGTAAGAATGTCTCCTGCGTTAATGGATGCCAGGGCTCTGGAGCCTTTTTTAACAAGGCCGAACATCGGTTCCGAGGGGGTTTTCCACAACTTGAATTGATAGAAAATTCCCGGATTTTCCATCTGGAAGGCAGCACTGGAATACGCCCTTTCCCTGTTTGTTTTCATTTTGGTTTCTCCTTTGAAAGTAATTATCGTATGGTTCCGTTTTTGGATTTTACAAAACCACCGGTTTCATTCGGTTTTCGATTCTTGTCAAACGCACCTTGAAAATCCATTTTTCCTTCCATGGTTTCATGGTTGCGCCCTATCGATAGCAAAGAGCGTGCCAAAATCATAACCCATTGTTCTCTAACACAATTCAAAAACAGGCGCTCAAAAACAAACCCAAAAAAATTACCATTTTTTCACCTTCGGTTACGGTTTTTGCACTCAGGCCACAAAAAAGACAGGCACCATGAAAAGCAAAACCTGGAAAACAGCAGGATCGGATCAAAGCATCATGCCTTTTCCTGTTGGCGAGGCAGACCTTTCTCAAATGTCTCTCCCAGTGAATCAGGCCCCATGGAGGGGGGAGTATCGGACAGGGATCTGAACAAATGGATCCAGGGCCATCCCATCTGTACCCATTTTTTTTACACGATCTGACCCTTTTTAAGGAATCAGAAATTTTATAAAGTCCATAACCGTAAAGCATGACAAAAACCACGGAAGAAAAAAGGACAAAGTATGTTCAAAGAGATGAGGCGGAAAGAAAAGCAACTTCCCATGGAAGCCACCCTTGAAATCATAAAAAATGGGGATTACGGCGTCCTGTCAACCGTAGGAACGGACGGCCAGCCCTATGCCGTCCCCCTTAACTATGCCTACCATGACGGCATAATTTATTTCCATTGCGCCACGGACGGTCACAAGCTGGATAATATAACGGCCAATCCAAAGGTCTCCTTTTGTGTAGTGGGGGATACGGAGATCGTCCCCAAAAAATTCACCACCTGTTTCAACAGCGCAATTTTGTTCGGAACCGCAAAAGAGATGGTTGAAGAAGAAAAAGAAACGGGGTTTCTGGCACTGCTCAACCGCTATTGCAAGGCGCATATGAAAGCGGGAAAAAAATACATGACCAATGACTGGAATAAAACCAAGGTCTATGGAATCGAGATCGAACATATGACGGGAAAAGCCGGGGGCTGACCCCCTGCTAATTTTCTGACCTTCCCAAGCGATCGGACACCTGTTTTATACCGGTCATATTCCAAGTACGATATCCCGGGGAACCTTCCGCCAGGAAGGTTCCCCGGGAACGTCAGCGTCCAAACCAGGCATCCCCCAGGAGGCGAACCCCCTCTTCAATCTCTTTTTCAGTCAGGCTGCTGAATCCCATCATTACCATGTTGCCCGGATACCGCTCCCGTCGGATCCAGTAATGGGACACGGGGTAAACCCGGACACCCCGCTCCTCGGCCTGCCTCAACCGTTCCCCTTCGAACGATCCGTCTTTAAATTCCAGCAGGACATGGAGCCCGGCGTTTTTGCCGTGTATTGTAACCCGGCCAGCCATAATCTTTGCAACGGACCGGATCAAAGCATCATGCCTTTTCCTGTTGGCGAGGCAGACCTTTCTCAAATGTCTCTCCCAGTGACCGTCCGCCATAAAGGACGCCAATATTTTCTGTTCAAGCCAAGGGCCCCCAGTGACATATTTTCTGAACTTTTCGTAATACCGTTCAAGCAGGGATTCCGGCAGCACCATATAGCTGACCCTCAGGGCCGGGGAGAGGGATTTGGAAAAGGTTCCCAGGTAAATCACCCGGCCCCTTCCGTCGATACTCTGGATTGACGGAATCGGTCTTCCCCCATATCTCAGTTCACTGTCGTAGTCATCTTCAATGAGAATGGCATCATTCCGTCCTGCCCACTCTAGGAGTTCCAGCCTTTTTCGGATAGGCATCACCGAACCGGTGGGGAACTGGTGGGAAGGAGTGATATAAAGAAGCCGTACATTGCATTGGATAAGTTCTGCAAGGTCCAGCCCTTCCCCCGACAGCCCCACAGGAAGCACCGGGAATCCACAGTTCACAAATACATCCCGGGCCCCATCATACCCGGGATCCTCCATGGCAATGCTACCGAATTCTTCCTTCAGCATCTGGCAAATCAAACCGAGGGAAAAACGGGTCCCGGAGCAGACAACAACCTGTTCCCTGCGACAGGTTACCCCCCGGGACATATGCAGGTATTTCATGATCTCCGTCCGAAGCCCACGTTCTCCCTTCCGCTCCGGATAGGATGCCATGGACCGGCTATTGAAAGGGAAGAGGACCTGGTTGGCAATTTTTCGCCAAATCCCCATGGGAAAATCATGGGGATTCAAGTTACCGTACTGAAAATCATACCGAATCACCTGCTCCGGCGGCTTGGCCACCTCCCCCCGCGCTTTGCCCACCGGCGCCTTGACCGGATTCTTTTCGTTCAGGTTCACAAACAATTCCTGATCGATTCTCTGGGAGAAAAAACCTCTCCGGGCCAGATTCACCAGGTAGCCCTCGGAACAAAGCTGGTGGTAGGCAACCTTGACCGTATTTTTGCTGACCCCCAGGGAAACCGACAGGGACCGGATGGAAGGAAGCCGACTCCCTTCTTTGATCCGGCCGGAAAGAATCTGCCCTTTCACCTGTCCGTAGATCTGCATATAGAGAGACGTTGTAGCGGTTTCATCCAGCACAATCATAAAATCCCCTTCCTGTACCCTTCAATCAATCAAAATCCCCCAAAAGAAATAGGTTCAATAAATCCTACGACAAATCCTCGAAAGAATCAATCAGCAGGATTTCTTTGCCGCTGCCCCCTTCTGCCATCCGGTAAAAATCAATCGCAATTAACATGGATGAACAAAAAACGCTTGACCCGGTGTTTTTGAGTAGGGTAGGAATTGATTGATCAATTCTGAATAGATACATGACCCAACTATAGAAAAAACAAATAGACATGCTGCTGAGATGGGAACCTGATCCGGTAGAGAGTGCAGAAGACAGCAAACCGACCGATTTCATGCCCGGGTGCAGTATTTTCATTTACTTATTTTTGGAGAATGATCACCATGGCCGAGAAATCACCGTACAAACAGTTTGCCGCGAATATGTTTCACGAAGATTCGATCTGGTTGCCCAGGATACTTGAATTCATGATCACTCAAGAACAGGCCGAACTTCTGATCTCTTTACCCGGTACCAAAAGTTCACTGGCGGTTAAATTAAAACGCAGTGAACAAGAGATCGGGTCGGACCTTGCCGATTTTTTTCACAAAGGACTGGCTTTTAAGAAAATGAAAGATGGGGTTGAGACGTTTAAAGCCCCGGCTCATATTGCCCAGTTTCATGATGCAAGCATTGTCTGGCCGGAGGCTCCCAGGGCTTTTTATGATCTCTGGAAACAGTATATGGAGGAGGAATGGCCGAAACTGGCACCGCTGATAGAGCAATTCATACCCAAACCTTTTACCCGGGTTATTCCAGTCAATAAATCCATTGACACCGGAAAGGTGAAAGTGCTGACCACGGAAGACGTAAAGCAAACCATCATGAATGCAGACCGCCTGGCCGTAACCAAATGCACGTGCAGACTGACCATGGGTAAATGCGACGCTCCTTTGGAGGTTTGTCTGCAAGTTAACCGTGGGGCGGAATACACCATTGAAAGGGGGTCCGGCCGCGAAGTAACCCAGGCAGAAGCCCTTGACATCATCGAAAGCGCCCAGGACGCAGGACTTGTCCATGTGACCATGAACAAAGCCGATATCGGCGGGTTCATCTGCAATTGCTGCGGATGTTGCTGCCAGTCTTTTTCTCTGTTAGTAGCGGACGGGGTATCCCTTTGTGATCCAAGCCGCTACAGCCCGGCAATTGAGGCCGGTAAATGTTCCTCCTGCGGCATGTGTGAAGAACGGTGCTGGTTTGGAGCGGTTGCCATCAACAAAGACGGAATCGCGGAAGTGAACGAAAAAAAATGCCTGGGGTGTGGTCAATGTGCAACCGTTTGTCCCGAAGAGGCCATCACCATGAAAGAAGTCAGGGAACCGGAATTTATTCCCGGTTTTTCGGCAGAATAGCCACGTATTCCACGGCTCCATGGTAAGGGCTTCCATGGAGCCGTTTATCTTCAACAGGCTTAAGCATTGGCCTTGAGAACTCAGCTCCCGGAAAGGGATTTTACAGAAAGGGTGCCGCCGGTATAATTGCCGTCAGGCAAGGTTCCGGGGAGGCTATAGATACTGTCCGTTAGGATATCGTACATATCAGGGTCGCTCAGTTTTACTTTTTCCCTGGTATTCAGTCTCCACTCCTGCCGAATTTCATCAAGTCTTCCTTCATAATCCTGGGCCCCAAGTATCGACGTCAAAGCCCAGTAAATATACTCCGTAACCTGGCAGCCGTACTCACAGGTCTTATCATCATAAGTATACCACGCCTCCTTCGGATACTCCGCCGGGCTCTCTTCAAAAGAGCCGCCCCTGGCCTTATCCATGGCATCTGCCACCAGACTGCCGCTGAACTCGCCAAAAACAGCAGGATAGACATTTGCATACCCAATATGGGTTATCAGATGAAGAACTTCCTCAAGTGAGGCATCAAAGGCGCCGGACTGTGGCCCTTCGGGGTGTGTTTCCGAGGCATAGAGATCCTGACCGTTCCGGGGATAATCGCTTTCACTTGGAAAAACCGTGCTGATCTCATTCTCAGTGCCGAACATCATCAGAACGGCCTGTTTTTCAACCATTTGATCCACAACATCCGGATTATCAGGCGTTCCGTCCCCATCATTATCAAGATACTCTGCCATGACACCTGCCGCATGCAGAAGTTTATCATTTGATACGGATGCGGTTGCTTTGACCGGAATCCCAAAAACAGTCACCTGCTTTACAAATCCTTTTGACTTATCTGCCGGGGTTCCCGGGGAATCATTACTATTACTACTACTGCCGCTGCTGTTACACCCTGCAATGAGTACGGCCAATAAAACAATGTATAATTTCTGCAAACTGCCTCCTTTTATGACTTCAGAGTTAAATTAAAGCAGGAGTTTAGCAAACGCCGGGTTACCGAATGATTACGGGGATGCCGGAGAATCTATTTCATAAAAAAAGACAGTTTAAAGACGTTCGGGGAAGGCAGGGATGTTTCAATGGATATCTGGAGCAGCCGGCAGCAGGATTTCACCAGGGCTAAACCGAGCCCGCTGTGGGCACTGTCGGAACGGGCACCATCCCTGCGCCAGAAAGGCTCAAACATCTGGGCCAGGTCGTTTATAGAAAGATCTTTGGCAACCTGGTTTGAAACACTCAGGCAGTATCCGGTTTCAAGTTCTGATAAAAAGACAACAATCGTGGTTCCATCCGGAGAATAGCTGAATGCATTTGAGATAATATTTGTGAGTACGGTGGTCAGAAGGGTGCTGTCCGTACGGATTACCGGCATACTGGTACAGTTGAGAACAGTCTCAACGTTTCTGACGCCTTTTTTAGCGTCATAGCGCTTCAGAATCTCCGAAAGATGGGCCTCCAGGTTCAAATCCTCCATGGTCACCGGCATATTCCCTGCACCCATCCGGGCGAGCATCAGCAGTGATTCAGTCAGACGCTGCATCCGGATGGCCACGGACAACGCGTCCTTAAAATAGGGGCGTATGCTTTCAGAACCGTTCAGATCCTCGGTCAGCCCGACTTCAGCCAGGGCTCTCAGTTCTGCAATTGGCGTCCTGAGTTCATGGGCAACATTGGCTGTAAATCGTTTTTCCCGGGAAAACGCCTTTTCGAGTCCCTCAAGCATATCATCAAGCCTCTGTGCAATGGGCTTCAGTTCTTCCGGCAGTCGGTTTTCAGTAAAACGCCGGGCAAGATTATTACTGGTTACTGCGGCAGTTCTGTCTGCAATCCCGCGGAGGGGGATCAACCCTTGTTTGACGGATCTTCGAATTATCATTCCGCTTCCTGTAATGATAACAGCCCCCACACCGACCAGGCAGATAAGGATAACCATCAGAATTTCGTCAAGGTTTTTCCGGGAATGGGCAAGCACGATGACAAGGGTATTATGGGTTTCCTGAAAAGAGTAAACCGGGGGCAAAGACTCATCCATTCTGTGATTTACATACGAAAATGCAACCCCTCGTCCTTTAATACCGCCGGGGAGATTGATATCCTGAAATCCGTAAGCATGAAGTCCTACAGGGATAAAGGGCAAAACATGGGCCTCCAGAGAGAGACTTTTAGATATGGTTACTCCTTTTTCTGTCCACACTTGATAATATTTTTTATCACTCAACCGATACCGATGATCAAAAATCGTATTTTCAAATTCACCATCTGTTATGCTCTCTTCAAAATCGAACATTTCTGAAATATTATTTACCCATGTGGCAAGCTCATCATCAAACTGGCCCGTGAGAAGTGATTTACAAATTTGGTAAAATGCAACACCTGAAAACAGATACATCACCATCAGTCCGGCCACCAGGCTGAAGGTCAGTCGCCCCTTGATTGATTCAAAAAAAATCATCCGTTGATGATATACCCCATCCCCCTTCGGGTCTCAATTACGGACTTTTCCCCGGGAATGTCGATTCTTTTACGAATTGAGCATATGGCAGAATTGACTGCATTACTCATGATATCGACCTGGTCATTGTAGAGATGCTCTTCGATTTCACTGCGGGAGACGACCCGGTCCCGATTCAAGGCAAGATATTCGAGAAGTGAATACTCCCGTGGCCGGAGATCGATTCTGGTTCCGGAACGGCTGACAGCCCTTCCTACCGTATCAATCACCAGATCGCCGATTTGAATGACGGGGTTTTTTGTATGGTGCGACCGCCTTGCCAGGACCTGCACCCTGGCAATCAGTTCCGCCATTGCAAATGGTTTCACAAGGTAATCATCTGCGCCCTGTTGCAGGCCGTTAACACGGTCTTCAAGCGTATCTTTTGCCGTAAGAACAAGAATGTGGAGCGGATTTCCGCTATTTCTCAGTTTTCTGATGATGCTCAATCCGTCAAGTTTCGGCAGCATAAGGTCGAGAATCAAAACATCATAATCAATATTCTCCGCAAGATGGAGACCATCTTCGCCATCCCCTGTAACATCAACCGCATAACCGGCATATTTCAACGCTTTCCCAATGTACGTCTGTAATTTTTCGGAATCTTCAACCAAAAGAACCCGCATGACACACCCCTGCAACATGGGTTAAATTTTCAAACTAACCCGGAACCATACAAAAAGAAAGGTTACGGGAACGTTATACCGGCAAAAACTTTACCATGGGGATGATCAGCGGATAAGATCCGCCAGCTCCTCTTCCGTAAAGGGAGCTGGCCCATCCCCATCCCCCACAACCGCCTGGACCATGGCTGTTTTTCTCTTCTGTAAGAGAGCCACCTTCTCTTCGATGGAGCCCTTGGTGATAAACCGGTAAACGGTTACGGGGTTGTGCTGGCCGATCCTGTGGCTCCGGTCCACGGCCTGGTTTTCCGCCGAAGGGTTCCACCAGGGGTCCAGGAGAAACACATAACCGGCTTCCGTCAGGTTCAGCCCCACACCTCCGGCCTTGAGGGAGATAAAAAACACGCAGGGGCCTTTCCAGGCCTTGAAATCGTCAATCACGGCTTTCCGGTCTTTTGTACCGCCATCCAGATAAAAGCTCGGGATTTCCTCCCCGTCAAAGCATTCCCGCACCTTTTTCAGGTGGCCCGTAAACTGGGAGAACACAAGGATCTTATACCCGCCTTCAGTGATCCCACGGGCGGTGTCCAACACCCGTATAAGCTTTCCGCTTGGAAGGTCCTCCTGATGACCTTCCCCCAACAGAGCCGGATGACAGGCGATCTGACGAAGCCTCAACAATGCCGTAAGGATATGAACCGCTCCGGACTTTGCCCCATTTTTCTCCCCGGCCTTGCCATGGAAAATCCGGTTCCTCTCGATTCCAAGCACCTTTTCGTACAGCGCTTTCTGCTCCTCCTCAAAATCACAATAAAGGATCTCCTCGGTTTTCGGAGGCAGTTCCCGGCACACCTGGCTCTTCAGCCGTCTAAGCAAAAAAGGGCGCACCAGGGTCTTGAGGCCATCCGGGCTTTTCCCGGTTTCATAAAGATCCTGAAAATCGTCCCGGGTGCCAAGGAATCCGGGCATGAGAAAATCAAACTGGCTCCAGAGATCCCGTGGGCGGTTCTCCACCGGGGTTCCGGAAAGGGAGAGCCTGAAACCGGCACGCAGTTTTTTAACGTCCCGGGTTGTCCGGGCATCCGGATTCTTAATGGCATGGGCTTCGTCCAGGATAAGGTTGTTCCAGGAAATCCCTCTGAACAGCTCCGCATCCTGCCGGACCAGGCCATAGGAGGTGATCACCAGATCGCAGGCCGTGAGTTTTTCCTTTTCCCGGGTTCTGCCGGCGCCGGTATGCAGCCTGAAATCCAGGTCCGGTGTGAATTTCAGAATCTCCGACTCCCAGTTCCAGATCAGGGTTTTAGGAACGATCAGAAGAGAAGGACCTGTCTCTCCGGCGACCTTAAGACCTTTGAGGAAGGCCAGGACCTGGAGGGTCTTTCCCAATCCCATATCATCTGCCAGGATGCCGCAAAGCCCGTTTTTTTTCAGTCCGAAAAGCCAGCCTGTCCCCAGTTTCTGGTACGGTCTTAAAATGGTTTCAAGGCTGGCAGGTATTTTAATGGGATCATCCGTTTGCCGGGCATCACCAAAATGCTTCAGGTCTGAAAATCCGGCATCCCAGGTCACATGGCCGGCTCCGGCCATCACCTCCGCCACATGGGCAAAGTCAAACCGGCTGAACAGCACCTCCTCATCCTTGAAATCCCCCCGGGCTTCAAGATTCTTCAGAACGTCTCCCACGCCTTCACCGATGAAACCGCAGGAACCGTCCGGAAACTCAAACCACGGCTGTCCGCACAGGAAACCGTCAAACAACCCTTCGAAACCAGTCTGTTTCTTTCCAAAGGAGATCCCTCCAGCCACGCAAATCTGGTCTTCCATGACCGACAGGCTCCAGGAAATTCTGGCATCAGTGCGCAGGGCCTTTCCCTCCACCAGGAGCCGGAATCCCTGAAGTTCCAAGTCGCTGAGCACCGAGTCCAACCCCATGGCCGAAAAGAACCAGTCCCCCCGGGATGCTCCCCGGAATGCCGCCCCGGCTTCTTTCAGAACCTTTTTATAATACGCCTCCTGGGGCTGGTTTCTGTGGAGCTCCAGGTGGTTTTTACGGTCAAATATGGTTTCACGGGTTTCCGATTTCGAGACATGAATCCCCCCGGGATAATCAAATGAAAGATCCGCAAACCGCAGGTCCGCATCAAAGGAGAGCACCGGTTGCGTGTCCTTGGGATGAATCACCCGCATCTCCTTTCTGTCCGGAAGAATGATTGAAATATGATCCGAAAAGCCGGCAAGCTCATCCACAACCCGCTCATAATCCTGGCTGGGGAACCGCTTTCCGCAGGGAAACTGCGTAAAAAATGCCCCTGGAAAACCAGGTTTCAGGGTGATCACGGTTTTTCCGAATATCGACGCCATATGAGGCCCTGGAAGCAGATAGTCCCCATGGGACATCCTTTTGCCTTTCAAAATCACGGAGAGCACAAATCCGCCCTCCTCCTCCTCCTCCAGGGCCACACCGGGTAAGGCATCCCGGATCACCTTGAATCCAAAAGGAGAGCCTTTGGTATCACAGAGCGCCCTGGACTTTGCTGCTTTTGTAATGAATTCCGCAATATCGGCCGTGGAGATCCGAAGCCGGGTAAACTCCTCGTCTCCGGAAAAGAACCGCCCTTCGGCACTCCTGAATTCCGATTCACTCCGGAAGGCCAGGGCAAACAGGTGTTTATCCACCATACGGTTGCCGAAACGCTTGAGATCAGACACGGTGAACACCTGACCAACGCGTTTGGAACACCATAGCTTCCCGTTCCAGCTCCTCTCCTCGAGGCTCACGGTAAAACAGCGGTTTTTCGCGGCCACCACGGGATCATAAACAAAAACAATTCCCTGCATAAAATTCACTTCTCCTTTACCCCCGGGGGCTAATATTTGATTTTCAGGTGCCATCGGGGTATTATTAATATAGTAAAAATGAAATTTAACCAAGGAAGTCGGAAATGAAAAAATCAGGGTTGTTTTTGATTGTATGCTTCAGTTTACTGTTTTTGATGGTTTCAGGGGCCCAGGCCCGGCTGAAAATTATTGATGCCCAATATGGTCACGGGAATTCGTTTAAAAATGTAACCCGCATTGTGCAGTCAAATGTCGATGGCGACGGTATTGATCTCAGAGTAACCAATGGTAACCTGGGAGGTGACCCCAGTCCCGGATATAAAAAAAAGCTAAGGGTAAAATATCGCAAAAACAAACGCAACTACAGCATAAAAGTGAATGAAGGCCAGCGCTTTTATATAGAGTCTTCGTTTGTCGACAGGGAACGTCCGGGATGGAATCACCGTTACCGTGGAGACATCAGGATCATCCGGGCTGAATATGGTGCTGGCAGCTATACCACGGATGTGACAGGCATCGTACAAAGCCAAGTGCGCGGACAGTCCATTAATATGAAGGTAAACAACAAAACCATGCAGGGCGACCCCAACCCCGGCAAGGCCAAGTCACTGTCTGTGAAATACAGCAAGGACGGTTACAACTATCGCGTTAAGGTGCGTGAGGGCCAGCGCTTCATTGTCGGTGATCCCGGGCAGGATTCAGATGATTTTGACCAATGGGATCCCCCCCGGCGCCACGGGCTTAAAATCATCAGGGCCAGATACGGCGCCGGCGGGGCCTATAGGAATGTGACCTCCCTTATCCAGGGATATGTGCGGGGGAACACCATCGACATGGAGGTTAATAACGACACCTTGTTAGGCGATCCCAATCCCGGGCATAAAAAGCAGTTAGAGGTTAAATACCGCCTGGACGGCCAGAACTATAGAATCCGGATTCCGGAAGGCCGCTCCTTTGTAATCTCCGATTATTAATCCTCCATATCCATTTCCATAAAATCAAACCAGAATCCGCTGCCGGTTGCATGGTCCAGTTCGATCTGGACCACTGCAACATGGCGCTCTTCAATCTCATGGAATTTTTCAAGGACTTCCCTGATCCTTCCCTGGGAATCCTCACAGGCTTTTTTATAGAATTTACTGGTTTCAATCTCAAGGACCAGGGCTGCATTCAGGACCCGCTTGACATCCCCCAGCATCTTTTCGGGAATCTTTTCCTTCATCTGTTTAATATGGTCGTCAACCGGTGCTGGAATTGCGGACTCAAGCTTTTCAACATCAATCTCCCTGGCCGATGCCAGCAGATCCAGGCTGTGTTCCAGAAAATCCACATGGGATTGCTCATCATCGGCCAGGGCCTTAAAAATGGATTTGCCCCTGTTGTCGTCAATGGTTTCCACGGCAGACAGGTATAGATCCCGGATCTTTTTTTCATAGGTCAACGCATGTTTGAAAATGTCTTGGGAATTCATATTTCCTCCGGATTGGCTGCCGTCCCCGGCCATGGACCGGGGCGGCATGATTAACTGCACCTATATGAGCCTTGCCAGGGTTTTCATGGAATAATCCATCTCAAGGGCCGAGGCAACGGCATAATTCAAACGGATATAGTTCCGGTACCGGCCGGTGGGGGAGCAGATTTCTCCGGGAGTTTAAGCCAGGCCAGGGCAAACTGGGGATGATCAGGCCCTGGTCTTCCAGGTGTGCATATGCCTGCTGAACCGTACCAATACAGACGTTTAATTTCTGGCTGAGCTGACGCACCGAGGGTAAGCGGTCTCCAGGCAACAGGGTATTTTTTTTAATCTGATCAACGATCATCCCCCTGATTTTTTCATAAAGATAATCCGCCATATCTCTCCCTGGAGCAGTGCCGGCCCAATCTGTACCATATAATTTTCAACTTATCTGTATCTGTATCTGTACGATTGACCTTACCAGGACTATTGTCGTTTGAAAACCCGGATCGGTAATTTTGGAAAAACTATAATTTTAAACTCAGCTGATATGATTTCCATGGAGTTTATCCTTTTCCATTCCATTGGTGTGCACGCCCGGACCGGGCAACCTGATTCTGGCAATGTCCGGTGCCCAATGGGGCTTGAGACAGACCCTTCCCCTGATCGCCGGCATTGACATTACAACCAAATAAAAATACAGCCCCCCCGGCCATAACCGAACTTCCGGAATACATTCTGGTAGCGGGTGAAGATCCCCTGGTAAAAGACCCCAAAGGAGATCTCATAGGGATGGGGCAGGGAGGGGTCCACATCCAGGATTTTCACCCGGTCTGAAACCGGATCATACCCCCCCACCGGAGAAATATGGGGGATATTCATTTCCCGGATAAAGGAGCCCTGGTCAAAATGGGCCAGGACCAGGCAACTCCCCTGGGTTTCAAACGCCGCAAGCCCTTGCCGCAGCCGCTTCCGTGCTCCGGCTGTCGCCGGTGAGCGGGGGCCCGGTGTTTGGAAGATCTCCACGTTTTTATGGGCTATGCCATGAACTTTAAGGCTCGCTCTCACCACCTCCCCCAGAACCTCCAGGGGCAATCCCCTGCGTCCCTTATACCCATTGGCACCCATGCGTTCCTTCCAGTGGGCGGCGGTGACGGTGTTCAAAAGGTCCTGCTGGGTCACGGGAAAGGGTTCCATGGCAGCCAAGCCCTGGTGCTGGGCCAGGGTGTTGATGGCCGAAGCCACAGTGGCTACGGAACAGGAGGATTCATGGAACTGCTTGACATGGTGGCGGTGCAGCCCGTCCTTTACGGGGTTGCCGGCTGTTTTGTAGGGGTCTGTCAGGTACTGGCAAGTATGGCGGGGACTGAAGGTGCCTGTGCGGCTGATCTTGTGGAAAAGATATCGAAGTAAAAGGTATATCCGCATGAGATATTTAAACAGCATCATGGTGTCATCCATTGGTTTTAAGTTACCTGCCGGACAGCGGCAGTTCTATCAACAATCATGCTCAAACCGGACATTGTCAATAGCAAGGAATATGATTACCGGAATCTCTGATTTCATCGGGGGATATCGTTTGATTTCCTACATGTTATCAGGGTATATTAATACTAACTAAGTTAATTTGTAAATAATATGTTTTGTTTTCAAGTACATGTATAATAAGAATGAACTATGTTAAACATCTTTACATGTCAAATGTTTAAACTATTGATTACGCTAAAAACCGACCCTGAAAGTTAAGGATGACCATGAGTAAACAACAGATAAACTTTGAGGCAAGTGCCAGGCTGTTAAACAACTATAACGTACTGGCCCAAGGCAGGCAGGTATATGACACAGCAGATGCGGTCAAGGCTGCCGGAGAGATAAGCTATCCGGTAGTCGTGAAGCCTGTTTCAAAAAAAATCATTCATAAATCCGACGAAGGGGCGGTTTTTTTGAACATTAAAAACCAAACCCACTTAAAAGAAGCCTGTCGTACCATTGAAAGTAAAATCGGCGGATTTTCCAGGGAAGAGAAAGAAGGACTGCTGATCCAGAAAATGGCAGACAAGGGGTTTGAGCTTCTTGTGGGGGCGAAACAGGATCCTGGATTCGGGCCGGTCACCATGATCGGCATGGGCGGCATCTATGTTGAATTGTATTCCGATGCTGCCATGGGTATCGGGGTGTTGTCCGAAAAAGATGTGGAACGGATGCTGTCAAACACACGGGCGGGAAAAGTTCTTGACGGATTCCGGGGACAGCAGTATGACCGGGACAGCATTATTGAGCTGGTCATCAATGTATCAAGGCTCATGGCCGAGAATCCGGACATCTGTGAACTGGACCTGAATCCCGTAATTGTCTATGAAAAGGGATACGCCATTGTGGATGCCAGGCTGATCCGGGATACCAATCTCCTCCCTCCCCTGCCCATGGATGTCAGGGACTGGAAACTCGATAGCATCAACGCCATTTTTAACGCCCAATCGGTTGCTGTCATCGGTGCGTCCCGTCCGGGAACCCAGGGCGGCGTAATCCTTAAAAACTGCATGGGCGTCAAGCACCTCTATCCGGTGCACCCCAGACTGAAGACAATACACGGGCTCACCTGTTATCCCTCCCTTTCCGCTCTGCCTGAAGTCCCGGAGGTCTGTGTGTTTGCCGTGAGTTCCGAAAGGACGGTCAGCATTTTTGAGGAGTTCTGCAAACTGGGGGGAAAAGGGGCGATCATATTCAGCGACGGGTTCGCCGAAATGGGCCGGAAAGATCTGGAAGAAAAACTAATCCGTCTCAGTGAGACCTATAAAGTAGCCTTTATCGGCCCCAACTGCATGGGGGTGATTGACAACTTCTCCGGGTTGAATACCAACTACATACCGGTCCAGCGTTCCGTACCTGCCGCAACGTCCAATTGTGTCGGCGTGATCTCCCAAAGCGGCGGAATCGGCCTTGAACTCCTTGAGATGTTCGGTGCGGACAACCAAAATCTGGGCAAATGGGTATCCATTGGGAATGCCGCCAGTGCAGGCGTTCCGGAAATCCTGGCACACATGGGAGATGATCCTAAAATAAAAATCATCGCCATTTACCTGGAGGGGGTGGCAGACGGCCTGAAACTCATGAAAGTGGGCAAAGCGGTCGCCGCCAAGAAGCCTGTGATAATCATCAAGGGCGGCATGGGCGGCGGAGCGGAAGCAGCCCTTTCCCACACGGCATCCCTGGCCGGTAGCCATGAAGCCTTTAAGACCTGTTGCGATCAAGCCGGCTTTTACCTGGTGGAGGAGCTGACAGAGGATCCGAAAATCCTGGTCAATGTTATTTCCATCCTCACAAGTCAGCCCAAAACAGACGGCAAACGCATTGCTGTTGTCAGTGTTGGCGGCGGGGCCGGAATTTTGCTCGCAGACCAGGTCACGGAAGAAGGCATGACCCTGGCCGAATTTGCCCCTGAAACCAGAAAACGGATGCAGGACCTGATTGAAAAGGACTTTAAACCGGAACAGAAAGCGATCAGTGATAAACTTTTGAAAAATGTGGGGAACAACCCCATTGATCTCTTTGGCAACTGTGGTGATGAAAGACTCCTGGAGTCCATCCGCATCGTGGATAAAGATCCCCATACCGATGTGATCATCGCCGCCATCTACCTTCAGGTGCCGTTACTTTCGGAATACCTGCCGGAACGGCTTGTGGAATTGAAGGAAGAGTTAACCAAACCCCTGATCATTTCCCCACGGGGCTTCTCACCTTATGTGGACCGCTGCAGGACCTATATGGCCGAAAAAAAGCTTCATACATACACGGTTCCAATGATGAAACCCCTGCGCATTGCCCTGGACATCTGGAAAACATACGGCCAGTCGTTTATGGGGTAAAGAAAACAGGCCTGGTCTCCCGGACGGGCCCATATTCCCGGGTCCTGCCGGCTGCCGGAGGCATGATGCCTAGGTCAGAATAAACGTCACCAGAATGGGCACCGCAATGGTGAGTACCACGCCGCTGAAAAGGGCGATGATGGAAAACTCCTTCCCGGAATTGATGGTGATGATGGGAAGGGTGGTGTCCATGGCGGTGGCGCCTGCAGAGGCGATGGGAGCGGTTCGTCCGAACCAGGCCACCAGAAGGGGGGCTGCCAGCAGGGTGAAGATCTCCCGCATGATGTTGGAAAGCAGCGCAATGGTGCCTAAAACCTCACCGCGCATCTCAGTGATGTAGATGGAGGAGAGGCTGTAGTAGCCAAGGCCCGATCCGATGGCCATGGCGTCTTTCATGGAAACATCCGGCAAAAAAATGGAGACTCCGGCGGCTCCGGCCAGGGACCCCACGATGACAGCGGCGGGGATGATGAAGATGCGCACGTTGCTCTTCTTCAGGACTGAAAAGGTGGTGGTGTCTCCACCGATGCCGATGCCCACAAAAAAGATGAGGGCATAGAGCACCCAGAGGGAGAGGTCCGATTCGGTGGCAAAGGCCGGCAGCTCGAAAAAGAGCCCGGCGAAAACCCCTAGAATAAAGCAGCAGAGGATGGTGAGGCTACCCTTCATGGGGCACCCCTTCTCCCATCTCTTCATGGATGGACGCTTCCGTGGTGTCTGAGAAAAAGAGCCGCCAGGCAAGCCCGCAGCAAAGAACGCTGCCCGCCACAGCCCCTGCGGTGAGAACCAAGGCCTTAACCCCGATGATGTGGAAGCTTTCCACCACGGTCTCGTTTAAGCCCACTGAAATACCCAGGACAAAAAGAAGAAGAAAGATCACCGCCATAACGATGCGGTCGATAACCGCAAACAGGGCCTTTTTTTCACTCAGCAGGTATCCGATGAGCATACCCACCGCCATAATGACGAGAATTTCAACCATATCCCACTCCAATATCTTGGGGGCGCTGCCCATCTGCAAAAAAAAAGGGCCAGGGGTGAACTTGATAATTCACTCTGGCCCATTGTATTCATGTGGTGCCGAAGGGGAGACTCGAACTCCCACAGGCATGCGCCCGCTAGTCCCTGAAACTAGTGCGTCTACCAATTCCGCCACTTCGGCACGGAGGGGAAACTGTCCGTGTGGGACAGTTTCTCTACATGCGAATCGTCTTATACCCCCACAAAGGAAACATGTCAAGCCCGAAATATGATCCAGGAAAATATTAACACGCGAGGGGCCCGTCAGAGGTCAGGGTTCTTTTTAAGAAAACCTGCCTGGACCAGTTTGGCGGCAACGGATTCCTTGGTAAAGGGCTTGATGATGTAGGCCTTGATCCCGAGCTTCATGATCGCAAGAATCGTCTCTTTGGTGTTGATGCTCGTCACCATGATAAAGGGGATCTCCTTCAGGTTCCTGTCCCCCCTCACGGCCCTTAGGAGATCCAGGCCCGACATCCCGGGCATCTCCATATCGGAAATGACAAGATCGAAGGTTTCAGGCTTCACCCCTTCAAACTCCGCCTTTAACTTGAACCAGGCATCGCTGCCGTCCACGGCCTCGGTCACATCGTCGAATCCGAGTCTGGCCAGGATACCCACCATGGTCGACCGGACAGCGGCCTTGTCATCCACGATAAGAAACTTCATACACTCCTCCTTATTGCTGTTACATGCCCCCGTCCATCAATCTCCAACCATGGAACCCGCCGTCCCTGCCAGTGTTTCCATCCGCGTTGAGACCTGCTCCATATCCAGGAACCGAACCTGCCTGTTGCCGATTAAGGCCGTGCCCCTGATCCCGCGGACCGGGGCAGGGTCTGTGTTCAGGCTGTCACAAAACGCCACGGTATCCATGACCAATCCCACCACAATGCCTGCACAGGCAGCCAGCCCCCTGGGAACGATGACGTGCATCTGACCGCCAATGGGATCACAGGGGGCAACCGGAATGATTTCATCCAGAAAAAACAGGGACATGGTTCTCCCCCGGTGTTCCATGGACCGTTGTTGCCCTACCGTGTGAATATCCTTGGCCCGGATCGCTTCAAGCCGTGCCAGGGTGCCCAGGGGAACTGCAAAATATTCGTCAGGAGCAAAGGAGAAGAGCATGAGGTTCACAGGGCACAGTCTTTGTTTTTCCTCCCCGTCTTTTCCACCCCTGCGCCGTTTCTCCTCCCTGGTTACCGTCTCAAAGTCCAGGCCGGCATGGTCTGCCATGCCCAGGGCGTCTAGGATCATGACCACCCCCCTGTCACCGATAAAGGTGGAACCGCTGAAACAAGTACAGGTTGAAAGGCCAGGACCCAGGGAGGTAACAACGATCTCCTCGGTATCGAAAAGCGATTCCACAAGCAAACCGAACCGGTTGCCCCCCCGTTTGAGCACGATCACAAAAATGCCCCCCCACGCCTGCTTGCGCCGGTCCTGCCCCCTCCTGGAACCGGAAATGGCGGACCGGCGCTCCCTTTGCTCCTTGCGGATTCTGGAATCAAAATAACTTGTCTCCATCTCCAAAAGGGTTCTGAGCCTCACCACCGGCAGCAGCCCACCCCTGAAATCCATCACATCAAAACGGCCAACCCTCTCCACAGATGATTGAAGTTCCCCCGGCTTCAGATGGAAAACCTCCTGCATCTGCATATGGGGTATGGCAAACCTGAGCCTCCCGGTTCCAACGATCTGGGCGGAAACAATGGCAAGGGTCAGGGGAATGGTGATATCAACCCGGGTGCCCTGGCCCGGGGTCGACTCGATCCCGATCCGGCCCTTGAGGTTTTCAATATTGGTCTTGACCACATCCATTCCCACCCCCCGGCCGGACAGGTCAGTGATTGTCTCAGAAGTTGAAAAACCGGGTGTGAACACCAGGTTGATCTTCTCCTTGTCCGTCATGGAAAGCACAGCCCCACGGGTGGCAAGGCCTTTGTCAACGGCAACAGCCCCAATGGTATCAGGATCAATGCCCGGGCCGTCGTCCTGGATAAAAATATGAACCTGGCCACCCTGCTGATGCACGCTGATCAGGATGGTTCCCCTGGCTGGCTTGCCTGCCCCTGTCCTGAAATCCGGCGTTTCAATGCCGTGGTCAACAAAATTTCTCACCAAATGGGTAAAGGGGTTGGCAAGGCCCTCCAGTACGCTCTTGTCCAGCTCCACCTCCCCACCCTCCACCACTAGATCAACCTCTTTGCCAAGTTTTTTTGCAAGATCCCGGACAATCCTCCTGAACCTTGAAACAAGCTTGCCAAAGGGCTGCATCCGCAGCCGCATGATATCTTCCTGAAGCTGGGAGGTCACCGTATTGACGGACTGCATCACCTGGCTGGCCCCGGCATCCTGCACGGCAAGCCGCTCCATCAGGGGGCGAAGCTGGTTGCGGCTTAGCACAAGTTCGCCCGCAAGGTTCATCAGCCGGGTGATCAGTTCCACATTGACCCGGATGGTGGAGACGGGTAGTGCCATGGACAAACCAGCCGGGGAAGGGGGATCGGCCATGGCCTCCCCTGTGGCTCCTGGAACTTCCGCGACCTGGGGGGACGGTTCCTGGAACTCTATGTCGGCCGGGTCAAGGGGAATGATCCGGCTGGAGTCCACCTCAAGCACCTGGGCAAGAAACCCAGGATCCAGGATAGTGGCAATCACCACCGTAAGCGGCCCATGCCCCGGGCCAAGCCCCCCGGGAGCCATGGCCGGGTCAAAATCGGCAAAAACAAGCTCTCCTATGCCCTCGATATCCGTTAACAGGTCCCGGACACTCCGGTTTTTCTCCAGAAAATCCTGTTGTGGGTCGAGTTCAACGGCATGGATCAGCTTCCCCCCGGCCACAGCCTTCCTGAGCCCCCCCGGATCCAGCAGATGCCCCAGCCGATCCACCAGGAACGGATCAGAGGGCCCAGGGTACACAGGGCCGCCAGGGGATGAAATCAAGGATTCCAAAGCCCGCTTCTCCTTTTCATGGGAAGGCTGGATGCCGGAATCCAGGGCAGCCACCATGGACTTCATCCTGTCCAGTCCGGCCAGCAGGACATCCGGCACAGGAAAGGTCAGGGAAAGTTTTTTTTCCCTCAACGCCATGAGGACGTTTTCCATGGAGTTGGCAAGGTCGCCAAGGTGGGTGAGCCCGGAGAATCCGGCCCCCCCTTTTATGCTGTGAACTGCCCTGAAGGCGTTATTCACAAGTTCACGGCTTACATTACACCCCAGCACCTCCATGGCCAGCAGATCCGGTTCCAGCATCTCCAGATCATCCCGGATATCTGCGATGAACTCCCGGGCAGAGCCCGGAGTCAGATCCTGGGAGTCGCCCATGGTCACTCCTTTGCCCCCCTGGGATTCTTGATCATGGCATCCAGAAGTCCCTCCGGAGAGACAATGAGCATGGGGTCATGCTCCAGGTTGACAACACCGTCAATGATATCTGTTTCAATGGAATCCATACTGGAAGGGGCAGGCCCGACTCCCCCCCCGGCCACAGAAATAATATCCCCGATGGTGTCAACCAGTATCCCCACATGGTCTTGTTTCAGGACAATGAGATGGTTCTGTTCTATAACGATCCTGCCGGGCCGGCCGAGCTTCACTCCAAGATCCACCACCGTCACCGTCTGCCCCCTGAGGTTGATCAGCCCCCTGACAAAGGGGGGCGCATGCTGGACCGGAGTGATCCTGGAAACAACGGCCACCTCCCTGACCCCCAGGATATCGATCCCCATGGAAAGATCGTCTATGGTGAACCGGACAAACTGTCGTCCCCTTGTGTCTGAACCGTCATTGCCCCACATCACTGTTATCGTCCTCCTGCTGATCTGTCTCAGATTTTGAACTCCTCCATCACGGTTTCAAGGTTCCTTGCGATCACGGAAAGATCCCCTGCCTGCCTTTTGGTACTCTCGGAACTCTTGGCCGTGCTCTCCACATTGAGGCTCAGGGTCTCCATGGTCTTCAGGATTTGATCACTGTCGTCGGACCCCTTGGCAAGCTGCCGGGCAATGGATTTGGAAGCCTGGGCCACCTCGCCCACAGCCCGGCTCACCTCTGCCTCGAACCGGACAAGCTCCTCCATATTTTCCGCCACGGTTGCCGAATCCCCGGCCGTCTTTGAGATGGTTTTGGAAATTTCATTGACTGTTTTTGTCTGCTCTTCAACGGCCATGGCGATGGACCCCATGATCACGTCGACTTCCCGGACAACCGCTGCAATGGCCTGGATTGCCGTAACCGCCGTGTTGGTACTGGTCTGCATGAATTTCACCTTTGCCCTGATATCGCGGCTTGCCTTTGCGGTCTGCTTGGAAAGGGCCTTTACCTCGTTGGCAACCACGGCAAATCCCCTGCCCGCCTCCCCGGCCCCGGCAGCTTCGATGGAGGCGTTCAGGGCAAGCAGATTGGTCTGAAAGGCAATCTCCTGGATCAGGTCGATCACGTCCCCGATCTCGGCTGCAGAGTTACCCATGACGGTCACGATGGCGTTGGTATCCTCTGCCTTTGTTGCGGCGTCCGAGGTGATGGTGGATCCGTGGGAAGCGTTGACGGTCACCTCATTCAGGGTCGCGTAAATCTCTTCCATGGCACAGGCCAGGGATGTCACGGCAGTGGAAAGACTGTCCACCGCCGTCCTGCTGTTGTCAAGCTTCTGGCAAACCGTGGCCGACGACAGGGCCACCGAATCGATCCTGACACTCACCTCGCCGGTGGATGCCCCCATGGCTTTGAACCTGCCCAGGGTCTTCTGTATGAGACCGACCGTTGTCACGGCCTGGCGGTCCATGCCCGACGCCCTCTCTTCCAACTGCCGGGAGATGGAAAGAAGATCTGAAGAAGCGCCGCCCAGCACCCGGACGTTGTCGCTTATCCGGGTCACAAGCTCCCTCAACTTCCGGATAAACGCATTGAACCAGGTGGCAAGCGCCCCGATCTCGTCATCGGAATCCACCGCAAGGCTCTGGGTCAGATCCCCTTTTCCCTGGGCGATATTTTTCAACCCAAGGGCCGCCGCCTGGATGGGATTAAGAACCGCGGTCAGAGTAAGGGAGCCCCCGATCACGAGGATCATAACGACCATGCCGAATACGGCAAGGTTGACCCAGAACAGCATCCCCTCCTGCTTTTTCTCCTGGGCCCTGCCGTTTTTCGAGATAAGGTTGAGGTAGCCGACCATCTTTTTTCTTGAATCGTCAAGGTTGACCATCTGTTTTGACCGTCCGGGCCAAAGGTCAATCAGAGCCCGGACCTGCCCCGGCAAAAATTCAGCCGTTTCGAGGAACCGGTCAATGTCCTTATGAAGATCTTCCCGCCCCTCGGCTGTAAGACGGCTCTTCAGGGGCCCTGTGACCGCCTTCACCTTCTCCAGAATTTCAAACACAGCCTTGGTGGTCTTGTAAAAGCCCATCATATCCTGGTTGACCATAAGATCCCGGTTAACGCTCGCAACGATCTTGCTCACCAGGACCACCCCCTGTTTTTCAAGGACTTCCCACGCCTTTACGCCGGAAGAGGATTGATTGGCATTGATCGGGGCACCTGGAATGCCATTGCGCTCCATGAACCCGGTGTTGAATTTCGCGACCTGTTGTTCGATATCCCGGTGGATCTCCTGAACCCTGATCTCCACATCAAAAAGGGAAAAAAGGGCAATGCGATAGTTATCAACGTTTTTAGCAAGGGAGTCCACCTCTCCACGGTCAAAAAACAGCCCCTGCTTCACCAGGTAGATCGATTCCCTGATGGTGTCAAAATGTTCTTCCGCCCTGCGGGTGTTTTCAAGATCATGATCGATAAAAAACTCCTTTTCCCGGACAATGGCCTTGAACATGGCCAGGTTCATGGTGCCAAGGGTTTCAAGATCGGAATCAAGGCGGGCTTTCGCGGACATGGAATACCAGCTCACCGCGAATAGGATGCTGGTGGCAAGGAGGCTCAACGCCCCAAGGGATATCAATTTTGCTCTTACGGTCATGGTATGCCTCTTTGGGTTAAAAAACATTCCGAGCAGACGCGTCGTTAGAACAAGCCGGTTGACTTAAGGTTGATCAGCACCTATGTTATGCTATTATTTTGTTACAGGGGACATCACCCCTCCATCCAAGGACAACCAACAAACACACCAGGACAACACCATGGAAGATAAAAAAATAATGCCCTGCAACTGCTTTGAACCTGACCCCGGAACCAGGATCTGTTACCACAGTATCTCCTCGTTTCTCAACCAGTGCCTCAGGAAAGAAAATGATTGGCACAATTTCCAGGTAAAGAGAAACCGATTGTTTAAAAAAGAGGATTTCCGGACCGTTTTTCTCTCCCCAGGGGAGATTGAGATGGTGAACAGGTTCAAGAGCCTCAAGAAACAGGTCGAATGGATGGCAGGACGGTTTCTGGTCAAGACCATGGTGCAGGAAGCCCTGGACAACAAAACGCCCATGACCGAAATCACGGTCATGCACCAGGACGAAGGTGCACCTTTTGTTAACGGTTTTCCAGGGTTCAGGATCTCCATATCCCACTCGGGCGACTATGCTGCAGTGGGCCTCACCACAAGGGAGGGGACAGACATCGGTCTTGACATCGAAGAGATCGGAAAAGCACCCGACAGTTCATTCTTGAAAACCGCCTTTACCCAAAACGAGCTGGCCTCCATGGGGACCATGCCCCGGGATATCTTCAAGCACTGGACAATTAAGGAGGCTTTTTTAAAATACATCAAAAAGGGATTTAATGAAAGCCTTTACCGGGTGGAAGTGATTGACGGAAAAATTTTTCACCATGGCGTAGAAGCCCGTGTATCGATCCTAACAAGGACAATTGGGACCCGCTATTCTCTCAGCCTGGTAACCGGAAAGATCCATGGCTAATGGTCAAATATGTATCCCACGGAACGGCGGCTCTTGAAATAAACGGGTTTTTTAGAATTTTTCTCAAAATACTTCCTGAATCTCACCATGAAGTTGTCAACGGTCCGGGTGGTGGTGGTGCCGGAATACCCCCAGCCAGCCTCCAGGAGCTTCTCCCGGGCCACGGGCTTGCCCCGGTTTGCGATGAATACCTTGAGCAGCTTGATCTCCTGCTCGGTCAGGGTGATGGTCCCTGCCATGGATTCTGCCTGGCAGGTGGTGAAGTTGACCAGGTTCTCACCAAACCTGTAGGTTTCCCCGGGAAAGGGAGGTTCTTCAGGCCCGGGAGGAGGCGTTTCCTCAACATACCACGATTTTCTGGCAAGGAGCCGCTCAACCCGTAAAAGGAACTCATCCAGGTCAAAGGGTTTGGCAAGGTAGTCGTCCACACCGCATCGCAGTCCCTGCACCCTGTCTTCGGCACTGCCCTTGGCAGAGAGAATGAGCACGGGCAGTTTTTCATCCTCATTGCGGATGCTTCTCAAGACAGACAACCCGTCTATCATGGGCAGCATGATATCGAGGACGATAAGGTCAGGGTTCCATTTTCGCCACAGGTCCAGACCGGCGATCCCGTCCGGAGCAATTCTCACCCCGTATCCCTGCATGGTAAGATTAAGCTTGATCCCTTCGGCAATGTGTTCTTCATCCTCAACTACCAGGATACGCTTTTTTTCAGCATCTTCCATAAATTTCTCCCGTTGATATCGCCAAAATCCTCCCTGGGCGAGGTGAGGATAAAGGTTGACCCTTCTCCCTTGCCCGGACTCTTTGCCGTGACCCTCCATCCGTGTATCTTTGCAATGCTGAACACCAGATATAACCCCAGGCCGCTGCCCTTGACATTGGTCTCCTCCTGCTTGGCGGTCTGGTAGAATTTCCTAAAAATCTTCTTGATCTCTTCCGTCTCGATCCCGATACCGTTATCGGAAAACTCGATGGAAAGCCGCTGCTTGTGAACCTTGAACAGGATCTCCACGGCAGGTTTTCCAGTATTGTTATACTTTTCCGCGTTGGAGAGGATATTCATCAGGAGCATCTCAAACAAAAGCAGGTTGACCGGATAAACAAACCGTTGATTCCCTGGGTTGGTGACGGTGATGGCAAGATTGCGAAACAGGCTCTGGTTCTTGTCGCAAAAATTCCGGGTCACCTCAACCAGGTCCACCCTTGTCAATTCAGCCCCGTAGCTGCGACTCTCTATCCTGGCGAGATTAAGGATGGAGTTGATATTTTCTATGAGACGGCTCACGTCTTCCAGCATGTATCCGGAATACTTCCTGATATCCTCGGGTTCCAGGGAATGGCGCATGAAGGTCTCAAGGTAAATTTTCAGGGAGGTGACAGGGGTTTTAAGCTCATGGGTGAAGTTGTAGATGAAGTTATGCTGGAGCCTGAAAAGCCTTACCGTGCGCTGGTAATAGATGAAAGCCAACAGGATTCCAGCCATGACCATGGTCACAAGCAGGGTCAGAACCAGAAAAATCATCCCGCTCTTTGAGGGAAAGATCTGGCCCGGATCGATATGAAACTTCTTGATGATGACCTCGAGGGCCGCGGTGATCTCCATGTACCAGGAAACAGTTATTACAAGGGAGCCTGCAAGGGCCAGGATGGAGCAGGCAAAGATGAAAACAGGATGGAGATACCATTTTGATGTGGTTTGTATTTGCACGATTCAGTTATTACGCCAGGCCAAAAGCTATGCCGGGATTCTCTCCCCAAGATTCAAAAATCCGATGATTATCATCAATTACCATTCAGGCATCATACATTGACTGTGATTTTTTTCAATCAAAATCGAATCTGCCCCCTTGGTCCTCAGGCTGGCAGCTTCATGGTAAATTCAACTCCCTTGCCACTGGTACTCTTGCACTGGATGGTTCCTTCAAGGGTTTGGGTCACAAGATTGAAGACGATGGACATCCCAAGCCCGGTCCCCCCCTTGCCCCGCTTGGTCGTATAAAAGGGATCGAACACCTTTGAGATCTGCTCTTCAGTCATGCCCACGCCCGTGTCCCTGTATACAAACATAACTGTCTTATCTTTCCGGCTAATATCAAAGATCATCTTCCCTTTGTCCACCCCCTCAAACCCGTGGACCAGGGAGTTGATCACAAGATTGCCCACGATCTGGGAATAGGCACCGGGATAGGAGAAGATCTCCAGATCCCCGGAACAGTTGACCTCGATCCCATGGCCGGTTTTCTTGTACCTGGGCCTGAGGCTCAGCAGCACCTCGCCGATATAGTCCTTGAGATTGAAAAATCGCTTCTCTTCACTGGACTGATCCACGGCCACCTGCTTAAAGCTTGAGATCAGTTCGGCTGCACGCTCCATGTTGATCAGAATCGAGCGTGCCACCTCGTCGATGGTGGAAAGATAGATCTCCAGATTGCTTCGCTTCAGTTCGTCTGCGTCGTAGAGTTTCTGAAGCTCCTCTGTCTTTGTCTGCAAAAACGATGCTGCGGTCACGCCAACCCCGATGGGGGTGTTGATCTCATGGGCCACCCCTGCAACAAGCCCTCCAAGGGCCGCCATCTTCTCGGACTGAACCAGCTGGTCCCGAGTTCGCTTAAGGTCGTCCAGGGACGCTTGCAACCGGGTATTGGCATCTTCAAGGTCCTTCTGGTACTTATTTTTCTCCCGGATTAACCGGGCCCGTTCAAGCCCCTTGTTCACCGAATGATAGAGTACATTCATGTCCTGGATGGGTTTGATGATGTAGTCCCATGCCCCCAGCCGCAAGGCCTGTACGGTATCCCCGATGTTTCCGGCACCGGATACAACGATGATCGGAGTTTCAGGGGAGCGCTCGGTGACGGCCCCCAGCACCTCCAGCCCGTCCATTTCAGGCATCCGAAGATCGCACAGCACAAGATCGGGCTTTTGTAATTGAAACGCCTCAAGCCCCTGGCGGCCGTCTCCGGCCTCGATCACCTCAAAGCCGTAGTCTTCCAGAAAACTCTTAACGCTGTCCCTGATATAGGGTTCATCATCAATGGTCAAAATTTTAATGCCGGTGTTGTCATCCATGGCGTTCTCCTGGAAACCTAGAGAGGCTTTAAAGCCGTGATCAGGACGTTAAGATCGTGAACAGGTTTGATAAAAACTGCCTCGACACGCACTCCGGTGGACTTTAAGGAGTCAGGCAGCACATAATCTGCAGAGCCCGTATGCACCACAAAACGAATGGTTGAATCGATTTTACAGGCTTTGGTCATGAAGGTATTGCCGTCCATTCCCGGAAGCCTGATATCGACAATGGCCGCATCCACACTCGTGGATTTTAACATAACCAGGGCATCCTCCCCGCTGGCCGCCTCAAACACGGTAAACCCCTCATCTTCAAAATAGGCTGCAATACTGTGACGAATGCTCTCCTCATCGTCCAACACAAGAATATTTACCGTTTTTTCAGGCATGATCTCTCCTTTACCAGACAACAGACGACACCATATGATCAGCTTTATTCAACATTCAAAACCTGCTGGATCTCCCTTGAAAGGTCATCCACCGTAACGGGCTTCATGACAAACCGCCGGATCCCCGCATCCACAACGATCTTTTCATTGACGTCCCCGGTGTAGCCGCTGCAGAGGATCACGGGGATGCTGTCCCTGATGGCAAGCATCTCCCGGGCAAGCTCAAACCCGGTCATGTGGAGCATGGTCTGGTCGGTGACCACAAGATCGATGTTCCCGTGATTATTTTTAAAGTGATCCAGGGCGTCGACACCGGAGTAAAAGGCCGCTACCTCGTACCCCAGGGCCTCAAATCCCTCTTTACACATGTCGGCAATTTCCCTGTCATCATCCACAACAATGAGTCGCTCACCATGGCCTTGTCCGGGAAAGCCCCCTTGGTTCATAATGGTCTCGTTTCCGGGCGCCACCTCAACCACGGGAAGCATGACCGTAAAACAGGCCCCCTGTCCCAGGGTGCTCTTGACGCTAATCTCCCCCTGGTAGCTCTTGACAATACTATAGACGGTGGAAAGCCCGAGCCCGGTTCCCTTTCCCTCCTCCTTTGTTGTGTAGTAGGGGTCGAAAATCCTCTCCAGAACAGCTTCAGACATGCCACATCCGGTGTCCTCGACACTGAGACAGATAAAATGTCCAGGGGCAAGCCCCGGATGGTCGGAGGATCCCTCCCCGGGAATTTCCACCGCAACCAGCGACACCACAAGCTCCCCCCCCGTCGCCTCCATGGCATGGTAGGAATTGGTACACAGGTTCATTATCACCTGATGGATCTGGGTCGGATCAGCCTCAACAGGGCCGCAATTCCTGTCAATCCTGTCGACAATCCTGATGGTGGAAGGGATGGTTCCCCTCAGCAGTCGGATGACCTCGTTGACAACGGGATGGATCTTCACAGCCCGTTTTTCCTCCTCGCTCCTGCGGCTGAATGACAGGATCTGACTGACCAGGTCAGCTGCGCGAAGGGCCGCTTTTTGAATTTTTTCACTCCGCGCAAAGGTCTTTCCTCCGGGGTCCGAGGCTCTCATGATCATATCAGCATAACCGAGCACAGGACTCAGGATGTTGTTCAGATCGTGGGCAATGCCGCCGGCAAGGGTACCGATGGCCTCCATCTTCTGGGATTTCCGGAGCTGCTTTTCCAGACTCTTCCCGCGCTGTTCCGCTTTTTTTCTTTTGGTAATGTCCAGGAGCGAGGCAACCGAGCGATCCGAGCCCGGAATCACGCCCACATCCACCAGGATATAGCGCTCCTCACCACTGCTTCTGACAAACATGAACTCGTACTGTTCCGGTGGCAGGGAATGATTTTTTTTATCTCTACGCTGTTCATGATAGCGTCTCATTTTTTCAAGATCAGCAGGAGCGACAAAATCCGACCATTTTTTCCTGCCGACGATCTGTTGCCGCGGCAATCCGGACAACTCCTCAAACCGGGTATTTACCATGGAAATTGTCTGGTCACTTTCCAGTATGGCTGTGGCTGTGCCGGTGCACTCGAAAACAGCCTTGTACTCCTGCTCGCTCGCCTCAAGCTTCCGGGTCCTCTCCCGCACCAGATCTTCCAGACGATCCTGGTACTCCTTATTCTCCCTCTGAAGCCGGCTCTCCTTGAGACATTTTGTCACCGAATGGTAAAGAACACTCATATCCTGGACGGGTTTCAGGATATAGTCCCAAGCCCCCAGGTGAAGCGCCTCGACCACGGCCGTAATATTACCCGTACCGGACGCCACGATGAGGGGCGTTTCCGGAGAACGTTTCCGAAGGATTTCCAGAACCTGCAAACCGTCCATTTCAGGCATCCTAAGGTCCAGAAGGACCAAATCCGGCTTCTCCCTGTCAAAGACATCTATTCCGGCTTTTCCGGTTGCAGCCTCAACGACCTGAAAGCCGTAGTCTTCCAGGTAGGTCCGTATACTGTTTCTAATGTAGGCTTCATCGTCAATGGTTAGAATCTTGCTGCTGTTTTTAAGATCCAAATTGCGGGCTCCTGCGACGTTCCATGACCCCATCCACGGTTAAGGGGAGGTTAAGATCTATATTTTCATATATATATATAATGGTCATGGGTGGAAGAATATTCTGAAACAAGGCTTGCTGTCAAGAAAATAAGCCTGAAATGCAGAAGGGCCTTGGGAGTTACTCCAAGGCCCTTCAATATACAGACTCTTATCGAGTTGTTTTTTTGTGGCTCCCCAGCACGGATTTGAACCGCGGACAAAGTGGTTAACAGCCACTCGCTCTGCCAACTGAGCTACTGGGGAACAGAACTCTTTAATCAGCAAGGTCTTGAGGTTATTTTCGGCTCAAGGCCATGCTTTATTCAAACCCATAATGAGTTATTTGTTTTGTGGCTCCCCAGCACGGATTTGAACCGCGGACAAAGTGGTTAACAGCCACTCGCTCTGCCAACTGAGCTACTGGG
>JAQYWC010000076.1 GCA_030145245.1 Desulfobacterium sp.
CCCCCCCCCCCCCCGATTCAGGTGCGTCCACCATTCAGGTAGACCCTGAAGCAGGCACCCTTGTCCTGGTTTTGTTCTGCCACGATCCTGCCGCCGTGGGCTTCGACGATTTTCTTGCAGATGTGAAGTCCCAGCCCTGAGCCCCCCTCTGTCCAGGATCGGGCCTGATCAACCTGGTAAAAGCGGTCAAAGATCTTGCCCAGTCGATCCTTGGGAATCCCAACGCCCGTATCGCACACGGACAATTCGATCCCATCGTCCTTGTTCCGAACCAGGGAGATCTCAATGGCGCCGTTTTCCGGGGTGAATTTGACAGCGTTGTCCAAAAGGTTGTTGAACACCTGGAACAGCTTCACCCGGTCGGCCCGGATGATGATCTCCTCACACCCGGTCATACGGAAGTCGATCTTTTTCTCCTGGGCCATGGGCAGGAAAAATTCATGCATATCCCTGGCAATGTCGCAAAGGTTGATATACTCGAAATCCAGAGCAACCTTGTTTGAGTCAAACCGGGTGATCAGAAACAGGTCGTTGACCATTTTGATCAAAATGTTGATCCGTTCGAGGCAGACCTGCATGGATTCCCGGTATTCGTACTCATTCCGCTTCTGGGACAGGGAGACCTCAATCTCTCCCTTAAGGGCGAACAGGGGATTTCGAAGCTCGTGGGAGACGTCAGAGGTGAACTGCTTGATCTCGTGAAACGAGGTTTCAAGCCGGTCCATCATGGAGTTGATGGTCACGGTCAGGTCCTGGATCTCGTCCTGTACCACCGGGACATGGAGCCGTTCCGTAAGATTCCGGGAGGTGATCTTTTGGGTGACCCGGGTGATGTTCCGGATGGTCTTTCTCGGTTTTCTTGAGACAAACACCCCTCCGCCAATGCAGAGAAGAAGAAGGATGGGGATGGCGATAACAATATTTTCCAGAAAATTAGAGGTGATCTTATCGATCCTTCTGGAATTTGTACAAACCTGGACAAGGATTTTCTTTTCCAGGGCCGGAAGATAGAGGTGCTCTTCACGGATCAGGAGGCTGCCCTGGGCTTTCATCCGGGAGGAATTAAAGTCAAGCGGCTTTCCCCAGGCCGGAAAGGCGATGTGAAGGGAGTTTTTCGACCGGTAGATCTTCTCCCCGGAAGGGGTCGCCACCCTGAAATAGATGGGGAAATATTTTCGATTGCTCGTGTCCTGGTCAAACAACAGGCAGCCGTTGGCAAGGCGGTTGCCGGCCATATACTCGTCGTGGATCTCATCAATGAACTCATCGGCCTCGTCCAGGAAATACTCGTCGTGGATCTCATCGATCAGCTCATCAGCCTCGTCCGAGAGCATATCACCCACCTGCTTTAAGAAATTGTGCTCAAGCCTGTAATAGAGAAACGAACTCTGGAGCAGGGCAAGGATAAAGAAGATCAAAGAGTAGAGGACCGTTATCTTAACATCAAATCGCTGGAAGAGGCTAATCATCTTCTTTAAGGACATAACCAACCCCTTTGATGGTATGTATGAGCCTGCTCTTGAACTGCTTGTCAATCTTTCCCCGCAGGCGGTTGATATGAACATCGATAATATTGCTGGAGGTGTCAAAATTATATCCCCACACCTGTTCCAGGATCATGGTTCGGGTAAGCACATGGCCTGCGTTTCGCATCAGGTATTCCAGCAGCTGAAACTCCTTGCCGGACAATTCAATGCGCTGGTGGTCCCGCTGGGCCGTCCGTGCCACAAGATCCAGGGACAGGTCTCCCACAGATAGCTGTTCAAACCGGGTTTCATTCCCTCCCCGTCTCAACACCGCCTTGATCCTGGCAAGGAGTTCGGCAAAGGCAAATGGCTTGACAAGATAGTCATCCGCCCCGAGATTAAGCCCGTGTACAACATCATCCGGGGCGTCCCTGGCCGTAAGAAAAACAACCGGGGTTTTTTTGCCGCTCTTCCTGAGTTCTGAGATGATCTCAAACCCGTTCAACCCCGGCAACATCACATCCAGGACAATCAGATCGTAGGTTTGGCTGGTGGCAAGGAACAGGCCATCCTCCCCGTTGAGAACGGCATCAATGGTGTAGCCGGACTCGGTCAGTCCTTTTTTGATAAAGCGCAAAGCACCCTTGTCATCTTCTACTACTAAAATTTTCATGGTTTTAACCCGATCTTGGCTCCCATCGCTTTTATGTGCCGTTTTTTTTTTCATATGAATCCCACCCCGTTTTAAGGCTAAGCCATAAGCTTAACACTATTCTTCAGTCCTGACCACCGGCAGGGGAACCTGAAAAACATATCACACCCACCCCCGCCATGCCATTCCAATAAAAGTCCGGAAATTGGGCTACTCCCTTAGGGGATAGGCCTTTTCCCTGAGCAGGAGATAGCCGTTGATCTCTTTCCATTTGACGAACCGCGCAAGCACCGGCCCCGGGATCTGCTGGAGGTATTTTTTCCGCAGGGCAACCACATCCATGGTGGCATCGTTCAAAAGTGTGCCAAGGCCTGCAGCAGAGTCGAGGTGCCCTGCTGTCCCCCTGGAATAGAAGTCTGCGGAAAAAGGCTTCTTAAAAAGATAGGTCAGGCGGCCGCCGCCGCCATTGGCATCAAAGAACTGGTCAACGGTCCGGACCAGCCGTTTCTGACTCCGTTGATCAGGACCGACCCCAGAGGCCACAACAATGGTTGCCAATATGGCGAGCACCAGCATGAAGCTTGCACCCACCAGAACCGGCCTTGGGGCAACCACCGTCTTCCCCTTCTCCAGCACCCCGGCTCCGAGCAGGGCAAAGGCGGGCAGCCCGGGCAGGACATAGGCGGGCAGAATGTTGCCTGCCAGGGTAAAAAGAAGCATGGGGGTGACGGACCAGAGAATGAGATAAAGAAACCAGCCATCCCCGGATTTCAATGCCCCGGAAATCCCGATTGGTTTTTTAGCCAGAACGCCGGGAACAATGATGGACCAGGGAAAGGCAGCCCCCAGCCAGTAGATCCAGATGGTGCCCCGGGGCCGGGCGTGGGCCGTCCCGTAGAGATCCCCTTGCCAGCCCGAAACCAGGAAACGGTTCCAGTGCTCGCCCACAAGGAAATACTCCAGGAAACCCGGGGTTTTCCACTCCGCTGCCACATACCAGGGCAGCGCCAGGAAAAGAGTCAAAAATGTGCCCTTGATCCAGGGCAGCCCCTGGAAAACCTGCCGGATCCGCCCACTGACCACGGCCCATACAGCCAGGGGAAAACCGATGAGCACCAAAGCCACCGGCCCCTTGGCAAGAAGCCCCATGGCAAGCCCTGCAAAAAAGAAATACCCCCACAGCCGCCCGGGGGAGGTTTTATCGCTCCCCGCAGATGAATAAATCCCATCGCTTATAAGAATAGGCGATTTGGTATCAATTCGAGTGCAAACAGCCATAACATCCATGGCCCGCCAGAATGATACCATGCAGAGGGTGGTGGCACACCCCAGGCTTGAATCGGTCATCACGGCCCCGCCGGCAATCCAGAAGAGCAGACAGGAGGCCAGGATCAGGGAAGCGGCCCTGGCAAAGAGCGGACCCTTGTGCCGGGCCGCCAGCTGCCAGACCATAACCACCATGAGGAGGTTCATGAGAAAGGAGGGAAACCGCCCTGCCCATTCATGGAGGCCCAAGACCCGGAACCCTGCTGCGGTGAGCCAGAAGGAGAGGGGCGGTTTTCCCCAGAACGGAACCCCCAGGCTGAACTGGGGGGTGATCCAGTCTTTGGTTGCAACCATCAGCCGGGCAATCTCCCCGTACCTGGCCTCGGTGGTGTCGGCCAGGGGGTATAGGCCCAGGGAAAGCAAACGAACTATTCCCAGGCCAACCAGGAGGAGGAGAAGATACCGGCCCAACTTATCCTTGTTCTCATTCATGACAGCCCCCGCCTGGTGCTGATCCGCGGCAGGGCTGCAGTGGCTTTGGCAGCCACATGGTGCTGCTTAACAAGATAGAGGGGGCGGTTCTTGGTTTCCAGGAAGACCCGGCCCAGATACTCCCCCAGGATACCGATGGACAAAAGCTGAAGCCCGCCGAGGAACAAAACCGCCACCATGAGGCTCGGGTAGCCCGGAACCGGATCTCCCCACACCAGGGTCTTTGCGATCACAACAGCCCCGTAGATAAAGGCGGCAAGGGAGATCAGAATGCCTGCCACACTTGCCGCCTTCAAGGGGGCAACGGTAAAGGAGGTGATCCCCTCCATGGCAAGATTCCACAATCGAAGATAGTTCCATTTGGTGGTGCCGGCATCCCGTGCATCCCGGTGAAACCGGACCTCCTTTACGGCAAATCCGATCCAGGCAAACATACCCTTCATCATGCGGTTTCGCTCGGGCATCCGGCCCAGGGCATCCAGGGCCCTGCGGCTCAGGAGCCGGAAGTCCCCGACGTTTTCCGGCATCTTCACAGGCCCGATCCGCCCCATGATGGAATAGAAGGCCTGGGCGGTTCGCCGCTTGACCCAGCTCTCCCCCGCCCTTGAGTCCCTTTTCATGTTCACCACATCGTAACCGTTCTGCCAGTGGCCGACCATGACCGGAATCAGCTCAGGGGGATCCTGGAGGTCCGCATCGATGAAGATGGCCGCATCCCCCAGGGCATGGTCGATCCCGGCGGTCACGGCCGCCTCCTTGCCGAAATTCCTGGAGAAATCCACCACCTGAACCCTGGGATCCTCCGCCATGAACCCCAGGATCTGTTTCAGGGTCCGGTCCGTACTGCCGTCATTGACATAGAGGATCTCCCACTGAACCTCCCGGACCGAGGAAAGAACCCCGCACAGGCGGTGATGAAAGGTGTGGAGCACCTCCTCTTCGTTGAATACCGGTACGATCACCGACACAAGTCCGGCCCTGGAAAAGGGCCGCACCACAGGCTCTGATAGTTCTTGTTTCATCTGTTTCTCCTTTAATAAATCCACAACCGGCTCACAAAAAATCCAAATAGAAACTGCAGGGCCGTGGCAAGAACCTGGGACGACACCAGGGGCCAGGACCATCCGTCCAGGGCAAGGGTCAGGACCAGCCCGTTTATCAGGGCGCCTGCCGTGGCCATGGCTGCAAACCGTACCAGGGCCCTCTGATGGGGGGTTGTGCTGCAAAAGGTAACGTAAAAATTAAACCAGTATATGATGGCTGCCCCCAGGACGGCCCCACAGAAAGAGGCCCCAACCGGGTTCAGATCAAACCGCTGGACAAGCAGTGCCATGAGGCTGAAATGGGCGGCCGTGCCAAGGATGCTGACCCACAGGTAGGACCCTGCCTGACAGGAGAGCCTGAGCACATTTCCCTGCCAGCCGGTCATGCCCCACCGCCTGGACGGCCAAGGGGATCAATGGTATTGAAGGGTATCTTTTTCCGTTTCATGGAAGACAGGTATACCCCATGGGAATGACACGAACATGACAACAGAATTAAAAGTCTGTCATCTGGGGGCAAAACGGCTTTTTTTATTGAACAGGGCCTGGAAAGACCGGGAAGGGGATCGGTGGATGGCGGGCGTTTAGCCCAAAAACAGTCCCAGGGAAAAAAGAAGGCTGAAGATAAGGCCGAGCTTGGCTGTTCCGGCAAGGGTCTGGTTCAGTCCCTCACCAGCTACACGGGCGGTCTCGCGGATAAGATTGACTGCCATGGGAAAAGAGAGCACGGCAACAAGGACGCCCCAGGGCAAAATCCCGGTTCCGGCCATGACCGGCAAGAGAAAGAAGGAAAAGAGGAGAAGCCCAATATAGAGTGCAACGGTCCTGGCAGGCCCGATTTTCACGGCCAGGGTCTGCTTGCCTGCGGCCCGGTCCGTGGGGATGTCCCGGAGGTTATTGATCACCATGATGGCCGCAATCAAAAGACCGGGCGGAATGGAGCCGGCAAAGACCGGCAAAGACAGGGTAAGTGCCTGGACATAGTAGGTGCCGCAAACAGCCACAGGCCCGAAAAAGAGAAAGGCAAACACCTCGCCCAGGCCGTTGGAGGCGATGGGACAGGGGCCTGCGCTATAGGCCAGGGCCGACAGGATGGAGAGGATGCCGATCACCACCACCCCAAGCCCTCCCCGGACCATGAGGTAAGACCCGACACCAATCGCTGCCGCAAAACACAGGAGCATGGCGTTTCTCACCTGATGGGGAGGGATCAGCCCGGCCTGGGTCACCCGTAACGGACCCTTGCGGTCACAGGCATCGATACCGCTCTTGAAATCAAAATAATCGTTGGCCAGGTTGACACCGATCTGGAGCAGCAATGCGACCGTAAGGGCTGCAACAGCGACGATCAGATGAAAGCTATCGGCTTTTGCGGCAAGGGCGATCCCGATGCAGACCGGGGCTGCCGCTGCAGGAAGGGTCTTGGGACGAACGGCCAGAAACCAGGCACCGTTTCTTGGGAGGGAAGACCGGATCACCTTGATTACTCCACTGTTTTTTCAAGTTCCCCAGAGCCCTCAGGTTCCTGGTTCCCGAAACTTCTGACCAGGGTGTTGCAATGGGGACAAACCATCTTGATCTCATCCACCTTGCCCCTGAAGAGCTTTCCCCCGCAATGGGGACAGAAATAGTCGATCAAATCGTGGGTCGCCTTGACGTTGACCACCGGTTGGCTGGCACCGTTATTCTCGTGATCCAAAACCATAGTTTTCTTCCTTTTTCTTGTGCTGCTATCCTGCCGGACAGGGGAGGACAAAGGCTGCCCTCCCCCTGATCTGGCTAGTTATTTAATACAGCAACGGTCTCTCTTGCGATCTGGAGCTCTTCGTTGGTGGGAATCACCCAGGCCTTAACACGGCTTGCATCCGTGGAGATCACTTTGGCCTCCTGGATTCTTCCCTCGTTTTTCCCACGGTCGAGCTCGATGCCAAGGCAGTCCAGGTCCGCAAGGATCATGGAACGCGCAATGTCGTCGTTCTCTCCGATGCCTGCGGTAAAGACAACCGCATCCAGGCTGCCGAGAACCACGGCATAGGCCCCGAGATATTTTCGAATACGGTAGCTGAACATCTCAAGGGCAAGCTTGGCTGACGCATCACCCTCTTCCGCCTTTGCATGGATGTCCCGCATGTCGTTCAATCCGCAGATACCCTTGAGACCGCTCTCTTTGTTGAGCATGGTGTCGATCTCTTTGATCGTCATTTTCTTGTGCTCTGCAAGGTAGGCGAGAACGGCCGGATCGATATCACCGGACCGGGTGCCCATCATGAGTCCGGCAAGGGGAGTCATTCCCATGGAGGTGTCCACGCATTTACCGTTCTTGACAGCGGCCATGGAGCAGCCGTTGCCCAGGTGAACCGTGATGACGTTGATATCCTCAGGCTTTTTATCCATGAGGATGGCCACCTGTTGTGCCACATATTTGTGGGAGGTGCCGTGGGCACCGTAGCGCCTGATCTTGAGGTCCTCATACAGGGAACGGGGAATGGCATAAAGAAAAGCCTGCTCCGGCATGGTCTGGTGAAACACCGTGTCAAACACGGCCACATTGGGCACACCGGGGAGGAGTTCCTCAGCCATCTCCACGCCGGTGATGTGGGCGGGGTTATGGAGGGGAGCAAGGGGGCTGATCTCCTTGATGATATCCTTGACCGGCTCGTCCACACGGACAGAGCTCTTAAAATGATCGCCGCCCTGGACCACACGGTGACCGATGGCGCCCACCTCATTCGTATCCTTGATGACGCCGTACTCGGCATCCTTGATCATTTCAACCACAAAGTGCATGGCAGCCCGGTGATCCGGGACATGATCGTCCCGCTCAACCTTGGCCTCAGCATCGGTGTCCGGGAACTTCTTGTAGATCATCTTTCCCGTTGCTTCTCCGATTCTTTCAACAAGGCCTGTGGCCATTACAGATTCATCTTCCATATTCAGCAGCTGGTACTTCATGGAAGAGCTGCCTGCATTTATTACAAGTACTTTCATTATAAATCCTTTTAAACTATCCTTCTGATACTAATCCTTTGGCCGCCTGGGCCTGGATTGCTGTGATTGCTACAGTGTTTACAATATCCGGGATGGTACATCCCCGGCTTAAGTCATTGACCGGTTTATTCAACCCCTGGAGTATGGGGCCGATGGCCACGGACTTTTCCGAAGCCCGCTGAACCGCCTTGTAGGTGTTGTTTCCGGTATTGAGATCCGGGAAGATGAACACCGTGGCCTGTCCTGCGACCTTGGAGTCGGGCAGTTTTGTCTTTGCCACATTGGGATCGATGGCGGCATCGTACTGGATGGGGCCTTCAAGAAGAAGCCCTGACTCCCGTTCCTTGGCAATATTGGTGGCCTGGATCACCTTTTCCACATCCACGCCGGTGCCGGAAGAACCGGTGGAGTAGGAGAGCATGGCAACCCTGGGATCGACCCCGAAAACCTTGGCGGTTCTGGCTGAGCCGATGGCGATCTCGGCCAGTTGCTCGGCAGTGGGATTGGGGTTGATGGCGCAGTCGCCAAACACGAGCACCCGATCCTTGAGGCACATGAGAAAAACCGAGGAGACAATGGAGGAGTCCGGCCGGGTCTTGATGATCTGGAAGCCCGGTCTGATGGTGTGGGCAGTGGTGTTGATGGAGCCTGAGACCATGCCGTCCGCATCCCCCTTCTGGACCATCATGGTCGCAAAATAGGTGGGATCCACCATGGTGTCCCTTGCCCTGTCAAAGGTGAGCCCCTTTGCTCTTCTCATCTCGTAAAAGGTCTCGACATACTCCTCCAGAAGCGAGCTCTTGTCCGGCTGGACAATATTAGCCCGGGAGAGGTTCAGCCCCAGCTTCTGGATCTTCTGTCTGACTTTATCCTCTTCGCCAAGGAGGGTGAGGTCGCAGACCCCCCGGCGCAGCAGGATATCAGAAGCGCGCAGTATCCGCTCCCCAACGCCCTCGGGCAGCACAATGTGCTGTCGCTTGCGCTTTGCCATTTCAATAAGGCCGTACTCGAACATCTGGGGCGTAACCCGCACGGATTTCCGGGTCACCAGCTTCTGCCTCAGCTCATCGGTGCCCACATGGGCTTCAAAGGTACCCAATGCAAGGGAGATCTTCTTAGCGTTACCCGGAGAGATTCTGCCGTCAAGACGGTCCAGCGCCCTTATGGTCGGATAGGTGGCCTCTGCCACATGGAGGATGGGCACGGGAACGCCCTTCCAGCCCTCGATGAGCCGCATGATGGTATCCGGCAGCCGGATCCCTCCGGTCACAAGGATGCCCGAGATATCGGGGTAGGCCGAGGAGTACCGGGACGCCAGGCTGCTGAGCACGATGCTGGAACGATCCCCGGGGGTCACCACGAGACTGTCCATTTTTATATGGTTCAGAAAGTTCGGGGCCAGCATGGCAGCAATGATGTAATCTGCGATCTGGTTGTCCACGGCCTCCTTACCGTACAGTACCTCCGCGCCAAAATATTTTTGAACGTCCCGGATGGTGGGCCGGCTCAGGGAGTCGATCTCCGGGATCGCGTAAAGGAGGCAGTCCGGCACATGGATCGCCTCTTTAAGGGAAATTTTCAACCCGTCCAGATAGATGGGATCAACCCGGTTGACCACCACGCCCAGAATATCAACCCCTTTGTCTTCGAGGCTCTCAATAGAGAGCTGGGTTGAGCTGACCACCTCGTCAATGCTCTTATTACAACCGTTGGAGACCACCATGGCAGGACAACCAAGGTCGGCCGCGATATCGGCGTTGATGTCAAATTCAAACGCTTCGCTGCCTGCGGCAAAATCGGTTCCCTCGCACAGGACAAATCCGCACTTTGCCTCCAGCTGCTTATACTTGCTGAGGATGGTCTCCATCATTTCCGACTGCTTGCCGGCATTGACCATGTGTTTTGCCTCTTCCAGGGTATAGGCATAGGTCTCCTCATACCTGAGGCCCAGATAGAAGTGGGACAAAACAAGATCGATATCGTAATCCTTATCCGCTGTTTCCGGCACGTTGATGATGGGCCTGAAAAACCCAACCTTTCGGATATCCCTCAACAGGAGCTGCATCAGCCCGAGGACTATCAACGATTTTCCACTCCGGGTCTCCGTAGGAGTGATGTATAGACTCTTTGCCATATGTAAAAACCCTCTTGGCCTTTAAAAAAAAACGACCGGACATGCCGGTCGGTACACGGGCCATAGCATAGCAGATTAATCAAAAAAAAGCCAAACAAGAAAAAAGGGGCACCCATTAACGTCATACGTTAACAGATGCCCCTGATACTCAAATCTATATAAGAGCCAACTCCCTTAATAAATGTTGAGGTACTCCTTCACTTCCCAGTCGGTGACGGCGATCCTGTAGTGGTCCCACTCCGCCTCCTTGTTAAACACATATTTTTCATAGATGTGGTCACCCAGGGTGGCCTTTGCAAGGGGGCTGGCCTTGAGTTCATCCAGGGCCTCGCTCAATGATGCCGGCATGGACGCGATCCCGGCCTCGACCTTTTCCTGGGCGGTCATGTCAAAGATGTTGATATCCGTGGATGCGGGCGGGGTAAGCTGGTTCTTGACGCCGTCCAGACCTGCGCTGAGCATCATGGCAAAGGCGAGATAGGGGTTGCAGCAGGGATCCGGACACCGGACCTCCACCCGTGTGCCAATGCCCCGGGAGGCGGGAATCCGGACAAGGGCGCTCCGGTTGGAGGTGGACCATGCCACATAGACCGGCGCCTCATACCCCGGTACCATCCGCTTGTAGGAGTTCACCAGGGGATTGGTAACTGCGGAAAATCCCTTGGCGTTCTTCATGATACCGGCGATGTACTGGTAGGCCACCTGGCTGAGCTTGAGGGGATCGGACTCGTCGGCAAAGGCATTGGTGCCGTCCAGGTTGAAAAGGGACTGGTTGCAGTGCATGCCGGACCCGTTGATCCCGAAGATCGGTTTGGGCATGAACGTGGCGTGGAGCCCATGCTTCTTTGCAATGGACTTAACAACCCACTTGAAGGTCACCGTGTTGTCGGCGCACTGGAGGGCATCCGCATACTTGAAGTTGATCTCGTGCTGGCCCTCTGCCACCTCATGGTGGGACGCCTCGATCTCATACCCCATCAACTCCAGGGTCTCAATGATATCCCTGCGGCAGTCAAGGCCGGTATCTTCGGGATCAAGGCTGAAATACCCGGCATTATCGTCGGTGGTGGTGGTGGAGTTGCCGTCCTTGTCCAGCTTGAAGAAAAAGAACTCGGCCTCGGTGCCCACGTTCATGGAAAAACCCATTTTTTTGGCCTCTTCCAGAACCCGCTTGAGGTTCACCCGGGGACATCCCTCAAACGGGGTGCCGTCGGCCTTATACACGTCGCAGATCACCCGGGCGGCAGCCACCCCCTCCTTGCTTCTCCATGGCAGGACGCAGAAGGTATCGTAATCGGGCACCAGATACATGTCCGACTCCTGGATCCGGGCAAAGCCGTCAATGGAGGAGCCGTCAAACATGATCTTTCCGTCCAAAGCCTTTTCAATCTGGCTCTTGGGAATGGCAACGTTTTTCATGAACCCGTTGATGTCGCAAAACTGAATCCTGAAAAAATTAACGTTCTCTTTTTCAATGATCGATAGAATCTCTTCTTTTGTCACGGCAAACACTCCTTTGTATTATTGTAAACCCTTAATAAACACGTTTTGTATGCTTTCCTAAAAGCACCAACCGTGCCACAACCATCACAAAAACGACAACACCCTGTTTTTAGAACAGTTTCAACCTTTGGAAGAGTTAAAAAACCCGCCCATCATTATTACATTTTTGTAACACTGTCACAAAAATCCACAATTATGTAATTACAGGTCAAATTCACAAAAAAAACACCCCCATCCTCCCCTGGATCTGATATGACATGGATGGTCTTTGCAAAAGGCTTTCCATGGAAAAGGGCCTGCAGTTGCAGGGTTGCGGTGTTACCCAAAAGACAGAAAGACGATATTACAAATATGTAAGAATGGATTTCGAGGAGGAGATAAAAACGAGCATGGGCATGGAGATAGAGCGAAAATTCCTGTTAAAGGACGACTCCTGGAAAAACTCAGGCGTCAAGCCCCTTGTGTTGAAGCAGGGGTATATCAAGAACTCAGAAACAGGCGTTGTGAGGATACGGATCAGCGATTCAACAGGGTTTATCACAGTCAAGGGCAAAACCCGTAACGCAAGCCGCCTGGAGTATGAGTACGAGATCCCGGTCAAAGATGCGGAAGAGATGCTCCACACGCTCTGTGACAAGCCGTTGGTGGAGAAAAAGAGGTATAACATCACCCATGGGGGTTTTCAATGGTCGGTGGATCAGTTCACAGGTGCCAACCTGGGACTTGTGGTGGCGGAAATCGAGCTTGAGACCGAGGAGCAGGCGTTTGACCGCCCGCCCTGGCTCGGTAAAGAGGTGACCAATGATCCCCGCTATTTTAACTCGAATCTCATTGCCACCCCCTATTCAGACTGGTAAAAGCGTTTCTGCCCCCACCCGGCCATGGTTTGCTGTTATTCGATACCCAGGAGCTCGAGTTCAAAAACAAGGGTTGCCCCGGGCGCAATGGAGCCACCGGCTCCCTGGTCACCATAGGCAAGGTCGGAAGGAATATAAAGCATCCACTTGGAACCCACATTCATGAGCTGGAGGGCTTCTGTCCACCCCTTGATAACGCCGCCCACGGGAAAGGATGCGGGTTCTCCCCGCTTGTAGGAGGAATCAAACTCCTTGCCATCGATGGTGGTGCCCCTGTAATTACAGACCACCGTCTCCGTGGCGGTGGGTTTTTTCCCCTGGCCGTTCTCGATCACCTTATACTGAAGACCGCTCGCAAGGGTGACGATCCCCTCCTTGGCCTTGTTCTCGGCAAGGAATGCTGCGCCATCGGCCTTGTTTTTGTCGGCAACTTTTTTCATCATCTCCATCTGCCGGGCCTGCATCTGCTGCTGGAAGACCATCATGGTCTGCTGCATCTCTTCATCGGTCATGAGCAGCTCGGCCCCGGTGGTGCTGGCCTCAAACCCCTTGAAAAAGGCATTCTGGTCAACAGCGAAATCCCGTTTAATTTGCTTGCCAATGGTAGCGCCCAGGACATAGCTGATCTTCTCCTGTTCGGTCTTCAGGCCCTCGTCGGCGCAAAAACCGGAAACTCCGGAAACAAGTATGGCTGTTGTCACAGCCAGCCCAAGGGCGATGGTTCTCTTTACCATGAAAATTCTCCTATAGATTGCTGAAGGTTGGTTAAAAATTATTTGGTACCAGATACGGGTCACAATAGCAATCAAAGGTTTTTTTTCTTGACACCACGTTTTTTGTCTGGTTTTGTCTCCTTAAAATTTAGGTATTGCATGGTGCTTACAAGCTTAATAGGGAACCCTGTGAAATTCAGGGACGGGCCCGCCGCTGTGATCGCAGACGAAAGCCGCACAGAACGTCACTGCCCCATAGGGGGTGGGAAGACGCGGCCAGTAGAACGACGCGAAAGTCAGAAGACCTGCCTTGCAAAGGGATACGCTCCAAAGGACATGGAGCCCCAGGATCTTGCGGACCAAAAAGGGAAGCCCCGGATCGATATTCATCGGTTCGGGGCTTTTTTAGTTGGTGGTTGTATAAGGATATTAATTAAAGATTGTTTTTCAAAAGGGGACAAACGATGAAAAAGACCTTCATAGGGTTGACAGGGTTGCTCTTGATGATCGCCGGCCAGGCATGGGCGGCCCAGGAGCCTTCCACCATCATGGATGATATGGTGATAACGGGAAGCCGGCTTGCCCAGAAGACAGAAAAGATCCCAGCCCAGGTCACGGTGATCACGGCAGCAGATATCAAGGCAAGCGGCGCCCAGTCCGTACCCGATGCCCTCCGCAACCTGGGGGGGGTGACCGTCACCGATCTGAACGGCAATGGATTCAACCAGAAGGTGGACATGGGGGGATTCGGAGAAACATCTGACCGCCATGTGGCCATTGTGGTGAACGGCCGCAAGATCAACCCCATCGATATGTCAGGCATTAATTTTATCTCCATCCCCATCGAAAACATTGAAAAGATAGAGGTGCTCCACGGCGGCAACTCCGTGCTCTACGGAGGGGATGCCATGGGCGGGGTGATCAACATCATCACCAAGGATGCCAAAGAGGGAATCCACGGCCATATGGAAGCAGGGATCGGCTCCCATGATACCGGAAAGGCCACCGCAGGGATGAGCTTTGCCAAAGGGCGGTTCGATGGCAATTTCGGCGCAGCCCTGTATGACACCGACGGCTACCGGGACCGCTCCGAGGCAGACCGCACAAGTGTCTACGGCAAGTTCACCTTCCACCCAAGTGATACCCTTGCCCTCTCCCTTGAGGCAAACTCCACCGACTCAAACTACGAGCTGCCCGGCCCCCTGACCAAGGCCCAGATGAAAGAGGACCGGAAACAAGCGGTCAACAAATTCGATGAAGGCGAGAGCCAGGATGACTATTATGTGTTCTCCGTTGAGTCGGACTGGGGCTCCCTTGGCAAACTGGACCTGAACCTGAGCTACCGGGACTACAGCCGGGAAGATGATATGGCCTCCTGGTTTACCTATTATAATTATGACTATGAAACCATTGGCGCCAACCCCCAATATGTCCTGAACCATTCCCTGTTTGGCAATGAAAACCGCCTGACCCTTGGCCTGGAATTCTATGACACCGATTACGACAGCTGGTCAGGGCCATCAAAAGCCCTGGTTAAGACCAACCATTTCAATCATGATCAAACCACCCTGGGACTCTACCTCCAGGATGAGTTCAACCTGACCCAAAACCTGGTGCTGAACCTGGGTGCACGCTACGAAGATTTTGAAACCACCCTTCGTTCCGGTATGGCCGACAACAGTGAGCTCGATGAAAATGAATGGGCCTGGAACATAGGCGTTGCCTATGTGTTCAAGCCGGGATCAAAGCTCTATGCAAGGGCCTACCAGGCCTACCGGTTTCCCAAAGCCGACGAATTCATGAACCTGTTCTCAGGCGCCGTAAACAAGGATCTCAAGCATGAGACCTCCCTGGGGTATGAGATCGGGGCTCGTTTTGTGGGAATGGACAACCGGCTTGCCATGAATGCCAGGCTCTTTACCTTTGCTGTGGATGATGAGATCTTCTGGAACGGAATCACCTACCAGAACGAAAACATAGGGGAAACCCGCCACCAGGGCGGAGAGATCGATGCAAGATACCGGGCAACGGACCTTGTCACCCTGTTCGGCGGCCTGGGCTACACCGATGCCGAAATTACGGCCGGCGACAATGACGGCAAGGAGATCCCCATGGTGCCCGAGTTCAAGGCAAACACGGGATTTGAACTCAACTTCGGCTGTGGCTTCACCTACCGGATCCAGTACAACTATCTTGGTTCACGCCATGCCGGCAGCGACACCAGCAACGAGTTTGACAAGCTTGACAGTGCCAGCACCGTGGACATGTACGCCACCTACACCTACAAGGAAATAGAACTCTTTCTCAACGCCACCAACATATTTAACGAAGAGTACCACGACGGCTACAAGACCAGCTGGGGGGAAAATTTCTATCCCATGCCGGAAGCGGTCTACTACGGCGGAATACGGGTCCGGTTCTAATTCGTTCCCCGGGGCCTGAAAAGGCCCCTTATATCAACCCATTACCGGAAAGTAGGATCCAACATGAGAAAAACCGCCTGCCCGCCCCTGCCATTGATGCTGATGCTCTTTCTTCTCCTGTTTTCCACGAAAGTGGCAGCCAGCGACATCACGGACACCCGGGGCCGCACCATCCATTTTGATGCCCCGCCCACACGGGTGGTCTCCATTGTCCCGTCCGCCACGGAAATCATCTGCACCCTGGAGGCGGCCGATGCCCTGACCGGGGTCACCTTTCATTCGACCCTGCCGGTTGAGAAGAACGGTAAAACCGTGGTGGGAGGCTTCCTGTCCCCCGACATTGCAACCATCCTGGGGCTTGATCCCGACCTTGTGTTTGTCTCTAAAATCCAGGAGGAGACTGCCCGGGCCCTTAGGGCCCACGGGATAAAGACCCTCTTCATCGACACCCTCTCCTTTGAGCAGAGCCTGGATAACATCCGGATGATCGGAGCCATATTCAACCGGAACACCCAGGCCGAGGAGACCATCGCAACCATCCGGGGACAGCTTGAAACGGTCCGGCAAAAGGTGGCAAAGATCCCCATGGACAAGCGCAAGCGGGTGTTCCGCCTCATGGGAAGGGAGTCGGTCATGACCCCGGCCAAGGGCGCTTTTCTCAACGATCTGGTCAGACTTGCCGGGGGCATCCCCATGGCACCCGATGCCGGGGGCATGGTGGCCGACGTCACCCTGGACCAGTGGCAGGCGTTCAACCCCCAGGTGATCTTCGGATGCGGGGGGGACAAAAAGGCGGCAGACCATTTTTTTAAGCGTCCCGGCTGGAACAGTGTGGATGCGGTAAAGAACCGGAAAATCTACTACTTTCCCTGCGAACTCACCTGCAGGGCGGCCTGCCACACCGGCTATTTTGTCCAGTGGCTGGCCTCGTTCATCTACAGCGATCAGTTTTTCACCCCGGACAACCAGGTCTCCAGGGATGCTTTGCTTGCCACCGAACCCGTTGGGATCGACCTTGGGATCATTAAAAAGAGCCAGCGGGTCAAGGTCTCCATTGCCGACTTCACCCACAAAACCCTGGTGATCGACTTTAACCGGCCCCAGACCGTTCTCTCCACCCTGGAGGGGCTCAAGCATAACATCTCCACCATTGCCAACCACTACCTTCCGCCCCCCTCCTGGAGCATGCCCCACACCGACGGTATGGCAGGCACAAAGAACCGCATCCTCTCTGCCGTGGAAAGGGATCCCGCATCCACCTCACTTTTGATGACCGGGGCCGACATGGACCAGGTTACGGTCACGGAGAAAAGCTTCAAAAAGATGCGGGCCATCGCCGTTATCACGGCCGGGGTCTGTTCCAATGCCCAGCGCATGTCCAGGGCAGTGGGCGGCTATTACGAGCCCGGCACCATCAACATCATGGTGATGACCAACATGCAGCTTTCCGGGCGGGCAATGGCAAGGGCCATGATCACCGTCACAGAGGCAAAAACCGCGGCCCTGTCCGATCTTGACATCCGGAGCAGCTACCAGAGTCTCAAATTCCAGGCAACGGGCACGGGCACGGACAACATCATCATGGTCCAGGGAGAAGGCTGCCCCATCGACAACACCGGCGGCCACTCAAAGATGGGAGAACTGATTGCAAAGGCCGTGTTTCTCCAGAACGGCCTTAAAAGCGACCGGAGCATCTTCCAGCGGCTCAAGGAGAGGGGGATCACCGTCAACAGCCTTGTCCACGACACCGGGTGCCAGTGCTCCCCTGCTGCCATGGACCAGATGGCAACAGGCCTTGAAGCCCTTCTCATGGATCCGGAGTATGCCGGTCTTGTGGAGACCGCCCTTGCCGTGAGCGACGCCGATAACAAGGGCCTGATCCACGACCTCTCCCTGTTTTCGGCCCTGGGCCGGACCGCCGCTCAAACCATTGCAGGCAAACCCGTTCCCGCAGCCCAGGGTTTTGACACCACCAAGCCCCTTCCAAAGCCCCTGGAAATCACCTTTAACTGGCTGATGACAGGCCTGAAGATACAGACCCACAAGGAGTAAACAATGACAACCACACCCGTCGTACTAACCGCTTTCGGAACCACGGCCAAGGCCTTTGAGACCTACAGCAGAATGGACGCCATCTTTAAAGAGAGACTCCCGGACACCCCGCTCTTCTGGGCCTATTCCTCAAGGATGGTGAAGCGCAGCCTGAAAAAGAACAAGAACATCGACCTCAAGGATCCCGGCCAGGTGCTGGCAGAACTGAAAGAGCAGGGCCATGACTGGGCCGTGGTCCAGTCCCTGCATCTCATCTGCGGCCATGAGTTCGACCGCCTCAAGGAGATCGCCGGGACTGCCGGGATCCGTACCGCCATGGGGCTGCCCCTCCTCACCTCCCATAACGACTACACGGCCGTGGCCGATGCCATCTCCCCCCTGATCTCCGATGCAGACGACGAGGCCACCGTTATTGTGGGCCACGGCACCGACCACCCGGCCTGGGCCAGCTACCCGGCCCTGGAGTCGGTCCTGCGAAAGGTCCACGGCGACCGGGTATTTGCCGGTGTCGTGGAAGGGTTGCCCAAAATGGAGGAGACCATTGCCAAGGTAAAAAAATACGGGTTCACCAAGGTGCGACTGGTGCCCTTTCTGCTGGTGGCAGGAATTCACTTTAAGGAGGATCTCACCCGGGAGGAGGACTCCTGGGAAAAAAGTTTTCAAAGGGAAGGGATCGAAGTAAATGTGGTGGACCAGGGCGTCGGCGAAATCGCAGCCGTCACCGAGCTGTTCGCAAGCCATGTCAAGGCGGCCCTGGACATCATCCCAAGATAAGATGTTCGCCCCTCCCCCCAGGGAGGGGCAAAAATCGCCGGGAAAGAAACGACCCGGTTAGTTTTTCCTTGCGTTTTTCGCCCCGTTCTCCTTACATTGTCAGTAGCCCTTGAATTGAAATCATCCATCGGCCCTCCCTTACAGGCGGGCTGTTTTCAACAGGGAACGATATGGCACACACCTTGCTCGACTCTGGCTATTCACGTCTGACGAACCGGTTGAACCGGTGCCCCCAAGGCGCCCCGCCCTCGGACCTGCTGCGCAAAATCCTGGCCATGCTGTTCACGGAACAGGAAGCGGATCTTGTGGCGCGCCTGCCCATCAAGCCCTTTACCGTTGAAAAGGCCGCAACCGCCTGGAAGCTGGCCCAGGCCAAGACCCGGAAAATCCTGGACACCCTTGCAGCTAGGGCCATCCTCCTGGACATGGAGATCAACGGGAAAACCCTTTATGCCCTGCCCCCTCCCATGGCCGGCTTCTTTGAGTTCTCCATGATGCGGGTCAGAAAGGACATCGACCAGAAGGCCCTGAGCGAACTCTTCTACACCTACCTGAATCAGGAGGAGACCTTCATCCGGGAGCTCTTCACAAGGGGCGAAACCCAGCTGGGACGCACCTTTGTCGACGAGCAGGCCCTGTCATCACAGAACGCCCTCCATGTCCTGGACTATGAGCGGGCCACCCACGTGATCAAAACCGCTGCTCCCATGGGTGTCGGACTCTGCTACTGCCGCCACAAGATGAGCCACCTCAACAGGGCCTGTGACGCCCCCCTTGATATCTGCATGACCTTTAACACGGCGGCACAATCATTGATCAGGCACGGCCATGCAAGAAAGGTGGACCCCATGGAAGGGTTGGACCTGCTGGAAAAAGCCAAGGCCCACCACCTGGTTCAGTTCGGTGAAAACGTGAGGGAACGGGTCAACTTCATCTGCAACTGCTGCGGCTGCTGCTGCGAAGCCCTGCTGGCGGTCCAGCGCTTTGCCATCTTCAACCCGGTGCACACCACCAACTTTCTGCCCCTTGTGGATACGGATCTGTGCAACGGTTGCGGCCGATGCAGCAAGGTGTGCCCGGTTGAGGCCATGGCCCTTGTGACAGCCAACGATCCTGAAAACCCCAAAAAAAGAACCGCCCTCCTGGACGAAGACCGCTGCCTGGGATGCGGTGTCTGCGTCAGTGTCTGCCCTGTCACCGCCATCGCCCTGGAACCCAGGAAGGCCCGGGTGATAACGCCCTTGAACCATGCCCACCGGGCCGTGGTGATGGCCATTGAACGGGGAGGACTCCAGGATCTTGTGTTTGACAACCAAGTGCTCTTCAGCCACAGGGCCCTTGCCACACTCCTGGGGGTGATACTGAAGCTGCCCCCAATCAAGCAGGCCCTGGCCAATACCCAGGTGAAATCAAGGTATCTTGAAACATTGATCACCCGGGTTCACGGGATATCCCTCATTTAAGTTTACCGTCTTGACATGGAGGCCACGGTACGCTTCCTTGGGTTCACCCGGATTTCAATCATGAACCACCGGTCAGCTCACTGCGCCATCTTGCTTCAAAACCTGCGAAATCTTTATCCAGCTTTTTCAACAGCCTTGCTTTGACAGACTCATCGGCAAAGGAGGTCTCAATGGAGTTGTATGACATCTGCTTTAACTCTTCATGGGTGATGTCAGTATGGCTGATGGCGATCCTGTATTCATTGGCGATATCGGTGACAAATATTCCCTCATCGTCCGTGGAGAGGCTCACGGGCAACCCCAGGCGCAGAAAGTCTAAAAAGGGATGACTGCTGAAATCTTCGTTCACCTGCAACCTGTAGTTACTGTAAAGGTTTATCTCGATGGGTAGGTTTTTCTCCTGAACCGCGTACTCCAGGGCTAAAGGGTCCCGGGCCAGAAGAACACCGTGGCCCACCCGTTCGGCCCCCATGATCATGGCATCCCGGACGTTATGGACAAGACCCAGTTCTCCTGCATGCATGGTGCGGTGAATGCTGATGTCGCCCTGCTGATCGGCTGCCAGGATGGGAACATAGATGTTCTGCCCGGTTTCCAGGGCCGGGGTATGGGTTTCATTGGCCAGAAGATCAATACCCACAAGCTCTGTGTATTGATTGTCCCCAAGCACGGAGATAAATTCCCGGGTCCACACGTCATTGCTACCAGCGTCCAGGGTGCGGATAAAGGCGGAGTTCCAGCGCACCGTTATACCGGTTTCCCCATACCACTTTTCAGCCCATGTGTGGAGCTGTTCAAAGGTTGAGGGGTCCGGCCACATCACCCGTGTAAATTCCACGTAGCTGACGTTCTGGGCCGCACAGCGGTTGAGAAAATCAAGATAGGTCTTTTCCTCCACCCATTCCTGCAGGGACGGCTCCTGCTTCAGCAGGTCATTAATGGTGAAAACAGCCTCAAACCGCTCGAATTCATGGGTGGGAGGCGTGTCCGGCAGAAAGAAAAAGCCAAGGATCCTGTTTTGATCTTCCCGATCATAATCCAGGTAATTTCTGACCGGCAGAGCGGAGAGAAATTCATTTTCACCGGGGTAGAGCATGGATAGTTCCCCGTCATTGGCCTCGGCAACGATCTCCCGGCCGTTTATCACCGGATTGACCGCCGCTAAAATTTCCTCCACGGTTTGCCTGTTCCGGGTTCCCGTGGGATGGATATGCAGCAGAGCGCCCTTGGGAAATTCAGTGCAGTACTGCTCCACTTTTGCGTCATCATTCCGGATCTGATCCAGATCCAGGGTTGCGCCGGCCATTGCGGCAAGGCGACTGTCCTCGATGGTCTGCTGTTGACGCTCGGAAATTTGCGCAAGTTCCCGTTCATCAAGGGCATCCCCGGGTGCCGGTGTCAGCCAGGTGTCCCACTCTTCCCGCTCAACCACACCATTTTCTTCAACCACACGCCGGATGATCTTCTCCCGGGCCTGGTCATAAAGGGCAAACTGGTTTTCAAGCTTTTTATCAATGGAGGCAAAAAGACTGTTATCATTATGGTGTGAATCAGAACCCCAGTCGCAACCGGCAAGGGAGGTAAAACAGATGAATAAAATTGCTATCAGGATCTCTTTGACTTTGGGTCTCAACATTCTTTTTCCCCCTGTGGGTTATAAATATTCTGTAAGCCTGACCTGGACAAGCCAGAAACAAAAAAGCTTTCTGATTCTCTTGCCAAAATAACACAAGAATCAGAGCTAAGAAGCTAAAAGTTAATCCATGGTTCCATGCACTTTCTCCCGGCGATTCCCGGGCCCTGCCCGATCTGGTATATACTGCCGGGCAGGGTTGACACAACAAAAATCAACCACCTGCTCTTTCAACTGCTCCGGATCCATGGACCAGGACCGGCACCGGACTCTGCCGGATCATGGGTCCTTTGACCCCGCCGTCCAGGAGACGTTCAAGAGCCCCCCTGGCCCCGGCTCCCAGGATCAAAAGATCCATGGGATGGGTTGAGAGAATCCCAAGCAGCTCAGCCACGGGATCGCCGGCCCGGATGAGGGGCCTGACCCTGGACGGATCAGCCCCCTTTGCCTCGCAAAAACGGTTCACCCGGGAAAACACGGCCGCTCCAACCCCCTCCAGGTACGCCCGGGTGCTGATGCCATAGCCCATGGCCGCCACCGTTCCGATCCTGAAAAGGTTTTTCCGGTGAATAACGCTCCCGACCCAGAGGGTGCCACCGCTTGCCGCTGCCATGTTCCAGGCGGCCTCCACCGCTCTCCATTCCTGCTGATCAGGAGAAATGGCCACCAGGATGTTTGTAAGGTTCTCCGGTTTCATCTGCTCACTCCTGTGAAAAGGTTATTTTCCATCGACGCCATGGATGGTTTGTTGTATAGCTAACCAGAGTCCCTGGTAGAAGTTAAGGACCAGATCGAACATTTGAGGTCGACCAGCCATGAAAGAACTGAACCTGAACCTTGTGGAGGAGAAAGCCCCCCTCTACCTGAGGATCGCCCGGGCCATGAGAACAGCCATCCAACGGGGCCAGGTCCTCCCGGGGGAGCCCCTGCCCTCCACACGAAAACTTGCCTCCCTCCTTAACTGCCACCGTCACACGGTGATGACAGCCCTGGACGAACTGGTGGCAGAGGGGTGGATCAATGCAAGGCCACGCCAGGGCTATCTGGTTTCAACCACCCTGCCCGATACCTTTTTTGTGCCCGGTGATTCAAGTGCCGTGGATAGTCCTGCCACCACATCACCCAGGATCATCACCACCTGGGACCAGGACGAACCGGGCTATCCCCCGGCCATGGATGGCAACCATCTCAACCTGCGAAGCGGGGTTGCAGACCTTCGCCTCTTTCCAGTCAAGGAGTTCAACGCCTGCCTCTCCGACGTGCTGCGGCGGGATCCTTCAAGCGCCCTTGGGCTGGGCCCGGTTTTGGGATCAGAAAAGCTCATCCGGGAGATGAGCACCTACCTCCGGCGGGTCAGGGCCATTGCCGACAAAAAGATCATCATCACCCACGGTTCCCAGGAGGGGATTTACATGACAGGGCAGCTGCTGCTGAAACCAGGTGACCGGGTGGCCATGGAGGATCCCGGATATCCCCTTGCCCGGCAGGCGTTCAAAGCAGCCGGCGCGGAAATCGTCCCTGTCAGGTCGGACAAGGGCGGCATGGATACCGACCATCTCCTGAAACTTGTCCAGCGCCAAAAAATCCGCCTCATCTATGTGACGCCCCTGCACCAGTTTCCCACCACCGCAACCCTTCCGGCAAACCGGCGTCTCCACCTCTACCAGATTGCAGCAAAATACCAGATCCCCATCCTGGAGGATGACTATGACCACGAATACCACTACCGGTCATACCCACCCTCCCCCCTTGCGGCCAACGATCCCATGGGTCTTGTGATCTATGTGTCAACCCTATCCAAGACCCTGTTTCCCTCGGTCAGGATAGCCTTCATGGCAGTGCCCCCGTCCTTTGTCCCCGGCATCCGGCGCTATCGGAACATCACCACACGCCCCCCCGGCCTGATCAACCAGAACGCCATTGCCGGCTGGATTGCCCAGGGCGGTTTCGAACGCCACTTGAGAAAGATGAGAAAATGCTATGAAGAGAGGAGGAACACCATGGTAGAAAGCCTTGAAAAGGCCCGGGACAAGGGGATTCCCCTTTCCTGGTCTGTTCCGGACGGGGGCATGGCTCTCTGGCTGGACACGAACAAGGATTCCGGAAAGGTGGCCCGGCAGGCTGAGCAACAGGGAATCTCCCTCCTCCATGAGAGCCTGTTCCGCCTTAAACCGGAAAAGGGCACCCACCTGCGCCTGGGGTTTGCCCACCTCCCCTGTGATGAGATCAAACAGGGGATACAACGTCTGGCCGAAATCATAGATGCCTGCAAGGATCAGGCATAGGGGAAAAAGCTCTCTCCATGGTCGAGCATCACCAGGGCATCCGGGAGCCCCTGGCGGCCAAGCTCCTTTTTCAGATCCAGGGGGGGAAAGTGGACCGGTTCGTTGCCCAGGCGAAAGGTTCCCCAGTGGCAGATCATCATCTTTTCCGCCCCAAGCTCCTGAAAGGCCCTGACCGTCTCTTTGGGGTCCATGTGGCTTGCCTTCATGAACCACCGGGGTTCGTAGGCCCCCAGATTGAAGACGGCAAGGTCAATGTCCCAGGTGTTGCCGATCTCCCTGAATCCGTCAAAGTAGGCGGTGTCCCCGGCCATGAAGATGGTATAACCGGAGGATGTCTCAATGATAAAAGATCCCCACAGGGAGCGGTTGGGCCCCCGCAAAGGATTTCGCATGGTCCAGTGGCAGCAGGGGACCAGGGTGACGGTGGTGCCGTTGAACTTCAGGGTTTCAAACCAGTCAAGCTGGCTGCGGTTTCTCATCCTGACTTTCCGGAACTCCCGGTCATACCCCCGGGGGGTGATCACGTGGGTGTTTCTGGGAAGACGTCCCAGGGAGGGCAGGTCAAGATGGTCATAGTGGCCGTGGGTGATAAGAACATGATCGGGTGGGGGCATCCCTTTTATGCCCTGGCAAAGGGGGGAATAGTCCCGGATCAAAGGCGAAATCCCGGAAAACACGGGGTCCACCAGAAGATAACGCCCATGGTCGTTGACCATGACAGAGGCATGCCGCATAAAGGTGACGGAGAGGGACCCATTTTTTTTGATACGCTCCCAGTCGATCACCACCCGTTTCCGGGGCTCCTCCCTGAAATGGGGCCGGAACCGGTTAGGGGAGAGCTTCCACAAAAGAAGATCCAGGAAAGAGGTGGAACGGGGGGCGCAAAAATCGGCGGAAAAGCGGCGGCCCCCCATGGTTAATCCTCCCCGGGAACAGCAGGTTTAAGGAGGAAATTGATCCAGGCCTCACCGGTTTCAAGGAGGGAATCTGCCCCCCGAACCGCTATCACCTCAAGGCCTGCATCCTCAAACACCCGTCTCAACGCCTCCTCCTGCCACAGGACAAACCGCCTGCCCTCATGGTCAATCCGGGTTCCCCTGCCCTGTTTCATGGAGATGGAGATAAGGCCCCCGGGGTTGAGCCCCTTGACCAGGTTATCAAGCAACGGCCTGAGGTTCGGCCTATCAAGATGAACCAGGGACCCGGTGAGAAGCATGGCGTCAACCGAAAGGGTTGAAAAGTCAAACCCCTGGAGATCCGCAACAATAACCCGGCAACCTGAATGCTTTTCAGCCAGGCGGGCAAGGTCGGGGGCGCGTTCCATGCCAAAGGGAAGAAAGCCCCTGTTTTTCAGCCAGAGAAGATCCCGGCCGGATCCGCACCCGATATCCACCACCTTAGCCCCCCTGGCAAGCCTTGCGGCAAAGGGTTCAAGAATCGGCGACGGGTCAATCCCAACAGTCCTCTCAAAATAGCGCTCACACGCCTCCTGGTAATAATCGGTCACACTGTCCCCTTTCAAACGTTAGAAGAGCTCAAAGGCGCGCTCCCCGTGGATGGAGCTGTCGAGCCCCGTAATCTCATCATCTTTATCAACCCTGAGTCCTGAGGTAACATATCCGATGGGTACAATTACCGCAAGGGTGACAACGGCGCTGTAGGCCACCGTGGCCACCACCGATACAAACTGGATCCAGAGCTGGCCCGGATTGCCGAAAAAGAGCCCGGCCGCACCCGGGGTGATGGAAGGATCGGCAAACAGCCCGGTTGCCAGGGCCCCCCAGATGCCGCACACCCCGTGGACCCCAAAGGCGTCAAGGGAATCGTCATAGCCCAACTTCTTCTTCAGGAACCCCACACTGAAATAGCCGATGCACCCGGAGACAAGCCCCATGATCAGGGAACAGGGGAGGTTGACAAACCCGGCCCCCGGGGTGATGGCAACAAGGCCCGCGATAACCCCCGAGGCAATGCCAAGCAAGGTGGGCCTGTCGCTGTGATACCACTCGAAGGCCATCCAGCCAAGACCGCCGGCTGCGGCCGATGTGTTGGTCACAAGAAAGGCTGACCCTGCAATGCCGTCGGCGGCAAGCTGGCTGCCCGCGTTGAACCCGAACCAGCCGAACCAGAGCAGGGCCGCCCCCAGGGAGGTGAGGGCAATGCTCGACGGAATCATCGCCTCGGTGCCATACCCCAACCGCTTACCCACCACCATTGAGAGCACAAGCCCCGCCACACCGGCATTGATGTGAACCACATTGCCCCCGGCAAAATCAAGGGCGCCCATGGCGTGCATCCATCCGCCGCCCCAGACCCAGTGGGCCACGGGAGCGTAGACAACGGTGATCCATACAAGGGTGAACAATATCCAGGCAGAGAACTTCATCCGGTCCACCACAGCCCCCAGCACAAGGGCTGCGGTGATGCAGGCAAAGGTCATCTGGAAGATCACAAACACCAGGGTGGGAATGGTTCCGGTCACGCTGTTCTGGTCGATTCCCCGGAGAAAAAGGTGATCCAGGGTGCCCACAAGCCCGTAAAGATCGGGACCAAAGGCGATGGCATATCCCCACACCACCCAGACGACGCTGGTAAGGCAGTAGGCCACAACGGTCATGGCAATGGTGTTGAGAAGATTCTTGGACCGGGACATGCCCCCGTAAAAAAGGGCAAGGCCGGCCGGGGTCATCATCATCACCAGGGCCGTTGCCACCAGGACCCAGGCCGTATCCCCGGAATCCAGGACACCCTCACCGGCAAAGGCCACGTTGGAAAATAAAGGCACCATGGCCGTTGCTGTCAAAATATCCCTTGGTTTCATCGTTCCTCCAGATTAAATATTAACAAAAAACACACTATCCTCTGCCAATAGAGCAAAGAGGATGCCACAGGGCGTAAAAAAACAGCGACCCCATAAACAGGGCCTTTCCCTCCCCAGGCCGGAAAACCGGCCATGCTAAAATTACAAATTCGCAATATACGGCCCACCAAATTACATTATCGTGTTTTTCGGCCGGAACTTGCCCCACGGTAAAAGATGTTTGACAACAAGGGTCAAGTTCTGTACAAGAAATTTGGAATTACAATCCTGTCCGAAGGCAGGGGCAAAACGAGCAGTACACTATAACCAATCAAGCCACGAAGGCAGCACTCCCCATAAGGGAGAGGCATGTCCCGTGGCTTTTTTTATTGTTCCAAACCTCTGGAGGCGTTATGGAGAAAAGACTCGTTGTAACCACATGGATGGCGGCGGCGCTGCTGCTGCTGATGATAATACCCTTTCCCGGATTTTGCGACCCCCTGCGAACCCTGACCGACTCCCTGGGCACCCGGGTGACCCTACCCCAACGGATCGACCACACCATCGGGTCCGGGTCCGGCTGCCTGCGGATCATCACCTACCTTGGGGCCCAGGACAAAATTGTGGCCGTGGACGACATTGAAACACGGACAAACCGGTTTGACTCAAGGCCCTATGCCCTGGCCAACCCCCAGTTTAAGGAATTTCCCATCTTCGGAGAGTTCAGGGGCCATGACCATCCCGAACGGATCGTAAGCCTTGATCCCCTTCCCCAGGTGATTCTCAAGACCTTCAGCACCATGGGGGTTGATCCCACCGAACTCCATCAAAAGACCGGCATTCCCGTGGTGACCATTGAGTACGGCGACCTTGGGCACCAACGGCAGACCTTTTTCAAGAGCCTGGAAACCGCGGGCCAGACCCTTAACAAAGAAGAGAGGGCCCAGGCCATCATCGGTTTTTTCAAATCCCAGATCGCAGAACTCGAAAAGCGGACAGCCGGGGTGGCCAACCCGCCCACCTGCTTTGTGGGGGGGATCGCCTACAAGGGGCCCCACGGTTTCCAGTCCACGGAACCGGGTTACCCGCCGTTTCAGTTCGTCAATGCCGTCAATGTGGCAGCCACGCCGGAAAGCATGGGCGGAAAGATGACCCGGAGCACCATCTCCAAGGAGAAGCTCATGGTGTGGGATCCGGACGTACTCTTCCTGGATCTTTCCACCCTGCAGATGGGGGACGCTGGAGGCGGACTTTCCGAACTTGCCACCGATCCCGCCTTTCAGGCCCTGACAGCCGTGCAACAGGGCCGCATCTTCGGGGTGCTGCCCTACAACTGGTACTCCCAGAACTTCGGCTCCATCCTTGCCAATGCCTGGTTCATCGGCAAGGTGCTCTACCCGGAACAGTTCACGGATGTAGATCCTGCCCAAAAGGCGGACGAGATCTACACCTTTCTGGTGGGGAGCCCCGTGTTCAGGGCCATGGACGCACGCTTCAACAACCTTGCTTTCAAGCGAATCGATCTCAACCAGAAACAAGAGGGGTAACATGCACTTTAACGACGGTGAAATCTCCACAGCCTACACAGCCTACATTGTCAGGAAAACCGGCTTTACCCTGGCCATGTCAGGGGGGCTTGCCATGATGCTCATCCTGGCCATCAGCCTCGGGGCCGTGCACATCCCGTTTACCGACGTGGTCAAGACCCTGGCCGGCGCAAGTGTCACCCGGCAGTTCGACATCATCGTGTGGAACATCCGGCTGCCCCAGACCCTGACGGCCATTGTTGCCGGCGCAGGCCTTGCCGTGGCAGGTGCAGTGATGCAGTCGGTCCTGAAAAACCCCCTGGGCTCACCCTTAACCCTGGGCATCTCCCATGCGGCCGCATTTGGCGCGGCCCTTTCCGTCATGGTGATGGGATCCGGGAGCATGGCAAGCTCCCTGTCCGATGCCGTGACCATCACCAACCCCTATATAACCACCTCGGCCGCCTTTCTCTTTTCCATGCTGGCCGCAGGCATCATCACCCTGGTGGCACGGATCAGGAACGCCTCCCCCGAGGTGATGGTGCTCACCGGGGTGGCCCTGGGGTCACTGTTCACGGCCGCCACCATGCTTCTCCAGTTCTTTGCCGACGATGTCCAACTGTCGGCCATGGTGTTCTGGACCTTTGGGGACGTGGCACGGACCAGCTGGAAGGAGCTTAGTTTTCTCGCCATTGTGACCCTTGTGTCCCTGGTCTATTTCATGGCCAATGCCTGGAACTACAATGCCACGGATACCGGGGACGAGACCGCCCGGGGAATCGGGGTCCGGGTGGAGCGGGTACGGCTTATGGGAATGATGATGGCCTCCCTGGTATCATCGGTGATCATCTCCTTTGTGGGCATCATCGGATTCGTGGGGCTTGTGGCCCCCCACATGGTCAGACGGCTCATTGGCGACGACCACCGCTTTCTTCTGCCCGCCACCGCAGCCACCGGCGGGTTGCTGCTGCTGGCATCGGACACCGTGGCACGGCTTGTCCTCTCCCCCCACATCCTTCCGGTATCGGTGCTCACCTCGTTTCTGGGCGCCCCGATGTTCATCTACCTCATCATAAAAGGATACAGACGATGATACTCAAGATCGACGACCTGGCCTTTGGCTACAGCAGCCGACCGACCCTTGACAAGATCAGCTTCACGGTAAAAAGGGGAGAGATCACCGTCATCCTCGGCCCCAACGGCGTGGGCAAGACCACCCTCTTAAAGTGCATCAACGCCATCCTCAAGCCCTCCAAAGGCGATGTCCTGGTGGACGGCGACGCCATCGCCTCCCTTGACACCCTGGCCATTGCAAAACGGATCGGGTATGTGGCCCAGTACAGCGAGCCCTCCCGGGTCACGGCCTTTGACGCCATCCTCATGGGACGGCGGCCCCACATCCGGTGGCGGGTCTCGGACAAGGACCTGAAGATCGTAGATTCGGCCATCAAACGGCTGGGACTGGACCACCTGGCATTAAAATATGTGGACCAGATGAGCGGCGGAGAGCTCCAGAAGATCTCCCTGGCACGGGCCCTGGTCCAGGAGACGGACCTGCTGCTCCTGGACGAGCCCACCAGCAGCCTGGACCTGAAAAACCAGACCGAGATCCTGGCGCTGATCAAACGGGTGGTCAAGGAACACAGGGTCGCAGGGGTCATGACCATGCACGATCTCAACAGTGCATTGCGCTATGGCGACAACTATCTGTTTCTTAAGAACGGCACCATCTACGGCGCCGGAAAAGTGGATGAGATCTCCCCTGCCATGGTGGAGTCGGTCTATGGCATCGGTGTTGAGATCCTTCGCCACAACGGCTATCCAGTGATAATACCCAAGGACTGGCCCATTGAACGGGCCGCCTGAACCAATGAACCTGAACCCGAACCTGGACAAGCCAGAAACAAAAAAAATTTCTGATCTCTTGCCCAAAAAACACAAAAACCAGAAATAGGAAGCTAAAGAGGAGATCCCCATGGAATGTACCATTGATCAGAACCTCATCGACAAAACCATTGAGTTCCACGGCCATTCTTGCCCGGGACTTGCCATTGGCATCCGCCTTTCCGAACTGGCCATGGAGCGGCTGGACATCACCAACTGCGCCTCACCCCTGTGCGTGGCTGAGACCGACATGTGCGGGCTGGATGCCGTGCAGTTCATCACGGACTGCACCTATGGCAAGGGCAACCTGGTGCACAAGGATTACGGCAAATCCGCCTTCACATTTTTTGACAGAACCAGGGACAAGGGATTCCGGGCCGTGTTCATCAAGAAGCTCCAGAAGAGCGACCAGGAGAGGGAACAGATGCTCACCCTCATGGAAAAGGTGATGAAGGGGGAGGCGAGCCAGGAGGAGAACCAGAGATTCCAGGATCAGCGGGCCCAATCGATCCAGAGCATCATGGATGCCGATCTTGACGAGCTCTTCACGGTGGAGGAGATCGCCAAGGCCCCTGTCAGGCCGGCCAAGATACTTGCCAGCATCGAGTGCCAGGCCTGCAACGAGATGGTCATGGAGTCACGGATACGAAGGTTTGCAGGCAAAAACCTCTGCATTCCCTGCTTCATGGAACATGAACAGAAAATCTAATCAGAGTTCAACCACCATCAGGCCTTGGGCAACGGTCTCGGCATCCTCTGCTCCATGGAACAAGAGCAAAAGACCGGATCAAAGCTCAACGGTCATCAGATCCCGGGCCACGGCCAGGGGACCGTCATAGGTCCGCCGGCACTGGGCAACCATATCGACCCGGTCGCATTCGGGATAGAGGTGGGTCAGGATCAGCTGTTTGACCCCGGCCTTTTGGGCAATGGTTCCGGCAAGGGAGGGGGTGAGATGCCCCTCCCGCTTGAGCTCATCCGGAAAGGCCGACTCGCAGATCAGCAGATCGGCATTCCGGGCCAGCCTGATCAGGGCCTCGGAATAGTCGGTATCCCCTGTGTACACGATCCGCTTTTTATCCTTTGTGATGAAGCAATAGGCCCGGCTCTCGGGCTTGTGAACCATGGGTGCCGACCGGATGGTGCAGTCGTCAAGCACAAGGGAAGCGTCGTCAACCAGTTCATGGAGCCTTAAGTCATCAAGGATGAGCTTGCTCCCAAAGGCGTAGTTCAGATTGTCGTAAAAATCATTGAGCCCGGGACCGCCTGCCAGATGCAGGGTTTTTCCGGGCCGGGAATCGTCTGCGTATTTGGTTGAAAACAGAAAACCTGACAGCTCGGAAGCGTGATCCGGATGAAAATGGCTCAAGAACAGGGCATCGATATCAAAGATGGTCTTGCCCGCCTTAAGAAGCTGGCCCATGGTTCCCGGTCCCACATCCAAAAGGAAATGGGTGTCCCAATGCTGGATCAGAACCGAGCAGGAGCTGCGTGTAAGGGATGGAACACAGGTGCCGGATCCCAGGATAGTCACTCGTATACCGCTATAATGGGTATCCATGATGCCTCCCGTATATCCCATCTGTCCGCCATGGCAATACGCTTCTGTCATGCTCGTCCATGCTGCCTCCTATCCGATATTGGGCATGAGGGTCCAACGGATGTACCAGCCCGTCTCGTCCCGGTCCAGGCAGACGATGCCGGAGTTCTGGAACCTGATGACCCGGTTGTCAGGGGAGCCTGTCACAAGGGACCCGACAAGCTTCTCCATGAAGGGCAGATGGCCGACCACCATGGCATTTTCAGTCCCGTCCACAGAGCCTGCAAATTGTTGCACATCATCCATGGGTTTGATCCCGTCCACCTGAACCACCCCCTGTTCCGGTGCCAGAAACCCGGCAAATATCTCCGCTGTTTCACGGGCCCGCTCTTTTCCGCTGTGCTGTATCATGGCCACGGGCACTTTGTAACCCTTTGCCACCTGGGCGATCCTCTCTGTGTCCGCCCGTCCCTGATCGGAAAGTCCCTGGTTGGGATCCTCCTGCTTTGGCCTGCTTTTTCCGTGCTGCACCAGATAGAGTGCCATGATTTGCCTCCCGTTATAATTAGTGTTGGTTAACCACCATTGTTACCATCTGATTCCCGGCTTTTCAACGGAGAAGTTCCCAAGGAAAAAGGCCATTGAAAAAAGACCTTTTTCAGGGTATGGGATAGATCTCACCCCATTTAAGAAAGGAAGAGACAAAGATGACCCAGTCCCCCTATGCAGACCTGCACAACCACACCACGGCATCGGACGGTGATTTTTCACCCGGACAACTCGTACTGGCAGCCAAAGACGCCGGGGTCTCTGTCCTGGGCGTCACCGACCACGACACCCTGGACGGGCTGGAACAGGCCCTTGAAGCCGGCCGGCGCCACAACATCGAAGTGGTGCCCGGGGTGGAGGTCTCGGTGAGGTTCAAGCGCCCCTTTTTCACCGGGACCCTGCATCTTCTCTGCTACTTCCCCCAGGGGCTTCTGAAGGATACCGAATTCCGGGAATCCTTTTCCAGGACCCTTGAAAAGGGACGGGGCCCTGCCCTCGTGATCCAGAGGGTCCATGAAATCAACCGCTGCTTCGGACCGGAAGGCGACACACCCCTCCTTGAAAAAGAGCTCACCATGGAGGAGATCAACCGGCTCTCCGCCAGGGCATCCAGGCGCCATTTTGCCATGGCCCTCAACCAGAACCATGGCATGGTCGACCCTTCCCGGGTCAACCGCATCATCGGCAACCAAAGTCCTGCCTACCTGCCCTCGGGCATCGGTCTTGGGATGGTAAAACCCTTTATCGCCAAATTTCCAATGCTGGCCGTGCTGGCCCACCCGGCCGCAGGCTCCTTTCCCGGAAAGGGCCACTACAAGGAGGTGCTTCCTCCCCTGGAGATCGTGGAACAGCTTTTGCCCGGATTCCTGGATGCAGGGGTTCAAGGCCTTGAGATCAACTACCCGGGCCATGTGCCCCGCCACCGTAAGATCCTTAACGCCTGGGCACAGGAACACGGCCTGGTCGCCACGGGCGGTTCCGACTGCCACGATGCCAAGGACCGCCCCCTGGGGGTCGAGGGGATCTCAAAGCAAGCGTTTCAGCGGTTCCAGGCAATGATCCCCCCCTTCAACGCCTGACCGGATAAGTCAGAACCCAAAAAGGTTTCTGATTATTTTGACAAAATAACACGAGAATCAGAGCTACGAAGCTAAAGAAAAGGAGTGAGCCATGTTTGACTTTTTGTTGAACCAGGAGCAGCTGAAGCTGAGGGACGAGGTAAGAGAGTTTGTCAAATCGATCCCGCGATCCATGATCCTTGCCATGGACAAGGACGAGATCCAGTTTCCCAAGGAGTTTCTCAGGGAGGCCGGGGCAAGGAACCTCATGGGGTGCCGCTATCCCAGGGAGTGGGGCGGACGGGGCATGGACTGGCAGACCACCTGCATGGTCATGGAGGAGGTGGGGGTTTTGGGTTATATCTTTGCCTGCACCTTTGGGGTGGGGGCCGAGCTTGTGTGCGACGCCATCATTCTCCACGGCACCGACCAGCAGAAGGAGCGCTATGTGAAACCCCTTCTGGCCGGTGAGATCTTTGCCGCCGAGTGCCTCACCGAGCCCAGGGGGGGATCGGACTTCTTCGGCACCACCACCACGGCGGAAGAGAGGGACGACCACTTTCTGATCAACGGCCAGAAGCGGTTCATCGTGGGGGGGGAAGGAGCCGACTATTTCCTTGTCTATGCCGTGACAGATCCGGATGCGCCTGCCCACAAGGGCATATCCTGCTTTATCGTGGACCGGTCCGAAGGGGTGAAAAGCGACTATCTGTACGGGCTCATGGGGTGCAGGGGCGGCGGAGCCAGCCGGCTTGTGTTCAAGGATGTCAAAGTTCCCAAGGAGAACCTGCTGGGAACCCTCAACCAGGGGGTTGCGATATTCAACACCATGATGATCCCGGAGCGGCTGGGCACGGCCGCCATGACCATTGGTGCCGCCCGTCCCGCCCTGGAGGTGGCCACCACCTACACGGCCAAACGAAAGGCCTTTGGCCGGCCCGTGGCTGATTTCCAGGGAGTCAGCTTCCAGGTGGCAGAGGCGGCCACCCTTTTGGACGGATCAAGGGCAATGATCCAGGTCACGGCCCAGGCCGTAGATGCGGGCATCCATCCCAACCGAATCCGGCGGATGGTGTCCCAATCCAAAAAGTTTGTCACCGAGTCCTGCCAAAAAGCGGTCCACAACGCCATGCAGGTGATGGGGGGGATCGGCTACACCAACATCTATCCGGTGGAGAGAATCTTCAGGGACCTGCGGCTGGCCTCCATCTGGACCGGCACCAACGAGGTGATGTCCATGATCATCGCCAACGAATGGTACAAGGAGTGCCTGTCCATGAAAGAGAGTCGGCTGACACGGGACATGGAAGAGGATGCGGCCGAGGCCCATGCCATGGATGAAAAAATCTTTGAATGAAAATGCCACCCCAACCGGCACCCGCGTGCCGGTTGGGGTGGTCAGGGTCATATCGCCCGGTTCATCAGTCCCGGTCTAGGCGCTCTTGTCCATGGACTGGGAGCGGAACGCCGCAATATCCTCGATGGTGAGCACGGGAAATTCGTGTTCATCGGCAAAGGCGATGATCTGGGGCAGCCGTGCCATGGTGCCGTCGGGGTTGGTCAACTCGCAGAGCACCCCGGCGGATGAGAACCCGGCAAGTGTCATCAGGTCCACGGTCCCCTCTGTGTGGCCCCTGCGCTCAAGCACCCCGTCCCGGGCGGCCCGCAAGGGAAACACATGGCCCGGGGAGTGGATCATTTCCGGCCCTGCATCCTTGGCTGCGGCGCACCTGATGGTGGTGACCCGGTCCTGGGCTGAAACCCCGGTGGTCACCCCCTGGGCCGCCTCAATGGAGACGGTGAATGCGGTCTGGTAGGCCGAGGTGTTGTCGCTTACCATCTGGGGCAGTCCCAGCTGTTCGATCCTGTCATGGGTCAGGCAGAGGCAGACGATGCCGCTGCACTCCCGGATCAGCATGGCCATCTGCGCCTGGGTGATGGTCTCGGCAGGGAAGATAAGATCCCCCTCGTTTTCACGGTCCTCGTCATCCACGAGAAGCACGCCTTTGCCAGCGGTAAGGGCGGCAAGTGCACGCTCCACCCGTTCAATTGAATTGCCAAACTTGGAAATGGAAACTTGATGCATGGAAAACTCCCTTTTTATTATAAAACATTACCATAATATCAGGGGAGATGATGGGGGTGGGACTGCACGCCAGCACCCGGAGAATACAGGAACGGGAATGACCCGCAAAACATCCTGTACCGGCACAAGGTCGCAGCAGCTCCCAACAAGGAAATGCAAACAGCCTGTTGTTCTCTCCCATCCGGACTTTCACCGTCGGCTCCGGAATCACACCGGATCTGCTGACCCTGTTAAAGCAACAGGCGCTCGCGGGCTTATTTGATTGCATCAAAATCACCGCCGGTGGGGAATTTCACCCCGCCCTGAGAATTCACGAAGATGACTATAGTCAATTTAAAAATTATGTCAATATGAAAATATAGACATACCGCCAAGGTCCCATGGTATTACCCTATTATCCCGGCCGTTTCGCAGTTTAACCTTCCGTTTAAAAAAGAAAACAACCATTGGATTCTAAGGGAAGAATATGCTACCGTCTTCCGCGATTGTACTTGAAAAAACAAATTGGTTTTGCATCGTGAAATTTTAGACTTGTTAATGACCTTGGCATGGGGGCAGTTATGAAAGAGAGCGAGAAAGAATCCATTGTTGAATACTCACGTGACGACCTGAACTCATTCATAGAAGGAGCCACCCTGCTTGCCACCGGCGGCGGCGGACCCATCGAAGTGGCAAAGACCCTGCTTGACCAGAGTGGCGTCACCTCCGTCAAAACCCTCCCATCCCGGTCCGTACCCGATGGGATGAAGATCGCCATGACCGGCCAGGTGTTTGCCCCCTCCGACATATGGAGCAACCTGGATTTCACATCCGCCCTGAACTCCTACACCTCCCTTGTCCCCGAAGGCGGCGTCCGGGGGGTGCTTCCCATCGAAGTCGGGGCGGTCAACGGCATTGTGCCGGCCATCATCGCCGGGATGACAGGCGCATATCTCATCGCAGACGCCCAGATAGACCGGTCCATGTCCCAGATGGACATGGGCCTGTTTCAGATGAACGTCGGCTTTAACAACCTCCATATGGTCACCAAGGATGGAGAGGTGGCCGCAGAGATCAGCTACCCCGGGCAGGAAACCGATGCCATGGTGCTTGAAAAGGATATCCTCGACACAATGGACGCCCATGCGGGATTCCAGGGTGTGGGTGGGTTTGCCAGCTATTCCATGAGCGGAACAGATCTGAGGGATCACTTTGACAGGGGCTTGTTGATCGGTGACACCTTTGAGTATGCAAAGAGGCTGGGCACCAGCATGGATGCCCCTGATTTTGAACCCCGGATCCTCGATACCATCCAAAGGCACATCGGCCCGGACTACAGCCCCTATCGCCTCTTCAGGGGATACCTGGTCCAGGCGCAGCAGCAGGCCCATGCCCAGGATTACGGCTGCGTCGACTTTATCACCTCAGATCCCACAAGCTGCACCGGTGCAAGGATCTACTACTCCAACGAAAACATGATCGCCTACCGCCTCCTGTGGGTGCTTGTCCGGGGCGTACCGACCCCCATGGAGCTCAACCCCATGGCCATCGGGCCCGATGCCGTTTGCTATCTGCTCATGGAGGGAGAGACCCAGAACTTCAGAAAAGGCCACTCCTTTTCCAATGAAGCCTATGACCAGGCCCATGGTGCCCCCGATTTTTTCAGGACCCATGAGATCGAACTGATCGGAATTCCCGAACCCAGGCTGAGAACGCGGCCCATCATCGATACCTTTGCACGGGAGATCGCAACAACCAAGCAGGCTTTTGGGCGCCCCTATACCGGCAATTACATCCCCATGGAACAGCTCAACACCCTCACGCCCATAATCGATATGCCACGGGCTGAGGGCGACATGGGCGGGCACTCCCACATCACCATGACGGCGGGCGTTGCCAATGCTGAGATCCGCTATACATTGGATGGCTCAGAGCCGGACCAGGACTCCAGGCGCTATGCTGAACCCATCCCCTGCTCAGCCCTCTCAGGCCGTGGAATCAGGGCGAACCTCTTCCACAACGACGGAAGGCCCGGCCTGCCACTGACCGTCAGGTTTCCCGAGCTTTAACCGGTACCACAGTGGCATACCGGGTCAAACATATCCTCTCCTGTGGGCTTCTGCTGGCCATCCTCTGTGCAGAGGTCCATGGCAGGGAGAAGGCGCTCAAGTTTCAGCACCCATTTACCACAGGTGCGTACAACAACAGCATCATCCAGGACAGGGACGGTTTCCTCTGGGTGGGCTGTACCAACGGCATCCTGCGGTATGACGGCTATGGGACAAAGGCTTACAAGGCAGGACAGGGCTCCATTTCATCGGCCTATGCCCCGGGTATATTTGAGGACGATGAAGGCCTTTTCTGGATCGGCACCATGGGAGGCGGCCTCAACCTGTTTGACAAGAACACCGGCTCATTTACCTGTTACAGAAATGACCCGGACAATCCCAACAGCCTCAACAGCGATCAATTCAACTGGGCGCCCAGAACCATCACCCAGGACCGGGAGGGGTTGATCTGGATGGGAACCCTGGCCGGGATCAACAGCTTTGACAAGGGGACCTCTCTCTTTTCCGGGTACCGCCACGATCCTGACGATCCGGCCTCCCTGGGCCATGACTCCGTTTGGACCCTCATGGTGGACCGCCAGGGCCTTATCTGGATCGGCACCGATGCAGGTCTTGACTGTTTTGACAAGCAGACAGGGGAATTCACCCACTTTGTCCACGATCCCGGCAATCCCGACAGCCTGGGCCAAGGCATTGTCTACGCCATTATTGAGGACAGGGAGGGCACCCTGTGGATCGGAACCGGCAAGGGGGGACTCAACCGGCTGGACAGGACCACGGGCCGGTTTACCCATTACCGCCACGACCCGGGAGACCCCGAGAGCCTTGCCCATGACGAGGTCTACTCCATCACCGAGGACCGTGAAGGCAACCTGTGGCTCGGCCGCTCCTATTCCGTGGGTGTGGGCCTTGAGAAATTCGACAAAACCAGCGGAAGGTTTACCCGCTACACCCACGATCCCAATGATCCGGACTCCATCAGCGGCAACATCATCATGGGCTGCTGCGTTGACCGGGCAGGCATCCTGTGGATCGTTGAGAACACAGGCGCCATCAACAAGTATGACCCGAACATGAAACCGTTTGAGCTCTATCAGCACCATCCGGATGTTGCGGGCAGCCTCAGCTCCAATGTTGTTCCCTTTATCACAGAGGACAACCAGGGCACCATCTGGCTCGGCACCCAGCTGGGCGGACTCAACCGGTTTGACCGGAAGACCGGCCGGTTCACGGTGTTTCAACAGGATCCGGCCAATCCCATGGGCATCTCAGACAACTATGTTTTCTCCATCATGGAGGACAGCGCCAACAACCTGTGGGTCTCCATGAACAACGGCATCCACGGTATCTTTGACCCGGACACGGGCCGCTTCACCGAGCAGTACAAAAATCCGGTGGCCCCGGTGGCGGCAAGGGACATGATGGAGGACCGCCTGGATCCCAATCTTTTCTGGTTTGGCACCGAGACCCACGGTTTGTTCCAGTTCAACAAAAAAAACAGGCAATTTAAACAGTACAAAAACGATCCCGGGGATCCCGACTCCATCAGCATCAACAACATCATCAGTCTCTTCCAGGATGACGACGGGGTGCTCTGGGTCCCGACCCAGGGCGGCGGCCTTGACCGGTTGATCCGGGAAACAGACCGTTTCAGCCACCACCGGATGGATCCCAACGATCCTGCCACCATCAACGGCAACACGGTCAATGACTGCCATGTTGACCGTGCCGGCAACTTCTGGGTCACCACCGGGGACGGGGGGCTGAACCGGTTTGACAAAAAGCAAGGAACCTTTAAGCGCTATTCCGAAGTCCACGGCTTCACCACCAGGACCCTACGGGCCATACTCGAAGACGAAAAGGGCAATCTCTGGTTGGGTTCCGATGTCGGCATCATTGAATTCAACATCGCAAAGGAGCAGGTGACACGGGTCTACACCCAGGCCGACGGGCTCCAGGGCGATGAGTTCAGCATCTATGCAACCAGTGCGTTTAAGACCCGGGGCGGAGAGATGTGGTTTGCCGGGTTGAACGGGGTCAACAGTTTTTTCCCCGAAAAGATCCACACCAACGACTACATCCCCCCCATTGCATTGAGCGCCATCCGCCAGGGAGAAAAGGATCTCAACCCGGGCACCTCCCCCGAGCGGATCAACTCCATCCATCTTCCCTGGCGAAAAAATTTCTTTGAATTTGAATTTGTCGCCCTCAGCTATACCCAGCCGGAAAACAACCGTTACGCCTATTTCCTCGACGGGTTTGAAACCGAATGGAACTACACGGGAACGAGACGGTACGGCAATTACACCAACCTTCCCGGTGGCAAATACCTCCTGATACTGTCCGGGTCCAACAACGATGGAGTGTGGAACCCCGAGGGCCATGCCATCACCGTCCGGGTGGACGCCCCCCCCTGGAAGCGCTGGTGGGCCTGGCTTCTATACATGATCTCTACTGCAGCCCTCCTGACCTTTGTTGGCCTGTACAGCACCGCTGCCTTCAAAAAGAAGCTCATGGAGGAGAGACGACTTTCCCAACAGCTTCGCCAGATCGACTCAATGAGAAAAAAGCTCATGGAAAAACAGGTAACAGTGGAGCTTAAGCTGAGGCAAAGCCGGGCCACCCTTGAAAAAACAGTCAACGAGCGCACAAGGGAGTTGAAGATCGCCAAGGAGAAAGCCGAGGCAGCCAACCGGGCAAAGAGCGAGTTCCTGGCAAACATGAGCCATGAGATACGCACCCCCCTGAACCTGATCATGGGATTTTCCGAAACCCTGGAAAAAGAGATCTCCAACAGCCGGCACAGGGATTACCTGGGCACCATCCGCGCAAGCGGCAGCTCACTTCTGACCCTGCTCAACGATATTCTGGACATCTCCAGGGTGGAGGCGGGCAAACTGCCCATGGAGTACAAACCCTTTGACCTGGAAACCCTTTTGAACGAGATCCAACAGATCTTTGCAAAAAAGATAGAGCAAAAAGGATTGACGTTTATCCTTGAACTGGCCCCGGGGCTTCCCAAATACATCATCCTGGATGAAACACGGTTAAGGCAGGTGTTGCTCAACATTGTCGGCAATGCCATCAAGTTCACCGACCATGGCCATGTCCGGCTCTCCACCCGGTTCCTGGGCTCGCCCCAGGCGGGGGAAGCCGCTGAACTCGTGGTCACGGTGGAAGATACGGGCATGGGCATTGCCCAAAACCAGACCAAGGCCATATTCGGCGTATTCAACCAGCAGAAAGGCCAGGACCAGAGCCGATACGGCGGCACCGGCCTGGGGCTCGCCATCACCAAACGGCTGGTGGAGATGATGAACGGTTCCATCTGCGTGGCATCCTCCCCTGGAAAGGGAGCCCTGTTTACCGTCATCATCCGGGGGGTCAAGAGCGCCTCGGCCGCCAATTTCTTCAATGACCACGGCCTCCCCCCTGCCATGGCCAGCCCGGCCATCCCCCGGGTTCAGGCCGGCACCACGAACCCCCTGTCAGCGGAAGCGGTCCAACAGCTTTCCTGCCTTATCGCCATCCTGGAAGGGATCCGGAAAGGTACCTGGAAGGATCTGTGCGATGCCATGATCATCGACGACATCAAACACTTTGCCCTTACCATTGAGAAACTTGGCAAAGAGCATGACAATGAGATCCTCGGTCACTGGGGAGAGATGCTCATGGAACAGGCCCAATCCTTTAACATTGAAGCCCTCTCTTCAACACTGAAAAGCTTTCCGGAGATCATCCAGGCCCTGTCAGGCCTGCTGCCGGAAGAAAAAACAAGGTGCATTAAACCCAATGGAGATCTGTCATGAACAACGGAAAACCCCTTGTTCTGGCGGTTGACGACAACCCCCAGAACCTTCAGTTCCTCGGCAAACTGCTCTCTGAAAACGGCTATGAGGTGGGCGTTGCCCAGGATGGCATCCAGGCATTGACCTTTTTAAAAAAAAACCAGCCCGATCTGGTACTTTTGGATATCATGATGCCCGGCATGGACGGGTATGGCGTGTGTGAAGAGATCAAAGCCAACCTGGGCACCCGGCACATTCCCGTGATTTTCCTCACGGCCAAAACCGAAACAGAGGATATTGTCAAAGGCTTTGAAGCCGGGGGGGTGGATTATGTACTCAAACCGTTCAATTCCGCGGAACTCCTGGCACGGGTACGCACCCATGTGGAGATGAAGGTGTTGAGGGGAATGCTCCCCATCTGCTCACACTGCAAGCGAATCCGGAACGACAAAGGATTCTGGGAGCAGATCGAGGCCTATATCGAGGCCCATTCACAAATTCTGTTCAGCCACAGCCTGTGCAAGGAATGCATGGGTGAACTCTACGGCGACAAGGAGTGGTACAGGAAGCGCCTCTCCAAAGAGTAAAAATTCGGTTCACAAGGATGATGCAGGCCCCCATACGGGCAAGGCCCGGGAGATCCAGTGGGAGATCCCCCGGGGCTTGATCCACAGAGGGTTGTTACGGCCTGGTTTTAGTCATCAATGATATCGAAATCCATGACCACGCTCACAAGTTTCCCTTCAGCATTATGTCCGCAATAGCAGGAATAGATTCCGTCGCCGAATCCGGTGGTAAACAGAACCATGTTTGCCGCCTTGTCCGGATAGGGTTGTATGACGCACCCTTCATCGGCAGGGTTATCACGCCCATGGAACTGTTCGCCAAGATAGTCAACAGCGTAATCAAACCCTTCGTAGGCCTCTTCCATCTCTTGTTCATGGGCGTAAAAGACCGACCGGCTCTCCTGGTCCATGAAACAGGCCATGCCCGTATCCACCGGGAATGCAGACACGTTGGATGACGAACGCCTGGTGCCCGCAAGGTCAGCCGGGTGCCAGGAGACAACAGGGTCATTTGAAATTTTCATCTCCCCATAGGCCACCAATTCGGACTCTTCCTCCAGATAGAGCAGGACCTGGTGGCTGCCGCAGGGAACGGACCGGCTCAGGACTGGTGCGTCATCCAGGTACATGGGGTCGCAAACAACCAGTTTCCCGGAGGAGACATGCACCTTTCCAATGGGCTGCACATGGCTGATCTCCGGCGATGAGGTTCCCTCTTTCATGATCCGGCCCATGGGCCCGGGAACAGATGCCCCCTCCCCCACCACAGAGCCGGTTTTCGTGACACGACAGGTGGTTTCCGGCAGACCGGGACCATTGGCGGTAACGGAAGCATCTTCCGACGTCGCCTCTCCCGTGGGGCCATCCATGGTAAAGGTTCCGGAATCAGGGTTTCGGGACGTTGTTTTTTCCTTTTTAAAAGAAGCCGTTACCCTGTTGACAAAGTCTCTGACTTTTCTGGCGTTGTCTTTGACAAACCTGCGCACCAGGGAATTTTCAGACGGATCTTCCTTAAGCATTTTCACAGCATTCAACCTTTCTTCAGTATGCAATTTGTTGATAAAGGGATAAAAATCGTGTTCTTTGGGCAGTTTGCCCTGCGCCAACTAAAAAATGGCCGACAGTATATCAAAAAAGGAACAAGGGCAAACAAAAAAAAGGGTTATGGACGATTGCGGCCGGTGAGTTCCCCTTTTTCAACCACAATCCGGCCGTCCACGATCACATGGGAAACATCGCTTCCCTTGGCCCCATGGACAAGGGTCACAAAGGGGTTGTACACAGGCACCAGGTGGGGTTTTTTAAGGTTCACAAGGATGATGTCGGCCCGCTTGCCCCTGGCAAGGGAACCGATCTTTTGGTCAAGGCCCAGGGCCCTTGCGCCGCCCAGGGTGGCCAGGGTCACCACCTTTTTGGCCGCCATCACCCAGGGATCTGAACAGGCCACCGTATGAAGCTTGGAGACCATGTCCATCTCCTGGAAAAGATCCAGGTTGTTGTTGCTGGCGCTGCCGTCGGTGCCAAGACCCAGGCGGATCCCGGCTTCCAACATCCCGGGCACGGGCGCGATGCCCGAGGCAAGCTTCATGTTGCTCTCGGCACAATGGGCCACCCCTGCCCCCCGCTTTTTAATAATGGCGATATCCGACCCATCCAACCAGACACAGTGGACAAGCAGGGTGGCGTCATCGATGATGCCAAGATCGTCCAGGTATCTGACCACCGAGCGGTCACCACAATCAGTGATATTGCCTGTTTCAGCTTTAGTCTCAGCCACATGGATCTGGAACAACACCCCAAGTTCCCTGGCCGCCTGCTTGGCCGCAACAAGGGTTGTGGCCGAGCAGGTGTAGGGGGAGTGGCAGAAGATCGACGGCATGATCCGTGGGGAGCGGCCGGCCCAGCGCCGGACAAATGCAACGGCCGTGGCAACGTTCTTTTCCGGGTCCGGCACCCCAGGGGCCGGAAAATCGATGATGCCCTGGCCGGCCACGATGCGGATGCCCGTCTCAAGGGCAGCCCCGGCCACCTCGTCCCCATGGAAATAGCCGTCGCAGCAGCAGGTGGTGCCGGACAAAAGCAGCTCCTCACAGGAGTGGCGGGCCCATTTCCGAACCGATCCTGGGTTGATCTGTTCCGCCTCGGCAGGAAAGATATGCTCAAAGAGCCACACATCCAGGGGGAGATCGTCGGCAAGACCGCGGAACAGGGACATGGGAAGGTGGGTGTGGCAGTTGACAAGGCCCGGCATCACCAGGCAATCAGCGGCATCAATGACCCTTGCCCGGGACGGAAGGGCAAGGGATCCGTTTGGGCCCAGGGTCTGGATTTCGCCGTTTTCAACCAAAAGCGACCCGTTTTCAATGACAGGCGAATCCGCCTCCATGGTAAGAATGGTGCCGTTCCGGATGAAAAGCTGATCTGTCATGATCCTCTCTCAATTGTTTTTTGGTATTGCCAAGGAAAGACAGAACCCGTATAACTCCTAGAAAACAGGGCTCGGATACTAGTCATATGGATATTTGCACCCGAATTGACACCAACAATTGTGGACAGATCTCAAACCCCACAATGGGGACTGATTTCAAACCCAACAATTGGGGACAGATTTCAAATCTGTCCCCTAAGTTCAATTCAGATGCGAAAAGCGACAAACCTTCACGGGACGTTTGTTATGATACTGGAAATAGATGGGCTTGTAAAACGGTATAAGGGCATCACCGCGGTTGACGGCATCTCCTTCTCCATCCGGGAGGGGATCTGCTTCGGGCTTCTGGGCCAGAACGGTGCCGGCAAAACCACCACCGTGGAGATGCTGGAGGATATCATCACCCCGACCTCGGGCACCATTTTGTTCAAAGGCAGGAAAAGGGACCGGGCGTTCCGGGAAAAGATAGGAATCCAGTTTCAGCATACGGAGCTGTTGGCATTTCTCACCGTGGACGAAACCCTCAAGACCTTCAGCAGGTTCTACAAACACCCCCTGCCCCTGGCGGAAATCAAGCAACTGTGCATGCTCGACACCATCGGCAAACAGATGAACAACAAGATCTCCGGCGGTCAGAAGCAGCGCCTCCTTCTGGGACTTGCCCTTTTAAACGCCCCGGACCTCCTGTTCCTTGACGAACCCTCCACCGGGCTCGATCCCCAGGCCCGCCAGCACATGTGGAAGATCATAAAAGGGGTCAAGCAACAGGGCAAGACCATTGTGCTGACCACCCACTACATGGAGGAGGCCCAGACCCTCTGCGACGAGATCATCATCATGGACCACGGTAAAATCATTGCCCAGGGCTCCCCAACCGAGCTCATCGACCAATACTGCGGGGAGGGCCAGGAGCCCCAAAACCTTGAGACCGTTTTCCTCAACCTCACCGGACGAAACCTGCGGGAGTAGAAATGAACCTGAAACGAATGTGGGCCGTGTTTGTCTCCAGAAACCATGAATTTTTCAGGGACAGGGCCGCCTTTGGCTGGAATTTCCTTTTCCCGTTTCTCATTGTTGCAGGCTTTGCCGTCGTCTTTGGCAACGAGAACCAGGCCCAGTTCAAGGTGGGCGTCTTCCCCCTCGCCTCCCAGGAGACCGCCATACAGGATCTTGACCTGCCCCAGGGATTCAAGGAGACAAAATATCTTGATTTCGTGTTTTTCAGCGACCTTGACCAGGGCTTGGACCGACTCAAACACCACAAGATAGACATGCTGGTGGAAAACGCTTCCCAGCCCTGGCGCTACTGGATCAGCGACTCCTCCCCCAAGGGGTATGTGGCGGAGAAGATTTTCCGGGAAAGTGCCATGCCCGGTGCCCCCCTTGCCAAGATCATGAAAAAAGAGAAGATTCACGGCACCCAGATAAGATACATCGACTGGCTGTTTCCCGGGATCCTGGGGATGAACATGATGTTCTCCGCCCTCTACGGGGTGGGATTCGTGATCGTGCGCTACCGGAAGAACGGGGTGCTGAAACGGCTCAAGGCCACCCCCCTCACGGCATTTGAATACCTCACAGCCCAGATGCTCTCCAGGGTGTTCCTGCTCCTCTTTACCGTGGGCATGGTCTGGATCGGGTGCGATCTGACCTTCTCTTTCCACACCGAAGGGTCCCTTTTGGATGTGGCCGTGGTCTTTGCCATGGGAAGCATCTCCCTTGTCTCCCTGGGCCTTCTGGTGGCATCACGGGGCACCAGCGAAGAGTTTGCCAACGGCGTGATCAACTTCATCTCCTGGCCCATGATGTTTCTTTCCGAGGTGTGGTTCTCCCTGGAGGGGGCCCCGGAATGGGTACAAACCATTGCAGGCGTCCTGCCCCTGACCCGGATGCTCTCAGGGGTGAGGCGCATCGTCAATGACGGGGCGGTCTTGGCCGATGTTATGCCGGACCTGCTATTTCTCGGCGCAGTGAGCCTGGTCTGCCTCTCCCTGGCCTCCTGGTTCTTCTCCTGGACCGAGTGACAGCACCAGCTCTTCCAGCGTTTCCCGGGTGTTGAGGCCCGGGTCGTCCAGCACCCGTTCAAAGAGGAGGTTCATCACCTGGCCCACCTCCGGTCCCTGGGACAGGTTAAGCAGGTCCATCACCTCTTTTCCAGTGATTTCAAGGTCCTTGATGCTGAACCCGGCATCACCGTTGCGACGCATCTCCGTCAACAGCTTATTGAGCCGGAGCCGGATATCTCCCAGGGTGTAGGGGCGTTTTGCAAGGTTGCCCCCCATGTCTGCGATCCGTATTCGCATGAACTCCCGGTAGGTCACCCCGTGCTGTTCCAGAAGCGCCAGGATCCTGCGGACCGCTTTCGGGGTGGTCTCCTGGGTCAGGGGCCGCATGTGAACCCGGATGATAGAGTCAATGTAGCCGATCTCCTGGTTGGAAAATTTCAGCCGCGAAAGATCCGCTATAATTTTCTCCCGGTGCTCTTCGTGGCCGTGGAAGGTGAGTCTGCCCTGGATCACCTCGGCAGCCTCAAATTTTCCCGCATCATGGAGAAAGCCTGCCAGTCTCAAAAGCGGCCGCCGCAGGGAGAGGGAATCCCCCACGATCATGCAGTGTTCAAACACGGTCTCGCCGTGAAAGGGACCGCCGTCCAGGTCAGCCAGGCGGTCCAGGCAGGGAAAGATGGTTTTTAAAAGCCCTGTTTCCCGGAGGGCATTGAAAAACAGCGACGGCCTGTCATGGGCCATGGCCTTGAGGATCTCGCTCCGGATCCGTTCTGTTGCCACCCGGGTGTTGACAAGGTCCCCATGGCGCCGGATGGCGTCAAAGGTTTCAGCGGCCAGCCGCCCCTTGATCTGGGAAACGAACCGGCAGGCCCTCACCATTCGCAGGGGATCCTCCAGAATTCGCCCGTCCCCGTCCCGGGTGAAACGGATGATTCTCTGTTCCAGGTCTTTTTGGCCGGAAAAGGGATCGATCACGGACCGGGTCACAGGATCCCAGGCCATACTGTTGATGGTGAGATCCCGCATGCCAAGGTCGGATTCGGGAAACTCTGAGGCGCGGCCCCGGAGGGAGGCGACCTCAATGCCGTTGACCAGGCAGATGTGAAAGCTTTTCCCCACCAACCTGACATGCTCGCCCCTGAAGATCTGCCGGATCTTGTCAAGGGAGGCGTTGGTGACGATATCCACGTCCGAAGGCGTTTTTTTGCCGACCATATCCCTGACCGCACCGCCGGCGATATAGGCCTTGCAGCGGTTCTCGGCAAGCCGTTCAAGGATAAACTCAACCCCGGGAGTCAGTACAGGTGCCATCAGCTGGTTCCGTTGCTCCACCTGGGAACCAGGTCGTGGTCCACGTTCAGGTGGTCGAGTATCCGTGCCACCACCGTGTCCACCAGGGCCTCCAATGTGGACGCAAAGGTATAAAACGACGGGGACGGGGGCAGGATGGTGGCGCCGGCCCGGCAGGCACGGGTCATGTTCTCCAGATGAATCAGGCTGAAGGGGGTCTCCCTTGGCACCAGGATCAGCGGCCGCCGCTCCTTGAGGCAAACATCGGCGGACCGGGTGATGAGATTGTCGGCAAAGCCCGCCGCGATGGTTGCAAGGCTCTTCATGGAGCAGGGCACAACGGCCATGCCCGAATGCACAAAGGATCCGCTGGCAGGGGAGGCGGCATAATCGGTCTGTTCAAACACCTTGATGCTGCTATCCTTGTGGCAGACCACCCCCTGGGCTTCCAGAAACGCCTCAAACGACCCGCCCGGCTTAAACCCTAATTCATGGGCAAGCACCCGGAACCCGCCCTCGGACACCATGAGAATCACCCGGCAGGGAGCCGCAACAAGGGCCTTTACCAGCCGGATTCCGTATATAACACCCGAGGCGCCGCAGATGGCCACCACATAGGTTGGTTTTGTTTTCATCCCACCATCACCTCGGTCAAAACCCCTGCAAAAAGGGTGACGGAAACCACGCTGTTGATATGAAAAAAGGCGATGTTGATGTGGGAGAGGTTGTCCGGTTTAACAAGCCTGTGCTCGGCCAGGAGCAGCAAGGTGATCACCCCCAGGAAACCGAGGAACACCGGATGCATGCCAAAGGCAAGGTACATGGCAAAGAAAAAAGCAAGGGTGCCCAGATGGAGCAGGGAGGAGAGGGCCATGGCATTTTTGGGCCCGATGGCAGAGGGAATGGAGTAGAGCCCCTCGCCTGAGTCGAACTCCGTGTCCTGGCAGGCATAGAGGATATCAAACCCTGCGATATAGGTCATGAGCGCCAGGGTGAGAAAGATCACCCCAAGGGAAAGGGTGCCGGTCACAGCGATCCAGGCGCCCATGGGCGCAAGGGATATGGCAGCCCCCAGGTAAAGATGGCAGTAGGGGGTGAACCGCTTGGTATAGGAGTAGAACAAAAGGAAAAAGAGCACGGGAAACGAGAGCCAGAAGCAGAGGGTACCAAGCATGGCCGCAGCAAATACGAACAGGGCGGAGGATGCCCCCACAAACAGGGCCGCATCTTTTTTTGACAGAAGACCCGCGGGAATCTCCCGGTTGGCGGTCCTGGGATTATCCCGGTCAATATCTGCGTCCAGGATCCGGTTGAATCCCATGGCGGCAGACCTTGCCCCCACCATGGCTACGAGTATCCATAACAATACCGACATACTGGGTTCAACCCCCTTCCAGGCCATGATCACGGCGGAAAGTGCGAATGGAAGGGCAAACACGGTGTGGGAGAATTTAATCATTCTCCCGAATAGGAGGATCTTCTCCTTAACAATCGACTTCATTATTGAACACATCTCCTAACCTGGACAAGCCAGACCCAAAAAATTTTCTGATTCTCTTGCCAAAATAACACGAAAACCGGAACTAAAAAGCTAAAACGTTTCTACTTATCTCCTCTTCCCATGACGGCCAGTCGAAAACGCCCTAATATAGTCCATAAACCAGAGAATTACAATCAGGACATCGGCTCTCCCGGGTGATAAAGCTTTTAATCCGGTAGGCCACCCGCTCTACCAACAGGGCGCCGCAATCGTGGCACAAGGTGTTTTCGCTCTCAAGCCCGGGCACGTTCCCGGTGTAGACATACCTCAAGCCTGCGGCCTTGCCCGCGTCATAGGCCCGCTCAAGGGACGGAAGGGGAGTCGCGCCCCGGTCTGTCATGCGGTAGCAGGGATGGAACCGTGAGACGTGCCAGGGGGTCTCAACCCCCAGTTCCTGTGCAATGAACTTGGCAATGCCCTCAACCTGGTCCTTGTCGTCGTTGAGTCCGGGGATGAGCAGGGTGGTCACCTCCACAAGGATGCCAAGGGATTTCATGAGCTTGAGATTCTCCTTGACCGGTTCAATCTTTGCCTTGCAGTACTTCCTGTAAAAACCGTCGTCAAAGGCCTTCAGGTCCACATTGGCCGCATCAATATAGGGGGCAATGACCCGGACCAGCTCTTCACTCATGTAGCCGTTGGTGACGATGATGTTGTAAAGCCCCTCTTGGGCGGCAAGCCTGGCCGTCTCAAGGACAAGTTCCACAAAGACCGCAGGTTCCGTATAGGTGTAGGCGATGCTTGCGCAGTTTGCCCTGACCGCCTGGGCCACGATCTCCCCGGGCGTCATGTACGTGCCCTGGATGAGACCCTTGTTATCCGTGGGCATCTGGGCGATGTCCGCATTCTGGCAAAAGCTGCACCTGAAATTACAGCCCACCGTGGCCACGGAATAGGAGAGGGAACCGGGCGCAAGATGAAAGATGGGCTTCTTCTCCACAGGATCGATACCCCGTGCAATGACCTTTGAATAGACCAGGGAGACAAGCTCGCCGTCCTGGTTCTCCCGGACATTGCAAAGCCCCCGCCTGCCCTTGTCGATGACGCAAAAATGGTTGCAGATCCCGCAACGGACCTTGTCATTATCCAGTTTTTCGTACAGAAGCGTCTGCATCTCCCTCCTCCATTAGGATTCTTGCGAATCCTGAAACCGGGTTGTAGGGCCTTGAGTTCTGTATCCTCACCCACAGGGGACGGGTTCTGAACTTGGGCACCGGCTTGATCTTCATGATGATCATGGTGCCCAGGGGGGAGCGCTGCACCAGGGGCTGGCGTTCCATAAAACCCGCGATCCGGCCCGAACTCCATGGACACTGCAGGGTGGTTCTCCAGCAGAGGGGTACATCCCCCAGAATGGCATGGATCATTCGTTTCAGCTCCCAGATGCTGAAATAGTGGGCGCGGGACAGGGTGGTGGAAACAAAAAACCGCTTGATCCGGCGCATGAGGTTGAGGGGGGCATGGCGGTTCAGCACCCCCAGCACCACGGAGTGCCGGGCCACCCTGCAAGCCTCTTCAATGGCCTTGGCCGGCCGGTCCGTAAACTCAAGGGTAGTGAAGAGCATGGCGTGATCAAAGGCGTTGTCGTCAAAGGGGAGGGCTTCGGCAGATCCCCGGTGAAGGTCCACCGTGTCCGGAAGCCGCTCCCGTGCGATGTCCAGCATATAGGGCGAGGGATCCACCCCGGTGAGATGAAGACCCGTGGGAAGAAGGGGTTCAAGGCTCCTTCCCGTTCCGCACCCGATATCAAGCAGCCGCTCCCCCGGGTGGGGGGCCAGCATCTTCACGAGCAGGTCCATCTCCAGATCAAAGGCATAGCCCTGCTTTGCCTTTTCAAACCAGGCATCATATCCCCTTGCGTCGTTGTAATCAAATATATGGCCCATAATGGTACATTATTATTCCAAACCATGGTAATCTATCAAGGTCAATTTTTCATTATTGTATATTTCTATGACCATCCCCTGTTCCATCAGGGTTTTCAATTTGACAAACCATGACAACCCCAATAAATTTTATGATTTTAACTTTAACTTTCGGGGATGGCTGTTTTTACATGGTTCCATCAGAACTATAATCCGGAAGTCAGGTTTTTAACCCAAGGCAGGTAAAGATGAAAATAGAGATAAACGGGATCGGGCTTGCATGCCCAGCCCCGGTGCTGAAGACAAAAGAGGCCATCGAAAACCAGAACCCGGAACAGATCCGCGTGACAGTGGACAACGATGCGGCCGCAGAAAATGTGAGCCGTTTTCTCACCTACAACGGATTCGAGGTCTCGGTGGATTCCGACGGCAGGACCTCGGTGATCGAGGGCATCAGGGATATTGCGGCCGGGGATGCACCCCTACCCCAAAAAAAAGAAAAGAGCGACCAGGATCACCAGAAGATCATGGTGATGATCGCCTCCCAGACCATTGGCAAGGGCGATGACCTGCTCGGCGAAAAGCTCATGGCCAGCTTTTTAAAAACCCTGAAGGAGATGGGGGAAGACCTGTGGCGGGTGGTATTTGTCAACGCAGGGGTCAAGTTCACCATCGAGGGATCGGCACAGCTTGAGGATATCCGCGCCCTTGAGGAGCAAGGGGTTCACATCCTGGTGTGCGGCACATGCCTCACCCATTTTGATCTCCTTGACCAAAAAAGGGTGGGTGAGACCACCAACATGCTGGACATCGTCACCTCCATGGAGCTTGCGGACAAGGTTATCAACTTATAGGCTATAAGAGTAAACCGCTCCTGCATTCCTAACCTGGACAAGCCAGAAGCCAAAAAGGTTTCTTATTCTCTTGCGGAAATAAGAGCTAAGAAGCTAACTATTATCAACAAAGAAATCGTCAATCAGGTGCTGCCGCTTCAGCCCGTTTCCATAGTCGGCAGCACTTTTTTTATCAGCAAACCGCGAAATCCGGACAATGAACCAGGTGCGACCGCCGCCGTCGGCCTTGTAGACATAGGCATCAAGCCCTTTGCCCTTGAGCTTTGCCACATAGGCGTCGGCATGCTTTTTCTTGAGATAGGCAGCCACCTGGATGGTAAACCGCTTGGGGATCTCCACCACCACCTTCTTGACCGCCGCCGTCGGCGGGGCAGCTTGGAAAAGATGGACTGCAGTGTTGACCAGGAAGCCTAAGAACACGGCGGCAACCACCAGCCCCAGACCCCATTTCAGGGCTGTTTGAACTGTTTTATGCCCATGGAAGAAAGTGTACCCCTGCTTCAAGAGAGCCACGGTTCCATGGAAAACCATGGGAAGCCGGCGTACGGCCTTTTTGACCGTCCCCCCAACCGCCCCGCCAACCTTGCCCATTCCCCTGGCCATTCCCTTGGCCGCGGCAGACAGGTCCACCCCTGGAGCCGGCTTGAATCCGGTTGCCGGAAACTCCGGATGGGCCAGGGTCTCAGGGCCGAGCAGTTCGTTGATGTTTGAAAGGGTCTCCGGGTTCACGCCGGTATCCTCTTTCACCGTCTTGTAGACCTTCCGGGCCGTAAAGTCAGTCCGCCCCGACGCCACAAAGAGTTCGGCCACAAGCGCCCGGATGACGGGGTGGTCAAGGTGAACCTCGGCCACCAGGGTAAGGATCTCATGGTCCTCCCTTCCCGGGGTTGTGCCATTGCAGAGCCGCTTCAGCCAGAGCAGGACAATCTCCTCCTCCTGTGGGGCCATGCGTAAAAACGCTTTGACCGCCCGGTCAAAGGACGGGCTTTCCATGGACGAAGTGAGGCTGAACTTTGCCAGGGCACCGGCAAGGATCAGGGCGACCCGACCGGCCCTGAACGGGGAGATAAGGGCAGTATCATATAGCCGCAAGGCCTTTAAGAACCGCTGTTCGCTCCGGCCTGTAATGCCCGCCCGCTCCCAGGTTTCGGCCTCTTTCACCCTGGCGACGACCAGGCGCTCCCCGGCAAGGTTCATGGCGTACCCGACCACCATATACAGGGCCGCAAAGATCACCAGGGCCGCCAGGAGATCATGGCCCGGAAAAATACCGTTCACCAAAGGCATAACCCAAAAGACCAGGGGAATGCCCAGGATCGCTACCATCCACAGGCAAAGGGTTGTATGGCGCAGCATCCGTATCATGGTTTCTCCCCCTGGCAAAGGATCTGGTCCTCTTTCAAGGGCACCTGGAACACGGGGGCAGATTTCTGGGACATGGGGACAGATTTCAAATCTGTCCCCATGGGTGCGCCCTCGGGTTCGCACCCTGTGACCGCGTCCACGGCCTCGAACCGGATTCCGCCCGGAATGGAAAAATCCCGCTCAGGCTCGTTTTTCAATGCCTCTTTCATGAACTCCGCCCAGATGGGAACAGCCACCCGGCCGCCGGTGATACCGATCCGGCCCTTGATGGCAAGCTTTTTCTCCCGGTCAAACCCCGTCCACACCGACACAGACAACGAGGGGGTAAACCCGGTGAACCAGGCATCGTTATAGGAATCCGTGGTGCCGGTCTTGCCTGCGGCCGGCCGGGTAAAGCCCAGGCGTCGGACGCCCCTGCCGCTTCCGTTGTCCACCACCGACCGCATCATGTCCACCAGCTGGAACGTGGTGGTAGGCTCCAGCACCCTTTTTCCCTGGGCAATGTGTTCGTCGATCACCCGGCCGAAGGGATCCTCCACCCGCCATATGAGAAAGGGTTCATGACGGACCCCGTTGGTTGCAAATGTGGAAAAGGCCGATGCCATCTCCAGGGGGGTGACCAGGCAGGTACCCAGGGCAATGGAATAGATCTCATCAAGGGGGCTCTTGATGCCGCAAAGCTTTGCCGTCCTGATGACGGAAGCGGGTCCTGTTTTTTCAACAAGCTGGGCGGCAATGGTGTTTACCGAATGGGTCAGGGCCTGCTTCAGCACCATCTCCCCCTTGAAACGCCGCCCGAAATTCTGGGGTCGCCAGGTCGGCGCTCCGTTGATCTCTATGGTCACGGGCTTGTCCTCCACGACACTTGCCGGATTAAGGCCCAGGTCATTTAAGGCAGAATAGTATAAAAAGGGCTTGAACCCGGAGCCCGGCTGGCGACGGCTCTGGACGGCCCGGTTGAATTCGGTCTGAAAATAGTCCCGGCCGCCCACCATGGCCTTCACGGCACCGGAACCGGTATCTATGGCCACCAGGGCTCCCTGGGGCAGGGGCGCATCCCCCTGCTTGAGCCCCATCAGGGTGTCCAGACGCACCAGGCCCTTGGCAACGGCCTGGTCCGCAGCCGCCTGAAGCCGGGTATCCAGAGTGGAAAACACCTTGATCCCCCCGTGAAAAACAACCTCTTCCCCGTACTTGTCCACCAGACGGTTGATCAGGGCATCCACAAAATATGAACCGGTCCTTGAATCCCCCTGCCGGGCACTCAGCTTTGGCCGTGTTTCCATGGCCTCCCGGGCCTCAATCTCCCCGATCGCCCCCACCTCCACCATCCGTTTCAAGACGGTGTTTCTCCGCTTCAATGCCCTGTCATAGTGACGAAAGGGGTTGTAGCGGGTGGGGGATTTGGGAAGACCTGCCAGAAGCGATGCCTGGCCCAGGTTGAGCTCCGAAGCCGGGATGCCGAAAAATAGCTGGGACGCCTTTTCAATGCCCTGGGCCCCTGCCCCGAAATGGATCTGGTTGATGTAGGCGTGGAGGACCTCCTGCTTGGTGCTTGTGGCCTCGATCTGGAACGCCACCAAAAGCTCCCTGAACTTCCGGAGATAGGTCTTTTCAAAGCTGAAAAAAAGGTTTTTGGCAAGCTGCTGGGTGATGGTGGATGCCCCCTGGATCTTGCCCGGCTTAAACAGGGTGATATAGAGGGCCTTGATGGTACGCAGCTTGTTCAGGCCGTGGTGCTCCCAAAATCTGTGATCCTCGGTGGCAACGACGGCATCCAGGAAATAGGGAGATACGGAAGTGAGCGCCACCGGCACCCGGCCCCCCAGGGTCATGAGCCTCTCCCCGGTAACGGCAAAGATCTCGGTCTGGGGCACATCAATGATCCTGCCAAGGGGCTCCGGCACCCGGGGCAGGTCCTTTGCCGCAATAAAGATCAGGCAGGTGACCACCAGAAAGGCAACACCTGCAAAAGCGAGCATGGCATAGAAAGCAAGCCGTGCAATATAATAGATGGAATTTAAGGTCTTCATTGATCTCCCTTGGCAAGGCCCATGCTCAACCGCCACACGGCCCATTCCCTGGCCCTGACAAAGACGATCTTTGTGTGTCCGTTCTCCCGGAACTCAAACCCGAGCCGTATATATCCTGATTTTGCCTCGTTCCAGATGCCGGCCCGGACAATGTTTCCCTTTTCCCTCAACAGGGTTTCCGGGGTGGTGATCAGATCCGGCAACACCTCCTTTGGAAGGGAGAGCAGCACATTGAAAAACCGGTCGGCCGGAAAGATCCGCCCGGCAAACCCGGGGATATCCTCAAGCTTGCCGATGAAAAATGTCTCCTGCTTTTCAAGGCGTGCCAGAAAGGCGTGGTCCAGGTCCAGCTGCCGGATCACCCGGTTCCCGGAACCGAGGAAATAGATCTCAAGGCCCTGGGAGGTGCCCTGGCAGAAGATCCGGGTAAGGCCCGGGCTGCCAAAGAGCCAGACAAGTTCGGAAGGCGTGATCAGTTCAGATGCGACATCCGGCGCAAGCCCAAGGTAGAGTTCCTTGAACCGGTCGCTGTCAAGGCTTGTCCACTGGCCTGGCATCACGATCTTTGCAAGCTCGGCAAATGTGGCCGTACCCTGGACAGCCCGTGCCGTGTCCTGGCGCTCGGTCACCATGGAGTCCAGGGCGGTGTGGGCCCGGGACGCCTGCTTGCCGGTCTTCCATACGATACCGATTTCAGGGCGCAGGGCATTGGTGGAGGCAAGGTAGTTGCCCACAAGGCGCTCGCCCCAGTCAAACCGGAATTCCGAAAACAGGAGGGTAGCCAGAGCGATCAGGAGAAACAAGTTGAAAAGGGACAGGGTTCTCTTAAGCCACTCGGAAACTGTGATTGATTCATACCATTGTGTCATGGGGGAGATTTATGCCTAAAATCTCCACTTTTTGCAAGAAAATTCACGACACCCGTCAGGGTTCTTTCTGCTCTTTCTTAAATCTGGACCGCTTCTTGAACCACTCCTGATCCCCATACAACTTTTCCAGGCATTCCGGGCAAAGACCGTGACTGAAGAGTGCGTCCGAACGGCTCTCAATATATGACTCTATCTGGTTCCAATAGCCTTCATCGTCGCGTATATTCTTGCAGGACCCGCATATGGGAATCAATCCGCTCAGGGTTTTGATTTCGGAAAGCGCCTTTTCCAGTTTCCTGTTTTTATCTTCCACCTCACGGGTATACTGAAGAAGCGTATCTTCCGTTTTTAACAGCCTGCCCCCCACGGCAATGCGACTGTGCAGTTCTCCGCTGTGAACCGGTTTTGAAAGAAAATCACAGGCACCGCTGTCAAGGGCCCTCATAAGATCCTTTTTTTCGTTTTTAATGGTAAGCAGTATGGTGTAGATCAACGGCCCATCGTCCCGGTCATTCAGTTGCCGGCAAATTTCAATTCCCTCCATCCCCGGCATGATCCAGTCGAGGATGGCAACCCTGGGGGGATCCTTGCCGGAGAGTGCATCAAATGCGCCTTTCCCCTCTTCAAACGACACAACCCCATACCCTGACTTTTCCAGGTTTTTAGTGAGGGCCAGCCGTGTCATGGCATCATCATCCGCTACCAGAATCTTCATTTCCCCGCCTCCTGATTATACAATATAATTGTTTATTCACCGGCATTCCCATGGGGATACGCCCCTGATCGGGACCAACCCGTTGGTAACTACCAAGTAATCTATTCCTCTGCCGACCTGCAAAGGGTATCCCAGTCGGTTTCAATCAAGGCATCCTGCAGACGTTTTATTTCCATTTCAAGAAGCGCCATATCAATGGTGGCGGGCATGGGTTTCTCCTGCCTGGCCAGATTTTCTATCGCAACAATCGTCTCCCTTGCTTTTCCCCCCCCGGCATTTGCCACCAATCCCTGAAGCCGGTGGGCTTTTCTGTAAATAAGATCCGGCACCTCTTTATCTACCGCCTCTTTCAATTCATCAAGATAACCTGGGACATCCTGCTGGAACGCCTGGATCAAAGCCTGAATTATCCCAGGATCGAAACCGCTGATATCAAGCAGGATTTCCGGGTTCAGCACCATTGATTCCAGGTTCTTTTCCTCTACCTCTTCCGGCCCCCCAAGGTCAGGCTTTGATGCAAAATACTTCTCCAGAACCGCGAATACCGCTTTTGAGCTGATGGGCTTTGGAATGTAATCGTACATCCCCGCCTCAAAACACTTTTCCCTGTCACCCTCCATTGCCATGGCTGTCATTGCTACGATGGGAATGGTTTTACCCTTTTCCCCGAGTTTGCGGATGAAACCGGTTGCTTCAAATCCATCCATCACCGGCATGTTGATATCCATGAAAATCATGTCATATTCTTTTTCCTCAAACAGGGTTACACCTTCCCTGCCATTGGAAGCGATATCAACAATGCAGCCATACTGTTTCAGAACTTCCACACCAACCATCTGGTTCATGGGATTGTCTTCAACCAGAAGCACCCGGATATCCAGCAACAATGACGGCTTTTCTTCCGGCCACCCGGGTTTGGATTCAACTTTTGATGACACCTGTTCATGGGGCATCCACGCATCCCAAAGCACCCTGAAAAAATCGGAAACAAACACAGGTTTATTCAGCCATGCTGCAAAATATGTTTGCAGATCCAAAGGCAACTGATCCTGGGGCATATGGGAGGACAGAAGAATCAGCACAGTCTCCTTGAGTTCAGGATCTTTCTTTATAATGCAGGCCAGCTCCCCCCCGTCCATTTCCGGCATACAAAAATCCAACACAGCAATTTTAAAGGGACGGCCCCCGGCGGAAGCACTTCGCAATCTCGCCAGGGCCTCTTCAGCCGAGGAGACAGCTTCACAGGGAACACCCCTCAGCCTCAGATATTCTGTTACGATCTGACGGTTGTTCCCATTGTCATCCACCACCAGCACCGGCACTTCAGACAAGTCCAGTTCCGGCACAATTTCCGGCTCTTCCCCGTCAAAGCATGGCAGGGATAAATTAAACGAAAACACGGACCCTGCGCCCAGTTCGCTTTCAACCCGGAGCTCTCCCCCCATCATTTCCACCAGCTGCCGGCTGATGGGCAGGCCCAGACCTGTCCCGCCATATTGTCGTGTTGTGGATTTGTGAACCTGGGAGAATTGATCGAAAATGGTTTCAAGCTGCCCGGCAGGTATGCCAACGCCAGTATCTGTTACTGAAAATTCGAGGCCGCAGACATTCTTGTTTTCCCTGTCCTCTGTCACCTGAATAAGGATATGGCCTTTTTCCGTAAACTTGAGGGCATTTCCCGCCAGGTTCAGCAGTACTTGTCGAATCCGCGTGGGATCACCTGAAAAACGGTCGGGAATGTCAGTAGGATACCTCACAAGGACCTCCACCCCCTTGGTCTGGGCGGAAAAAGCCGTCACCAGGCCGATATGTTCTATTATCTCCCGGAGATTGAAAGAAACGTTTTCAAGTGTGAGTTTACCTGCCTGAATCTTGGAAAAGTCAAGTATATCATTCAACACAGAGAGCAGCATGCTTGCCGAGCCGGAAATTGCTTTGGTGTACTCCCTCTGTTTTGCCGTCAGTTCCGTTGTCAGCAGGAGTTCAGACATACCCACAACGGCATTCATGGGCGTTCTTATTTCATGACTCATATTTGCAAGGAATTCGCTTTTGGCAATATCCGCTTTCCTTATTCTCCGGTTTAAGATGGCAAGATGACGGTTCCTGACGAACACAATAGTAAACAGCAAAATACCTGCAAGCGCTATTTTCCATATTGCTGAATAGTCAAACCCTCTTTCATAGCGAACTGCAATCCATTTATTGTATATATCCTGGCGTTCCTCTTCTGTCAGTGACAGAACCGCTTTCTGCAGAATATCATACAACACCTTATCATCGTTCCTGACAGCGATGGAAAGCTCCTGCTCATGATCAAGTTTTCCACTGATTTTCATATCCGAGAGCCCTTGTTTACGGATACTGTAGCTTATGGCAGCTACAGAATCGATAAATCCGAAAATCTTTTTTGACCTGACTTTTTTCAAACCGTCTTCGACATTTTTAACTTCGACCAAGTCAATCCCCGGATAACTTTCCCTGAGTGTTTCATAAAGAGCATAGCCTTTTACTACCGCCAGTTTCCTGTCCAGGATCTGCTCTATCTTCTCTATAAAAGGCTCATCCATCCCAGTGGCAACAACAATAGGAAAACTCAACACAGGGCAAGTAAAGTTAAGATATTTTTTCCGGTCTTCGGTCTCCATGGCAAGGGAGATGATATCGCATTTTCTTTGTCGGGCAAACGCAAGAGATTCACTCCAGGTTGACGTTTTCACCACATTGATTTCCTTTTCAATACGCCTGCTGATAATTTCCATGAAGTCGGCAGCCATGCCTTCATGTCTCCCCTGGTCGTTCAGTTTCTCGAAGGGCATCCAGGCCGGATCAACACACATTGTGACCGCCCCCCGTTGCTGCAGATAGGCGTGCTCTTCACGGGAAAAAAGCATTCCATATTTGTCTTGAATTTCACCCAGCCACTTTTCTTTCAGTTTTTGTATCTCAGCGGGAGTTATGGAGCCATATGCTTTTTCAAACATCCTGTTAAGGACAGGCCAGTCTTTCCGGACAGAGATATAAAGGGACATTGCGACACTATCCATTTCAGGGTTTATAAAAGTTCCGGAGATTTTCAGGTTGTCCATCAGATGCTTACGGATACGATATCTTGCCACGGGAGCAATATCGATGGTTGCGTCAGCATTCCCGGAGCAGACGGCTTCAAAAGCTTCATGCATGCTTCGTACAGCCAGAACAGTCACTTTTGGATGATGTTTTTTGAAATACGTTTCATAGAACCAGCCCTTTGGAACTGCAAGGATTTTTCCATTGAGCTGTTCGCGTTCATCTATATCGGGGGAATCTTTATGGACAACGAAGTTATTCTTACTGGTGTAATAGGGCAATGAAAAAAATCCGTACGCCTCTCTTTCCCTTGTCTTACATAAAGAATGAATGACATCGATTTCCCGTTCCCGGAACAACTGCATGAGTTCACCCCATGTGTAGCCGTTAACAAATTCAACCCCTATGCCGATACGATCCGCGATCATTTTCACCAGGTCAATACTTAGTCCCCGGGGCTGGTCTCCGATGGCGAAATCAAAGGGCGGCCAGTCTGTTGTGTTGGAAACCCGGATAACCGGATATTTTTCCAGGAAGGCTTTTTCTTCATCGGTCAGCTTAATTCTTTCCTGTTTTGTTTTTACTTCCTCAGCAAACCATTTTTTTTTGAGTTCCGATATCTCCCCGAGTGTAACCCGTTCCATGGTTTTTTCAAGTATGCTGTGGAGTTCAGGCCAGTCATTTCTGACAACGAAATAAAGGGGGACGCTTTGACGGTTGTCAAACTCTTTCAGACGGCCGCAAGTTTTTAATCCGCTGAACATATTTTTTTTAATGACATATTTTGCTACCGAGTCAAACTCTATTGCAGCATAGGCCTTTCCTATATAAACCGCTTCCAGTGTTTCACGGGTGGTTTCATATTCAATGTATTTTATATCTTGATAGTTCTCTTTTAAAAAACTTGTAAACAAGGTATCTTTCAGGACTGCAACAGGTTTGTATTTCAGCTCATTGAGTTCCCGGATATCTGGGTTTTCCCTACTTGTAACATACACAATGCGATTTCGGTAAAACGGTTTTGTATAAAGCCCATTTTTTTTTCTCTCTTCCGACATGCCTACCGAATGAAGCAGATCGATCTTTTTATCATAAAACATCCTCAAAAGTTTGCTCCATGAGATGTCTCTTACATACTCAAGGGTAAAACCAGATTTTTGGGCCAAAAGATTAAGATAATCAATACCAAAGCCCGTCGCGACACCACCATCATTAAGATCAAAAGGAGGCCAGTAAAAATTGTTAATACGAACAACCGGATGTTCCACAAGAAATCTTTCTTCATCCTCTGTCAGAAAGAGTGCTTCCTTTTTCGCAGTTTCATGATGCACAAGCCATTTTTGCCTGATCCTGTTCATCTCTTCGACAGTTACACAGTCCATGGCCTTGGCCAATATGGCTTGAAGAGAACCCCAGTCATTCCGGACACCCATGCGCAGATTAGCATATTCCGGGTCTCCGATATCCAATTCTCCCGAGACATGAAGACCAGTAAGCATATGTCTGCTCATAAGGTCATTAAATATGGCGATCTGCCCCAACGCTGCATCCGCTTTGCCATACAATACGGATTTAAGGCAGCAAAGGGTATTTTTTACGGTCAATTGCCTGATCCGGGGATATTTTTCAGCCAGAACCTCTTGATAGAAAAATCCCTCAGGAAATGAAACGGTTTTACCGAAAAGTTGCTCAATGGTTTCATAACTATCTTCTTTTCTGCTCACGATAACATTGGGATTTGAGGCATACGGCTCTGAATAAAAGAGATACTTCTGCCGGTCATCGGTTTTAACAATGTTGAGAATAACATCGAGCTCTTTCTGTTTTATCATTTTAAGCAATTCATTCCAGGTGGGGCCTGTGAGATATTCGATACCAAGTCCCGCCTTCCGGCCCAGCAGATCCATATAATCGATTGACAGCCCTTTAGGACTTCCCTTCTCCCGGAAGTTAAAGGGCGCCCAGCTTTTTTCGTTGCTGACACGGATAACAGGATGGGTTTTAATAAACGCTTTTTCTTCTTCTGTGAATTCAGGCATTGCGCCTTCCGGCAGGGCTGCAACCGATATCAACGGCATCAGCAGGATAAAAAAGGCCAGAATACATAATGTAAACGCGAATGTTCCCGGGATGACCTGTTCATGGAATCTGACAGATCCGGGTATGCTTTGCGGAAAACTATATTTCTTAAAGTTTGCCATACTTTTCTCGCACATTTTTTTTACGAGAAATTATATCATGAAATAATCATAAAATCAGCAACATAAAGCCCCTCTAAAAGAGATAGAACCAATACGCAAATAACGGTATTGAAAATCAAGTTGAATTGACCGGCGAATTTAAAAATAATCTATTCCATGGCAGCACCGTCCAACAGCGTGGTCGGATCAAACAGGTCGGAGCGTCTTTGAGAATCCTTGGCCGTGCGCACGGTCAAGGATTACATGTGGTAGTCTGTCTGTCATGGATAAATCTCCCACCTGAGCCTAACCTATGAGGATAACAAATCGCAAAACCTATATCAAAATAAGTTTTTTCTATTCAGATCATGGTGAAGAGTCATGCCAACGGTTCCGAAATGCGGGCGTCTGCCTCGTTGCGGGCCTCGTCGGTGAAGAGCCCCAGGAAATCCTCCACCACCATGTAAAAGGTGGGCACCAGGGCCAGGGTGATGAGGGTGGCAAAAAGGATCCCGAACCCCAGGGAGATGGCCATGGGCACCATGAACCTTGCCTGGCGGGAGGTCTCAAAGATCATGGGGGCCAGTCCCCCAAAGGTGGTCAGCGTGGTCAAAAGGATGGGGCGGAAGCGCTGCTTGCCTGCCTGGAGGATCGCCTCGTGGGACGGGACGCCGCTGTGCCTGCGGCGGTTGGCAAAGTCGATCATCACCAGGGAGTCGTTCACCACCACCCCTGAGAGGGCCACAAGCCCGAACAGGCTCATGAGGGAGAGGGAATAACCCAGCAGGATGTGGCCGATCACGGCCCCGACAATGCCAAAGGGGATGGCCGCCATGATGATCAGGGGCTGGACATAGCTCCTGAAGGGCACGGCCAGCAGGGCATAAATGACGAAAAGGGCCATCATCAGGCCGGAGATGAGACTTGAAGTGCTCTCCCGCATGTCGGCCTGGCGGCCCTGGAACTTGCAGGTCAGCCCGGGATAGTCGTGCTGGATACGGGGAAGGATCTCCTCCTTGAGCACGTCGATGAGCCGGTTGGTCTCGTTCCTTGGCACCACATTGGCCGACACCGTGGAGATCCGGCGTCCGTCCCGGCGATCAACCGAGGTGTACGCCCTGCCCCGCGCCATGGCAACCACCTCCCGCAACAGCGCCTCCTGGCCCTCCTGGTTTTGAACCATGAGGGTCTCGAGATTGTGCTCAAAGGTCCTCTCCTGCTCTGGCAGGCGCACCTTCACCGTTACCTCGTTCCGCCCCCGCTGGAGCTTCAATGCCTGGGCCCCGTAGAAGGCGTGGCGCACCTGGAGGGCGACATCCCGGGCCTTGAGCCCCATCATCTCGCCCAAAGGCAGCATGGTAAAGTCAAACTGCTGTTTCCCCCTGGCCGATCCGTCATCGATGTCCCGGGTGGTGGGGAAGTTGGCAAGCTCCCGGGCCAATGCTTTACTTGCTGCCTTGAGGGTGCCGATCTCCCGGTGGCTCAGCTCCATGGTCAGGGAGGTGCCGGATCCGGGACCGCCCCGGTCCGCCTGGAAGGTGATGGATTCAAGGCCGGGAACGGGGCCAAGCTCAGTGCGCCACAGATCCGTAACTTCCGAGGTGTGGATGGGCCGGACATCCCCCGGGGTAAGCATGATCCGTGAGGTGATCACATTATCGTCCACATGGGAGAAGAATCCCCGGGCCAGGGTCTGGCCGCCGTTTTCTTTGATCACTGTCCGGGCCGCATCGCAGATGCGCTCAAATACCGCTGACACCCGCTCCTCCGAGCTGCCGCTGGGAAGGGAGGCCGTAACATAGGCATAATCGGATTCCACCCGGGGCATGAGGGTGGTGGTGATCCGGCCGCTCTTGATATAGCCCCCCACGATGAAAAGGATGGCAACGGCAATGGCAAGACAGGTGTAGCGGTTCCCCAACACCCGGCCCAGGAAGGGGACGTAGACCCTGTCCACAAAAGAGACAAGAGCGTTGCTGACCCGCTGCTGCCGGGCAATGATCCACCCCATGACCTTACCCTTGGAACCTGTTTTCCCATGGGCCAGATGGGCCGGCAGGATAAAGAGGCTCTCCACAAGTGAAACGAGAAATACCGTGATCACCACCACGGGAATGATCTTGAAAAATTTACCCATGGTGCCGGGAACGAACATGATGGGCAGAAACGCCACGATATTGGTGAGGATACTGAACACCACGGGCACGGCCACCTCCCGGGTGCCCCGGATGGCTGCATCCAGAAACGGCACCCCCCTCTGGCGGTAGTGGTAGACGTTCTCCCCCACCACGATGGCGTCATCCACCACAATACCGAGGGTGACGATAAAGGCGAACATGGATACCATGTTGATGGAAAAATCGGTCAGGGGCAGCAGGAGAAAAGAACCGAACAGAGAGATGGGAATGCCCAGGGAGACCCAGAAGGCCAGGCGGATATCCAGGAACAGGGCCAGGAAGAGAAACACCAGGCCCAGGCCCATGTAGCCGTTCTTGGCCAGCAGGGCCGCCCGCTGGCTGAAGATCTCCGACCGGTCATGGATCATGGCCACGTCGATCCCCGGGGGCAGGGACTGTTTAAACCTTTCGATCCCGGCCTTGGCAGCATCGGCCACCACCACCGGCTTCTGGTCCCCCACCCGGAACACCTCGAGCATGACCGCGGGTTTGCCGTTAAAGCTTGCATGGTTGTTGGAGTCCTCAAACCCCTCCGTAATGACGGCAATATCCTCCAGGAGCACCCTTGCCCCGTCGTCAAGGGTGATGACGGCAAGCTTTGCATACTCCTTTGCCAGCTCCCGCCGCTCCTTCATCCTCACCATGATCTCGCCGGCGGAGGTCTTAAGGCTTCCCCCGGGCAGTTCAATGGAGGAGTTGGCAATTGTGGCGGCGATCCTGGCAAGGGTTAAGTTGTACCGCCTAAGGCTCTCCTGGGGCACTTCAATGTGGATCTCGTAATCCCGGACCCCATTGAGCTCCACCTGGGTGATGGCGGGGTCCTGGAGCAGCATCTCCCGCAACAGCTCGGCCCTGTCCCTCAGGACATTCTCGGAAACATCGCCGAACAGGGAAAATGAGGCCACCTGGCGGCGGCGGGTAGCCACGGAAACCATGGGCGTCTCCGCCTCATCCGGGAAAGAAGTGATGGCGTCTATCTCACTCTCCACCTCCTGGGCAAAGCTCCTCACATCCACCCCCTCGAGCACCTCAAGGGAGACCCGGGCATGGCCCTCAAAGGCCGTTGACCGCATCTCGTCCAAGCCGTCCAGGCCCTGGACCGCCTCTTCAACGGCAAGGACAATGCCCCGCTCCACCTCTTCCGGGCTTGCCCCGGGATAGCTCACCGAGACGTTGACGATCCCGATCTCAAACTCAGGAAACACCTCCTGCTTGATCTTGCTGCCCATGAAGAGTCCTCCCACCAGGAGGACCACCATCAGAAGGTTGGCTGCCACGCTGTTGCCGGCCATCCATGGCACAGCACCTTTTCGCTCTGTTCGGTTTTCAATATTTTCCATGGTCACGCAATCTTTTTCCTAATCTGGACAAGCCAGAACCAAAAACAATCTGATTCTCTTGCCAAAATAACACGAAAATCAGAGCTAAGAAGCTAAACGTTCAACTTTGGGGAGCCTGCTCCCGGATCTTTCCGCTGGTTTCCCCGTCCAAAGTCCGGCCGGCCGTTGCCGGCCCGTCCCCACAGTCCTGGACCCGTATGGCCATGCCGTCCACAACAGAGGAGAGGTCGGAAAGAACGATCTTATCACCGGGCATTACCCCGGATTTCACGAACAGGGTCTCGGCATTTTTCCACAGGATCTCAAGCCGGCCGATGGCAAGCCGGTTATTCCGGGCGATCCAGACCCCATTGCCGTCCCTTGCCACCTGCCGGGGAAGGGCAATGACATTGTTGATCCGTTCCCCCTCAATGACCACCCTCACATAGGCGTTGATGAGCAAGGGATTGACTTTTCCGGTTTCAAGGCCAAGGGGATCCCTGACCGCAATGAGCACCCTGGCCAGTCGGCTTTGGGGGGACAGATCCCCCAACAGCCTCAATATCCTGCCCGGGTGGGTCTTGTTATCCCGGGTGAACACGGTGACAGGACTGCCCTGGCCCTGGCCGGACAAGGGGAACCGGATCCAGGCAAGCTCATCCATGGGAAGGGTGGCCGCAACCCAGTATTCATCCGTGGCAGAGAGGGTTGCCAGGGTCTCCTGGCTTGTGACCTGGGACCCCTCTTCCACCTTTTTCTCCATGACCATGCAGTTGAAGGGAGCACGGATCACGGTTCGTTCAAGGTTCAGCCGGGCGGTTTCAAGATCGACCATGGCCGACGCAAGATCGGCCTGCACCTTTGCCAGCTGGGGTTTTCTCAGGGCAAGATCCGAGTCGCGAAACCGTTTCCCGGAGGTGGTCTCCATGAGTTTCACCTCGGCCCTGGCAACCTCCTGCCGGCCCCGCTCAAGGTTGAGCTCGGCCCTGGCACGGGCCACAAGGGTTTTCCTCTTTTCCAGGGCAAGTTTGTAATCCATGGGATCAAGGGTCAGGATCACCTCCCCTTTCTTGAAGATGCCCCCCGGGAGAAAGCGCTGGGATGTGTTGAACACAAACCCGCCCACCCTGGGTTTCAGGGCCATGGACCGGGAGGCGGTCACGGTTCCCATGGAGGAGAGGGTGACCACATGGTCAGCGGCGCTGGCCGCCATCACCTCCACCAGGGGCGCCTTGATCTGGGCGGTTCCCCGCTTTGCAGAGGGTTTTGTGACATAGAGAAAACATGCAAGGGCAAGGCCTGCAAAGACGATGGAGATGGGGACAAGAATCCGCATCGCCCTGACGCCCCACCCTGTTTTAGTCTGTTTGATCATGATGGTTTCCATGCAATTTAAGGTGATAATAAAACAAGGCTAAACAGGCCAAAGGCCATGGTTCGCCCCGCTTCCATGGCGGTTCAGGCCCCCCTGCCGCTTTTTTGCTTAACGCCAAGGGTATCTCTCCGGGTGCCGCTCTTTTCCTCAACACCAAGGGAATCTGTCCAGGTGCCGCCAAGGGAGCGGTGCAGGGAGATCCTTGCGATGATGAGCTGGGCCTGCTGCTTGATGATCTCCCGCTCCAGGCCCTGGACATTCAGCTGTTCCCTGAGCAGGGGAAGAAAGTCGGAGAGCCCCTTTTGATAGCGGTTGGTGGCCTCCTTCAGGGCCAGGCGGGCGGTTTCAAGCTGCTTATTGAGGGAGGTAAGCCACTCCCGCTGGTGGATCTCGCCGGACAGGGCGTCTTCCACCTCCACCAGGGCCGTGAATACGGTTTTCTCGTAAAAGGCAAGCCGCTCGTCCACAACGGCATCGGCCCTGTCAACGGCTGCCGCCCTTTTTCCGCCGTCAAACAGGTTCCCGGTAAGGTTCGTCGCCAGGGAGAGGACCCAGGAGTTGAACAGACTGTCCAAGCCAGGGTTCTGGTAGATCATGCTTCCCGTGAGATTCAACGACGGCAGCCGGTCTGCCCGGGCACCTGCCCGGTCCCACCTTCCGGCCACAAGCCTCAGCCAGGCCGCCCGGACATCGGGCCGCTTGAAAAGAAGATCCCCGGGGATACCGATGTCGGGCAACAGGGGAAGTTCGGCCAAACCGGTCTTATCCAGGGATATTTCCTTTACCGGAGCCCTGCCCTGGAGCAGAAAAAGCCGGTTGGAAAGCGTGCTGATGCGATTCTCCAGGGGCGGCATCTGGGCCTTTGCCCGGGCCACCACCTCCTGCTGCTGGAGGAGATCAAGCCCGGTGGAAAGGGCGTTTTCAAACCTGAGCTCCAACAGTTCCAGCAGCATGGTGTTGATCTGAAGCTGCTTTCTGACAAGGTCGAGCTCCCCCAGGGTTGAAACGAGTTCCACCCAGGTGGTGGCCACCTCTGCCGCCACGGTCATGGCGGCCGTCTCAAGGTCCAGGCGGCTTGCCCTGCTCGCCATCTCTCCCGCCCGGGCCCGGGCCCTTACACCTCCCCAAAGATCCACCTCATAGCTTGCTGCAGGCCCGAGGGAGAAAAGATCCACGGTGGATTCATGGCCATTGTCCCGGGTTCGTCTCTGGCTGACCCCTGCCTGGAGATCCAGGCTCGGAAAGAGTGGGGAACGCTTTTCTTTCGATATTGCCCTTGCCTGGTCAAGCCTTGCAAAGGCCTCCCTGATGGTGAAGTTGCTGCCAAGGGCAGTCTCCACCATGAGATTCAACGGGTCGCTGCCAAAGCTTTCCCACCACCGCTCCTGTAACGGAGCTCCTGCTCCCGGGTCCTGGAGATAGGCGTCCGGGAACGATTCGGGCACAAGGGATTCAGGCGGCGATTTAACACCCACACAACCCTGGACCAACAGGAACAACCCACAAATAGCGATGGTGACGATGGTTTCTCTTCTCATTTGAATACGATTTCCACGGTTACGGTTCTATTCACCCAACACCCCCGGGCTGTTGCCAAGTTTTTTCCTCAAGGTTCGCCTCCCCCTCACCAGAAGGGACTCCACAGCCGAGGTGGAGACACCCATAACATCTGCAATTTCCCTGTAGCTCAGCTCCTCGGTGTGCCGCAGGATCACTGCGGTACACTGGTTTTCAGGAAGCGCCCGGACCGCCATTGCCAGGGACGCCATGGCCTGCTTCCGGTCAAGATAGTCATGGGGCGTTTGATGGTCCGGGGGATCGGGAAGCCTGTCCGGCAACTCGGGGCTCTTTTTCCGAACCCTGTCGATGCACAGGTTCCGTACGATCCTGAACACAAAAGCGGTCAACGCCCCCCTGGCATCATAGGTAGCGGCTCCCTTGAACAGCCTTAAAAAAGTCTCCTGGACCACATCTTCAGCCTCCTGCCGTGTCCCAAGGGACCGGAATGCAAAGTTGAGCACCCGCTGTTGATACCGTGCGGTCAGCTCCAGAAATGCGGCCTCGCTCCCCTGGGCGATGGCCTGCATCATCCCAGCATCCCCGGGGGGTTCACATTTTTTGCCCGGCAGGTGCTGCCAGCTGCCCATGCCACTCCCCTGGGGTCAATGTCCCCGTCGCCGGTCGATCTTCTGCTGCTTGTACTCCCGCAAAAGGGTGAAGAACGCCCTTGCCTGATCATCGGTCAAAGAGCCCTTGACCTCCAGAAAATGGGTAACCCGCTTCTCAGCCTTGAAGGTTTCAAGGGCCACCATCTTCCGGGTATGGCCGTTGATGAGCGCCCGGTCCGGTTCCACCGCGTTCATGAGATGGTCGATGATGGCAAGCTCCTCCTCCATGGCCCCAAGATAGATCTTTTTCATCTCAGCCCTGAACGCTTCGCCCAGGGCGTCGACCCTGGCCTGTTGGCCGGGATCAAGATCCAGGCGGTCAAAGGGCCGGGTATGCCTGAACCGGTGATGGGAGCCTGATTTTTCTCCCCATCCCTTCTGTACCAGCACATAGCCGCCCATGATCAGAAAACCGAGATTAAGCCCCAGTGAAAATATCACCACAAGGCGTTTTGTCAATAAATTCAAAATTCAGCCCCCTCTTCAAAAAAAAGATAGCCGGCATAGCCCTCCTCAACCTCCACGGCTGCGATCATACCACCTAAATCCATGGGCTGGGAAAAATAATCCAGAACCGTGGCCCCCAGGATACAACCGGTCACAACCCCTGCAGCCACGACCCCATAGGCAAGGGACCGCCATTGCCGCTCAAGGAGCTGCCAAAGGGAGGGGGGGGCCGGGACAATGGAAGCGGCTTTCGGGATGGCCGCCACCCTGGCTTCAACCGCCCGGGTAAGGGGCAGGGAGGGCAGCTGGTCCAGGGAGTCAAACAGGATCTTCAGCTCCCGGGCCCTTTCCCTGCACCGTTCGCACCGGCAAAGATGGGCTTCCACGGCCCCAAGCCGGTTTCCCCAAAGGGCACCCTCCGCCCACAGGTTCAATTCGGTCTCCTTGATATGTGCCATTTTTTCCTCCCCATTCCTGAACGCGTCCCTTTGGTGATCTTCACCAGCACCCTTGCCCTCATCCATGCCAACGGATCAGAATCCAAAACCCTGCGCTCCATCTCCATACTATCTTGACAAGGGGAATGTCCAGGCAATAATTGTGCTTGTTTTTTAATCGGTTCCGGGCTATCAGCTTAGACGAAAGGGGTCAGGCTTTTCTTATTGCGCCGGTACAGGATCAAACCGCCAACACGAACAATAAGGAAAGCCTGACCCCCAATAACATTAAAAGGATTGTTGATCATGCCCTCCATTGAGCTGACCCCCCAACTGTTTTTACTCTTGTTTGGTACTGGTTTTTCTGCGGGATTTGTGGATTCCATTGCCGGGGGAGGTGGATTGATCGCCCTGCCGGTACTCCTGTCCACGGGGATTTCGCCCCAGATGGCCCTTGGCACCAACAAGCTCCAGGGAAGCTTTGGAACGTTGTCTGCGGCATACAACTACATCAGAAAAGGGGAGGTAAAGCTCGGGGACGCCTGGACCGGTGCTATCTTTACCCTGGTGGGAGCGGTGACCGGCGCCTGGGCCATCCAGCACATGGATGCCCAGTTCCTGAACAAGGTGATCCCGTTTCTGCTGGTGGCGGTGTTTCTCTACACCCTCCTGACCAGGAACCTGGGCACAGGCACCACCCGGGCAAAGCTGCCCCGGAACCTGTTTTTCCTCATTTTCGGCCTGGCCCTGGGATTTTATGACGGTTTTTTCGGTCCCGGCACCGGCAGCTTCTGGACGGCGGCATTTGTGGCCATCATGGGATTCAACATGACCAAGGCATCCGGGTTCACACGGATCATGAACTTTGTCAGCAACATCGTTGCCCTGGCCATGTTCGTTCTTGGGGGCAACGTCATTTACTCCGTTGGACTGTGCATGGCCCTGGGCCAGGTATTGGGGGCAAGGCTGGGCTCAGGCCTTGCCATTAAAAAAGGGGCGGGCTTCATCCGCCCGATCTTCCTCATCGTTGTTTTCCTCACCATTGTAAGGCTTGTGTACCTCAACTACTCACCCCTGGCGTAAAACCCGCTGGAACGGATCGGATACAAGGGGGATGGCCATGCGCTGGCCTTTATCCGATCAGGCCAGGGGCAGGCGGATCTCAAACACAGATCCTTTGCCCGGGGTGCTCTCCACCCGGATTTCGCCGGCATGGTACTGGACAATATGCTTTACAATGGCAAGCCCCAGACCTGTGCCACCCATCTCCCGGCTCCTGGCCCTGTCCACCCGGTAAAACCGCTCAAATATCCGTGGCAGATGTTCACTGCTGATGCCGGGGCCTGAATCAACCACCCGGATCACGGCATACCCCTCCTTCTCCCCGCCTTCAACCGAGACCTCGCTTCCGGGCTCGCTGTACTTAATTGCGTTGTTCACAAGATTGACCACAGCCTGCTCCATGAGAAGGGGATCCATCAAGACAGATGGGGCGTGTGAAACAGCGGCCTGGAGAATGATCCCCCGGTTTTCAGCCATATATTTACAGGCGGAAAGGGCCGTATTAACCACCGGGGTCAGCTCTTCCGGGTCAAACACCGGCACCAGCCCCTCTTTTCTCTCAAGCCTCGAAAGCACCATGAGATCATCCACCAGGGCAATGAGACGGTTGGCGTTTTTCTCAAGAATGGTCAGGAACTTGCGCCTTTTTTCCAGAACCTCTTTCTCGTCCAGGTCCTGGAGGGTCTCCACAAAGCCCTTGAGGGAGGTCAGGGGGGTCTTGAGTTCGTGGGAAACGTTTGCGGCAAAATCCTTGTGCATGGTTTCCAGCCGCCTAATCCGGGTGATGTCATGGAAGATCACCAGGGTTCCCATGCGCCCCCCCCGGCAGTTACACAGGGCGGTGGAGTGGATGTTGAACACATGCTCCCGTGTCCCCGTGAAAAGGATATCCTCCTCAACCGCATCATGGCTGGCCAGGGCCTTGTTAAGAAACTGCTGAAGATCGTAATTCCGGGCGATCTCATGGACGTTCCGGTTGGTCAGCTCCCGGGCAGGCGCGTCAAATATCCTGGCGGCCGCCCGGTTGACCATGAGGATTCCCTCGTTCAGGTCGATGGCGATCACCCCCTCCTTCATGCTGGAAAGCACCGCCTCAAGCTCCATGGTGCGGGTCTCGGCACTCTGGATCTTCTCATCCAGGCGACCGGCCATCTGGTTCATGGTCGTGGCCAGCAGGGAGAGTTCCTCGGTATCGGGCACTGCCAGCCGCCGGGTCAGGTCACCCGTGGCAAACCCCCTGGCACCGGCCCGCATCTCCTCAAGGGGCCGGGTGATACGCCTGGAAACCAGCAGACCCACGCCGGCAGCGGCAATGACCGTGACCACCAGGGCAGCAACGATATTCTTCTGAACCGAACGGATCTCGCTGTCGATGTTTGACACAGACACAGCAGTCCTTACAACCCCGGCAACCCGGCCCTGGCTCTCCATGGGCTGGGCCACGTACATCATCTTCTTGCCAAGGGTATCGCTGTACCGGACAGACACCCCCTTGTCCCCCTTCAGGGCTGCGGCAATTTCCGGCCGGTCCCGGTGGTTCTCCATCTCCGGGACCGTCCCAAAGGAATCGCCGATCACCCGGCCCGACGGCAGCACAACCGTCACCCGTGTCTGGGTGACCCTGCCAATCTCCTTGCAGATCCCATTGACCCGGTCATGGGGGGGGCCGGATATCTCCCGCAGAATCAAAGTGCCCTGGGTGGTGAGATCGGTTTCGGTGTTGACAAGATAGTATTTTCTGAAGAATCCCGTGGAGTACCAGGTCACGACGGTGAGGGAGACAACCATGATGAGGAGGAAAGAAGGAAAAATATGCCACAGCAGTTTTCTCTTTTTTTCAGGCATCCTCCTCCTCCTTGAACCGGTACCCCACCCCCCGGACCGTTTCGATGGATGTGGCACAGGGGCCCAGTTTTTTGCGCAACCCTGCAATGATCACATCAACGCTTCTCTCGGTAACGGCATAGTTCTCACCATGGACCGCATCCACGATCTGCCCCCGGGTAAATACCCACCCCTTTTTTGCGGCCAGAAACGAGACCACCTGAAACTCGGAAAAGGTCAGCTCTATATTTTCCCGGTCCACCATGACCCGGTGGCGGCCATGGTCGATCACCAGGGAGCCGGCTGTGGTGATGCCCGGCGACACCCCGTCGCCGCTTTTCCTCCGCCTGCGAAGAATTCCTCTAATTCTGGCAATCAGCTCCCGGGGACTGAACGGCTTTGACAGATAATCGTTTGCCCCGAGTTCAAGGCCCGTAACAATATCGGCCTCCTCGCCCTTTGCCGAGAGCATCACGATGGGCAGGTCAAACGTGGTATCGCCATTTCGTATTTGGCGCGTCACCTCCAGGCCGTCGATGCCCGGAAGCATGAGATCGAGCACCACAAGATCGGGCATCTCCCTGAGAGCCAGGGCGAGGGCATCTTCCCCGGAAAAGGCCACAAGGGTTTCATACCCCTCCTTTTCCAGGTTATATCGAACCAGTTCGACTATATCCTCTTCATCATCAACGATCAGTATTCTCTCTTTTGCCATATTACTTTCCTTTGTTTGACAGTCGTCCCGGCCCCATGCATCCGGGCCAGGGTCGTTATAGCGATTCGCATATAAATTGCGCCCATCTCTTAACTACACAGACAAAACAGGTATCAATCCGAGTGCAAACATCTATAAGAATGCTCTACCAGAGCAATGTTAGCATTTTGTTAATATTCTGTTCAAACCCTATTTTATTCCATAAATAGTAATTTGCCCCCTGGGAATTACTATTTAAGCTTGACAAACAAAAAGGCCTGTGAAATGAAATCTCTTAACCATTCCAACCCCAGGCGAGGACCGACAATGTACTACAGCGAAAACAGAGACCAGGCCGGAGAGTATCTGAGACTGACCCTTGGCATCATCAGCAAGTACAATCTGCCGGCCGACCCCACCTGCTATTCCGTATGGTACGAGTATATCGCGGGGAACAATGCGCCGCTTAAAAAAGCGATCGACCATACCATCGAAAACTCAAAGCCCATCAACGTTGCCACAATCAAGCGATTCCACCAGGCTTACATAGCCGACAAGAACAGGTCCATAACGGAGAAACTGCTGAAAGAGGTAAAAGAGATCCTCACCGATATCTCCCGCTATGTCATCACCACAAAAGGGGATCTGGCAGGCCATGGGGAACGCCTGGAAACCCTTGCAAAGGAACTGGACAGTGCCGAGGATATCGAAACCATCAGCTCTGCCGTGGATCATATGATCCAGGAGGCAAAAGACCTGGTGCAGTCGGGAAAGCATCTCCAGGGACGCATGACCTCCTCCTCTGAAGAGCTTGCCAGCCTTCGCAGTAAACTTGAGCAATCCAGACAGGAAGCAAAAACAGACGCCCTGACCGGCCTGCTGAACCGGCGCGGCTTTGAGAAGAAACTCCACGCTGCCATGGCTGCGGCCAAGGCAGCAAGCAAGCCCTTTTCCATCATCATGATCGATCTCGACCATTTCAAGCGGATCAACGACAATTTCGGCCACCTTGTGGGGGACAGCATCCTCAAGGCCTTTGCCGCCATATTGAAACAGCAGATCAAGGGCAAGGACACCCCGGCACGGTTTGGTGGCGAAGAGTTCATCATCATGCTCCCCGACACCCAGCTTGAACAGGCCCGGGCCGTTGCAGAGAATATCCGGGTCCTGCTTGCCACCCGGGAATGGAAGCACAAGGAATCGGGCCGGGCCATGGGCAAGATCACCATCTCCCTTGGCATCTCCCAGTACCGGCCCCCAGAGTCTGATAAGACGCTGATCCACCGGGCAGACAAAGCCCTTTATGCGGCAAAGCAAGGGGGACGCAACCGGGTGATCACCGAGAAACAACTGGGGTAAGCGAACGGAACTGGTCAGTCCCGGAGAAGCAACTGTCGTAAGTTAAATGCCGTGGCGGACGATCTTTCCCCGGATCATAAGCTAAATGCCGTGGCGGACGATCTTTCCCCGGATCAGATGAATCACCTCCTCGGCAATGTTGGTTGCATGGTCCCCGATCCGCTCCAGATGCCGTGAGATGAGATAGAGGTTGATGGTCTGTGCCACCTGTTCCGGCGCCTTGAGGATGGCGGTTTTCATGGCATCATAGGCCTGATTTCTCATCTTGTTGACCTCCTTGTCCATGGAGATGACCCGGTCTGCCATGTCGGCGTCCATTCCCACCAGGGCATCCAGGCTCATCTTGAGCATCAGGCCTGTTTTCTCGGCCATGGGGGAGTAGTCGTACCGGTACTGGCCCGTATCTGTTCCGGAAACGGTCCGGATCCGCTGGGCGATGTTGGCGGCAAGATCCGCCACCCGCTCAAGGTCGTTGTTGATCTTGACAACGACAATGAGAAATCGAAGATCAATGGCAACGGGCTGGTACAGGGCCAGAATCTTGAGGCACTCCTCCTCCACCTCCACCTCGAACTCATCGATCTCAATATCCGAATCGATGATCTCCTGGGCCACGAGGGTATCGTTTGTCCTGACCGCATGGACCGCCTTCTTGAACCGGTCTTCCGCCATGGCTCCCAGGGAGAGGATGTTTTTCTTTATCTTGTCGATCTCTTTCTGCAGATTGCCTGCCATGGTATCTCCTTAGCCGAAACGGCCTGTTATGTAGTCTTCTGTCTGTTTTAATTCCGGCTTGGTAAAAAGGGTGTCTGTGTTGTTGACCTCTATAAGTTTGCCCATATAGAAAAAAGCCGTGATGTCCGACACCCGTGCGGCCTGCTGCATGTTGTGGGTCACGATGATGATGGTCAGCTCCTTGGAGAGGCTGATGATCAGCTCTTCAATCTTCTGGGTGGCAATGGGATCCAGGGCCGAGGCCGGCTCGTCCATGAGCAGCACCTCGGGTTCCACGGCAAGGGCCCGGGCGATGCAGAGCCGCTGCTGCTGGCCGCCGGAAAGCCCCAGGGCCGATTCGTTGAGACGGTCCTTGACCTCGTCCCAGATGGCGGCATGCCTGAGGCTTGTCTCCACCTTTTCCGCGATAAGCGCCTTGTCCCGGATGCCGTTGACCCGCATGCCATAGGCAATGTTCTCAAAAATGGTCTTGGGAAAGGGATTGGGCTTCTGGAACACCATGCCCACCCGCCGCCGCAGGGAAACCACGTCCAGGCCGGGATCAGACACATCCGTGTTTTCCAGCATGATCTCCCCCCTGGCCCGGGTTTTCGGAATGAGATCGTTCATCCGGTTGAGGCACCTGAGAAAAGTACTCTTGCCGCACCCGGACGGCCCGATCAGGGCCGTGACCCTGTTCTGGGGAAATTCAAGGGATATGTCGTACAGGGCCTGGGAGTCGTTGTAGTAAAAATCCAGACCCTTTGCGTGCATTTTGATGCTGCTCTCCATTATAACCTCATTTTTTTTCTGATTCGCGTGCGAAGGATGATGGCGCCAAGGTTCATTCCAAACACCAGGAGGATGAGCACAAGGGCGGTACCATACTGAAGTGGCCGGGTGGCGGCGATGTTTGTTCCTGCCGTTGCCAGCACATAGATGTGGTAGGGCAGGGCCATCACCTCGTCAAACAGGGAACCGGGAAGGTCCGGGGTGAAAAACACAGCCCCTGTATACATGATGGGGGCGGTCTCGCCTGCGGCCCGGCTCAGGCCCAGGATTCCGCCGGTGATGATGCCGGGAAACGCCGAGGGCAGCACCACCCTGTAGATGGTCTGCCATTTTGTAGCCCCCAGGCCCAGGGACGCCTCCCGGTAGGTCTGGGGAACCGATTTCAGGGCCTCTTCCGAGGTGCCGATGATCACCGGCAGAGTCATGAGCCCTAGCGTAAGGCCGCCGGCCAGGATGGACACCCCCATCTTCAGGACAATGCAGAAAAAGGCCAGGCCGAACAGGCCGAACACCACGGACGGCACCCCTGCAAGGTTGTTGATGCCAAGGCGAATGATCCGCACAAACTTCCCCTGGGCGGCATACTCGTTGAGATAGATGGCCGAGGCCACCCCCACGGGCAGGGACACCACAAGGGCAACCCCCATGAGCCAGACCGTGCCCACGATGCAGGGGAAGATCCCCCCCCGGGTCATGGAATCCATGGGCGGCTGGGTCAGGAACTCCCATGAGATCGCCCGCCATCCCCTGGAGACCATGAACCAGACGATGACGGCAAGGGCGGCTGCGTTGATCAGGGCAGCCGTTCGCAGGGAAAAGAATCCAATGGTCTGAACAATATTTCTCCTGTTCATGGTTAAAGCGACGCCTCCCCTGTCTGCCGAAACCGATGGGAGATGTAATCGGCAACCAGGTTGAAAACAAAGGTAAATGCAAATAGTACCAGCCCGGTTGCAAAAAGGGCGTGGTAGTGTTCACTGCCAAAAGGGGCTTCTGCCATTTCCGCGGCAATGCTGGCCGGCATGGGACGCACCGGGTCAAACAGGGAGCCCGGAACCATGGCAGCCCCGCCTGCCACCATGAGAACCACCATGGTCTCTCCAATGGCCCTGGACATCCCAAGGATGACGGCCGTGCAGATGCCTGAGATGGATGCCGGAACAATGACCCGGACAATGGTCTCAAGATGGGTGGCCCCCAGGGCGAAGGACGCCTCCTTCAACGCCTGGGGCACGCTGAAGATGGCATCTTCGGAAATACTGCAGATGGTGGGGATGGACATGAAGGCCAGCATCAGGGAGGCGTTGAACAGGTTCAGGCCCACCGGGATGCCAAAGGTCTTCCGGATAAAGGGCGCCACCACCACCATGCCGAAAAACCCGATCACCACCGAAGGCATGGAGGCCATGAGTTCCACCAGGGGTTTGACGATCTCCGCCGTTCGGGTTGAGGCGATCTCCGCAAGATACACCGCCGTCATCACCCCCAGGGGAATTGCGACCACCCCGGAGAGCAGGGTCACGAGGAACGACGCCACGATCAGGGCAAAGATCCCGAAATCCGCCGGGTCCGAGGTGGGGTACCAATAGATACCGAAGACAAACTCTTTGAACGACACGTGGTTGAGTATGGGCAGCCCCTCGAACACGAGGAAGAGCATGATCAGAAACAGTACCGTGATGGAAAATAGGGCGATCCCCATAAAGCACCACTTCACTGTTTTCTCAATGGTTTGCTGTTTCAAGATAGGATTTCCATTAGCTTCTTAGCTCTGATTTTCGTGTCATTTTGGCAAGAGAATCAGATTATTTTTGGTTCTGGCTTGTCCGGATTAGAGTTAAGACAAGTCAAGGGCCGGGAAATCATTCTGTCTTCCCGCCCCCCACCAGATTTTTCAGGTTAGTAAACCGGAATGCTTCCGGCTTCCTCAACCAGCTGCTGACCTTTTTTCGACAACAGATAGTTCATGAAGTCGGCGGTCCGCCCCTTGATCCATCCATTGGTGAACATGAACAGGGGACGGGAGATGGGGTAAAGGCCGTTCCGGGTGGTCTCGGGGGTGCCCGGCACCCTGTTGACGCTCAACGCCTTGATATCGTCGTTAAGATATCCCAGGGCGATATAACCGATGGCGCCGGGGGTGGTTCCCACGGCCTGGACCAGCCCGCCGTTGGAGGGCACGGTCAGGGCGCTGGGGATAACCCTGGCTTTTTTCATCACAAGCTTTTCCCACACCTCAAAGGTGCCGGAGGAGGTGTCCCTGGAGATCACCACGACCCTCAAATCCGCTCCGCCCACCTCTTTCCAGTTCCTGATCTTGCCAAGATAGATCGCCTTAAGCTGCTCTGTGGTGAGATCGGATACCGGGTTCTTGGAATGAACCACCGGCACGATACAGTCCAAAGCGATCCTGTGGGGAACAGGATAGATCCCCTTGGCGGTGGCAAGCTTTATCTCCTTTGACTTGATAAACCGGGAGGCGTTCCCGATATCGGCGGTGCCGTCCACAATGGCTTTGATACCGTTGCTGGAGCCGCCGCCGGAAAGGGAGATCTTCACATCAGGATGGAGCTTCATATAGGATTCCGCCACCCTCTGGGCAATGGGAAGCACCGTTGTGGATCCTTTCAGAACCAGCTCCCCGGCAAGGGCCGGGGATGCGGCCATGGCCGCCATACAAACAGCAACACAAATCAGCGCAATAGTTTTTTTCATTTTTTCTCCTATGGGTTTCAGGGGTAATTTCATTGATTCCATGGAGGAAATATTACCTGGATTCTGTTAGAAACCGGTTAGGAGCGTGTGGGGATAAGATTAAATCAAAGGGGAGAGTTTTTTTTCGAGAATCAGCCGATTCCCTTTTCGGTTGTATCCGCAGGAGGAGAAGTAGGCGGTCATGATCACAAGGCCCCGGCCATGGTCATCATCGTCATTGGGCGGACGCTGGCGCGCCCTTTGCCAGTCAAACCCATCCCCCTGGTCCTCGACCACCATGCGGATGGACCGGTGGGGGTCGATTTCAAGAAGAAACGTCACCCGTTTGCCGGGATCCAGGCCGTTGCCATGGCGCACGGCATTGGTGAGGGCCTCCCGCATCACAAGATTGATGGCAAAGAAATGCTCCGCCATCTCCTTGAAACCCTGCTTCAGAAAACCGGTCACCTCGTCGCAGGTGCGGTCGATATTTTCCAGGGTGGAGCTGAAGGTAACGCTGACAGATTCCCCGGTAACGGAGCGGTCAAATATGTGGGACATAGGTCACACCTCCACGCAGAGCACGACGACATCATCCTCGGGAATCTCTCCCTTATCAAAAATCGTTTCCATCAGGGCTGTGGGGGCATCGCAAAAGGGCACATCCCTGACCTCCTTGAACTTTTCAACCAGGCTTTCAGCGCCGGTGGCCCAGGTGATCTTCCGCTTGACCGACTCCACCAGACCGTCCGAGTAAACAAAGAGCCTGTCACCCGGGGCCACCGGGATGCGGTGGATGCCGAACCTGGCATCCTTGAACATGCCCAGGATATCCCCATCCAACCGTATCACCTCGGGATCTTTGCCCTTGGGGATATGGACCACCGGCGGGTGGCCTGCGCTGATGATGCACAGCTTCCCCGTACTCCGGTTCAACCAGACATAGCAGGCGGTGAGGTACTTGCCATCCGTGAGAATCTCCACCAGCACGTCGTTGATCATCTTCATGCTCTCCAGGGGCGAATAAACCGGACTGCAGTTCTGGGCCAGCAGTGCCTTGATGGCGGCGGTCATGTAACTGGTCTTGATATCATGGCCCGAAAAATCGGCCACAAAATAACCGGTGATCTGATCCGAGATGTTCAGAATATCATAGAAATCGCCCCCGGCCTCCTCAAGGGCCTTGTAGTAGACCCCGAACCGTGCCCATGGCAACTCTTCGGCAAGGGGCAGCATGGCGTTCTGGGCTTCGGTAATCTGCCCGAGTTTCCGGGCCTGCTCCGCGATAAGCGAGTTGGTGGCAATGGAGAGCTTGAGGTGAATCCCGACCCTGGCAAGGACTTCCAGGGGATGAAACGGCTTGGTAATATAATCCACGGCCCCGAGATCAAACCCCCGGAGTTTTGAATTGATCTCTGCATAGGCAGTGAGAAAAATGACGGGAATCGTCCCTGTAACGGGATTATCCTTTAAAAAGCGGATCACCTCAAACCCGTCCTCCCCGGGCATCCGGATGTCCAGGAGAATGAGATCGGGCTTCTCCGCCACGCTGAGCTCCCTGGCTCTGGGCCCGTTGCTGGCCGAGATCACCCGGTACCCCTCTTTTACCAGGGAACTTTCCATGAGCTTCAGGTTCACAGGGTTATCATCAACTGCCAGGACGGTAAAGGGCTGGGTTGTTTCCATGGTAGCTTACCTCCCCATGGCCATGTTGATGGCGTCAAGACCCTGCCTGAGGGCATCTGCCCTGGCGTTGATCGAGTCAAACTCTCCCTGGCCGACCAGGGTTTCCATCTCCGCTGCGATGGCTGCGATATCGGTGAACCCGAGATTGCCGGCCGCGCCCTTGATGGAGTGGGCCGCATGGGCAATCGGCTCCTTGCTGCCCTGGGCAAGGCCCTGTTCAAGGGCGGCAAGATCTGAGAGCGACGTGATCACCAGGAGCTCTGCAAGTTCGATAAAATCCGCCTCGTCAATGCCAAGGTTTGACGCCATTGCCTTAAAGTCCATGGGATCTCCTGTGATTGATGGGATTTATGTCAAACAGATGCCTTTACTTTATAGCCACAGCCCCGGGGAAGTCAATTTATTTTGCAACTATTCAACATTGTGTCTGTCTTCACCACCAGGAAATGGAAAAGAGCCATTTAAAAAATATTGCTTGACGCGCACTAACACGCAAATTATAACATTCGTGTCAGTAAAAAATAGAACTCCACGCCTCTGACACAGTTGGGGCTGCAGGTAGCAAAAAAGGAAAACCATGGGCATCTCAACAGTTCTTTTTATCTCCATTCTTTTTATATCGCTGATACTGACAATGGTCGGACTTGGCGGAGGCCTCGTGTTTTCCCCTCTTTTTATAATTATGGGATTTGCAAAATCCCAGGCAGCCTCTGCGTCCTTGTTTCTCAACCTTGTTGCCGCCTCATCCGCCGCATACACCTATTCACGAAAAAATATGGTGGATTTTTCCCTGTCCATTCCCCTGATCATCTCATCGGCAATGGCCGCCCCGGTGGGCTCATACTTCAATGTGCGCATTGATCTTAAGCCCTTTTTGATCCTCCTTGCCATCGTGCTCGCCCTGGCAGGATGCCGCATGCTGATCTCCCCTCCTGCCAGTGTTGAACCTGGTACAATGGGGCCGTCAAAAAAGATCATCGGCGGGACCATCATCGGCACCATCATTGGCTTAATGAGCGGACTGTTAGGAATCGGCGGCGGGGTATTTGTTGTCCCTCTTTTGATTTACGCTCTCAAGACACCGACCAAAATAGCGGCGGCATCGTCAACTTTCATTGTCTGCTTTTCCTCTTTAACCGGATTTTTAGGGTATGCCTCCATGGCGGACATCGACTGGCTGTTTATCCTGCCTGCGGCCGTTGCCTCTTTTGCAGGCGGGCAAGCCGGGGCAAGGCTCATGAGCAAGGGGCTCAAGGGCAAAAGTATCCGGGTCATCTTCAGCATCATCCTGTTCCTGTTATGTATCAAACTTATTTATCAATCCTGTTTTCTATAAGACGGTCAGGACCCGGGCGGTTTGAACAGCGTTTCAAGGCTGTCCGCGCTCTCCGGGGCAAGACTCCCCCCTTCCCTTGCGACCTTCAGGGTGTATTGGCCAAGGAGCCTGTAAAGTTCCGAATATTCCGGCCGGACCTTTTCAATATCGGCCATGTGCCGTGCCACGATCTCCTTGTCGCCCCGGGCCACGGGTCCGGTAAGGGCGTCAACGGTTCCCCGGTTTTTGATGTTGGAAAGGGTGCCCAGAATCAGGGGTTCCAGGATTTCATAGGCCCTGGCTTCGGACAGCTCAGCCTCCTGGAGAAGGTCCACGGCAAAGCGCTCCAGGGTGACAAGATAGTTGGAGGCCACCACGGCGGCCGCATGGTATAGGGTCTTGGCACGGGTGGGGATGGTGAAGGAGACCCCGCCCAGGGCCTCAACCATCCGTGTGCCCTCAGCAACGGCAAGATCGTCGCCCTCAACTGAGATGTTGATCCCCGTGAACGGGGAGGCCTGCCCCGCTTCGTAGGGGGCAAAGCTCTGGAGGGGATGGATGGATCCTGTGGCAACACCAGCCGCTGCCCCCTTGGTGAGAATACCCGAGGACAAGGCGCCGCTGCAGTGGAAAACCACCCTGCCGGCAAGCGTCCCTTTTGGGGCGACAAGGTCGGCAAAGACCCCTTCAATGGCAGCGTCCGGGGTGGTGATAAAGATAATTTCGCCGTTTTTTGCGGCATCCATTGGCGTGTCAAACACCTGGCCGGCCCCTGCGAGCCGGGCCGTGTTTTGGGCCGATGCCAGGCTGCGGCTGGCAACCCCTGCCAAGGGAAAGCCTGCACGGGTGAGGAACACGGCCAGGGCCGTTCCCACCCGGCCGCAACCGATGATGGAGATCGAAGGTTTCATCATTTATTTATACCCATGCTCCTTTCCGGGGAATGTCTGGTTCCTCACCTCGTCCCTGTAGCTTGCAATCCCCTCCATTGCCAATTTCTTAAGATCTGCAAACTGCTTCACAAATTTCGGCAGATGCCTGTCGTGGAGACCAAGCATGTCGTGGAGCACAAGGATCTGCCCGTCGCAGTCCGCCCCCGCCCCGATGCCGATGGTGGGAATGGTCAGTTTTTCCGTAATCGTGGCCGCAATGTCAGAGGGAATGCCCTCCAGCACCACGGAAAAAGCCCCCGCCTCCTGGACTTTGAGGGCATCGGCAATCAGTCGTTCCTGATCCCGCTGCACCTTGAACCCGCCCATCTGGTGAACACTCTGGGGGGTGAGTCCAATATGGGCCTGGACCGGGATGCCAGCCCTGGCAATGGCGTGGATCACCTCGCACACATCGGCCCCGCCTTCGAGCTTGACCGCAGAGGCGTCCGCCTCCTTGAGAAACCGGCCGGCATTGTCAACGGCCGCATCAATGGAGCTCTGGTAAGCCATAAAGGGCATGTCCCCCACCACCATGGCCCGCTGACAGGCCCGGGTCACCATGGCGGTGTGGTAGAGCATCTCGTCCATGGTCACCGGCAGGGTGGTCGCTTTGCCCTGGACAACCATGCCAAGGGAGTCCCCCACAAGAATCATATCGATGCCGGCCCCGTCGACCATGGTGGCAAACGGATGGTCATAGGCTGTCAACGCCGTTATTTTCCTGCCTTCCTGCTTCATCTTGAACAATGTGGTAGTGGTTACCCTGGGCTGCATAAGCTCTCCTTCGTCATCAGATTAAAAGTAGTAAAACAACGACCTGGCACTTTGTCAATTCTGACTAACATTATTTGAAGACCTGTTCAACCCATTTCCCGGCAATTGCCCCGGAAGCCGGACCCATTGGAAAAAATCCCGGACCCTCCGGGGTTTTCATATGCCGGGCAGCCGACAGGATTAAAAATAATATTGACTAAACAATGGTTTTTTGGATATAAGAAAGGTTTATTTTCATTGAATATAATAATATTTTATTGGGCAACAACACAGACGACAATGATACAGACCATCAGAGGCTTCAGAGACATACTGCCAGGCGACACCGCCCTGTGGCAGACCATTGAACGAACGGCATCCCAACTTTTCGAAGATTTCGGCTTCCAGGAGATCCGGCTTCCCGTGATCGAGAAGACCGAACTCTTTGCCAGAAGCATCGGCGAAGTCACCGACATCGTTGAAAAGGAGATGTACACCTTTCCGGACCGAAAGGGCAGCAACATCACCCTTCGCCCGGAAGCCACGGCATCGGTGGTCCGATCATACATCCAGCACAAAATGTATGCTGCGGATCCCATCAAAAAGCTCTACACCATCGGGCCCATGTTCCGGCGGGAGCGACCCCAGAAGGGACGGTACCGTCAGTTCTATCAGATTGACGCCGAGGTGTTCGGCATCTCCTCCCCCTTCATGGATGCCCAGATGATCCTGATGCTCAACGAGCTGTTCAAGCGCCTGGGCCTCACCGACCTGACCGCCCACATCAACTCCCTGGGGTGCCCGGAGTGCCGGCCAGCCTTCCAACAGGCACTGCTGGACTTCCTCACCGCCAAAAAGGACCAACTGTGCAGCAACTGCAAGCGCCGCATGGACAAGAATCCCCTGCGGACCCTTGACTGCAAGGTGCCCGAGTGCAGGGCGGCCCTGAAAGAGGCCCCCACCACCCTGGATCACCTCTGCTCCGGCTGCTCAGACCATTTTGACACGGTCAAGGCCACCCTGGAGAAACAGGGGGTTGAATTTATCGTGGACAAGACCCTGGTCCGGGGACTGGACTACTATTCCAGAACCGCCTTTGAGATCCAGACCACGGCCCTGGGCGCCCAGAGCGCCGTTGCGGGCGGCGGGCGTTACGACGCCCTGGTCAAGGAACTGGGTGGACCTGAGATGCCGGCCATTGGGTTTGCCATTGGATTTGACCGCCTGGCCGAGGTGATGGAGCAACTGAAGGGCCCGGGAAAAGCCAAACCCCCGGAACTGTTCATCATCCCCCTTGGGGAAAAGGCCATGGAAAAAGCCTACCTGTGGTCATCCGGGCTCAACCTGAAGGGCGTCCTGTGCGAGACAGACTACGCAGGAAAGAGCCTCAAGGCCCTCATGAAGCGGGCAGACAAACTGGGTGCCGGTCACGTCCTGATCGCAGGCGACAAGGAGCTTGACGACAACGCCCTTGTCCTGAGGGACATGAAAACCCGGGAGCAGACAACCGTGCCGTCGGACGACCCCATTGATACCATCATTAAAATTCTAACCGATAAGGGAACGATACGTGACTGATTTACTTGGAGATATGAGAAGAACCCACACCTGTGGCGAATTAAGAAAGACAGACGTTGACACCCAGGTTGTACTCATGGGCTGGGTACAGCGCCGCCGGGACCATGGTGGCGTGATATTCATAGATTTCAGGGACCGTGGGGGCATCACCCAGATCGTGTTCAACCCCGAGAACAACCCCGAGGTCCATGCCAAGGCCCACGACATCAGGAGCGAATTTGTCCTGGGCGTCCGGGGCACCGTTGTGAATCGCCCCGACGACATGGTAAACCCCAAGATGGACACCGGCGCCATCGAGATCATGGTGGATGAGCTCAAGATATTGAGCCGGGCCCAGACACCGGCCTTCCAGATCGAAGACCGCATCGAGGCCTCCGAGACCATCCGTCTCAAGCACCGTCACCTGGACCTGAGGCGACCCAAGCTCCAGCAGAACATCATTGCCCGGCACACGGCCGCAAGGGCGGTTCGCGACTATCTCAACGACCTGGGCTTCCTGGACATCGAGACACCGATCCTCACCAAGAGCACCCCTGAGGGCGCCCGGGACTACCTGGTCCCAAGCCGGGTCAACCAGGGCCAGTTCTATGCCCTGCCCCAGAGCCCCCAGCTGTTCAAACAGATCCTGATGATCAGCGGATTCGATCGCTACTACCAGATCGTCCGGTGCTTCAGGGACGAGGACTTAAGGGCCGACCGCCAGCCCGAGTTCACCCAGATCGACATGGAGCTCTCCTTTGTGGGCGAAGACGAGATCATGGAGATCACCGAAGGCCTGATCAAGGAGGTGTTCAAGAAGGTCAAAGACATTGAGCTTGAGCTTCCCTTCCAGAAAATCACCTATGCCGAGTCCATTGAGCGGTTCGGCATCGACCGGCCGGACATGCGGTTCGGCCTTGAGCTGTGCAACATCTCCGACATCGTCAAGGATGCAGGCTTCAAGGTCTTCTCCAGCGTGGTCAAAAAAGGCGGCCTCGTCAAGGCGATCAACGCCAAGGGATGCGCCACCTTCACCCGGAAGCAGATCGATGAACTCACCGATTTTACCGCCATCTATAAGGCCAAGGGCCTTGCATGGATCAAGGTGAAAGAGGATGGCGAGTGGCAGTCCCCCATTGCAAAGTTCTTCACCGAGGAGGAGAAAACCGCCCTGAGAGAGCGCCTGGAGATGGAAGTGGGCGATCTTATCTTCTTTGTGGCGGACAGCGCCAAGATCACCAACGAAGCCCTGGGCCAGCTCAGGAACGAGCTTGCACGCCGGCTTGAGCTCATCGACAAAAACACCTACCGGTTCGTATGGGTCACCCACTTCCCCCTCCTGGAGTATGACGAGGGAGAGAAGCGTTACCAGGCCCTTCACCACCCGTTCACAGCGCCCCTGGAAGAGGACCTGGACAAGCTTGACACCGATCCCCTGAACGTTCGGTCACGGGCCTATGACATGGTCTTGAACGGCACCGAGATCGGCGGCGGCTCCATCCGTATCCACTCCCCGGAGCTCCAGGAAAAAGTATTGAAAACCCTGGGCATCGGCAAGGAAGAGGCCAACGAAAAGTTCGGCTTCCTCCTGGACGCCCTGGCGTCGGGCACCCCGCCCCACGGCGGACTGGCCTTCGGGTTTGACCGCCTGGCCATGATTTTGTGCCAGGAGGATTCCATCCGGGACGTGATCGCCTTTCCAAAGACCCAGAAGGCCACCTGCCTGCTGACGGACGCACCGTCCAAGGCAGCGCCGGCCCAGCTACAGGAACTCTCCATCAGGGTGGCAAAGATAGAAGAATGAAAGAGCTGAAAGAGATCATAAAGACCAAGGCCGAGTATCTTGGAGACGGGATACTCAAGGCCGACAGTTTTGTCAACCACCAGCTGCTACCGGGCCTCTCCACACGCATGGGTGAGGCCTTTGCAGGTAGGTTCCGGGAAGAAGGGGCAGGCAGCGCCACAAAGATCGTCACCGCCGAGGTGAGCGGCATTGCCCCGGCCCTGGTGACGGCCCAGGCCCTTGACATCCCCATGGTGTTTGCCCGGAAAAAGAAGCCCGCCTTCATGAAGGAGGCCCTTTTGGAAGCCTCTGCCACAAGCCGCACCAAGGGAGATGATGTCACCCTCTATATCTCGTCCAGGTACCTTGAACCCGACGACAAGGTGATCATCGTGGATGATTTCCTTGCCACGGCATCCACCCTTGAGGCCCTGGTCTCCATCGTGGAACAGAGCGGTGCCGAGCTGATCGGCATCGGCTGCATCATCGAAAAGGTGTTTGAAAACGGCAGAAAAAAGCTGGACGGTCTGGGGATTCCCATCATCAGCCTGGCCCAGGTTGATCTTGTTGACTCGGGCAGGACTTTCACAGTACTATAACAAAACATGAAAACCATCTATCAAGAGTTGCGGAACATGGCCAGGGGAATCGTAGCAACCCTTCCCAGGCCAGAGTTCTGCACTCTTTTCGAAAATGAGATCACCCGGTCCAGGAACCTTCTTGGCGCCCACCCCCTGCTCGTCAAGCTCAGGAACCAGATAGGCCCCCTGCTGGAGGACGATTTCGGCCACGGCATCCTCCATTCGGAGCTGGTGTGCGTGGATGGGGGCGCCATCGTACAGATCGAGCTTAAGGACCAGGCAGATCAGACCGGAATGGAGCGGGCCATGCTGCTGGTCCAGATGGCAGGCCTGCTCCACGACATCAAGCGAAAAGAGAAGCACCATTCGGAAAAGGGAGCCAGGTTTGCACGCACCCTGCTTCAGAACGGCAACTACTCCCTGACACCCGGGGAGATCGAAACCGTATGCAACGCCATCCAAAACCATGAGGCATTCCAGAAAAACAGGCTGGGCCACCCTCCCTCGTTGATATCCGACGCCCTGTACGATGCGGACAAGTTCAGATGGGGGCCGGACAATTTTACCCACACGGTCTGGGACATGGTGATCTTTGCCAAGATTCCGTTGGCCGAATTTTTACGACGGTTTCCCCGGGGAATGGAAAAGCTTTCCCAGATACGGGACACCTTCCGTACAGATACGGGGAAAGCCTACGGTCCCGGTTTTATAAATCTGGGGATAGAGGCAGGGGAGCTTCTTGTGGCAACACTCCAGGCAGAGCGTTCGGAGCTGTTCTCCTAGAACCGATCAGACCCGGCTCCTCCTTCTGACACAGAGGATGGGGGTGTTGAAGACCAGGGCCGAGGTATCATCGTCACGCTTCACCTTCAGTTCAAGGGAGGTCTGGTCGATCTCAAAATACTTTGAAATCACCTCAACAATATCGTTTTGAAGACAGTTCAAGGTCTCATCATTCACCTCGAGCTTATCGCAGACAAGGGCAAACTGAAGCCGTTTCTTGGCCGTCACCTTGCTGGGTTCGTGGCCTGATAGTTTTCTGATCAATGTGTTCAGCATGGACTATTCCTTATTATTTCAACCCCAGTTTCTGGGTAAATCTGTTCCACATGCCCCCCTTAACGCTCGGCACCTCCACCGGAAGATCAGGCTCGCCGTTCAACCGCCGGGCGATCCTCCTGAAGGCCTGGCCGGCCTTGGAATCGTTCTGCAACACCAGGGGCATACCGGTATTGGTGGCTATCACCACCTGCTCATCCATGGGTACCAGCCCTGCAAGATCGATGGAGAGCACCTCCATCACATCCTCGTGACTGAGCATGTCCCCCTTTGCAACCATCTCGGGAATGATCCTGTTCACAACGAGCCTGGGGGTGATGGAACGGGAGTAGAGCAGACCGATCACCCGGTCCGCGTCCCTGATGGACGATACGTCCGGGGTGCAGACCACAATGGCCTCATCCGCGGCCGTAACCGAATTTTCAAATCCCCGCTCAATGCCTGCCGGGGAATCCATGATCACATAATCGAACTCCTTTCGGAGCTGCTTTGCGGCCCGGTCCACGCCTGCGGTGGTCAACACGTCCTTATTGTCGCTCTGGGAAGCCGGCACAAGAAAGAGATTCTCGATCCTGCGATCCCGGATGGCTGCCTGGCGGAGATTGCACCGTCCATTGACCACATCCACGATATTGAAGACGATCCGGTTCTCAAGCCCGAGAACCACATCCAGATTCCTCAATCCGATGTCCATGTCAATGACAGCGACCCTTTTCCCCTCCAGGGCAAGGGCAGCACCAATGGAAGCAGTTGCAGTGGTTTTACCCACCCCTCCCTTACCTGATGTTACTACGATAATTCTACCTTCCACGTCACACCTCATGTGATTAGCCAGGGAACCGCACCAGCTAACAGCTAAATGTTACTATATTACCTCGGGCCACGGTATTCGTCCAAAGGGGTTGCTCTTCAGATAGTCCTGCACCAGGATGGCCCCATTGACCACGGATGCAAACTCCACCCCGCTATCTGTTTTACCACCAAGGCCCGCAGCCACATGCTCCCCGATCTTAACCTGGGTGGGCCTGAAATCCAGGGCCAGCACCATGGCATCATCGTTGTCCGGCCGGCCGGCATGAACCTGGCCAAGCAACCGGCCCATCACCAGGACATCCCCACCGGCTATAATCTGGGCGCCGGGGTTGACATCGCCTGTGATGATCAGGTGCTTTTTGGCCTCAATATTCTGGCCGGAGCGAACCCGGCCCCTCAACATGAGCACATCGCTTCGACGGTGGGTCCAGCCCTGTGAAAGGTCCCGCTGCCGGATACGCTCAACAGGAATAACGCGCTTCTCAGGCGGCCGGGTAACCACTCCCACGTCAAACTGTTCTTTTAAAAAGCCACCCAGGGTATTCACCAGCTCATCCCCCCCCTGGGCGTCACCGACATCGATGACCACCCTGGCGTTGATGGCCAGATGCCTGAGACGTTCGAAGAGCTTGGTCATCTCGTTTTTTAACAGCTCTTCAGATCTTGAAGGATCCAGAGTGACCCAGAATCCATCCCCAACACCCTTTAGTTTAACGGGAGGCGCATCCTCTAATATCATAAATTGATTCCATTGTTAACACCAACGTTCCAGGCCCCGGGTCAATTTCCGAAACCGCGATGTGAAAAAGACTATAAAAAAAGAGGGATAAGGTGTCAAGAAGGAATGTCAAACCCTGGCGACTAAAACGGTGCAGGGTTTGACGATTAGGGCGCAAACCATTGGGATGCTACGATTCAAGCACCTCTCTGAGCTTGTAGGAAAAAGCACTGATGCTGAAGGGTTTCAGAATAAACCCCTTGCAACCTGCGTCCAGCATCCCTTCTGCGGCACTGTCGATGGTGTGACCGGTGGAGATCAGCACCCGGACATCCGGATTTATCTCCTGGAGACGCCTGAAGGTCTCGGGCCCGTCCATGCCGGGCATGATCATATCCAGGACCACCAGGTCAAACTCCTCTCCCGACTGAAAAATTTCAAGGGCCGCGTCTCCGCTGATGGCCGTTGCCACCCGGTACCCCAGCTCCTCCAGAACCTCCCGGCCCATCTCCAGGATGATCTCCTCGTCGTCCACAAGCAAAATGGTTTCAAAGCCCATGAGCATCTCCTCCTGGTGGACCCCGCAGTCAAGGCGGTCAGAATCTTCAAGCTGGGAGAGAACGATGGAGAACGAGGTGCCGACGTTCACGGTGCTCCACACCTCGATCACCCCGCCGTGGTTCCGGATGATACCGTGGGAAGCGGCAAGCCCGAGCCCCTTGCCGTGGCCGTCGCCCATGCACCGGGTGGTGTAGAAGGGATCAAACACACGCTGGAGGGTCTCCTTGTCCATGCCGACCCCGGTGTCGCTCACCGTAATCTTGGCAAACTTCCCAGGCTTAAGCCCGCGGGATTCGGCCGAACTGTTGACGATCCGGGCAGATTCGGTGACAATGGTGAGTTCCCCACCGTTGGGCATGGCAACAATGGCATTTTCAAGGACGTTCATCAGCACCAGCCGGATCTGGTGCTGGTCCACCTCACAAATAAGGGAATCTTCGCTGAGATCCGTTTCAAGCTTGATCCCCTTGTCCGACAGGGCAAGCTTTCGCAGGGAAGAGATCACAAGCCGGTTGAGTTCAATGGGCTCCACATGATATTTCCCGGCCCTGGCAAACCCGAGGAGCTGACCGGTTATTTCAGCCCCCTTGTTCACACTCCGGATGATCTCAGACACATGGCGGTAAAAAGGATGGGATGGCTTCAGGTCCTTGAGCATGAGGCAGGCCCGGCCCTGTATCGCCATAAGAAGGTTATTAAAATCGTGGGCAACACCCCCGGCCAGGGTCTCCACAGCGCCCTTTTCCCCTTTATTCAGATCTTTCAGCGTCATGCACTTTTCCTCTCTGTAAAGAAATTGGTTGACCACTGCAACAGATACATGACGGTGATAGGAAAAAAAAGAGAAGGGTGCAATCAGGGAAAGCCTGATTTAAGGTGTCGGAAAACCCTATTTTCTCATTCCAGGGAGATGATCCCCTCTTTGATGGCAAACAGGGTCAGGCCGGCCACGCTGTAAATATTCAACTTCTTCATGATATTTCTGCGATGGGTTTCAACCGTCTTGACACTGACGAACATCTTCTCTGCAATCTCCCGGGTCTTGCCGCCTTCAGCAATGAGCTGAAGCACCTCACGCTCTTTTGGAGTGAATTTACTATAGGGAAGTTTCCGGTTCCCATCAAAGGTCTTGGTATAGTTTTCCACAAAAGTTCTGGCAATGGAGGGGCTGATGTAGAAGTTACCCTTGTTTACCTCGCAAATGGCATCGTAGAGCTCCTCAAAGGCGCAATCCTTGACTACATAGCCGGAAGCGCCTGAGATAAACATCCTGTCCACATATCGCCGGGAGGAGTGCATGGAGAGGGCAATAACCTTGGTTCCCGGAACCTCTTTTATTATCCTCTCCGTTGCCTCAGCGCCGTTCATGTCGGGCATGCTCACATCCATCATCACAATATCGGGCCGGTACTTTACGGCAAAGCGAACAGCTTCCCGCCCGTTTTCGGCAACCCCGGGCACTGCAAGCCCCTTTTTTTCCAGGAGCACCTTGAGCCCTTCCCGCATGATTGCATGGTCGTCCGCTATGATGATTCGTATGGTCATACTTCCCCTTGGGTTCAGATCATATCAAAGGAAACACGCCCCAACACTTTCAGACAGGAGCAATCCTGTCAAGGGAAACCACCCTTTTCCCCATAGCTCCCCGCATACGAATTGAGCCCCTTTCTTACCAGGGCAGGTAAAGCAGGTATCAATCCGGGTGCAAAGCGCTATAAAGATCATATCCTGTGGAGTTCAAGGGGGAGTTCTCCGTCTGCAAGCTCCTGGTTGGCAGCGTCAAGGGGATCCTGTCCCGATATAACTGCGGTTCCCTTTTTCGACGCCTCAATCCTGAAATAACGTTCGGCACACCCTTGAATCATACCCTTATCAAGCTTGAGCAGGGCGGCCTTGAACTGTTTCCTCTTATCATCGGTGAGCATGAGGATATCCCGGTAAAAGGCTTTGATGGATGCGGGTCCCGGGGTCTCGGGTTTGTCTATTTCCGAACACACCTGGAGTATCGCCTCCTTGACATCCTCTTCTGAGTAATCGCCGTTGATGATAAAGTCACAGGAGTCCCGGTAGACGGAAAGCGTCCGCCGGATATAGGGATCCCGGTAGGAACCAAAGGAGAAGATCCCCTCCTCCGGAGAGTACATGGCAAACCCGCCATAGGCCCCTCCCTTCTCCCGGATCTCCCGGTGGAGATAGAGGGATCGCAGCATCTTGGCGATCACGGAAAGAGCCGGCGCATCTTCATGTCCCATGCGGACGGTCTTGAACGCCTGGGCCACAAACGAAACCTGGGTGCTTGTGATCCATCCTTCATGGGGAAGCGTGGTGTCAAAGGCAAGATCGGGGGTCGTCAGCCTGTCCCCGTTGTTATTGGGAAGGGTCTCGACCATGGCCCGGATGGATGCGTCTGCAAGCCCCAGGGACTCTTTTTCACCCACAATGGCGGGCCTCAGGTTCTCCTGCCTGAACAAAAGCGCTGCGATACGGCGAAGATCCCGTTCAAGTCCTTCAAGGGTCTCCTGCTCCGTCTCCTTCGCCTCCACCTTTTCCGCCAGCTCTTTAATATACTGGTACTGAAAGATGCCGTGCCAGATCTCCCCAAGAAAACTTGCCTGGGTCAGGTTCCTGGAGGCAAGGGAGATGGCGTACCTGTGGCCGCTTGCAACAATGGAGCTCTCCATGCCGGCCTTATACTGGAGCAGGAGATTCTTCAGCCGGGTATGGTCACTGAAGCTGTACTGGGAAACAAGCTCGGTGATGATATCAAAGAGCTTTCCAACGTTCCTGTCCAGGGCCTTTCCCTGGAGGGCCACAAAGGGCAGACAAGCCTCCCGGTCGGAGAACCCGGTGCCGGTAACAGGCGAAAGGGACACCCCCCCGGTGTAGAGGTTCATGCGCTCGGCCATGTCGGCATAGTTTCTCACGGCCGTTCCAGCCCCTGTAAAAGCGCGGCAGAAGAACGGAACAAGGGGAAACAGCGCTTCGGGCATGGCGCCCAACCCAGTGGGACAGGAGAAATAGAGGATGCCGGAGGTCGCCTTGTCATAGCAGGTTGCCGTGGTCACAAGGTCCACGGTATCCGGGTGGATGATCTCTATCTCGGGTGGCACATCAGTAAGCTCCAGGGTGGGAAGGGAGGAAAGATCCTCCTTTGCATCCTGGAGCGCTGCCAGGGTTGCCGCATCCTCTTCTATCCGGGCAAGCCCTGTGGCGGATGTCTCTTTTAAAATTGAGGAGAGCTCTTCTGCGGTCTTTTGCTTCTCCTTTTTCTCCATCTCCTGGTCCGGGGCAAGGGTAAAAAGCACCCGGTGGGGATTGTCGAGGAAATAGGTCCTGATTCTCTCCTCAAGAAATCCGCCCTTTTCCATCTCCTGTTTAAGCCGCTCAAGATCCGCGTCAAACTTAACGCAGACCACCGGATCCCCTTCGTGTATCCAGGGACCGGCAAAGGAGAGAAGCAGCTTGATGCCAAAGGGATGGGGGGAGTTGGTGATCTCTTTTCTGTGGAACTCGATCTGGTGGATGGCCGACTCCACCATGGTTTTATCCACCCCGTTGCTGACAACCGCCTCCAGGGTATCAAAGATCACGGTCTCCACCTTTGACACCGACGACCGGGAGATATCCTTGAGACCGCAGGCAAACATGGTGTCCCTCATGTCCGGGTCAAATCCGGAACCGTCGCTCAGGGCTGCGCCCAGGCCCGAATCGATGAGGGCCTTTCGCAAGGGCGAAGAGGCATTGCCCAGGAGAACCAGCTCGAGCACGCCCAGCACCAACATCTCAAAGGAGTCTTTGACATCCGCCGTGAGCCAGGCGACACAGGCCTGGTATTTGTTTGAAGGATCCTCGTCACGGTCCAACGGGTAGCTGGCCGTGGCGGTTCTCGGCGCGTCCCACCTGGGCTGGGAAGGGATCGCAGAGTCCGGATCAAGCTTTGAGAACCGCTTCAACACCTTATCCTCTATAACTTGAAGATGATCCTTCAGAGGAAGGGAACCATAGGTATAGAAAAAGGCATTGGAGGGGTGATAAAACCGTGCATGAAACGCCTTGAGGCCGTCATGGGTCAAGGCCGGGATATCCGAAGGCTCCCCACCGGAGTTAAAACTGTAGGTGGTGTCAGGGTAAAGCGCCCCAAGAAGGGAGCGCCCCATGACCTGGCTCGGGGATGACATGGCCCCCTTCATCTCGTTGTAGACAACCCCCTTGTAGATCAGCTCGGGCGGAGCCCCTTTGGTTTCCGGGTCAGCGATCTCCAGGCGATGCCCCTCCTGCTTGAAGCTCAAGGGGTCGAGCCTGGGAAAAAACGCCGCATCCAGATACACATCCATGAGGTTGTAAAAGTCCTTACGATTCTGGGTGGAAAACGGATACATGGTCCAGTCGGATGCGGTAAACGCGTTCATGAACGTGGAGAGTCCCCGTTTCAGCATGGAGAAGAACGGATCCCTGACATCAAACTTTTCAGAACCGCAGAGCACTGTATGCTCCAGGATATGGGCGACACCGGTGGAGTCTTCAGGAACGGTCCTGAAGGCCACACCAAAGGTGTTTTCCTTGTCGCGATTACTGATGTGAACATGCCTTGCCCCGGTGTCCCGGTGCTCGAGCTGGAAAAGAATGCTGTCGATCTCCTCCAGGGGCTCCATGCGAAGGATGATATAACCGCCAATGGCGTCCCCCGGTTTCAGTCCAGGATTGTTGACGTCGACCACGGGGCTCTCTTCGGGCCCCTTACCGCTGTTGTCATGCTTTTTTATAGATCCCACGTTTTACCCTTTTTATTTTACCTATTTTATCGAGGCGGAAAATGATATTTCGCAACTTTTTATCGTTATAATCGGTTGCCGCCTTGATGGTTTTAAAATCTGCGCCCTTGGCCTGGTCTGCAATCACGTTAAGGACAACATCCGATGCAATAACGCTCTTTTTCTCCCCAGCCCTGCCCGTCATTTTCACCATCGCCGGTAACTCCTGCATCGCTTCCGGCGGCTGCTGAAAGGCCTCTGGCTGATTCTGATAGATCAGATTCTCGACCCTGTCAAGCCTTTGGTTAATCTGGGCGAGGTCCGCCCTGGAGGGAATTTCAAATTTTTCAAGAAATAGATGAACAAGTCCTTCCCAAGTAACGCCTGGTACTGTCTTCTGTGTCATGTTACACCTCCTTAGTTTTTTTAATCGGTTGACATAAACGGACATATATCTATAACATTGGGGTTTGGATATATGTTCTCAAGCTGGCTTGGATGTACAAGAATAATAAATTTCGTATTTGCAATATTTACGGATATGCATTAAAAATGAAAACCTGTTTTTTTGTAGTATTATAATCATACCTACTTGCAGTAAATATGAAAGTCAAGTAGTAGTTTTGTTAAAAGCAGAAAAGAGAAGTGAAAAAGACAACTAAGACAGAGTTAAAAGAAAAATTGTCCAGGCTCCTGGAACGGGTAAAAAAGCTCCAGGGAGACCCCCATTATATAGCCCTTGGCATGGCGATAGGGGTGTTTGTGGCCATAACGCCCACCATTCCCTTTCATACGGTCATGGCCGTTGCACTGGCCTACCTGTTTAAGGCGAGCCGGCCGGCGGCCATCATCGGCGTGTGGGCGAGCAATCCCTTTACCGTGGTTTTTCTCTACATTGCCTGCTACAAGACCGGTTTGCTGCTATTTGGGCACACCCTTGGGGACGCAGATTCGGTCATGGAGCTAGTGCATGCAATGGAGAACGACATTCCCATGAAGGAGCAACTGCATCTTTTTGTAGAGTTCTTTCACACCAAGCTGAAGCTCTTTTTTGCCATGAACGTCGGTGGGGTCGTCCTCGGCATTCCCGGCGGCATCGTCGCCTATGTCGTGACAAAAAATTTCATTAAGAAACTCAAAAACCAGAAAAAAAAACGACCTAAGAAATAAGAGGCCCTATGACCTACCCCGGAACATTGTTAAAAAGACAGCAGCTCATGGCAAAAAAAGAGCTGGGACAGAACTTTCTTTCAGACCCCAATGCTGCTGAAAAGATCGTAAACAAGGCAGCCATCTCAGACACGGATCTGGTGCTTGAGATCGGTCCGGGACTGGGCGCCCTCACCGTCCATGCCGCAAGGCAGGCGAAAAGGGTGGTGGCCGTTGAAAAGGACACGCGCCTTGCAGGCCTTCTCACCGGAGAACTCGACCTGGCCGGCATCGACAATGTGGAACTGATCAACAACGATGTCCTCAAGCAGGACCTTGAAACCATTGCCAATGGCGAAAAAATGGTGGTGATCGGCAACCTTCCCTACAACATCTCCTCCCAGGTGCTTTTCAAGCTGGTGGAGAACCGCCACCTTGTCAAGCGGGCCATTCTCATGTTCCAAAAGGAGCTGGCCCAGCGGATAGCGGCCCCCCCCGGTGGCAGGGACTACGGCCGGCTGTCGGCCGTGCTTCAGTATTGTTCAACGGTCAAAACCGTTTCAGACGTGCCGGCCCACCTGTTTTTTCCCAAGCCTGCCGTGGACTCCAGGGTGATCGAGGTTACCTTTTTAGAAGAGACCCGGTTTTCAGGCGAAAAAGAGCGGTTCCTGTTTAAGGTGATCAAGGCCGCATTTTCAAAAAGAAGAAAGACCCTGAGGAATTCACTTGCCGGAAGCGAGCTTGGCATCGATACGACCCAAACGCGCACCGCCCTGGAGAATGCGGGGATAGATCCGGTCAGAAGGGCGGAGACCCTTGGTGTGGAAGAGTATACAGCCCTGACAGAGGCGCTGTGGACCATGTGCCGGGAGGGAGAGGATGAACAGCACGCGGATCAAGATAGATGACCTGATCGGAATCGTCAAGCAGGGCGGCAAGATAAAAACCGGGGTAGATGTCTACGACGACCAGCAGGTGCTCCTGCTGGAGAGGGACGTGCTCATTGAAAACGTGAGAACCCTTGAGCTCCTCCAGGAGAAGGGCATCAACACCCTGACCCTGGATGCCGGCGGCCAGAGCGGCGGCATCTGGGACGCCCAGGGAAACCAGGTCAGCATCAGCAAAAACGGTGCCATCGGCATCGAGACAAAGGCCGGGACAAAACCCGCTCCCGGCGCAGGATTAGGGGCCATTGAGAAACGCCTCCAGGAGATCGAGGAGCTCAAAACCATCGCCGCGGAGAAATATGACCACGCCAAGGCGAACATCAAGCGGGTCCTCGGCCAGATCCGGGAGACCGGGGGCGAGTTTGACTACGACGAGGTGGAAACCCATGTGTCGGAGCTTGTGGAATTTCTCACGGTCACGGAGAACCCCTTTTCATACCTGACCAAGGAGATATTCACCTATGACGACTATCTCTACAACCACTCGGTCAACGTATGCGCCATTGGCACGGCCGTGGTCAACCGGTTCAACAGCAACTTCAGCGCCGTGATCAACGACCATCTCAATGCCGGGGCTCCGGGCACCTACGATCCCTTTGTCAAGAAAAACGGCATCGAAAAGAACTCCTACAAGTGCTATCACATGGACGAGATCCAGGAGATCTCCATGGGATTTTTCCTCCACGATATCGGCAAGGTGATGGTCCCGGACGAGGTGCTCAACAAATCGGGCAGGCTCACAAAAAAAGAATTTGATCTGGTCAAGCGCCACTCCCATCAGTTTGGCGCCGAACTCCTTGAAAAAAACCGGCTCAAGAACGCCTTTATCCGGAATATCGTCAAGTACCACCACGCCCCCCTCTATGAAGGAGAAGAGCGGGGCTATCCTGTGGAGCGCCATCCCAGCGATATTCCCATCTATGTCAAGATCGGCAAGCTTGCCGACATCTACGACGCCATGACCTCCAAGCGCTGCTACAAGGAAGCGTTCAACCAGATCAGCGTGGTGACCGACATCTTCAGGCAGTACGCCAAAAAGGATACCATGCTCCAGTACGTGCTCCACGCCTTTGTGAAGAGCATCGGCATCTATCCCCCGGGCAGCATCGTCTATCTCCGGAACGGGCAGATGGCCTATGTGCTTGAAAGCTCAGGCCCCCTGGCGATCCCCTTTACCAACACCAACGGGGAAACCCTGGAAGAGAAGCCGGACCCCATGGACATGGGCGACCGCACCGTCAAAGACAAGTTCAGGATTGACAACAGGAGAAGCATCAAGACCCCCCTGGAGGTGTACAACCTGCTGCCTTCCTATCTACAACCGAAAACAACTTAAACCCCAAGAGGATATTCCATGATACGAGTAAATGAACACTATGATAAACTACAGGCCTCCTACCTCTTCTCCGACATTGCCAAACGGGTGACCACCCACCAGGAGACCCATCCTGAGGCGGATATCATACGACTTGGGATCGGAGATGTGACCCGGGCACTGCCCGGGGCATGCATCCGGGCATTCCACCAGGGTGTCGACGAAATGGCCGACGACGCAAGCTTTCGCGGCTACGGCCCGGAGCAGGGGTATGATTTCCTCCGGGAAGCCATCGCCAGGGAGGACTTCCAGACCAGGGGCGCCGACATCGCTCCAGACGAAATTTTTGTAAGCGACGGCGCCAAATGCGACACAGCCAACTTCCAGGAGCTGTTCAGCAGCGACATCAAGATCGCCATCCCCGATCCTGTCTACCCGGTTTACCTGGACACCAACGTCATGGCGGGCCGGACAGGCACCTTTGACAGCGGCAGGTACCAGGGGATCTGCTACATGGATTGCACCAAGGAGAACAACTTCATCCCGGAGCTGCCCAAGGAGCCCGTGGACCTGATCTACCTCTGCTTTCCCAACAATCCCACGGGAACCACCATCACAAAACCCGAGCTCAAGCGCTGGGTGGATTATGCCAAAGAGACAAACGCCCTGATCCTGTTCGATGCCGCCTATGAAGCCTTTATCCGGGACGACGACCTTCCCCGCTCCATCTATGAGATCGAAGGGGCAAAAGAGGTGGCCGTGGAGTTCAGAAGCTATTCAAAGACAGCCGGGTTCACCGGCACACGGTGCGCCTACACCGTTGTACCCAAGGCGTGCCGGGTGTTTGACCAAAAGGGCAACCCCACCCCCCTCCACCCCTTGTGGAACCGGCGCCAGTGCACCAAGTTCAACGGCGTCTCCTACCCGGTCCAGAAGGCGGCCGAGGCGGTCTACTCCCCAGAGGGAAAGGCCCAGGTCAGGGAGCTTGCCGACTACTACCTTGGGAACGCAAAGATCATCAGAACCGCCATGGACACCCTGGGGTTTGCCTGTGTGGGCGGTGAAAACTCCCCCTACATCTGGATCGACGGCAACGGCCGGGACTCATGGGAGTTCTTTGATCTTCTCCTCAACAAGGCCGGGGTGGTCTGCACCCCCGGCGCAGGCTTTGGCCGCTGCGGCCAGGGCTATATACGAATCAGCGCATTCAACAGCTTAGAAAACGTTGAAACCGCCATGACCAGAATGAAAGAAGCGATAAAATGAACCACTTTTTCAAGGTAAAGAGCCTGGGCCAGGTGATGGACCTGGTCCCCACCTTCCCAGAGGTTGAGACCCGGGAGGTGCCCATTGCCGGGGCCACCTCCCGGATCCTGGCCCGGGATATCAGCTCCATCCAGGATCTGCCCGGTTTCAGGCGGTCCACCATGGACGGCTATGCCGTGGTGTCAAGCACAACCTTTGGGGCGTCGGAATCCAATCCGGCCTGGCTCACCCTGGCACCGTCCATTGCCATGGGCGAGGTGCCCGGCTTCACCCTTGTTCCGGGCCAGGCAGCCCGGATATCCACCGGGGGCATGCTGCCCGGGGGGGCTGACAGCGTGGTGATGATCGAATACGCCGAGGCCGTGGACGACACGGCCATCGAGGTGTACAAGAGCGTTGCCCCGCTCCAGCACGTCATCGACAGTTCAGAGGATTTCAAGAAAGATGAGATGGTCCTGACCCGGGGCACCCGGGTTCGGCCCCAGGAGGCAGGCCTTGCCGCCGCCCTTGGCCTGGACCGGCTCCAGGTGTTCAAACGCCCCAGGGTGGCCATCATCTCCACCGGGGACGAGGTGGTTCCCGTGACCGAGGCACCGGGACCGGGCAAGATCCGGGACATCAACTCCTACACCCTGGCGGGCCTTGTCTCGGAAGCCGGGGCCGTGCCCTGTTCCTACGGCATTGTCAAGGACGACGAGGACCAGCTGTTCGAGACCTGCCAGAAAGCCGTGACCGAGTGCGACATGGTCCTGATCTCCGGGGGCAGCTCCGTGGGGGTCAGGGACTTTACCGTGGATGTCCTCTCAAAGCTTGCCGACACCGAGCTATTGGCCCACGGCATCTCCATCAGTCCCGGCAAACCCACCATCCTGGCCAGATCCGGCAACAAACCCGTGTGGGGACTTCCCGGCCACGTGGTATCGGCCATGGTGGTTTTCCAGGTGGTGGTGCTTCCCTTTCTCAACAGGCTCCAGGGGCTTGCCAAGACTGAAGAACCACGCCTGACCATCCCGGCCACCCTTACCCGTAACATCGCATCGGCCCAGGGCAGAAGCGACTTCATCCGGGTCTCTCTTAAGAGGGACGACACGGGCCTTGTGGCCGAACCGGTTCTCGGCAAGTCCGGGCTCATCCGGACCATGGTCCTGGCCCACGGCCTGGTGGAGATTGGGGAGAATGTCGAGGGCCTGGAAAAGGGCACCCTGGTCGAAGTAATGCCCATCTGAGCCGACCGCCTAACTGCCCGCATATGAATTGAGCCCGTCTTCTATTAACAGTAGCAAGGCGGGCCAACCCAGGTGCGAACAGCCATAACAACCCATGCGGGATCATGCCCGCCATTTATATCGAGATGCAAGATGACCTCTAAACGAAACGTATACCTTGAGATGAAGAGCATCAACGAGGCAAGAGAAATCCTCTTTGACAGATTTCCGTCCCAGCCCTCCATGCCCCTTGAAACCGTTGCAGCGGTGGACGCCGTGGGCCGGATCCTTGGGGAGCCTGCCATGGCAGCCCTCTCTTCCCCCAACTTCCATGCCTCCGCCATGGACGGCATTGCCGTGGATGCCGCCACCACCTTTGGCGCCAGTGAAGAGACGCCCGTGGTCCTTAAACCCGGCACAAACGCCTTCTGGGTCAACACCGGCCATATGATGCCCCCGGACACCAACGCCGTCATCATGATCGAACACCTGAACATCATCGACGACCACACAGTGGAGATCGAGGCCCCGGTGTTTCCCTGGCAGAACGTCAGAAAGATGGGGGAGGATATCGTGGCCACCGAGCTTCTCTTTCCCAGGGGACACACCATCACCCCCTACTCCATAGGTGCCCTGATATCAGGCGGGGTGTTCGAAGTCACGGTCAGGAAACAGCCAAAGGTGCTGATCATCCCCACGGGAAACGAGCTCCGCCAGGTGGAAGAGATCCAGGCCAACGGCATGAAACCCGGGGAGGTGATCGACTCCAACTCCCATGTGCTCGGCGCCCTGTGCCAGGAGCGCGGCGCCACCTACGTTCGCCACCCCCTGTTGAAGGACAACCTTAAGACCATGACCGCGGCGGTCAAAGAGGCCACAGCCGCCGACTACGACATGATCCTCATCATCGGCGGATCCTCCGCAGGGTCGGAAGACTTTGCAAAGCCCATCATCTCTGCCCTGGGGGAGGTCTATCTCCACGGGGTGACCATGATGCCGGGCAAGCCCGTGATGTTCGGCAAGATCGAAGGAATTCCCGTGTTCGGCATCCCGGGCTATCCCGTGTCGGCCATTGTGGCGTTTGAACAGTTTGCAGGCCCCCTCCTCCTTGCCATGCAGGGACTTTACAAACCGGAACGGGAAACGGCCATGGTCGCCCCCGGCCGGAAAATGACCTCCAAGCTCGGCCAGGAGGAGTTTGTCCGGGTAAAGATCGGGTCCGTGGACAAGGGGCTCATCGCCTCCCAGCTCCCCAGGGGATCCGGCAGCATCACCACCCTTACGGAAGCCGACGGCATCATACGGATTCCCGCCAACACCGAGGGGATCACCGAAGGAAAAGCGGTTGAGGCGGAACTGTTACGGCCCCTTTCCGCCATTGAGCAGACCGTTGTGATCACAGGGTCCCACGACAACACCCTGGACCTTCTGGCCGACCAGATCCGAAGGGGTTCCGGCACGGTGAGCATCTCCTCCAGCCACGTGGGCAGCATGGGCGGTCTCATGGCCATCAAGAAAGGGGCCTGCCACATGGCCGGATCCCATCTTCTCGATCCTGAAGACGGCTCCTACAACATCTCCTACATCAAGCGCTACCTGCCCAATGAGAGCCTGTGGGTGGTGAATCTCGTCATGCGGGAGCAGGGACTCATCGTGCCCAAGGCAAACCCCAGGGGCATCCAGGGACTTGACGACCTGAAGCAAGGGGATCTTTCCTTCATCAACCGCCAGCCCGGCTCCGGCACCCGGATACTCATGGATTACAAGATGGAGAGCCTAGGGATAAAGCCCCACGAAATCCAGGGCTATGCCAATGAAGAGTACACCCACATGTCGGTGGCCGTGGCCGTCCTCTCGGGCAGGGCAGACGCAGGCCTTGGCATCCATGCCGCGGCCAGGGCCCTGGATCTGGACTTCATCCCCATCGTCACCGAAGAGTACGATCTGATCATCCCGGACCGTTTCTTCCACACGGAAAAGATCCAGACCCTGATCCAGACCATCAAAACCGAGGATTTCAAGGCCCGGGTCCAGGCCCTTGGGGGATACGGCACGGAGAAAACCGGAGAGATCCTCTTCAACTGCTGACATAAACGGCCGGGACAGGGGCAATGGAAAAACCTTATTTATAAAGAAACCGTGCGATCATGTCCGCAAGGTTAAACAGCAACCGTTCCCGGTCGATCCTGTGGGTGGTGATCCGGCTTGTGTGAATCACCTCTTCACAGGCGCATAAAATCACAAAGGCTGCGGTGTCAAGATCCTTGACCCGCAGCCTCTCTTTCTGCCGTTCAAGAATCAAAACAACCTCCTTGCGCAGGCCCTCGTGTATGGCGTTGTGAAGGGCCTCAACATCCGGGTCGCTGTACCGCATGGCTGACACCTCCCGCTGGAAATCCGGGGAAAATTCGTGCTCCTTTAAAAGCGCCCCAAGCAGGGCTGCCACCCTGTCGGTGTCGCCCTGGCCGTCCAGATCGCCCATCCCCCCCTCCAGGTCCCCCAGCTGTTTGTGGGAAATCCCCTGGTAAATCGCAAGAAACACGCTCTTCTTGTCCTTGAAGTAGGCGTAAAAACTGCCCGTGGCAACACCCGCCGCCCTTGCGATCTCCTTTGTGTTGGTTTTGTGAAACCCTTTTTCCGAAAAAAGACGCATGGCTGCGTCCATGATTTTCCCCTTGGTCTCGATCCCCCGCTTCTGGACGGGTTTCCTTGTCTTGTGCTGATCCGGCTCCATTAGACACTCCTGGGTGTAGTTGATTCGTTACAACGGTATACCACTGTCTGGTAAAGGATGTCAAAGAACATGAACCTAAGTTCACCTTTACCTTGACAACATGAACCATAGTTCATATCTCTACAAAAGATGAACTATAGTTCACATAACAGTCCGGCATCAACCCCTTACCAAGGAGATCCCCATGAAACACGCCCGTTTTTTGCTTTCCCCGCCCCAATCCCCACCATCAAAATGGATGGTCCTGGCCGCTGTCTCCTCCGGGGCATTTCTCGCCTCCCTGGATGGCAGCATCGTCAACATCGCCCTTCCCACCCTGGTCAAAAGTCTTCACACGGAGTTTGCCTATGTCCAATGGGTGGTCCTGGCCTATCTTCTCACCGTGGTGTCCCTGATACTGCCCCTTGGCCGCCTGGGCGATACCCTGGGGAAAAAGGCCATCTACGGATGGGGATTCATGATCTTCACCCTGGGTTCGGGCCTCTGCGGCCGGGCCACCACCCTGACCGGCCTGGTGGCGTTCAGGGTGATCCAGGGGATCGGAGCCGCCATGGTGATGGCCCTTGGCTTTGCCATTGTCACTGAAGCCTTTCCCGCAAAAGAGAGGGGACGGGCCATTGGCATCCTCTCCGCCCTTTGCGGTGTTGCCATTGCCCTGGGCCCGGTCATCGGAGGCGTGTTGATCGAGCGCTTCACCTGGCAGTGGATCTTTTGGGTCAATCTTCCCATGGGCATTGCCGGCTGCATCATGGTTTACCGGCATGTGCCGGCCACAGCGCCCTCCACGGGTGAGAGCGTTGATTTAAGGACGGCCATGGCCCTCACCCTTGCCCTGGCCACCCTGCTGGCGGGATTGACCTGGGCCCAGAAATGGGGCGTTGCAAACCCTGTTGCCCTGGTTTTCGCAACCGGCTGCCTGGTCAGCGCCACCGGGTTTGTCCTTCTGGAAAAAAGGGCTGCCGCTCCCCTGATCGATCTCGCCCTGTTTGCCGACCGGCAATTTTCCATCAACCTTGCCACAGGTGTCATCGTCTTTGTGACCTATGCAGGCGTCATTGTGCTTCTTCCCTTCTTCCTTGAAGCGGTGGCAGGCTTTTCCACGGCCAAAGCAGGACTTTTAATGACCACCATCCCGTTGATGCTCGGGCTGGTTTCACCGGTTTCAGGCGCTGCCGCCGACAAATTCGGATCCCGGCCCGTGACCCTGGCCGGGATGTGCCTGTTTCTTCTGGCCTATGGGTCAGCCGCCTTTCTCAACAGCCACACCCAGGTTCCGGGAATCGTCTGGCGTTTTATGATCCTGGGGTGCGCCATGGGGGTGTTCATGTCCCCCAACAACAGCGCCATCATGGGGGCGGTTCCCCCATCGCGGCTGGGCATTGCCTCGGGCATGCTCACCATGGCACGGACCCTGGGGCAGATCCTGGGGGTCGCGGTTGTGGGTGCATTCTGGGCCCTGAGCACCTCCCTCCATTCAGGTAATACCGTGGGGATCAGTCCTGGCACAGCAACAACGGCGGCAACGTTAGCAGGGTTCCACGACACCTTCATTCTCCTCTGTTTCCTGACCCTGGCCGGTATCTTCCTTGCCGCCCGGGAGGTTGTGAAGGACCCACGAGACCCTGACCCAGGACTCACAACCAGTGATAACCGGCTGCTTCCCCCGGGCTGAGCCCCTCCGGGACAGATCCCTTGTGATCAGAGAAACAACCCGAACCCTGGTGGAAGTTGTCCGGACCAGCGCTGCCCAGCGCCGATCATCTCACCCACCAGGCAGGCGAAATCCATCAGGGCCGGGAAAGGATCGCCCGGGCGACGGCCTTAATATCAAAGGCAATGGCAAGCAGGACCGGCACCAGGACCAGGGTGATGGCGGTGGCGAATATCTCCCCCCAGGCCAGGGACACCGCGGCCGGGATCAGGTACTGGGCCTGCTCCGAGGTTTCCGATAAAAGGGGGATGAGCCCGCACACCGTGGTGGCCGTGGTTAGGAAGATGGCCCGGAACCGGCTGGTGCCCGATGCCACCAGGGCCTCGTCAGGGGAAATGCCCGAATCCACAAGGCGGCTGAACCGTGTCACCATCACCAGGCTGTCGTTGACCACGATGCCGGCAAGGGCAAGCATACCAAAGAACGACAGCAGGCTCAGGGGCACTTGGGCGATGAGGTGACCGGCAACGGCACCGGCGAATCCAAAGGGGATCACCCCCATGATGATCAACGGCTTCCAATAGGATTTCAGGGGCACAGCCAGCAGGGCGTAGATCAGGAGCAGGATGAGTAACAGGGCCCTGACAAGCCCCTTTTTCATGGTGTTGGTCTCTTCCAGCTCCCCTTCCCCCCCGAGGGAGAGGTCCGGGTAACTGCGGTTGAGCGTTTCCATCACGGGGGTGAGCCCTTCAAACACCTGTTCAGGGGTGATTCGGGTTTTATCCAGGGACGCCGCAACGGACACGGACCGTGCCCCGTTGATCCGGGAAATATGGGAAACGGCGTATTGGGGAACCAGGTCGGCCACGCTTTCCAGGGGCACATCTCCCCCCTGGCCGGTCCGAATGGAGGTCTTTCCCAGCTCGCTGAGGGTATCCCGCTGGCCCGGGGCCAGCCGCAGGACCGTCTTCACCCCATCGCCTTTCCGCTGGAACCGGTCCGCCTCAAGCCCCCCGAACTGGTCCCCTAACTGGGCGGCAATCTCCTGGGGGGTGAGCCCCAGGTGCCTGGCCCGATCCTTCACCTCAATCCGCACCTCGGGATTGCCCGGCTTGAGGCCGTCATGGATATCAAACACCCCGGGCAGTCCTTCAAGATGCGCCGTGATCCGGGCCACGGCATGGGCAAGCGCCTGCTCGTCCCGGGACCGGACCTCCAGGGAAAACCCGCCCCCCATTTCGTAGGACCCGCTGAAGGTGAGCCGGGCCGCCCCCTCCACCGTGCCCACCCGTTGCCGCCAGCGGTCCACCAGCTCAAGGGTGGATATAACCCGCTCATCCTGGGGCATAAGCTCGCCATAGATCTGGGCGCCTTCACTTCCGGTCACCGAGGCCATGATCCGCCGTAACGGCGCCTTAAGAGTGCGGGTCTCCTCCATGAGTTCCCGGTTGAGGGCTTCCGCCTCGGCCTGGATAAAAAGCACCTTTTCCTTCAGCAGCCTGGGGGAGCTCCCCTGGTTCATCTCCAGGTTAACCGTGATCATATCCCCTGGAATGGATGGAAAAAACACGGTTTTCACACTCCCCGACGCCACAAGCCAGCCCCCGGCCGAGGCAAGGGCGACAAAAATCACCAGGGCGGTGTAGCGATGGGACAGGGCCTGCTTCAGCACCGGCAGGTAGACCCGGCGGTTAAAGGTATCAAGAAGGCCGGACATCATGGCCTGGAACCGCTTCCACGGGGTCGGGGCTTGGGAAGAGCCTCCGGGATCGTCCAGGGTGATTGCGGCCAGGTGGGCCGGCAGCACAAGCTTACTCTCCAGCAGGGAAAAGAGCAGGGTCACCATGATCACCCCGGAAAAACCGGCCAGGATCTTCCCCAGCTCGTTCTTCATCAGCATGAGTGGATAAAAGGCGGCAATGGTGGTCATCACCCCAAACACGGTGGCCGTGGACACCCGGGAGACGCCCTTGACCGTACCCTCAACGGGATCGCTTGAGCCCCTTCTCTCCTCAAAAATGCTCTCCCCCACCACCACGGCATCGTCCACCAGGATACCCAGCACGATGATGAAGCCAAAGGTGGTGATATCGTTCAGGGAATAATCAAGGAACCGCTGGTTCATCATCATGAGGGCGCCGGCAATGCAGAAGGGGATCCCCGCCGCCACCCAGAAGGCGAGCCTGAAGCTCAGGAACACCGCAAGGATGCCCCAGACGATCAACAGCCCCTGCCAGGCATTGCTGGACAAAAGCGTGAGCCGCTGGTTCATGTAGGTGCTCATGTCCGCCCAGATGTCCAGGCGGATGGTGTCGGGCAACTCCTTTGAAAGCTGGTCCACCACCCCGTGGGCCGCTGCGCTCACATCCATGAGCCGCCCCTTGTTGCCCGTGTAGACAACGAACCCTAAAGATAGTTTTCCCTGGTACAGGGAGATGAAATCGTCATCTTCAAAACCGTCCACAACGGTAACCACATCCTTTAACATGATCCGGGCACCGTCCCTTTCGCAGACCAGGGGAATCCTGAGCAGCGCCTCCACGGAACGGGCCTGTTGGCCCACCCGTATCATGATGGTGCCGTCATCGCTCTTGAGGTTGCCGGAACGGTAGGTAAAGGAATTCTGTTTGAACACCTCCATGATGTCGGCCATGGTCAGCCCCAGGGCCCGGAGCCGCTCCCGCACGACCTCCAGGCGGATCTCCGGCGTTTTCTCGCCATAGGCTTCCACCTTGGATATCTTGGGGTGCCTGAGGAGCGCCGCCTTGACCCTTTTACCCGCCTGCTGGAGGCTCTTTTCGCCGGCATCCCCATACACCTGGACGATCAGGGCATGGTCCTTGAACTCGTTCAGGGTGATCACGGGCTTTTCCGACCGTTCCACCAGGCTTGGGATGCCATCCACCCGGGTCTTCACATCCGACATGAGCCGCATCATATCATGGTCAACGGTCTTCTCCACCGTGACCTGGCTGAAATCCTCATAGGAAACCGAGGAGATCTCCTTGATGCCGGCCACCCCCGCAAGGGCGTTCTCCACCCACTGGGTCACCCCCTCATCCACCTCCCGGGCGCTTGTCCCGGGACTGGAGATCTCAATGATCAGGCTGTTGGGGGGGATGGACGGGAACCCCTCGATGCTCAGGGTGGATAGGGAAACCAGCCCCCCGGCCAGGACCAGGAGCACCACCAGGTTGGCCGCAACCGGATTGTTCACAAACCACCGGGTCAATCCTTCCATGGCGCCCCCGCTTCCGTGACCGGATTCACTTTTTCCTTTGCGATAAAGCCCGCCAGGGGATGCCTGACCATGCGAAAGCGCGACGATGGGTCATCCGGCGGCGGCACAACAATGCTCCCCTCCCAGTAGAACAGGGGACGGCAGGAAAAGGAAGCGAGCCGGTCCTCCCCGTCCACGTACCAGATGGTGTTGTCCCGGGTCCTGACGCCCTCGGGCAGGCGAAGAACGTTTTTCAGGGTACGGCCGGTCAGGCAGACATCCACGAACATCCCCGGCAGGATTCCTCCCGCCCGGGCCGGGACCTCCACAAAATAAGCCCTTAAGCGGGTCTTCTCCTCAAGATAACCCGCCCGTCTTACAAGGCGTCCCTCCCATTGCTTCCCTCCCCGTGTGATTTTCACCGGCTTTTCCAGGAAATCCTCCCCCATCATCCGCTCCTCCTCCTCCCCCAGAAAGACCTTCACCTCCAGGCGGTCAACGCTGTTGATAACGGCGATATCATCACCGGCAAACAGGGAATCCCCCCGGCTGATGTGCCGGGAGACGATCACCCCGTTGAAAGGGGCCATGACAATGGTGGCGGCAAGATCCCCCTCCGCCTTTAACAGGGCGGATTTTGCGGCAGCAACCTCGGCCCTTGCCGCCTTAAGCTGGGGTTCCCGGAAGACGAGTCCGGACCCGGGTCCGCCTTTTATGCCCGAGCGTTCCCACCCGGCAACGGCCTGGGAACACTCCTGCATCTCCTTGATCAGGGCAAGCTCGGCAATGGCCACCCGTGTCCTTGCTTCATCCCTTGCGGCCACATAATCCACATCATCGATCTTCATCAGCACCTCGCCCCCGGCCACCCGGGCCCCGGGCTGGAACCGGTCAGACACCTTAACGATCCTGCCGGAGACCCGGGAGCGCACCCGTGCGGTCCACACCGGGGTGACCTGGCCAAAGGCCTGAATCCGGGCCGTCTCGTCGGAAACCGTCACCCCCAGCACAGTGACCGGCCTCAGCACCCGCTTGTCCGGTTCAACCACCGGGTTATCATCCTTGATTCCGGCAAAAAGAAAGGTCACGGCACCTGCACAGAGAACCGTGACTCCAACAAACACCAACAGTTTTTTAATGGTCGCTTTTTTCATTGTACAGAACTCACTCCCATGCCCAAGGCCTTGGCCATCTCAATCCGGTTGACAAACCTTGCCGTCCGGATCGCAACCAGACGCTTTCTCACCATAAGCGCCTCGTCGTTCGCCTGGTTCAGTTCCAGGATGGACGCAAGACCAGAGATATATCGTTGATAAAAATAGCGGCTGTTCTGTTCCGCCTGTTCCAGGGCCTTTGCAAGATGCACCGCCTGCACCCCAAGGGCCCGCTCCCGGCCAAAGGCGTTCTCCGCCTCTTTCATGGCCAGAAGCACATTCTGGCAATACTGGTCCACCAGGGCCTTTTCCTTTTCCGCCATGGCTTCATACCTGGCCCTGAGGCTGTTACCGTTGAAAACTGGCTGGAGGATGGACACGGACGTACCCCACAGGGTGTCTGCCGCCCCCAGACTGCCCAGACGGGAGTGGGACTTGAACAGGTCTGCCGACAGGGTGATCCCAGGCAGCATCGCTTTTTTTTCGGCAGCCGTCACCAGGTGGGCCGCCTCGATCCTGGCGATCAGAGCCCTGATATCTGGCCTGTTTTCAAGGACCTCGCCAGGCACCCTTGCTGGGGGCAGCGCCATCATCGGCAGTTCCCGGGGGAAATCCAGGGACGCGTCCGGGTACCTGCCCACCAGGATCTCCAGGGCCCTTGCGATCTCAGCGTACCCGCACCGCTCCTCCACAAGCTCCGCCCTTGCCTGCTCCATGGTGGAACGGACGGCGGCAAGATCGTTCAGGTTCCCCAATCCCTGCTGATACCGCTCAAGCACCGTGGCTTCGCTCTTTTGATGGATCTCGATCCGGTTTTCCTGGAGGGCGATCCGCTGTCTTGCGGAAGCACCCTCGATCCAGAGCTTGAGCACCCCGGCCCCAAGTGAGTCCATGGCTGCCCTGTAATCCGCTTCAGACGCCCGGTAATCCGCGCCCCCGGCATCGTAAAGATCCTTGAGCCGTCCCCAGAGATCAATCTCCCAGCTTACCGTGCCGGCAAGCTTAAACAAACTCCCCGGGCCACGGCCCTCCCCCTGGTTATTCCTGGCAAGATCCAATCCCGTGGAGACCGTGGGAAGCCGCCTTGCCCTGGGGCCTGTAAGCAGCAGCCTGGATGCGGCAAGGCTCTGGGCCGCGGCCCTGAGATCATGGTTTTGGTTCAGCCCTTCCTGGACCAGGGCCCTTGCCCGGGGATCGTCCACAAGATCGAGCAGGGTGGCAGTGACTGCCAGATGCGTCTTGACGGTTTCATCGCTCCAGCTTTGGGGAACAGCCTCCCGGGGCAACCGAACCGGTTCATGGGAAACGCAGCCGGCCAGCACCATGGTAAAGGCAATAAATATTAGAAAAATTTTCATTGAATTATCAGAAGCTGTAGCCGATGGCCATGCCAGTTGTGGTCTCATCGGAATCAAAGAACTTGATGTTGGCATCCACCCGGGTGTGGGAGGCAAACACCGAAACAAAGTAATTTTCCATGCCAAAGGGCTCATGCAGGGTGTAGTTGGTGCCGATGAAGTACTCTTTCTCGTCCCGGGTCCGGTTGAAATCCGGGTGGGCCCTGTCATAGTTCCGCTTGCCTGCCCCAACCGTGGTCTCAAGGGACCAGCCCTCCATGTCGAGCATGTGGGAGAGTCCCAGGTGCCAACCGGTATAACTGTTGCTCCTGCCCTCCATGTCACCGATGACGCAGGCGAGATTTCCAGCCACGCTGTTCTTCTCTCCCGTGAAGAGGAGCGATCCCACCTCCAGGGTATGGACATTGCCGTCCCGCTGAAGATCCTTGTGCCGGATGCATGCAAGGTCATTATCCACATCAACGTTGGTAAGCGTGTACCCCACCATAAACGGAGTCTTCATAATATCCTCCCAGGCGACGCTGAACTCCATGACCCTCATGTCCGTCTTCTGCCGGGCCGTTCCCGTCACATAGGGATCCTTCCACACCTCCTCCTTGCCCCATCCGCCACTGAAGGAAAACCGTCCCAGGCCCTCCGTCTCCTGGGCCAGAGTGATGCCGGGCATGGCATCCATGACCCAGATGCTCACCTCGGTCCCGGTTTCATCAAACCGGTAGCCGATCTCCCCCATGATCATCGCCTGGAACCCGGAATCGCTCTTGTCACTGTCATTAAGGGAGGTCAGGATTTTCCTGTCACGGGTGTCCGTACTCAACAGCCCCGGCTTTCCTGTCTGGTAGATCCCCCCCACCATAATGATACCGAACATGCCGCCCCGATCCAGTTCCTCCTGGGCCTGGACAAAGGTTGAGGTAAAAGCTATGGCAAAGAGGGAAGCAACAATGGTGATGAGAAATGCTAACATTTGTTTCATGGCAAACGCTCCTGATAAAATTGCGGTGAAAGCCCGTGAAGCCCGGTCTGGCTCCACCCTGCCAAAGGAGGCTACCAGGAACGAAAACAAAGGTCTGTTGAACTTGTGTAGCGCCGTGTAAAAAAGTGTAACAAAACCGCTGAAACAAGCGCTGCCCATTACAAATTGATACATTTTTACAGTGGCCGGAACACAGGGGCTGTGGTATCTTTTCCAGGAATGAACAACCATTGATTTCACACGGAGTTTCCATGGATCAGGACAACAAAACAATTCTTCTGGTGGAGGACGACATCCGCCTGGCTGACCTTGTCAGCGAGTACCTCGCAGCGCAGGGCTTTACCATTAATGTGGAGCTCCGGGGGGACACGGCCGTGTCGCGCATCATCAACGAACAGCCCGACATGGTGCTCCTGGATCTCATGCTGCCGGGCAAGGACGGGCTCTCCGTGTGCCGGGACGTCAGAAACGACTACCCGGGCCCCATCCTCATTCTCACGGCCAAGGAGGATGACATGGACCAGGTGGCAGGCCTTGAGCTGGGTGCGGACGATTATGTCAAGAAGCCTGTTGAGCCAAGGGTACTCCTGGCAAGGATCCGGGCGGTTTTCCGAAGGGCCGACAGAAGCGTGAACCCGCCCGCCAGGGAGGCCGCAAAACAGGAGAAGTTACGCTTCGGCACCCTTACGATAGACTTTACCGCCAGGGAGGTCGTTATGAACGGCCGGCAGATCGAGCTCTCCACCACGGAGTTTGACCTGTTGTGGCTGCTGGCATCCAACAGCGGCAAGGTGCTGGACCGGGACCATATCTACAAAACCCTCAAGGGCATCGAGTATGACGGCCTGGACAGGTCCATGGACGTTGCCGTGTCCCGGCTGCGAAAAAAGCTTGAGGACGATCCCCACAAACCCTTTCGCATAAAGACCGTGTGGGGAAGCGGGTATCTCTTTGTGGAAACGGCCTGGAGTTAGAACCCAATGAAACGGATCTTCATCACCCTCTATATCCTCTTTATCATAGCCTTCATCGGCATCCTCTTCGGGGTGTTGCCCTTGCTGGAGACCGTGTACCGGGATGCCTACGTCATCCAGGGCAGGGAGGAGATAAAAGGGACCTTCAGCCTTGTGATGGAACGCCTGGAAGGCTTGACGCCCACAGACCAGCAACGGGAGATCCACCGTCTCCAGCCCAGGTTCGGCTACCCCCTGGGTCTTATGACCCTGGACCAGGCAGAGGTGCCCGAAGAGGACCTGGAAGCGTTCAAAAACGGGGTCATTGTTCCGGGAGGGGAAGACGACGATCTGGCCATCCAGCGCATCGGCACCACCGACTGGGCCCTCCACATGAACCCGTTCATCGATGATGAGCTTGACACCCGGGCCACCCGGCTCTTTTTAGGTCTCTGCATGTTTTTGATGGCCCTGCCCGCCCTGGTCTGGTCCTTTTTTCTCCAAAGGGACCTTAACCGGATCGGCAAGGCCAGCAGAGCCTTTGGCCAGGGCGACCACTCGGCAAGGGTGAGGCTCTCCCGTTTCTCCGCCATGGCCTTTATCGGAAACGCCTTTAACCAGATGGCCCAACGGACCGAGGGGCTGATCAGCTCCCAGAAGGATCTTGCCAACAGCGTCTCCCACGAGATACGCACCCCGCTTTCAAGGATAAAGTTCAGCCTGGAGATGATGGCAGGCACAACCCCGGCAAGAAGGGACTATCCTGCTGAGATTGCCAAGGATGTGGAAGAGATCGAGTCCCTGGTGGATGAGATGCTCACCTATGCACGGTTTGGCCGGGAACCTGTAAAAAAGGGGGAGTTGCCGCAACAGGAGATCCTCTCCTGGCTGTTCACCGTGGTGGATCTTGAGCGGCAAAACATGGCTCCGGGCAAGACCCTGAAGCTTGTTCCCCTTCCGGACAAGAATACGCTCATCACGGAATTCGAGCCGCGCTATCTGGAGTGGGTGATACGGAACCTGGTTCGCAACGCCCTTCGCCATGCAACAGAGTGCATCGAGGTGGTTATCGAAGAGAAAGGGAAAAACCTTGCCATCCATGTGGACGACGACGGCCCGGGCATCCTGGAGGAGAAACGCGGGTCGGTGTTCAAACCATTCATGCGGCTCGACCAGAGCCGCAACCGCAAATCCGGGGGCTACGGCCTGGGCCTTGCCATCGCCCAACGGATCACCCTCTGGCACCGGGGCCGGCTTAAAATCACCCGGTCGCCCCTCAAGGGGGCGCGGTTCACCCTGGTTTTACCCCTGACCGGGTCGGGTTAAAACCTGTCTCTCATGGGAACGTAATCGTTCAGGGTTTCCCCCGTATAGATCTGTCTCGGTCTTGAGATCCTGCGCAGGGGATCCAGGGAATCCTCCTTCCACTGGGCAAGCCACCCGGGAAGGCGGCCTATGGCAAACATCACGGTGAACATGTTGGTTGGGATACCCATGGCCCTGAGAACAATGCCGGAATAGAAATCCACGTTGGGATAGAGGTTCTTTTCCTGGAAATATCTGTCGGACAGGGCCGCATCCTCAAGCTCCATGGCGATCTTCAAAAGCTCGTCACGGCACCGTTGCTTGCCCAGGACAAGATCGCACATCTTTTTCATGATCTTGGCCCTGGGATCGTAGGTCTTGTAGACCCTGTGACCAAACCCCATGAGCCTGAAGGGATCGTTCTTGTCCTTGGCCTTTGCGAGCACCTGGGGAATGGTCAGCCCCTCCTTCTGGATCTGTTCCAGCATCTGAATCACGGCCTGGTTGGCCCCGCCGTGCAGGGGCCCCCACAGGGCGGAGATGCCGGCAGAGATGGCGGCATAGACATTGACCTTACCGCTTGCCACCACCCGGACTGCGGCCGTGGAGCAGTTCTGCTCGTGGTCGGCGTGGAGAATCCAGAACACGTTCAGGGCCCGGACCATATCATTATCCATCTCATAGGGGATCACCGGGTTGTCAAACATCATATGAAGGAAATTTGCACAATAGGAGTAGTCGGGCCGGGGATAGACGGTCTTGTGCCCCCTGGAGATCTTGTAGGCCATGGCCGCCATGGTCCTCACCTTGGAGATCAGCCGCAGAAAGGTGTTGTTGAGGTCCTCATCCAGGTCGATCAGTTCCGGGTAAAAGCTTCTCATGGCATTTACCATGGCCGAGAGGATCCCCATGGGATGGGCCTTGCTGGGATAATTCTGGTAAAAGTACTTCATGTCCTCGTGGAGAAGGGAGAAATCGTTCAGCAACACACTGGTTCTCGTCAGCTCCTCCCGGGTGGGAAGTTTTCCCGCGATCAGGAGATAGGCGGTTTCCACAAAAGTCGACTGCTCGGCCAGCTGCTCAATGGGAATGCCCCGGTAACGAAGTATGCCTTTTTCACCGTCCATGAAGGTAATGGCGCTCTGGCAACTGCCGGTGCTGCCAAACCCGGGATCAAAGGTGATAAAACCGGTTTCCTGGCGGAGGGACCTGATGTCGATGGCCTTTTCGCCTTCGCTTCCTTCGATAACAGGCAGTTGAAGCTCTTTTCCGTCAATGGTGAGTGTGGCATACTGGGTCATACAAATCTCCTTATCCATGGATTGATAAACAGAAACAACGGGAATCTGAAAATAGAGCCTGAAGGAGGGGTCTCCTTCAGGAAAACCGCTAGCCCCGGGTTTCGCCGGGAACGGAGTAAGTGGTGCAGGACCCGCTTGAGCAGGTTCGCTCCTGCCGGCATGATCCCCCGGCCTGGCCGCCGCCGGATGAACCAGAGCTGCCCATGGCGTAGTTGCTGGCGCTCACAACCCTTTCAACGGCACTGCAACTGCACTTGGGGCACTTGATCTCGCGCTCTTCATCGCTTTTCATGACAATAACTTCAAAAAACTCTTCACAATCCGAACATTTGAACTCATATATGGGCATACGACAATCCTCTCTATGGTGATTATTCCATCATCGTTCCAGGGCACCCTGACAAGGGAGTCCCCGGCCAAAACAGTAAGCTCTTAAAATAGTACTCAAGATCGATTTGTCAAGCAATCGTCACCACCCAAGCCAGCCGGCTCATTCATCCACGGCATCGATAAGCTGCTGATGGCGCCCCGTGTCCTTCATCTCTTTGAGGACCGCCCCAAGGGTCTTGGCAAGCAGCCGGTGCCGCTGGTGCATGTAGGAATAAAGCTCGATAACAACAACAGGCGGGGAGAGAAGATGTATCACCTCCGAAGAGATGCCCAGCTTTTCCATGGTGGCACGGCCGGTGGAGGCGCTGACAACGGTAAGATCCCCCCTTCCCCCGGCCAGAAGTTCAAAAACCCTGTCGATATTATAAGCAAGACGGCGCCTTTCTTTGGGAATGCCAGCCCTGTCCATGCCGGCTTCCACCACCTTGATTCCGGCCAGATAAACAATTTCATAATCAGCCAGGCTTTCCCAGCCATTGACCCGGATCTTTTCCGACCTGGCAAACACAGACTGGTCAACGGCTTGGATCGACTCATCAACCCTCACCAGGTTGGGAAAACGGTTATCGTCGTTGAACCCATGGATACGATGGGCCTCACCGTCCACCCGCCCGGCATTCACCTCCACAGGTCCCCGTTTTGCCGGATAGGTCAACAGCCGGAATTCGTACCCAAGCCGCTTGAAAGCCTCAGTGAGTAATGCGTCAGACACCTTGTACAGCCTGGAATTATCCTGATTTATCGTACAGAATACGATGGTCTCGCCCCCTGCCCCGACCGGTAGCAAAATCCAACAGCAGAGCACTGCAACGAGCCATAAAATTCTTCCCATGGTTTTAACCTCCGCAGATCTTTCAAACAGGGGGATTATATTTTGAATGTTCCCACCAGCTCCTTGAGCTGGCTTGCAAGATCCGCCAGTTCAGAGGCACTTGCGTTGACCTGGTCGCTGACAGAGGTCATGTCACCGGCTGTCTGATTCACCTCTGCGATATCCCTTGCAATCTCGCCGGCCACGTCCGAACTTTGAACGACTTTTTCAGTGACCTCCTGGATGCCCATGGATGCCTGTGCAATATTACCGGCGATCTCCTTTGTGGTGGCGGACTGCTCTTCAATGGCCGCGGCAATGGTGCCCACCACCTGATTCACCGTGTCGATCACCTCCTTGATCCCCTCAATCTCCGTGACCGTTTCGGAAGTGGAGTTCTGGACCCCTTCGATTCTATCTTTGATATTCTGGGTTGACGCGGCGGCCTGGGTTGCCAGAGCTTTAATTTCTTCGGCAACCACGGCAAAGCCTTTGCCCGCTTCACCGGCCCTGGCAGCTTCTATGGTGGCATTGAGGGCCAGCAGATTGGTCTGTTCCGAAATTTCGGCAATGGTCTCGGTGACTTTGCTGATCTCCGTGGCAGCCGAACCCAGGGCATCGATTTTTTCAGAAGCCACGTGGGACTTGCGAACCGCATCCTCCGATATGGATCTCGCCTTCTCGGAACTCAAGGCAATTTCATCTATGGTTGAGGTCATCTCTTCCGTTGCGGTCGCCATGGTGTTGATATTGGTTGCAGACTGCTCGGTGGCCGCGGCCACCGAATCCATGTTCGTGCTCATCTCTTCTGCGGCCGCCGCCACGGAATTTGACCGTTCAGACGTCGCTCCGGAACCTTCAGACATCCGGCCGGCAAGGGCGGTCAAATCATGGGCCGACCGGCCAAGTATTTCAGAATTCGCAGCAATGTCCCGGATGATTCTCTGAAGCTTGTCCATAAAGGTGTTGAACCAGCCGGCCAGTTCCCCAAGTTCATCCTTTGTGGCGATGCTGAGGCGGGAGGTCAGATCCCCCTCCCCCTCGGCAATGTCTTTCAGCATGAAGCTGGTCTCTTTGATAGGGGCAGTGATGGAGAAAACCAGAAAGATTGAGACGCCTGCACCGATTACGACACCTGCAAGGATAAAAAGAAGAATCAGGGTCTTCCCTGTCCGGGTGGTATTGTTTAATATGGTTCGGATTTCAGCCGAGATCGTATGCATCATGTTCACGGCCGCCTGGATGGTGCTACCGGCCTCTTGGGCACGTTGTTCTGATTTGGTCAGGTTCTCCGCATAGGAGGTCCAGACCTCAATATAGTTTCCAGCGGCTTTTTTTATTTCATCGGTTGCAGAAGCCAAGGCGATCACCTGATTCAGGTAATCTGCGGATTGCTGGGAACCGGTCTTGAAACGCATATGATACAGGCTGCTGAGCCGGGCTTTCATTAGAAAACTTTCAACCTGGCTAAGCTCTTTTAACGAGTCCAACCCGGCCGTAACGACTTCCCCCAGGGCTTGTCCGGCAATTTCAATATCGTCGATATAAACACCGGTACAAATCACAACCCCCCAGGGCTTGAAGTATCTGCCAACGGTTACCTTGGGAAAAACAGCCTCACCCATGCCCGGTTTGGTCCAGTAATATTCGGTAACGGACTGACCATTCTGAACAGCACCATCCACGACCCCTTTCATAAAGGTTTTTCCCGTTTTCTTATCCTTGATCGTGCTGAAGTCCATGCCTTCAAGTTCCAGCCGGGCGCCATGGGCCACAAGCCTGTAGTTGCTTTTGACAACAAAAAAGTAATTATCCCCGGCAAAATGAAGATTTCTAACGGTTTTAAGAGCCTCAGCTTCTGTCTTTCCAGATTTATGATAATATTTAAGGACATCCAGGCCGACATTTACGATATCGGCAACGGATTTGTAGGAAAACTCTTTCAGCTGGTTTTTGCTGTTACTTAAAATATCCGTCCTGATTTTCTCTTCGGCTTTTACTACTTCAGCACCTGAAATTTCGGTCATACGGGCGGCATTGCTCTTCAGCTCTTCCAGCAGAAGCTTATTCTTCTCGGTCATCTCCTTAAGTTGGGAGACTTTCGTAAGATATGTCTCTTTACCATCGTAAAGGGAGGCAATATCCATGTGACCACCGACGGACGCCTTTAACCTGTCCATACTAACGACCATGCCGGCAACAGCCTCCTGGATAGCATCATAGTCCTCCCGGGTGCCGCTATGCTTGTATTTTTCCTGGAGGGTAAGCACTTTCTCAAGCTCCATCTCGAGTCCCATACCAATAACATCGATATCGGTATCACGAATCACCTTGTTCAGGCTTTTGTAACCCGTAATTCCCACCACAACAGCGATAAACAAAACAAGAGAAAAACCACCAATGAGCTTTGTCTTAAGGCCTATCTTTGAAAGCATCTCAATATCCTCCGTCTGTGTAATACTTACAGTTAAATATTAATGTTGTATCAGTCAGGATGTTAGGAGAAGTTCTGAGTCAATGGTACATTGATTTCCGGATAAATTGTCGCTGGGTTCAATATCTATTGATATGACATAGATTGGTACCCGGGTCAATACGCTTGTCTTCCGATAAAAGAGCTGGTGTCAGATCCACCCACCTGGCACCAGCAGGCTTATCCCTGAAGGGTGAGCAGCTCCCTTGCATGGGTGAGGGTGGCTTGGGTAATCTCTTCGCCGCCGATCATCCTTGCGATCTCAGCCACCCGGTCCTCCGTATCCCCCAGGGGGGTGATGGAGGTGGCGGTTCTCTGGTTGACCACGTTTTTCTCAATCCTGAAGTGGCTGGTGCCGTACCGTGCGATCTGGGCAAGGTGGGTGATGCAGATCACCTGGTAGGTATTAGCAAGGCTTTTCAACTTCTTGCCCACCTTGTCCGAGGTCTTGCCTCCCACACCGGAATCCACCTCGTCAAACACCAGGGTGCCAAGGGCTTCGGTTTTAGAAAGAATGGCGGTCAGGGCCAGCACCACCCTGGATAGCTCACCGCCCGATGCGATGCGGCTTAAGGGTTTGGGCTCCTCCCCGGGGTTGGGGGCCATGAGGAAAGAGGCCCGGTCAAGTCCTGTGGGGGAGACAACCATCTTGTCCACCGTGAAATAGCCGGGTTCCGCTGAAGGGGTCTGGGCAAGGGAGATGACAAACCGGGTGTTGCCCATCTCAAGTTCGGCAAGCTCATTCTCCGCAAGGTCGGCAAGCTGTGTGGCAGCCCCTCTTCTCTGCTCCGAAAGCGCCAGGGCCTTTACCGACAACTCCTCGGCCAAAAGGGCTGACCGCTCCTCCAGGTTTGCTATCCTGCCCTCCACGTTGTCGGTCCGGGCCAGCTGCTCTTTCATCTCGTCATACCGCTCAAACAGGGTTTCCAGGGCCCCCCCGTATTTCCGCTTGAGCTTCTGGATCTGGTCGAGCCGCTCTTCGGTCTCCTCCAGGAGTTTGGGATCAAGATCAATGGTGGCCTTGTACAGCCTCAGCTCCTCGGCCAAGTCCTCGATGTCGAACAGGGACTGGGAGAGCTTTTCCGCAATGGGCGCCAGCTTGGGATCAAGGGTGGATTTTTTCTCAAGGTCCCCCCGGATCATCCCAAGGCGCTCGAGGATGGAGTGCTCCCTTTCGAAGATCTCATCCATGGCAAGGGTAACACCTTCGACAATGGCGGCCCCGCTACGCAACCGGAGTCGCTCCTGTTCAAGCTCCTGGTCCTCGTTGGCACGGATGTTCACCCCTTCGATCTCCCCTATCTGGAACCGCAGGAACTCGTTCTCCTCCTCGGTGCGGGCGGCACCGGACTTGAGATCGGAGAGCTCCTTGACCAATGGGGCAAGGTCATTGTAAATGGCCTTTACCTCGTTCCTCAGTCCCTGGGTCCCGGCAAACCGGTCCAGGATCGAAAGATGGTTCTCCTCTTTCAGGAGCCCCTGGTGGGCGTGCTGGCTGGAGATGCCGGCCAGGTTTTCCGTGACCTGCTTCAAAAGCTGCATGGTGGCGTGCCTGGAGTTGATGAACACCTTGTGCTTGCCATTGGCTGCGATGATCCGCCGGATCATCAGCCCCTCTTCAGGGTCCATCTCCTGGGCGGCCATGATGGCGGCGGCGGGAGAACCGGGATCGATCTCAAAGGTCGCCTCGAGTTCTGCGTTCTTCTCCCCGGTTCTGACAAGATCGGCCGAGGCCCGGCCGCCGAGAAGAAGGTTGACCGCCTCGATGATGATGGATTTTCCAGCGCCGGTCTCGCCGGTAAGCACGGAAAGTCCGTTGGAAAATGAGATGCGGATATCATCGATGATCGCAAAGTTTTTTATGGCCAGTTCGCTGAGCATTAAGTCTCCTGACAAAGGTTACTAGGTGAAACAGATAGATAGCGGCAATGGCCGCCAAGAGCCTCGGAATCCAGAGCCACAAGGGGGAGATCCCCAGGGGAAGAAAAAGGGCCGGATCTTCTATCATGGCATGGTTGATCCCGATGGAGAGCTGAAGCCGTGTGAGCTCGTCAGCTGAATAGTCGTTTGCCCGGGTCTCCTCCACGATGACGGCTGCCCCGTAGGAGAGGCCGAACAGGGCGGCGGTGAGCCATAGCATGCCCGTTGCCCGGCCCAGGCCGAGCAGGGAGAAGAGAGGGGTGGCCGCCCCGACAATATAGCGGATCAGGTCAAACTCCTTCATGGTCTCAAGCACCACCATAAGCGGCATGATGATGGCAAAGATCTGCATGCACAACCCCGCGATATCACGGCCCCAGGCGAGAAACATGGGAAGAAAAGGAGAAATGTCCCCAGGGGATGACCCGGTGGTGGCTGCCAGGAGAACCGGATCCCCCACATCCATCACAAGGGAAGAGATATAGGTCACCACAAAGGAGATAGCGATCCTGAAACAGGCCGCAACCGTGGCGTTCAACCCGGACTGGCCCTGGATAATGCTCTCCTGGACAAGGTTGTGGGAGATGAGCAGAAAGATAGCGATCAGGGTCATCTGCTCCATGGTGAGGGGCATGGCCGCCATGGCCGCCACGGCCCCGTAAATACCGGTGAACAGCCCGATGATCAGGGGCAGGGCTGCAGCAGCCGGCAGCGACAAAAGCCCCATGACCGGCTGGATAAGGAAATCGAGTTTATAAAGCCATCCCGACCAGATCAGCAACGCCGTGGCAAAGGAGATGGGGACCAGGATCTTCAAGAGCCAGATATAGCCTGACCATCCCCGCAATATCCCGGCCCTGAACGCTTTGGTAACTCTCTTGTTCATCTATATCCCCAGGTAGGCCTTTTTGACATCTTCGTTGGCAAGCAGGTTCTGGCCCGTATCGGTCATGGTGATACTTCCCGTCTCCATGACATAGCCCCGGTCCGCCACCTTAAGGGCAAGGTTTGCGTTCTGCTCCACCAGGAGAATGGTAGTATTGCTCTCCTTGTTGATCCGCTTGATGATATCAAATATCCGCGCGATGATGATGGGGGCAAGGCCCAGGGAGGGTTCGTCCAGCAGCAGCAGCTTGGGCTTGGACATGAGGGCCCTTGAGATGGCAAGCATCTGCTGCTCCCCTCCGGACAGGGTTCCCCCGGGCTGGTTCCGCCGTTCGGCAAGGATTGGAAAGAGCTCAAAGATATGGTCCATATCCTGCTTGATCCCTTTGGGGTCTTTCCGCAAAAAGGTGCCCATGTCAAGGTTTTCCGTGACCGTTAAGTAGGGAAAGATCCGCCTTCCTTCGGGCACCTGGCTGATGCCAAGGGCCACGATCTTTTCCGGCGCCATGGCCGTGATATCCTGACCCTCAAAGATGACCTGGCCCTGGCGGGCCGGCACCACCCCGCAAAGGGTCATGAGGGTGGTGGACTTCCCGGCGCCGTTGGCGCCGATGAGGGTGATGATCTCCCCCTCCCTGACATCCAGGGAGATATCCTTGAGGGCCTGGATGTTTCCGTAATATGACTGAACGTTTCTGAGCTTAAGCATCGATCTCCTCCCCCAGGTAGGCTTTGATCACCACGGGATTGTTCCTGATCTCTTCAGGTCCGCCTTCGGCAATCTTTTTTCCGTAATCCACCACATGGATGTTGTCAGAAAGGCTCATGACAAGCTTCATGTCGTGCTCTATCAAGAGGACAGAGATCTTGTCCTCGTCCCTGATCTTCAGGATCAGCTCGTCCAGCTCCAGGGTCTCCTGGGGGTTCATGCCGGCAGCCGGCTCGTCCAGAAGCAGCAGGAACGGGTCGGTGGCCATAGCCCTGGCAATCTCAAGCCGGCGCTGGGCCCCGTAGGGCAGGTTGACGGCCAGCTCGTTCACATACTTATCAAGGCCGATCTTCTCCAGGATGGCATAGCTTCTCTCCACGATCAACTTCTCCTCCGCCCGTGTGGCGCGGGTCCTGAAGATGGCCCCCAGAACCCCGGTCTTGGTCACGGGGTGACAGCCGATCATGACGTTTTCAAGCACGGTCATGGAGTTGAAGAGCCGGATATTCTGGAAGGTCCTGGCCAGCCCCTTTCTCGTGACCACATTGGGCTTGAGCCCGTTGATCCGTTCCGGTTTTCCGTCACGGGAGATGCGGACATCTCCCCCTGTGGGGGTGTAGATGCCGGTGATGCAGTTGAAAAAGGTGGTCTTGCCGGCACCGTTGGGTCCGATGAGGGCAGCGATCTCCCCCTTGTTGATGGAGATGTTCAGGTGATCAATGGCCCTGAGCCCGCCGAAATCCATGGTCAGATTGTTCACTTCTAAAATTGGTTTCATCTTTCCTGTCTTTTTCTAAGGTTCGCGTCTGTCCGGGGCGCTATCGCTTGAACGTATAGGTTTTTCTGACGTTCTCGACGATTCCGCCGGGCCTGAACACCATCATGAGCACAAGGACCGTTCCAAAGGTGATCATCCTGAACTCTCCGAAATCCCTTAAGTACTCCGGCAGCAGAATAAGCAACAGCGCGCCCGAAATGACGCCCACGATGGATCCCATGCCGCCCAGGACAACGGTGCACAGAATAATGACCGACTCCCAGATGGTGAAACTTGCAGGGTTGATGAAGGTGGTTTTGGCCGCAAAGATCACCCCGCCCATACCGGCCCAGGTGGCGCCCAGGGCAAAGGCCCTCAGCTTGGTCTTTGCCTTGTCAATGCCCATGGCCTGGCAGGCGATCTCATCGTCCTTGAGCGCGATCCAGGCCCTTCCGATCCGCGAGTCCTGGAGCCGGTTGATCACGAATATGGTGAATATCACCAGGGCGACCAGGATGTAGAACAGGTAGATGGTCTTCTGGTTCAACGAAAGGTCAAGGCCGAACAGGGGCGGCTTGGGAATGTTGGCAATGCCGCTGGGGCCATAGGAGAATTCGTTCCAGTTCTCCAGCACCAGGCGGATGATCTCCCCGAAGCCCAGGGTGACGATGGCAAGGTAGTCCCCCCGGAGCCTGAGCACAGGATAGCCAAGGATAAGGCCGAAGCACCCGGCCAGCAGCCCGCCCAGGGGCAGAGCGATCCAGAAGGTCAGCCCGTAGTGGAGGTTGAGAAGGGCATAGGAATAAGCCCCCACGGCAAAGAAGGCCACATAGCCAAGATCCAGAAGCCCGGCAAGGCCGACAACGATGTTGAGGCCGAGCCCGAGCATCACATAGATCAGTGCCGAGATCATGATGTTGGTCTGGTACATGGAAAAAAGATGGGGAAAAACCAGGGTGAATATCCCGAGGACCACCAGGGCAGGAACGGCAAATTTGCGTTCCCCCAGCACCCTCTGGACAAGGCCGGGCTTATCGGTTTTCTCTTTTTTCCCGCCCATCTCCTTTTTGACCAGGAGATACCGCCAGAGCATGGAGAGGAAAAAGGCACCCACCCCCACGCCGACCATGTTCATCCAGCGCCATTCCACCGTATTTGAGACGGTGTTCACCTTGATGACCATGATGGGGAAGGTGAGAAACATGAACCAGACAGAGGCGAGAAACGATTTTTTTATTTCATTGTTAACTGTCATAATCAATTAATCTTCTCATACTTTCTGTGTTTCGGATTTACCCAGGATACCAGCGGGCCTGAAAATGAGGATCACAACCAGGATGATAAAGGCAAACACATCCTCGTAGTCGCTTGAGATGTAGCCGGTGAAAAAGCTCTCGGTCCATCCCAGGACAAAGGAGCCGAGCACGGCGCCGGGGATGCTGCCGATACCGCCGAGAACGGCTGCGACAAAAGCCTTGATGCCCGCGATGAATCCCATGTAGAAATTGATCTGCCCGATATGGGAGGCGATGAGTATCCCGCCGATGGCGGCCGTTGCCGACCCCACCACAAAGGTGAACGAGATGATCCTGTCCACGTTGATACCCAGGAGCGCCGCCATCACCTGGTCCTGGGAGGTGGCGCGCATGGCCTTGCCGATCTTGGTAAACTTGATCAGCACGGTCAGCAGCACCATCACCACAAAGGTGGTGATCAGGATCACAAGCTCGGGTGAGGTGATCATGTGGGCATAGGGCTCCCAGAATTCAAAATCGGGAATCAGGCTGGGAAAGGGCAGGAAATCCGAGGTCTGGGCAAGGAGGACGTAGTTCTGGAGAAAGAGCGACATGCCGATGGCCGAGATCAGGGCCGACAGTCGGGGTGCGTTCCGAAGGGGTTTGTAGGCAATCTTCTCCATGGTGTAGCCATAGGCACTGGAGTAGATGACCGCGGCCATGGCCGCCATGACAACCACCCCCAGGGCTGGCATGCCCATCATGGTGAGAACGCTTGAGACGATGAGGCCGGTAAACGCCCCGATCATGTATATCTCGCCATGGGCAAAATTGATCAGCTGGATGATGCCGTAGACCATTGTGTAGCCCAGGGCGATGAGGGCGTAGATGCTTCCCCGGGTGAGCCCGCCTAAAAAGAGTTGTGTAAAATAATCAAAATCCATAAAAACCTGCTTTGTTGACCGAAAATGCGTAATTCAATGCCTGTTCATGCAACGAAGGGGGGCAGGCAGAGGCCTGCCCCCCGGAATGATTCATCCCGCGTTAGAGCAACTGCTATTTCTGCTCAACAAAGGCACCGTTCTCGACCCTGTAAACAGAAAAGCCGATCCCGGTGGCATCACCGTTTTCGTCAAAGCTGATCTTTCCAAGGGGGGTGTCCACATACTCGGTGTGCAGCACCTTGATAATGGCGTCATAATCGGTGGAGCCGGCCTTGTCTACAGCATTGAGCAGGGCCAGGGCAGCGGAATAGGCCGCATCGAAAAATGCGCCCGGATCCGACCCATAGGCATCCTGGTGCTCTTTCTTTGCCTGGATGGCAAGGGGGTTCTTGGAGATATCCATGGGACCGGTTGCATAGACGCCTTCGGCATACTTGCCGGCCACCTTGATAAAGGTGTCGTCCTTGACGCCGTCACCACCGATGAAGGCGGTCTTCATCCTCTTTTTTCTCATGAGGGAGACGATTTTGGAGGCTTCCGGATGGTAGCCGCCCCAGACAACGAGATCGGGCTTGAAGCGCCGAACCTTGGTCACGATGGCGGAGTAGTCAACCGCGCCCGGGGTGACGCCCTCAAACAGGACAACCTCAATCCCTGCCTCGGTGAAATATTTCCGGGCAAGCTCGGCCTGGCCCTTGCCGTAATCGCCCTTGTCGTGGAGAACGGCGATCTTTTTGACATGGAGTACCTCTGTGGCAAACTTGACCTGGAGCTTTGCCTGGACAGCATCATGGGCAATGGTTCTGAAAAAGTTGGGATACTCACCGCTCAGGGTGAGATCCGGAGTGGTTGCCGACGGAGACATGGCAACGATTTTAGCGTCCTTGTAAAATCCCAGGCCCGCCTTGGTGGCGCCGGAGCAGATATGGCCGAGGATGACATCGGCACCGTCCGAGACAAGCTTGGTTGCGGAGTTACCGGCCACCTCAGGCTTGCACACATCATCTTCCACCAGAAGTTCCACCTGCTTTCCAAGCACACCGCCGTTGGCGTTAATCTTCTTGACTACAAGCTCGGCAGCCTTTACCGTTGGCAGTCCGTAGGATGCAAGGTCACCACTGTGGGCGCCCGGCACCCCCAGCTTGATTGTTTCTGCGGCAAAACAACTTCCGGTCAGTGCAACCGATGTAAACAGTAGAGTCGATAAAACGGCAAACAGTTTCCCCATCTTTTTCATGAACCTCTCCTTACTTTAAAAATTGATTTAACCAAAAACATACGTATTAACCTATGTTCTATACTTAGACAAGGGATCAGAGTCAACGGAAATCAAGGGATTAGCAAAAAAATCCGACCTCCGCCCAGCAAGATATTTCAGAAAGATCTTGCTTCTTTGATCCCCTCTTCTGTAAAAAGACAACTATTGATAACAGGGCATGGTACAATGCCCATTACCAAAAAAACTAGAGACTCGAGTATCTATTATGAAACAGTGTATTGGTCTTGTGATAAAAAGGGATGAACGGGCACGGAAAAAGGCCCTGGAGCTTGAAGCGTGGCTGATCAACCAAGGGGTCGACGTTGTGCTTGCTGACGATATCACCTCAACGGAGCTTCCCTGCAACCTGTTCTGCGTCATCGTCCTCGGCGGAGACGGCACCTTTTTGAGTGCCGCACGCCTGGTGGGCAGTAAAAACATCCCCTTGATGGGCATTAAATTCGGAGAGGTTGGATTCCTCGCCGAAACCATTGAGGACGACCTGTATGAAGCGGTGAAAGCGGTCCTTGACAACCGGTTCGCCATTGAAGAGCGCATGCGCCTCAACGTCACCGTGGAAAGGGAGGGCAAAACCATTGCATCGGTGGATGTGCTCAACGATGTGGTGCTCAACAAAGGTGCCCTGTCAAGGCTTGCCTACTGCGGGGTGGATATCAACGGCAACTATCTGACAACCTACAAGGCAGACGGCCTCATCGTGGCAACCCCCACCGGGTCCACGGCTTACTCCCTTGCGGCAGGGGGACCTGTGATCCACCCGGCCGTGCCCGGCATCATTCTCACCCCCATCTGCCCCTTTACCCTGACAAACCGGCCGCTCATCATCTCCGACACCTCGGAGGTGACCATCCGCCTCGACGGCGATCCCACGGACATCGCCCTCACCTTTGACGGCCAGGAGGGAATGGATATCGGCGGAAGGGACAGGATCGTGGTCAAGAAGAGCGGCAACTCCGTCAAGATGATATCGCTTTCGGACCTGAACTACTTCAAGGTGCTCAAGGCAAGACTCATGTGGTCCGGCGGCAGGGGCTAAGCAACATCCGGGCCCATGGCAGACCTCCGGGTAAGCGCCCCGGGGGCTCATGTGGTCCGGCGGCAGGGAGTAGAAAACCTCCCCCAAGCTTGCGCCACACGCCTGAATCACACCAACGGCCACGGCCGGGACACCGGGGAAACAGCAGGAATCTCTCCTACTTTGCGGCAAACGCCTCAACAGGCTTTTTCCCCCGGTGCTGGCTCAGGAAGATCCCGCCGAACACGAGAAAGCAGGCCACATATTGCTGGGCGTTCAAGGTCTCGTTAAGGATCACCATGCCCATGATCAGGGTAAACACCGGGATGAGGTTGATAAAAGAGGAGGCCTGGCCGGCCGAAATCCTGCTGACGCCAAAGCTGTAGCAGCCGTAAGCCCCAAGGGTGACCACCGACCCCAGGTAAAGAACGGCAAGGGCGGACACGGGTTCAAAGGTTGCCGGCAAAACTGTGGACGGAAAAAACAGGGCCGGCAGAAAGAACAGGCTGCCGGCAAAGGCCTGGAGCGCCGTGAGGAACAAGGGGTTGTAGCCCCGGTTGGTGAGCTGCTTCAAAATGACGCCGTAGCCTGCGGCACACACCATGGCCAGAAGCTCAAAAAAGTTGCCCAGGGCCGGGTTGGGGGCCGATGCCGACACCTGGCCGCCCACACTGAGCCAGCACGCCCCGACCACCGAGATCACCATGCCGGCCACATTCTTGTGGGTCAGCCGCTCCCCCAACAGGAAGAATGCACCGAATGAGACCATGAGGGGACACAGGGCCGTGATCATGCCGGCCTGGGATGCCGTGGTCAGTCCCAGGGCCTTTGCCTCAAAGATAAAATAGAGGCAGGGCTCGATCAGCACCATCAGGGCGATGGGCCGGATATCCTGTTTCCGGATTTTCACCCCCCGGAACACCTGGGGAAGAAATAAAAAGCAGAGGCTTCCCACGACCATGCGGCCGGCGATAACCACCATGGGGTGGTAGTGAACAAAAGCGAGCTTCAGGGCGATGAAGGAGCTTGCCCACAACAGGCTTGCCACCAACAGGCTTAACTGGGGCAAAATACCGGAGAATCTGGAAGTGTTCAAATCAGGGGTCCTCACAAAAAGGTGAAAACCAACCTCTTATCACCATTTCCTGTTCATGGAAACAGGAAAAAGCATCGCTCCCCGCCTAGGAACAGGTTCCATTTTTTATTATCACCTGGAATCAGGTGTGCTGGCCCCCAAGCTTGTCCAGCATGATCCTGAGGATGGTCTTGTCGGTGGCAACCATTCCCTGGGAGCTGAGGATACCCACGTTTTGAATGGTCTTTTGGGCGGACTCACCAACGATGCCGTCGGTCATCTTCACGGTCAGGCCGTTCATGGCAAAGAGGGCCGACCGGACAGCGGTGGAAGCAGCCGTATCCAGCTTCAGGGCGCAGGAGTTCTTTGCCCCGTCGCAGATCACCCCGGCAAGATCCTCAATGATGTTTTCAACAGCGCCCCCGATCTGACGGCTGTCGCCCTTTAGAAGCCATGCAACGGCTGCGGCTGCGCCTGCCCCTGCGGCCACGGAACAGGCACAGATGGCGGCAAGCCTGCCGGTGTGCGACTTGACCCAGGCGGTGACCACATGGCTGAGACCCACGGCCCGGAAAAGCGCCTCGTCGGTGGCGCCCAGATGATCGGCAACGGCTTTGACCGGCAGAATGGCGGTGAGACCGTGGTTGCCGCTCCCAGCCGAGCTCATTGCCGGCAGCGCCACCCCGGCCATCCTGGCATCTGCGGCAGCCCCGGTGAGCACCCGGGCGGCATGGATCATATCCCTTGCCATGAGTCCCTTTTCCGCAAGCGCCTCCAGGGTCGCCCCCACAGCAAGCCCGGGCTTGTGGGCAAGCCCGTACCGGGCCAGGGCCATGTTCATGTCGACCCCGGTGCGGATAAACTCAAGATCCTGGGTGTCAAGAGCTCCGGCAAGGGAGAGGATGCTCTCCATGGAGAGATCCTTGAGCCAAAGTTCAAGGTTAACAATGCTGTTGCCGCCCTTGCCGCAGCAGGGAGAAAGAAGGGGGTTTTCTTTAACGGTGTCACCGTTCAGGCTGAGGGATACGATGTTGTCATGGAGGCGTTCGATCACGGATTCGGCAATATCGCCCCCGGCCTCTATCCTGGTTTTGACAAACAACCCCTTGTGATCCGCCATAAGGTTCACCTTTACCCGCCCCTGGTTCACGATGGTAAGGGCCTTGTCAACGTCCTTTGGGGTGACGGGTTGAAGCACCTCCATCCTGAGCCCGGCATCCCCTGACAGGGCACCCATGGCCGAGGCAAGGTCAAGGCCTGAGAGGCCGCGGGTTCCGGGAATCGATACGGCAAGGCCGTTCTTGAAAATATTGGGATCCAGCCAGGTTTCGATGCGGTCCACGGCCCCCCGGCCGGGCAGAAGGGAGGCGGCGGCGGCAGCGCCCAGGGCGATGGCGGTGGGTTCGGTGCAGCCAAGGGCCGGAGCGACCTCAAGCCTTAAGATATCTTTGGCACTATACTTCATGGGCCCCCATTGCTACTCGTGACCTCTGGAAGACCCCCAGATGTCGACGATCTTTGTGTTGCCCGGATAATCAACGGTCTTGTACTGTGTTATCCGGGAAAGCCGCTTGGTGATGGCGCCGATCCGGGTGATCTGGCTGCGGATGGTCTCCAGATCCCGGCTGGGCAGGGTGTTGGTATTCCGGTCCATCATGATCAGCTCGAAACAGCCCTGGATCGCCTGGAGGGGCTGGTTGAGTTCGTGGCAGACGGCACCGGCCATTTCAAGCACCCCCTGGAGCTTTTCCCGCTGGCTCCTGTCGGCTTCGGCGCTCTTCCTGGAGGAGATATCGTTGACGGTTGCGATCACCAATGCCATTGGATTGGAACTGTCTGCGCTGCTCAATTTGATGTTGGCATGGAAGATGGTTCCGTCCCTGCGCATGAGATCAGTGTCAAAGGTGGCCCGGCCCCCAGAGGCAAGGCTTGCGTAGACGGTATTTTTCACCCGCTCATTTTCCTCCTCGGTGGGATAGATCATGGCCACGCTCCTGTCCCGGAAATCCGCCTTGCCGGTATAGCCGAAGAGCCGCACCATCTCGGTGTTGACCCATTTAAAGACCCGGTTTTCCAGGAGGGTGATGCCCACGGGGGAGAGCTCCAGGATCTGCTCAAGGATCGCCCGCTGGTTCCGAAGGGCCCTGTCCGACTGTTTCCGCTCAATGGCAAGGGCGATGTGCTGGGAGACCGAGTTGAGAAGATCCAGGTCTGACCTGTGGTACATCTCTTTTGATGTAAAGCTCTGGACAGCCACCACGCCGATCACACGGTCCCGGCTCTTAAGGGGTGCGCCCAGCCATATTTCGCTGACGCTGCCGATGGGTTCCTGATCTTTGAACTGGGCAAAGTTGAGGATGTCATCCTTGTAGAAGATCAAGGGCTTTTGAGCGGTAATCACCTCCCCGGTCAGGGAGGCGGTGGTGCTGAAATTGGTGATCTCTCCGGGCAGCTCATCCCTTTCACTGGCCCAGTACTCAAAGGAGATGGAGTCCTTTTCACTGTTATGGATGGCGATGAAAAAGTTGTCCACATTGAGGATTCTGCCAAGGGATTTATGGATGACACCAAAGAGTTCGTTCAGGTCCAATGTCCTGTTGACAGCGTCTGAAATCTCAAACAGCACGTCAATGGTGGTGTTGGCATCCCGTTTCCTCTGCTGGCTTGTCATCCTGTAACTTCCCCCATAACCATACCTGTTCCAACGCTAAACCCGGACAACATCTGCAGCCGGCTGCAAGTTTAAATTAATATTGCATTGTTGCTGTTTTAAATCAAGATTTATGATAATGGTGCATCCATGGAAAAACAAGACTACATTGAACAGCTTGCAGACAATTTCTATCTTGTCAAGGGGCCGGACAATGCCAGGATTCCATTTTGCAACTCATTTCTTCTCCAGGGAAGGGAGCGGGTGCTCATCGATGCCGGTGCGGGCGAGGCCATCATCAAGGCCATTGACAGGGAGAGACGAATCGACGTTCTCATCATCACCCACCCCCACCCGGATCACATCCTGGCCTCCCATGTGCTGAAGGACCGACACCTCATGCTTCCAAAGGAGAGCCCGGAATCGGTCCACGACCTGTTTGAGCTGGGCCGGCGGTTCACCGGTTCCGACCGGGGCGGCCACCACTGGAAGAGGCGAATGGAGGAAAAGTACGGGATTCAGCCCCTGAAACAGGCCGATTCAAGGTTCACCCATGGGGACCGCATTGATCTCGGGGGCGCGTCCCTTGAGGCCATCCACCTGCCCGGCCACCTCAGGGACCACTATGGGTTCTTTGACCATAACTCAAAGACCCTCCTGACCACGGATGTGGATTTCACAGGCTTCGGTCCCTGGTACGGCCACGAGGAGGCTGACATTGTGCAGTTCAAACAGGATGTGAAGACCCTTGCCCAAATCGATGCCCACCGGGTTTGCTCCTCCCACAAACCGCCCATTGGCACACACCCGGAAAAAGATTTTCAAAGCTTCCTTGCCGCCTTTGACCGGCAGCAGCAGGAGGTCCTTGCCTGCGTTGGCGCCGGTTCAACCCTTGAGACAATGGTCCAGGGTTCCCCCTTTTACCACCACCGTTTCCCGGATAGTTTTCTTCAAAAAATCTACGAAGGCCACCTTGTGAAAAAGAACCTTGACCTCCTGGTGCGAGCCAAGGTGCTGAGACTTGAGAACGGGATCTACACAAAAGACGAGGAGAAGTTCCATGCGATCCATTGAAGAGATTTCCCTGCTTTATGAGATAAACGAAGCACTGAACGAACACATGGACATGAAAAAATCCCTGCACAAGGTGCTGGGTATCCTTGCGGATTCGTTGAACCTGATCAAGGGCACCATCACCCTGCTTGATCCCTCCACCCAGGAGATCCGCATCGAGGTGGCCCACGGCATCTCGGAACGGGCCAAGAAACGGGTCAAATACCGGCTCGGGGAGGGGGTCACAGGACGGGTGATCCAGACCGGCAAACCCGCTGTGGTTCCCCGGATCAGCGAAGATCCCTCCTTCCTGGACAGGACCGACTCCAGGGGCCCCGAGGAGATCAGGGACTACTCCTTTATCTGCGTTCCCGTTAAAAAGGGAACCATTGTGGTGGGCGCCCTGAGCGCCGACCGCCACTACGACGGCGAGGCGGAACTGAAAAAAGGGGAAAAGATCATGAGCGTTGTCGCCACCATGATCGCCCGCCACGTAATAAATCTGGAGGCTATCCAGCTGGAAAAGGAGAAGCTGAAAAAAGAGAACTCCCGGCTCAAGAGCGAGCTTGAAAACCGCTACAGCTTCTCCAACATCATTGGCAACTCCAACAAGATGCGGGAGGTGTTCCAGATGATCTCCCAGGTCTCAAGGAGCAACGCAACCGTGCTGATCCGGGGGGAGAGCGGAACCGGCAAGGAGCTTGTGGCCAATTCCATCCACTACAACAGCCTCAGGAACAGCCACCCCTTTGTCAAGATCAACTGCGCGGCCCTGCCGGAGAACATCATTGAGAGCGAGCTGTTCGGCCATGAAAAAGGAGCCTTTACCGGCGCCCTCCACCAGAAAAAGGGCAAGTTTGAGATGGCCCACAAGGGTACCATCTTCCTGGACGAGATCGGCACCATGGATCTGAGCCTCCAGGTCAAATTGCTGCGGGTGCTCCAGGAAAAGGAGTTCGAGCGGGTGGGCGGTCTCAAGACCATGAAGAGCGATGTAAGGATCATTGCCGCCACCAACGCCAACCTGGAGGAGATGGTGGAAAAGGGCCAGTTCAGGGACGACCTCTACTTCAGGCTCAACGTCTTTCCCATCTACATGCCCAGCCTCCGCATGCGGCGCACCGATATTATTCTCCTTGCCGACCACTTCCTGGAAAAGTATGCCAAGGAGAACTTCAAGGATATCAAGCGCTTTTCCACCCCGGCCATCGACATGATGATGGAGTACCACTGGCCCGGCAACGTCAGGGAGCTTGAAAACTGCATCGAGCGGGCCGTGCTCATGTGCAACGAGGGAGCGGTCCACTCCTACCACCTGCCCCCCAGCCTCCAGACCGGCCACGGGTCAAAGACCCTCTCCCACCTTTCCCTTGAGGAAGCGGTGCAGAACCTGGAGAAGGAGATGATCATGGACGCCCTGAAGAACACCCGGGGAAATGTGAAAAACGCCGCCGGCCTCCTGCACACCACGGTGAGGAAATTCTCCTACAAGGCGGAGAAGCTTGAGATCAACTACAAAGATTTCAGATAGATAAGGAAAGGAACTTTGGGGATGCAAACCGATCCCCTTAGGGAAGCATAGTCAACTACTAAGATTCAGGCAGACAAGGAAAGAAACCACGTGTTAGGAACCATCGTTAATGCATCAGCCATCATAGCAGGCGGCCTCATGGGCCTGCTGTTCCGGGGCGGCATCCCGGAGAAATACAACCGAACCATCATGCACGCCATCAGCCTGGCCGTGCTGGTCATCGGCATCAAGGGGGCCATGAAGTCCGACGACCTTTTAATTGTGATCTTCAGCCTGGCCCTTGGCAGCCTTACCGGGGAACTCCTGCGGATCGAGGAGCGCCTGGAAGGCCTGGGCAAGGCCCTGGAAAAGCGCTTTGCAAAGAACGACAAAGGCTTCTACCAGGGGTTCATCACCTCAACCCTTCTCTTCTGCGTGGGCTCCATGGCCATCGTGGGGTCGCTGGAGAGCGGGCTCACCGGCAACCACCAGACCCTGTTTGCCAAATCCGCCCTGGACGGCATCACCTCCATCATCCTCGGCTCCACCTTTGGCATGGGCATCATCTTTTCCTCGGGCCCCCTCTTCGTCTACCAGGGGTTCATCACCATGGCGGCCGTGCTGATCAAGCCCTTTCTCACCCCGGAGGTGGTAACCCAGATGAGCTCGGTGGGCGGAGTACTCATCATGGCCATAGGCTTCAACCTCCTGGGGGCGGCAAAAATCCGCATCGGCAGCATGCTGCCCGCGGTCTTCCTGCCCCTTGTCTGGTTTGCGGCAAAAGTCCTCTGGGGTCAGGCCTAGCTTTTTTGCTTATTTTCGTCATTTGAGCTTAGGCAACCATCCCCCATTTCGAATTTTCCCCGGGGCCCGGGGCGAAAAGCCATTACACTTCTCGCCCCCAAGCCCCGGTTCGATTTCCAGGCGACTTTCAGCCTATCCGTTCAGGACAGCCGAAAGTTTGGCCAGGGCCTTCTTGTTAAGGGTCTGGGCACAATAGGTCCCACCTCTGCTTGATCCAACGCCATCATCCCAGGAACTGAGAACGGCACCATGGCTGTCAAGCAGCTGGTAGTGCAGATCCAATGAGGAACCACCCGCCCCAAAGCCGACAAAAGCCCTTGCTGCTCTGTTCCCGGGCCTGAACTTGGCGACCTTGATAATCAACAGATTCCCCGGACCTTTGAACGCCTTCCGGGACGTAATTAATGTTGATTTATACCCGGCCCGGTTCAATTGTTTAATGATGTCTCGATCCATCCATCTGCCGACACGCTGCAGCTCCACGATCTGATCCTGGGTCATGCTGCTGGTATCCCCGCGCAATGAAAGGACCGACATTTCACCGGTCGGACCGACAGCACCGGCCGGACTGACAGCACCGGTTTTAGGGGTTGTCCTTGCGCCATTACAGCCCATGGCAAGGGTGACAAACAGCACGAGAGAAGAGACACAAATGAATCGTTTAAGCAAAATAATCCTCCTTAAAAAATTAAAAAATGGGGTCAGTTCATATTGGGGTCAGGCTTAGCTTATTAGCTTATTGCCATTGCTGAATTTTGGGACAGCATCAATCACCTGTTTGAGTCGCCCGGGACAAAGCGCATTCCCGGTTCAGGAGCTGAGAATCCGATCCAGTTCAGCCGCAATGCGGGTGAAAACCTGCTCCTGTTGTTCAAGATCGGAGGCCGAGGTGATGGCGTCCACCTCCTGGTAGCGATAGGTCCAGTCCGGATCCCCGGCTGTCATGAACAGCACGGTTTTTTTCCTGTTTTCAGCTTGCTTCATAAAAGACTTCATGGAGGGATTGAGGCCGGTCCTGGCAAGGCAGGTGTCCATGATCACCACCGCATCCACAGACCCGACATCCGCTTTGTTGAGATCGCCCACGTTCACCACCCGGATGGTGGCAGCCGACCGGTAGGCCGCTATGATCCGGTTGCGGATGCCATCCTTGAACTCGCTTGCATCCCCTGCGATCAGGATGGTCACCCCGGCTTGATCAGAAACATACGAGGTGTGGGCAACCTTGCCAGAACACGAAGTCGTCACCACCCCCACCAGCACCGCGCACACCAACGAAAACAGCCGTTTCATACCGATCGATCCTCCTTAAGATTACGGGTTACCCCCACCGGCCATACGCCGGCAGGGTCCTGCCCCATCAATGGGACCTAAGCCACTCTGCATACCGGACCATGCCCGACAGGGCCTTTACCGCACGCTCGGGTGAGGGAAAAAAGACCCCCTTGTATTTACAGCCGTCGACCCTGTAAAGGGTGCGGCTCTTGTGATCGGTCAAAAGGCTTACCCCAAGCACGGGTTTCTCATATTGCTCGGTGAGCCTCACCACATGGTCCACATAGTCGTCCTCGGCCCGGAACAGGGCATCCCGGATGGCGTCCAGGCTATCCCGTGAATAACCGGGATCCACGGCATCGATGGAGTTCACCATCTGATCCACAAAGACCCGTCTGCCGTGGATGCCAAGATGGATCACGGCATCGCAACCGTCCCACTTCAAGAGCTCCTCCACGGTGACCCGGGGAATATTGGGATCGTTCTCCCCCACAATGTCCAGGGGATTGGCCCGGCTCCAGTAGGAGGGAAGCATGGTGTCCAGCCGCTCCGTGATATCCGTGGACAGGGTTGGGATCTCAAGGCCGTTGTCCATGCACAGATCCGCCGTGACCACGCCCCAGCCGCCCCCAAGGGTCATGATGGCCACCCGGTTGCCCTTGGGCAGGGGAAGGGAGGAAAACACGGCTGAGAGGTCCAAAAGCTCCATGGGCTGGTCCACCTGGATCACACCGGCCTGCTTGCAAGCCGCGCTCAGCACCTTGGCATCCGAGGCAAGGGCGCCGGTATGGCTTGCCGCAGCCTTGCCCCCGGCGTCGGTGCGGCCCCCGCTCAGGATCACCACCGGTTTCTTGGTGGAAACCCTTGCCGCGCTCTCAAAGAACCGCCGCCCCTCCTTGACGCTCTCAAGATAGAGCACCACGGTCCGGGTCAGTTCATCCACCTCAAACGCCTCCATGTAATCCTCAATGGTGACCATGGCCTCGTTGCCCGAGCCGGAAAAGGCCCTGATGCCGATGTTCTGCTGGCTGGCAAAGGCCAGAAGCTGGGTGCCCATGTTGCCGGACTGGCAGACCAGGGCGGTTGACCCGGGCATGGGATGCACATGGGCGCCGCTACAGAAGAACCCCCTGTGGGGATTGCAGATGCCCATGGTGTTAGGGCCCAGGATGATGATGCCTGCCCTGGAAGCCTCTTTCACCACCTGCTTTTCAATCTCCACGCCTTCCGGCCCTGTTTCGCCGAATCCCGAGGTGATCAGCAGCATGCCCCGGATTCCCTTGGCCTTAAACTCCGGGATCAGACCCGGCACCAGGCGGGCCGGGATGGTCACCACGGCAAGGTCCACCGTCCCCTCTATCTCGGACACGGACCGGTAAACCTTTCTCCCTGTGATGGTACCGCCCCTTGGATTGACCAGATAGACGTCCCCTTTATAATCGCCGTTCAAGGTGTTGGTCAGCAGCATGTGTCCCCACTTACCAAGGGTGCCCGACGCCCCCACAAAGGCAACCGAATTGGGATAGAACAACTCCCGCAGATCCTTGGGATCCACCTTTGGCCGGGCATAGGCAGGCTCCGGCTCTTCCCCGACCACCATGAGGGCGTCCACAGCCGAAATATCGCCGGCAGGCGTGACGATCAGTGGATTGATATCGATCTCCCGCACCATGGGAAGGGCCTCGGCAATCTCGGACAGCCCCTTGAGAACGGCCTTTATAAGGCTGATGTCAGCCGCTTCCTCCCCCCTGAAGCTGCCCAGCAGTTTCTTTGAAGAGAGCTCCGCCATCATCTGGTCCATGTCATAATCCCGCAGGGGGGCGATCCTGAACACCACGTCATCCAGGGCCTCGGTAAAGACGCCCCCAAGCCCGAACATGATCACAGGCCCGAACTGGGGATCCCGGAACATGCCCGCCACAAGCTCCCGCTTTCCCTTGACCATGGGCTGGACCAGCAGGGCCTCAAGCTGATCGCCGGCAAGGGCCGTCAGGGCATCGGCCGCTCCCCGCACCTCGGTTTCACTGGCAAGGCCCACCCGCACCAGCCCAAGCTCGGTCTTATGGGTCAACGAACCGCCCATGGCCTTGAGCACCACGGGAAATCCCAGACCAACGGCCGCGTCAACGGCTTCATCCGAATTCCCGACCCGTTGTTCCCTGACCACCGGGATTCCAAAAAGATTTAAAATTGTTTTTGCATCATCTTCCAACAGCGCATCCGCCCCTGAAGCCAGGGCCTTCTCAACCATCTTCCTTGCTTCAACAACACAACTCATAATGAATCTCCATGGAACCCCAAGGATCGATCCCCAGGTTGGTTTACGGTTGAACTCCTTTGAATAGTATCCTGCTGATCCTTTCTGAAACACGGTCCGTGTCTATCTCTGAACCGAAAATAACCTCTTTTAAACATGCATGCTCGATGGAACCCAGGATCACCTGCCTGAAAGCATGGGGATCCACATCCCGGCTGATCTCGCCGCTGACCTGGCCCTGGCGGATGATCTCAAGGATGGTCTTGGCATAGCGTTTCACCATGTCATAGGCCGCACACTTGAAATAATCCGGAGAACTCCGCACCTCAAGCAGTAAAATCCTGGCAAAAACCCGGTTGGCGGCGTAACTCTCAATGCTGCACCGGATCACCAGGGCAAGTTTGTCAAGGCTTGAGCTCTCCCCCTGGGTAGTCTCTTCGATCTTCTCCTGGAACGCCTCAAAGTGCTGCTTCAGCACCTGGTAGAGAAGATCCTTCTTATCCTTGAAATACTTATAGATCAACCCCTCTGTCACCCCGGCTTCAGCCGCGATTCCCGACGTTGTGATGGAGTGGAAATCCTTTTTTTTCATCAACTCTGACAGGGCCTTCATGATCTTGATCCGACCCGGGGGAGATCCCTTCTTTTGTTTGGCCATTCACTTCCTACTTATCTTGTTCCGTAAAAAAACAGTTGTTCATCCTCGTCAACACTATGGTAAGTAAAATTTACTTACAAGCTCCATTCTTGTCAAGGTAATTTTCAGGTAAAATCGAGAACATTCAGGCCGATGGTTGGGTCAAAAGCCCGTCTGACCTGGCCCTCAATGGCCTGGATGATCAATTCACAGGAGGTTGAGACAACCGCCTCGTTCAGATGGCCGCCAAAGGTGCAGTTATCAGCCCCGGTAAAATTTGCATGGACATGGAGATAGACCTCCTCCTCCATGGTGGTGATGTTGCCCCCAAGGGAGGTGATCTCAAAATCCCCGGTCAGCACGGTTGAGTGGTAGTCCCTGGTGGCGGTTTCAAACAGCACGACCACCGCCTTGTTCACGGCCCCAAGCCCGCTGATGGTTCCAAGCAAAATCTTTTCCGATTCGCACACCTGTTTCACCTGGGACAGGATCTCCTCTCCCGGATCGATTCGAACAACATAGGTCTTACCAAACGCCCTGTATTCCATTGTAATACTCCTTGCCGCCGGCTGCTGGCCGTAAAAAAAGAGGGTAAAAAGAATGGGGTTCCTGGTCCATGCCACACAGGAACATCAAAAAATATAAAATATTTTCAGTTGCAGGACAACGATATTTCCATTATTTAGTCGTCAACGAATGAACGTCGGATAAACCCGGTTAGGATAATGAAGTGAATCTACGAGGACAAATGACAGGGGTGTTTGAAAACATAGAAAAAGCCCTGCCCCGGGTGCAGATCGATCTCCCGGCGCTGGATCGGATGCCGGACCTGATGATCACCCCGGGACCGTGGCTGCTCCTGTTTCTCTTTATGACATCGTCGCTGATCATGATCTGGCGGCTCAACGCCGTTGAACAAAAAGGTTTTGAAGGCACCATGGTGGGCACCATTGTCATGCCCTTCTGCTCGGGTTTTGCCAACCTGGCCTTTGCCCTTGTCATGGCCGGCAGCAAGGGCGGCGGCAGCCTGGTGCTCGAGAACTGCATCGTCAACAACGTGACCAACCTCACCCTGGTCCTTGGCATCCCGGCCATGTTCTGGGGCATTAACATCGCCGGCAGAAAAAAAGAAAAGGCACCCAAAAAAGAGAACAAAAAAGCCAGCACCAAAGAGAAAGAGAAGGAGATAAAAACCGAGGCAAAGATCAGCTACTTCTCCCTGCTGCTCTCCCTCATCGCCATGCTCTTCTTTACCGGGGCCGTGTGGCTCCTGGCAAAGGACGGGACCCTGGACGCGTCCGACGGCATGGTTCTCACGGGCCTCTTCATGTTCTGGCAAGCCTTTCACGTTTTTGATGTGATGAAAAACAATGTCCGGAAAAACCGCTCCATCGCCCCTTCAGTTGTAAGCGATTTTATTGCGGTGGGAGTATGTGCCGGGATCACGGTTTACAGCACCGACGGCCTTGTCACCTGGGTCACGGAACAGGGACGCGGGTTCATCTCAAGGGAAAACCTGGGACTGTTGAGCGGGCTTCTCATGGTCGTCCCCAACGCCCTCCTCGCCTTCTACTATTCGGCAAAGGGCCGTTCGGACATTGCCTACTCCTCCCAGATCGGGGACTGCCACATCTGCATCCCCCTGTGCATCGGCCTCTATGCCATCTCCGACCCCATCACCATCCCCGCCACCTTTGAGCTTGGCGCTTACATCATCATGGGTGCGGGAGGGATCCTCCTCCTGTTCACGGCCCTGCTCGGTCGCCTGCCCAGGATCATGGGAGCAGTCCTGACCCTTTCCTATTCGGTCTTCCTCTACAAGGGCATCCTCTCCTGAACAACCGGAAAGGCGCCCGATGGGGAAAGGCAAACACTAACCACCCGGAGGGATGACCCCATGAGAAAATCAATACCCGCCTGTTTACTGCTTACCATGGCCCTCATCCTGGCAGGAGTGAACACCCCCAACGCCCATGGTTTTGAGATGGAGCGGTTCAGGATCGCCCTGGTCCAGATGGACGCCGGCCAGGGAAAAAAAAGGAATCTCGAAAAGATAGAAGCGTTCGCCACCCGGGCTGCCCAAAATAGGGCTGAAATCATCTGTTTTCCTGAATTGTCCATCACAGGGTATGAGAGAAACCGTCCCCTTCCCCTTGCCGAAACCATACCCGGGGAATCATCAACCGTGGTTTCACAGCTCTCCCAGACCCTTGCAATCATCATCCTTGCGGGCCTCATCGAAAAAGCGGAGAACCAGCTCTACATCACCCAGATCGCAGCCTTTCCCGACGGCCGGGTGGAGAGCTACAGAAAGACCCACCCGGGCCGCAACGAAAGCGTTCACTTCTCCCGGGGCAACGCCCTGCCCGTCTTCCACGCAACGGACGAGGCCGGCAACCGGGTAACCTTTGCCATGGGCATCTGCTATGACATGCATTTTCCTGAAATCGCGGCCAGCTATTCCCTGAAGGGGGCCCAGATCCTGTTCTCGCCCCACGCCTCCCCCCTGGGCGGGAAACGGCGAGTCACCGTATGGAACCGGTATCTTGGGGCAAGGGCCTATGACAACACCCTCTATGTGGCCGCCTGCAACCACCTGGGCCATGACGGCACCAGGGCCTACGGATCCGGGATCGGCATTTGGGACCCAGCCACGGCCCAATTGCTTAAAGCATGCGTTGACGGCAAAGACGCCATGATCTTTTACGACCTGGACCTTGCCGCCCTTGCAAAAAAGCGCACAAAGAAGAGCAAAACCTTTTACCTGAAAGACAGAAGAGAAGAGCTGTACTGTCCCGGTCAGGACATTTCCCCCCGGCAGGATGCCGGGGGGAATTGAAACATTAAGAAAAAACGGGGATCAGGACAGATCGCCGGTCCAGACCGTGGCCCGGTTCCGGCCGTTCTCCTTGGAGGCGTATAGGGCGCTGTCCGCCCGGGAGATCCACTCGGTGGCGTTCTTGATTCCGCTGGTCTTGGTGTTTTCCGCAATACCGAAGCTCAGGGTGATGGTGAGGAACTCGTCGTCAATGGGCTTGCCGGTCTTGTCGGTCCGGAGAAACCCATGGTTCTCGATGGCGGTTCTGATCCGTTCGACAATGGTCAGGGCCTGATCCTGGTCGGTCTCATCAAACACAAGGAGGAACTCCTCCCCCCCGTACCGGCCGGCCACATCAAAGAACTCCCGCATGGTGTGTGAGAGAAGGGCGCCCATCTCCTTGAGGACCAGGTCCCCCTGGAGATGGCCGTAGGTGTCGTTGATCATCTTAAAATGGTCGATGTCGCACATCACCACACAGGCCTTGCTGCCGGTCTTGCGCTCAAACCGGGAGCTGACCCGGGCCACCTCCTCCTTAATCTTCCGGGAGTTGTACAGTTTGGTGAGGCTGTCGTACACGGCCAGGTTCTCAAACTCCGTCTTGATGAGGATGGTGCTCAAAAAATTGCACATGATCTCGCAGACGCTGGCCTCGTAATCCCTGACCGACGCCTCATTACCGCAAAAATCCCCGCCAAACAGGTAACCGCCGCCGAAACTTTCCGGCAGATAGACAAACCCCATGATATCGCAGCCAAGGTTGGGCACGTTGATGCTGGAGACGTTCTTGTGCCGGAATGCCCTGACCTCGTTGATATAGATGGGGTCGGGATCCTTAAGATCCAGCTCAAGCCGTCGGCCCTCAACAAGGTCGTGGCGGTATCCGTCCGGGTCAAAGATCTTTTCAACCTTGAGCAGAAGGGTATCGTCAACGGCATTGGTGATCTTGTACAGCACGCTCACATCAAAGGACATGGTCTTCTGCATGATATCCAGGGGAATCTTGAAGCACTCGTCCCTGTCACTTGCCACATCCAGGGTCGATAGAAACGAACTCAGATCCCCGAGTCGGTTCAGCACCTGCTTGGCATCGGTCTCAAGTTTATCCATGGTTAGGCTTCCCTTAACAGCTGGAGGTTATCCCGGGCAAAATCCAGGGTCGGGTCGATACTCAGGGCCTGCTCATAATAATGAACCGCCTCATCCCGCCGGCCAAGGTCCCGGAGGTTGGTGGCCACATTGGCATAATCGATGCCCGACGAGGGATCGAGCTCAATGACCCGCTTGAAACAGGCCACGGCCTGCTCATGGTTTTTCATCTTAAAGTGGCAGAACCCCTTGAGGTTGTGAATGTCCGTCCGCTGGGGGTCGATGGCCTCCCCCTGTTCCAGCACCGCAAGTGACTTATCGTACTCTTCCATCTCCTTGTGGCAGACCCCGAGGTAGGAGCAGATGTCCGGGATGTTGAGGGTGGCCGGATCAAGATTAAGGGCCGCCTCAAGATGATCCCTGGCCGTGGCGGGATCCCCCAGGTTGAGAAGGGCAAGTCCCTGGTAGAACCGGGTGTAGTACTGGCCGGGCAGGAGACCTTCCATGTGCTCCAGACGGGCCACCGCCTCCCTGGGATCAAAGCTCTCGGTGATCAGGCGGGCTGCAAACATGCCAAGGCTTGCCTCGGCCGCCCGCTCCCGGAAGTGGGCCCCGGGCAGGATGGTATAAAAAGCCGGAATTTGGAGCCCCGGATGCATGGTGTTGATGAGGAGCACATCCATGCCCTTCTTTGACAAGGCCGAAACATAGTTTTCCACCTCCACCCGGATGTTGTTGTCGGAGAGGTTGGGCAGATCCGAGATGGGGATCATATTGTTCTGCCCGGTGATGTAAGCTGCCTCCTCCAGGGTGGCAAACTTTGGCAGACCGCTTGCCACGTAGTTGGACCCGGTGTTGAAATCCCCTGAGAGCTGGGCTGTTTCCGTCAAGGCACGGCTCAGCGCCTTTTCCGGGTTCGGGGCGGTGCCCGCCGTCCACACGATCTCGCTCATCACCGGAAAGGTGTCGGGATCGTAGGCCATGACACCCACGGTGGGAATGCCCATGCCCTGGGTAAAATCGGAGATGTGGAGCCGGATGCCGGCCCGCCGGTACTTTTCCACCATCTCTTTGACCGCAGGATCGGTGGCAGAATCCGGATCGATGGCCGGCACACTGAGTTGGCCGTGGCTGACCAGGGAGGAGGTGTGACGCTCCACAAGCTCGGATACCCCCTGGCAGATGGCCTCTTCGGCACAGTTGCCGGCCGAGGGGCCGTTGAACTCGTTGATCATGTAGAACCAGTCAAAGGGGATCAGTGTCTCCTTGTCCCGGGTGAGGTTAAAGCCTTTGGTCCACTGGAGGGGAAGTTCCTCAAAGATCTTCTGCTTTGCATCCACATCGCCGCCCTGGTCATGGACGCTCTGGAGAATCGTCTCAAAGGAAACGGCGTCGGCCTTCACGTTCTTATAGGTATCGGTGACAAAGTTTGCAGGATCGTTCTTAAAGCTGAAAAAGCTGAACCGCTCGGCAAGCTCCATCACGGCGCTGGCCTCGGACTGGGCAGGATCAGCGCCCTTGCCCATCTGCTTGTTGGTTCCGATAACATCTTTTGCATCGCTGCCGCATTCGCTGAAGAACACCGGGATATCGAGCCTGCCGTTGTCGATCCGTTCGGTCTTTTTCAGGATCTTAAGGTCGATCCGCTGGCTTCTCTCCTTGAACCTTTGAACGGTCTCCTCGGGGGTGATAATCTTGTCCTGGTCCAAGGTGTGGGTCTTAAAGGCGTCCTTCAGTGTTATCCTGGAATTCATAGTCTCTTTTATTTCCTTGTCTCTGTTAATTCTCAATCTTTGTCACCCGCCCCTTTATCTGCCCCATGGTTGCCGATCATGAAGATGCCGTAGTTGGCAAAAAGGTTGGGCATGAAATTCACAAGTTTACCCTTGATGTGGTTCTCCGAAGTGTTGAAGGCAACCTCCGTTATGATCTCAAACCCCACCTGGCGGGCAAACCGGTTAAAGTCCAGGAGGCTCAACACCCTGATGTTGGGGGTGTTGTACCACTCATAGGGCAGTTCCGCGGTCTTTGGCACGTATCCTGTGCCCAAAAGCTGCATGCGGACCCGCCAGTGGCAGAAGTTGGGAAAACTGACGATCCCCCTCTTTGCCACCCGCAGCATGGACCGGATCAGGTCGTCGGGCTCGTACACCTGCTGAAGGGTCTGGGAGAGGATGGCGTAATCAAAGGAGTTGTCCGGATAGTCCCGGATCTCCTCGTTGATGTCCCCCTGGAGTACCGATAGCCCCCGTTCGATGCACCGTGCCACCCGGGACTCCCGGATCTCGATGCCTGTGGCGCTCACCTGTTTGGTTTTTTTCAGGTGGGCCAGGAGTTCCCCGTTGCCGCACCCAAGCTCCAGTACCCGTGAGCCGGGCTCGATCCACGAGGAGATCAGCTTCAGGTCAAACCGCATTCTGGATCCATCAAAGGTCATCGCACACCCCCTTAAGGAACCCTGCAATCAGGCTGTCAAGCCTTGTCCCGGGCAAGAGGAACGCGTCATGGCCCCACTTGGCCTCGATCTCGCAGAAGCTCACGTCCAGGTTGTTCTGTTTCATTGCCTTGACCATCTCCCTGGATTGATAGGTGGGATAGAGCCAGTCCGAGGTGTAGGACACCACCAGAAAGCGGGCCTTGAATTTTGAAATGGCCCGGGGAAGGGAGCCGGAGCCGTAATCCCTGGCCAGGTCGAAATAATCGGCGGCCTTGGTGATGTACAAAAAGGAGTTTGCGTCAAACCGCTCCACAAACTTCTTGCCCTGGTACCGGAGGTAACTCTCCACCTGGAAGTCGCCCCCGAACTCAAAGGAGAGGGCGCTGCGGTCCTGGAGCTTTCTGCCGAACTTCACCCCCATGGCCTCGTCGGACAGATAGGTGATGTGGCCGATCATCCGGGCAACGGCAAGTCCCATGTCCGGGTTGTCGCTTGAGTAGTAGTCTCCCCCGTTCCAGTTGACATCGGTCATGATCGCCTGGCGGGCCACCTCGTTAAAGGCGATGGCCTGGGCCGAATGACGGGTGGTGGTGGCAAGGGGGATGGCCGACACCATCATCTCCGGATACCGGGCACACCATTCCAGCACCTGCATGCCCCCCACGGATCCGCCCACCACACACAGCAGTTTTTCAATACCAAGATGATCCACCAGCTGCCGCTGGGCCCGGACAATATCCGTGATGGTGATCACGGGAAAGTCGCCGCCGTAGGGCCTGTCCGTGTCAGGATTAATGGAGGCGGGGCCGGTGGTGCCCACACAGCTGCCAAGCACGTTGGAGCAGATCACAAAATATTGGTCCGTGTCGATGCCTTTGCCCGGGCCCACCATGGAGTCCCACCATCCGGGCTTGGGATCCCCAGGCTGGTGGTAACCGGCCACATGGGCGTCCCCGGTCAGGGCATGGAGGATGAGAACCGCATTGCTCCGGTCCGCATTCAGGGTCCCGCAGGTCTCGTAGGCAAGGGTGATGGGACCAAGGGAGGCGCCGCCCTCAAGGGTCATCTCCCGGCCGGATTCCGCAAAGGTGAAAGACCGCTTCTCAACGCTCCCCACCGTGGCACCCGACGCATCCTGCTCTATATATTCGCTCATTGCACCTTCTCTTCAGTATCTTCAGGGGGCGGTTTCATAGAGCCGTCCCCATGCAGTGTAGAACCGTCCCCGATCAGGGCGTCCACGTTAGTGGAAACGTCCCCGTTAGTGGAAACGTCCACTTGCAGGGCCTGGTCAATGTCGTAACAGATATCCTCCCAGTTCTCGATGCCAACCGAGAGCCGGATCATACCAGGCGAGATGTTCAACCGCTTTTTCTCGGCCTCGTCATGGGAGAGAAACTGGGTGGAGTAGGGATGGATCACAAGGCTCTTGCAATCCCCCAGGTTTGCCACGTGGCGGACAATCTTGAGGTTGTCGATCATGGAGAAGCAGGCTGCCTGGTCCTTGAGGCCAAAGGTGAGCATGCTGCCAAACCCCTTGCCCTTGAACTGGGCCGATGCCATCTCAAAACAGGGGTGGTCTTCCAATCCCGGATAGTTGACCCAGGCGACCTTTGGATGGTCCCTGAGAAACCCTGCCACCTTGATGGCATTTTCCATGTGCCGCTCCATGCGTAAAGCCAGGGTGTCCAGGCCGAGGAGGGTGAGGAAGGAATGGAACGGGGCCTGGGGGGTGCCGAAGTTGATGTGATGCTCCCGCCACATGCGGTCCAGGAAGGCAAGCTCGCCTTTCTTCTCCACAAAGGGCGCAAAATCCGGAAACCGCTCCTGGGTCCAGTCAAACCGGCCCCCGTCGATCACAACGCCCCCCATGGCGGCACCATGGCCGCTCAGGTATTTGGTGGTGGAATGGATCACCACGTCGGCACCAAACTCAATGGGCCGGAACAGCCAGGGCGAGGCCAGGGTGTTGTCCACCAGCAACGGCAGACCGTTGTCATGGGCAAGCCTGGCAAGGGCGGTAATATCCGGGATATCCATGGCAGGATTGCCGATGGTCTCCACATAGAGGAACCGGGTCTTTTCGGTGATGGCCCTGGCAAAACCGGTAAGATCAAGGGGATCCACCAGGTGGGCCGTGATCCCGTATTTCTTGAACAGGGAGGTAAAGAGAAACGAGGTGGACATGAACAAGGAGCGGCCGGCCACAAGTTCGTCCCCGGAACGGAGCAGGGTCATGCAGGCGTTGTTGATGGCAGCCATGCCAGACCCGGTGACAACAGCGCCCCGGCCCGACTCAAGGGAGGCAAGCTTCTCCTCCAGGAACTTATTGGTGGGGTTGCTCAACCGCATGTACACGTGGTCATCGCCCTGGCCTGCAAAGGCCTGGCTCAGGCTCTCTGCCGTGGGATGGGCGTGGGACGCGGTCTGGAAAATCGGGGGAAGGGTGGCGCCCTCCCAGTTATCCCTGGACCCGCCTTCGTGGATCACCCGGGTATCAAAACAATATTCTTTTTTCATTGAGAATCTCCAATCTTGCCATGGTCAACCAGCAGCTTTATATCACATTGTGGTACACCCATGTCAACAGCAAAGGCCGCTGTTGCGCTGGGATCGATCCCAGGCACCATACCAGTTTTTATAGGTCCTTGCAAAAGTTCCGGGCATTTTATCTTGTTCCGGGGCCCAAGGGTTTCCGGAACATAAAGTCTGATTGTCCAGCCATTAAAACCTAAAACCATGTAACTTTTTTCCAGATCTCTTTGACAAAGCCAATAAAATATATAAAAATGGACTTTTAATCAACCGATTCAACGGATCGGCGACAGGATATGGAAATGATACCAGGCCTTAAGATTGACCAACTCGTGACCCGGAGCAAACTGCTCTATGCAAAGCTGATCGACCGCATTATCCAGTGCGGCGGGGAGAAGCTGCCCACATCGGACCACCTCGCCCGGGAGCATCAGGTGAGTGTCAACACGGTCAAAGAGGTATGCGGAAGGCTTGCCAAAGAGGGGTACATCCGCCAGAAAAAGCGGGCCGGCACCGAGATCCGCAACCTCTATTCCGAAGAGCAGGTCCAGGTTTATCTGAGGTCCAGGGAGAAGATCATCCAGGTGTTCAACCACCTCAAGGAGTCCGGGATCAACGAATCCGGGATCATCGCCTCGGCCCTCTCGGCCCTGGAGGAATACCGGCCCGAACCCGCCCGGGTGGTCTATGCGGACAAGGATTTTTACGGCCTTGTTGTGGGAAAAAAGGAGTTGGAATCCATTCTCAAGGTCAAGGTGACCTCCATGTTTGTTGACGAGCTCAGGGAAAAGGTCGCCACCGAAGCCATGGCCCCGGAACTTGTGGTCACCTCCCTCTGGAGCGCCCCCCTGGTGGAGGATCTCCCGGACACGATCCGGGTGATTCCATTGAAAACCACCCCGCCCCTGGAGCAGCTCCTGGACTTTTCATCCCTTCCCACCGATGCCAGGATCACCCTGGTGGTGCTCTCGGACCAGGTCCAACAGCGGGTCACAGCCACCCATGCCGATCTCATGGATGCCTACCCCTTTTTCCACATCCACACCCTGGCCCAGGTGAGGATGAACAAAGAACTTGTCAGCGAGACCACCACCCTTGTGACCCTCAGGATGATCCTTCTGGAGAACCCTGGGCTTTTCAGCCACATTCCAAAGACCGTCACCTACAACCGGTTCCACGATGACGAGGGCATGGGCATGCTCAAGCGATTCCTGGCCCAGGACGGAGAGGAGGGTTGACCATGGAGATCATTGGCGTGGATACAGGCGGCACCTTCACCGATTTCATCTATAAGCAGAACGGCCAATGGGGGGTGTTCAAGCTGCTGTCAACCCCTTCGAACCCGGCCGAATCCGTGCTCAAGGGATTGAAAACCCTCACAGGCGCAACAGAATTCCAGGTGGTCCACGGCTCCACCGTGGCAACTAACGCCCTCCTGGAGCGAAAAGGGGCTGTCACGGCCCTTGTCACCAACCAGGGATTTGAAGATATTGTGGCCATCGGCCGCCAGAACCGCAGCGAGCTGTACAATCCCGGCTATCGAAAACCCACGCCCATGGTGCCGTCAAGCCTCTGCTTCGGGGTGGACTGCCGGATCACCAGCAGCGGAGACCGGGAGCGGCCCTTTGACGAAAATTCCGCAGCCCTTGTGGTCAAACAGCTGGAACAGGCCCAGGTGGAATCGGTTGCCGTCTGCTTTCTCTTCTCCTACCTGGATCCCGGGGATGAGATCCGCATGGCCCAACTGATCCGGGAGCTGAACATCCCGGTATCCCTCTCCCACAAAATCCTTGGGGAGTTCCGGGAGTATGAACGGACCTCCACCACCCTGATCAACGCCTATGTCTCCCCCGTCATGCGCAGGTATATCCGGCACATCCAAAAGGCGCTCAAGACAAAAGCGTTCAGGATCATGCAGTCCAACGGCGGCACCATTTCCGCTGCCGCCTCCATGACCGAATCGGTACACACAATCCTCTCCGGCCCGGCCGGCGGGGCTGTCGGGGCCTTTGAAACCGGCAGGATGGCCCAGCGGGACAAGCTGATCTCCTTTGACATGGGGGGCACCTCCACGGACGTTGCCCTGTTGGACGGCGCCCTGCCCCTCACGTCTGAATCCTTTATTGCAGGATTTCCCGTCAAAGTGCCCATGATCGACATCCACACCGTGGGGGCCGGCGGCGGCTCACTGCTCTCCATCAACCCCCAGGGCGCTTTCAAGGTGGGCCCGGAAAGCGCGGGCGCCTATCCCGGCCCCATCTGCTACGGCAGGGGAGACCAGATCACGGTCACCGATGCCAACCTCTTTCTAGGTCGCCTGGTACCCGACCACTTCCTGGGGGGCACCATGCCCCTTGATTCCGACCGGCTGAACCGTTTTTTTGAAGCCACGGCCGAACAGACCGGCCTCACCCCCACGGCCCTTGCCCAGGGGGTGATCAGCGTTGCCAATGCCGTCATGGAAAAGGCGATCCGGGTGATCTCGGTGGAGCGGGGATTTGACCCGTCCGAGTTTACCCTCTTCTCCTTTGGCGGGGCCGGCGGGCTCCATGCCGTGGACCTGGCCCGGCTCATGAACATCCCCACGGTGATGATCCCGAAAAACCCGGGCACCCTCTCAGCCATGGGCATGCTCATGGCCGACGTGATCAAGGACTACTCCCTCACGGTGATGATCGAGCAGGCCCCCGGACTCTTTCACAAGCTCGACCAGTGCTTTGCACCGCTGATAGCCACCGGATTAGAGGAACTTGGGGCCGAGGGGTTTGACCCCGAAAGTGTTATCATCGAGCAGTACCTTGACATGCGGTACAAGGGCCAGTCCTTTGAGCTCATGGTCCCCTTTGACCCGGACTATGAAAAGAGCTTCCACAGGCTCCACGAGAAAAGCTACGGCTATGCCAGCCGGAACAAGGCGGTGGAGATCGTCAACATCCGCCTCAGGGCCAGGGGCGTTTCCGAGAAACCCGCCTTTGCACCGGAACCGTTCCTGGGCCAAGACCCCGATGCTGCCGCCTTTGTGGGCAAGCGGCAGGTGATCTTCGACAGCGTTCCCCAGGACACAGACCTGATCCTGAGGGCCCTACTGGGACACGGCAACCGCATCCCTGGCCCAGCCATTGTCCTGGAGTACTCGGCCACCGTGGTGATCCCCCCCGGAGCCCTGGGGGAAGTGGACAATTTCGGTAACCTCATCATCACCTGCAACAGCAAAACAGAGGCGGTATCATGACCCAGCCCAACCCGGTCCTGATGGAGGTGTTCAAGAACAGGCTGTCATCCATCTGCGAAGAGATGGGGGTGACCCTGAACCGCACCGCCTTCTCCCCCAACATCAAGGAGCGCCGTGACTTCTCCTGCGCCCTGTTTGACGGGGCCGGCGAGATGATCGCCCAGGCCGCCCACATCCCGGTCCACCTGGGCTCCATGCCCATGTCCGTGAAGACGGCCATCGAGAGCGTTGAGTTCCACGAGGGCGACATGGTCATGCTCAACGATCCCTACAAGGGCGGCACCCACCTGCCGGACATCACCCTTGTGGCCCCGGTGTTCGGAGACGATACCACCCCGCTGTTTTTCGTGGCCAACCGGGCCCACCACGCAGATGTGGGGGGCATGACCTCGGGCTCCATGCCGCTATCCACCTCGTTGTTCCAGGAGGGGATCATCATCCCGCCCCTGAAGGTCGTGAAAGAGGGAGAGCGGGACAGGGATCTCATGACCCTGTTTCTCAGCAACGTCCGGACCCCCCATGAGCGGGAGGGGGATTTTGAGGCCCAGATCATGGCCAACACCACGGGTATCAAACGGATGAAGGAGCTGACCGCAACCCACGGCCTGGACACGGTGTTGTTCCATGCAAAAGCCCTCATGGACTATTCCGAGGCCGTCACCCGGCAACAGATCTCCACCATCCCGGACGGCACCTACACCTTTGAGGACCGCCTGGATGACGACGGCCTGGACACAGAGGAGATCGCCATCCGGGTGACCCTCACCATTAATAAAGACAAGGCATTCCTGGACTTCACCGAATCCGCCGACCAGGTGCCGGGCAGCGTGAACGCGGTTTACTCCATCACCCTGTCCGCCGTCATCTATGTGTTCAGGACCCTGATCAGGGAGGATATCCCCTTTAATGCCGGCAGCTTCCGGCCCATCACCGTCAAGACCCGGAAGGGCACCATTGTGGATGCCGTCTTTCCCGCCCCGGTGGCAGGCGGCAACGTGGAGACCTCCCAACGGGTGGTGGACACGGTGCTGGGGGCGCTGAACAAGGCCCTGCCCGGCCAGATCCCCGCCGCAAGCCAGGGCACCATGAACAACATCACCATCGGCGGCACTGATGCCAGGACCGGCCGTCCCTTTGCCTACTACGAGACCCTGGCCGGCGGCATGGGAGCAACCGCCGCCTCCCACGGGGAGAGCGCTGTCCACTCCCACATGACCAACACCCTCAACACCCCGGTGGAAGCCCTGGAGTACAGTTACCCCTTTCTGGTGACCCGGTACTCCATCCGCAAGCACTCGGGCGGCCGGGGCCGCTTCTCCGGCGGCAGCGGCCTTGTCCGGGAGATGAAGCTTCTGTCCGACGCCGAGGTGACCGTGATCTCCGAACGGCGCAGGACCCGGCCCTATGGTGTGGCAGGGGGAGATCCCGGCAAGCGGGGGATTAACAAGATCCTGCGGAACGGCCTGGAAGAGCCCATGCCCGGCAAGTTCCACACCCAAATGAAAACCAATGAGATCCTGCGGTTAGAGACCCCGGGCGGCGGCGGCTACGGTACGCTCCGGCCCGACAACATCAAAGGAAAGGGCGGCTACGGCACGCTTCGGCCTGACAACATCAAAGGAAAAAAATCGTGACAACCATTGATTTGAACTGCGACATGGGAGAGAGTTTCGGGGCCTACACCCTTGGCATGGACGAGGCTGTGATGCCGCTGATCACCTCGGCAAACATCGCCTGCGGCTACCACGCCGGCGACCCCACGGTGATGGACAGGACCATCGGTCTTGCCAGAAAGAACGGGGTCAACATCGGTGCACATCCTGGCTACCCGGACATTGCAGGGTTTGGTAGAAGAAACATGGACCTGACTCCCCAGGAGCTCAGGAGCGCCATCATCTACCAGATCGGCGCCCTCCAGGCCTTTGCCAGGGCCCACAACACCCGGGTCACCCATGTGAAGCCCCACGGCAGCCTCTACCTCAAGGCCGTGGAAGACCCGGATACGGCCGCCACCATTGCCAGGGCCATGATGGATGTGGATCCGGAGATGGCCTACGTTGCCCTTGCCGGCAAAAAAGGCGAAGCCATGGCCGAACTTTCCCGCACCATGGGCCTGAAGGTGATCTTTGAAGCCTTTCCGGACCGGGCCTACACCCCGGAAGGCACCCTGGCCCCAAGAAAGCTGCCCGGAGCTGTAATCAGCAACCCGTCCGAGGTGGCAGAACGGGCACTGATGATGGCCAGCCAGGGCGAAGTGATCGCCACCGACGGCAGCAAAATTCAGCTCAACGCCCAGACCCTCTGCATCCACGGAGACAACCCCAAGGCCGTGGACCTGGTGAAAACCATCCGCCAGGCCATGGAGTCCAACGGGGTTACCCTGGCCCCTGCCATTGATGCCGCACGAGGGCAGACCCATGGCTAAGGGCCTCTACCTCACACCCCTCTTCCGGACGGCAGGGGACTGCGGCCTTCTCATGGAGTTCGGGAACGCCATCGATCCCGGGATCAACCAGCGGATTCGCGCCATGGCAGGCGTGCTTGCAGCCGACCCTGTGCCCGGCATCAAAGAGGTGATCCCCACCTATTGTGCGGTGATCGTCATCTATGATCCCTGCGTAACAGCCCCCGACACCCTTAAGCCGCTCCTCACCCGGATCAACCAGGGGCTGTCGGACACGGCCCTTGCCGAACCCGACACCGTGGAGCTGCCCGTCTGCTATCACCCCACCCTCGGCCCGGACCTGGAATCCGTGGCCGGGATCCACAACCTGACGCCCCAGGAGGTGATCGAGATCCACACCCGGCCCCTCTACCCCATCTACATGATCGGGTTCACCCCGGGTTTTCCCTATCTTGGCGGGCTGTCGGAACAACTGCACACCCCAAGGCTCGACTCCCCCCGGAAACGGGTGCCTGCGGGATCTGTCGGCATTGCCAACAACCAGACCGGCATCTACCCCATTGAGAGCCCCGGGGGCTGGCAACTGATCGGCCGCTGCCCCATCCGGCTGTTTGACCCGGCACGAAAGGATCCCATCCTCCTCAAGGCCGGGGATCTGTTGAAGTTCCGGGCCATCGGCCTGGACGAGTTCCAGGAGCTCAAAGGGAGGCAAAACTGATGGAGATCTTTAAAACAATCGAGCCCGGCGCCCACACCCTGGTCCAGGATCTGGGCCGGTTCGGGTTCCAGCAGTTCGGGGTTCCCCCCTGCGGCATGCTGGACAAGGATGCAGGCAGAATAGCCAACCTGCTGGCCGGCAACACGGGCAACCAGGCCGTGCTTGAGATCACCTTTGTAGGACCAACCCTGGAGGTGCTCTGTGACACCGATATCGCCGTCACAGGCGCGGAGATGGGGCTGACCATCAACGGCGTTTCAGCCGGCAACTGGCGCTCCCATTGCGTAAAAAAGGGAGACCTCCTGGTCTTTAAACAGGCCGTCACCGGGTGCAGGTCCTACCTTGCCGTCACCGGCGGCATTGATGTGCCGGAAGTGATGGGCAGCCGCTCCTGCTACATTGGCGCACATCTGGGCGGCACCGAAGGGCGTGCCCTGATAAAGGGCGACCTGATCAAACGGTTCGACGCCCCGCTTATGGGCGAAACCCGGCAACTGCCCGAAGCGTTTGTTCCCGGGTACAGCCACGAGATAGAACTCAGGGCCGTGCCCGGCCCCCAGGACGACTCTTTTGACGAGGGCCTGGCCCTGTTTTTCGAGTCATGTTTCACCGTTTCCCACCAGGCCAACCGCATGGGATACCGGCTGACAGGCCCGGTGATTAACCAGCGGCCCTACACGCCGTCAAGCATCATCTCGGAGCCCAGCCTTCCAGGCGGGGTCCAGGTGCCCCCGGACGGACAGCCCATTGTGCTGTTGGCCGAGCAGACCGTGGGGGGCTACACAAAGATCGCCACCGTGATCTCAACGGATCTCCCCAGGCTGGCCCAGGCCGTGCCCGGGGACAGCGTCCGATTTGTGCCGGTCACCCTGGATCAGGCCCACCGGGCATACAGGGAAAGAAGCGACTTTTTCAAAGCCCTTACGGCCATGGATCTTCAGGCCACCGGGTTTGACCCAAAAAACCTAAATCAGCGGCTGGAGCAACATTTGATTCAAATTTAACGGACGCGGAAGGTCCGCGTTCCTGATACGGATAATAATAACGTTTTTCAAGAGGAGATAAAAAATGGAAACATTCAAAAAAATCTTGGTCGTCTTGACCCTTGTTCTCTTTTCAGCAACCTTTGCCTGGGCCGGGAAACCGTTGAAGCTTGATCTCAACGCCGTCTACGGCGCCACAAGCTTCCACACCGTGGGTGCCATGGATTTTGCCAAGCTTGCCAAAGAGTATTCAAACGGCAACATCGACATCACCGTTCATCCTGGCGGCAGCCTTGGATTCAAGGGTCCTGAGCTTTTAAAATCCGTGAAAGACGCCCAGCTTCCCATGAGCGACATCCTCATGGGAGTTGTTGCCGGCAGCGAGCATGTGTTTGGCTTAAGCTCCCTGCCCCGGCTTGCCTCCTCCTTTGACGAGGCAAAGACTCTCTACAACGACTGCAAGCCCCTGTATGAAAAGGCCGCAAAAAAATGGAACCAGAAGCTTCTCTATGCCGCTCCCTGGCCCCCCAGCGGACTTGTCACCCAGAAGGCTGTCAACACCGCCGCCGACATCAAGGGCCTCAAGACCCGGACCTATGACAAGAACGGCGCCAACTTCCTGAGGGAACTTGGCGGTGCGCCCCTCTCCCTTCCCTGGGGCGAGGTTTACTCCTCCCTCAGAACCGGCATGATCGACTCGGTTCTCACCTCAGCCGAATCCACCAAAAACGGTAAGTTCTGGGAGGTGCTGGGCAACTTCACCAACATCAACTACGCCTTTCCCCTGAACATGGTCACCATCAATCTCGACTACTGGAACTCCATGACAAAGGATCAGCAGAGCGCCATGCTCAAGGCCGCAGCAGACACGGAACAGAACCAGTGGAGCAGGTCCGAAGCCAAGACCCTGGAAGCCCTTGCCGTCATCAAAGAGAAGGGATTCACCATTGCTGAGCCCTCAGAGGCCCTCTCCAAGGAGATGGACACGGCAGCGGCCAAGATCGTCAAGACCTTTGCCGGCAAGGCCGACAGCAAGACCAAATCCATCCTCGACAAATACGCCAAATGAAAAGGGCCGTCACCTTCATAGAGAGGCTCTCCCTGTGGGGAGCCTCGCTGTCGGCCGTATTCATGGTCCTGATCGTGCTTATCATTGCAGTGGAGATCGTGCTTCGTTCGGTGTTCAACACCTCGACCCTCATTGCAGACGAGTACAGCGCCTACTTCTTTGTGGGGGTGGTCCTTTTGGGCCTTGCCTTCACCCTGAAGGAGGAGGCCCACATCCGGATCACCCTCCTGACCTCCCTCCTCGGTAAACGGGGAAGAGGGGTGCTGGACACCATCGCCACCATTGCGGCCATGGCCATCACCACCTTTGCCCTGTACCACACCTCCCTCATGGTCTATGAGTCCTGGGAGCTGGGCATGAGGGCGGACAGTATCAGTGAAACCCCCATCTACCTCTCCCAGGTAGCTATTCCCGCAGGCCTGCTCATGTTTGACCTCCAGCTTGCGGCGCGATTTTTAAAGAGGCTATTATGATTTCCGATCCCTTATTAATGTCCCTTGTTTTGTTCGGCTTTATGTTTCTCTGCCTGTTTTCAGGACTGTGGATCGGGTTTTCCCTGCTGGGGACGGGAATCTTCGGCATGCTGGTCTTTGACCTCAACCTGCCGCCGGTGATCTCGGTGTGGGACAAAATCGGCGGGCTTCTGTCCAACTCCATCTACAACAGCACCAACTCCTGGTCTTTGACGGCGCTTCCCCTGTTCATCCTCATGGGGGAGATCCTCTACCGGACCGCGATCTCAACCAAGCTCTTGAACGGGCTGTTGCCCTGGCTTTCAAAGGTGCCGGGCAAGCTCCTGCACATCAATGTGTTTGCCTGCTCCCTGTTTGCCGCCGTGTCCGGCTCCAGCGCCGCCACCACGGCCACCGTGGGCAAGATCACCCTGGACGAGCTCTCCAAGCGAGGGTATGACAAGAATCTGGCCATCGGCTCCCTTGCAGGGGCCGGCACCCTGGGGTTTCTCATCCCCCCGAGCCTGATCATGATCATCTACGGGATTCTCTCGGACACCTCCATCGGCAAGCTGTTCATGAGCGGCGTGATACCGGGGCTGCTGCTGGCGGGAGCCTACTCCCTCTACATCATCATCGTTGCCACCATCAAACCCGATGTGGTGCCCCGGGAGACCGAGACCTTTACCCTGGCCCAGAAGATTGCGGCCCTCAAGGATCTTCTGCCCATACTGGGACTGATCCTGGCGGTACTCGGCGGCATATACCTGGGCATCACCACCCCCACCGAGGCTGCGGCCATCGGCGTGATCGGCTCCCTGGTTCTGGCATTTGCCTTCAAGAACCTCACCTGGGCCAACTTCCAGGAGGCCCTGATCAACGCGGTCAAGACCAACTGCATGATCTGCTTCATCATCCTGTCGGCCTCCTTCCTCTCCCAGGTGGTGGGATTTGTGGGAATCGCACGGGCCCTGAGCGTCTACATCGCAGGATTAGGCCTCTCCCCCTATGTGCTGATCCTGGTGGTGGGTTTGATGTACATTGTGCTCGGCATGATGCTGGACGGCATCTCCATCGTGGTGATGACCCTTCCCATTGTGCTGCCCATCGTTGTGGCTGCGGGCTTTGAGCCCCTCTGGTTCGGCATCTTCCTGGTGTTCATGGTGGAGCTCTCCCAGATAACGCCCCCTGTAGGATTCAGCATCTTTGTCATCCAGGGGATCTCAACGGAAAAGGTGAGCACCATTCTAAGGGCCACCCTGCCCTTTTTCATCATCATGGTACTCATGGTGATCCTGATCACCATGTTCCCGGAGATCGTCTTTTATCTGCCGGAAAAGATGGTTCAATAACATTTAACTTAGACAAGCCAGACCCAAAAGAGTTTTCTGATTCTCTTGCCAACAGAACACGATAATCAGAGCTAAGAAGCTAAAATCACAAAGGCACCAATGACCCATTGGTGCCTTTGTGCCCCCCGTTAAAGCCATCCTTCTGTCCCCAGACCTCTCCCCAAGAGAAACGCCACGCTTTGATTTCACTCCCTGTCCCCTTGGAGCAAACACCCGATGATACCTAAATCACATGAAAACTTAACTGGTCTCCCCATTCCCGGAAAGACCTTCTTACTGCCCATGGGCTGTTGATGGCCGGGCTGGTTGATGAAACAGGATGCTTTCGTTCCGGAGGCGTTGGTATTCAAAAAGGAAGCGTTGTCGTCCATATGGCTCCCCCGGTCAAGAAACCAGCAATACCGGATAACAGCCCTTGGGGAAAAACTGTTGACGACCTTCCAGAACATAGACGAATAGGAGGGTTGAGTTGTCTGAAGACCAACTACTAAGGATTTCTTAGTAGTTGGAAACGAAGGTAATCGCCAGATCCGGCACGGCTCAAATTCAACGGACTGGCAACTACCGAGGAATCCTCGGTGATTCGCCACTACAACAAAGAAGTTACCTTCACCCGTATCGAAGCCCTCCTGGAACAGATCCAAAACCGCCGGAAGCGTTTCGTGGGTGATATTTCCATGGGGGCATGGCGCATTAAGCGTTATTGACTAATCAAGGAGTTTCCTTACAAACAACGCCCTTTCCCTATGCAGAATGCCTTCCTGCTCCAGTCTTTGCAGCTCTTTACTTATCCTGGGGATCAACGCCTTATGTTTCCGATGTAAATAATGATACAGAGTTATGGTTTCCAAAGGTGGTTCCAGGGCTTTTATTCCGATCAGATTTTGTTTTTTTATCTGATACAAGCCGGTCATGCGTGAAGACACACAGATATCGTACCGATCATTGTAAAGAAGCAGAAAGATTTTCTCATAGGTCGAGAATTTGGTAACATTCATTCCTGCTGTTCTGAATTCGGCAAATTTCGTTCCGATACGTATGGCAATGGAGAAAGGCTTTAAGCTGGCCCATCCGTTTACTCTGAAATCATGCCTTTTCGTAAACACGACACCTTCTAAGAAGTTAACAGGCACCGGCACCATAATCAAATTACCATATTCCTTTTCTATCCCCTTTATTCTATTGACTTCCCCGTCCAAGGAACCGGTGTTTGATTTCATGAGGGATCTTTCAGCCGGCAGATCGACAAATTTAAGTTCATAGCCAATTCGTGTGTATGCTTTCAGAAGCATCTGTGAAGAGAATTCAGCTATGGGGTCATGGGGTCTGCCAAAGGTCAGGACAGGTTCAGCAAAAGACGATGTCTGGGCAATCAGGACTATTATCATGATGGATAGTATCACTTTCATTATTTCCTCCAACCCTATTTGAGAATCTTGATATCATTCAGATTACCGCGACAGGCGCTCAAAAGCAACCGGTCCCCCTGTCATGGTGACACGGACCACCGTATGGCCGGAGGACTTCTCCCCACTGCCGGGAAAGATGGGTGGCTTGGCAAGGCTGAAAAACCAGGGATAGTTTGAATGTTATTTCATGATTTCCCTTGACGATCCCATTGTATTTTGTCATTTTTTTGAAATACTGTTCAAAACAGTCTACATGAAGAAGACCAAATCTATAGCGATACATGGATTGAGGATGGGGGGGGCATAATCGATAACCGTTTTACTATCAGGTAACGCGGTTCTTTTCATTTGGCAATCAAAACCGCCCTGTCAGTCAAGGTGCTTATGGATCGTACGGGTTACCATCCCCAGGGGGTGTATTGATGAAAAAGCCGGTTCTTTTACTCATTTCCCTGATATTTTCTTCAACTGCATTCTGCGCCGAAACAACAATACGCATTACTAACGGAGAATGGGAACCGTATCTCTCCGAATATTCCTATCAGTACGGGTTGGCTTCCCACATTGTTTCCGAAGCCTTCGAATCAGAAGGAATAAAAATCAAATGGGGCTTTTTTCCGTGGGTCCGTTCATATCAACAGGCAAAAAAAGGAATAAACTGGGACGCTTCTGCGGTCTGGTGGGCGACAGAGGCAACCCAAAAGGTTTTTTGGGTCACGGAATCCGTTATTGTGACGTCAATCGTATTTTTCCATCTTAAAAAACGAAATTTTCAATGGGACTCGCTTGAAGACCTGAAAGGCCTTAGAATCGGAATCTCCCGGGGATACGATTACGGCAGAAATTTTACGAACGCCATCAAAGAAAAAAGAATCTCTGTTGATATCACCACAACAGACGAGCAGAATTTTAAAAAATTGCTGGCAGGACGAATAGACATATTTCCCAATGATCCGGTGGTGGGCTATTCTCAGCTAAGGAATATTTTTCCTTCCGAAAAAGTCAAACGCTTTACATTTCATCCGAAAGCGTTCGAAGCCAAAACCCTTAATCTGATCATATCAAAGGAATGCAGGAACGCCAGGCTGTTTTTAACAAAATTCAATTCCGGGTTAAAAAGACTGAAAGAAAGCGGAAGACTTGATCAATTATACAAGGACCTTGATGCCGGGAAATATGACAAACAAAAAAACAAGTGGCAGGATCAGAGAGACTATAAAGATTCAATAAAGATTGACATTCCCGGGCCAAGGTGATTTGAGTTTGTCAGACTTTTTTCAATATAATTTCACATGGAAAAGCCAATATTCACTTTTTGGCCTTATGCACCTGACCTTCTTTCCCACGAAAGGGTATTGCCATGGTTGATTCTTTTTCTGCGGCTATTTTAGGTGGCATCTTCATTGTAATGGTGTGGCTTCGACTTTCCGCACTGGAACAGCGTGTGGCGGCGCTTTCACGCCTCGACGGCAAGTTAGATGCGCTACTGAAGCATGCAGGGGTCAAGTACACCCCCTATGACAACCTGCCGGACGAAGTCGTTCAGGCATTACAGCGTGGTGAAAAGATTCAAGCGATCAAGCGTTACCGCCAGGCGACCGGGGCAGGACTTAAAGAGGCCAAAGAGTGCATTGAAGAGGTCCAAAAGCGGGGCACACCCGGCGCATAACAAGCCAGAGAAGCAATACCCATGGCTGCAATTACTCATAGACACAAAACATTTATACTATGGCAGAAACGACCATGATGATTGAGGAAAAATGAAAGAATCCGTTCGGTTGTTAATTGGTTTTGCGGTAGCAACCCCGGTTGCTTTACTGACCCATTTACTATCTATTTACACGGGCAAGCAAAAAGCCGTAGAGCGCATAGGGCCGGGGATAACCATGCTTGCCCAATCAATGCAGCAGTTCTACCCGCCAAAGATAAACACCGCCGCAGAGTTCGACATTTTCAAGTCAGGAATGAAAGAGAAACAAAAGGTATGGCGTTTACTCTACGACTATTCCATTGAATATCCGGATGAAGACACCGTAAAAACGGTCATCAAAAAGTGTCCGTTTGCTGAAGCGATAGTAAACCTTAAAATTCCCGAAATAGGGTATTATATGTGCCAGGGTGACTGGGAAGTAGCAAAAGCAAACTCCGAGAAATGGAAATTTGAAAGAAGTTGTACCATCGGCACCGGTGGCGCTTTATGTGATTTCACCTATAAGCGAATCCATAACAACAGATGATAGTAAAAGAGACAAAGCAGACTTAGGAAGTCGAGATCTTTTCCAGTTTGCTGAGGTTCCTGATCCCGCCCACGGCAATGAGGGTATCTCCGGCCTCGATCCGGGTGCTGGCCGCAGGGTTGAACGCCATGGATCCGTCCGCCTTTTTCATGGCCAGGATGATCAGGTTGAGATCCTGGCGTATCCCCGATTCCTGCACGGTTTTATCCACAAGGGATGAAGAGGGCATCACCGGGAACTCCTCCATGTGAATATCCGTGGTTTCATCTGCAAACGCAAGTTCCAGGAAGTGGATCACCGTGGGCCGGAGGACGGCATGGGCCATTCTCCGGGCTCCGATGCCAAAGGGCGAGACCACCTTATTGGCACCGGCCGCGTACAGGGTTTTGATGGTTTCATTCTGGTTGGCCCTTGCCACGACAAAGAGGTCGGGGTTGAGGCGCTTGGCGATCAGGATCAGGAAAACGTTGGCCGCATCCTGGCCAAGGACGGTCATGAACACCCGGGCACGCTCTATGCCTGCCTTTGCCAGGTTGGATTCCTCGCTTGCCTCCCCCACCACATACAGCATGCCATCTTCGTCCATGACCGGTATCAGATCCGGGTTCTGCTCAATCACCACGACTTCCAGGCGCTTCCGGGCAAGGAATTGGCACAGGGCCCGGCCCATGCGTCCATATCCGCAGACAATGTAATGGTCCTTTAACTGGCTGATCTGTTTGTCCAATTTACGCCTCCCCAGGATAAGCCGGATGCGTCCTTCCACCAGAAACTGGATCACATTCCCAACCACGTAGAGGAAATAGCCAACCCCGAGAAAAATCAGTATCAGGGTAAAAACCCGGCCAGGCTGGCTGACGGGCCGAACCTCCCCGTACCCTACGGTGGAAAGCGTGATGCCTGTCATGTACAGGGCGTCCATCAGGGGCCAGCCCTCGATCACCATATACCCCACCGTACCCAGGGCGATCAGGAGCATTGCTAGTAAAACAGTCAGAAAAAGGTATTGTGTACGATCCATGGGCCCATCCGGCAATTACGGCAATCAGCCAGGTCTTCAATCAGCTGCACAGGGTGTAGCCGCAGCCGTGGCAGGTCATGCACCCCTCTTCATGGCTGAGCGCGGTGCTGCACTCGGGGCAGATATCCCCCTTAAGCACGTTGTTGTTGACCCGTTTGTCGTTCCGGCCATAGCGCTTTTCAAGAACCCGGCCGATGGCGTCGGGGATGGAGAGCACCCGGCCCCCTTTCTGGAACACTGCATGCTCGCCGCCAATGCCCGAGATCTGCTCAATGACGTCCCTGACATCCACCCCGGCCCGCAAGGAAAGGGAGATGAGCCGGCCGATGGCCTCGGTCTTGGCTGTGGTGGATTTGCCGGATTTACCAATGGTGGCAAACACCTCAAACGGCCGGCCGTCAAGCTCGGTCACGGTGACGTAGAGCTGGCCCATGCCGGTCTTGATCTTAGTGGTAAACCCCTCCAGGGTCTCGGGCCGGTCCTGGACACTCTTTGGAAAACACTTGCCGGCCTTGGCTGCTGCCGGGATGGAGAGCACCTGGTTGGCCTTGCTGCCGTCCCTATAGATGGTGACGCCCTTGCAGCCGAGCTCAAAGGCGGTGGCGTAGATCTCGGCCACATCCTGTTCCGTGGCGTCCCTGGGCAGGTTAACGGTCTTGGAGACGGCGTTGTCCGTATGTTTCTGAAAAGCGGCCTGCATCCGCACATGCCAGGCGGGGGAAACATCGTGGGCCGTGACGAAAATGCGCCTCACATCCTCGGGAATCTCGGTCATGCCCTGGATGGTGCCGGTCCCGGCGATCCGCTCCATAAGCTCATCGCTGAAGAATCCCCGCTCTTTTGCCACAGCAAGAAATGAGGGGTTGACCTCCACAAACCTGTCATTATCCATGATGGTTCTGACAAAGCTCAGGGCAAACAGGGGTTCGATGCCGCTTGAGCTGCCGGCGATGATGCTCAGGGTACCGGTGGGGGCGATGGTGGTGACGGTGGCGTTCCTGAACCCCTGGTCCTTTTTATCCTTGAAAACGCTCTTGTCAAAGTTGGTGAACACCCCCCGCTCCTGGGCAAGGGTGCGGGAGGCCTTTTTCGCCTCCTTGTTGACAAACCCCATCACCTCTTCGGCCATGGCAACGGCCTGGTCTGAATTGTAGGAAATCTTGAGGCTGAAGAGGAGGTCGGCAAACCCCATGACCCCAAGGCCGATCTTCCGGTTGCCCCGGACCATGTTCGAGATCTCCTCCAGGGGATAGACCGAACGATCAATGGTGTTGTCCAGGAACCTGACGGCCAGATGGACCGTCCTGCCAAGTGCCTTATAGTCCACAACGGGCCGGCCCTTTTTCTGAACAACAAATTTGGCAAGGTTAACCGATCCCAGGTTGCACGCCTCCATGGGCAGCAGGGGCTGCTCGCCGCAGGGGTTGGTGGATTCGATCTTGCCAAGTCCGGGGGTGGGGTTGTCCCGGTTGATCCGGTCCAGGAAAATGATCCCGGGATCGCCGTTATGCCAGGCCTGCTTCACAATGGCCTGGAACAGATCCGCGGCATTGAGGGTGGCAACTGTCCTGTTGTCCCTGGGGTCTACCAGGTCATACTCAAGGCCCAGGCGGGCCTTTTCCATGAAATCGTCGGTCACCCCCACCGAGATGTTGAAATTGTTCAGGTCGCTCCCCTCCTGCTTGCAGAGAATGAACTCCATAATGTCCGGGTGATCCACCCTCAGGATCGCCATGTTGGCCCCCCTGCGGGTGCCGCCCTGCTTGACCTGCTCGGTGGCGATGTTGAAGATCTTCATGAACGATACCGGGCCCGAGGCCACCCCGCCGGTGGAGCCCACCCGGGAATCCTTGGGTCTCAGCCGTGAAAAGGCAAAGCCTGTGCCGCCGCCGGACTTATGGATCAGGGCCGCGTTTTTCACGGTGTCAAAGATGCCGGAAAGGGAGTCCTCCACCGGCAGTACAAAACAGGCGGCCAGCTGGCCCAGCCGGTTCCCGGCGTTCATGAGGGTGGGAGAATTGGGCAGGAATTGAAACCGTGCCATGATCTCGTAAAATTGTTCCCGGACCGTTTCAGGATCGTTCCCATAGGCGGTTTCCGCCCCGGCAATGTGGGCGGCCACCCGCATGAACATCTCCCGGGGAGACTCCTTGACCCGGCCCTGTTCGTCCTTTAAAAGATAGCGTCTTTTCAGGACCTCCAACGTACTTTCCGATATGTCAGGCTCAACGGCCACTGTTGCTGTCATTACGCCCCCTATACCCCATGTTGTGTTTTTCGATTATACACACACAGCATGGGGTACAGTCAAGCGCCAATCAGCAGCAGTTCATCCCGGGGGGGGGAATGGGGCGTCCCACCGATATAGGCCTGCTTCACCCCCTCATCGCATAACAGTGCCCCGGCACTCCCCTCCAGCACCACCTTGCCTGTCTCCAGCACATAGCCGCGATCGGCAATGGCAAGGGCCGCACCGGCATTCTGCTCCACCAGCACAATGGTGACCCCCTCGGCCCTCAGCTGTTGGATAGTGTCGAAGATCATCTTGACGATCTTTGGCGCAAGCCCCATGGAGGGCTCATCCAGCACCAGGAGCTCAGGCTTTGCCATCAATGCCCGGCCAATGGCAAGCATCTGCTGCTCCCCGCCGGACAGGGTGCCGGCGGGCTGGTCCCGGCGCTCCCCCAATATGGGAAAGAGCTCCATCATCCGAGCGATCTCACGTTTCCTGGCTCCCCGGGTCTGTTTCACGCAATAGCTGCCAAGGAGCAGGTTGTCCATGACGCTCAAGGGGGCAAAGATCTGGCGGCCCTCTGGCACCATGGAGATGCCCCGGGAAACAATATCAGAGGGGGACAGCCCTTTGAGGCTTGCCCCCTTGAAACGGATCTCCCCGTCCCAGGCGGTGACAAGCCCGCAGATGGCGGAAAAAAGGGTGCTCTTGCCCGCCCCGTTGGCCCCGATGATGGAGACCAGCTCACCCTTACTCACAGCGAGACTAACCCCGTTCACCGCTGTGATCCTGCCGTAACGGCACTGTACATTTTTCAGTTCAAGCATTGGAACTCCTCTCCCAAATAAGCGTCCATCACCTTCTGGTCGTTGGTGATCTGTTGGGGGGTGGCCAGGGCAATGGCCTCTCCCCGGTCAAGCACCAGGATCTTGTCACACACCTCCATGGCAAGCCCCATGTCGTGCTCCACCAGCATCAGCGTAATTCCCCGCGCCTTTATTTTACAGATGAGCTCCCCCAGGGCCATGGACTCGATCCGGTTCAGGCCTGCCGCAGGCTCGTCCAGCAGTATGAGCTTGGGATCCGTGGCCAGGGCCCTTGCAATCTCGGCCGTCTTCTGCCGGCCCACGGGAAGATCGCATGCCAGCCGGTCTGCGTAGGATAGAAGCCCGGTGAATTCCAGTATCGCGAGGGCTTTCTTGCGGGCCTGTTGCTCCTCCTTCACCACCCGGGGCGACCGGATGACAGCGCCCCAGAATCCGCTCTTCAACCGGACATGCATGCCCACCAGGACATTCTCCAGAACGGTCATGCCGGGAAACAGCTCCACATTCTGAAAGGTCCTTGCGATCCCTGCCGTCACCCGTTTATGCACCGGCAGGGAGGTGATGGAGCGGCCATCAAAAAGGATCTCTCCCTTGTCCGGGACACACACACCGGTGATCATGTTGAACAAGGTTGTCTTGCCGGCACCGTTGGGCCCGATCAGCCCCAGGACGCTCCCCTGTTCAACCCCAAAGGAGACGTTATCCTGGGCCCTGACACCGCCAAACTGTTTTGTCAGCCCCGTGACCTGCAACAGCAGATTCTCATGCTCTTTTCTTATACCGTGCATAGCGCTCCATTACCCCCTTTGTCAGTCCCTGGGGCATGACGATCATCACCCCCATCAATATCAATCCGAAAACGATCATCTCATGGTCTGCAAACCCGTGGAGAACCTCGGGCAGAAGCGTGATCACCACGGCGCCGATAAGGGCCCCCCACACGCTTGCCATGCCGCCGATCACCACCATGGTCACCATCTTCACCGATGCCATGAACCCGAAGGAGTCGGGACTGATGAACAGAACAAAATGGGCATAGAGAAATCCTGCCACGGCCCCCAGGGCCGCAGAAAACATGAAGACGGTCAGCTTCAGGCTGTGGGCGTCCACCCCCAGGGCCACGGCCGCGTTCTCCCTGCCATGGATGGCGGCCAGGGCCCGGCCTGTTTTGGAATCCAGAATCCGCCTGCACAAAAAGATCGCCCCAAACACCACGGCCCAGACAAGGTAGAAATAGCTCTGCCCCCCTTCAAACAACAGCGGCCCAAGCGTCAGCATGGGAATGCCCACAAACCCGGAGGCCCCGCCGGTGATACTGCCCGCCTCCCGGAACAGGATATGGACGATCATACCAAACCCAAGGGTGCCCATGCCAAGGTAGTAGCCCGACAGTTTCAGGGTGGGGCGGCCCACCACAAAAGCCACACCAACCGCAAGGAAGATGGCGCACACGAGAGCCAGCCAGGGAGAGATCCCCAGGGTCCCGGACAGATAGGCCGTGGCATAGGCGCCGATGCCGTAAAAGGCCCCGTGACCCAGGGAGACCTGGCCTGCATACCCCATGAGCATGTTGAGGCCCAGGGCAAGCAGGGTGTTGATCCCGATAAAGGTCATGACCTGAAGAAGGTAGGTGTTTTCCACCACCACCCCCGTCACCACCACCACCCCGACAAACAGCAGATTATGAACCCGTTCTTTATCCATTCTTACTTCCTTCCTTTCATGTTCAAAATCTGTCCGCCTGTTTCTGGGCAAACAGCCCGCCCGGGCAGAGGTAGAGGATCAGCAGGAGCAGCACAAAGGCGATGGCATCCTTGCAGCCCGACGAGATAAGGCCGGCCCCAAAGCATTCCAGGATACCGAGAAGCAGGCCGCCGGCAAAGGCGCCCCACAGGCTTCCCAGCCCCCCTATCATGGCGGCGCAAAACCCCTTGAGCCCGAGCATGGTTCCCATGTCATAGGTGTTCATGGTGACAGGGGCGATGAATATCCCGGCGATCGCCCCGGACCCGCTGCTGATGAGAACGGCAAACAACCCCATCCGGGAAGAGGGGATGCCCGTGAGCCAGGCCGCCTTTTTGTTCACGGCACAGGCGGTCATCGCCTTTCCCTGGAGGGTGTACCTGAAAAAAAGATGCAGGCTGCCGGCCAGGACCAGGGCCGCGGCAACAATATAGAGGCTCTGGGGAACGATCACGGCCCCTGCGATCTCAATGGAGCCATGGCTTGAAAACGACGGTACGGCCACAGGATCCTTGCCCCAGACCACCATGGCAACCCCCCGGAACACAATGGAGGCGCCAACCGTGATGATCACAAGCGAAATGGGATGGGGATCCTTGACCGGGCGGATGGCAAACCGCTCGAACAGAATGCCCACCATTGAAACCCCTGCAACGGTCAGGACAAAGGCCAGGGGCAGGGGCAGCTTAAGCTGACCCCACAGGGTCACAAGCCCCATGGCACCGAACATGGCAAACTCGCCATGGGCAAAGTTGATCAGCTCGGTGGACCGGTAGAGCATGGAAAGGCCGATGGCGACCACGGCATAAACCGACCCGATGGATATGCCAGAGAACAGGTATTGAAGCAGATCCTCCACAACAGCCTCCTATGGCGTCAAAAGATTCCAGGTGTTGTTCTTGATCTCAACCATGACAAAGGCGCTGGCACTGAGACCGTTGTGATCCTTCGGCGAAAAGCTGTAACGCCCGGTGACCCCCACATGGTTTTCCAGGGTCTCAAGGCGGTCACGGATCTGTTTTTTATCGCCGTTGCTGCCCTTGAGGGCCGCAACCAGAAGGGTCATGGCATCGTGGGCATAGCCGCCGAACCCGGAAACCGCACCGGCCTTGGCTGAAAGGTACATGGATCGGTAATCCTGGAGGATCTGCTTCTGGGGATCGTCATCCAACAGCTGGTCCATGACCAGGATCTTGCCCGTGGGCAGCACAATGCCCTCTGCTGAATCACCGGCAAGGGCGATGAATTTGGGCGATGCCACCCCGTGGCTCTGGTAGAGGGGGATATCGATCTTCAGCTGCTGTACATTCTTTGCCACCACAGCGGGACCGGGGTTGGTGCCCCAGCAGATCAGGGCATCCGGTGCGGCCTTCTTGAGCTTGGTGAGCTGGGCCGTGGTGTCCGTGTCCTTTGCGCCAAAGCTCTCTTTGGCCACGATGGTGATGCCGTACTCTTTGGCAAGGGAGATCAACTGGTCCCGGCCGCTTTCGCCAAAGCTGTTGGCAACGGTGATGATACCCACGGTCTTGACGGATTTCGCCCGCATGTGCTCATAGAGGCCCTGAACGGCCAGCCGGTCGCTCTGGGCGGTCTTGAACACCCAGGGTTTGACAGGCGAAGTGATCTTGATCCCGGCGGCACAGCTGATCAGGGGAATTTTCGCCCGCTCCACAAAGTTGACCACGGCAAGGGTGGTGGGGGTGGTGCTCGGCCCAATGATGGCCAGGACCTTGTCCCGGTGGATCAGCTTGTTCACGGCGCTCACGGCCTTGGCCGGATCCCCTTCGGAATCGTAGATCACAGCTTCCAAAGGATGGCCGTCGATACCGCCATTGGCATTGATCCTGTCCACCATCATCTCCATGGTGCGCTTTTCAGGGTCCCCTAAAAACGAGGCCCTGCCGGTGGAGGAGAAGATCCCCCCGATCTTGTAGACTGATTGGGCAGCAACCGTTGATAACGGGCTGATACAAAGGGTGATGACGATGAAGAGTTGGACAAGGGTCTTGACAGACATGGAGTGTTTCCTCCTGATTAACTGAACGTTAATGGTCAGGAGTCAAACCCGTGGCCGACTGCCAGCTGAAAACCAGGGGTCCTAAAAACAGAAAAACCATGGATTTCGACTGGTTCAGTCTGTCCATGGTTTTGACTCGCTCGGGATGCTTTTGCTCTCTACACGGGTCCTCCATGGCCAGACTTCATAAAGAAGTAGCCAAAAAAGGAAAACCGATAAAAATAGAAGGCGTTGTAATTCATAATATCCCGTTGGGTTAGTTTCCCGAAACTATAGGGAACACCATTCACAGTGTCAAGGATTATTTTAAATCGGTGCCCGATCCAGGGAAGCCTCCCCATATGGAGTTTATAACCTGACGGTTTCATGGTATAGAGGGGAAAAAGAAAACAACCACAACCATCCATAGAGCGGAAGATTCCATGACAACAACAGATATCATCATCATCGGCGCCGGTGCCTCGGGCCTGATATGCGCCATTGAAGCAGGCAAACGGGGCCGGTCGGTCCTTCTCCTTGACCATGAAAAAAAAGCGGGAAAAAAGATCCTCATGTCCGGCGGGGGCCGGTGCAACTTCACCAACCTTTCCCTGTCCCCCGAAAACTACATCTCGAGGAACCCCCATTTCTGTAAATCCGCCCTGAGCCGCTTCACCCAGTGGGATTTCCTGGCCAAGATAGAGCAGCACAAGATCCCCTATCACGAGCGGGACCATGGCCAGCTCTTTTGCGACAACAGCGCAACGGAGATCCTCACCATGCTTCTTTCCGAGTGCGACCGGGCCAACGTTGAATTGATGCTTGAGACCGAAGTGACAGGGATTGCCCGGGAAGAGGGCCTTGGGTTCACCGTAACCACCCCAAAAGGCGAATTCAGGAGCGCCTCCCTTGTGGTGGCCACAGGCGGCCTCTCCATTCCAGGGGCCGGGGCCACCCCCCTTGGGTACAAGATCGCCGAACAGTTCGGCATCAAGGTGTGGCCCCCCAGCCCCGGCCTGGTTCCCTTCACCCTCCAGCCCCGGGACAAGGAGCGCCTGGCCCCCCTGTCCGGCATCAGCGTGGATGCCGTTGTCACCTGCGGCCGGCAAAGCTTTCGCGAGAACCTCCTCTTTACCCACCGGGGATTGAGCGGGCCTGTCATTCTCCAGATCTCCTCCCATTGGCAGCCGGGGGAGACGGTCACCATCGATCTTCTGCCGGGAACCGACCTTCTGACCCTCCTGAAAAAAGCCCAGCAGGACCACCCGAAACAGCAGGTGAAATCCATGCTGGTCACCCTTCTGCCCAAACGGCTGGTCACGGCCATGGTGGAGAAGGATCTGGCTGAGGCCCAGCTGAACTCGGTCTCCCACGCCCGGTTCAACGGGCTTGAAGCAAGCCTGAAACAGTGGGAGGTGAAACCCGGGGGCACCGAAAGCTACAGAACGGCGGAGGTGACCAAGGGAGGGGTGGACTGTGATGCCATCTCCTCAAAAACCATGGAAGCCCAAAAGGTGCCCGGGCTTTACTTCACCGGCGAGGTGCTGGATGTCACAGGGTGGCTTGGGGGCTACAATCTTCAGTGGGCATGGGCGTCGGGCTGGGTGGCCGGCCAGTTTGCCTAAATTAAGGGATCAGATTTTACGGGCATGGGCGCGTTCCCGGCCGGCACCGATGAGGGGTCACCGGGCAAAGCAAGGCCTTTGCTGGGGCAGGCAGGGGGGCAGCTCTCCCAGGTTGGCGAGGGTGAGCCACAGGGATTGATCCATGGCGGAGACAGCCACCTGCTCGTGCTCCCAGGTGGTTGCAAAGGGGACGTGCACGGCATGGCCGCCCAGGTTCACCACGGGCAGCACGTCCGACCGGAGGGAGTTACCCACCATCATGAACTCCCCGGGAGCCACCCCATGGGTTGACAACACCCGGCCATAGGCATCCTCATCCTTTTCGCTCAGGATCTCGATCTTATCAAAATAAGGGGCAAGGTTTGACCGGGCGATCTTGCTCTCCTGGTCCAAAAGGTCCCCCTTGGTGATGATCATGAGGGAATAATCGCGGCAAAGATTTTCAAGCACGGCTTCCACCCCCTCCAGAAGCTCCACAGGGGATGCCAGCATCTCCTTGCCCAGGGCGATCACCTTCTGGATATCGGCACCGCTGAGGCGATCCTGGCTCACCTGGGCCGCGGTTTCGATCAAAGAGAGGAGAAACCCCTTGACCCCGTAGCCAAACACCCCGATATTTTCCCGCTCCACGGCCACAAGCCGCTCCCGGATGGTGGCGGGGTCCGCATATTTTTCAAGCAGGGCCAGAAACTCTGCCTCCACTCCCCGGAATATGGGCTCATTGACCCAAAGGGTATCGTCGGCATCAAAGGCGATCACCCGAATTCTCTCCATGCCCTCATCTCCTCTGTTGTTAAATATCATGAATGCCGGACTATACCAGAATCGCCATCCGGAGAAAAGCACAAAACCCCTTGCGCTTTTACGAAAAGACTATATATTAAACTTAGTTCTTACAACTTTAATGTATAGCAACATCACATTAGGTGACACCATGAAGATCAGCAAAGAGCAGAAAGAAAGCAACCGCAGGGCCATCATCGTGGCCCTGGTCGACATTGTAACAGACCAGGGGCTCAAGGCCGCGACAATGAAAAAGATCGCCAGGCAAAGCGGCCTGGGGGATGCCACCATCTACAACTACTTTCCCACCAAGGAGGCGATCCTGTTCGGTTATTACACCGACCATTTCACCGCCTGCATCCAACAGCTCAAGGCGGTGGCGGATCTCAACGAGTACTCCCTCCAGGAACAGATTCAGACCTTTTTTGAGACAAGTTTCGATCTTTTTCAAAAGGACCGGGAATTTGTCGCCCTCACCTTTAAACAGGTCTTTTTCTCCTACAGCCAGAGCTATAAACTGGTCAAGCCCATCCGGGCGAACTTCACCGCCATCATCCGGGAGATGGTGGAGGCGTCCGTGGAGGTGGGGGAGATCCCGGACCAGGTGTTCCAGGAGGTGATCGTCCAGCTCTTCATGGACTTTTACAGTGCCATGACCGCCTACTGGATCGCGGACAGATCCGACGATTTCAACGATACCACCATTCTCATGGACAAGAGCCTCGGGTTGGCCGTGGCCATGCTCAAGGCCGGCATTGCCAACAAGATCCTGGACATCACGCTCTTTCTCTTCCGCACCCATGTGCTGAACAACCTGGGCGCCGTTAAGGAGGGCATGGAAACAATGGGTTCCATTAAACGCAATTTCATGGAGACACGCCATGCAGGAGAAGATCCCCACAGGTAAATTCAAGCGAAGCGTCACCGGCACGGGCACGGCCGCAAAGGTCGGGGGACGGGTGCTCACCTACCTTGCCAAGCGCCCGTTTCTCTCCCAGGACGGGAAAAAGAAAGCAAAGGAACAGATGGCGGCCCAGAGCGGTGAGATCCTCTTCCAGGGGCTGAGCGTGCTCAGGGGCACCGCCCTCAAGGTGGCCCAGCAGCTAAGCCTGGAGCTTGACCTCTTTCCCCCGGCCGTGCAAAAGGAGCTGGAGAAATCCTATCACCAGGTCCCGCCCCTGAACCGGGCCCTGGTCTCCCGGGTGATTTACAAGGCCCTTGGCCGCCATCCCCATGAGCTGTTTGCCTCCTTCGACACCCGGGCCTTTGCCGGGGCAAGCCTTGGCCAGGTGCACAAAGCAACCTCCTTTGACGGCGAGATTCTTGCCGTCAAGGTTCAGTATCCGGGCATGGCTGCCACCATAAAGAGCGATATCCAGATGATCAAGACCCTGGTCCGTCCGTTGCCGGACTACCACCTGATCCGGCCCTCCCTCCTGGAGATCGAAGCGCGGCTCCTTGAGGAGATCGACTATCTCAAGGAGGCGGACAACCTTGCACGGTTCAAACGAGACCTTAACCTGCCGGGCATTGCCATTCCGGATATAGACAGGTCCACCTCCTCCGGCACCGTGCTGACCACCACCCTGATGCCGGGCCTTCCCCTGGACCAGTGGCTTGCCACAGGCCCGGACCAGGCCATGCGCGACCAGGTTGCCCAGAAACTCTATGACCTCTTTATGGAGAGCCTCTACACCCACCATGCCATCCACGCCGACCCGAACCCGGGTAATTTCATCATCCAAAACGATCTCACCATCGGGGTGATCGATTTCGGGTGCATCAAACACCTGGAAAAATCCTTTACAGATCTCCACCGGCAGCTGCCCCGGGCACTGGCCCGGGGCGACAAAGCCACTTACCTTCAGCTGCTGCAACAGCTGAAGGTCCTCAAACCCGGCATCCCCCTGGCCCACGAAAAGGAGTTCCTCCAGGCCGCCTATGATGTGGGCCGCTGGTTTGGAGAGTACTACCAACCGGACCGGTTTGATTTCGGGGCCGACCCGGGCTTCGTGGCCCGGGGCAGGGCCCTCATGACCAGGCTTTACCAGTTCAGGGAGCTATTTGATTCCAATCCCGAATTTGTCTACCTGGACCGCACCCGCTACGGCCTGATCCGGTTGTTTGAAAAGATGAAGGCCCGGGTGAGAATGAAAAACGGCCATGAATGGCCATCCGCTTCATAGGTTCTTATCTCTGGTTTTCGGCGACCCACGGGCAGGGCAGGATGACCCAGGAGCTCAAATCAGGCCTTACCCCTTGCAAAAACAGCGATGCTCTGCCCCCCACCCTGATCTGAAGCCCCGGCAGACCCGAATCGACACAGGGGTGTTCCAAAAGGGAACACCCCTGGTTCAGCCCCGATTCAGGGGCGATTTGCCAGGAAGGACCCCGGCCCTCCCTGAACTGTTTCAAAACGCTACACATAGGGGTCTGGGCCCTGGCCTACCGCCCCCGGCGCTACCGCCGAACAGCCATGTATATCAAGTCTTTCCCCCACCAGCCCTGTTTTTTCACACAAGGCATTGGTTTTGCAATTCCTTAAGGTATACGGTCAGCAAAGGCCGCTTCAAAAAGGAGGCAAACCATGAAATCATCATCCACCAAATTCAGGGTAAGGGGATTCCAGGTACTTGAAGATGAGTGCATCTGGATGCTCAGCGGCATTGTGAACTTCCGCCTCTGCGACAAGGCGTACAACTGCTACGACTGCGCCTTTGACAAGGCAATGGTCAAGGCCATGGGACGGGACCGCAAGAAAAAGGCGGACTGGGCCGAAACCATGAAGGCCCGCCATGACGGATCGAATCGTCCCTGCCGCCATCTTCTCACAGGAAGGATCGACCAGCCAAAGATCTGCGTCTACAACTATGAGTGCGGCCGCTGCCAGTTCGACCAGATGCTGGACGAGATTGACGCGGCCGGGTCAAGGAGCGGTATCCGGTACAGGGAAGCGTCCGGGTACAGAATGGCCGACGGCTACTATTACCATCCGGGTCACACCTGGATCCGGGTGGAGCACGGCGGCCTTGCCAGGATAGGATTTGACGATTTTGCCATGAAGCTGTTCGGCAGCGCAAGGCTCACCCGGCTGCCCGCCATTGGCACACGGATTGAAAGGGAGCACCCGGCATGGACCATTGAGCAGCAGGGCAACCGTGCCCAGGTGCGATCCCCTGTTACAGGCACCGTGGTGTCGGTGAACCAGCGGGTGACGGACGACCCGGACATCATCCACAGACGCCCCTATGACGACGGATGGCTGGCGCTGGTGGAGACGGCGTCCCCGGTCAAAGGGTACAAGGATCTCTATCACGGAGATGGGAGCCTTGCCTGGATGGACAAGGAGTTCGGCAAACTCAACAGCCTGCTGGGCGAAAGGTATGAACGGCTGGCCGCAACCGGTGGCGAGCCTGTGAGCGACTTTTTTGCCCTCAACCCGGGCATCGGCTGGGACACCCTTGTGGAGAAGTTTCTCGCGCCCTGATCTTTTCCCCTCACAGGCCTCTGCCGGCCGGGCGTGTGAACATCCAGTTCCTGCGCCCGGCTGGACCCCCTCACAGCCCTGCCATATAGTTCACCTGGCTCAGGCAGTAGCGGCAGTAATAGGTGGCCACCCTGTCCAGCTGCCCGAGCCCCTTGGCGAAATTCATCACGCACCGGCTTTCCCTGCAGTGATCCAGCATGCAGAGGTGGCCGAACTCGTGGAGGGCGATCTTGACCGCCCTTTCCGGACGGCTCTCCAGCCGGAACAGGGAGACCAGGGCCACCCGCCCCCCCTGTCTGGCCTCCCCAAACACAAAAGTGAAGACCGGCACAAACAGATCCACATCAACAAGGGCCATCACCCTTGCACATCCATCAATATCCATGGATTCGATCCGGGAGATGATCCGGGCGGCATCGTACTGAATCCTGTGCCGGTCAAAGGCGTAAGCAGGCGGTCCCAGGCCTGGCAACACCCGCAGCGCCATACCGATCTCCCCGGCAAATGCCCCTGCCACGGCCTGGATCATCTCCCCCCCAACCCGGCCCAGGGGCAGGATGCCAAGGGCGGGCTCAAGGGATTGGTTCACGGTTTTTCCAGGCCATTGCGCTTGATCATCCTGTGGAGGGTGGTCCGGCTGATGTCGAGGATCGCCGCCGCCCGGGTGATGTTCCACCCGGTATGTTCAAGGATCCTGGCCACATGCTCTCTCTCCATCTCCCTGAGGGTCCGCCCCCGGCTGTCAGCATTCCCCAGGTCCCGGCCAAGGGCGAGAAAACCGAACGCCTCCTGGGAGAGGGTCCTGGACCTTGAAAGCACCACCGCCCGTTCCACCGCGTTTTCAAGCTCCCGGACATTACCGGGCCAGCCATAGGAGAGCAGCGCCCCCATGGCACCGCCGGTCACCCGGTCCACCCGCTTGTTGGTCTCACTGCTGTACCGGGTAAGGAAATGGTCCACCAGGAGGGGAATATCCGAGGCCCGCTTTCTCAAGGGGGGCACCTCCAGGGTGATGACGTTGATCCTGAAAAACAAGTCCTGGCGAAAGGTGCCGGCCTTGATCATCTGCTCAAGCCCCCGGCGGGTGGCGGATATGAGCCTGAAATCCACCTCCGTTGGGGTGGTCTCCCCAAGCTTTGTGATCTTCTTCTCCTCCAGGACCCGCAAAAGGTCCACCTGCATCCGCTGACTCACCTCGCCGATCTCGTCAAGAAAGAGGGTGCCGCCGGCCACCACCTCAAAATAGCCTTTCCTGGCCGCATGGGCCCCGGTAAACGCCCCCCGGGTAAAACCGAAAAGCTCGCTCTCCATGAGGGTGTCCGGCAGGGAGCCGCAGTTGATGGGAATGAAGGGCGCGTTCTTCCGGCCGCTCTTGGCATGGATCGCCTTGGCCACCAACTCCTTGCCCGTGCCGGTCTCCCCCAGGATCAGGATGGGGGCGTCGGTATCGGCAATGTCGGTGATCATGGCGTAGAGCGCCTGCATCTCCGGGGATTCCCCGATGATGTTGTCGAACCGGGTGATCTTGTCAAGCTCGCCCTTAAGATAGCGGCACTCCCGGTCCAACCGCTTCTGCCCCAGGATCTTCTCCATCACCAACGATAACTGGGCCGGCTTAAACGGCTTCAACAGATAATCAGAGGCCCCCTTTTTCATGGCCGTAACCGCCGTGTCAATCGACCCGTAGGCGGTGATGATCACCACCGAGGCGTCGGGATAGTGTTCCCGGGTCTTCTCCACAAGCTCCAGCCCGTCCATTCCCGGCATCTTCATGTCCACGAACAAGATATCGAACCGCTCCTTTGCCAGGCATTCCAGGGCCGCCTCCCCGGACGGAGCCGTATCCGCCCGGTACCCCTCCTTCTTGAACCAGTGATACAGCGATTCCCTCACGATCAGTTCATCATCCACCACCAGGACACTGACGCTCTGTTTCATGATGATGGCTCCCCCACCTGAGGAAAGGTCATGATGAACGAACTGCCCCCCTTGTCTTTGCTGGTCACCCGTATGTTCCCCCCGTGATCCTTGACAATGCCGTAAACAATGGAGAGTCCCAGGCCTGTGCCCTGGCCCTCCTCCTTTGTGGTAAAAAAGGGATCAAAGATGTGCTCCATATGGTCCTGGCCGATGCCACAGCCGGTATCCCTGATCTCCACCGTGACACCTGCCCCAGGATCCTGTGCCGAGACCACCACAAGCTCCCCGCCCTGGGGCATGGCTTCAATGGCGTTGAAGATCAGGTTCAGAAAGCACTGCTGGAGCTGGTTGTTGTTGCCCCGGACCATGAGGAGCTCCTTGGAAAGGTCCTGTTTCAGGGCAATCTTGGAGATCTCGATCTTGTGGCCGGTAAGGGAAAGAACCGACCGGAGGATATCGTTGAGATCCACATTGACGAACTCCCGGGACGACTCCCGGGAAAAGGTGAGCAACCCGGACACGATCTTGCCGCACCGCTCAAGCTCCCGGGACATGTGGGAGAGGAACTCCTTGAAACGCTCCATATCCCCAGGTCCGGTCTGGCCCTCTTGGATCATCTCCTCCATGATGTGGCTGAAGGTGAGAAGCCCCTGGATGGGGTTGTTGATCTCATGGACGCTGGAAGCCACAAGCTTGCCCAGGGAAACCAGCCGGTCCTCCTGGACCACCTTTTTCATGTCCGCCTCGATCTGCCTTACCTTGTGCTTCCACCTGTCCGTGATCTGGGAGGTGATGTCCCGCCACAGCTCCACGACACGGATCACCTTGCCTTCGGAATCCTTTACCGGATAGGTGGCGATGTTGAAATAGGCGGTCTTCCCGTCACCAAGGGCATGTTCATGGATCACATGGGAGGATTTCCCGGTTCGGACCGTGCGGATCAGGGGACAGTCAAATCCCTTCTCCTGGGCATGACAGGGAGCATAAAACCCCTTGATCACGTTGTAGCAATACTTGCCGGCCAGCTCCTCCCGGGTCATGCCAACAGCCTTTAGATAGTGATCGTTGGCATCGATGATGGTGAAATCAATGTTCAGGAGCACCACCCCGAGATTGATCTGCTGGAACAGGATGTCGGTGGAAGTTTTTTCAAGCAGGACCTGCTCTTTGGCCGATGCAAGGCGCTGGTTCGTCTCAAACAGGTGTCTCAACAGCCGGCCGATGTTATGTTCGATCACACCGACCCCCTTGGGTCGGGCCGCGATCAGCTCGGGAAGCGCCCTGGAGTTAGTCAGTTCGATCACGGCGTTGAGCTTGGGGATCTTGAACAGCTCCCTGAAATCGTCGGTGGTGAAGATCCCCATGGCGTGGGCCATGGTAATGCCCTCGGCCCCAAGATCGATGTCACACACACCAACCACGTTCAGGTTGATATAGGGAAAGGACTCGTGGGCCAACAGGTCAAGGAAAAACCGACACGCCCTTCCTCCCCCGACAATGGCCAGGTTGAAATCAAATCGTTCATGGCGCTGCTGACGAATGCGCTCCATGGCTCCCCCCATATGGTATTGAGGTCACAACATTGGCAGGTCCTTTTCAGAAAGATCCTTGTATTGGAACGATAGCACAATATAGGGGAGAAGAGAACCGGTTTACCCCCTGAAAAAAGGGGTGGTATCTCCTTGTGTTTTCCACTTTGTTTAAGTATGGTTCAACCGGGCCGATCGCACCTAGGAAAAGGTCGGCACAAATGTTGCCAGTTCACTGGCCGGCACGACAGTGACGAGAACCAAAGGAGGAAAGCCATGGCACCCCTGAAAAATTTCAATTCCATTACTGCAACAGGCGTTGCTTTAGTCGACTTCTCCGCCCCCTGGTGCGGGCCGTGCAAGGCCCTGGACCCTGTGATCAAACGGTTGCGCCACCGCTACCGGGGCAGGGTTACGGTGATCAAGGTGAACATCGACAAGGAGAAAAAACTTGCCGCCAGATTCAGGATACAGACCATCCCCTGCCTGGTGTTGCTGGATCACGGCAAAGAGGTCAAGCGCTTCATTGGGCTCCAAAGGGAAGCCACCCTTGCCAAAAGCCTTGACAAGGCATTGACCTGACCGACCTGGACAAATAAGGTAAAGAGGCATCAATTCGAGTGCGAACATCCATAGAGCGGCAAAGGAGAGACCATGGGCAAATGCGTCAACCACCCCGATCGAGAAACCCCCTACAAATGCATGAAGCACAACATACATCAATGCGACCTCTGCCTCGAATGCCGGGATCCCGATATCTATTGCAAGTTCAGGACCTCCTGCCCCATTCACTTCATGTCAAAAAAAGGGTTTGACGCCGAGGAAAAGGCAATAACCCCGCCAGGGGAAGAAAAAGAGAGTGAAACCTGCTCCGTGGTGTTCAATCCCGGGGAGACCCGGGTGGATGTGCCCGTGGGCACCTCCCTGCTTGGGGCTGCCGAAAAAGCCGAAATCTACATCAACGCCTCCTGCAACGGCAAGGGGTCCTGCGGCAAATGCCGGCTGATCCTTGAGACCGGAAACGTGGAGAGCGACAAGACCTCCCTGCTGAGCGACCGGGAAAAGGAGCGGGGCTACCTTCTGGCCTGCCAGACCCGGGTGCTGGAAGATCTGCGGGTGAGGATCCCGGAAGAAACCCTGGAAAAGAAGCTCAGGGCCGAGGGAATGGGCAGGGAGGCCACGGAAAAGCTCACCGGCCTTGTGGAGGCCATCGTCCCCATGGTGAAGCAAACCCCGCTCCATCTGGCCCCCCCCACCCTGGACGACTCCATGAGCGACCTTGACAGGATGACCCTGGGCCTGAAGCAGCAGGGGTTTGACACCACACGGCTGAGCACCAACCTGAGGGTGATGCAGGAGCTCACCGAGGCCTCAAGGGAGGATGACTGGAAGATCTCCGTATCCGTGCTGAGAAAGAAGTGCGCAAGCGAGATCGTTAAGGTGGTCCCTGAACACATCAAAAAGCGCAGCCTGGGCATGGCTGTGGACCTTGGGACCACCTCCATCGTGGTCTACCTGGTGGAGATGGAGACAGGGGCAGTGCTCTCTGCGGCATCAGGGCACAACCGCCAGGCCGCCTGCGGCGACGACGTGATCAACCGCATGGTCTGCGCGGAAAAAGACGGGGTGAGGAAACTCAAGGTGATGGCGCTGTCCACCATCAACGACCTTACCCAGCGGGCCCTTGCAAGCCTTCCGGACGACCACAAGGCCATCGACAACATCGTGATCTCGGGCAACACCACCATGACCCACCTCCTTTTAGGCCTGGAATCCAAATACATCCGCAGGGAGCCCTACATCCCCACGGTATCGGAATTCCCGATCCTCAAGGCCCGGGAACTGGGCCTCAGGGCCGCCCCCCACGCCGGGGTATTCATCATGCCGGGCCCTGCCAGCTATGTGGGCGGCGACATCGTCTCAGGCGTGCTATACACCGGGTTCCACATGGCGGAATCCCTGACCTTGTTCATTGACGTGGGCACCAACGGAGAGATCGTCCTCGGCAACAACGAATTCCTCATGACCGCCGCCTGTTCCGCAGGCCCGGCCTTTGAAGGCGGCGGAATCCGCTGGGGCATGCGGGCTGAAGAAGGCGCCATTGAAAAGATCACCCTTGATCCCGGCACCTTTGATCCCAGCTACGAGACCGTGGGCAACAAGCCTGCCCGGGGCATCTGCGGCTCCGGCATGATCGACCTCATCTCCGAGATGCTGCTCAAGGGCGTGATCGGCCAGGACGGCAAATTCAGGCTCGACGCCTCCCACCAACGCATGACCCTGTTCAACGACGAGCCTGCCTTTATCATCGAGCAGGCCCAGCACCTTGCCACAGAGGAGGAGATCATCTTCACCGAATCCGACATCAAGAGCCTGGTCCTGTCCAAGGCGGCCATCTACGCAGGCTTTACCTCCCTATTGGAGGAGATCGACATGGATTTCTCCATGGTGGAACAGATGATCATCACCGGCGGGTTCGGCCAGCACCTGGACATTGAAAAGGCGATCATCATGGGACTGCTGCCGGACATGGACCGCTCAAAATTCCGCTACATGGGCAACTCCTCCATTGCAGGGGCCTACATGGCGCTCTTGTCAAGGGACTTCAGGGAGGAGGCCCTGACCATCTCCAATGCCATGACCTATGTGGATTTCTCCTCCTCCCCACGGTTCATGGACGAGTTCATCAAGGCCCAGTTCCTGCCCCACACCGAAATGCGGCTCTTTCCCACAGTCCCGGTCAACAGTGGAGCACCCGCGACAACCAATTAAAAGGAGAACAGCGGCAGGAGAAGAAACATGGAACAGGAGTCCCATCCAATGGACGAGGAAAACAGGACAAAGATCATTCTTGAAAGCATCGCCGATGGTGTCTTTACCGTCGATCTTGACTGGAAGATCACCTCGTTCAACCGCGGGGCGGAAGAGATAACCGGCATCCCCCGGCACCAGGCCCTGGGCCGCCACTGCTGGGAGGTGTTCCGGTCGAACATGTGTAAAGACGACTGCGCCCTGAAACGCACCATGGCACAGGGCAAAGCCATTGTCAGCTCTGCCACCCACATCATCAACAGCGACAAGCAACAGATTCCCATCACCGTGTCCACCTCACTGTTAAAGGACAGCCGGGGGAAAATCCTCGGGGGGGTGGAGACCTTCCGGGACCACAGCCTGGAGCAAGCACTTGGAAAAGAACGGTCGGCCCGGTTTCAATTTAACGACATTGTGAGCGCAAGTCCCGGCATGCAGCGGCTCTTCACCATTCTGCCCCAGATCTCCGAAAGCGACAGCACGGTACTGATCACCGGGGAGACCGGCACGGGAAAAGAGCTGATAGCAAGGGCCATCCACCATCTGAGCCACCGAAGGGCCGCCCCCTTTGTCGCCGTCAACTGCGGGGCCCTGCCCGACTCCCTCCTGGAATCGGAGCTGTTCGGTTACAAGGCCGGCGCCTTTACCAATGCGGTCAAGGACAAGCCGGGCCTCTTTTCCGCTGCCGCCCGCGGCACCCTCCTGCTGGACGAGATCGCGGAAACCAGTGCCGCCTTCCAGGTCAAGCTGCTCCGGGTGCTTGAAGAGCGTGGATTTCGTCCCCTGGGGGCAATCAAAAACGAACCCATGGAGGGAAGGATCATTGCCGCCACCAACAAGGATCTTGCCGCCATGGTAAAGGCCAACCGCTTCCGGGAGGACCTCTTTTACAGGATCAACGTCGTTGAGCTTGCGCTGCCGCCCCTGAGGAATCGCATGGAAGATCTCCCCCTGCTGGCGGACCACTTTATCACCAAGCTGAACAGGCTCCGGGGCAAAACCATCCAGGGGGTTGACCCGGCCGTGATGGAACTGCTCATGTCCCACAGCTTTCCTGGCAACATACGGGAACTTGAAAACATCATGGAACACGCGTCGGTGCTCTGTTTAAAAGGGACCATCCAGCCCTGCCACCTGCCCCCAGCCCTGGTGGCAAAAACTTCCGGCCCCAGGCCCCCATCCACCACAGATCCGGTTAAATCAGCAGAGACGGCACGCCTCATGGACGCCCTCAGGCAGACCAACTGCAACCGTACTGCGGCGGCAAAAATACTCGGCATGCACAAGAGCACCTTTTTCAGAAAGATCCACCGCCTCGGCATCACCCTGCCGGCCAGGGACGGACGCTCCAGCCAGCCATAACCGGGCCCGGAGCGTCGCAAACCTGCGACCATAGAAAGTCGCGACACCGCGACCCTCCAACACATGGCCCCCGGGAGGGGAAGGCGTACCCCGCCCCATTCGGCCCTTTTTCATCATCAAAAAAGAATAACCTTCCATGGTACACAAATTGCTGCTACATAGTTGTGAGCGATAACCCAATACAGAGGATACTCAATGAAAATAGCAATCAGCGCCATGGACAAAGATCCCAACGCCCAGATCGACCCCCGATTTGGCAGAGCCCCCTATTTTGTCATGGTTGACACCGAGACCATGGATCTCCAGATGTTTGACAATGAAAGCTGCAACCACCCCAGCGGAGCGGGCATTCAGACGGCCAGCTTCATCGCTGCCCAGGGGGTCGGGGCGGTGCTCACGGGCAACTGCGGCCCCAAGGCCATGCAGGCCCTGACCGAGGCCGGCATCCAGGTATTCACCGGCCATGGCGGTACGGTCCAAGAGGCTGTGGACCAATACAAGAACGGCCCCATGACCGCCACGGCAACGGCAACGGTGGCTGAGAAATCAGGCCTGGAGTTCCCTGGAACCGATGGAAGCCTCCAGCCACGGCCGGCCAGCGGCATGGCAACCGGTGGTGGTGGCATGGGAGGATGCGGCGGTCGCGGCAGGGGCGGTTGCAGTGGTCGCGGCAAGGGCGGCGGCGGAGGTCGCGGCATGGGTGGCGGCGGAGGCCGTGGCATGGGCGGCGGCGGAGGCATGGGCACCAGGCGACAATAACAGGCTCGGGCCGTGGCAATGCCCATGGCCCAGACGATTAATCCAATCTCAACCTTCGGACGTTCGCTTCCATGGCCCGGTCCATCAAAGCTGACGTTTGAACGTTGAGGTCCAATGATTCAGGAAGATAGAATGACATTAACTGCGATCATCCGTTGTGAAAAAAACGAAACCAGATGTCCCCTGACCAACTGCTTTAAATGCATGGTGGAACACAAGGAGGGGTTTGCCCGGTATGACGAGTGCATTCCCGCCGGGGTATTCACCTGCAGATGTCCCGGGGACAACGCCGTGGAACTGGCAAAGATCATCAAATCCAAGGGGGCGGAGGTGATCCATTTCTGCACCTGCACCTTTGCCAAAAAGGGCGAACAGGGATGGAGTGAAAAAGAGGGGGGCTTCTGCGACACCCTTGACACCCTCATCACCCGGATCCACCAGGAAACCGGGCTGCCCTGTGTAAAGGGCTCGGCCCACCTGCCCAAAGACTACACCCCCATGGTATGGAAATAGGAACCATGACCCTTTATAAGATCCATCCCATCGTGATGGGAACCAAGGTATTTGACAAGAGCATGATGACATACCAGCACGGGGCCGGCACGCCCTACACCATCCCCATCTACTGCTGGTACATCCAGGGCGGTGACAAAACCATTATCGTGGACACGGGCGAGATGAGCCCCATCCAGTCCCAGGAGCGGGAAACCGCCATTGGCGGCCCGATCCACACCTTTGAACAGGGCCTGGCCCTCTGGGGCCTGACCCCGGAATCCATTGATATCGTCATCCACACCCACCTTCACAACGATCACTGTGAAAACGACTACAAGTGCGCCAATGCAGCCATCTATGTCCATGAAAACGAGATGAAGCGGATCCACGATCCCCACCCCCTGGACTTTCGCTATCTTGAGGACTACATGGAGGATGTGGAGGAGAACGGCCAGCTCAGGGTCCTGACCCGGGATACCGAGATCCTTCCGGGGATCACCTGTCTGCACACCCCGGTCCACACGGACGGCGGCATGAGCATCGCCATCGACACAGCCGGGGGCAAGGCCATAATCACGGGGTTCTGCGTCATCAAGGAGAACTTTGATCCCCCAAAAGAGATCAGGGCCATGGAGATGGAGGTGATTCCACCGGGCACCGTGGTCAACCCCTGGGACGCCTATGACATCATGGTGAAGATCCGGGATATGGCCGACATTCTTCTGCCCCTCCACGAGCCTGAATTTGCCGCCGTTCATACCATCCCATGATCAACCCGGAACACAGCAGATGGAAAACCCCGCCTGGTGCATCATCCTTTCATCCCTGATGCACCAGGTCTGTAAAGGTTGTCACACGGATCTTCTTTTGGGATACGATCTGAATAAGCAAATATTCAAGAAAGAGAAAGGCGGCTTCGTCCATCCGCATATGGTGGAGCATGATGCCGCACACCCCGCTCTCCATGCCCTGGGAAAGCTCGTTGAACAGGGCCTGCCACCCAAGTTCCGGCGATCTCTCCTTCCGGGTGTGCAGGTCCGCATGGACGGAGATCTCCTGAAGCCCCAAGGGCGGCCCGGGATCGCTTCCGGCACTCCGGGAGATGCCTTTAAACCCAAGGCTTACCAGGGCGGCCATGGTTTCCAGGGTGCACCTGTTCCATGGGGGGGTGAAGAACGGCGAGAACCAATGGTTTAATACAGCTGTCAGCCGCTGTTGGCCTTTGGCAAGATCGTTTTGGATATCAATGACCGGCCGGCCCGGGCCGAACTCCTGCTTCTTCCCCGTAATTTCGTGGTTCACGTGCCGCCACCCGTGCTGGTGCCAGCA
>JAQYWC010000068.1 GCA_030145245.1 Desulfobacterium sp.
CAACGAAACGGCCAAGATGGGCCACAACAACGGGCCATCCTTTGGCACCACGGAGAAGATCGAAGACCTGCTTGATGTCACCCTTGATGCCGTCCTTAAACGGGTTCGGTCAGATGACTGCAATGGGACCGACATAGGTGCAGCCGTAAAGGTGCTGAAGGAAGTAGGCGCACTGCAAGCTATCGCCACGAGTCGAGAACAACTGGCTGGACAGATTCGCCAGCAGGAGGAAATCAATGATCTTCCCGACTTTGACGAAGACGGTCTTGTCTTCAAGCTCCCTGTCAACCGACCGAGCCGATGACAATGGACATCAACTACGCTGATCCGTTGTCAGGCCTTGCGACTTGTGAAGAGAAAGACCGGGGGAAACTCTTCGACTTCATTGTCGGCGCTATGGGTAGGCAGAATGCCATTCACAGCTTCATCGATCACAAGCTCCACATCAACCCGGACGGAAGCATTCGGAAGATCAGCGAGATGACTGGCGACTTCCGGGGGTTGATTCCGTTCCAGACCTTTCTCACCACCCTCCGCAACAGCTATCCGAGCCTATTCCGGGAGATCAAAGAAGCCAGTGGTCACCTTCATGGCTAACCATACGGACAAACCCTTGGTCAAATGCAGGGTGGACGGCTGCTTAAAGAAACAGCGGAACAGGCTGTCTCCTCTGTGCGCTGCACATGCCCGCAGGAAGCGGCTCACAGGTGATCCTCTTGGCAGCTATATCCCCATATCAACGAAGAACCCCGTCATCAAAGAAGCCTCTCGGTACATCATCAACAATCAAGGCGCTGCCCCTATTGAAGCAGGTCTGAAATGGTGTGGAATTTGGCTTCAATCAGGCTCTTCAACAGGGGCTGAATGGCGGGATAAGACGCCCCAGCAGACCGTGGACAGCCTGATCCTGAGACTGCATGAAAGTGACGTTTCCCCTGTGCAGGTGCTGGCTACGCTCTCTGCCTACTACTTCCTCTACAATCATCGCCAAGGAACCTTTCGGAGCGATGATCACTTTCGCTATCAAATGGTCAAAGCCTTGTTGGCCCTGGCTCCCCTGCCCGTGGTCAGAATGGCCCGTGTAAGCGGCTATCTGGAACGCCCCGTATACCTGGAGATGTCACCCATGATCATCTCAAAGGGATTCGACACGCTTCGACTTGAGACCCTCATGTTGGCCTTGAAGATCGCAGACAAGCTCAACGAGCCGGATGAATGGCAGCATAAGATCATCGAAAGAATGCGATGGCCTGTCCCTGATCACTCCTAAAACCACCTCCCTCATATCCACAATTCAGCCCAACAACAGGAGCAATCCATCAACATGGATAACTCAACCGCTATCGACGGCATCATGGCCGGCAACCCGCCTTCGCTCAAAGATGTCACCCCCAGAGAACTCTCTGCGCTCGTAACGCTGCTTCAAGCCTTTCATCTCGGAAGGGCTTTAGGTCAGGACAAGACCCCACCTGAAGCTCAACACGACCTCTTCCAGCAGTTGAGACTTCTCCAAGCCACACTGTCCGATACAGCACGAAGAACTGCTGTGAAGGACGCCCTGGTCGCCTCTTGGCCTAAGGCTAAGAAGTCTGCCACCGACACCCCCATGAACTCCCTCTCAATCAAATCTTCAAACGAAAGAACCGCGTAGCATGGTCACCTTCTGCACATACACTGAAGCCCATAAGGGCGATGCCCCAAAAGCTCCCACCACCCCGGCTGACAAGAGTGCTGGCTCAATCACCATCCACTCCGATGGATCGTCCACAACCAAGCTCTCTCGTGGTGCCGTCACAGTTGATTCTTCTGATGGAATGCAGAGCGACAAGGCTGCATCAAAATCTGGTCCCCTGAGTACCCCTATTCGTTTTTACAAGAAGAGCGGCCTTGGTGGTTCTGTTGCGGATGCTGAAGCCAACCCCAAGGACTTCAAGTTCGCTCAGGGTGGCACCAAAGTCAGCCTTCAGACGGCCCTCAACGCTGGTCTCGTTAAGAAACACGCTGATGGCAACTACTACGACTACAGGGCAGACCCTTCTTTTAAGTCGGGTGGTTCCCAGCAACAGCCAGATGAAGACCAGAACCCCTACAAAGACCATAAAGGCGAAGAGGCTGCACCTGATGCCCTCTCTGAGTCTGGCTTTGAGATGTCGGAGGAAGGCTCGAAAGCTGTAGGTAAACTTCAGGAGATCAATACCGCCAACCCAGATCTCGTGGATGATGCCCTAACACGGCTTGTCTCATCCAACGGAGATGCACTCAACGAATCCAAATTCATTGAGCAGATCGCCGGTGAGACAGGCATGAGCAAGGATGAGACCGCTGAGGTCGTAAGCAGTTCAATCTCGGAATACCGGGCTGCTGCCGCCTCCGTCATTGAGACCGCTGTTCCGGGCCTTGATGGTCAAGACTTCCTTGATCATGTCCGACAGCATAACCCCCAGGTAGCGGATCGAATGGTCTATTCTCAGATGAACGGGGACTTCTCTCCCCACATCAAAGCAGCCAAGGATTACCTCGTTCAGCTTCCCAAGTATGACCAAGAAGCAGCCCTCAATGCTGATCTTGGCCCTCACGCCAAGTCCCTCGTGGTCAACGGTCAGGTGATGGTTGATATCAACGGTCGCCGCTACACCTGGGCCGACGCCATGCGGAAGTTCCGTTAAAGCGGCCTTCCAGCAACCCTTTACCGAGTCCTTGGGACACCCTGAGGTGACGTAAAGGGAATACC
>JAQYWC010000057.1 GCA_030145245.1 Desulfobacterium sp.
AAATAGGGTTTATGTTTAAATGAAGCAATTGTTGAGGATTAAATTTTCCGATTTCTGGAAAGGGTTTGATGTTTTTGATAATTTTATATTACAGACACTGCAGAAGCATTATAGAGTTGAATTTTCAGAGAATCCTGATGTATTGATATATTCAAGTTTTGGAATTAATTTTTTAAAGTATGATTGCCATCGGATTTATTATACCTGTGAAAATTACAGGCCTGATTTTAATGAATGCGATCTTGCTTTATCCTTTGATTATCCGGATTATGGCGGTAAAAATATCAGGCTTCCTTTTTATGTGGGATTCTGGGAAGGAAATATCCGGGAACTCCTGAAACCAAAGGACCCTGAACTGATATTAAGAAATAAGAATAAATTTTGTGGCATGGTTGTATCCAATCATAGAGGAAATGAAAGGAATACGTTTTTTCAGAAACTGCACAGAAGAAAGCCCGTTGAATCCGGAGGGATGCTGTATAATAATGTGGGGGGAATCATTAAGGATAAAATAGGGTTTTTGTCCGGGTGTAAATTTTCCCTTACCTTTGAAAACAGCTCGTATCCCGGATACACAACTGAAAAAATATATGATGCAATGCGGGCAGACAGCGTTCCTGTTTATTGGGGGAATCCTGATGTGGGAACAGACTTTAATCCGCAAAGTTTTATCAATGTCCATGACTATCAATGTTTTGATGATGCAATTGACCATCTGCTTGAAATAGATCGAGATGATAGTTTGTATTTGTCTATGCTGTCTCAGCCATTTTTGCCGAACAATACACTACAGGAACACCAGGACCAGGAAGAAATATTAAAGAAAATGGTAACGGCCATTGATTTATTCAATGGGTCAATCCCAGTTGCCCAGGATCTTGAAAAGGCAAAAATAATCAAACGGAAATACTCGGTTAAAGTTTTCAGGTACGCGATCAAGGATTACTGGAAATATAATATCCGCCAAATTAAGAAAGCCGTGATGGGTTGATTTTTGAAATATGAAAGTATTGTATGATTACCAGGTTTTTTCAAACCAGGAATATGGGGGTATTTCAAGGTATTTTTGTGAACTGGCCGAGCGGCTGCCGGTATATGAAGATACAGAACTCAGAATTTTTTCTCCCTTGCATATCAATCATTATTTAAAAGAAAATTCTCGCTTAAATGTGGCAGGCAGGTATATGCCTCCGATATCCAATACCTTAAAAATCAGAAATTTTGTCAATAAATACCTTGAAAAAAGATATGTAAAAAATTCTGCCATAGATATTGTCCATGAAACGCTTCATGACAAAGAGAACACGTATCCGAAAACAAAATCAGTGGTTACGGTTTATGATATGATTGCTGAAAAATATCAATTGGGCGGTGCAAAACAGGACCGGTTCTCAATGGGGAAAAAAAGAACGGTTGAACGCGCTGATCATGTTATCTGTATTTCAGAAAATACCAAAAAGGATTTGCTCGAATACGTTGACATAGATCCTGATAAAGTATCGGTTACCTATCTTGGCAGTTCGTTGAAAAAACCTCAAGATATGGTCAGTCCTGTGACTGATCCTTATATCCTTTATGTTGGAAATCGGTCAAAATATAAAAATTTCAGCACATTTATCGAGGCTTATGCGGCGTCAGATAAATTAAAAAATGATTTTAAAGTGGTTTGCTTTGGCGGGGGCGCGTTTAAATCTGCTGAAAAAAAATATTTGAATGAATTGAAGATATCAGAAAATAAAGTGATAAATATTGCAGGCGATGATCTGTTGCTTGCCCAGGCGTATGCTTCGGCTTCTGTTTTTATATACCCGTCATTATACGAAGGGTTTGGAATTCCCCCGCTGGAGGCAATGAATGCAGATTGCCCGGTTGTCTGCAGTCATACCAGTTCCATTCCCGAAGTTACCGGAAAAGCGGTGTGTTATGTTGATCCATCCTCTGCGGAGGATATAAAAGCAGCGCTGGAAGATGTGTTATATGCGGATGAAAAAAGACAGGAACTCGTCCGCAGAGGCCGTGAAAGAAGACTGCTTTTTTCCTGGGATAAATGCTCGGAAGAGACACTGCGTGTTTATGAAAAACTATTGTAATCATGCACTGGTGGCCGGTCAGGAAATGGTATGAATAAAAAAGCGTTGATCATTGGTATTACCGGGCAGGATGGGTCTTACCTGGCAGATTTTCTTTTGGGCAAAGGCTATCAGGTGGTCGGAACTTCCCGTGATGCTTCTCTGTCTTCTTTTTCAAACCTTGTTCACCTGGGGGTGCGCGACAGGGTGCAGGTTGAGTCTGTTTCTTTGAACGATTTTCGCAGCGTTATACAGGTGTTTAAAAAACACTGCCCGGATGAGGTCTACAACCTTGCCGGCCAGAGTTCTGTTGGCCTGTCGTTTGAGCAGCCGGTTGAGACCTTTGAGAGCATCAGCATTGCTGTTTTAAATCTTTTAGAGGCGATCCGGTTCATGGAGCTGCCCATTCGTCTGTATAACGCGGGATCCAGTGAGTGTTTTGGCAATACAAACGGTCAGCCCGCCTCGGACAAGACCCCCTTTCACCCCCGAAGCCCCTATGCGGTTGCAAAGGCAGCGGCTTTCTGGCAGGTCGCCAATTATCGGGAAGCTTACGGAATGTTTGCCTGTTCAGGATTGCTGTTTAACCATGAATCTCCGCTTCGCCCAGCGCGGTTTGTGACAAAAAAAATAGTCCGGGCCGCCTGT
>JAQYWC010000049.1 GCA_030145245.1 Desulfobacterium sp.
CGACAATAAGGTAAGCCTGACCCCACTTGTTATTTGGAAAAGGAGAGAACGGCGGCGACCTCGTCCAGGGCAAGGGCCTTGATCAGCATGCACACCTCTTCCAGGGAGAGGTCCAGGAGCCCCGGCTTCTGGATGAAATCCTTAAGCTTCTCAAGGGAAAACACCTGGGCCGTGCCCAGGATGAACTGTTCCAGGCCCTGGGCCGTTTCAATGGCTGCGGCAAGTTTTGATGCGGTCAGGGTCTCAAGCGTTTTGATCCTGTCAAGCTTGACGATCCCCCGGGTGAGCCTGCGGAAGAATTCGTCCAAATCTTCCGGTGCCATGGCAAGGGTGGATCTCAGGATCAGGTGATCCCGGGGCTCCAGGTTGGGGGCCTCAAGGCCAAACTGGGAGCCGGGCCGGACAATGACGCCGGTATCTTTTTTAAACCGTGCAGACCCCATGAACCAGGCCATGAGATCGGTGCTGTCCCGGATACCCAAAGGCAGGTGCTTCCTGGGAAAGCTTGAGAGGATGTACCACCCGGCATCGGGATCGTTGATGGTGAAGAACTCCTTGCCAAGGGAGCTGTTAATGGTCTCCACATGGTGTCTTGCCCGGGCAAGCTGGCTTTTCACATATTCGGAGTTGGCATCGATCCAGGAGAGGGGGGTAAAGGCATAGGCCCCCAGGGCCCCTTTTTCGGCAGACACCTCCACCCCGTCCGACCCCTCGTGGCCAAGGACATTGCCCATGCGGGCGATGATGTCGTCGAGGTCCCCGGGAATCCGGGCGTTGGATGCGGCAAACCCGATCCTGGCCGAGGCATACCCAAGGGTCTTGGAGGGAGATACAATGGTAACGGTGTAGTCGAACATGGACATGGAATTCACGGTGTCATCATCCATGCCAAGTGATGCGCCGGTGAGGGAGGCGATGGAGAAGATCTCCAGCCCCTTTTTCAGGAGGCTGCCGTTGTACACCTGGTCCGCCACCACAAACACGGGATCGTTCGGATGGAGGGCATTATACTGGAGGATCGCCCGGGCAATGCCCCGGATCTGATCCTCCGGCATCACGTCTCCTGAGGGGTTGGCCACCACGCTGAAATAAACCGCCTTGATATCCCCTCTGTTTTCAAGGGCCTCCATGATGTGGGCTTCATCCATGCCCTCGATCACCTGGAGGCGGCCGTTGTGGAAGGAGGGAGCCTTGACAAGGCTCTGGTAGTGGCCCCGTGGCACCAGGATGGTGCCGGGCTTTGGCCCTCGAACGTCCCTTCCCCGGGCGTCCACCCGGACCTCCCCTGTCATGAGAACGGTCACCAGGGCATTGAAGAGATTCTTGAACCCTGTGCCCATCACCACCCGGTCCGGGGTGGCCGGAATTTGCCGGCCCTTGAAATAGTGGGCCATGAGCACCAGGCTCTCGATCTGGCCGTGGCAGTGGTCAAGGTAGCCCGTGGGGAAGATCTTCTCCTGCTTTTGGATCTCGAGGAAAACGGCAAAATCAAGTTCATGGTGGGGTGATCGCTGCCACAATTCTTCATAGGCAGCGGTCAGATCAATAAAATAGCCGTTTGCCGGGGAGAACTCCTTGAGAAGATCCACCAGGGCCACGCCCCTGTCTTCGGCAAGCCCGGCCAGATAGCCGAGCAGCCCGGTGTAATGCATCGCCTGGTGGCGCTGGGCTTCAAGGGCCATGGGGTGGGGGGTTAAGAAAAACTGCCCCCCCACATGGGCGTTAAAGGCGTTGGCGTTGCCGGTTATCTTTTGGGCGGCACAGGCCATGATCCTGCCGATCTCATCATAGTGCACCACGGTTCCGGGGAGGGAACGCCCATTGGGAATATTTGCTTTAGTCACTTGTGCCACCTTTGATTAATTGTTCAAAATCTGGTTGAGGAACTGTCTTGTCCGCTCCTCTTTGGGGTTTGAAAAGAACTCTTTGGGGGTGGATTTTTCAACGATTTTGCCCGCATCCATGAACACCATGGTGTCGGCCACCTCCCGTGCAAACACCATCTCATGGGTCACCACCATCATGGTCATGCCACCGATGGCAAGCTCCCGCATCACGTCCAGGACCTCCTTGATCATCTCGGGATCCAGGGCCGAGGTGGGCTCGTCAAACAGCATGATCTTGGGCTTCATGGCAAGGGCCCTGGCAATGGCCACCCGCTGCTGCTGGCCGCCTGAAAGCTGGCCCGGGTACTTGTTGGCCTGCTCCAGGATGCCCACCCGCTCCAACAACTCAAGGGCAGTCTGTTCCGCCTCTTTCTTCGGGATGTTCCGCTCCCACACGGGACTTAAGGTAATGTTGTTCAGCACGGTGAGGTGGGGAAAGAGGTTGAACTGCTGGAACACCATGCCCACCTCCTTCCGGATCTCGTGTATCTTCTTCACGTCCGGGGTCATCTCCACCCCTTCCACGATGATCTGGCCGTACTGGTGCTCCTCCAGGCGGTTGATGGTGCGGATGAGGGTGGACTTGCCTGAACCTGACGGACCGCAGATCACCATGCGTTCGCCCTTTCTCACCTTGAGGTTGATGTTGTCCAGGGCGTGGTAGTCGTCATACCACTTGTTGACCTGGTTCATCTCTATCATGACGGGTTTATTATCGATATTATGTTCCATGCAATCTTTCCTGTTGTGTATGCGGTTAACGCTTTATCGCTTTATCGCTCCCCGCATATGAATAAAGCCCATTTCTTATTATCATAGCTAAAGCAACTGTCAATCCCAATGCAGACATCTATAGCTGGTAACGCTCTTCCAGAATCCGGCTGAACTTGGAGAGGCTGTAGCACATGATCCAGTAGAACAGTGCCACAAAGAGATAGGCCTCTTCGATCTTGCCCAGCCACTTGGGGTTGGAGGTGGCGGCAAAGGCCACCTGGAGCAGATCGATGAGCCCGATGATGCCCACAAGGGAGGTGTCCTTGAGTATGCCGATGAAATTGTTGACCATGGGGGGCAGCACAATGCGCAGGGCCTGGGGCAGGATGATGAACCCCATCTTTTTCCAGTACCCGAGGCCCAGGGCGTCTGCGGCCTCATACTGACCCCTGGCAAGGCCCTGGAGCCCGCCCCGGATATTTTCGGCAAGGTAGGCGGCAAAGAAAAGGGTGATGCCCACCATGGCCCGCATGATCTTGCTGAACTCCATCTCCGGGGGGAAGAACAGGGGGAGCACCACCGAGGCCATGAACAAAATGGAGATCAACGGCACGCCCCGGACAAGCTCGATATAGGCCACGCTCACCGACCGGATCACGGGCATGTCGCTCTGGCGGCCCAGGGCCAGGAGCACGCTTAAGGGGAAGGCAAAGATCATGCTGACCAACGAGAGAAACACGGTGAGCATGAGCCCGCCCCACTGGGTGGAGGGCACATACTGGAGATGAAAGGTCTCCCCACCCCGGACCAGGATGAAGATCACCGCCGGGGAGAGGATCCACAGCAGATGGAGCAGCCGCTTTTTCCGAAGGGCCCGGAACAGGGTGGCGATGATGAGCAGCAGCACCATGCCTGCGGCCAGGGCCACCCGCCACCGCTGGTCACTGGGATAGGTGCCCACCATGAACACGGGCCACATGTCCTGGATAAAGGCCCAGCAGGCCCCGTGGCTGCCCTTGCACACATCGGGGGTGGTGCCGAAGCAGGCATCGGTCACAGCCCAGCGCCACAGGGGGGTTACGAGAATATAAACAAGGGCCGCGGTCACCACCGTGAGCACGGCATTGTACCAGGGCGAAAAAAGATTGTTCTTCATCCAGTTGAGGGCACCGCTCTTCAGAATGGGCGGGCGGTCCCCGTGGTAGGGCTCTACTATGGTTTTCATCGCTGTATTAACCTGATTTTGGCGTTATACCAGTTCATTCCAATGGAGATGAGAAGACTGATGATAAGGTAGACGGTCATCCAGATGCCGATGACCTCGATGGACTGGCCGGTCTGGTTGAGGATGGTACCCCCGATGCTCACCAGATCCGGATACCCGATGGCAACAGCCAGGGAGGAGTTCTTGGCGATGGCCAGGTATTCGCTGGTCATGGGAGGAATGATCACCCGCAGGGCCTGGGGCAGGATCACCTTGCGCATGATCCGGCCTTCGGACATGGAGAGCGCCCGGCCCGCCTCGGTCTGGCCCTTGGATACGGACTGGATGCCGCTTCGGATGATCTCCGCGTTAAAGGCGGACACATACACGGTGAGGCCTGTGACAAGAGCCATGAACTCCGGGGTGAGGGTCATGCCGCCCTTGAAGTTGAACCCCTTCAGCACAGGGTAGTCAAAGTGAAAGGGCGTGCCGGTAAAGAGGCAGACCAGGGCGGGAAGAGCGATCAATACCCCAAGGCAAGGGATCAGAACCGGCGGCTGTTTGCCGGTCTCTCCCTGGCGTTTCCGGCCATGGAGCCACAAAAAGAAAACGATCACAAGGGAAAGAAAGATCGCCACGAAAAACAGGGCAAAGTTCTCCTGGAACACCGGCCGTGGCAGGTACACTCCCCGGTTGTTGAAAAACACGGTGTCAAACAACGAGGCGCTGTGCCTCACCCCGGGAAGCCGCTGGAACACGATAAAGTACCAGAAAAAGAGATGCATGAGCACCGGAATGTTACGGTTGATCTCAATGTATGCGTGGGCAAGCTTCTTCAGCAGCCAGTTGGGCGACAGCCCGGCCAGGGCAATGAATAGCCCCAGGATGGTGGACAGCACGCACCCAAGTACTGACACCTTAAGGGTGTTGATCAATCCGGTGACAAGGGCCGTCACATAGGTGCTGGCATGGGTGTAGGTGTAGGTCTCCACCATGGAGATGGAGGTGTAGAAGCACCCAAGGGAAGCTGTGAAAAGAACCACACCGGCCCCCAGCATGAACCTGTTCTTCCCGTTGCCTTCAGCCTGGATAAGATAGCGGAAGAGCAGAAAAAGGCCCAGGGCAACCCCCATGGCGGATGCAACAAACGAGAAGAACCCGGGATTGATCATTGGGATGGCCGATATCTCCCCAATGCCGAACCCGGCTTCGTTGGATAAAAAGCCGAAACCCGTGTTGATTCCCCGTAGAGTAAGGTTGGCCAGGGTGTTTCGGTAGATGACCAGGGCAAGTAAAACAAGACCAACGAGCATAACGGCCTGGAACCCGCAGGCCCGGATGGTTGGATTTCGCCAGAACGGAATTTTTTCCGGTGCCGGCATGGAAGCGGTGTCTGTCATAAAGGATCTCGACTCGATGATCGGTCGCGGCCTGGCGGCCGCAACCGGATAATAGCTTCTCGCACGTGAACAGCGCCCGTTCCGTATGACAACAGGAAAACCCGGCATCCGTTCCAGTACGACCATCTATAAGGGTTGGGCTGGCGGCGGTGGCAAAAGATTGACCGCCAACCCTCTGTCTGTTACCGGAAGGGGGGAGTATAAAGAACGCCGCCCTTGCTCCAGAGCTGGTTCAGGCCCCGCTCCATGCGAAGGGGGGTGTTCCTGCCCAGGCTCCGTTCAAAGATCTCGCCGTAGTTGCCAACGGCCTTGATCACCCGGATGGCCGCATCCTTGTCCAGGCCCATGTCCTGCCACAGGGTGCCGGTGATGCCGAGCATCCGCTTGATCTCAGGGTTGGTGGTGGTCTTTGCCACGGTCTCCACATTGGCCTGGGTGATGTTGTTCTCCTCGGCGGCAATGGTGGTGTTGATCACCCATCTTGCAATGTCGTTCCACTGGTCGTCTCCGTGGCGGGTGAGGGGGGCCAGGGGCTCCTTGGAGATCACCTCGGGAAGGATCAGGTGCTCATCCGGGTTGGTCATCAGGGTCCGCTGGGCCGCAAGGCCTGAGATGTCCGTGGTGTGACAATCGCACCGGCCGGCGTCATAGGCCTTGCGAACATCCTCCTGCTTTTCAAACACAACCGGCTTAAAGGTCATGTTGTTCTTCCGGAAATAGTCGGCCACGTTGAGCTCGGTGGTGGTTCCCGTGGCAAGGCAGACAGAGGCGCCGTCAAGCTCCTTGGCGCTCTTGATCCCAAGATCTTTCCGTACCATGAAACCCTGGCCGTCATAGAGCACCGTGGCAGCGAAGTCGAGTCCCATGCGGGTATCCCGGCTCATGGTCCAGGTGGTGGTTCTGGAGAGGAAATCGATCTCACCGGACTGGAGGGCCGGCAGGCGCTCCTTGGATGTCAAGGGCACAAACTTAGGCTTAACATTGACGGCTGCGGCCAGAGCCGTGCAGAAATCAATATCAAACCCGATCCGCTCTCCCTTGCTGTCCAGGGCTGAGAATCCGGGGTTGTTGGGGTTGACGCCGCACTTGACATAGCCTGCGGTGCGAACATCGTCCAGGGTACCTGCCCAGGCCGGCAGGGCCGCCATGAGCGATGCGACCATCATGAGTTTCAGTGAACCTAAAAAGCGCTTTTTCATACCTTTCTCCTGTTCCATTGATTGGGAAAACTCCAAAAAAAGATTGGATTCAGCCCCAAAGGCGTGAACCCAGCCCCTATTTCTATTGATACAGGAGTAGTCTCAGGAATTTATTTTGTCAATTTTACAATTGCTCACTGGAAGATTTTGAACATCAAAACACCCAAACAGATGGAACTTCTCCTGTTTTGTTTTGATTTTTCCCAGAAAACAGGCTATAGCTCCTCCCAGATGAACAGAACCCATTTCTGATTATGCGGGGTAAACCAGGTCTCAATTCGAGGGCAAACGTCTATAAGGGTACTCTCCATGGATACGATTCAGCGCTATTTCAACCACCTTGTGGCCGAAAAGGCCGATAACCGCATGGGCATACCCGTGCCGGCCTTTGACCGGGCCACGGCCGAAAAGCTGCTCCAGCGCATCGAGGCCGTCAACCTCCACGCCCACACCTACTCCTTTAACATGAACTTCAAGTACAGTGGCTACGAACTCCCGGATCTCATGAACTTTGCCTATGAAAACGGCCTGAACGGGGTGGGGATTCACATCGATTACGGCAAGGGCAAGGGACTTCGGAACAAATCCATCATGGAACTGGAAGATATTGAAAGGCTATCCCGGCAACTGGGCCTGGAGATGGTGCTTGAGATCAGCAACACCTCCCCCCGGGAGATCAACCAGGCCGTACAGCTGGCAAGCCTTCTTGGCATCCAACGGATCCGCCTCTACATCGTCCACGGGGGACGGCTGAGCACCATCATGGAGCGGGGCATCCTGGATCTTGAGCAGGTGGCACGGGTGGCCGAGGCCAACGATCTCACCTTTGTGCTGGAATCCCATGAAGCCCTCAAGGCAACAGAGCTTGTGAAGATCATCGAAACCGTGGCCAGCCCCAGGATCAAGCTTCTTTTTGACTTCGGCAACATGATCAACGCCAATGAGTACCCCCTTGAGGCCCTGGCCACCATGGCGCCCCACATCCGCCATGCCCATATCAAAGGGGTTTGCCGGGTCATGGACAAAACCGGGTTTGGGCACCAGGGGGTTCTCCAGGGGAAGGACGACCTTCCCCAGGCAAAGCTGTTGTTCGATCTTCTCATGCTTGGCAGCACAACGCCCCAGGTTTCGGTGTTTGCCCTGGAGCAGGTGGTGGGCTACCGGTCCAGGGGAATTCGCCACGACAACGAGGGACCGGACCCCCTTCTTCCAAGAAGGGAGCCGAGCCAGACCGAGCCGGACGAGCACCTCTCCCTGGAGGAGAACCTCCGCCTGGAAAGACGGTATGCCTGCGAACAGGTGGTCTATGTGAAAACCATGCTGGAACGGTTGAAAACCCTGGCCCTGATGCGGCTTGGGGCCGCCGGGTGAAAACTTGGGGCCGCCGGATAGCATGGAAATCGCCAAAGGCCCCGGGGGTTAAGCAAAAGGATTAATACTGCTCCCGGTACTGGGAGGGGCTCATCCCCACACGCTTTTTAAAGATGGTTGCAAAATACTGGGCCGAATGAAATCCGCAGGCACGGGCGATCTCGGCCACGGAGGTGCTCCGGTGGGTTCGAAGCAGGGTTTCAGCCCGTCTGATCCGAAGGTCGGCCAGGTGCTCCATGGGAGTTCGGTTGGTCATCTTCCGGCAGTACTGGGTGAACTGGCTCTTTTTCAGCCCGCATTGCTCAGCCATGAGATCCAGGCCCCAGTCAACGGAAAGATGGTTACCCAGGTCGGCCAGAAAGAGATCCACAGCCTGCTGGGCCGTGGCCCTCGACGCCTGGGCCGAAGGTAGAGAGCGGTGCTGGATATCGTAAAACCGCACAAACAGCTCGTTGATATGCAGCTTGAGATGGGTCTCCCGGGGGGCGATCCCCCGGATATGCAGATCCTTGTGCATCTTCTTGAAACAGGTGTCGATCTCAAGGCCTGCCTGCCATACCGCCCGGGTGTCGGCGCACAGGAACCGGGTCATCTGGTCCAGGTCATGGCGGGAAAAGACCAGCCAGTCCGGCCACTGCCAGGCACCTGAAGCCGGGGTGGTAGATTTGACGTCCAGGGCAAACCAATAGAGCTGGCACGCATTGATGTGGGGAGACCCCACCTTCTGGGACTGCCAGGGCCTTGTGATCACAAGGTCCCCCGGCCTGAGCTGAAACCCGTTGCCGTCCAGCTGGAAATCGACCTTGCCCCGGGCCACGTAGGTGAGTTGAAGACAATGGCTCACATGGTCGTCAACCCCCCAGGGCTGATCCCGTGAGAAATCCCAGGTTCCAAGGGAGCAGACCCGGTCAAGGGCCTTGACACCAATGGCGTTACCGGGAAAAAAACCTTGGCTCAGCAATCCGTTCTCCCCTGTGCCACCATAAAGATGTCCGTTGTAACAGAGCCGTCCGGCTCCTCATAGTCGCCCTCAAGGGTCTCCACCACCGTCAGGTGATGTTGCGCCAGGAGCGCCGCGATCCTGTCCCTGTCATAGTAGTTGAAAAAGATCTCATCCGCTGAGAAACTGGAGGTTTCAAACCCCTGGCCCTGGCCCTCCATGAAGCTGAGATAAAGATAACCCGACGGTTTCAGGATCCTGGCAATCCTTTTGATCAGGGTGGCTGTCTCTTCCAGGGTGAGGTGGACGATGCAGAAGGATGCCACCACAATGTCGCAGGGTTCTTGAAAATCAAATTCTTTCAGGTCCTTCACACAAAAATCCCCTGCCGGTACATTGGCCTTTGCAAGTCGCACCATCTCCCGGGAGAGATCCATGCCAATGATCCGGATTCCCTCCACACCTGAAAGGATGGCGGCATTGTTGCCCGGACCGCACCCAAGATCCAGCAGGGTTGAGTTCTCCTTGACATACCGGTCCCTGAACCTGCGGATCTTTTCGGCATAGGGCGCAAACGCCATGAATTTATCCGCATATCTTTCGGCGTTGTTGTCATAGGCTGTGGTTGTTTTGTCCATGGTTCCATCCTTTTATTCAGGCGGTTAACGGTAGAAGTTAAAGTTGTCCCATCTGCTTTACGGCTGCAACGATCCTGCGCCAGGCCTTTTCATGGTGCGCTTTATCATAGAAATTCCCCAGGACCGGATCCGGTTCAAGGGAAGGGTTGCAAAAACCGTGGCCCACCCGGTCATAGAGAACAAGGTCACAACGGTCCCGGCACCGTCCGGCCAGGTCCTGGAACATCCTGAGGTCCGACCGTGCCACAATTTTATCCCTGAGCCCGTGGATGATCAGCAGATCACATGCGAGGCGGTCCAGCCGGGTCAGGCCGTTGAGATAACCGTAGACCGACACTGCAAGCCGGATGTCCGGGTGCCACCCTGCCACCCCAAGGGCAGCCCAGCCCCCCATGGAGAAACCCAGGACCGCAATGCCGGCCTGGGTCTGAAAATTAACGCAGGCCATTGCCTGGTCAACCCCAAGCTGCGCCCGTTCCGCCATGACCCGGGGATGGGCCTTGAGATACCGGTAGTGGGGATACGCTTCCTGGTGATTCCGGGGCCGGATATTCCGGCCGTAGAGGTCCGGCACAAAGACCGCAAAGCCCTGGCCAACAAGATCCATGGCCTTGTCCATGGTCTGCTGCTCCATGCCCAGGTACTCGTGGAAGAGCACCACCAGGGGAGGGCGGCTTTCTTTCGGGGTTCCGAAAAGCCCCTGGAACGCCTCTTCTCCGGCCGGGTAGGAGATTCGCTCCAACCGCCGGGATCCTGTTTTTTCCAAACGCGTCATTCCTGTGCCAGCTCCTTCGGACTCAACCATTGGCAAACGTCCTCCCAGGGAAGATATCGTGCCCGATCTTCATATCATTTTTAGATCAAAGAGTCGCCCCAAAATTGGGAGCAGGGTCCCCAGGATCAATTCGCGTCCCGATCCTGCCACACCCCTTCCCCCTGGGACCTGCCATGGTGGGGGGGGGTTGATTTACCCCACCATCTGCATTAGTGTTTACCAAACAATAAAAGGAGCTAATATGAAAATCATCACCTTGATGGGAAGCAGCAAAAAAAAGGGTAACACAGCAACGATTCTAGGATGGGTGGAGGAGCACCTCCGCACCCTGGGACACGAGGTTGAATCGATCTATCTCCACTCAAAAGAGATCAATCCCTGTCTTGGCTGCGCCAAGTGTAAAGAGGATGCCACCCAGGTTGCCTGTATCCGGCAGGACGACGGCCTCGCGATCCTGGAGAAAATGGCCCAGGCAGACCTGACCCTGTTTGCCTCCCCCCTATACTTCTGGGGATTGACCTCCCCGACAAAGGCGATCATCGACCGGAGCTACAGCCTTGTCACCAACTATCACAAGCCCGACCACGCGTCCCTTGTGGAAGGACGGCGCCAGGCCCTCCTGGTCACGGGCGGAGGCGATTTTGCCAACAATGCGGAACCCGCATTCACAGCCTTTGAGCGCCTGGTGAACTTTTACAAGGGAACGAGTGCAGGGGAACTCTATGTAAAATGTACTGTTCCCGAAGCCCTGGATTCTGATGTGAAAAACCAGGCCGTGGCCTTTGCCGCCAAAATCGCAGGATAGTCATTGAACGCCTGCCCGCCGGCCGTTGCAACACTGCGACCTGTAACCGGCAGCAGCCCATGGGCTGTTGCCGGTTGATTTTTTTCAACCCCTCTGCACCCTGGCCTCCCCCCAAGAGTGATTCCTCTTTTTTGTTTGGCATCATTGTGCAGTAGGGATAATTTCGTAGGGACAGAGCACATTCCTTTATAATACATTCCAAATCAGTTCAGCCCCTGTAACCGTCAAAAAAAGGAAGCTCGCTTCACCATTGAACTGCCTTGCTACCAGGCAGAAGAGGAGGAGCACCATGGAGCAAGGAAAGAAAAAAACAGCCAGGGGTTCGCGGCATTGACAAGGACAATGAAACCCTGAAAGGCGTTAATGGTAGGGGAATCGACATCAATGACGACAGACGGGACCTGGAGATGCTGGACGGCATCCAGGACGTTGAAAAGGAGTTCCGGGAGATCGCCCTCCACTATTCCGACAATGAGGAGGAGCGCCGGACCCTCAGAGAATCCGGCTGATTTTTTTCAATTTCAGCGTGCCGGTTTGATCGGCACCGGAATGCCGGCCACCATCCAGGTCACCCTGTCGGCCACGGACGCGATCTTCTGGTTCACAAACCCTGCCATGTCCCGGAACTGGCGGGCCAATGCGTTTTCCGGCACAATGCCCGCTCCCACCTCGTTGGAAACAAGGATCACCGGACACCGGGCGCGTTCAAGGCTTGTGGCAAGAGTCTTAAGATGTTGTTCAATTCCAGGCTGATCCAGGCCTTCAAACATGAGATTGGAGGTCCAGAGGGTGAGGCAGTCCACCAGGATCACATCAGCCGTGGCCGAAGCCTCGTCAATGGTCCTTGGGATCTCAACCGGCACCTCTGCCGTGTCCCAGTCCTTGCCCCGCTCCTGCTGGTGGCGGGTTACCCTCGCCTCCATCTCCCTGTCCGTGGGCACGGAGGTAGCAATGAAGATTTTCTTCTTTCCTGAAAGGGCGTTTGCCAGGCCAAGGGCATGGCTGCTTTTTCCACTCCGGCATCCGCCGATCACCAATGTTGTTGTGTTGTTCATTTTATGCCTTCCATTCATCACACCTAAACAAGGCCGGTGGCGGCCAGGAGCTGATCCAGGTCAATGTGTTGTTCAAAATGCTCTTTCAACAGGATATAATCCCTCTCCTTAGAGGAGATTATCTCCTCTGAGGAGACCCCTGACAAACTTCCGGTCTTGATGCCGACCGTGGCAAGCCACTTCCCAAGTAGCGCCGGGGTGTCAAACAGCCCGTGCATATAGGTGCCGGACACAAGCCCGTTGTCGGAGACGCATCCGTCAACCGCGTTGCTGTCGTTGCAGTCCACACGGTTCCTGGAGGTCACCTTGAATAGGGGCGCGCCTGCCAACCGCTCTGTCTGACCCATATGGATCTCATACCCCTCCCCCGGGGTTCCATCCCACTCAAAAGTACTCAGGGTGGTGGTCTTGGGGGCGCTCAGCCGGGTGGTTACCGGCAGCAGGCCCAATCCCGGGGTGGTTCCCGGTGTTCCCTCAAGCCCTTCAGGATCTTCAATGGCCCTGCCAAGGATCTGGTACCCCCCGCAGATGCCAAACAGATGCCCCTGGTTGGCCACATGGTCCCGGATGCAGGAGTCCCAGCCCTGGTCCCTGAGCCACGCCATGTCTGCCCGGGTGTTCTTGGAGCCTGGGATGATCACGGCCGAGAACAGGGAGAGATCCCTGGGCGTGTCCACAAAGGCAAGCCCGATGCCGTCGATCCCGGTAAGGGCATGGAAATCAGTGAAATTGGCAATATGGGGCAGCCGGATCACGCCGATGGCAGGCTTGCTTTGGTCCAGGGAGGCCACCGTTGGCCACTGTTCAAGCTCCACGGAATCCTCGGCATCCACCCTGAAATGATTGTACCAGGGAAGCACCCCGAACACGGGCTTGCCGGTCTTCTTCTCGATCCAGTCAACCCCGTCCCTGAACAGGGAGATATCCCCCCGGAACCGGTTGATGATAAAGCCCTTGACCATCTCCCGATACTCCTGGGGAAGACAGGCAAGGGTGCCGACAATCTGGCCGAACACACCGCCCCGGTGGATGTCCGCCACAAGGATCACTCCTGCCCCGGCATAGGCTGCCATGGGGAAATTAACGATGTCCGAGTGCATGAGGTTCACCTCGGCGCAGGAGCCGGCCCCCTCCATCACCACAAGATCGCACCGCTGCCTGAGCCGGTCGTAGGCCCGGCAGGACTCCTCGAAGTAAAGCGCCTTTTTCGTGTGGTAGTCGGCCGCGGTCTCGTTGGCATGGGCCTTTCCGTTGAGCACCACCTGGGAACCCATGTCGCCGGTGGGTTTCAACAGTACCGGGTTCATATCCACGTGGGGGGCGATCCTGGCGGCTTCGGCCTGGACAATCTGGGCCCGTCCCATCTCAAGCCCCTCGGGGGTGATCCCGGAGTTATTGGACATATTCTGGGATTTGAACGGTGCCACATTCACGCCCCGGTCCACCAGGGACCGGCACAGGGCGGCATTGACGATGCTCTTTCCCACATCGGAGCCGGTGCCGAACACGGCAATGGCGTCTGTTTTTTTCATTTTTCTATGCCAACCCTTGCAGGCACACCCGCCTTATAATAGTGCTTGATCTCTTTCATCTCGGTCACAAGGTCCGCCCGTTCCATGACGGCAGGGGTGGCGCCCCGGCCTGTGATGACAAGTTCCACATGGTCGGGTTTCATCTCCATGAGGTCCAGGAGTTTCTCTTCAGGAAACAGGCCGCACATGACAGCCACATTGCCCTCCTCCACCACCACCAGATCGTGGTCCCCCTGTTTCAGGATGGCGGCAACCCGCGCATACCCCTTTTGGCCGGCCTCGATATCCTCCGGTGAGGGCTTGCCCTTGACAAAGCGCCCCAGACCGTACTGCTCAATGGTGATCTGATCGGAAAAGCGCTCCAGCGCCTTGATTTCGGAGTAGTCCCCCTGCTTCAGGAACTGAACGATGAACACCTTGAACCCGGCGCCCGCCGCCCGGACCGAAAGTCCCAGGGACGCCGTGGTTTTCCCCTTGCCGTTTCCCGTGTAGACCTGAACATACCCTTTCATTACCTGCCTCCCATGATGATTAAAAGAAAAGGAACCATTACCCTATAACGCGTACTTGCCGGAGTATCCCCTGGGTGTGTACATGAAGTCAAGATATTCCACGGACGCCTGGTTGCCCACAAAGAGAACCGTCTGCATGCCCACCTCGGCCTGGTCCAGATTCTCCAGGGACACCACCGTAACATCCTGGTTCTCCCGCATGGCGGAGGTTACTATCCCCACCGGGGTTGACGGTTTCCTGTATTTGAGGATGATCTCCCGGGCCCGGTTAAGCTGCCAATCCCGTTTCTTGCTCTTGGGATTGTAGATGGCAATGACAAAGTCGGCCGAGGCCGCCGCCTCGATCCGCCGTTCAATGGTTTCCCAGGGGGTGAGCAGATCGCTCAGGCTGATGGCACAAAAATCGTGGGTCAGGGGAGCGCCCACCAGGGATGCCCCGGATGCCAGGGCCGGAATGCCAGGGACCACCTCGATCTCAAGGGTGTTTCCATCATGGGTCTCCGGCCGGTCACTGCCGTGGCGGATGAGCCGGATCCCCTTTTTTTCGCACATCTCAAACACGAGTCCCGCCATGGCGTAGATGCCGGCATCCCCGCCGGAGATCAGGGCGCACACCTTGCCGCTGAGGGCTTCGGAGATCGCTTTCTCCACCCGGTCCACCTCTTTTTTCATGCCCGTGGCAATGATCTCCTTGCCCTCTATCACCGGCTTGATCAGATCGATATAGGTGGTATACCCGGCAATGGCCTCGGCCTGTTCTATCAGGGTGAGGGCCCTGCCGGCCATGTAACTTACATCCCCGGGGCCGGTTCCGATGACAAAGAGCCGGCCGGTTTTCGTGCCACGGCCAGGGTTACATTCCCCTGTTTCTGTTTTGGTACAATTAGCTTCCCGTTGTTTGCTGCCAGAATCGCTGCTGCTTCGCATACGCTTTTTACTCCCAAATGTTTCTCCACCACCCTGGATGGATTCTGAATCGTAGTTACCGAGTTGAGGCTCGGTTTATCATAAAATCGGATATCAAGGTTGAGGGCTGACCCCAGGGCCAGAAGTCCTGTTTCATCGGCCTTGACGTCGGTTGAGGCCAGCAGGGCAATGCTGTCGAGACTTAGGGCCTTATCCCGGAACAGGGAGATCAAAAAACCCTGGATCTCTTCCATGGCCGTGCCCCGGTTGCACCCGATGCCCACGGCCAAAGTCCCGGGCCTGAGCACAATGGTTTCACGTGGAACAGTGACCACCCGGTCCGTGCAGACCACCCCGGGCCGGGTGCCCGTGGCCCCCCCGGGTGTTGGAATGACCAATTGTTCCGGGAGGCTGGGGGAGACCAGGGAAAAGGGGTCCTGGACCTCCACGGCCTGGCCTTGCAAAAACGCCATGTTAACGGCCTTGATCATTTCAGGGTTCTCGATCTTCAGCTGGTTTTCCTTTGCCACAAGATCGATGGAGGGCAACCGGTTCACATCCGTGGCCGTGGTGATCACCGGCCGTGCCCCGACAATCTTTCCCACTTCCAGGGCAAGTTCATTGGCGCCCCCCAGATGACCTGAAAGCAGGGAGATTGCATGAAGCCCCCTGTCATCCACCACCACCACGGCCGGGTCGCTGAGCTTGGATCTCAATAACGGCGCGATCATCCGCACGGCAATGCCCGTGGAAAACAGAAAGATGTGGGCCGGATAGGCGTGGAAGGCCTCTTCGAGGCCCTTGGACAGGGTGTTGAACTTTTTTGCCCCCGTGGCAACCGCCTTGGAAAGGAAAAGTTTTTCCGACAAAAAGAAATCCGCCCGGTCAAACCCTTTGGCCAGGCAAGTGCCCAGCTCCACCCCACCCGGGGTGATGGCCCAGATGGCAACCCGCTTTATACGGCCCTGCTCCCGGCTCATTTTTTGTCCCTGAACCCATGGGCAAAGCCCGCATCATAGAGTTTCGACTTGATGATATCCCCCTTGTCCCTGGCTGCGGCCACGGCCTTGCCAACGATGATCAGGGCCTGGCGGTTGAGTTTCTCGGTCTCAACCGTGTAGCTCAGCTTCTCAACGGTGGTGAACACGATCCGCTCTTCCGGATGCCCGACCTTGTAGGCAACGGCACAGGCGCTCTCTTTCCCATAGTGGACCCCAAGGATCTCTTCCACCCGTTTCACGTGGGCAATGGAAAGATAGATGGCCATGGAGCTCTGGTGGGCGGCCAGGCGTTCCAGCTCCTCCTGCTCCGGCACCGGGGTTCTGCCCGATATCCGGGTGAGGATCAGGGTCTGGGTCACCTCGGGCAGGGTATACTCCATGCCCATGGCGGCGGCCGCGGCAAAGGCCGCCGTGACGCCGGGTATCACCTGATAGGTGATATCAAACCGCTCAAGCTCCCGCATCTGCTCAAATATGGCACCGTAGAGGGAGGGGTCGCCGGTGTGGAGTCTCACCACCCGCTTTCCCTGGCCATGGGCCTTGCGGATCATGTCAACGATCTCTTCAAGATCCATGGACGCGCTGTTGAACGCCTCGGCCTCCGCCCGCTTCCACTTGAGCAGGGCCTCGGGCACAAGGGAGCCTGCATAGATGATGAGATCAGCCGTGGCAAGGGCCTTCTGGCCCTTGACCGTAATAAGATCCGGATCCCCGGGTCCCGCACCTGCAAATATAACTGGATAGGTTTCCATAGACATATATTGTTTCCTTAAAATTTTTCACCTGAGATCACCCACACCGGGTTCAACGCCTCCAGGCGTTCGCCAACCGGCATGGACGTTGATTTGGATACCTGGACCTGGACCAGCTGAGATTGGAATCCCATCTCGTTCAAAAGGGCCAGCACCGGCTCCATGTTCTGGATGAGCACCGTATTGACCACCATCACCCCGCCGGTCTTAAGCCGTTTTCCGGCTCTCCGGATGATCGTCACAAGATCCTTGCCCCCGCCGCCGATGAAGATCCTGTCCGGGTCCGGCAAGTGGTCCATCACGTCAAGGCTGTTACCATGGACCACGGTAAGGTTGGTCACCCCAAACCTGGCCCCATTGGCCCGGATATCGGCAAGCCTGTTTTCATTCTTCTCCACGGCCACCACCCTGCCACGGGGCACAAAGGCGGAGACCTCAATGCCAACGGACCCGGAGCCTGCCCCAAGGTCCCAGACCGTAAAGCCAGGGGACACAAGCTTGAGCTTTGACAGGGAGATGCTCCTCACCTCGGCCTTGGTGATCAGCCCCTTTTCATGGACAAAGAGCTCATCCGGCATTCCCGGCCATATGGGCGGCACAGCCGCCCCCTTGGTTGAAGATGTCGGTTTCAACGCTTCACCAGAGGAATCCATGGTTCCGTGCATCTGGTCGACCTGCCCCCCGGTATCCATCGCCTGTTTAAAGGTTTCACCCGAAAAGTCCCTGTTTTCGGACATCGGGGAATCCTGCCCCTTGTCTGCGGAGGCCTGTTTCAGCACCACCACATTGGGCATGGCAAACGTCATCTCCGCCACCCTGGCCATCTCATCATGCCAGGAGATGGTCTGATTTGGAGTACCAAGGCGCTCCAGCACCCACATGCCAACCCCTGTAATCTGGTTCTCCAGAAGGATCTTTGCGATCCAACCGGGATTCCGGGTCTGGTCCGTGAGAATGCCGACCCTGGCATGGGTCTTCAGGACCGACACCAGGTCCGGCACCTCTCTTCCATGGAGGCTCAAGAGCCGGGCGTCCTGCCAGGGTTCCCTGATGGCGCTGAAGGCAGCAGCAAGGGAAGAGACGTTGGGATGGATGGTCAGGTTTTCCTTGCCAAGCTCCCGGACCAGGGTGGACCCGATGCCGAAAAATAGCGGATCCCCGGAGGCCAGCACCACAATGCGCTCGGCTTCCATCCGCTTTCTTACGGTTTCAACCACACGGACAATATCCGTGGATATGGCAAGGGTCTCAATGCCGAGATCCCGGAACCCCTCAAGCAGGCGGTCTCCCCCCACCAGCAGATCGGCCCTGTGGATGATCTGTTGATGCCGGTGGGTAAGGTCATCCCCGCCCAGTCCCATGCCGATGATATCAACCCCCATCATGCCCCCCAGTGATAGATGAAACCGATATTGAGCCGGTGATTTTTCTGCCCGGGCCGCTTCATTTGCCGGCCAGGATCAGGGTCCAGTAGTTGGGATCCCTTGTCTCAAGATCCCCAAGATCGTCGATGATCTCTTCCCCTTCCCTGCCGCACTTGGAGATGGCCACCCCGTTTTCATACAATCCTGCGCCCTTGAGGGCGGTGTTGATATCAACGGTGTTTTTATAGGCCTTGAGCAGCACCACATTTTCCACCCCCTCCATGCTCTGTTTCAAGGCCTCCCCCCCATAGGCGCCGGAGGAGATCAGCAAAGACTCTTCCCCCTCCACCAGGGTCCGGTTAAGCCTTGAGGCGGCCGCATGGAAGGAGGTGATCCCGGGAACGGTTTCAATGGCTGCACCGGGCATCACCGCTTTCAGGCTCTTGAGTATATAGCCGTAGGTGGAGTAGGTCATGGGATCCCCCAGGGTGAGGAAGGCCGCGTTCTGTCCCTGCTCCAGCACCTCTGCAATGGTCCTGGCATTGTTGTCCCACGCCTCACGGGCCTTGGCCTTGTCCTTGCTCATGGTAAAGGAGAGGGACCGGATGGTGGCCTGCTCGGAAATATGGGGACGGGCGATCTCCACGGCCAGGCTGTAGGAGTTCTTGGTGGATGCCGCAGTAAAGATCACATCGGCCTGGTTGATCATGCGCACGGCCTTGAGGGTTAAAAGTTCCGGATCCCCGGGGCCTACGCCTATGCCGAATAGTGTACCAACTGTTTTCATTGTATTTTGTTTCCTTGGTTTTGGGGTTGTCTCCAGATCCCGACTCATTCGGCAAGTGCGCCGAAACGTTCGGGATAGAGGATCTCCCCTATGGTTCTAATTCCCTGTAACAGCCTGAATCCGGGCCGTGATACGATCATCTCGTCAACGAGATAAACCTGGTTGTTCCTGACCGCCTTAATAATGCCAAACCCGGGTTCGTTTTTAATCATCTCCCGGGTGACCGGGTTCATCACCCCCTGCTGGGCAAGGAACACATCGATCTCTTTGCCGTGGGAGAGGATCCGCTCTTTGCCGTAATTACCGATGTTTGTCCCCCTGGAGGAGAGTGCATCCCCGGCAACGTTAATACCCCCCGCAGCCTCCAGGGCAAACAGGGCCATGGATCCCGGGGTAAAAGTCTTCATCCTGGAATGGATCGCCTCAAAATAGACCCGTTTTTTGGGCGTAACCCCCTGGGTGAGGCCGCGGTAAACAGCCACCTGGTGCTGAAAGTCGGCCACCATCCTGGCGGCTCTCTCTTCTTTTCCGGAAAGGATGCCCAGGGCGACCCAGTAGCCGTACATCTCCTCCACCGTGGCAGGCTGCAGGGACGCCACGGTAATGCCCGATCGCTCAAGCCGTTGGATCAGACCCGGGTACCCCCGTTCGATCATGGGCCGGACCAGCACAAGGTCGGGTCGTGCCCCAAGAAATTTTTCAGGATCGTCATGGTAGGAAAACCAGGGCTTTGAGGAAAACCGTTTGTCGTGGGAGTCGCTCCGGGACACACCGATGATCTCCCTGTCCAGCCCCAGGAAGCTTAAGTTCTCCGTATGGGCCCCGTAGAGGGAGATGATCCGGGCAAAGGGTTTGTCAACGCTGATGGACCTGCCGCCCTGGTCAACCAGGGTCACGGCCCCAGCCTCCGTGGAGAGCAAACAGAGCACCCCAAATAAAAGCTGAAAAAAGCCTGTCAATGGAAACGCCATAAAATCCCTCCGCCTTGTTTTATCCATGGGACCCTGCCTTGAAATAGGCCTGCCTGGCCCCTGCATATTCGTTAAACACCACCCTGGATTCCACCTCAAACACCTCCTTGAGCATGGCCTCGGTCAGCACCTCCCGGGTGTCGCCGGCGGCTGCCACCCGGCCCGCCTTCATGAACACGAGGCTGTCAGACCAGGCAGAGGCAAGATTGATGTCATGGAACACCGACACAACGGTCTTGTTGGATCGTTCCACCGCCTCTTTCACAATGGACAGAAGCCGCAGGGTATGGCTGATATCCATGCTGGAGAAGGCCTCGTCCAGAAAGAGCAGGGGCGTGTCCTGGCAGAGGGCCCTGGCAACCACACAGCGCTGGCGCTCCCCACCGCTGAGTTCAGTGATCCGCCGGTTCCTGAAACCGTTGATGCCCGTACGCTCCATCACCTGGTCCACGATCCTGATATCCCCGGCTCCCGGGGTGGAGAATCGTGGAATATAGGGATGCCGCCCCATCATCACCACCTCTTTTACGGTAAAGGGAAAATTGATGTTGTAATTCTGGGATACAAGGGAGATGGTTTGGGCGATCTCTTTTCTCGACAAGCTGCTTAAGGGTCGGTTGTCCAGGGTGATGGTGCCGGCAGCAGGCTTTCTGTGGCGGATGAGAAGATCGAGCAAAGTGGTCTTGCCGCAGCCGTTGGGACCCAGGATGGAATAGAAGCGTCCCCTTTCAAAATCAAGGTCAATACCCTGGAGCACGGATTCACTGTCATAGGAGAAGCTGAGGTTTCGGATGGACATTTCCATGGATACGCCTAGTTGCGCTGGCTCCTCTTGAAGATCCAGCAGAAGACAGGACCACCCATGAGGGCGGTGAGCACACCAATGGGAATCTCATGGGGAAGCACCGCCCGGGTGATGGTGTCTGCCCCCAAAAGCAGGATGGCGCCCATGAGCATGGACAGGGGAATGAGCTTGCGGTTGTCCGGCCCTGACACCAGCCTCACCATGTGGGGTACCAGGAGGCCTACAAACCCGATGATCCCGGACACAGACACCGAAACCGCAGCCAGGAGCGATCCAGTGACAAGCAGGATCAGGGTCACCCGCCCGGTGTCCACCCCCAGGCTTGAGGCAGACCGCTCCCCAAGGGAGACCAGGTTGAGATCCCTTGCATAAAACAGGGAGATCCCAAGCCCGCCGACAAGAAAGCAGAGGGTCAGAACCACATCGCTCCAGGTCTTTGACGCAAAGCTGCCCATGAGCCAGAAGATGATGACAGAGACCTGCTCGTCGGCAACGTACTTCATGAAGCTGATGCCCGCCGACAGAATCGCGGCAACAATGATGCCCGAGAGGATGAGGCTGTTGGAAGAGAAGGCCGAGGTCCTGTTCTTCCCTGTATAGGAGAGAAACATGACAAACAACAGGGTCGAACAGGCTCCCGCAAAAGCGAACAACGGAACCGGGACAAGGGTTGAGCCGAGGCTCAACAAAATAGCGACACAGGCCCCGAACGCTGCGCCCGCAGACACCCCAAGCGTATATGGATCCGCAAGGGGATTGAGGAGTATTCCCTGGAAAAGGACGCCCGAAATCGAAAGCGCCCCTCCCACGGCTGCACAGGTGAGTATCCTTGGCAGGCGGACCTCCATCACGATGGTCCTCAAGGTGGCATCCAGCCTTTCCACACAAACGCCACCGCCCCCCAACTCACCTGCAACCATGCCCACGATCTCCGTGAGCCCAATCTGCATATACCCCATGGATGCGGAAACAACGATCATCCCGACAAGGCAAAAAGAGAACAGGAGCACCAGAAACCCTGTTCCCTTTCTTGATATGGCGTTAACCGGTATACTCACTTATGAGCCATATTCCTTAGGGCACCGTGGGAATTCACATCCCTAACCCTTTGTTATTCAATCAGTATATCGATCCTGGCGTGCATCATGTTTTTCTGAAACCAGCCCACTGTTTCATGTGAAACATTTAACAAGCCGAAATCCTTTTACTGAAACACACCTGCTGTTGGCCGTTATGGATCCTGGGATTCAAAACCACGGATTTTTGAGCAAAAAAAAACCCCACATCGACAATCAATCGATATGGGGATCCGTATTTATCCTCACAAAACAACATATTCAATCCAGCCCAACCGCGCAGGCACAAAGGATTATTCTGTTCAGGCAGGTTTTCTGACTCCCGGATCAGTTTACTTGCTGCGTCTTCCCGTCCAATTGGACAGTGACTTGATGCAGCGTTCATCCCCGGTCACAGCGGCGGGTCCGTTCCTGATTTCCACAGGATTCCCTCTTTTTACTAAAAATAACACCTGAAATTTTGAAAAAACAATAAAACGCCTGTAGTTAAAAGTCAATGGATTTCTTTACTGTTTTCAACAAATTCGTGTTATAGGTTCTCCCATATGAATAGAGTTTATTTTTTATCACAAATCAGGTAACCCAGGCATCCATTCAGGTGCAAACATCCACAGGTTATTACCCATGAAAATACTACACATCATCAGCCAGATGCCGGACCTGACCGGAAGCGGCAAATACCTCCAGGCCCTGTTGCGGTACTGCACCGAAACCGGCCATGACAGCTATCTTGTGGCGGCCCTCCAGGACGATTTCACCCTGGACACCACCCTCATCGATCCGGAAAAAACCCGATATGTCAGGTTCAAGGAACCAGGGCTTAACTTTCCCATCCCCGGCATGAGCGATGTGATGCCCTACCCGAGCAGCGTGTTCTCGACCCTGGCAACGGAACAGCTGGCCATGTACGAAATCGCGTTTAAAGAAACGATCAAAGATTCGGTCACCCGGTTCCAACCCGATATCATCCACAGCCACCACCTCTGGCTGGTCTCAGGCTTTGTTGCCGACATCGCACCGGAAATCCCCCTGGTGGTCTCCTGCCACGGCACCTGCCTGCGGCAGCGCATCCTGTGTCCCCACCTGAAAGAACGCCCGGCCCTGCTCTCCAAAAGGGTGAGCCGGATCCTGGCCCTGAGCCAGGCCCAGAAACGGGAGATCGTCACCACCTACCCTGCGGCCCGGGGAAAGGTGGACGTGGTAGGGGCAGGATTTGATGATACCCTTTTCGCGCCTGGAGAAAAGAGCACGCCCCCGCCGGTGGAGCTGCTCTATGCCGGCAAACTGAGCCAATCCAAGGGGGTGCCCTGGCTACTCCGGTCCCTTGAATCCATCCGTTCCCTGCCCTGGCGGCTTCACCTTGCCGGCGGGGGCAGCGGCAGGGAGAAAGAGCTCTGCGTGGAGCTGGCCCAGGCCTTTGGCGATCAAGTGGTGCTCCACGGGCCCTTGAGCCACCCCGACCTTGCCGACCTCATGAAGCGCGCCCACCTCTTTGTGCTGCCGTCATTTTTCGAAGGCCTTCCTCTTGTGCTCATGGAAGCCCTGGCCTCGGGGTGTTCCGTGGTCACCACGGCGCTACCCGGCACCAAGGAGGTGCTGGGCAACCATCCCTGCAACCGGATTGTTCTTGTGGACCTGCCGGAACTTGCAACCGTGGACACCCCCCATGAAGCGGACATGCCCCTTTTAGAAAAAAAACTGGCAACCATTCTGGCGGAAAGGATCGGGGCCGTTATCCACAAGGGGATGCAGGATTCAGGAGAGACGGCATCCCTGGCAGATGACTGCACATGGAAACGGGTGTTTGAAAGGATAGAGAGGGTGTACCAAAAGGCCCTTGGGCCCGGGGATCAACGCTGATACCCGGTGATCCGGGCCAATGGATTCCCCAGCTTTGCCGGGTTCACAAAGGAACTTTCCGGAAAAACGTTAAAGGCGGATGGAGATGGCTGCAATATCGTCGTGGCACTTGAACCTGGGATATTGCCGACACTGGGGATCGTTATTTTCAACCCTCCGGATGCGGTCCCTGAGGCCGTGGAGGCCAAGGGTCAGATAGTGGTGGACCAGGTCGTCAAACCCCTTCCGGGGCTTAGGGGTCTTTGACGGCAGCTGAAGACCGTCCGTGAAAAGAAGGATGTCCGTGACCTTGTCCAGGGATTCAACACCAGCGTGGATAAACCCTTCGGCCTGGCACTCCCCGTTGAGCACACCATAGGAGCGGTTCATCCCCTGCCGGGTCTTTTTGATCTGTTCGGCCAGGGCCTCCCCAATGGTGACCTGGCTGGTGGACGCCATCTGCTTCCAGATGGAGAGGGTCTCATAGTCATGGTCCGGCTGGTCCACGAGCACCTTGTGGGAACGATCCTGGTAGATGAGAACGATGGCGGAATCCCCCGACTGGACCCACTCAAGGTCCTGGCCCTCGATCCTGGCCACGGCGGCGCTGGTGCTCCAGAGGCGCTCCCTTGCCGACCCGTCCACACCGTGGCAGCGCATGGTCTTTCCAATCTCCCGGTTGGCAAGCCTGGCAAGGGTGGCCAGGGGATACCCGTTCTTTGCAAACACGGAACAGGCCGTCTCCGAGGCGATCATGCCCCCGGTCTTACAACCGTCGAACAGGGTCCGGTCAAGGCTGGTTGCCCCGTCAAAGACCCCAAACATATTGTCCTCCATGACAAGGGCGTCCTCGTTGATCCTGCCCGACCCCTTTTCCAGGATGTGTTCCGTTTCCATAGCTTGGTTCCGTGCCCCCTATAATTCGTCCATAAAAACCAATTCAAATTATAGGGATGGTGCCCCCGGAGTCAAAGAGATTATCCAAATCGGTTTTCACAAGGCCATAGAGATTCCCGATACCACTCCGAAAGAAAGCGTATAAACCCGACCATGGGAATGCAGTCAGCCGTTCGGGTATAACATCTATACACCCGGTTTCAGGTAGATATGATCGGCCTGGGGCACCAGGAAAAGAAGGGAGCCACCGGCGCCTTGTCCCTGGGATTGCCTGGGGAAAACCACCCTTGCCCCGGCCACCCGGATGGCCAGGGGGCCCGGCAGGTTCACCCGGACCGCAAACGGGCCTTTGAGGCAATTGGAAGGCAGGGTGTGCCGCCAGGAAAGATCAATGCAAACCCCTTCATGGGTCCTGGAAATTTTCGAGCACACCCGGTAAAGGTACTGGGTAAAGCAGGCGTCCGTGTCCATGGAGAGAAGGACGCCGTGCTCTTGGGCACCCTTTTGGATGAAATCACCCCAGGCATCCACGATCAAATCATTCCGGTCCGGGTCCTTATGGAGGATGTTTGCCCAGTGGAGCACCAGCAGGGGTCTGTCAAAAGCGAACCCTGGGTTACAGGCCATGGCGTTCCAGGGAAGGTTTGCCACGCCCCGGTCCAGGAGCACCACCCCGCTCTCCCAGGTGACCGTGGGATACCGGGGGGCAGCCAGCTGCCTTGTCTTTTCAAAGCAGGCGGTCACCTGCCGGATACCGGCCTCCCCCAACAATTTCTGGAAGCCCTTGTCTCCATTGCCAAAGCTGTGCTTCATGGCCGGGGGAATAAAGGTGGTGGGCCTGGGAGAAAAACCATGCTGATCCATGATCCTGAAAAAATAATCGATATGGCGCCGGATCTCGTCCGGATCCCGCATCCTTGCGCACTGGTCGTGGAACTCGGCCCTGTGCATGCTATGGCCATGGCCCGTCCAGAACTCATGGCCGATGCCGTGGAGGGCAATCTCCATGTGGCGGCCGGCCTGTCGGATGATATCCCCGGCCCTTTCACGGTGCTCCGGGTTCACCCAGTCTACCGACCAGTTCCTTCCCATCCAGGTGGCAGAGGGAAGGTGTTTCAAGATGCCCTGCCGGTCCCATTCGCAGAGCACAAACCCTGCCAGGATCTTCATGCCGAGCTTCTTTCCAAGGCGAACCAGGGCTTCATAGTCCTGGGGAAGATGATCCCTGGCCATGCCCGTTCGAAAGGGCTGGTTGAATGATGATCCGTCCCGTCCCGACCACCATCCCACATCGTCCACAACCACCTGGAGGGGCATGGGGATGGTCACAACGCTTTTCGTTTCCATGGGCCCCCCGAATAAAAGCATATAATGATGTTGCGTCCCACCATGGGCATGGTTTCCATGGACGATTTATGATATTAAAAGCTGTTATCACGATACACCATTCCGAAACCGGGGAGCAATGGAAATACTCCTTGACACGGACCTTTTCAGCTGCCCAATATGGGGGCAGACCCAGTGTGGGGTCAGGCTTAGTTTATTGCCTTTACCTCCTTTATTGCCCGTCTGATCATGAACGTGAGGAAAAAGAACCGGGAGGAAGAGTGGATTTAAATGCGTTTAATGAAAACCGAACTGAACCTGAGACTTGCCAAGGCCATTGCTTTGGTGGATGACCTGGAATATAATTAACCATGCTGAAAATATCAAACACCGTTGCCATTCCAAAGACTGAGATAGAGATGACCGCCATCCGTGCCCAGGGGGCAGGGGGCCAGAACGTCAACAAGGTCTCGTCGGCCATCCATCTGCGGTTCGACATTAAGGCCTCCTCCCTGCCCGACCGTTATAAAGAACGGTTGCTCATGCTTTCGGACCACCGGATCACGGACCAGGGAGTGATCATCATCAAGTCCCGGGAGCACCGCAGCCAGGAGAAGAACCGGGAAGCCGCTCTTTCAAGGCTTACGGCCCTGATCCAGCAGAGCGTTGTCATCCCGAAAAAACGGCGCAATACACGGCCCACAGCCGGGTCAAAACGACGCCGCCTGGACGGCAAAACCAAACGATCCCGGCTGAAAAAGCTGAGGGGCAGGGTCGGCAACCACGATCTTTAACCCGCCAGGGCGTTGAACCGGGTGAAACCGATCTTCACCGCCAGCAACCTGGGAAATCCTAGTAACATACGATTACTGATTTATGATAAAAAGGTTGACACCATCTGATCAATTTCATATGAGAGTTGATTATCGATCGCCAGAAGGCGGTCCCCAGAACTAGTAAAAAAGCAATTGAACAATCCAAAGCCACGAAGGCCTTTTTCTTTGAAAAGAAAAACCTTTGTGGCTTTTTTTGTTTTTAAGGCCCATGGATCAGCGCCAGGGGAAGCTTTCCTGCAACACCCTGTCGCTATTATGAGGAAAGGTGGCAGATATGAAAAAGCTTTTTTTAATCGTGCTGATAATCGTTTCAACCGCCCTTGCCCAGGCCGGGGAACCCACAGCTGAACAGGAACGACGGGTTGAAAAAGACACCAATGATGACAACCTGGCCGACCAGGTCGCCGTGTTTGATGCAGACAACACCATCATCCGCATGGAGATCGACACCAACCATGACAATGCCATGGACCGGGTCCAGTACTATGAGCAAGGAAAGCTGACCCGGGTCGAGCGGGACACGGACCTTGACGGAACCATGGACTGCAAGGACTTTTTCGAAAATGAAAAGCGGACCCGCCAGACCCGGCACACCCCCAATGGCAGCCTGATTCAGCTCTCCCTGTTTGACGGCACCGGCACCATTATCGAGATGAGAAAGGACACCTCCGGCACCGGCGGATTCGACCTTGTCTACTATTTTGAACAGGGCCAGGTGACCCGCTCCACCAAGGACACCGACGACAACGGCAAGGTCAATGTCTGGCAGACCTTTGCCAACGGCAAGCCAGTTGAGCAGCGGGTGGATGACGACGAGGACGGTCATCTGGACTCAGTGGTGCACTACGATGGAGAAGGACTTCCCAAATCCAGCAGCCACGACCTGGACAGGGACACGGTGATGGAGACCTTCCGCACCTATATCAAGGGAGAGATCGCCTGCCAGGAGAAGGACGTCAACACCGATGGCACCATGGACTCGGTCACCACATTCGCAAACCTTGAACCCCTACACCAGAAAAAGGACGCCAACCTGGACACCCGGTTTGATATCTTCACGACCTTTAAAAACGGCGTGCCCGCCACCCAGGAAAGGGACACCAACCATGACAACACCCTGGACCAGTTCACCTGTTTTGACGACAAGGGCCTTGTAAAAACCATCCGGGAGGACACCCGCTTTTCCGGCACCATCGACCGGCTCAGGTTCTTTGAAAAAGGGGTGCCGGTCCGGGTGGAGTATGACAGCGACGGAGACCGCCTGCTTGAGACCGTCTCCTTTTTTACGGCCGGAAGGCTCAGCCGCCAGACCCGGGACGACAACAAAGACGGGACGCCGGATACCACCATTTTCTTTGACAAAAACGAGGAGAGAGAACGGGTGGAGAGCGATGCCGACCTCAACGGCCGGACGGACACCTGGCAATATTATGCCAACAGCCAGATCACCCGCATGGACAAGGATGAAACCTGTGACGGCCGGGTGGACCTCAAGATCCGATATAAAAACGGCAAGCGGACGACCCTGGAAAAAGACAGCGACGCAGACGGCTGTTTTGACATTGTCCAGCGGTTTGACACCCCGGGATGGTCCTGGATCACCGAGCAGAACCGGTATTGCGATGATAGCGTTGATGCACGATACTTCTATAAGGACGGGGTGCTCAGAATCAAGGAGATCGATGAAGACCACGACGCCCAAATTGACCTCAAGGTTCACTATGACCCCAATGGCAAGATGGTAAAAAGCGAAGAAAAGGAGGAGGAAACCGGCCGGCTGACCCTGGTGTGGTTCTATGACCCTGAAGAGAATCCCGTACGGGCGGAAAAGGACACCAACGGCGATGATCAGCCGGACACCTGGTTCTTCTATGACCAGGGCCATGTGGTCATGGTGGAGGAGGATACCAATGGGGACAGCAAGCCCGATCTCTGGGAGCGCTATGACGCCTCCGAGGTGATGATCAAAAAGGAGCGGGATCTCGACTTTGACGGCAAGCCCGATATCATCGACTTCCAGGAAGAGCAGATGGCAGGATGACGTGCCCGGCCTTGCAACCGGTAATTTTTTACAAGGAAACCTAAGCTGGACAAACCAGAACCCAAAAAAGTTTCTGATTCCCTTGCCAAAATGACGCAAGAATCAGAGCCAAGAAGCTAAAATCACTTATAGAGGAGCGATCTATGTTTGACATTTTATCAAAGGGAGGATTTCTTGTGGCGCCCATCCTCCTGTGTTCGGTTGTGGCCCTGGCAATTTTTTTCGAAAGGATCATCAGCTTTGCCAGGATGAGATCCAGGGGCGGCAACCTTGCCGAAACCGTTTCCGACCTGATTGCCAGGGACAAAACCTGCGAGGCAAGGGATCTTTCCGCCAACAACGACTCCCCCATGGGCAGGATGCTGACCCAGGCCATTGAGGTGAAGGACAGGGAGCGGGCGACACTGGAGACCGTGATCGTCAACGCCATCGAAGGGGAGGTGAGAACCCTTTCCGCCTACCTGCAGACCCTGGCCACCATCGGCAACATCGCCCCGCTCCTGGGACTTCTGGGCACGGTGGTGGGCATGATCAAGGCCTTTATGGTGATCCAGCAACTGGGGGGAAATGTCAATGCGTCCGTGCTGGCCGGCGGCATCTGGGAGGCCATGCTCACCACGGCCCTGGGAATTGGCGTGGCCCTGCCCTGCATGGTGGCCCACTCCTACCTTGTGGCCCGGATCGACACCTATGAGGCAAGACTCCAGAACGGGGCCGTCACCTTTCTCAAGGCCGTAACCCGAACCACGGGAGCGTAAGATGCTCGTACACAAGACAAAGCGCCCCCGGTATGAAATCCAGGCCCCGCTGACCTCCCTCATCGACATCGTGTTCATGCTGCTGATCTATTTTCTGCTCACCACCAACTTCATGGTGGACGAAGGGATAAAGATCAAGCTGCCCCAGGCCAAGGCCGCCGCCCCCCAGGTGGCAACCGAGATCACCGTGTATGTGGACAAGGAGGGACAAGCCTATATCAACGAAGCAAAGATCGGACAGGACCGGCTGTTCAAGCACTTAAAGGAGCTGATCGGCACGGAAAGGGATAAACTTGTGATCATCAAGGCCGACCGGGGGGTGGTGCTGAACAAGGCGGTCAAGGTGATGGACCTTGCCAAGGCGGCCGGCGCAGGACGGCTGTGCCTTGCAACGGAAAAAGGATTTTAACCCCATGGCCGATTCAATCCGCAAGAAACCCCGCTTCACCCTTTTCCACGGCGTGTTGCTGGTCTCATTGGCGATCCACCTGGCCCTCCTCCTCCATGTGTCGGGGCTGGTCAGTTTTGGTGCCCTGACCTATATTGAGGTGGGTATGAAGGAGAATTCAAGGCCGGTTGGGCGGGAGATACCACGGCCAAGGGTAAGGCACACAGCGCCAACGGTTGCCACGGCCCAGGAGACACGGGTTCAAAAGATGGTGCTCCCCCCGGTCAAGATCGATCCGGTGGATGCCAGCCGGCCGGACACCCTCATGGAGGGGATCGGGGCTCCGCAACTCCCGGGCGTGCCCTCCCCCACCCGGTTTTCATCTGCGGACTGGGGCCTCTCAAAACCGTCTGATTTCTTTACCAAGCGGGATTATTTCGACATGCTGCGGCTGAAGATCGAGACCTGCAAGCGCTATCCTGACGCGGCCCGGGCCCGGCATATGGAGGGAAAGGTGAAGATCTCCTTTGTGATCACGGCCCAGGGCCAGGTCCTGTCCGCAGCCATTGTCAAACCGTCCCGGCACAAGAGCCTTGACCGGGCCGCCCTGCGGGCCCTGGAACAGGCCGCCCCGTTTGCCCCGCCCCCGGCAAGCCTGTTTGCGCCGCCCCTTGCCATGGAGATCACCATTGTGTTCGAACTGACCTAGGGATTGGCTGCAGCACGAAAAAGTTTCAGCAATGCCGGGGGAACGCTAGGGGTAAACACACAGCCCTGGTCCCAGTTGACATGGACCGGGGCTTCCCCCATCTTTCTGGGATCGATCCCGGTGTCCTGGGAGATGAGCGTAGCCACACGGATCACCTTGCTTATCTTTGTGGCAAGCCGTGGATAGGCGATGTTTCGTTTGGACAAAATCCGGTCAAGGATCGCCTCGTCCATGGTGGCCACCACTGCGGAAGGGGTGGCAAACCGGGGAGGGGCACCCGGCTCCGGCCGTTCCAGGGAGAGGACCGAATCCCCGCCCGTGTAATCGGTTAAGTTGACGATGGTCCTGTCGCCGTGGACAATGCCCACCCCTTTTTTCCGCAGCGACTCCAGGGAGGGGTAGAGCACGGGCGCAGGAAAGGTGGTGTCCATGGAAGTTGCCAGGGCCTGGTAGAGGATCGAATAGTTGCCGGAGGGGTTCCACACGGCCCAGCTGGACCCTCCCTGGGAGGCGGCCCCATCGATCTGGGCATGTATCTGGCCGGAAGCGTACCAGAACCCCTGGATCCACGGCCGGATCCGCCGGGAACTCCTTTTTTTAAGCGCTGCCATGCTCAGGGCCATGATCTTGTAGGGATGGTCGCCGGGGGCTTCCCAGCCCAGGAACCCGGTGGGAAAATGGGATGGGTAGAACATGGGACAGATCACGTCAACATAGGGGTCGATCTCCTCAAGGACCTGGCCCACGCCAAAATCGTCCCGCTTCCAGGCGGTGAGGCCAAAGAGATCAACGGAAAGGACCACCCCCAAGGGCTTGAGCCTGTCACGGGCGTGGCTGACAAAATCCCCGATGCACCTTGCTTTTGACACCCCCTCCTGGACAAGGGGATAGCGGATCCGGGAGAGCCTGCCGTCCGAGGGAAACCTCACATAGTCGAACTGGAGTTCATCAAACCCCATGGCTGCAAGCTCCCGGCAAAGATCCAGGACGTAGTCCCACACCCGTGTGTCAAAGGGGTTGGTCCAGCCAAGACCGTTCTTGTCCTGCCACAGCCCCCCATGGGTGTTATCCTCAATCCCCACGCCGGGATGGTTGCGGGCCAGCAGATCATCACTGAAGACATCAATTTTGGCAATACTCCAAAGATGGTTCTCCTTGAGCCGTTTAAGGGCACGTTCCACCGCACCGCCCCCCTTGACAGCGCCAATGGAAAGGGCGATGGGGTTGCGGGAGTTCCACGCCACATGGCCCCGGGGATCCTTGACATGGACCACCACAGCATTCAGGTTGGCAAGGTTTGCGTAATGGATCGCCTCAGTGAGCCGCCGGGAGTTGAGCCGGTTTGCCGGCAGATAGATAGCCCGGACCGTTTCAGGCAGACCTGCCCCGATAGCCCCGGAAACACCGGGAGTCCCGGACGCCCCGGCACCCCCGTGAACGATCAGGAACAGCAGGAGCAAGAGAAACACCATCACCCGGGATATCACCCTCAGATCATTCATGGATCACCTGTGGTGTGAAAGTCGTTGCAATCATTGGTTTCAGGGATAACGACGAAACATAATTTCGTAACAGGTTCTTATCTCTGGTTTTCATGTTGTTTTGGCAAGGGTATCAGAAAAACGCTTTGGTTCCGGCTTGTCCAGATCGGGGCCTGATAAGAATTAGTAAGAAATCGCGCAGCGCTTGTCAACAGGAATTTCCCGCCATGTCAGAGGGGATAGGGCACACAAGGTCAGTGGCAGCCATGTTGTCCATGGGGATCGCCGCGATCCCGGAGCTTCCGGGATCGCGGCGAAGTTTGATGGGATGATCGGTAAAAAGCTTAGGGGAACCCCCAGGCAGACCAAAGATCTAACCCGGAAGGATCTCCTCCTTGAGCATGCAGCAGGCGATCCTGTGTTCAGGCGTGCCGTCTGCCCTGTAGGTGATATTGCCGGGCTGGACCAGCTTGTTCATGACGCACCCTTCGGGAATATCCAGGTTGAAGAGGGCGGTTTCGTTCAGGTTTGTTGTCGGCACCAGGCGGTCTTCCACAATGGTAAAACCGTGGACCCCATGGTCTTCGCAGATGGGACAGCGGTAGACCCTGCCGTTGGGAAAGACAAAGTAGTTGTCCGCCACAAGCCCTGCGCACTGGAACGCCTCTCCCTCATCCAGGAACACCTTTGGATAGGTCACGGTGATGCCGGCCCTGGCCACCTGTTCCGCCACCTTGGGCACGGTCTCAAGCCATTTGGCTTTTGTGACCTGAAGTCCGTCGTTCTCGTCCGCCGACTCGCCCCTGATCCCCACCACCTGGATGAAGAACCGGTCGATGCCAAGCTCCTTCACCATGGCGGGCATCTGGTCGAGCTCATGGATGTTATCCCCACTCACCGTATAGATCATGGAGGTGGAAAACCCCTTGGCCACCGCCCGCTTCACCCCGGAGACACAGGCGTCATAACACCCCGTGCCCCGGATGGCGTCGTTGGTGGCAGGCGTGGCACCGTCCAGGGAGAAGCTGATGAAATCCACCTCATCCGGGGTGATCCTGTCCAGTATGTCGTGGAAAAGATACCCGTTGGTGTCGATGGTGATGGATTTAAAGCCAAGCCTTCTAGCCTCTTTCACGGCAAGGCTCAGGTCCGGATGAAGGGTGGGCTCCCCCCCAAGCAGGATCAGGTTGGTCTCCCGGCACCTGTCGGCAAAGATGGAAAGCCATTGCCGGATGGTGTCCATGGACAGGGTGGTCTCCCCGTGCTCCTCCCGGTTGATGTAACAGTGGCGGCACTTCAAGTTACACTTGGTGAGGATATGGAAAAACAGGTTGGAAGAATCCTTTGAAAAAGCGACTGTTCGTTTCTGCATCATTACCCCATGCACGCTTTTGTGAATTCCGGATCAAAGGGCACTGGATAGGACCCGTCAAAACAGGCCTTGCAAAAGTGATCTTCCGGGTTTTCCACGCCGCTTGCCTCGAGCATTCCCTCGATGGAGAGGTAGTGCAGGGTGTCCAGGCCGAGGAATGTGGTCAACTCCTCCTCGGTTTTGCTCGACGCCACAAGCTCTCCCTTGGAGGAGAAATCGATGCCGTAGTAGCAGGGGAACCGATGGGGGGGACAGGAGATGCGCATGTGCACCTTTTTCGCCCCAAGATCCCGCAACGCCTGGACCCTTGTCATGGCCGTGGTGCCACGGATGATGGAATCCTCGATGATGATAATCTCCTTGTTCCGGATCAGCTCCCGCACGGGATTGAGCTTCACCCTCACGGCAAAGTCCCGCATGCTCTGGGTGGGCTGGATAAAGCTTCTGCCCACGTAATGGTTCCGGATCATGCCCATCTCAAAGGGGATGCCCGACTCCTCGGCATACCCGATGGCCGCATAGTTGCCGGAATCGGGAAAGGGCATCACAAAGTCGGCATCCACCGGCGCCTCCTGGGCAAGCCTTTTTCCGTGGGCCTTCCGCATCTGATAAACGTTTTTACCAAAGATGGTGGAATCGGGCCTTGAAAAATAGATGTACTCAAAGATGCACAACGAGTGTTTCTTCGGCGCAGGATCCGGCTTGATGCTGGTGACCCCGTCCTCGTTGATGATGACGATCTCACCGGGATCCAGCTCCCGGACAAATTCAGCCTGGACAAGATCAAAGGCGCAGGTCTCGGACGAAAGCACATAGCTGCCGTTGAGCTTACCCAGTGCCAGGGGCCTGAAGCTGTTGGGATCCTTGACGCCGATCACCTCACCCTTGCAGGTAAGGATCACAAGGGAGTAAGCCCCCTCGATCTTTGCCACGGCCTTCTTGATGGCCGTGACCACGTCCCCGCCCTTGAGGTTCTTGACAAAGAGGTGGAGAAACACCTCCGAGTCCATGGTGGTCTGGAAGATCGACCCGTTCTCCTCAAGTTCCCGTTTCAGCTTGTGGGCGTTCACCAGGTTCCCGTTGTGTGCCACGGCATAGGAGCGTCCCCGGTGGTGGACCACAAAGGGCTGGGCATTGGTGATCACCGAATCCCCGGTGGTGGAATACCTGACATGGCCGATGGCGCTGCCGCCCTCAATGCGCTCCAGATCCTCCATTTTAAAGACATCATGGACAAGTCCCATGCCCTTATGGGAATCGATCATATTGTTTCCCCTGGAAACGCTGATGCCGGCGCTCTCCTGGCCCCTGTGCTGGAGGGCATAGAGTCCGAAATAGGTCAGCTTTGCCGCTTCAGGATGCCGGTAGAGGCCAAAGACCCCGCATTCATCCCTGGGTCTGTCGTTTTCACACATTTTATTCACCTTCCTGGGTGTGGTAATCCTGGATCGCCATGACGGTCAGGCTCTCCCGTTTCAAGGCCTGGATGGCCTTGCAGATGGCACTGGTGCCATCGGTTGTGGTTGCATAGGGCACCTTGTACCGGATGGCGGCCCTTCTGATGGCATAACCGTCCGCCTTGGTCTGGCTGCTGGCCCCGGTGTTGAGGATGAGCTGGATCTCGTTGTTCTTGACCGCATCCACCACATTGGGCCGTCCTGTGGAAACCTTCTCCACCACCTTGGCAGGGATGGCGTTCTCCTGGAGAAACGTGGCTGTTCCCCGGGTGGCCAGCAGGGTGAAGCCCATCTGGTAGAACTCTTTTGCCACTTCCAGGGCCGCATTTTTGTCACTGTCCTGGACGCTGATGAACACGGTGCCCTCAACGGGCAGGTTCTGGCCCGCCCCCAGCTGGGCTTTGGCAACGGCAGCTCCCAGATCCATGTCTATGCCCATCACTTCCCCCGTGGACTTCATCTCAGGCCCGAGGATGGGATCCACATTGGAGAACCTGTCAAAGGGCATCACCGCCTCTTTCACGGAATAGTGGGCCGGGATCACCTGTTCGGTGAGTCCAAGCTCTGACAGGGTCTTGCCCAGCATCACCTTGGTGGCAAGCTTTGCCAGGGGAACCCCGGTGGCCTTGCTCACAAAGGGAACGGTCCTGGATGCCCTGGGATTTACCTCGATCACATAGACCTTGTCGTCCATGATGCCGAACTGGATGTTCATCAACCCCTTGACCTTGAGTTCTTTGGCAAGGGCCTTGGCCGCCCGTGTCATCTCGTCAATGTGTTTCTGATCGATGCTGTAGGGGGGCAGCACGCAGGCTGAATCACCCGAGTGAATGCCCGCCTCTTCAATGTGCTCCATCATGCCGCCGATCACTGTGTTCTCGCCGTCGGAGATGGCGTCCACATCCAGCTCAAAGGCATCCTCCAAAAACTGGTCGATGAGCACGGGATGATCAGGAGACGCCTTGACCGCAAGGTTGAAGAACTCCTCAAGCTCGGATGCGTCATAAACAATCTTCATGGCCCTGCCGCCGAGAACAAAGGACGGCCGCACCATCACGGGATAGCCGATCTGCCGGGCAACGGCATGGGCAGCGTCGATGTTGGTGGCAATGCCGTTGGCCGGCTGGGCAATGCCAAGCTTGTCCAGCATCTCCTGGAACCGGTCCCTGTCCTCGGCCCGGTCGATGCTGTCCGGGCTTGTGCCGATGATGGGCACCCCTGCCTTTTCAAGGTCCGTGGCAAGATTAAGGGGGGTCTGGCCGCCGAACTGGACGATCACCCCAAAGGGCTTCTCCTTTTCAACAATGTGAAGCACATCCTCCCGGGTCAGCGGCTCAAAATAGAGCTTGTCCGAGGTGTCGTAGTCGGTGCTCACGGTCTCGGGATTGGAGTTGACCATGATGCTCTCCACACCCTCTTCCCTGAGGGCAAAGGATGCGTGGACGCAACAGTAGTCAAACTCGATGCCCTGGCCGATCCGGTTGGGCCCGCCGCCCAGGATGATCACCTTTTTACGGTCGGACACCCTGGCCTCGCACTCCTTCTCATAGGTGGAGTAGTAGTAGGGGGTGGCTGCCCTGAACTCTGCGGCACAGGTGTCAACCAGCTTGTATGCGGGCACGATGCCCATGCGCTTTCGAAGGGTTTCGATCTTCTCCTCGCCCATGCCGGTGAGATGGGCCAGCTGCTTGTCTGAATAGCCCCACCGCTTGGCCTTGACCAGCATATCCTTGGGCAGGTCTTTGCCTGCCAGGGCGATGGTCTTTTCAAACTCCACCAGCTGCTTCAGCTGAAAGAGGAACCAGGGGTCGATGCTGGTAAGCTCGTTGATCGCCTCCACGCTCATGCCATTGGTCAGGGCGTGCTTGATAAAGAAGATCCGCTGGGAGTTGGGGGTGGCCAGCCGGTACTCCAGCTCGTTCCGGGAAACCGTGCCGGGAAGGGGGTCCTTACCGTCGGCCCCGAACCCGAACCGCCCGATCTCAAGGGACCGCAATCCCTTTTGCAGGGACTCCTTAAAGGTCCGGCCGATGCTCATGGTCTCGCCCACACTCTTCATGGCCGTACTCAGAATATCCTCGGTTTCGGGGAACTTCTCAAAGGTCCAACGGGGAATCTTGGTCACGACATAGTCGATGGAGGGCTCGAAACTTGCCAGGGTCTCGCCGGTGATATCGTTGGTGATCTCGTCCAGGGTGTAGCCCACGGCAAGCTTGGCCGCGATCTTGGCAATGGGAAATCCCGTGGCCTTGGAGGCAAGGGCGGAACTCCTGGAAACCCTGGGGTTCATCTCAACGATGATCATCTCCCCGTCTTCCGGGTTGATGGCAAACTGGACGTTGGAGCCGCCCGTATCCACGCCGATCTCCTGCATGATGGCGATGGATGCGTCCCTCAGGACCTGGTACTCCTTGTCCGACAGGGTCTGGGCCGGGGCCACCGTGATGCTGTCGCCGGTGTGAACCCCCATGGCGTCGAAGTTCTCAATGGAACAGATGATCACCACGTTGCCCACATGGTCCCGCATCACCTCAAGCTCGTACTCTTTCCAGCCCAGCACCGACTCTTCGAGCATCACCTGGGTGATGAAGCTTGCATCGAGTCCGCTCTTGGCCAGCACAGCCAGCTCCTCGGGGTTATAGGCCACCCCGCCCCCGGTGCCGCCCAGGGTGAAGCTTGGCCGTACGATGATGGGGAACCCGATCTCCTTGGAGATGGTCTCCACCTCGTGCATGTTGTTGGCAAAGCCGGAGTTGGGTATCCGCAACCCGATCTTGTTCATGGCGTCCCGGAACAGCTCCCGGTCTTCCGCTTTCTTGATCGCCTCGGTGGAGGCGCCGATCATCTCGACATTGTACTTGTCAAGCACCCCCATCTTGGCTGCTTCAATCGCCGTGTTCAGCCCGGTCTGACCGCCCAGGGTGGGCAGCAGGGCGCAGGGCCGCTCCTTTTCAATGATCTTGGCAAGGCTCTCCGGTGTCACCGGCTCAATATAGGTGCGATCCGCGGTTTCAGGATCGGTCATGATGGTGGCGGGGTTGGAGTTGACCAGGACGACCTCGTATCCTTCTTCCTTAAGGGCCTTGCAGGCCTGGGTTCCGGAATAGTCAAACTCGCAGGCCTGGCTGATGATGATGGGGCCCGCTCCGATAATCAATATCTTTTTTATGTCCGTGCGTTTAGGCATATTACTTGTCCATCATTCCTGCAAACTGGTTAAAGAGATAGGCTGCGTCATGGGGCCCTGGGGAAGCTTCGGGGTGGTACTGGACGGCAAAGGCCTGGAGATCCTCATTCTTGATCCCCTCAAGGGAGCGCTCGTTGAGGTTGATGTGGGTCATGACCCCTCCCTTATCGCCCAGGGAGTCGAGATCCACGGCAAACCCATGGTTCTGGCTGGTGATCTCCACCTTGCCCGTGGCAAGGTTCTTCACCGGCTGGTTCCCGCCCCTGTGACCGAACTTGATCTTAAGGGTATTGGCGCCCATGGCAAGGGCCATGAGCTGCATGCCAAGACAAATACCGAACATGGGCTTGAAGCCCAAGAGCGCCCGGATGGTGTCGATGGCGTAGGTCACGGGCCCGGGATCCCCGGGGCCGTTGGAGAGAAAGATGCCGTCGGGCTCAAGGGCCTTGACTGTGTCCGCAGACGTGGTGGCAGGCACCACCAGCACTTCGCAGCCGGCCGTCTCAAGACAGCGGATAATGTTGTACTTGATGCCGAAATCAAGGGCCACCACCCGGTGTTTCTCCTTGCCATGGCGCCAGACAGCCGGGTCGAGCACAACGTTCTTGGCCACATGGACCGGCTGGTTGTCCCGCCAGAAATAGGGAAACTCGCAGGTCACTTCCCTGACAAAATCGCACCCTTCCATGGGGGCAACGGCCCTGGCCTTTTCCACAAGGCTTGCAGGATCAAGGTCCGAGGTGGAGATCACAGCCCCCATGGCCCCCTTGTTACGGATATGACGGGTCAAGGCCCGGGTATCAAGATCCTCAATGCCCAGCACCCCCTCTTTTTTAAGATAGTCGGCCAGGGTGCCTGTGGAGCGCCAGTTGCTGGGGAAATCCACATACTCCCGGACAATGAGTGCCCGTGCCTGGATCCTGTCTGACTCCACATCCTCGGGACAGACACCATAGTTGCCGATCATGGGACAGGTCAGGGTCACCATCTGCCCAAAATAGGATGGATCGGTAAGAATCTCCTGGTAGCCGGTCATGCTGGTGTTGAACACCACCTCGCCAACCGCCTCCCCAGGACCCGTAAAACTGCGGCAGGGAAATGTCCTGCCGTCCGCAAGTGCTAGTAACGCTTTCATATTCTCTCTTTTCCGCCTAAATTCATATCAATTCCCCAATCGCGACCTAGAGGGGCGTGTTGGGGACAAGGGCCCAGATACCGCAGGGACAGGCCCCTGCGCAGAAACCGCATCCGATGCACAGGGCAGGATCCGCCCTGTACTCATATCCGCCGTTGCTCGTTTCAAACCGCTGAATGGCCGCTTCCGGACAAACCGTGACGCAAATATGGCAATCACGGCACCGTCCGCAGGAGGCGCACTCCCCACTGCATTGGTCCAGTGTATCATAACTTTTAATGGTTGGGTCAAAGTATTCCAGGGAGACCCGTGCCTTGTCGATCTGGGGACGCAGGTCATCCATTTCCGGGGCTTTGCCCTCGATGGCCGAGTCAATGGCCTGGGCCGCCCGCTTTCCGGCACCAACGGCATCGGTGATGAGACCCGGCGCCACGGAATCGCCAATGGCATAGACACAGTTGTCCGACGTTCGGTTGAACCCATCCACCACAATGAACCCGTTCCGTGTGTCAACGGTGTCCGAAAGGAAGTCGACATCCGGCAGATCCCCGATGGAAACCACCACGGTATCGGCTGCCATGAGATCCTCATCCTGGAGCACCACCCCGTCCTCTGTGATCTCCCGGGTGAAGCAGGGCCAGGCAAAGGTGGCGCCCACAGCTTCGGCATCCTCCCGCTCCTTGCCAAAGGCGGCGGGCTTCTGGACATCGATCATGGAGATGTTTTCCGCCCCGAGCCGGCTTGCCTCGGTGGCAACGTCGCACCCCACATTACCGGCCCCGATGATCACCACCCTTTTCCCGCAGGTCGCGTCCTCGCTTTTAGCCGCTTCCAGGAACGCGTTGGCCGACACGGCCTTCTCAATGCCGGGTACGGGCAAGAGCCTGGGCTTGCTGGCGCCGGTGGCCACCACCAGATAATCAAACTCATTCTTGAGCCGCTTGAACTCCTTAGCCGTGATATCCTGGTTGAGCCGGATGTCGGGGATCAGTTCCTGGACCCGATCCAGTTCCGCGTGGAGGGTCTCCTGGGCGATCCGGGACTCCGGGATCAGGGATGCGATCTTGCCGCCGATCTTGTCCGAACCGTCAATGAGCACCACCCCATGACCCTTGAGGGCCAGGTGCCAGGCTGCGGAAATACCGCCGGGGCCTGCTCCGAGCACGGCCACCGTTTTTCCGCTGGCAGGAGCGGGTTCCGGAATAACGGCGTCCTGGCCGGCCCGGCCCAGCAACCGCACATTGACCGGGGTCATATACTGGTCATTCTTGGTGCAGGAGGCCATGCAGGGGCTGGGACAGAGGTTACCGCACACGGTGGCCGGAAACGGGGTGTACTTGAGCCCCAGTTCCAACGCCTCCTCCACAAGCCCGTTCCGGATGAGATGCCACCGCTCCTGAACCGGGATGCCGGTGGGGCAGGCGGTCTGGCAGGGCGCCTTGTACTTTTCATGCTCCCAAACAGGGACGTAGCGTCTCAGCTCGCCCTTGGTGACCAGGGGAATGGAACCGGGTTCCACCTCCTGGAGATCACCGATGAGACCGCCTTTTCCGAGCTCACGGTCCCAGACATCCTGACGGAACGCCGCCATGGAGAGCTGTTTGCTTTTTGACATCTTCTCCCGGGGGGTCTTTGCCCGGAGCATCTGCCACTCGCATCGCTTGGACAGGGTGTCGAACAGCTCGGGCCGCCCGATCCTGTCCAGGAAGGTCACAATGTTGCTGACCAGCCAGTCCCAATCCGTGTTCTCAAGGGGCGCCATGACGGCATCGGCCTGGGAGTAGCCATTGGCCTGGCCCCTGAAAAAGGCCTTGCCGCCGACCATGCCCACAAAGGGCCGGTAGCCGAGCACACTCGCCGAATTCTGGGGTTCATGGCCGCAGATAACGGCAATGCCCCCGGCCATGAACTCGCCAAAGTAATCCCCGGCAGAGCCCAGCACCCACAGTTCCGGGGGCGCAAATCTCGGGTTCTGCTTGGTCATGGTCATGCCCCGGGCGCCGATGTTGCCGCCGATGAACACCTTTCCCTGGGCCGCGCCGTTCATGGCGCCGTTGGAGGCGTTGCCATGGACCGTGATCTCGGCCCCGGCATTGAGCCATCCAATATCGTCGGAGGCCGGCCCCATGATCTCTATCTGGGTGTTGGGACATCCCAAAGAGCCGGTCCGCTGGCCGGAATGACCCGTAATCCGTATCCTGACCTCTTCGCTGTCCGCCTTGAACAGGCGGCCGCCGATGCCGTGCTGGCCAAAGGCCTCCACCTCAAGGATCCTGTGTCCGTGGGCCACCTCCCGCTGAATGATCTCTTCGAGAATCCTGGAGGAGAGGCGCAGTTCCTCTTTTTTACCTGAAATTCTGTAGTACTCTGTTTCCTTCATAACCGCTTCTCCTAAACCACGTACTTGATGTTGAGGCGCTCTGCCGCAGCATAATCGTTGATGCCAAGTGCGTCGGACATGCCGATGGGCAGGGATGTGGAGCGTCCCAGGGGAGCCACGATCTTTTTGAGTTCCGTATCAAAGCTGACAAAAAGATCCACCACCCGCTGGGCCACGGTCTCGGGATCCAGCCGCCTGTACAGCCGGGGATCCTGGGAGGTGATGCCCTTGGGGCAAATGCCGAGATTGCAGACATTGCAGCGGTCTTTCTCCGTGCCGATACAGCCGGCCGCGGCCTGCATCACATATTTTCCGATCTGGACGCCGCTTGCCCCGAGCATGATCAGGGCCGCAGCATTGGCGGCGATGTTGCCGTTCTTCCCGATGCCGCCCCCGGCAAAGATGGGAATCTCGTTCTGCTTTCCGATCTTCACAAGGTTCAGGTAGTTGTCCCGGATGCAGGAGGCGATGGGATGCCCCATGTGGTCCATGGACACGGAATAGGCGGCTCCTGTTCCCCCGTCCTCTCCGTCAATGGCAAGGGCCGAGGCAAAATCGTTCCGGGTCAGGTTGTTGAGAACCGCAAGGGAAGTGGAGGAAGCGGAGATCTTCGGATATACCGGCACCCTGAATCCCCAAGCCATGGACATGGACTGGATCATCTTTGCCACGGACTCCTCAATGGAGTACTGGGTCTGGTGGGTGGGGGGACTGGGCAGGCTGATCCCCTGGGGAACACCCCTGATAGCCGCGATCAATTTATTGACTTTATGCCACATGAGCAGCCCGCCGTCACCGGGCTTGGCACCCTGGCCGTACTTGATCTCGATGGCGCAGGGATCCTCCTTCATGTGGGGGATGGCGTGGATGATCTCGTCCCACCCGAAATAACCTGAAGCGATCTGGAGAATCACATATTTAAGGAAGCGCGAACGCAACAGCCGGGGAGGACAGCCGCCCTCGCCCGTGGAGATCCTGACCGGCATGCCAAGCTCTTCGTTGAGGTAGGCAACCCCCATCTGGAGTCCCTCCCACATGGTGGGGGAAAGCGCGCCAAAACTCATACCGCCGATGATCAAAGGATAGATCTCCCGGACCGGGGGAATCCACCCATTGGTCCTGAGGCGACGCATGTTCTCCTCCGGGGGCAAGACCCGGCCGAGCAGGCTTCGCATCTCAAACTCGTGGCGTCCGGCATCCAGGGCGGGATCGGTGAGCATGGAGATCCGGATGAACTTGATCTGGTCCAGCAACGATTCCGTGGAGTTGCGACGCCCTCCCCGTTTCCGGGGCTCTCCGTCCTGGTTCAGGTGAAACTTGAACCTTGGGGTGCCCGGGTTGGGCTTGGGCTCGATGGCGTCGTTGGGACAGGCCATGGCGCACATGGCGCATCCGATGCAGGCTTCGGGCAGGGTGGTCTTCTGCCGGATGCCGTAAAAGGTCTCAAAACTCGTCTGGTTATCCTCCACCCGGTGGATCGACGTAACAAGGTTTCTCTTTCGGAATACCCCAAGCTCGATGGCATGGACCGGGCAGACAGCCGTACACTGGCCGCAGAGGGTACATCGGTCCTTTTTCCAGTCGATCTGCCAGGGCAGATCCTTTAGGCTTAGAGAGGAAGGGCTAATGGTTCTGTTTGCCGACATATTTTTACCTCCTGGCGGTCAGGGCTTACAATTGCAGTATCAAGGTGCATGGGCTGAATGTCACGGGATTTATCCCGGTCCGGAATCACGGCGTCCAGGCCGCAGATCTCTGACGAGAAGGCGAACATGCCGGGTCGTCCCCCAACCACCCCTGGCCGGAGTTTTTTCCGGTCCTGGGCCATGAACAAGGTGTTATCCGGCAGCGTGCCGATCACACAGTTGGGTCCGTCAATGATCAGCTGGCGGCAGGACTGTTTCAGATGCTTTAAAAAAGATGCATCCGGATGTTTCTCAAGATGCTTGTCCTGGAGGGGGGTCATCACGTGCTTGTAGGCATCCAGGCCAAGGCCCAGCCCCTCCATGGCATAGTGGAGAATGTGGGCAAACACCTCGGAATCGGACTGATACCCCGTATAACCGGGGTAATCCCGGGACGAGAGAAAATCCTTGATGGGAATAAAAGCGGTGTTCTCGCCGTTGGTCATGGTGGTGAACCCCTTGATGAAAAAGGGGTGACAGGCGTAAAGGTCAATGGCGTAGTTGGTGTTCTGCCGGCCCTGGGCCATGATCACCCTTGCCTTGAGGTCCTTTCGGTCAAGCCCCAGGTAGTGGCCCACGTCCATGGGATCACCCAGCTCCTTGAGCATGATGGTGTCCGGCCAGAACGAGAACACGATCATGTCGCGCTTCTCTTCGCCCATCTCCCGGATCTTGAGCCGTGTCATCATCAACCGGCGCTCAACCTCACCCTTGTCAAGGCCATCCCAGTGTTCCGGATACTCGTACGCCCTGATAAGATAGAGACCGCGCCGTGGAATTCCTGAAGTATTTGTCTTGGGAACCTTGATGCTCACCTTGTACTTGGTCATAAATCCCTGATCCATCATGAACAGATCAAGACGCCGGATCCCCTCCTCGGTGAAGATGCCACTAAGGATGGGTGCATCTTTCATCTCCTCGAAAGGACCACCAAGATCGCGGAGCATAATGCCCACCCCAGACCCGTCGTGGCCCTCTTTCATAACATCGAGGGCCTTGATGGCTTCCATGGGAGAGACCGGTTCCTTGCTTGTAAGTGCAAACAGACGGCACATTCTCTTTTTCTCCTTGTTATTTTCAGTGGTTTGAGCAATATTCAAATCGAGCATTATAGGCAAATTTATCATTTTTTTCAATAGTTTTGTTGTTAGGATCATGTTAGGAAAGGACCAGACAACTTGGATTTTCACCCCACAAGGATAGTCATATGACGGTGACAGAACTCCCTTCGGCCCTAGCCAAACAATTGAGGGACAGGCAGACAAACCTGGGTTCAAAACTCCTGGAAAAGGGCCTCGCGCTGCCAGGGGACGAAATTTTCAAAACCAATCTTGACACGGCCCTGCTCTTCAGCGAATTCATTGCCTCAAGCATCATTCGCAGCCCGGAAACGTTCATGGACCTGGTTGAAACAGGGGATCTCAACCGCGCCTATGACCCGGGGGAATACGAACAACGGCTGGAAGCGGCCCTTGCCGACGTCACCACCGACCCTGCGCTTATCACCGTCCTCTCCACCACGCGCCAGCGTGAAATGATGCGAATCGCCTGGCAGGACCTGACCGGAATCGCGGCCCTGGCACAGACCATGACCGATTTATCCGCCCTTGCCGAGGCATTTGTTGACAAAACGATCCTGCTTCTTTATGATAAACTTCGTTCAATTTTTGGAACGCCTTTAGACCGCCAGGGAGCACAACAGGGAATAGTTGTCCTTGGCATGGGCAAGCTCGGCGCCCGGGAGCTCAACTTTTCCTCGGACATAGACCTGATCTTTGCCTACCCCTCTATTGGCGATACCGATGGTGGTGGAAGAAGCTGTACCAACGAAGAATTTTTCACACGGCTGTGCAGGAATTTTTTAAAGGTGTTTGATTCAACCATGACTGATACAACGCTATTTCGGGTGGATACACGGCTACGCCCCTTTGGGGCCAGCGGCCCCCTGGTAACCTGTTTTGCCACCATGGAGGACTATTACCAGACCCAGGGCCGGGAGTGGGAGCGGTATGCCCTGATCAAGGCCCGGCCCATTGCCGGGGATATTCCTGCGGGCAACCGGCTGCTCAACACCCTCAATCCCTTTATATACCGGCGCTACTTCGACTACGGCAGCTTTGAATCGTTCAGGGAGATGAAAAAGCGGATCTCCCTCCAGGTCAGGGACAAGAAACTCAAAAACAACATCAAGCTCGGTGCCGGCGGCATCCGGGAGATCGAGTTCTTTGGCCAGTTGTTCCAGCTCATCCGGGGCGGGGTGGAGCCCGAGTTCCAGGAGCGGCGAATCCTCAAGATCCTGGAGCTTTTGCACCTGCGAGCGTGCATCGACCACCGCACAAGAGAAGAGCTGACCGGGGCCTATATTTTCCTGCGGCAAGTGGAGCACAGGCTCCAGGAGTATTGCGATCTCCAGACCCACGATCTTCCGGAACGCGCAAGCGAAAGGACACGGCTGGCCCTGTCCATGGGATTTGATTCCTGGCCGCTGTTTGCCCAGCGCCTGGATCACCACCGGGCAAGGGTTCACACCCATTTCAACCACCTGCTGGTGGAGGAGAAAGAACCTGAAAACGGGGAGAAAAGCCAGCTCAGCTACCTGTGGCAGAACCTCAACGATCCCCAGTGCGGGGAATTGATCTCCGACAGTGTCAAGGGCTTTGACCATCCCGACAAGATCATCAGTCTGCTCAAGTCCCTGGAGGAGCATCCCAACACCAAGCGGCTCACCCCCAACGGACGGCGGCGCCTGAACCGGCTGGTTCCCAAGATCGTGCAAAAGGCAGGGGAGCAGACCGACAGCGAAACCGTGCTGTCCCGGCTGGTGGATCTGGTGATCACCATTGAGCGGCGCACCTGCTACATCTCCCTTCTCCTGGAAAAACCCCACACCATTGACCACATTGCGAAACTTGCGGCCAAGAGCCCCTGGATCCTGGAGTTTCTCTCAAAGCACCCGGCCCTGCTGGACGAACTCCTCGCCCCCAATGAACGCTACACCCCCCCGGACAAAAAGGAGCTTGAGGCGGGACTGGCCCGGCGGATGCACCTGATCCCGGTGTCGGACGCCGAATTCCAGCTGGAGGAGCTCTGCATCTTCCACCAGGTCAACACCCTCAGGATCGCCGTGGCAGACGTGAGCGGCAACTATCCCCTGATGAAGGTGAGCGACTGCCTCACCCATCTGGCTGAAACCGTGCTTGCCAAGGTGATTGAGATCTCATGGCACCACACCGCGAAAAAGTACGGCACCCCTTCCGGGATGGAAAAAGACGGATCGGTCTCCCCGGGGTTTGCGGCGGTGGCCTATGGGAAACTGGGGGGCATTGAGCTTGGGTATAAGTCCGATCTCGACCTTGTTTTCATCCATGCAGGCGGGGAGGGCATGACCCGGGGGGGAACAAAAAGCATCGAGAACACCCGGTTCTACACCCTGCTGGGCCAGCGGATCATCCACGCCCTCACCGTCCACACCCCGGCCGGCACCCTCTACGAGACCGACATGCGGCTGAGGCCCTCGGGCCAGTCCGGCATGATAGTAAGCCAGATCGACGCCTTTGAAGAGTACATCGCAACGGATGCATGGACCTGGGAACACCAGGCCATTGTCCGGGCGCGACCCGTAAGCGGGGACGTTGCACTTCAAAAGCGCTTTATCCGCATCAGGGATGCAGTCCTCAGGGTCAAACGGGATCCTGCCTCCCTTAAACAGGAGGTCAACCAGATGCGGGACCGCCTCCGGGACCGCCGTCTCAAAACCGGCCCCCTGGACCTGAAGCAGGGCAGGGGCGGCATCGTGGACATCGAGTTCCTGGTCCAGTACCTGGTGCTTCAACACAGCCATGCCCACCCGGCCCTCACCCGATGGACCGATAATGTTCGCCTCCTTGAGACATTGGCCAAGGAGAAACTATTAACCCCCACCCAAGCAGAGGAGATCAAACAGGCATACCTGCTCCAGAGAAAGTCGATTCACAGGCTCAACTTAAATGAACAAGAAGAGACAGCATTGTCAGATCATTTGTTTGAAATCAAGGAAAGGGTCTTTGAGATCTACGAAAAGATCCTTTTATAACTTAAGTCTCCGGTAATAAACCGCTCCGCCGCGGCACGATTGCTCTGGTCAGACCAATTGATACCGATACCTATAAAGAAGGGTAAGGTCGGCATCATGTCATTTGACCGGCACGAAATGCTGGGGAGTCGATATTTCCAAGGACCTAAAACAAAGGAGAAAAATGATGAATGCACCAACCTGGGAGACCCCTTTCTGGCCCAAGGGCGTAGCAACGAATGTTCCTGATTACAACTTTCCTCTTTTCAAGCTTCTTGACGACTCAGCGAAACTTACTCCTGACAACGTATTCACCATCTTCAACGGCGCCACACGGACATTTGCCCAGGTAAAAGACACGGCGGACCGGATCGCCAACTTCCTGGCCCGGAAAGGGATCAAGCGGGGAGACAAGGTGGCCATATTTCTGCCCAACATTCCCCAGTTTCCCGAAATCTTTTTCGGCATCCTCAAGGCCGGCGCCTGCTGCGTCAACTGCAATCCCGTCTATACGGCAAGCGAATTGAACCACCAGCTGAACGATTCCGAATCAAAAATGGTCTTCTGCATGGACCATCCCGAATTTTATCCCAACACGGTCCAGGCAATCAAGGGCACCGGGGTTGAAACCGTGGTGGTCTGTAACATCAAGTCCTACCTGCCCAAGGTCAAGGCGTTCCTGGGTTCTGTTCTGGGCAAAATCCCCAAGGCCGACCACCATGAACCCGGTCATCTCATGTATGACGACATGGTGGCCTCGTCCAGCCCGAACCCGCCCCAGATCGCGGTGGACCCTGCCAAGGACACAGCGGTAATGCTCTACACCGGCGGCACCACCGGGGTGCCCAAGGGGGCTGAGCTTGTCCACACCAACTTCACCTACGATGTCGCGGCCCTGGAGACCTACGGCCGGTTTGTCCACGAACCGGGCAAGCCTCCGGAATCGCCCAGGCGGGGCGGGTTTCACACCTATCTCGGGGTGCTTCCCTGGTACCACAGCTTTGGCATCACCGTTGCCATGCTCGCGGCGGCAGGATCCAGCAGCAAACTTGTCTGCATCCCCGACCCCCGGGCCGGTAATCCCCCGTTCAGCGAGGTGCTCAAGGCGGTCCAAAAGTACAAACCCACCCTGATGCCGGCGGTGCCCACCATCTTTGTGGCCTTTACCAACCATAAAGATATCGACAAGTACGATCTCTCCTCCCTCATGGGCTGCTTTTCAGGCGGAGCCCCCATGCCTCCCGAGGTGTGCCGGCAGTTTGAGGAGAAAACCGGTTCCACCATATTTGAAGGGTACGGCCTCACCGAGACCTCACCGGTGGTGACAGCCAACCCCACCGACAGCGAACTGAGAAAGATCGGCTCCATCGGCTTTCCCATGCCGGGCACCCATGTCAAGATCCTGGATCTTGAGACCGGGCTCACCGAGCTTGCCAAGGGAGAGGACGGAGAACTGGCCGTGTGCGGTCCCCAGGTGATGAAGGGGTACTGGAAACGGCCCGATGCCAATGACGAGGTGTTCAGGGAGTTGGACGGCAACCGTTATTTCCTCACCGGCGACATCGCCCACATCGACGAAGACGGGTACATCCTCATCACGGACCGGAAAAAAGATATGATCATCGTGGGCGGGTTCAACGTCTATCCCCGGGATGTGGAGGACATCCTCTACACCCATCCCAAAGTGGAGCTTGTGGCCGTGGTGGGAATTCCCGACGATCGCAGCGGAGAGAGCGTCAAGGCGTTCATCAAGTTGAAACCCGGCCAGACAGTGACAAAAGAGGAGATGAAACAGTTCTGCAAGGAGAACATGGCCGGCTACAAGCGGCCAAGACAAATTGAGTTCAGGGACGAAATACCCGTGTCCAACGTGGGCAAGGTGTTGAGGCGCGTCCTGAGGGATGAGGAGGTTACAGCCTGATCCAAACGATCGGCTATTTAACATATCTGTTTAAAAAAGGAGTCCCGGGTCCCTGCCATGGCGTTCCATGGCAGGGATCAGGGCCCCACAACCTGCTTTAAGGAGAAAAGATGAACACATCGCAATGGGAAACCCCGTTCTGGCCTGAAGGAGTCGCACACGACATCTCAAACTACCACTACCCCCTTCCCCAAGTTCTTGACAACTCCGCCAAAAAATACCCTGAAAATGTGTTCACCATTTTCAACGGAGCCACCAGAACCTATGCCCAGGTAAAGGACACAGCAGACAGGGTCGCCAACTTCCTTGCCAGCAAAGGCATCAAAAAAGGGGACAAGGTCGCCATTTTCCTGCCCAACATCCCCCAGTTCCCGGAGATCTTCTTTGGCATCCTCAAGGCAGGCGCCGTATGCGTCAACTGCAATCCCGTATACACCCCCACTGAACTGAACCACCAGTTGTGCGATTCTGAAGCAAAGGCGGTGTTCTGCATGGACCACCCCGAGTTTTACAAAAACACGGTCCAGGCCATCAAGAACACGGATGTGGAAACCGTGGTGATCTGCAACATCAAGTCCTATCTGCCAAAGGTACAGGCGTTCCTGGGATCCCTCCTGGGCAAACTGCCCAAGGCCGACAGCCATGAACCCGGCCACCTCATGTTTGACGACATCGTAGCAGGGGCACGGCCCACGCCCCCCCAGATCGCCTTCGATCCTGGGAACGACACGGCCGTGATGCTCTACACCGGCGGCACCACCGGCGTGCCCAAGGGCGCCGAGCTCACCCACACCAACTTCACCTACAACATTCAAGCCTGTGAGGAGTATTTCCGGCTGGTCCACGACGGGGACGAAAAAGCGGAGAAAATTCGCCACGGCGGGTATCACACCTATCTTGGGATCCTGCCCTGGTACCACAGCTTCGGCATCACCAGCGCCCTGCTCTTTTCAGCCCTGTCGGCCAGCCGCCTGGTCTGCATCCCGGACCCGAGATCCGGCAAGCCGCCCTTCACCGATGTACTCAAGGCCGTTGAGAAATACAAACCCACCTTTATGACGGCGGTGCCCACCATCTTTGTGGCCTTTACCAACCACCCACTCTTGAACAAGTACGACATCTCCTCCCTCATGGGCTGCCTCTCAGGCGGGGCACCCCTGCCGCCGGAGGTGTGCCGGCAGTTTGAAGCAAAAACCGGCTCCATCATCTTCGAGGCTTACGGGCTCACGGAGACAGCTCCTGCGGTCTGCATCAACCCCTCCTTCACAGAGACCCGGCAGATCGGCTCCATCGGCTTTCCCATTCCCGGCACCGATGTCAAGATTCTGGACATCGAGACCAGCGATACCGAGCTTGCCAGGGGAGAGGACGGGGAGGTGGCCGTGTGCGGCCCCCAGGTGATGAAAGGCTACTGGAAACGGCCCGATGCCAATGACGAGGTTTTCAAGGAGTTCAACGGAAAGCGCTATTTCCTCACCGGTGACATCGGCCACATCGACGAAAACGGCTATGTCCTGATCACGGACCGTAAAAAGGACATGATCATCGTGGGCGGCTTCAACGTCTACCCCAGGGACGTGGAGGATATCATCTACACCCATCCCAAGGTGGAGCTTGTGGCCGTGGTGGGCATCCCGGACGAGCGCAGCGGCGAGAGCGTCAAGGCCTTTATCAAGCTCAAACCCGGAGAGACCCTCTCTGAAAAAGAGATGATGACCTTCTGCAAGGAGAACATGGCCCCCTACAAGAAACCCAGAAGCATCGAATTCAGGGAGGAGATCCCGGTCTCCAACGTGGGCAAGGTGCTAAGAAGGGTACTCAGGGACCAGGAGATCAAAAACTAACCCATCCATCCACACCCGGATGGCGGCCTTGGCCGTCACCCGGGTGGATTTTCACCCCACTTCATCTGTGAACCAGCCTGAGACCATGGGTGTTTATTTTCCGCTGGAGGGTCCGGGTGGTGATCTTCAGCTCCAGGGCCGTATCGATCCGCCGCCATTGGTGCTTTTCCAGGGCCCTTAGAATGATCGCTTTTTCCACCTTTTCCATGCCATCCCGGAGCCCCCCCGCCTGGACGGGCAGATCCATCCGGGTTGAGATCTCCTCCCGGGGAATCTGGAGTTTTTCCTTGATAAAATTAAGGCTTCCCAGCAGGCAATACCGCTCCATGACGTTCTTAAGCTCCCTCACATTCCCGGGCCAGCCGTAGTCGACCAGGGCGGTCTTCTCCCGTTCCGACAGCCGGGCCGCGGGCCGTTGCCTCAATTGACAGAGGCTGGGAGGCCAGTTCTCATCCGCCATAAACGCCTTAAGCCTGGTGGAAAAGGGCGGCCGCTCCCGGTTATCCGGATCCCCGGTAGGTTCCCCTACCCCATTGCTCCCGGCAACCGTTGCCGGTCCCATGTTTGACCGGAACCCGGAGATGAAATGATCGATCAGTAGGGGAATATCCTCTTTCCGCTCCCTAAGGGGAGGCAGATGGATGGGAAGGATGTTGATCCTGTAATAGAAATCCTCACGCATCGTCCCTGTTTCCACAAGCGCCTGAAGGTTCCTGTGGGTTGCTGCGATGATGTGAAAATCAGAAAACCTGGGTACATTCCCACCAACGGGCAGGTGCCCGTATCCCTCGATGGCCCTCAAAAGCTTAACCTGCATGCCAATGGTGATCTCTCCGATCTCATCCAGAAACAGGGTGCCCATGTGGGCCGCATCGAGATATCCCTTTTTGTCGGCAGTGGCACCAGTAAACGCGCCCTTTTTGTACCCGAAGAATTCGCTCTCAAAAAGAGTTTCAGGAATGGCACCGCAGTTGACCGTGACAAACCGGCCCTCGCTTCTGTCACTCAGGTCATGGACAGCCCTGGCCACAAGTTCCTTGCCCGTGCCAGACTCTCCCAGCACAATCACGTTGGCCCTTGAATTAGCGGCATCCAAGATATGACCGTACACCGTTTGCATGGCAGGACTCCTGCCGATGATGTCACAAAACCTGTAAAGCTCCCTGATGGAATGTTTGAGGCGCAAGTTTTCCTTTTGAAGCCTTAACTCATTCTTTTTCTGCTCGGAGATATCGGTCATGTAACCTTCCAGCATCAGGACGTTGAATTTCTCAGAATAGACCCCCTCCCCCTGTTCCAGCACCCACTTGTCCTGTCCCGAAGCGGTCCGGATACGATAGGTTATCTGGTACCCCTCCTTTTTCTTAAGGGCCTCGTTGATCTGTTCCCGAACCATTGTGAGATCATCCGGGTGAATGGTCAGCCCCTTGCTCCCCATAAGTTCCGAGGGAAGATAGCCCAAAAGCCGTTCACATCCCTTGCTGGCAAACCGGACGGTCCAGATATCATTGAGATCACAGCAAAAGGCCATGCCGGGCAGATTGTTCACCAGGGTCGAAAATTTCCGTTCGCTCTCCTTCAGGGACTGTTTCGCCATCTTCTGGGGCGTGATGTCGTGGAGCATCATCAGCATGGACGCAGAACCGTCCGCACAGTATATGGGAGTCTTCATGCGGAGGTACCATCGCCTGCGCACCGGGTCCGCGATCTCCTCCCTGAAGATCTTCTCTTTATGGAAAACCTTGTGCCCACACCAGGGACAGACCGAGTCCCTGCCGAAAATCACCCTGTGGCAAAACTCTCCTGTCACATTCCTGCCCATATACCCCATGAGCTGATCGTTCATGAATTCAATCCGATACTCCTGGGAACAGACATACAAGAGACAATCAAAGCTCTCGACTAGCTCCTCCGGCGTGGCATCCCCCATATTACCATAGGGGCAGAGGAGCTCCAGAAACGGCTTGTTCATGCACTGTTTATCGCTGGTGCACGGGATAAATTCCATCTAAATATTCCTATCTCCAGTGTTATGCGCCATACCATACCACAGAACCCTCAAAAGGTATTACCAATTAAACATTCGGCCTGTTTTCAGATTAAAACTAATCGACGCCAGACAAGACCCCACCTGGTTATAAGGCTCGTGGCTGCCGCACGGGATAAATCCCATCGGTTTTTCCCACCCCACAATGTCATTTCTTCCGTTATACCAGAACTTTCCCAATAAAGGTATGACCAATCTCGCGACCAATCTTTTTTCAGCCAGACCTATCGTCAAAAGAAAAAACCCGGCCCTTTAAATCTAAATCCTGAACCTTCCGACCAGCAGGCCAAGCTCCCGGGCAAGTCCGGCCAGATTGCCGGCACCGGCGTTTACCTGGCCGCTGTTTTCCGACATCTCCCTGGCAGACCTGTTTACCTCAGAGATGTCAGCGGTGATCCCCGAAGCAACGCCTGACACCTGGGCCATATTTTCGTTCACACTCTGAAGCCCTTCCGAAGCCTGGGAGACATTGCCGGCGATCTCACTTGTGGCTGCGGTCTGCTCCTCAATGGCCGTTGCAATGGTAAGGGTGATCTCGTTCACATCATTGATGATCTTTAAAACATCATCAATCTCAGCCACGGTTTCCCCGGCCACATCCTGGATGCCTGTAATTTTTTTCCGGATCTCACTTGTGGCCTGGGCGGTCTGCATTGAAAGTTCCTTGATTTCACCTGCCACAACGGCAAATCCCTTGCCGGCCTCGCCGGCCCTTGCCGCCTCGATGGTGGCGTTCAAAGCCAGAAGGTTGGTCTGTTCCGAGATGTCGGCAATGGCTTCTGTCACCTTTCCGATCTCATCGGCTGCGGCCCCAAGCCTGTTCATCTTTTCGGAAGCGCTTTCCGAGCTTGCTACCGCCTCCTTGGAAATGGTCCTGGATTTTTCCGAATTGCCGGCGATCTCATTGATGGTGGAGGTCATCTCCTCGGTGGCGGCGGCAACCATGGCAATATTGGCCGATGCCTGCTCCATTGCCGCAGCCACCGAAGTTATGCTTGTACCGGCCTCCTCCATGGCAGCTGCCACCGTGTCTGATCTCTCAGAGGTACCCCCGGCACCTGCCGCCAGCTTTTGAGAAATAGTCAAAAGCTCTTCAGAAGCACTACCCACGGCATCTGCATTGGATGAGGTTTCCGTGATAATGCCATGGATCTTCTCAATAAACGCGTTGAACCATTTGGCGAGTTCCCCGATCTCGTCCTTACTGTTGACCCCAAGACGCATGGTCAGGTCCCCCTCACCCCGGGCAATATCCTTTAAACCGTCCACCACCCTGTTTATGGGTTTTACAATGAGGAATGTTGCAATGAAAAAGACAACACCAAAGAGAAAAATCACCGAGACAAGGCCGATCATAATGCTCATATTCCTCAAGTCCCTTGCCTCTTCAAGCACCTTGTCCATGGGCACGGTTATGGCACAGCTCCAGGGCGTACCCGTATCTCCCAGGGTAAGGGGAGTATACGCAGTCAAAGCCATGCCAAGGGAGGGGGATTCCCTGAATCCGATATACTCTCTTCCATTTTTTACGGCCTGAATAATCTTCTCCTGAATTTTAAACTCTCTTATATTTTTGCCAATACTCTTGTTCCCGCAGTTTGCCGCAATTGTTCCCTTGTTTGAAAGAAGCGTACAATACCCTGTTTCCAACGGCTTGATACTGTTGACAAGGTCTGCACACGCCTCCATTGAGAAATCAACCCCCACCACCCCCACAGGCTGATGATTTATGCGGATGGGAACAACAAGGCTTATCATCATCATCTCCCTGCCGCTGATGCTATAAACCGAGGGTTCCATGATAAATTCCCGATTTTTTTCCATGGGAACATTATAATATACGGACGTTGCCCTGTCCGAGGAGTTGTAACTGTCGCATCTCTCCATTTCAACGCCACTGCCGGACCGGTACCAGTAGGGAACAAAGGCCCCTGTATCATTGTGGGAATCGGCCCGGGCCGCCGACTCCTTGTCCCTGCCGTCCATATCCTCCCACACACACCATATGCCCATGAACTTTTCATTATCTTCAAGAACCCTCTTCAGCATAATGTTCATGTCATCCCTGCCCACAAGCCTTTCTGCGGCTTTTAAACCGGAAAAGGTCTGGGCAAGGGTTCTTGCCGCATCAAGTGCGACCTCCACATTCCCTCCGATCTCCTCACCGTACCTGTGGGCCATCTGGGTGGTTATGATGAGCGCATCATTCCTCATACTTTCAAATGCCTTGACAGTGATATAAGTGATAACGGCCGAAAATGCGACAAGGACAATACCACAAATGGCGGTTATCATTTTGGTTTTCAGGCTGAAACGTTTAAACATCCACAACTCCTTTTAGATTTACTTGATTTGAACACCCAATACACTGGCTCTTTTTCGGAAGGGATCCGGCCCGGGCCCCTGAAACTTCGCTCCATCGCTCCATCGTTAGCATAAAGCGTGCCATAACCGTAATCCCACCCAAAGGCAGCAAAGGGACCGATCAGCCCCAGGGACCACAAAAAAACCGGACAGGCCTGTCCGATATCGGGACAGGCCTGTCCGGTTTTAAAATTCCCCTTTATTTTTAAGGCATTACGCCGGACACCCCGTCCATGGGACAAGGATGTCCGATGGGAGAGCTGGCAGTCAGAAACCACGGCAGCCCCTCTCCCATTGAACCCTTGTGAAACCCTGACGTTATCTTCTAGGCGTTGAGGATCCTTCTAGCGTTCTCGTCATTGACATCCGACACATGGGGGATGCCGGTCTCATGTGCCGTCTCCCGGTTGCCGGAAAAGATCTCGTTCCGGGAGATCTGGTCCAGGGAGAATTTCCTGGCACCGGCCATGAGCTGCTGGAGCCCGCAGCCGAGCTTGTCGGCCAGGGTCCAGAAGGCGATGGCACCATAGGGAATCTTCTTCATCTCGTCCCGGCCCAGCTTCTTTTCCAGATCGTGGTATCCGGCAAAGATCTCGTCGGCTGTTTTCCCCACCTCGAGCACGGTCTTGGGAAGCTCGTTCCAGTTGCCGTTCACCTCGGCCCTTCTTTCAGGATAGATGGAGCCTTCGATGTTGGCACCCAGGAAGCCCGGGATCATGACAGCCCGGCCCATGCAGATGAGCTTGGTATAGGGGGCGCCCAGGGCCAGGGCCTTGAAGATGTGATCCTCCAGGGCAAACCCGCCGGCAAAGCTCATGTCCACCACGCTCTTGCCCTTGGCCGTCAGGATGGCCGCATACTCGTGGGCCTTGGCGTGGAGGTTGATGGAGGGCACGCCCCAGCTCTGCATCATATTCCAGGGGCTCATGCCCGTCCCCCCGCCCGAACCGTCGATGGTCAGAAGATCCAGCTTGGCGTCGGTGGCAAACCGGATCGCCATGGCCAGCTCTTCCATGCCGTAGGAGCCAGTCTTGAGGGTGACCCGCTCAAATCCGATGGACCTTAAGTACTCCACGCTGTTCATGAAGTCCTCCTCCACCTTGGCCACGGAATCCAGATGGGTGCCCCCCAGCCGGCTGTGCCGGGCAAAGCTCTTGATGGCCCCCTGCTCAAACCCCTTCTGCACCTCGGGGATGGAGGGATCGGGATCCACCACATAACCGCGATCTTTCAGGAACATGGCGTAATCCAGGCTTCTAACCTGTATCTCCCCGCCGATGTTCTTGGCGCCCTGGCCCCATTTCAGCTCGATGATGCACTTGTCGCCATACTTGTCCACCACATATTCGGCCACCCCGTTCCGGGTGTCTTCCACATTGAGCTGGACGATGATCGCCCCATACCCGTCATAATAGCGCAGATAGGTGTCTATCCTCCGGTCCAGCTCCGGGGCCGACCGGATCTTGCCCTGCTTGCTCTCCCCGGGTGCGATCTTTGAGCCCCGGTCCACCCCCACCACGTTTTCGCCGATCACCACGGGAATGCCCACCAGGGCCCCGCCAATGGCAAAGGCGTCCCAGTACTTTTCCGCAATAAAGGTGGAGCCCATGGCGCCTGTCATCAGGGGCATGCGAATCCGGGTCTTTTTTCGCTTACCGAATTCAGTGGCCAGGTTGACGTTGGGAAAGATACAGTCGTCCGGGCTGTGGGTCATGGCGCCGGTGATGCCCTGGGAACCGTAGGCGTAGCCCTGGATCCGCAGGGAGTTGTAGGAGACCCCCACATGGGTGGTGTTGTTCCCCCCGGCCGTGACAAGGCCGAAGCTCCTGGGATAAAGCAGCTTTCGGCCCACCATGCTCGACAGCCAGGTTTCGCATTTCCCCTTGCAGTCGGCACGGCAAAGGGTACAAAGACCGGATTCGGCGGGATTTCCACGGTTGGTGGTTCCAAGGACATCGTTTGACTTTGCAAATCTCATGGCAGTTTCTCCTGTTTAAAAAAATGTTAAACGGCAGAACGCAAAAAGGCGCCTGCCTTTCAAAGAAAGAGACGCCTTTGTCCATTTTAGATTCGATCGGGTCAGCACCCCATTGTGCCGGAAGGTATCAGCGTTGATACCTACTTAATTCAATACGTTGCCCCGGCCCTGGTTGTCAAGTCTTTTCGCGAATTCGCCCCCCCGGCCCCCCTGTTTTTTCGCCCTGGGCCTGAAATGCCAGAGGCCGATGCCATAGACCACCAGGACCACTGGAACGCTGGCAAAGAGCATGTAACGGTAATCCGGCTCAAGGTAGAGGCCGAGGATGACCGCAAGGTTGATCAACAGGGTGGCCACCGGCACAAAGGGAAACAGGGGGGTCCTGAAGACCAGATCCTTTACTTTTCCCCCCTTGGCGATAAACGCCCGCCTGAAGTTGATCTGGCAGACGGCGATCACCATCCAGATAAGGCAGCCGGTGAGCCCGGTGCTGGAGATGAGAAAGAGATAAACCGTGTCTGCGGCAATGGCCTTGGTCAGCAATGAGGCACAAGCCACGGCCACGGTGACAAGGATGGCGTTGTAGGGCACCCCGTGGGCGTTGAGCTTGCCCAGGAACCGTGGGGCCTGTCCGTCCCTGGACATGGACCAGAGAAGCCGGGAGGAGGCATAGAGGCCGGAGTTCCCGGCGGAAAGAGCAGCCGTGAGCACCACCAGTGTCATCACCGTCTTTGCATAGGGGATACCGGTGAGGGTGAACACATGGGCAAAGGGGCTCTCCATCACCCCCGACGCTGTAAAGGGGATGGTTGCGGCCAGCACAAACACGGCCAGCCAGAAAAAGATAACAATGCGCAGCACAACGGCCCTGATCACCCGGGGAACGTTCTCACTGGGGTTTTCGCACTCGCCTGCGGCAATGCCCACAAGCTCGGATCCCTGGAAGGAATAGACAACGGCCACCATGGTGATCACCACCGCCCCGAAACCGTTGGGAAAGAGGCCTTTGTCCGTCACAAAGTTTGTCAGCCCCCGGGGGTCCATGTCGCCCCAGCCAAAGATGAGGCCGAGCCCTGCCAGAATAAAGACCACAATGGCGATGATCTTGATGCTGGCGAACCAGAATTCGCTCTCCCCGTAAGCCTTGACTGACAACAGGTTCAGCAACGACAATAACACCGCAAACAGGGCGCACCAGAGGTAGATGGGCACAGATGGAAAAAAGGTGTTCATGATGATGCCGGAGGCCGTGAAATCCGCGGCAATGCACAGGGCCCAGCTCAGCCAGTAGAGCCAGCCGGTGGCAAAGCCTGCCGCAGGAGAGATGAACCGGGTGGCATAGGTCTGGAACGAGCCTGCCACGGGCATGGCCGTTGCGAGCTCCCCGAGACAAAGCAGGACAAGGTACATGATCAACCCGCCCACCATGTAGGCGAGCACCGTTCCCAGGGGCCCGGCCGTGTTGATGGTGTACCCCACCCCCATGAACAGCCCGGTACCGATGGTGCCGCCGATGGATATCATCAGCAGGTGGCGGCCCTTCATCTCCCGCTTCAGGCCCTTGTGTTCCGTTACGAAATTCCCAGCATCTGTGTTGCTCTTGTCCATCTCCGGTCAACCTCCCCATCATCTGCTCTCCGGATGTGTCACTTGCCTGCAGTCAGCTTGACAAACGTGGCACTCCTTTGTGAAAACGAATACGCCATTGCACAACAGAGCAATAAACCATTTTCAAAAGAATAAAAAGCATTCATTTTATTTTTCAGAGTTCATGACGGGGGCCGGCAGACAGGGCCGGAGAACAGGGCGGGGGTCACCGGTTTGAGTTGAAGATCTCGTTGGAGAGGATCACGGCCTCGGCCACCTCCCGGATCGTTTTGCGGGAATCCATGCTCCGCTTCTGGAGCCACCGATAGGCGTCGTTGCCGGTCATGGCCCGCTGGTGCATGAGGATCTCCTTGGCCTGCTCGATCTTTTTACGGGCCTCTAGCTCTTCCCGGATCACCTTTGTCTTGACCATGAGCTCGGTGTTGAGGATGGCCACTGCGGACTGGTTGGCCACGGCAGTCAAAAGGTTCACCTCGGTATCGGAGAAATCATGGGGCTCGGCCGTGAAACAGTTGAGCACGCCGATCACGGTTTCATCCCGTGTCTGCAGGGGAATCCCGGCCATGGAGACCAGGCCCAGGCGCTTTGCCATCTCCTTCTCCTTAAACCTGCGGCTCTTCATGATCTCCTTGAGCAACAGGGGCTGCCGGTGGGTGACCACATGGCCGACCACCCCCTCGTTCAGGCTCAGGGAGCGGTCCTTGATATACTCGGGGGAGATGGACTGGGTGGCCTTCAGGCGAATCCTGGGGGGATCCTCCTCCGGGTTGATCAGCCAGAGGGAGCAGATCTCCACCCCGGTCACCCGGGCTGTCACCATAACAATCAGCTTGAGGAGATCCTCGATGTACAGATCCGAGGTGATGGCCCGGCTGATGTCGGTCAGTGCCTTGATATATCCGTTGTAGATATCGGAATCCTGTGGTTGCATCTTCCAGTTATAGTCAGAAACCACCCGTCAAGGTCAACAAAAAAATGGCGTGCCCATGGAAGCGCCCCCCCCCGTTTTCAGGAAGCGATCCTGTTGCGGTCCGAAAGGGCGGTGAGCAACGAATTGCGCATCACCTCGTCCTCATAGGCGAGGAAATCCGAGAGCTCCTGTACCGGATAGTTGAGCAACCGCTTGATGCCCCGGATGGCGGCCGGGTTTTTCCGGGAAAACTCCTCTGCCACCCTGAACGCCCCGGTCTCGAGCTGATCAGCCGGCACCACCCTGTTCACAAGCCCCAGGGACAGGGCTTCCCCGGCGCAGATATCCCTTCCGGAATAGAGCAGCTCGGCCGTGGCCCCCCGGCCCATGAGCCGCTCAAAGAAAAAGATCCCGCCACCCTTTGGCAACAGCCCCATCTCCACACAGGGGTTCTGGAAAACCGTATCATCCCCGGCAATCCGCCAGTCACAGGCAAATCCCATGTTAAAAAAAACCGGGGCCACCACGCCCCTGCCCCCATGGATCACCATCTTCCTGAATTGAACCATCTTCAGGACAAACTGGTTCACCGCATTGTTCAGCCGGTCAAGATCGCCAAGATTCGCCTGGCCCGTGGCAAACTGCCGGTAAAATCGCTGGCAGGCCTCCTGGTCCATGCGCCGGGGCGCGCCAAAGATCAGGACCACCCTCACCTTTGGGTCTGCCTCAACCTGGTCAAGAAAGCGGAACAATCGATCCTTGGCATCCAGGCGGGTCAGGTTCTTGAGAAGGCCTTCCTTGAATTTCACCACCGCCACCCGTCCTTGTCTCTTGCCGGAGAACAGGCTTGCGTCCTCACAATAGTCCATCATGGCTCCTCCTTGGGGTTCTGGGTTTTCGCAAACAACAGCGAACAACCGTACTCGCCAAGACAAGAAGAGCAAAGGACGTGCCACCACGGCAACACGCCAAGGCCCCCTTCAGGAGAGGGGCGCGCCACCCGGCTGGCACCACCCGGGTGTCAGCATTTTTGCCGGATTGTAAACGGATTTTCCACAATGGTAAGCAAAAATTCCCTGAAGGGGTCGTTACGGGGAGGGGATGAGCTGGTCCGCCCATTGGGAAAAGCGTTGGGCATGGGTGGCATCGATGCGGGCAAGCTCGGCTATGACGGTTTCCCTGCTCTTTTCCCCCGTCTCTTTTTCCGGGCTCTTGGAAAAGAATTTATCCGCCACGCAGATGATGGTCTCCTCCAGGGTCTGGGGCACCATGTCCCGGCAGGGAAGGGGAAGCCCCTGGTTGAGGATGTTCTCCCGGGTGATGCCGGCACCGGTGTGGCGCTCGGCCACAAGGCCGTGGCCGGGCAACCCGAGGGTGTCCAGGAGTTCTCTTCCAAGAAAGCCGTGGCAGAGGTAGGCATGTTTGCCAAAACACCCGATGCCAGGGGCATTGGTCATGAAGATCCCGATATCATGGAGCATGGCCGCCTCCCGGATGAACGTCAGATCCGGCGTTAAATGGGAGAGGCGGCTTGCGATCTCAAGACTCTTGTCCGCCACCTCTTCCCCATGCCGCATCATGATCTCGCAGGCCTTGGATCCCTTGGGATAGTATTCGAGAATGATCTCCCGGGGGGTCATTTTACCTTGCCCGAGATCAGGGTCTCTTCGATGAACCGGTCGATATTGCCGTCCAATACCTTGTCCACGTCCCCCATCTCAAAATCGGTGCGATGATCCTTGACCATCCGGTAGGGATGAAGCACATAGGACCGGATCTGGCTGCCCCAGGCAATATCGTCCTTGCCGTCGTGGAGGTCCTGCATCTTCCGGTTCTGCTTCTCCTTTTCGATCTGGTAGAGTCGCGACTGAAGCACCTTCATGGCGATCTCCTTGTTCCTGTGCTGGGAGGGCTCCTGCTGGCACTGGACCACCACCCCGGAAGGCATATGGGTGATACGCACGGCACTACTGGTCTTGTTCACGTGCTGGCCGCCGGCACCGCTTGCCCGGAACACGTCGATCCTCAGATCCCCTTCATCGATCTCCACCCGGATCTCGTCCTTGAGCTCAGGATAGACAAATACCGAGGCAAACGAGGTCTGGCGCTTTCCATTGGCATTGAACGGAGAGATCCGCACCAAACGGTGCACCCCGGACTCCACCTTGAGCAGGCCGTAGCTGTATTCGCCGGACACGCTGAAGGTGACACCCTTGACACCGGCTTCGTCCCCTGGCTGGAAATCGATCATCTGGAATTTAAACCCTTTTTTATCCACCCACCTGGAATACATGCGAAAGAGCATCTCGGTCCAGTCCTGGGAATCGGTGCCACCGGCCCCGGCGTTGATGGAAACGATGGCGTTCTTGTCATCGTCTTCGCCGTCCAGCATGATGGCCACTGAAAAGGTTTTAACCCGGGCCTCAAGCTCCCCAAGCTGGCGGGCCACCTCCTGCTCGGTTTCCTTGTCCCCCTCTTCATGGGCAAGTTCCAGCAGGGTTTCCGCATCCTCGATCTCTTCAAAGATGCCGTCCCAGGTGTCGATGAGGTCGGAAACCCGTGTCCTCTCCTTTAACAGGGTTGTGGCACGGTCCGGGTCGTTCCAGAAATCCTCCCGGGCGGTCATGCTCTCCAGTTCCCTTAAACGGTTTCTCTTGACAGGAAGGTCAAAGATACTCCTTGAGCTGTTCTGCTTTTTCGTAAAACCCTGCTATGCTCTGTTTAAGTTCTGCGGACATGTTCTATCTCCTGATTTTTTTATCTGATATAAGTTATCGCCCCAACCTTCTTTTTACCATAGAAACCAGTGTAATTGCAACTAAACAGATCACCGCAAACCAATCCCCGGCCATCGCGTACAGGCTTTTTATCTCAACCATGGGAAGGGACCGGGTCCGGACCGTCTCAGTATAGAGATCGGTGGTAACAAGAATCTCGCCCAGGGGATCGATAAAACCGCTGATCCCGGTGTTGGCAGCCCGGGCCACGGCCCTCCGGTTTTCCACCGCCCTGAACACGGCCATGGAAAAATGCTGGGCCGGGGCCGAGGTATAGCCGAACCAGGCATCGTTGGTGATGGTCACCAGGATCCTGGCTCCCCGGGTCACCATATTCCGGGCAAGGGAGGGAAAGATCACCTCAAAGCAGGTGAGCACCCCGGCCGAGCCCTTGCCGAACACAAGCGGCCCTGCCCCAGGGCTTCCCGAAGAGAAATCCCCGGCCTGGGCCGTGATCTTGCCCAGAAAGGGAAGATAGCGCCCAAGGGGAACATACTCCCCAAAGGGCACCAGATGCACCTTGTCGTACCAGCCGGTGACCACCGAGAACCGGTCGATCATATACGCCCGGTTGAAATAGGTATAGCCTGAACTTTCCTCACCAAGGGCCGGGCTCCCTATGAGGAACCAGGTTCTGGCATCCCGGATGCACCGGTCCACCCGGTCCGACAACTCCTTGTCCCAGCCGTAGTAGAAGGGAAGGGCGGTCTCCGGCCACACAATAAGGTCCGGCTTTTCTGCCACAGCCTGTTGGGAGAGCCGGCAATAGGCGTCCACGGTGGACTCTTTATAGGCCTGGTCCCACTTCACGGCCTGGCTGATGTTGCCCTGGACCACGCTGACCCGTGTTTTATCGGCTGCAACCATGGCGCTGTGAACCGTTGCCTGGCGCACCCGGCCGTAACCGGCCACCAGGAGAACCAGCAAAATCACCGGAACCATGGAAAGGGCGATCCGTCCCATCCGGGTTCCCTGTCGAAAGGATCGCCACACCAGGACAAAACAGGCGTTGACCGCCACCACCACAAAGGAGACGCCGTACACCCCGGCCAGGTCCGCCACCTGGATAAGGGTGGGGTGGGTATAGAGGGAATAGCCCAGGACGCCCCAGGGGAAACCGGTAAACAGGGAAGCGCGAAGATATTCAGTGGCCACCCACACGGCCCCGGCGCCAAAGGGCATCCACGGGGAACAGGGGGAAAACAACTTCAGTCCCCGGCAAAAAAGAGCCACATAGAGGGCAAGGTAAAAAGCGAGAAGGGCCAGCACCGGCAGGGCCAGCACCAGGGGCACCCCGCCGTAGACCCGGATGGTGGGCACGATCCAGTACAAGAGGGAGATAAAATGAACAACGCCGGCCACAAGCCCTGCATGGAACGCCTGTCGGGTTTCCATGGCATGAACCGAGACCATGAGAGGCACCAGGGCCACCCAGGCAAGAAAGTTTAGTCCCGGGGCGGGAAACGCCAGGGTCAGGAGGGCCCCGCTTAAAATGGCCGGGAAATAGCGTACAAGAGCCGATTGTTTATGAAGAACTGTCACTGAAGCTTCCTTTCGTCACTGTTTGAGAACAGTGTCATGTGTAGCAGCAACCCGCCCGTTGTGTCAAACAGCCCCTTGGAAAAGTCTTTAGAAAAAACAAAAGGGCTTACAGTCGTAAAACTGTAAGCCCTTAATTTTTTATGGTAGGCACGAGCAGGCTTGAACTGCTGACTTCTACCGTGTCGAGGTAGCGCTCTACCAACTGAGCTACGCGCCTTTATGTAGAAAAGTTTCTATCACCCTCCAACGGTGTTGTCAAGGAGATAAAAACAACTATTCCGAAATATATGCCTTTTTTATTTCAGACGGCTCCACCGGCGCCACATCCTCCTTGGTGACAAAGCGGATCACCATGGAGTTTTCCGTCACCTCGGACATCTCGATGTCAAAGGAGTCAAAGCTCTTGAGCATGAGCAGGTCGGCAAGCTTTCCGGCATTGCCCTTGAAGTGGATATCCACCACGGCCTGGTCGGATCCGATCTCCTTTGTCTGGACATCCTCGATGCCGGACATGTCGTTGAGCACCTTTCTCAGCATGATAAAGCTGGACAGATAGTCTGCGCCTTCAACCCGGGTCTCAATGGCCCTGACCGTGCGCTGCTGGGCGGCCCAGTGATCCTGGAGTCTGGACAAAAGCTCCTGCCCGGCAAGCTCGCCTGCCCGGGCAAGGGCGTTGCCTGCCCCCTCTTCCACAACATGGCTCTTGACAACCCCAGCGTGTTCAATGGAGGCAATCCGTTCCCCGGTGGCCGTGGCATAGACCTCCAGGACAACAGCGGCTCCATAGGAGCGATCGTCGCCCATGCGGTTGGACGGCTCTTCGGCCCGGGCTTTTCCCATCACCACCATATCCGCCTTGAGGGCTATCCCAAGCTTGATGGCAGCAGTGGAATCGTGGATAAAATCAAAGGTGATGCCCAGGGTTGCAGGATCCGGACGGGGAGAGTCATTCCCCACAATGGTGTAACCCTGTTTTGCCAGGACAGCGGTAAGGGCGGCTTCCGCAGACGACGCATAGGGAAGCGGGTTGTTGCCCCACCAGTACCGGGGAAGCACCTCGTCAAAGGACTGCTCACTGATGAAAAAGAGAACAGACGGCGTATCTTTTGCCGTGTTGAGGATCCTTGCCCGGGTGAAAAACGCTTCCAGGGCCCTGTCATTGACAGTTGCCTCCACGGCCACCATGTACTGCTGCTCCTTTTCAAGCTCGGCAACCACCCGGTAGGTCTCCACATATTTCTGGGGATCGGCAAACACCTGCTCCCACAGGAAATCAAGGTTCTCGGCAATGTCCGACCGGGAGAGCATGGCCACCACCGCCCGCTCAACCGATGTCTGAAGGGCGTCGCCCACAGCCTCTTTTTTTGCCTTGGGCAGATTATCGTTGAGGATGGGTCGTTTTCCAAGGGCAACGGTCTTGCCCTCCCCTGAACCGGCAAAACCGTTTTCCGTTCCCAGGGCCAGGAGCACAACCAGGCAGGTCAACCCTGCCAGGCCCGTAAAAACTCGTCTCATCATCAAACTCTCCTATACGTTTCTTGCAATGGCATAATCGGCCAGCAGCATCATGATATTTTTTGATTCACAATCGTCAAATATTTCAAGGCTCTTCTTTGCCTGTTCAACATGGTCCCGGGCCCTTGACTCGGTATAGTCAATCCCCCCGTAGAGATGAAGCTTTTCAACGATCCCATCGAAATCGGATTCATTGAACTCCTTGTCCGAGATCACCTTCTCCATCCAGCGACGGTCCCCTTCATCGGCCTGTGCCAGGGCGTGGATCAGGGGCAGGGTCAACTTTCCCTCCCGGATGTCGGCCCCGGGATTTTTCCCCAGGGTCCTGGCATCGGCCGTATAATCCAGAAGATCGTCGGCCATCTGAAAGGCAACCCCCAGGTGGTGGCCGTAATCACAAAGGGCGGCTTCCTTCTCCCCGGCCGCCTGGGCGATGATGGCACCGCTTTTACAGGCACCCTCGATGAGCACGGCGGTCTTGCCCTGGATAACAGCCATGTACTCGGCCTCGGTGAGATCGAGCTTCCCCTTTTTCTCCAGCTGGTCGATCTCCCCCTGGGACATCTCTTCGGTGATGTTGGCGATCACCTTGATGATCCTGGGAAGCTTTGTCTCAGCGGCAAGGGTGAGGGAGCGGGCAAGAAGGAAATCCCCGGTCAGGACCACCCGGGGACTTCCCCAGGTGGCATGGGCCGTCTGTTTCCCCCGGCGCATGTCGGCCCGGTCCACCACATCGTCGTGGAGAAGGGTTGCGGCATGGAGGTATTCAAACAGGGTGGAGAACCTTACGGCCAGGTCGTCCGGATAATCACAAAGCCGTGAACTCAACAGAAAGAGCAGGGGGCGAAGCCGTTTTCCGCCGCTGAACAAAAGGTGCCCTGCAATATCCTTCACAAGGCTCAGATTTGGGGTCAGGTTGTTGGACAGGGCCGCCTCGATCTGTTCAAGATCCCCTTCAACCGCTGATACGATTCTGCTCTTCAGAGCACTTTTCATGCAATCTCTCCTGAAATGTCATACTCATGGGTATCATTGATCTTTACCCTGACAAAGGTGCCGATTTCAAGTCCTGAGCCATAAACAAATGTGAACCCGTCCACTTCCGGTGCCTGGAACCCGGTCCTGCCAAGATAGATCCCCTCATCGGGATTCTCCTCAACAAGCACGGTCACGGTCCGGTCCAGGTACTTTTCGTTGATCTCTTCGGAGATCAGGGCCTGGGCCGCCATGATGGCGTCCCGACGGATCTCACCGGTCTCTTCGGGCACATGGTCCTTCAGGGAATGGGATTTCAGATCGTCGGCGTCGGAGTAGGCAAACACCCCCAGCTGGTCAAAGCGGATCTCCTTGACAAAATCGAGCATCTCCTGGAAATCGGTCTCTGTCTCCCCCGGGAACCCGGTGATCAGGGTGGTCCTGAGGGCGGCATCAGGATCGACCTTGCGGATAAAGGCAAACAGGTCGTAAAGATCCTCCCGGGTATAGTTCCGGCCCATGCGCCGCAACATCCGTGAGCTTGCATGCTGGATCGGCACATCAAAATAGGTGCAGACATTGTCAAGCTTTGCCACCGCTTCGATCATCTCCCGGCTCAAAGAGGAGGGATGGGTGTAGAGAAGCCGGATCCACGCCTCTGGAGCAATGGAAGCGATCCGTTCGGCCAGGGTTGTCAGCAGGACAGAAAGATCTCCTGCAGGTTCGAGGTCCACCCCGTAATCCGAGGTGTTCTCCCCCACCAGGACGATCTCCCGGACGCCTTGACGGACAAGGGCTTCGCCCTCGGCCACCACTTCCTCAATAGAACGGCTCCGCTGGATTCCCCGGAGTTGAGGGATAATGCAATAGGTGCAGTGACGGTTGCACCCCTCGGAGATCTTGACATGGGCAAGATGGTCAAGGGTGGTGATCCTCGGCAGGGGCAAGCCCTGCATCTCCCTTGCACAGGTGTCGGGAAACAGGGAGAGCGTCTTGCCGGAACCGTCCTCAACCACATCAACAATGCGGTCACAGGCCCCGGTTCCCAGGAAGGCATCCACCTCGGGCAGCTCAGACACAAGGTCGTCATCCTTGAACCGCTCGGTCATGCAGCCGGTAACCACCAGTCGCTGGCACTTGCCTTCCTTTTTATACCCGGCCATGGCAAGGATGATATCAACAGCCTCTGACGAGGCTGCTGATATGAATCCGCAGGTGTTCACGATGATCACCTCTGCCAGGGAAGGGTCATGGACGATGCCATGACCCGCTGCCTCAAGCCTGCCCAGCATCACTTCGCTGTCAACCTGGTTGCGGCAGCATCCCAGGCTCTCAAGATAGATCATCATATGGATTTAGCCATGATATCGCCCATGAGCATGCTGAATCGGGCGGGGTTGTCGATCTTACCCCCCTCACTGATCACGGCAAGGTCAAAGAGAAGATCCGAGTAATCCTTGAGAACCGGATTGGTCGTATCCGTCTCAAACACGGCCTTGATCTTTTCCACCACGGGATGGTTGATGTTGAGCTCAAGGGAGCGCTGCTGGGCCGGTGCATCCTGGCCTGACGCCTTGAGGATCTTCTCCATGTAAGCGCTCATGCCGGCGTCGTCCCCGGAAAGGCATGCCACGGAATCCTTGAGCCGGTTTGAGACCTGGACATCCTTGACCTTCCCGTCCAGCTTCTCCTTGATGAAGTCAAACAGGGGGGTGTATGCGTCCTTTTTCTCGTCATCCACGGTCTCATCAAGATCCAGATCGCCCTTTTCCGCGCTCTTGAGTTTCTTCTCCTTGTACTCGGGCAGGCTCTGGGCCACCCACTCATCAACGGGATCCACCATGAGGATAACCTCGTAATCCCGGGCCTTGAGGGCCTCGAGCAGGGGAGAGTTGATCAGGGAGGTCATGTTCTCGCCCGTGATGTAGTAGATCTCCTTCTGGTCCTCTTTCATGTTCTCGATGTACTGGTCAAGGGAGACATACTTTCCGTCGGACTTGGTGGTCTTGTACCTAAGAAGGGATGCGATCCGCTCTTTATTGTCAAAATCGGTGGGAAGACCTGCCTTCAGGGCCTGGCCAAACTCGTCAAAGAAGGTTTCGTACTTCTCCTGGTCCATCTTTTCCAGCATGGCGAAGATCTTCTTGACCAGGTTCTTTTTAATGTTTCGGACCAGGCGGTCCTCCTGGAGGATCTCCCGGCTGACGTTGAGGTTGAGATCCGGGGCATCCACCACACCCTGGACAAACCCGAGGTATTCAGGCAGAAGCTCCTTGCAGTCGTCCATGATAAAGACGCGCTTGCAGTAAAGCTGCATCCCGTTTTTCCGCTCCGGCCGGAACATGTCAAAGGGCGCCTTGGAGGGCAGAAAGAGCAGGGCGTCATACTCGGTGATGCCTTCAAACCGCTTGTGAAGGATCTCCATGGGCTTGTCCCAGTTGTGGCTTATGTGCTTGTAGAACTCGTCATACTCCTCTTCGGTGACATCATCCTTGCTCTTTGTCCAGATCGCCTTCATGGAGTTGAGGGTCTCATCGGCCCGCACCTTTCGGTAGGGCTCTCCAACGGGCTTGCCCTCTGCATCCTTGACGATCTCCTCCTCGGGGATGGGCTCGCTCTTTTCGACGTTCATCACCACGGGGTAGGTGACAAAATCAGAGTGCTTCTTGATGATGTGGCGGATGGTGTACTCTTCGGTAAAGTCCTGGTCGCCCTCTTCCACATCCTTGAGCTCAAGGGTGATGGTCGTCCCGCGCTCCGCTTTTTCCGTCTCCTCAACCGTGTAGGATCCCTTGCCGTCCGACTCCCACTTGACTGCGGTGTCGGCTCCGGCGGCCTTTGTGACAAGGGTAATCTTGTCGGCTGCGATGAATGCAGAGTAGAACCCCACACCAAACTGACCGATCAGTTCCGGGGAGATGGTATTATCACCGTTGGACTTTTCAAGGGCCTCCACAAAGGCTGCGGTGCCGCTCCGGGCGATGGTGCCGATGTTCTCGTTCACCTCTTCAAAGGTCATGCCGATACCGTTGTCCGAGATCTCAAATGTCCGGTTCTCGGAATCGGTTGCGATGCGGATCTTGAAATCGTTGCTGCCCTCAAACAACTCAGGCGCTGTCTGCTCCTTGAACCGTGCCTTGTCAATGGCGTCGGATGCGTTGGAGACAAGCTCCCGCACAAAGATCTCCTTGTTGGAGTAAAGGGAATTGATGATCAGGTGCAGCAACTGCTGAACTTCGGTTTTAAACTCACACGTCTCTTTTTTGATGCCCATAATTTCTCCTGTATGTTTCCTTGCGTAAACAATGGTTATTAAATCTATTTTTGTCCTAAATAATTGGTTTAAATTCATGATTGTCAAGGCGGGTACTGCAAAAGATTAACGAAAACAGGCTCCCGGGGCCCCAAAAAACCGTTCCTGGGGAAAAAACCATAATATCAAAGATCAATCCATTGATTATATTGATTTTTAGGGCGAAACCTGTTAATTATCGTGCTTCATCAGGACCACGGGGCAATGGCCCCCGGGTGGTTGGTGGGTGCAGGTTTTTTTATTGTCATGGCCATTTAAAGGAAATGGGAGAAACAATATGCACTATGAAGGAAATATCATACGGCCTCCCAGCGAGGCAAACTCGATTCTCCTCCAGGTGACAGTGGGGTGTTCCCACAACAAGTGCACCTTTTGCGGCGCTTACAAGGGAGAACGGTTCACCATCAAGAAAGATCCTGTGATCATGGAGGATATCGAGTTCGCGGCCAGGCACTGCCGCAATCAGAACCGGCTTTTCCTCTGCGACGGCGATGCCCTGATCATCCCCCAGCGACGGCTGGTCCCGATCCTTGAAAGAATCAACCAGCGGCTTCCCTGGATCGAGAGAATCGGCCTCTATGCCAACACCAAGAGCATCCGGATGAAGTCCGACCAGGAGCTGAAAGAGCTCCGGGAGCTGGGGGTCCGAATCGCATACATGGGCCTTGAAACCGGGGATGACCTGACCCTGAAAAAGATCGTCAAGGGCGCCGACGCCCAGCGGATGATCGAGATGGGCCAGAAGATCAGGCGTGCCGGGTTCAAGCTCTCCATCACGGTCCTTGCCGGCATTGCAGGCAGGGAACGCTCCCTGATCCATGCCAGGGAGACCGGCAGGGTACTGACGGCCATCGATCCCGAGTATGTGGGCGCCCTGAGCCTCATGCTCATCCCGGGCACCCAAATGCACGACCTGTACGAACAGGGTAAGTTTGACCTTATCACCCCGGATGAGATGCTCAGTGAGCTTGGGGCCATGATCTCGGCCACCCACCTCACAAAGGGACTGTTCCATGCCAACCACGCATCCAACTATCTTCCCATCAGGGCCGAGCTTCCCCGGGACAAGGAAAAGACCCTTGCCCATATTGCCAAGGCCCTGGAGGGTAAAATCGGGCTCAAACCTGAATTCATGAGAGCCCTGTAAGCAACAATTAAGAAATCACCGGGCAACGTCCCTATTAAAAAAAGCAACACAAACAGGAGAAACACAATGGCTTGCGCCAACACAGACCTTGACCAGCAATGTATCACTACCATCAGGACCCTTTCCATGGATGCCATCCAGAAGGCAAACTCCGGTCATCCCGGAGCCCCCATGGGGCTTGCGCCGGCAGCCTTTGTTCTGTGGAAGGATTTTCTGAAACACAATCCCCAAAACCCCGCATGGATTGACAGGGACAGGTTTGTTCTCTCCGGGGGCCATGCATCCATGCTCCTGTACAGCTTGCTCTACCTGAACGGATACGGCACCACCCTGGACGACCTCAAGAGCTTCAGGCAGTGGGGCAGCAAAACCCCGGGCCACCCGGAATACGGACACACCGCAGGGGTGGAGACCACCACCGGCCCCCTGGGCCAGGGCGTTGCCAACGCCGTGGGCATGGCCATGGCAGAACGCCACCTGGCTGCCCGGTTTAACCGGGACGGCAAGACCCTCATCGACCACCACACCTATGTGATCTGCGGCGACGGGGATCTCATGGAGGGTGTTTCCCACGAGGCCGCATCCCTGGCAGGGCATCTTAAGCTTGGCAAGCTCGTGTGCATCTACGACGACAACTCCATCTCCATCGAGGGCAAGACCGACATCACCTTTACCGAGGATGTCAAGGCACGGTTTGAGGCCTTGAACTGGCAGGTGCTGGTGGTGGACGACGGCAACGACCTTGGAAAGATCCGGGCCGCCATCACGGCCGCCAAGGAAGAGACCGCCCGGCCCACCATGATCAAGCTCAAGACCCACATCGCCTACGGAAGCCCCAACAAGCAGGACTCCTCAGGCGCCCACGGCTCTCCCCTGGGCGTGGATGAGATCAAGCTTGTAAAAGAGTTCTACGGCGCGCCTGCGGACAAGGATTTTTATGTGCCTGACGCGGTGCTCGCTGAGTGCAGAAAAGCCGTTGACAAGGGCCAGGAAAACGAGAAGGCATGGCAGGCGATCTTTGATGCATACAAGGCTGAGATGCCCGAACTTGCCGACAACTTTGTGGATGCCATCTCCGGCTTTTTGACCGCCGGATGGGACAAAGAGGTTCCGGTCTTCTCAACCGAGGACAAGCCGGTTGCCACACGGGCGGCCTCGGGCAAAGTGCTCAACGCCATTGCCAAGAACCTGCCCACCCTCATGGGCGGATCCGCCGACCTGGCACCCTCAAACAACACCTTTCTCAACGGTTTCGACGAGTTCCAGGCGGAGACCCCGGACGGAAGGAACATCCGGTTCGGTGTCCGTGAACACGCCATGACTTCCATCATGAGCGGCATGTACCTCCACAGCGGCGTTCGCCCCTTTGGCGGCACCTTCCTGGTCTTTGCCGACTACATGAGACCGGCCATCCGGGTGGCATCCCTCATGAAGCTGCCCATGATCTACGTGCTCACCCATGACAGCGTGGCCGTGGGCGAAGACGGCCCCACCCACCAACCAGTGGAGCATGTGGCTTCCCTGCGGGCCATCCCCGGACTCAACGTGATCCGGCCGGCAGATGCCAATGAGACGGCAGACGCCTGGAAACAGGCCCTGAAAACCCTGAACGCCCCCACGGCCCTGATCCTGAGCCGCCAGAACCTGCCCATCCTCGACACCACCGGGGCGGACGGAGAGCTGACCCACGGTGCTTACACCCTGAAAGATACTGAGGGCGAGCCCGATATCATCCTCATGGCCAGCGGCTCCGAGGTTCACCTCTGTGTTGAAGCGGCAGAGGCCCTGGCAGCGGAGAACGTCCAGGCAAGGGTTGTGAGCATGCCCTCCTGGGAGCTCTTTGAGAACGCCCCTGACTACTACAAAGAGCGGATCCTTCCACCGGCTGTCAAAACACGGCTGGCTGTTGAAGCGGGCATCACCATGGGCTGGGAGCGCTATGTGGGTGACGCTGGAAAAGTGATCGGCATTGACGGGTTCGGCGCATCCGCTCCGGGCAACAAGGTGCTCAGCGAGTACGGCTTTACCAAGGAAAACATCATTGAGAACGCCAAGGCGCTCTTGAAGAAGTAAGCAAAAGGGGTCGGACTTAGCTTAAAAAAATAGGGGTCAGAC
>JAQYWC010000002.1 GCA_030145245.1 Desulfobacterium sp.
GTGGAAAAGGTATTGGCCTGGTTGCCACAAACGGCGGCACCATCCACGATTATGAAGGCGTGGATCAATCCACAAAAGCAATGCCTCCCTTTATTGCCATCAACACCACAGCCGGCACCGGCAGTGAGATGACCCGTTTCTGCATCATCACCGATACCAGCAGACATGTTAAAATGGCCATCGTTGACTGGCGCGTAACCCCCAACATTGCCATCAACGATCCCCTTCTCATGATGGGTATGCCTTCCGCGCTTACGGCTGCAACCGGCATGGACGCCCTGACCCACGCCGTTGAAGCCTATGTTTCAACCATTGCAACACCCATTACCGATGCCTGTGCCATCAAGGCCATTGAACTTGTTGCCAAGCATTTGAGGCAGGCGGTTGCCAATGGAGAGGATCTGGCCGCAAGGGACAGAATGGCATATGCTGAATATCTTGCTGGCATGGCGTTTAACAATGCAAGCCTTGGCCATGTACATGCAATGGCACATCAACTGGGTGGTTTTTACAACCTTCCCCATGGTGTCTGCAACGCCATCCTTCTTCCCCATGTGTCAAGATACAACCTCATTGCCAAGCTTGAGAGATATGCGGACATCGCCGTTGCCTTGGGAGAAAACATTACAGGTCTCTCCACACGGGACGCAGCTGAAAAAGCATTGACTGCCATCCAGACCCTTTCCGCAGACGTAGGTATCCCTACAAACCTTACAGAGCTTGGGGTAAAGGAAAAAGATCTCAAGATCATGGCTGAGAATGCACAGAAAGATGCCTGTGGCGCCACCAACCCGAGGCGTCCGACCCTTGATGATGTTATTGAAATTTACAAAGCAGCCCTATAATTGAACAACCACCGGGCCGGTACCCCTACCGGCCCTAAAAAATAAAAAGTACGGATCTCCCTGTCTCCATCAGCCATGGCAAAGGGATCCGTACTTCTAATCTTCGCATATCTCTCACCTTTTACCGCAATAACAAAAAGTACGCGTTAATCGGATGAACCTCTTTTAGCTATCATTTAATATGCCGCGGACTATGCTGCTCCTCCGAACATTTGAGGCCGGGTAAACCGGAAATGGGACACTTCCTTTGAGGTTTGAACGTTACGACAAGTTGCTTGCCAATCCTTTTTTTTCATGTAGAATGAAGGCTCCATCGTATCCTTAAATTCATATCATTTCAATAAATGGAGTTTCCCATGAAAGTCTTTTTTTTGAAATCCGCTTTGTTTGTGGTACTGATATCTCTGTTCGTGCCGGTCTCAAGCCCTGCATCATCCGGGGAAAAACCGGTGGTGGTGGCCTCCACCACCCAGATTGCCGATTTTGCAAGGCAGATTGCCGGAGACCAGGCAATAGTCAAAAGCATTCTTGCAGCGGGAGCGGATCCCCACACCTATATCGTCACCCCCAATGACGTTCAAATCGTGCTGGGGGCTGACCTTTGCATTGAAAACGGCCTGCACCTGGAGGGCAAGAGCTGGATGGCCACCCTTGCCAGGGATGCGAAAAAACCGCTGGTCACCGCCACCAGCGGTATCCGCCTCCTTTCCATTGACAGTGGGGAACGCTCCATTACAGATCCCCATGCCTGGTTTTCACCGAGAAATGCAGCGGTCTATGTTAATAATATCATTAAAGGATTGATCCGCCTGGATCCTGAAAACAAGGATCTTTTCGAGGCCCGGGGCAAACTTTTCCTTCAGCAGCTGCGGGTGCTGGATGCCTGGATCAGGGAGCAGCTGAACCGGATTCCTCCCCGGCAGCGGATACTTGTGACCACCCACGATGCATTCAATTACTTCTGCCGGGAATACAAGTTCAACGAGAAAAACGATTTTTTGTCCATCGCACCGGTGGGATGGTCCACCGGCGCAGAGGTCGGTGCCGGCATGACCCCGGATCGCCGGCGAAAAGTGGTCAAGTCCATCAAGGAGTCCGGTGCCCCCGCCATTTTTGTCGAGACCACCATCAACCCCAAGCAGATCCGGGAAATCGCAAAGGAAACCGGGGTTAAAATCGGCGGGGAGCTCTATTCTGACTCCATGGGACCTGAAGGGTCTGCCGGTGAAACCTATATCGGCATGATGCGGGAAAATACCCTGCTCATCGTAAATGCACTGAAATAAGGGATGGCCCCATGCGTTTTTTACTCTGTCTGGTGATATGGATCGTTATTGTGGGCGGCCTGTGGGGCTATACCTGGCTCCGGGATGCGAGGCTGCCGGAGGGCCCCTCCCCGGTACAGGCGGTGGAGCATGTTGACGGGGAGTACCTGCTGGAAATCACCCCGACCTTTTCCGTTGAAAAAGACCCCTTTGCCCTGGATTCCGGTCCCCAAAGCGATGCCCTGCTGACCCTGAACCTCAACGGCCGGGGGCTCGACCTGCCTGAAGGGGAAGTCCTGCGTGGAAAACGAATCAGGATTTCAAAACTGCGGGGCCTCCAGGCCGGGAGCAACGAAATCTACGTCAAAGCCAGCCCCCCGATGGCTGAAAGCATGATGGACCATGGCCTGAGGGTTCGGCTTCTGGACCGGGAATTTGTCATTGTTGACAATACCGTCTGGGGTGACCGGGGTGCGCTTGTGTCCGGCACCATCCGCTTCAGGCTGACTTCACACGAGGATGACGACCATGACCACTGACAAGCCCTTTGCCATAGAAGTCGAACACCTTACCGTAAGTTACAATGCCCGCCCGGCCCTGCTGGACGTCAGTGTAAATATCGAAACAGACCAGCTGGTGGGGATCATAGGTCCCAACGGGGCCGGGAAATCAACCTTTATCAAGGCTGTTCTCGGTTTTGTCCGGCCTGACCTCGGCACCGTCCGCATTAACGGGATCGATGCCCAGAAGGCAAAGGGCCGGGTGGCCTATGTACCCCAGCGGGGGGCTGTGGACTGGGATTTTCCCATCACGGTCCGGGAGGTGGCCCTCATGGGCCGCTACCAGCAGATTCCCTGGTATACGTCCCCCGGAAAAACAGACTGGGACGGGGCCATTGACGCCCTGAAAATGGTCCGGATGGAGGACTTGGGGGACCGGCAGATCGGGGAGCTCTCCGGCGGCCAGCAGCAGCGGGTCTTTATGGCGAGGGCCCTTGCCCAGGGCAGTGATATCCTGCTGCTGGACGAACCCTTTGCCGGGGTGGATGCCGCAACCGAGCGGGCCATCCTCGAAGTGCTGGAGCGGGCCAAAAATGCGGGCAAAACCCTGGTGGTGGTTCACCATGACCTGTCCACCGCAGCGGAATATTTCGACAAGCTCCTGCTCATCAAACAAAGGCTCTATGCCTATGGCCATCCAGGCGCCGTGCTTCAGGAGGATCTGCTCAGCGAGGTCTACGAGGGCCGGCTGAGAATTTTCAGGGATGTCCTGGAAAAGGAGAATACCCGATGATCGAACTATTTATCGCTCCCCTGACCGAAACCTATTTCCAAAAAGCCCTGATCGGGGGCTCCATCGTGGCCGTGGTGGCCGGCGTGGTCGGCTGCCTTGTGGTGCTCCGGCGGATGGCCTTTCTGGGGGATGCCCTTTCCCACGCCATGATCGCCGGAGTGGCCGGCGGCTACCTGGTGATGAAGATGTTTTTCGGCCTTGAAGCCCACGCCCCGGGCATGCTTGCGGGATCGTTGATCGCAGCGGTCTCCACCGTGGCCCTGATCAATTTCGTTGCCAGGATATCCCGGGTAAAAGAGGACACGGCCATCGGCATCATGTACACGGGGATCTTTGCCCTGGGCGTGGTGGCAGTCTCCATTTTCCGTCACTATATCCACATTGATCTCATGCATTTCATCATGGGCGATATCCTCGGGGTGGCGGCCACGGATCTCTGGGTCTCCGCCTTTGTGGCCGCCGTCGTTCTGACCATCCTGATTCTCTTCTTCAGGCATTTTCAGCTGGCCACCTTTGATCCGGTCATGGCCGCCTCCATCGGCCTGCCCGTGGTGCTGCTGGATTACCTTTTGACCATCTGCGTCTCCCTGGTGGTGGTCAGCGCCGTCAGCATGGTGGGGGTTATCCTGGTGGTGGGGCTGCTGATCACACCGTCGGCCACCGCCTACCTGCTCAGCGACCGCCTGGACAAGATGATGGTGCTCGCCGCCCTGTTCGGCGTCACAAGCATCATCGGCGGTCTTTACCTTTGTGTATGGCTCGATTCGGCCGGCGGCGGGGCCATTATGCTGTTCTGCACCCTTCAGTTCCTCGTGGTGCTCATGGTGGCGCCAAAATACGGCCTCCTGTCCCGGTGGCTGCTCATGCGCAACCTGGTGCCCCAACAGCTCATCGAGGATGTCCTGACCTCCGTGCTCCGGTATGGCAAACCCGCCCCGGCGGAGGCCATCCGTGAATACTTGAAACCTGCAAAAGTAATGGATAACGTGCTGAAGCGGATGGTCCAGGACGATCTTCTTGTGTCCTCTCCACCGGGATACGCCCTGACGGACAAGGGCGAAAAAGAGGCAAACAGGGTCTTGCGGGCCCACAGGCTCTGGGAAACCTACCTGGAGAGCATCGGCACCCCGGAAAAGGATCTCCATCCCACCGCCCACAAGCTCGAGCACCTCCTGGAAGGCGGTACGGTCGAGTACCTGGACAAAAAGCTCGGCAGCCCCAAGCAGGACCCCCACGGCAAGATCATTCCGCCGGAAAAATGAATGGGGCCTGAATCAATTGCGTCCCAACAGGGAAACTCTTCCGTGAAAACCGGATCGATGCTCCGGTAAAATTCCAGCCTTACTTCTTCATCATCCTGCTTAACCTGGCCTGCCACTTGGAATGTGCAAGGGCACGCATATCTTCATCTGTATCAAGTTCGTCAACAATCTCCATGCCCAGCAGGGTTTCAACGATGTCCTCCAGGGTCACTATGCCGGCGGTCCCGCCGTATTCATCAACAACAAGAGAAAGGTGTTCCCGGCGATTCAGCCTCCTCCTCCAGTGCAAACACAACGGTCCTGGGAGTCATGACATCTTTCACCCGAAGGGAGTTGAACCTGAAGAGACTTCGCAAAATCCTGGCTTCCTGCTTTCTCAGCTTTCCCGACTTTTCACCAAGTTCTGCCATTGCCGTAAACGCCTCTTTGCAGAAGCTATCTGAACTCTCCTTTGAAGAAAAAAGCCTGGTAATGAATTTGGATATCCATACAAAGGAAATCAGATAGTTCAGGCAGACAAAAACCGGCCTGGGCACCTGCACCTGCAGCCCCGACTGTATGGGCAATGGTGTTAAGGCTGAGTATGGCGGCCAGGGGTCTGTCAATCTTGGTTTTAAGGATGCGAAACTGCTTTCCGGCTTTTGGGTCGTTTTTTTCCATCACAGCTACGTATGAATGGGGTACGCTCAGGAGAACAGCCTCCATAAGGGAACACATGAAAGAAAAGGGCTATAAAAACATACAAGATTAAAAGCGTCATTAATCAGACCTTTATAAAATTATTTGTTATAAAATTCAGTACACGACTTGCGATATATCCATCAATTTGATGCTCAGGTGCAGGCTTCAGCACCTGGTATTCTGGCATAAATATCATTAATCGGTTTCTGAGTCGACCGCTGATATTTTTAACCCGGCTGTTATGCAACCTGGAGCCGGCCGGAGATAGAGTGTTACCCATTGACACAACCGGGCACCCCCATTGGGTCACATTGCCCCCTCTCCTCCCCGGGATTAAAAAGCAGCTTGCCCGGGCAATCCGCAGAAAAAATATTTACCCACCTGAATTCAATTCATTTTATGCTTTCATTTCAACCCCTTACCCAACCACATCAAAACAAACGGACAAATTTGAACCCGAAAAGGACACTCTGGCCCTGTTCTTGCTTTTATAGTCAATCAAGTTCAAGCGATGTTAATTTTAGTCAATAACGAACAAACTTTAATAAGGAGCATGAACATGTCAAACGGAGAAGCAGTTTACGGATTTTTTATTCCTACAGTTTCACTCATGGGTATTGGTTCACACAAAGAGATTGCAGCCCAGATGAAA
>JAQYWC010000052.1 GCA_030145245.1 Desulfobacterium sp.
AAAAACAAAAAGAAACGAATGAATTCGAATCTTTATTTGTTGTGGTAGCGGGGGCTGGATTCGAACCAACGACCTTCGGGTTATGAGCCCGACGAGCTACCAGACTGCTCCACCCCGCATCAACCATGCTGCTATAAAAAAAAAACATAAAGAAACGAACGAATCCGAATCTTTATTTGTTTGTGGTAGCGGGGGCTGGATTCGAACCAACGGCCTTCGGGTTATGAGCCCGACGAGCTACCAGACTGCTCCACCCCGCAACAACCCAGCAAAGATATGGTAAACCGGGGTTTAAGTCAAGGGCTTTTTTAAATAAAATGCTAATTGTTTGAAATCTTATGGGGAATCAATTCGGAGCCAGGGGCTCGAGGATTGAGATGACCCGGTCTTTGGTGGTGTTGTCCCCGGGAATGAGGACCTGCTTTGTCCGGCTTGTCTCTCCCTTGATGATCTCTATGGATGATTTTGGAACCTTGAAGAGCTTGGAGAGGAACTTGACCAGCGTCTTGTTGGCCTCCCCATCCACGGGCGGGGAGGTGAGTTTCACCTTGAGGGCGTTGTTGTGGATACCCGTGATCATGGTCTTTGACGACCGTGGTTGCACAACGATGTTCACGACAACGCCTTTGTCCGTGGTTCGAAAGAATTCCATCACCGCTCTCCCAGGACCTTTTCCACTTCCTCCGGGGTGGTGGTTGCCGTGCCTACCTTGGCCACAACGATGCCGGCGGCGGCATTGGCAATGGCTGCGCTCTCCTTGAAGTCGGCCTTGGCTGCAAGGGATAGGCCCAGGGTGGAGATAACCGTGTCTCCTGCGCCTGATACGTCAAACACCTGGCGGGCTTCGGACTCTATCTTAAAGGGCTCTTTGTTCCTTTCAAACAGCATCATCCCATCTTTTCCGCAGGTGATGAGGAGGCGTTCAAGGTCGGCGATTGCAAGGATTTTGTTGCCGGCCCTGACCAGGTCCTCTTCGGTCCGGATGTCGATGCCGGTGGCAAGGCCCGCTTCTTTTTGGTTGGGGGTGAGCAGGGAGACCCGGCTGTATTTGGTGAAATCGAGCCCCTTGGGGTCGGCAAGGGTGAGGATGTTGTGGCTCCTGGCAATGGAAACGGTCTGTTTGACAAGTTCCCGGGTGACCAGGCCCTTATCGTAATCGGAGATGATGATGAGATCCACTTTGGGAGCTACCTCTTTAATAAAGGACAGCAGCCGCTTCAATGTGGCGGGGGAGATCTCCTTTTTTGTCTCCTTGTCGATTCTGAGTACCTGCTGGTTGGAGGCGATAACCCGGGTCTTCTTGGTGGTGGGCCTGTCTGGTTCGTCCAGGATGCCGCCGGTATCCACCCTGAGCTCCTTGAACTTGTCGAGCATGAGCCGGCCCGCCTCGCCTGTGCCGGCGGTTCCAACCACTGATACCGATGCGCCCATGGCCACCAGGTTGTTGATGACGTTGCCTGCACCGCCAAGGGTGTAGCTCTCCCTTTTTACGGCGACGATGGGAACCGGTGCCTCCGGGGAGATGCGGTCCACCTCTCCCCAGAGGTACTCGTCGATCATGAGATCACCCAGGACCAGGGCCCGGATCTTCTTGAATGATTTAAGGTCTATGGCCATGGTTATATGAGCGAACCTATCATTGTCTTGAGTTCCTCGTAATTTTGGGTCACCTTGAACTGGGGGAACTCCTTGATCACGTTGGCAGGCGGCATGAAAAAGAAGCCGTGGTCTGCCTCGGCAAGCATTGCCGTGTCATTGTAGGAGTCTCCAAAGGCGATAACCCGGTAGTTGAGTCCCTTGAACGCCTTGACAGCCCGTTTCTTCTGGTTCTGCTGCCGCAGGTTGTAGTTGGTGATCCTGCCTGAATCATCAACTATGAGGCTGTGGCAGAGAAGGGCTGGGAAATTAAGTTTCTTCATCAACGGCCGGGCAAACTCCTCAAAGGTGTCTGAAAGGATGATGATCTGGGCTCTCTCCCTGATCCAGGTAAGGGCCTCGGCAGCGCCCTCCAGGGGGTCGAGGGTCTCAATGACATCGGTGATGTCCTTGAGTTTGAGTCCGTGCTGGTCCATGATGCTGAGCCGTTTCTGCATGAGCACGTCATAGTCGGAGATGTCCCGGGTGGTGAGTTGCAGTTCCTCGATGCCGGTCTTCTTTGCGACGTTGATCCAGATTTCGGGGATAAAGACCCCTTCAAGGTCGGAGCATATGAGATCCATGGTTGTTCCTTTATTAGTTGTCGTTGTTTTCGATTCGTATTACCACAGGTTCGTCCACGATGGAGTCCAGGGCTGCGATCTGTTTCAGGGCCTTCTGGGCATTCTCCTCTTTGGCATGGTGGGTGATCATCACCACTGGCACGGATCCGTTGGAGCGCCGTCCCTTCTGGTGGACGATCTTGATGCTGATGCCGCAATCTCCCAGTATGCCGGAGATCCTGGAGAGAACGCCTGGCTCGTCCGCCGCCTCAAACCGGAAGTAGTAAGGGGTGCTGATCTCCTTCATGGGCAGGATGGGGATGGCCTTGATGTTGGATTCAGGGCATCCAAGGATGGGCATTCGTTGTTGGGTGCCGGAGATGATATTTCTTGTAATGTCGGCGATGTCGCCCACAACGGCGCTGGCCGTGGGCATCATGCCTGCTCCGTGTCCGTAGAGCATTGTCTGTCCTGTGGCGTCTCCGTCAATGGTGACCGCGTTCATGGAACCTTCCACGTGGGAGAGGGGGTTGGATGACGGAATCATGGCCGGATGTACCCTTGCTTCCACCGTATCCGTGTTGTTCTTGCTGATGGCAAGAAGCTTGATGGTGTATCCGAACTCCTCGGCAAACTCGATATCCATGGGGGTGATCTTGGAGATTCCCTCCACATGGATGTCATCCAGGTTGATCTCCATGCCATAGGCAAGGGCGCCCAGGATGGCAAGTTTGTGGGCCGAATCATGTCCTTCCACGTCGAGAAAGGGGTCTGCCTCGGCAAATCCAAGCTCCTGTGCCTCTTTCAATGCTTTTTCAAAGGAACATCCCTCCTTGGACATCTTGGTGAGGATGAAGTTACAGGTGCCGTTGAGGATGCCGGTCATGCCCTCGATGCGGTTTGCCACAAGGGATTCTCTCAGGGCTTTGATCACGGGTACGCACCCGCCTGTGCTGGCTTCAAAGGCAAGGTCCACCTGGCTCTCCCGGGCGGCTTCTACGAGTTCGTTACCAAAACTTGCCAGCAGCGCTTTGTTGGCGGTGACCACGTGTTTGCCGTTGTTGAGTGCCTTGAGTACGAACTCCTTGGCAATTCCTTTGCCGCCGATGGTCTCTATAATGATGTCGATCGCGGGGTCGTTCAGCACGGCTTCGGCATCGGAGATCAATACCCCGTCGTCAAAAATGATGCCCCTGTCCGTTGTTGTGTCAAGGTCTGCAACGTGTTTCAGGTGTAGCCGGGCTCCGATGCGTGACTCTAAAAGATCCTGTTTTTCGATCAGGATCTTCGCAACACCAGTTCCCACAATGCCGCATCCCAGTATGCCAATCTCTATGCTTTTCATAGTGTAAGATAATCCCCTAGTCTTGCGCCGTTTTTGCTCGGCAAATCGTAAAAATGATAAGAACCAAATCAAGCTTCTGAATACAGTATACGGGCGTTTATGTCAAAAAGGTTTTGACTTTTAACCCTAATGGAGATATCTTTTTAGATTCAAAATTGACTGTAGTCGTCGCTAAAAAAGAGGGGTGTTTTTAAATGGGTGAGCCTTTAACATATGCTGATGCTGGCGTTGATATCAACAAGGCAAGTGCTCTTGTGGATACAATTAAAAAACTTGCAAAGAGTACGCCCCGGTCCGGTGTGATGGGAGAGATAGGAGGATTCGGGGGCCTTTTTTCCCTGAACCTCACCAACATTTCCAATCCCGTTCTCGTAAGTTCCACCGATGGCGTCGGCACTAAGCTGAAGATCGCTTTTATGATGAACAAGCATGACACCATCGGCATCGATCTTGTCGGGATGGTGGTCAACGATATCGCTGTCCAGGGTGCACGTCCTCTCTTTTTTCTTGATTATTTCTCCATTGGTCGCCTTGATAACGAGGTCGCAGCCCAGGTCATCAAGGGTATTGCAGAAGGGTGCAAAGAGGCCCAGTGTGCCCTCATTGGCGGCGAGACAGCCGAAATGCCCGGAATGTACGCGGAAGGCGAGTACGATCTTGCCGGTTTCTCCGTGGGCATTGTGGACAACTCCAGGATCATTGACGGATCAGATATCAGGAACGGCCATAAGCTCATCGGTATCGCCTCAAGCGGCCTCCACAGCAACGGCTTCTCCCTTGTCAGGAAGATCTGTTTCGACAAGTGCGGCTATGACGTGTCAACCCACATTCCCGAGCTTGGCAAAACCCTTGGCGAGGAGTTGATCACTCCCACCCGAATCTACAGCGCCTCCCTGCTCAGCCTTGTGAGGGACCTTCCCATCCACGGCCTGGCCCACATCACCGGCGGCGGCATTGACGAGAACATCATCCGGGTGATTCCGGACGCCTGTAAGGTAGTGGTGGAAAAATCCAGTTGGGAGATTCCCCCGGTGTTCCGTTTTCTCCAGGAAGCAGGATCTGTCTCAGACCATGAGATGCACAGGACCTTTAATAACGGAATCGGCATGATCGCCGTTGTTCCGGAAGCATCAACCCAGGATGTCCTTGACCGGCTTGCCGCCATGGACGAAAAAGCCTATCTCATGGGTGAAATCTCCGCACGCGAAGGTTCCGAATCCCAGGTAGAATGGAAGTAGCCGAGTAAAATAAAATCATGATAATATTGGGAATTGAATCGTCCTGTGACGAGACTGCGGCCGCAGTTCTTGCGGACCAGCATACTATTTTGTCATCTGTGGTATCCACCCAGGTGGCTGTTCACCATAAATACGGCGGCGTGGTGCCGGAACTTGCGTCACGCATGCATATCGAAGCCATTGCCCCGGTAGTTTCCGAGGCCGTTGAACAAGCCGGCATCACCCTCGATGATATAGAGGCGGTCGCCGTAACCCGGGGACCCGGCCTTGTGGGTGCCCTGCTTGTTGGATTCAGCTTTGCCAAGGCCTTTGCCTGGGCAAGGAATCTTCCATGGACCGGGGTCAACCACCTCGAGGGCCATATCTATTCCATCCTCCTGTCCGAAGATCCGCCGGCATTCCCCTTTGCAGCCCTTGTTGCATCGGGCGGCCACACCAACATCTATCATGTGGCATCCCACGATGATTTTGAGCTCATGGGACAGACCCGGGACGATGCGGCAGGCGAGGCCTTTGACAAGGTTGCCAAGATGCTGGGCCTGGGATATCCCGGTGGCGCTGTGGTTGAGAAACTTGCGTCCCAGGGTGATCCGACCCGTGTGAAATTTCCAAGAACCTATCTTGATAAAGATGGGTTTGACTTCAGCTTTTCCGGCCTGAAATCGGCCGTGTCCAGGTTCATCCACCTGAACAAGGATAATCTCGAAGAGATGATTCCCCACATTGCCGCCGGTTTCCAGGCAGCTGTCATGGATGTGCTCTCCTTTAAGCTCATCCATGCTGCCGAAGCCAGGGGCTGCAAAAGCATTGCCATGGCAGGCGGGGTGTCTGCAAATTCAGCCCTTGCAGTCAGGGTGGCAGCCGATGCTTCAAAACGGGGTATTCGCCTCTATCTTCCCCCAAAGGATTTGTGCGGCGACAACGCCGCCATGATCGCGGCAAGGGGACACAGGCTCATCCAGGAGGGCAACCTCTGCCAGCTGGACCAGGATGTCTTTTCCAGAACCCGGTTCCTTTAAGCCCACAACTTTATTGTAGATATTTTGTTTTAAGGGCCTGGATTCGCGCCATGGATTCAAGGGTCATCTGGTGGAGGGTCTCATCACCGGTGATCTGTCTTTCGATCTCAAGGACAGCTGTTTCAATGTCCGGTCCCTTGTGGCAGACGAGGGTGATGTCGATCTGGGAGAGAAGAATCTGGGTGACGCAGGTCTTGATATCGTGCTTGATGGCCTTCATGTCCAGGTCGTCTGTCATTACCACACCTTGATATCCCAAACGGTTCCTGAGCAGATCCCCTGCTATTTTTGGGGAGAGGCTGGCCGGCCACACCGGGTCAAGCTGCGGGTAGAGGATGTGTGAGATCATCATTGCCGATACGTCTGACTGTGCTGCAGCAACAAAGGGAATAAGGTCGTTTGCTTCCAGGAGGGCCGGATCCGCGTCCAGCACGGGAAGCTCAAAATGGGAGTCGAGTACGGTTCTGCCGATGCCGGGGAAGTGCTTTGCGCAGGCCATGATGCCGTTGTCCTGGAGGGTCTCTATCACCCGGGTGCCAAGCGTTGCCACCCGGTCTGGCCCGCCCGGAAACACCCTGGACGCCATGATGCTGTCAAAATTCTCCGGGGCGACATCCAGCACCGGGGCAAGGTCCATGTTGATGCCCACTCCCTTGAGCTCTGCTGCCGTGGTTCTGGCAAAGGTCTCGGCCTCCTGTCGGCTTTTGATGGAGGGGTTGCCTGGGAATGCGGTAAACCAGGGCGCCTTTAACCGGGCCACCACACCGCCCTCCTGGTCCACGGCGATGAACAGGGGGGGGAGACCCTCGGCCCTGGCACAGGCCTGGGCCTGGTCGCACAGCTCGCTTGTCTGGTCGGGCGAGTCGATGTTGCCGGCAAAGAGAATTAATCCTCCGATTTTAAGTTCGCAAATCAGGTGTTCGACCTCCTTGTTAAAGATCGTTCCGTCGAAACCTGCCATTACTCTCTGGCCCGAGAGCTCCCTGTAACCGGGGTTTTGCTTTTTCATCTCATCTCCCTGAAATCACCGTGCTTCATAAATACCTTGACTTGGTGTGTCGCTAATATTAGAAAATTCAATTTGCCCTGAACCTTCAAGCGATAGATACCATGGAAATGAAAACATTTAAATCAGATTTTGTCCTCCTTCTGGTTGCAACCATCTGGGGGCTTGCCTTTGTTGCCCAGAGAATGGGCATGGACCATGTGGGCCCTTTTACCTACAACGGGATCCGGTTTGCCCTGGGTGGTCTCTCTCTTCTTCCATTCCTTTTGGTTGGCCGGAAAAAGAGGAAAAACAGGGCCAGGGCCGTTGATGATCCCCGGCCAAAGGAGATCGTAACCGGCGGTATCCTTGCCGGGGGGCTTCTTTTTATCGGATCTTCCCTGCAGCAGGTGGGACTGCTCTATACAACGGCCGGGAAAGCCGGGTTTATCACCGGGCTCTATGTGGTGATCGTGCCTGTGATCGGACTGTTCTGGAGGCAAAAGGCCGGAACCGGCACCTGGATCGGAGCCCTGATGGCTGCCGTGGGACTCTATTTTTTAAGCGTCACCCAGGAGATGACCATCAGCTTTGGTGATCTGCTTGAGTTTGTGGGTGCCTTCTTTTTTGCCATGCATGTGATTGTCATTGGGAAACTCTCCCAGCGGATCGATACGGTGAGGCTCTCCTTTGTTCAGTGCATGCTCTGCTCCGCAGTGAGCATGCTCGTGGCTGTTTCCATGGAGACGATCACCCTTTCCGGTATCCGAATGGCCGCGATCCCGATTTTCTACGGCGGTGTTTTTTCCGTGGGCATTGCCTACTCGCTTCAGATTTACGGGCAGAAGGGCAGCCATCCGGCCCATGCCGCCATCCTCCTCAGCCTTGAGTCGGTTGTTGCCGCCATTGGCGGGTGTTTGATCCTCAATGAGGTCCTTTCAGGCCGTTCCCTTTCAGGATGCGTGCTCATGATGGCAGGAATGCTCATTTCCCAGCTTTACCCCTACATTGTTTCAAAAAAGGCGGTCCTCAACTAAAGTTGTTCTGCACGCTTTTCAAGGTTGTGCTATGGTTTGTTTTAGGCTTTCAACCCTTTAGCTTGAAAGGATCGAACCATGGATACAAAAGAGATCATCGCCCTTGAAAACAGGTTCGGAGCAAGGAATTACAAACCTTTGGATGTGGTCCTGGAACGGGGAGAGGGGGTGTGGGTCTGGGATGTTGAGGGCAACAGGTACATGGATTGCCTGGCCGCATACTCCGCAGTAAACCAGGGCCATTGCCACCCCAGGATCGTAAACAAACTCAAGGAGCAGGCCGAAAAGCTCTGCATCACCTCCCGGGCATTTCGGAATGATCAGCTCGCCCTCTTTTACCGGGATATATGCGAGCTTACCAATTCCCACATGGTGCTGCCCATGAATTCCGGTGCGGAAGCCGTGGAGACCGTTATCAAAGCGGTGAGGAAATGGGGGTACGTGGTCAAGGGCGTGGCCGATTCCCGGGCAGAGATTATTGTGTGCGACAACAATTTCCACGGCAGGACCCTCACCATTATCGGCTTTTCAACGGAGGAGCAGTACAAGCAGGGGTTTGGCCCGTTCACCCCCGGGTTCAAGACCGTTCCCTTTGGCGATGCCGAAGCCCTTGGGCGGGCCATCACGGAAAATACCGTTGCTTTTATGGTGGAGCCCATCCAGGGGGAGGCCGGTGTCATTGTGCCGCCGGACGGCTACCTCAGGGAGGTTCGCAGGATCTGCTCCGAGAATAACGTTGTCCTGGTGTTTGACGAGATCCAGACCGGCCTCGGACGAACCGGGCGCCTGCTGGCCGAGGAGCACGAAGGGGTGGAGGCCGATGTCACCCTTATCGGCAAGGCCCTTTCAGGGGGATGCTATCCCGTGTCTGCGGTGCTGTCCAATGCCGCGGTCCTGGGGGTGTTTATGCCCGGAGATCACGGGTCAACTTTTGGGGGAAATCCCCTTGCCTGTGCGGTTGCAAGGGAGGCACTCAAGGTGCTTGTGGAAGAGAACCTTGTGGAGAATGCAGCTGTTCTGGGAGACTATTTCATGAAACGGCTGGAGCAGATCAAGAGCCCCCATGTGAGGGAGGTCCGGGGCAGGGGACTTCTCATTGGTGTTGAGCTGAAGCCCGAGGCGGGCGGTGCCAGGGCGTTTTGTGAAAAGCTCATGGGGCTCGGCATTTTGTGCAAAGAGACCCATGAGCATGTGATCCGGTTTGCGCCACCCCTGGTGATCACCCGGGGCGAGATAGACTGGGCCCTGGAACGGGTGGAGCAGGTGCTTAGCCCTTAATTAATCCAAGGGCTTTCTCGAGCTTTTCGGTTATTTTGTTGGAATCAGCGGAGATCTCCTTGAGAACCTCTGCCATCTGGGGCAGGCTTTCGCCGGTGGCCTTGTCGGCCCAGGAGTCATAGGTCTCCTGGTGGCTCTTGTTGTGATCGATCCAGTGCTGGAGCAGGATGGTCAGCTTTTCGTCAAAGGAGAGCTCTTTAGGGCTGGTGTGATCATGTCCATGGTCATGGTCGTGTTTGTGGCCGTGATCGTGGCTGTGATCGTGATGGCTGTGGTCGTGGTCGTGATGGCCGTGGTCGTGGTCGTGATGGTGATGGCTCATGGAAGTACTCCGTTAAGATAACTTTTAAGGGTTTCTGGTTGGGAAGGATATCCTGAACGCGGACTCCATTCACAGTAGGCATTGATTTCAATGCCGTGCTGAATGATCGATACGGGTCTGTCCGCCGAAACAACCACCACGATGACTTTGTTGTGCTCGGCGGTAAAGCGGAGAGCGGAGTTGTACCTGGCCCCCCTGGCCATGTTTTCCCCTTTGATTGTTTTGCCGTCAAGCAGGCATCCGAACCCCCTGAGGCTGGTGTCGGCCATGATGTGGAGGGCACCGTCGATCTTGATGAGGGACTTGGCAAGATCAAGGTTGTGGGGGATCTTCAGGTCGAGGCAGGGATCGAGGATGTGGCCGGACACTTCCACCGGCGTTTCGTTGAGATCGATGATCAGGGTGCAGCCGTGGCGCTTTGTCTCTGCCGTGTGAACGATACCGCCAAGGGTTTTGAACAGGTCGGTCCTGTTTTCTGTGGAAAGTTGCGAATCGAGCAGGATCTCCTCAATCTCCACCAGGTTCGCCTTCCGGGTTGTGGAATGAAAATTGCCGTCAAAAAAGCTGCACAGGGTCTGGTCGGCAAATTCCAGGAACCCGTGGTCCCCCTGGAAATTGGCTGAGATGGCAAATTCCGGTGTTTCTGAGTTGGATATCCCGATGATGGAATATCCGTCCGACACAAGTTTCCTTGGGGAGTGCTCAACGGCAAGGAGCAGTTTCCTGATGTGCTTGACATTGCCGATATACGGCCGCTCGTGCTTCTGGATCTTTGCGATGAACTCGATATCATCCAGGGCGTCGGGATCCACAAAGATGAGCCTGCCCCTTGGCCAGGCGCCTTCCTCCTTTGTCTTTGATATGTTGAGGATGGTATCCAGGATTGGGCTCACCAGCACCCTGGTATCAAGGCCCATGACCTTGTTCTTCATGTCCACGATGTGGTCGGTGATGGCGTGTATGGTATAGTTCTGGAGGGCATGTCCCGAGGTGCCCATGGAGATGCTGTCTGCGGCAAACTCCTGGGCCAGAAGCCAGCCCGCATGCTCAATCCATCGCTCCGTGGGGTAGATGGAGCATATGTCCGGGTGGTGGTCCGTGAACCACATCTGGTAGAAAAACGAGTGGGAACTTCCGCCGTAGGAGATCAGCCCGGCAAGGTGAATGTTTTCGTTGGGAATGAAGTGGCCCCGGGGTTGCTTGGCCAGGGCCATTGAGGTCTCCTGACGCCAGCTATCATCGTCGAGGTAGAGTTCTTTGAGCCTCGGCTCGTGGCCCCTCAGGAGGTTCTGTGGATCGTAGACCAGCACCTCGTCGCCGGGTTTGAGGGCGTAGATCAGGGCCGCCCTGGTCGATTGGGAAAAGTGGGAGAGTCCCTCCACAAGGCCGTTGTAGATGTTGAAGATGCACAGGTTGCCGTAGAGGTCATGTTTCATTGGCACTCTCCTTTGGGCCGTAGTGGGCAAATTTAGTGATCACCCGCTCCATCTCCTGGTCTGAAAGGATGACGGGCGTGCCGATGCTTTCCGCCTGGAAGCACAGCCGTGCCACAAGCTCGATCTCTTCTGCGGTATTAAAGGCCTTGAGCAGGGTGGGGCCGACGGCCACAAGACCATGGTTGGCGAGCAGAACAGCGTTATAATCCTCGATGGAACTGGTGATGGCGTCGGCAAGCGCCTGGGTGCCAAAGGTGGCATAGGGGGCCAGGGGCACCTTGTTGCCGGCAAATCCCACCAGGTAGTGGACGGCGGGGATCTCCCGGTTGAGGCATGCAAAGGTGGTGGCATAGGTGGAGTGGGTGTGGACCACCGAATTGATATCTTTCCTTGCCCGGTACAGGGCCAGATGAAAACCGGTTTCGCTGGAGGGGGTGTTGGCACCGTCCACAACGGATCCGTCCGGGGAAACGACAAGAATGTCCCCTGGGGTCATGTCCGGGTACTCGATGCCGCTGGGAGTGATGGCAATCAGGTCCTTTTCACGGTTGTAGCAGCTTAAATTGCCTCCGGACCCGGTGGTGAGTCCTGCGGCAAGCATTTTGTTGCCAAATTTTACGATCGCGGTTCGCTCATTTGATAATATCATAATGAAAAATTGATACACTGCTATTGGCCGCTTTGCAACAATTTATTCGTTCTACCTGGGGTCAAATCAACAATGGTGTTGTAAAATGGTGCCAAGATTGGTATTTGAATAGAAAAAAAATGAGGAGATCAACGAGCAATGAAAAAGAGAGTTATCGGTTACTTTGGTTTTGTCGCACTGCTTTTTTTTCTATGTTTGCCCCCTGTTTCTGCTGAGACCGGTTATGTCTCGGACATGCTGCTGTTGACTTTGAGGGCGGGTCCGGGAAATGAGTTCTCCGTCTTAAAGACGTTGACCAGCAACACTCCGGTTGAAATACTTGAGAAAGGGGAGCATTTTTTCAAGGTAAACACAAAGGACGGCCAGGAGGGGTGGGTTCAGAAACAGTACATCACCTTTGACCTTCCTTCGACCCTGGTGATTGCCCGGATGAAAAAGAGGATAGAGGAGCTGGAGACAGCCAACAAAAAGCTTGTGGAGAGCCAATCTCCCCTGATGGAGAGCATGGAAACGAAGAAGAAGCATTATGAGGAGAGGATCGCCATGCTTGATACCTCCCTTAAGCAGGCGATCAAAGAGAAAAACGGGCTTGCATCAACCCTTGATAAAACCCGGAAAAAGCATGAGCAATTCCTCAAACAGTCGGAGGATACGGTTCGCATCATCGAAGAAAACCGGGCCATGAAAGAGGAGAATACTCGTCTTTCTAAGGAACTTGCCCGCTTTGAGGAGGAGAACAACGACTTTTTGAAGACCGCCATGATGAAGTGGTTCCTTGCCGGTGCAGGGGTCCTGATCGCAGGATGGCTGATCGGCCGCAGCGTGGGCGGCGGCCGAAAAAGTTACAGCCTATAGTCCTGATCTGAAAATCGTGGGGCCAGGGCGTTCATGCCCGTTTCAATGCCCTGTTCTTGAACCTGGGTCAGCCAACCACGGTTACTGGCCTGGGTTCAAGAACCTTGCGGTTCTTTTCCGCAACCCGCTTCTTTTCCCCGGAGGTGTTGAGCACCATGGCTTCCGCCTGGGTGGCATAGTTCGTGTTCTGTTTGTAGTTGTAGAGTTCCAGGGTTTTTTCCGATGCCTGGGTAAAGAGGGCATGCCCCAGGTCGGTCCGGGTGATCACCGTTGTCCAGCCGTCATCGGCGCCGATGCCGCCAAAGGAGATGTCGGCGAACTCGGCGGAGAAATCCCGGCAATATCTGCAGGCCGTTCGCTTTACCGGGTCAAGGTCGCTGAGTGGGATTTCCCGGAGTTCACCCGTGGTCAGCCGCAGGATAACGTTTTCCTTGATGTTGATCTTTTCAATGTCGTGGTAATCAAAATGATAGGCCTGCTCAAGGGTCTTGAAGCTCTCCTTGGTCATGGAATAGTTCCCGGAGCAGAAGAGCCCGATGCACAGATCAATGGAGTCTGCGGGAACAACACCCAGGGCCTGCATCCTCCGAATGGTGTTGATCTGGCAGGGGGTCCCTACAAATGCGATTTTTTCGAGTCCCTCTTTCCTGATTTCGGCCAGGGCCTTGACCGATGGGGAAAAGGTGGAATACTCCTCGCCGAACCGTGCCATGCCATGGGAGCTGTCAAAATGGCTGCCGGCGGCATCGATGATCTCTTCCCGGGAGGTTGCAAGCCAGGGCGTGCGCCCGGAGTCCATGTTTCTTGAGACAACTGCGCCGTTGATTCTTTTCGTGTCAAACAGGTGGAGCAGCAGGGCCGTGACCACCCCGCCGTCGGTTCCCAGCTCCCGGATGATCAGGTCTTTGGCCCTTGCCACAGAGGTGCCGATGGTCCTGCCGGCAGGGGCGGTCCAGTTTGTTTCTTTCTTGATCTCCTGGTCAAGCACCCCGGTTTCCGGGCAGATCATGTAGCAGATGCCGCATTCGATGCAGTTTTCAATGTTCGCATACCCGGGTTTGCCGTCCTCATCGGTTGTGAGGGCGCCGTAGTTGATTGCGGAGCAGAATGTAACACAACCGCCGCAATGGTGGCATTTACCTTGCTTCTGCACGTCCTGAATCAGGTTGAAAAAGGTCTGCATGGGCTTCTCCTTCGCTAATTTTAAATTAACCGCTTGCCATGGTAAAACTGCAATGAACATGCCTTGTGCCAAAAACAAGGGAAAATAGCAGAAACCTCCCCTGTTGTCACCGTTTTTGAGGGTTATTCAAATTTTGACGAAACAGGGGCGGGGTTAACTTTGGTTGACCGTTTGCCATGAACGTCGTTGACAAACGGTTCCATAAGGCGGATATCTGGCCGGGGCTTATTACTCTTTATATGAATTGGAGATACACCATGGATTTCACTTTTTTTTCGCCGGTAAAAATTCTGTTCGGGCCGGACGCCTCACGTAAGATTGCTGAAAGTGTCAGCGGGTTTGGCACCCGGGCCTTTGTTATAACAGGAAGGAACAGTGCCCGGGCCAACAACCTCATTACAGACCTTGAACGGGCAGGGATCTCCTGCAACACCTATTCCCAATCCAATGAACCCAATGTGGAGGACGTGACCAGGGGAGCCGAAAAGGCCCGGGCCTTTGGGGCCGATTTTGTGGTGGCCATTGGCGGAGGAAGTGTCGTGGATGCGGCAAAGATCATTTCCGCCCTGGTGACAAACAGGGGAGATATCTATAACTATCTTGAGGTGGTCGGCAAAGGGCAGGGGCTCGACCACAAGCCCGTTCCCCTGGTGGCGCTGCCCACCACGGCCGGTACCGGGGCCGAGGTCACCTGCAATGGGGTGATTGCATCAAAAGAGCATGGTGTTAAGGTGAGCATGCGAAGTCCGCTTCTTTACCCCGATCTTGTTATTGTCGATCCAACGCTGACCCTGTCCATGCCCCCGGGGGCTACGGCAGCCACCGGCATGGATGCCCTGACCCAGCTTATTGAAGCCTTTGTCACTCCCTTTGCCACCCCGGTTACCGACGCCCTATGCCGGGAGGGGTTACAAAGGGTGGCCCGGTCGTTTCAGAGGGCCTATGAGTGTGGACAGGACCTGGACGCCCGGGAAGATATGTGCGTTGCAAGCCTTTTCAGCGGCATTGCCCTTGCCAATGCAAAACTTGGGGCGGTTCATGGTATTGCAGGACCCATGGGCGGGATGATAGATGCGCCCCACGGGGTGATCTGCGCACGGCTGCTTGCCCCTGTGAACCGGCTGAACATCCAGCGGCTGGAAAGCCTGGATTCCGGTCACCCAAGCCTTGCAAAATACCGGGAAACCGCCCGGATACTTACGAAGGACAACCTGGCCGAGCCCGGGGATGGGGTCGACTGGATCGATTCTCTTGTCCGTCTTATGGAAATCCCCCAGCTCAAAGGGTTTGGGCTTGATGCCATTGTTTGCCAAAAGCTTGGGGAAAAGGCCCGTTGCGCAAGCAGCATGAAGGGCAATCCCGTTCAGTTGACCCGGGAAGAGATCATCCTGCTTCTGGAAAATGAACTTGGGGCTAATCAGTAAAATAGCTTGTCAGCCTTTATCCGTTTGTGGTAGGGGGTAGAGTAATTTATATTTAGAGTACACAACGAAGTGTACTTCAGAGCAAAGTTGCCCGCTTAAAAAAAGACAGGATTTGATCCGCTGTCTCTTTTTTTAGTGGGCTTTTTTTTTGCGCGCTGCTTGGTACCAAGTGCTTTGAAAAAGATGTAGTAATGCTTGTTTTTTTAGTTTTGAAGATCACCCCTCCCCGCTTCGTGGCGGGGATAGACACTGATATGATATCTATACTTAAACAAATGGAGCATGAAATGACAAAGTTCAAATTTGGTTTGGTTAAAATGTTGTGCGTTATGACCCTGTGCGGGTCAGTGTTACTGGTAGGGCAAGCCCAGGCCCAGGTGAAACTTGCCGAAGGCAACTGGAATCCCGCTGTCAAGGCAAAGCTCGAGACAATTATAACGGAAAATGCCTTCCAGGGGAAAAAGGCAGTGTTTGATTTTGACAATACAACGATCTGCCGCGACATCGGAGAAGCCACTTTCGCCGCCATGGTAGAGGCCGGCAAACTGACCATTGAAGGGGTTTCCCGGGAAATTACCCCTTCGTTCGTACTTGGGGACAAAAAGATCTCCCTGGAAACAGCAGAAAGTCTGCCTGAGTTCTATGAAGCGTTTCTTTCCGCAACCAAGCACCAGAATGGCGAAAAGACGCCTTACTCCAACAGCTACGCCTGGGTGGTTCAAATCATGGCGGGGATGACCCCGGATCAGATTCTCCCGTTCAGCGAGAAGGCTTTCGGCAACAACGTGGCGATGAAGGATAGCGGTGCCGCAGACCTTTTTGAAACAAAAATCAATGGGTATCGCATGCCTTTTTTCTACCCTGGAATGGTGGACCTTTATGGCACACTGCTGAAAAACGGGTTTGATGTTTATGTCTGCTCCGCATCAAATATCTGGACTGTTCGCTGGATGGTGGCGGCAAATCTCAACAGGTTGATCGAAGCCAAGCATGGAAAAGGGATCGGCATTGCGCCGGATCACGTGATCGGCGTCAATGTCTTGCTCAAGGACAAGCGGGATGGAAAGCTTTACAAAGATCAGCTCCTTGTGAGAAACAACCCCAAGTACGCCGCCCTGGACCGTGGGGAACTCTCCAACTATGAACTTACCAGCCAGGTTGTGTATCCCATCACCGGGTATTTCGGAAAAGTTGCAAACATCATTAAATACGTTACCAAAGAACGTCCCTTCCTCATTGGCGGCGACAGCTCCAATGATCTTCCCATGCTGGATCGTGCCGAAAATCGTCTTTGGATTACACGGCTTGAAAAAATGGGGTATCAGAAAGGACTTGTGGGGCAGATAAACGATTCGTTGCCCGGAAACTGGATGATTCAGCCTGTGCTCTACAAAAAGTCTCCCGGTTTCGTTGCCACCGAAACTCAGTTGAAGAACCGGCTGGGTTCAAAACCTGCCAAGCTTGATAAAGCCATGGACGTTGTGAACTTCCTTAAAAAGAACGGACAGCTGGCTGAATTCTAAAAATCAGTTGTTTGAAGTTTAAAAAAAGGCATGCGTCGATGTTTTATCTGTCGCATGCCTTTTCCTGTTTTCGAAAACGAATTTAGGGTCAGCTGGGGGAGCTTCCCCTGTTCTTTTTAGTGACCTCCGGGACTTGCCTGGGGATGGTGATGATAAACCGGGTGCCCCGGCCGGGTTTGGATCGAACCTTGATCTCTCCCCGGTGCTGCTCGATCACCTTGTTGGCGATGTAGAGCCCAAGCCCCGTTCCCTGGGTGCCCTTGGACGAGAAGAAGATGGTGAAGATGTTGTTGAGGGTGGTCTTGTTCATGCCCCTTCCCGTGTCCTGGATCAGCAGGGTGATTGTTTCACTGTCTGCCTTGGCGTTCAGGACCAGGGTGTGATCCGGCCGGGTCTTGTCGGCGGCACACGCCTCCACACCGTTTTCAAGGATGTTGACCAAGGCTGCCTGGAGACTTGTCCTGTCGATTTCAAACAGGTCATCGGTTTTGTCGATCCTGATGGTGGATTTGATGTTGATGCTGTTTTTCCGGGCCTTCTGGGCCACCAGGTCAAGGGTGTCCGTGATAAAATCGGTGGCAGGGATTGTTTGCCAGTTGAGCTTCCGGGTCTTGGTATAGTAGAGGATGTCCAGGACCAGTTTTTTGATCCGGGCCGTCATCTGGCTTGAGACCTCAAAGCCCTCCTTGATCCGCTCGGGGTTGTTGTTTTTAATGCCCGACCCCATGGTGTAGATGCCGCTGTCAAGGCCGGTCAAAAGTCCCTTGACGCCGTGGGAGATGGAGCCGATCATGAACCCCAGGGAGGTGAGGTGGTCTTCGAGCCGTCTCACTTCGGTGATGTCGGTGAGCATGACAAGCACCTTGGTGACGTTGCCAAAGCAGTCTTTGATGGGTGCTGTCCAGTGGAGAACCGTGTGCTTGACCCCAAAAGAGGAGATGATTTCGGTTTCAGAGGCATGGTTTTTTCCATCCTTGAAGGTTTTGTCAACGGGGCATAGTCTGCAGGGATCGTCCCGGTTTTTGCAAATGCCAAAGCAGTACTCGCCGATGTGTTCGCCAAAGTAAGCGTTGAACTTTTTGTTGGATTCCACAATGTGGTAATCCTGATCCTGGACATAGACAAAGCAGGGTACCTCGTCAAATAGCTGCTGGTAGTTTTCCTGGGAGCTTGCAAACCGACTCTTGTAGCAGCTCTCGTTGAAGCACAGATGTTTGTGCAGGTAGTTTCTCTCCAGGGCCCTTGCGATGTAGAAGTCAACGGTGGCGGCATCTGCGGGCAGGATCATGAAATCCGAGGCACCGCTCTTAAGGGTTTTCACCCCCAGTTGTGCATCTTTTGCGTTTATTGCGGCTATGATCTCGGTCTCGACCAGCACCTTTTTAAGCCCTGAGATGAGTTGGAGTGGATTTTCCTTTTCCGGGTCGATAAAGATGACGATGAAGTCCGGGACGATCTCGTTGGCTGAGAGAAGCAGTTCGTCTGCCCGTTCAAGTTCCTTGAAGTCTGTCCAGGGGTAGAACTTGGACCGTTCAAGGTTCGGGATGGACGCCTTATCGAAGTTGATCATCAAGATGTTGTTTTTCATTTTAGACCTTGGTCTATGGTTGCAAATTCCGCGACGCCGACTGGCTCCAACCGATTAAAAAAATACCGATATTAAGCCAATCTCTGAAAAAGGTCAATGTATAGATTTTATCTTGACATGGCGGGGTATTTATCATTAGTTTCTCGAATATACGATCTGTTTATTATACTAAGGAGAAATCAATGTCCGAAAAGGTTCTTTATAAAGATAAAATATGGCTTAAATCCTACGAGCAGGGGGTGCCTGAGTCGATCAAGTACGAGGCGGTGTTCATCCCCCAGTACCTGGATAAATCCGCAGACAGGTTTCCTGACACCACGGCCCTGATCTTTGAGGGGTACAAGATCACCTACAGGGAACTCAACACCATGGTGGACACCTTTGTGGCCGTATTAAAGGAGTATGGCGTCAAGCAGGGGGATAGCGTCAGCATCCTGCTTCCCAATATCATTCCCTGTGTGGTTGCCTACTATGCCATCTTGAGAATGGGCGCCGTTGCCGTGATGAACAACCCCCTCTATTCCGACAGGGAGCTTGAGCACCAGTTCAACGATTCCAACTCAAGCCTCCTTGTCACCCTGGATCTTCTGGCGGACAGGATGGTGAAGCTCCGGTCGAAAACCGCGATAAAAACCATCATCTACACCTCCATCGGTGATTATCTGCCCTTTGCCAAACGCCTTCTCTTTCCTTTGGTTGCAAAGAAGAGAAAGCTTGCCGCCGACGTAACCCCCGCCCCTGACCTTTATAAGTTCAAGGAGGTGCTGGATAGCCATTCCCCTGACCCGTCAAGAATACCCCTCGCCCTGGACGATGTGGCCATGTACCAGTACACCGGCGGAACCACCGGGGTGTCCAAGGGGGTGATGCTGACCCATGGGAACCTGAGCTGCCAGGTGCAGCAGCTCAAGATGTGGTTTCCCACGTTCAAGCTCGGCCAGGCCACCATGCTCGGGGCCCTGCCGTTTTTCCATGTGTTCGGCCTGTCCACCTCCATGAACTTCGCCGTGTCCATGGCCTGGGGCAACATCCTTGTGGCAAAACCCCAGGCAGAACCCTTGCTTGAGGCCATTTCAAAGTACAAGCCCACCTTTGCCCCATTGGTTCCGACCATGTACATCGGAATGATCAATCACCCCGATTTTGCCACCACCGACCTGACCAGCATTGAAGGCTGTTTTTCCGGGAGTTCTCCCTTGCCTATAGAGGTGATCAACGAATTTCAGCGGGTCACAGGCTCCATCATCGTCGAAGGGTTCGGCCTTACCGAATCATCCCCCGTGACCCACATCAATCCCCTCAACGGTACGAGAAAACCGGGTAGCATCGGCCTTCCCGTTTCCGATGTGGAGTGCAGGATCGTGGACATCGACGACGGGGTTACGGACAAGCCCGTGGGAGAACCAGGCGAGCTTCTCATTCGGGGCCCCCAGGTGATGAAGGGGTATCACAACAAGCCGGGGGAGACAAAAAAGACCCTGACCCAGGAGGGGTGGCTCCACACAGGAGATGTGGCCACCATGGATGACCAGGGGTATTTCTGCATTGTGGACCGGATGAAGGACATGATCATCTCCGGGGGATATAATGTCTATCCCAGGGATATCGAAGAGGTGCTCTACGAGCATCCCAAGATCCAGGAGGCATGTTGCGTTGGCATTCCCCACCCCAAACGGGGGGAGGCGGCAAAGGCGTTCATCGTGCTCAAGGAGGGGGAGACCGTGACCCGGAAAGAGATCCTTAATTTTTGTTCCACCCGGCTTGCCAAGTACAAGTGGCCCGTTGAGGTGGAGATAAGGGGGCAGCTGCCCAAATCCACGGTGGGAAAGATCCTGCGAAAGGATTTAAAGGATGAGGAGGCTGAGCGGTAGATAGATAGTCGTTTTTTTTATTGGGAGATCTTATTGGGGGTCAGGCTTTCCTTGTTGCTGAGCAACAAGAAAAGCCTGGCCCCTTCTATTTTAAAGCCTGAACCCGTTTGTTTTAAAGCCCACCTCCGGTCATTTTAAAGCCTGACCCCTTCTATGTGGAAGCCTGCCTTTGTTCATCTAACGTCTGATACCGTGTTTTCAATTCGGCCTCTGTTTTTTTGGGACACTTTTTTGCATATGCCCAATATGTTAATTGTAACATATCGAAATCATTAACTTTTCTTCCCGAAAAGGGTTGACATTGAAAATGGGTCATGGTTAATAAACCCTAAACATAATGTGACCCCGCATCATCGGTGGACGACCTGAATCTACAAAGATCAATTCCACCGGGAAATTTTGATTTCAACCTTAAGGAGGTCGGGAAGAATGAAGTTTACACGTCGTAATTTTATAAAACTTGCTGGGATGGGCGCTGCAATGGTGCCCCTCGGTCAGTTGGGGATCAATCTCCAACCGGTACAGGCTTTTGCCGCCGGCATGAAGATTGACGGAGCGCGAGAGGTCGTCTCCATCTGCCCTTTCTGTGCAGTTACCTGCCATTACATTGCCCATGTCAAAGACGGCAAAATCGTCAGCACCGAGGGTGATCCGGATTACCCGGTCAGCGAAGGCTCCCTGTGTGCCAAGGGTGCGGCCCAGCTGTCCATGATCAACAGCCATCACCGTTTGCTCAAACCCATGTACAGGGCGCCCTACAGCGACCATTGGGAAGAGAAAAGCTGGGACTGGACCCTGAACCGTCTGGCCCGGAAGATCAAAGATACCCGGGACAGTGACTTCAAGCAGGTCAATGCCAAGGGGGAACGGGTCAACCGTGTGGAATCGATCTTCCACCTGGGCTGCTCCATCATGGACAACGAAGAATGCGCTGTTGTGCATCAGGCGGCAAGGGGGCTTGGGCTGGTTCATTTCGACCACCAGGCCCGTATCTGACATAGCGCAACTGTTGCGGCTCTGGCAGAGTCGTTCGGACGTGGCGCAATGACCAATCACTGGATCGATCTCAAGAACTCAGACTGTGTTTTCATCATGGGAAGTAATGCAGCCGAGCATCATCCAATCAGCTTTAAATGGATTTTGCGTGCCAAGGACAATGGCGCCAAAATCATGCATGTGGACCCGAAATTTTCCAGGACGTCGGCAAGGAGCGACTTCCATGTGCCCCTGAGATCGGGCACGGACATCGCCTTCCTGGGCGGTCTCATCAAGTACATCATTGAAAATAAAAAATATTTTGCTGAGTATGTTACTGAATACACCAATTCCGCTTTTATTGTGAACGATGGGTTCAAATTTAAGGACGGAATGTTTTCCGGGTACAATGCGGAAAAAAGAACATACGACAAGAGCACCTGGAGTTTTAAGACCGACGCCAACGGCGTGCCCCTGCGGGATAAAACCCTGGAGGATGACCGGTGTGTTTTCCAGTTGATGAAAAAGCATTATTCCCGGTACAACCTGAAGGATGTTTCCAGAATAACCGGCGTTTCCCAGGAAAACCTGCTCAAGGTTTGGGAAACCTTTGCTGAAACCGGCAAAAAGGACAAGGCCGGGGCCATCTGCTACGCATTGGGCTGGACCCAGCACTCGGTTGGTGTTCAGAACATCCGTGCAAGCGCCCTGATCCAGCTTCTTCTGGGTAACATTGGTGTGGCAGGCGGCGGTATCGAAGCCCTGCGCGGGGAGCCCAATGTTCAGGGATCCACCGACCATTGTATCCTCTGGCACATCATTCCGGGCTACCTGCCCGTGCCCCGTGCCCAGTGGAATACCCTGGAAGACTATAACAAGGCATGCACACCCGTGAGCCACGATCCCCAGAGCGCCAACTGGTGGCAGCACAAGCCTGCCTATATGGCCAGTCTGCTCAAGGGATGGTACGGAGACCAGGGCACAGCGGAAAACGGGTTCGGTTATGACTGGCTTCCCAAGGCCGATGCGGACGGGAACTATTCCTATCTCTATATCTTTGACCGGATGTACAACAGCCAGATGAAGGGTGGTTTCATCTGGGGCACCAACCCGGCCCAGAGTGTTCCCAACTCCAACAAGGTCAGAAAGGCCATGGATAATCTGGACTGGGCCTGTTTTGCCGAAGTGCATCACACTGAATCAACGGATTTCTGGCACCGGCCCGGGGTGGATCCGGCAACTGTAAAGACCGAGTGTTTTCTCCTGCCGTCCGCCAACCGTGCTGAAAAAGAGGGCTCCATCACCAACAGCGGCCGCTGGCAGCTCTGGCATTACCAGGCAACCAAGCCCCAGGGTGAATCCCTGGCCCTTGGAGACATGTGCGTTAAAATCACCAATGCGGTCAGGAATTTGTACCGTAAAGAGGGCGGCACCTATCCTGAGCCGTTGCTGAACCTTGATTTTCCGGCCTATTATGATCCCGAGAAGATTGCCCAGAAGTGTAATGGCTGGTTTACCAAAGATACAATGATCAAAGGTAAGCTGTACAAAAAAGGGCAGCAGGTACCCAGTTTTACAGCGCTCAAGGATGACGGGTCAACGGTCTCTTTGAACTGGCTGTACGCCGGTGGGTATACGGAAGAGGAACTTGGCAAAAAGTACAACAAGTCCAAACGCCGGGATTTGTCCCAGACACCGGAACAGGCTGCCATAGGGCTCTATCCCAACTACTCCTGGTGCTGGCCGGTCAACAGGCGGATCCTCTATAACAGAGCTTCCGTGGACCGGAACGGACAGCCTTGGAACCCGGATAAACCGGTTATCCGCTGGGACGGCGCCAAGTGGATCGGCGATGTCCCGGATGGCGGCTGGGCACCCCTGGCTTCCGGCAATGGTAAATATCCGTTTATCATGCACAAGGAAGGCCACGGTCAGTTGTTCGGACCCGGACGCTGCGAGGGACCGTTCCCCGAGCATTATGAGCCCGTGGAAACACCGGTGAAAAAACATCCCTTCTCGGGTCAGTTGAGCAATCCCTGTGCGGTGATTTTTCATGGTGAGATGGATAAGCTGGCTGATCCTGCCGACAAGCGGTTCCCCATTGTTCTGACGACCTACAGCATGACCGAACACTGGTGCGGCGGCGGTGAGACCCGAAATACGCCACCGCTTCTTGAGGCGGAACCCCAGCTCTATGTTGAGATGAGTCCGGAACTTGCCAAGGAAAAGGATATTAAAAACGGCGATCCGGTTGTGGTTGAGAACATCCGGGGACGGGTGGAGGCTGTTGCCATGGTCACCGTGCGCATGCGGCCCTTTAAAATCCAGGGTAAGACGGTTCATGAAGTGGGAATGCCATTCTGTTTCGGCTGGACAACCAAAGGATGCGGTGATTCCACCAACAGGCTCACCCCGTCCGTTGGTGATCCCAATACGACCATTCCTGAATATAAGGCCTGCCTTGTCAATGTGAGAAAGGCCGGGACCCTGAAGGAACTGGATGTATAACCCAGCCCGGAATACCGTTTTACTACGGGTGAACCCGTTCCAAAACAAGGAGCAAAGAAATGCCTAACGCTTTTTTTATTGATGCATCACGATGCACTGCATGCCGTGGATGTCAGGTTGCCTGCAAGGAATGGCACGGCCTCCCGGCTGTGAATACCAAGCAGAGAGGGAGCCATCAGAATCCTCCCGACCTGAACCCGTTCAACTACAAAGTGGTTCGTTTTAACGAACATTTGAAGGATAACGACCGTAACCAGGTTGTCTGGAATTTCTTCCCGGACCAGTGCCGCCACTGCATCGAGGCACCCTGCAAGTATATTGCGGATGACTACCTCGAAGGCGCCATTGTCCAGGACCAGGGCACCGGAGCCATTATCTATACGGATCTGACCAGGCAGCTTTCCCAGTCCGTCTATGAAGAGATCCGCGACTCCTGTCCCTATGATATCCCCCGGCGGAACAGTGCCACCGGCGCCATTGTCAAATGCGACATGTGCCATGGCCGGGTGCGCAACGGTCTGCTGCCCATGTGCGTGGCAACCTGTCCCACGGGAACCATGAATTTTGGGGACCGGGAGGAGATGCTCAAGCTTGCCCATGAAAGACTTGATGTGGTCAAAAAAGAGTTCCCCAATGCCCAGCTTGTGGATGAGGATTCGGTAAATGTAATCTATCTGATTACGGATGACCCTCAATATTACCATGATTATGTCATTGGCGACGCAAGACCGGTTCCTGGTCCCATGACCCGGAAAGAGTTTTTTGCAAAACTTGCAGCACCCCTGCGGGCTGCAACGTCCAAAGTTTAATTACCGCAAAGGGTGTAAGGAAACGTCTTGCACCCTCAAAAGGCCGCTTTGCATTTTGCGGAGCGGCCTTTCCTGCAAAAGGAATTGAAATATGAGTAAAGAACGTATCCGCCATGACAGGTCCGTCAAAGGGATAGAAAAAGCCTTGAAAACCCTGGTTATGGATAAACCGGAACTGGATAGCATCGTGACCGCATTTGGCCCCTTGCTGCTTGCAAAAGCGGCTTTTAAAGAGGAATGCCCCTTGCCCGAAAGTTTTAAAACCGAATCGTTATCCCTTGATAAGAACCGGTTTGCCCAGGGTGAGCCGGTTTTTACCAGTCTCGGACTGATGGAATTTCAGGATGATTTCAAGGGGGTGGTTCCCCGGCTTTTACCCCCCATGAAAGAAGCCTTTGCGGGAATCCGGGAAGATCTTGAAAAGATTGAAAAAGGATTTGCAGACCATGGGATTGATGCCGGTGAATGTGTCCGGGCCTTTTTGAATGATCAGCAGGAGATCCTGGAAAAACAGGCAGAGCAGATCGGCGCATCCTTTCCCATATTTCAGTTTGTTCTGGGACAACTGGTCAAGCCGTTTATGGAGATGCAGGCCGAGGTGGTCGGTCCGCTGACAGAGGGGATGCAATGGCTCCATGGCTATTGTCCGGTATGTGGGTCCTATGCGGCCATTGCCGGGCTTGCAGGTGAAGGCGGAAAGCGTTGGCTGCAATGCGCCAATTGCAACCATGAATGGCGCTTTAACCGGCATACCTGTCCCAGGTGCAATGACAGCGATCATTCCAAACATGAATATTTTTTTGATGAGAACAGTCCGGTCAAGGCCGGCGAACGGGTGGATGTTTGTAACGAATGCCACTCATATCTGCTGACAACGGATCTTCGGGAACGGATAGACCCTGTCAATATGGACGTGGCAGCCATGGGAATGATTGCACTGGATATTCTTGCGCAAGAGAAAGGATACGCTCCCCTTGTTTCAACGCCTTGGAATTCAGTGAAATAACACCCATGGCAGGCCGGAACGGAAGATCATGAATACGGGGCGTCTCCCTGGCATCCTCTGCAAGTGGTGCCGTGGTTACTGGGGAACGCTTCTCCGCATTGGGGACAGTCAGTGGTTTTTCCTTTCTCTCTTTTTTCCAGATAACGGGGGGCCACCTGAACTTCCCGGACTGAAAAAAGATTCGAGCCCGCAGCTTTGATTTGGCTGCGCAAAAGCTGGTTGTCCTGCTCAGGTTTGGGCTTGAGTTTATAAAACCAGGTCATGATCTCCTGCCAGGGTTCCATTTTGGCAGGGTCCAGGTAAACGCGAATGCCTTTTCCGTCATATTTATCATAAAGGGTCATGGCAAACCGCCCCAGATCAACAACATTCAGCCAGGCGTTTCCAATGGTGCACAGGGTCAGCATCTGTATGGCATCGGGAAGACAGTATGAGGTTTCACTGATGGCATCAAACAGGGTGCCTTTGGGCAGTCGTTCCAGTGCAACATTAACCATGCGGCCCCCGATGATCAGGCCGGGTGCCGGATAGCCGTGGAAATCTTTCATAAGATCAAAATATTCCTCAAACGTATAGACCGTTCCTTTGTGGTCCCGGCACCATGGGGTGTGTTCAGTTTGCTTTTTCATATGATATATTTGCGGTATCCGCGTCCTTTCCTATTCAAGCAGTCGTCCGTTGACGACAGATAGAGTGAAAATGTATTGCCCGGCTCACCTTGCCGATCAGGATGAGCATATCATTTTGGTTTGCCATCGGGTCAGCCGTCTGCGGTGGAAATGCTGATCCCTTTCTCAAAAAGTTCATCCGACTGAACCACCACATTTTTGTGGAGCTGCCTGAACTGTTCAACAAGTTCCAGGGCAAAGGGCATCAGCTGTGACCCCCCACCGGAGGCGCCGCCTTTGCAGCAGACAATCAAAGGGAATCCAAGGCGTTCTTCCGTGGCCTTTATTCTGCCCCAGAGTGCCCGGTAGCTCATTTTTAATTCCTTGGCCGCAGCCTTGAGTGAGCCGAGTCGATGGACTGCCTCAAGGATTTTAAGCCGGCCCAGTCCGAACACGACCTGTCCGCCTTCGTCTTCAATCCAGATTTTAGATCGTATGAAGAGCTTCTCTGTTTTTTTTTCCGTCATTTGCCTTTCTCTTAATACCTCCCGGAAAATTCGGGAAGCGGATATTCACCGTTCAGTCACATTGCAAAATTCCAATTCCCCGGATAGCGGTAATGACTATTTATTGAACCGTTGTGTCAACATTGGCACAACGGGTGATGGTGTGGTACCTGATTACTTTAAAGATGTCAATATTCTTATTTCAGAGAATCTGCCGTGTCGATATATTGCTGGGCTATTTCGAAAAAGGCCTCTGCATTTTGTATAAAGGCATCGACCATATCCGGATCAAAATGGGTGCCCCGTCCCTCTTTAATAATCGCCACAGATTTTTCCTGGGAAAATGGCTCTTTATACACCCGGCGGCTGATCAGTGCGTCATAGACATCGGCCAGAGCCATGAGCCGGGCTGAGAAGGGAATGTCATCTCCTGAAATACCTTCAGGATAACCACTGCCGTCCCATTTCTCATGATGGCTGTAAGCGATCTCCTTGGCCAGGTGCAGAAACGATTGCTCCAGCTGCTCCTCATCAAGTATCGACTCGGCGGCAACAATGGCATCATGACCGCAAACGGCGTGCTCTTTCATTGTTTCAAATTCCTCATAAGTCAATTTACCCGGTTTGAGAAGAATATGGTCCGGCACTCCCACCTTGCCAATGTCATGGAGGGGCGCAGATTTGTGTAGAAACTGAATGACTTCCGGGGTTAGATATTCGGTGAAACGAGGGTGGTACTGCAGTTTTTGCGCCAGCAGCCTGACGTAATTCTGGGTGCGCCGGATATGGTTCCCGGTTTCAGGATCCCGGGTTTCTGCCAGGGCTCCCATGGCAACCATGGTAACATCCTGGATGACGGAGATCTCACGGGTTCGCTCCGCAATTCTTTCCTCTAAAAGGAGGTTTTGCTCCTTCAGGTACTCCTGTGCTCTTATCAGGGTCAGCTGGGTTATAATACGGGCTTTCAGAATGGATGGGCTGATCGGTTTGGTGATGTAGTCTGCTGCGCCCATTGAAAGCCCCCTGGTTTCATCTTCTATTTCAGCCTTTGCTGTGATGAAAATAATCGGAATATCCCGGGTTGCCGGGTTGGCTTTGAGTTTGTGACAAACTTCATAACCATCCATTACAGGCATCATGATATCGAGAAGGATCAAGTCTGGCTGCTGTGTGCCGGTAATTGTCAGTGCAAGCTTCCCATTGGTCGCAAAGAACAGCGTGTATTCATCGGTAAGTACCTCTTTAATAACATCCAGGTTCTCCGGGGTGTCATCCACCACGAGAATTTTTTTTTTGGATTCATGCATTTTCAGCCTCCTTTTGCTCAGTATCTTTTATGGGCCGGAAGTGTCCGGGATAAGCTTTCTTGCCTCCACCAGGGCTGCTTGGAAATCATATTTATTCAATAGCTTTTGAATTTTTGTTAGTATAATCTGAGCTTTTCCTCCCTTGACATCCTCCAGCAGAGACTCCGTCATCTTTTCCGCATCAGCATTAAACTGCTCCAGGTTTTGAATTAATTCGTTCATCCGTTCCAGGAAGCCGGGCGGCAGTACCGGTTCTGTTGCCACAGTTGTTGCAGCTGTGGCCGGCGAAAGGGGGAGGAGCACAGGTTTTAAATTCAACAGGGTTAAGTTCAACTGTTCCTCGGCTGCTGCCAACAGCTCCCGGACCCCCTCCGGGCGCTGGCCTGACAGGGCCAGTTCCAGATCCTGTACGGCATTGAACAATGGGTCGGCGCCAATGGTGCCGGCCATCCCCTTCAAGGTATGTGCATGGCGGACGGCTGTCTCCCGGTCCTGCTGGTCCATGGCCTGGCGGATGGGCGCTATCGCCTGTTGTTGACTTACAGCAAACTTGTTCAGCAGTTCACGATAGAACTTCATATTTCCGCCCACCCGTTTCAATCCCCTCTCAAGATCAATTCCCGTAAGTTCAGGAAGGGGGGCCACAGCGTTTGAATCATCCCCGGGGCGTATTGGCTTTTGGGTAACGCCTTGTTCAGGTTCTTTAATCCAGCGGCTTATGGTCCTGAACATATGCGCCGGGTCTATGGGTTTGATCACCTGGTCATTCATTCCTGATTCCAGGCACTTTTCCCGGTCGCCAACCATTGTGCCGGCGGTCATGGCGATGATGGGCAGCTCCTTGAATCTCTCCTGGCTGCGAATATTCCGTGTTGCGGTGTAGCCATCCATGACGGGCATCTGCACATCCATCAACACGCCGTCAAAGGTTTGTCCTGAGTTCAAAAGATCCAGTGCTTCCTGGCCGTTGCATGCAACGGTTGTTTTGATCCCTTCATTTGCAAGCAGGCCAATGGCCACTTCCTGATTGACCTCATTATCCTCAACAAGCAAAAGGTGGGCTCCCTCAAGCAACCCGGCGGTTTCAGAAAGCTTGTCAGGGCCTTTGCTTTTCTCATTTATTTTCCCGGTTTCATGGCCTGTAACTTTGGCCAGGCTCTTAAACATGCTGTTGGCCGTTACGGGTTTGCTTAAAACAGCATTAACCGTTGCATTTGCAACCCGGGCTTCCGCCAGTAAATCGTCCCGGTCATAAGCGGTGACCATGATGACCAAAGGCGATGGCTGTGACAGGCGTTCGGGGAACTCCTTAATACACTCAATACCGTTCATAACCGGCATTTTCCAATCCACGATCACAATATCGTAGGGGTTCCCATCATGCTCTGACCGGGTGATTATGTCCAGGGCTGTTTTGCCATCCGGGGCCATATCCGCTGTCATGCCGAAACTGTTCACCAGATTACTTATAATCTCCCGGGCAAGGGTATTGTCATCCACAACCAATACCCTTAATCCGCGTAATTTATCATGATCAATTGTTTTACGTTCTGCACGGGCCGGCTGAATGCCGAGGCGAACGGTAAAGTTGAAGGTACTGCCTTTGCCGGGCGTACTCTCCACCCATATTCCCCCTTCCATCATATGGCATAGCTCCCGGGAGATACTCAACCCCAGTCCTGTTCCACCGTATTTGCGGGTGGTGGAGCTGTCTGCCTGGCTGAAGGACTGGAAAAGCCTGGCCGCTTGTTCCGGGGTCATTCCGATTCCGGTATCCCGCACAGAAAAAAGGAACCGCCCTGAATCCGCGTCTTTCTCCTGTAAGCGTATGGTAACCACAATTTCTCCCTCACGGGTAAATTTTATTGCATTGTTGATCAAATTAACCAGGACCTGACCAAGCCGCAACGGGTCTCCAATCAATGCCATGGGCATATTTTCATCAACATCAAACAACAACTCAATCCCTTTTTCTTCGGCGTCCTGGACAACAAGGGTGCTGATATCCTCCAGAATATCGTCCATATGGAAGTCGATGTCTTCGATGTCCAGCTTCCCCGCCTCGATTTTGGAAAAATCAAGGATCTCGTTGAGAATACTCAGCAGGGATTCAGCCGAATGGTGAACTTTTTCTATGTAATTGCGCTGTTTTCTGGTCAGATCCGTGGCAAGCGCCAGGTGGGACATGCCCATGATTGCGTTCATGGGGGTGCGGATTTCATGACTCATATTGGCCAGGAATTCCGATTTGGCCCGGGTGGCTGCCTCGGCAGTTTCTTTTGCCCTTTCCAGTTCTGCCAGAACCTCTTTGCGTTCTGTTATATCCCTGGCAATGGCTGTATAGTTAATCTCATCACCCGACGCGGCCACACCAATAGCAAAATCCATGGGAAACTCTTGGCCGTCTTTTCTGACTCCCACGATCTCCCTTTCTTTGTCAGCAACTTCTGATACCCATGTTATCAGATATTTATCCTGGTATTTCAGGTATTCATCGGCATAGGGTTTGCTCATCAATCTTGTGAATGAACTGCCGAGAATCTCTTGCCATGAGTAACCGAAGATCTCCTCTGCCGCCGGGCTGAACGTTCTGATGCACCCTGCGCAGTCGAACACAATAATTCCATCAGCCGCATTTTCTATTACAGTGCTCATCCGCCGTTCGCTTGCAGCCAGATCGGCTGTTCGTTCTTTTACCCTCTCCTCCAGCAGGTCACGGGCCCTGCGTAAAGCACTGTTGGCCCGCTCACCAACCAGGCTTGTGACAATGGATGCAGCCAGAGCCACAATAAGGGTTATTCCCAGCATTATCAGTATGATCAGGCGTACTGATCTATAGGTTGTCAGCACTTCCCTAATATCAATTTCTGTGGTTAAGCCGAGGTCCAGTTTCTTATCCCATAGCCAGACACCCATGACAGAGATCCCCCGGTAATCCCGGTATCCGTCAAGATTAAATCCGTTCCCGTCGGTGAGAGCGCCGGAGGCCATTAAGGTAAGCGGCCATTCTTCAGGTGGGGCATCAGGCCGGTACCCTTTCATCAGGTTCCCGCCGGGATCACGAATTCCTAAGGAAAGAATTGTACTTTGATCGAATTTGAGCCGATAGATATTATGGAGCTGCCGGTTGAAAAGGCTCTCTGACAACATGCGTCCTTTTTTATCAAAAGCGTAGGTTTTGATTGCGCTGTCACTATCTCCAAGTTGAATAATCTGGGTGAAATTATCTGCCGGATCAACACTTTCAATCAACAGGGCGATGATTCCTTCATTACTGTCTCTGACCGGTGCTGCAAAGTAAATAACAGGCCTGTCCTCTTTTGAGGATTGAAATGGAGGTAGAAAAACAGTTTCTCCTGTCAATGCCCGTTCTATAAGGGGTGCATATTTCCCGGTAATCCCGGGTGTCATATCAACTGCAGCTTCGCTAAAAGCTGTGATCCCTGTAAGATCTGTATTGAGTAGCATATAGTCAATGGTCCCGGTCGGCATTAATCTGTTATGTATAAGTTGGCGAAATTTCTTCCGGGCTATTTCGAGTGACGGGGCTTCTTCTTCTTCAGATGATATCCGCGCGAGTGTTTGACTCAACTCTTGAAGACTTGCTTCTGTTGTAAATTGATTCAGATGGAAAAGTTTCGTTTTTATCCATAGATTCAGCCCGTCATGGGCGGTGTTTAAATTCGTTTTCAGGAAAAAACGCATCTCTGATTTTATCTTTGTCCGGATATTGTTCAGAGTAAACATGGCCATGACAATAACCAGGGCAATTATCAGGCTGGCGCCGATAATGCCCAGATTGCGCAGCCTGCCCGATCCGAAATTTAAACCCAGCGGATCTTTTGTTGAGTCCCGCAGTAAACGCAGCAATAATACCAATAGTGACACCACGATCAATAAAATGGCACCGATTTGAAGAGCTATAATCACCATTGAGCGACTGTAGCCTGTTTCTTTTTCGGGTGTTTCAATGAGGCCAATCCATTTTCTGCGGATCTTCTGATGTTCTTCCTGGGTGATAGATGCCAGAGCCTTGTTCAGGATGGGTACGAATTCCGGCCAGTCCTTTCGCACCCCTATACTTAAATCACCTGCATCCAAATGTGTGTATGCGGCCATCTTCAGATTGAGTAAATTGTGTTCCTGAAACATATAGGAGGCGACCCCAAGATTTATTACCATACCATCGGCCTTGCCGATGGAAACAGCCCTTAGGCCCTCCAGTGGGGTTTTTACAAAAAAACTGCTGATATGCGGGTGTTTACGGTTTATCTCGTCAACATAGTGGAATCCCTTTACCATCGCTAAACGTTTTTTGTCGAAATCATTCAGGCCTGAAATCTCCTGGTAATTTTTGCGTGTTACCAGCACTACCGGATGGGTGATATAGGGGGAAGTGAAATTTAGAAAGGATCGCCTTTCCGGAGTGTCAATTATCGCGGACACTGCATCCAGGTTACGATCCTTTATACTGTTAAGTATTTCCTCCCAGGTAGCCCCTCCATATACCTCAATGTTAATGTCCAGGCGCTCACTGATTAATGCTAAATAATCAGCTGTTGTTCCCTGGTGTTTTCCATTACGATTAATAAATGCAAAGGGTGGATAATCCGGCTTACCCCCCATGCGGATGGTTTTATGTTCCTTAAGCCACTTTTTTTCCCGGGCAGATAGCTCCACCCGGACAAGGTGGGGGGGGCGTTCAATAGTTCCAATCCATCTGTTTCGGATAATCTGATGTTCCTTCCGTGTGATGGAGTCCAGGGCCTTATCTAAAATAGACACGAAATCCGGCCAATCCTTGCGTACACCTAAACTCAGGGCATTGCTCTCCAGTCCTGAATCCGCCGCCACCTTCAGATTGAGTAAATTGTGTTCCTGAAACAGATAGGCGGCGACAGCCAGGCTAACAGGCATGGCATCCGCTTTGCCCATGGCAACAGCCTTTAAGCCTTTCAGGGGGGAGTTTACAAATAATTTGTTTATATCAGGATATTTTTCATTTATTTCATTGATATAGTAATAGTTCTCCACCAGCGCCAGGGTCTTATCTTTAAAATCAGCCAGGTCTGATATCGGCTGATGATCCTTGCGTGTTACCAGTACTACCGGGAAGCTTATATAGGAAGATGTAAAGTTTAAGTAGGGCAGTCTTTCTTGCGTACTGACGATGGTAGACACCATATCCAATTTTTTTTCTTTTGCATCTTTGAGCGTTTTCGACCAGCTTTCGAAATTCATTAGCTTTAACTTAATACCTAACCTCTCACTGATTATTGCCATATAATCAGCGGCCATTCCCCTGTGGTTACCATTGCTGTCTATGAATTCAAAGGGCGGATAATTCGAGGTGCCACCCATTTGGATGGTTTTATGCTTTGCCAGCCACTTTTTTTCCCTGTCGGTCAGGTTCAGCAGATTAAGATCGTCCGCAACAGCGAATTGTGTTGTCGGGAGGGGGGGGATAAGCAGGAGAATTAACAGGATATGTCTTAAGAGAGTCATGAAACAACTCCATGATGTGTTAATATTGGGGTAAGCCTGACCCTGACCCTGTCTCTTTATTCTATTGAAGGACGTTTTGGATCATGGCGATTAGCCTCTTTGGCTTGATGGGCTTGGCAAGGTAGGAGTCCATGCCGGCTGCAAGGCAGCGTTTCTGGTCTTCCTTCATGGCGTGGGCGGTCATGGCAATGATGGGAATGGTTTTGCACGTGACCTTTGAGGCCGGGTCCCGGATGATCCTGGCCGTTTCGATTCCGTCCAGCCCCGGCATCTGAACATCCATGAGGATGAGGTCGAAGGGCTCTTTTTTTAACTGTTCCAGCACCTGGATGCCGTTGTTTGCAACCGTGGCGGAAAAGCCGTGCTGCTTGAGCATGATAAGGGCGATCTTCTGGTTGACCGGGTTGTCTTCGGCAAGGAGGATGCGAACCTTCTCGGGGTTGATGCCAGGGCTCTCCACGATCCTGTCCGGAGTCGCGGGCTTGGCAAGGCGGGTTGCTTTTTCATCATCGTTGTCAAGTTCAAGGAACACCCTGAAGAGAGAGCCTTTTCCCGGTTCACTCTCCACCTCGATCTTTCCGTTCATCATCTCGGTAAGGTGTTTTGAGATGGCAAGGCCCAGGCCTGTGCCGCCGAATTTCCTGGTGATGGAGGTGTCTGCCTGGGAAAATTTGTCAAAGAGATTATTCTGGAACTCTTCCGGGATACCCGGTCCCGTGTCCTTGACCTCATAGGCCAGCACCGTTGTTGTTTCACGGCACTCCCTGGTGGAGGCTTCGATGCTCACACTCCCCCTGCTGGTGAATTTGACGGCATTGCCGGCCAGGTTGATGAGGATCTGCCGTATTTTGCCCTCGTCGCCCGTAAGGTGTTCGGGAAGGTCTTCAGAGATTCGGGTGGTCAGGCTGAGCCCTTTTTCATCCGCCTTTGTCTTCAGGAGCGCCTTGACGCTTTTCAGGGTTTGGTAGGGGGAGAATCGCTGCTTCTCGAGCCGCATTTCGCCTGCTTCTATTTTTGAAAAATCGAGGATGTCGTTGATGATGGCCAGAAGCGAATCTGCCGAGGTGGAAATTACCTCGGTATACTCCCTCTGGAGGGGGGTGAGATTCTCCTCAAGCAGTATGGTCGCCATGCCCATTATTCCGTTCATGGGGGTGCGGATCTCGTGGCTCATGTTTGCCAGGAACTCGCTTTTTGCCTGGTTGGCCTTTTCCGCCTTTTCGGCCATGATCCGGATTTTGCGGTTGGATTCCTTAAGCTCCAGGGTGCGTTCTTCCACCCGCTTTTCCAGCTCCTGGTTGATCCGCTTAAGGTTGATCCCGGCTGTCCTTCGTTTCTCAAGTTCCAGGTCCAGGGAGTTTGAGAGGCGGTAGGCCCGAAGGGCGATGGTGACAAGGGAGATGAGTTTTTGGGCCGTCATCTCGGTCTTGGCGTTGTAGGTGTCGATCTGGTAGCGTGACACCACATCAGACTCGGGAGCCTGGCCGGGCTGGCCGGTGCGGATGGCGATCTGGACCACATGGTTTTCCATGGTTTCCCTGACATGACGTACCAGGTCGAGGCCTGCGCTCTCGGTCTCCATGACCACGTCAACCAGGAGCAGGGCCGTATCCGGGTTTTGTTCAAGAAGATCCACAGCCTGGTTGTTGGAATAGGCGTTGAGGAAAACAATGCCCCTGTTGTCAAAGGTGAAGTCGCCAAGAACCGTGGTCGTTATATCGTGGACATCAGGTTCATCATCGATGATCATGATTTTCCACGGATCTGAATAAAGATCCTGTGTTAAACCATTGACTTCCTCTTCTGCAAAAACGAGATCACTGTTTTCCATTGCCCTTATTTTGCTTTTTTTGTTTTTTGTCATAAGGTTCCGGCATTTGCCACCAGGGCTTATGCTTGCCTCCCTTCCAAAGGTAGGTGGATGATAAATTTCGTTCCCGACCCGGGCCGGGAGTCAACAGCCATCTCGCCCCCGTGATTTCCGGTAATGATGAAATAGGAGACTGAAAGTCCGAGACCTGTGCCCAATCCCACGGCTTTGGTGGTGTAAAATGTCTCGAATACCCGTTTGCGGCTCGCCTCGGTTCTGCCGGGACCGTTGTTCACGATCTCAGCGAACCGCCGGCCCGATTCAATGATGTTTGTAATCATGCGCAATCTGTCCCGGGGGGCCATGTGCTTTTCGATGGCTGCAACAGAAGTGCCGGCCTGGCGGGCAGCTTTTATATAGCTGTCGACGATGGTGATCGCCTTTACCTCTTCGGTGGGGGGGGATGTATCACTGATATTTGACTTGGGTGGTAACTGTTTGGAAGCTTCAAGGGAAGGAGGAGGGGGAATGCCGTAGACGACCAGGATTGCCGATACCGATATGGCAATGAACAAACCCCAACGGCCCTTGGATTTCATATTCCATTCCTCCCGGCCAGGATCTCCTTTTGGACAAAAATGAGATCACTGTTTTACATTGTTTTTATTTCCTTTTTTGGGGTGGTGCTGGCTTGTAAAAAGGGGCGTAGTCGTTGTACTCGGTGGTGCCTCCTCCCCTGATGTTGCCCCGGGCCCGGTTGGTTGAATATTGCCAGTTTGCGCCTGTTTGTTTGTTCTGTTTGTGTTTTGCATAGCCCGGATAATCAGCCCTGTTTCCCGGGTGCACCCAGTTGGGGTTTGGAAGGTGTTTCTCTTTCCCGTTATCCTTTGCAAACAGCAGAGGGGAGGGCAAAAGAGCCAGACAGATCATCAGTACCAATGTTCGTTTTAAAAAAAAGTTGTACATTGTTTTGCCACAAAGATTAGGGTTATTGATGGAATTACAGTTCCAAGAATAGACCTAATATGGATGAATTGCAAGATTTTGATTCCACCCATAACTCTGCTCTCAACCCTGTATGCCGTTTATGGGCTTGACTAACCCTTTTGGTTCGGCTTATTCTTGCTGGGAATTTTCATCTGGATTCACATCAACCCATGACTAACCTTAAGGAGCGGAAAAGAACGATGACATTCCCGGATTGTAGACAGGAGCTTAAGATAGGCGATAACCGTTACACCATGCATGATATTTCGATGCTGGAGGAAAAAGGCATTGCCGATATTAAACGGCTTCCCTTTTCTATCAGGGTCCTGCTTGAAAACCTGTTGCGGCACATGGACGGGAACCTCGTAAAGGAGGAGGATGTCATGGCCGTGGCCAACTGGGGAAAGGGAGATCCTGCCATGATTCCCTTTCATCCTGCCAGGGTGCTGATGCAGGATTTTACCGGGGTGCCTGCGGTGGTGGATCTTGCCGTGATGCGGGATGCCGTGGTGGCTGCCAAGGGCGATCCCGAAGCCATTAACCCTTTGGTGCCGGTGGATCTTGTCATCGACCATTCGGTCCAGGTGGATATCCATGGACAAAAGGATGCCGTAGCCCTGAATGTGGAAAAAGAGTACCAGAGAAACGATGAGCGCTACAAGCTTTTGAAGTGGGCCCAGAAGAGTTTTGACAACTTCCGGGTTGTGCCTCCGGGTTCCGGCATCTGTCACCAGGTCAACCTTGAGCACCTGGCCGATGTGGTTCACGTGAACACTGAAACAGGCACGGCCTATCCCGACACCCTGGTGGGAACCGACTCCCACACCACCATGATCAACGGCCTGGGCGTGCTCGGTTGGGGGGTCGGCGGCATCGAGGCCGAGGCCGTTATGCTCGGTCAGCCCTATTTCATGACCCTTCCCGAGGTGGTGGGGGTGAAACTGACCGGAACCCTTACTCCCGGGGTGACAGCCACTGATCTTGCTCTCCATGTGACCCAGGCCCTGAGAGCGGAGAATGTGGTGGAGAAGTTCGTGGAGTTCACAGGGCCCGGCATGGCCAACCTCTCCCTCACGGACCGGGCCACCCTGGCTAACATGGCCCCCGAATACGGTGCCACCATGGGCTTTTTTCCCGTGGACGGGAAGACCATCGACTACCTTAAGCTCACCAACAGGAACGAGAGTGCTAAGATCGCCGAGGCGTTCTGCCGCACGTCCCAGCTCTTTGCCACCGGGGAGGAGAACATCGACTTTACCCGGATGGTTACCATCGACCTTTCAGCGGTGGAGGTTTCCATTGCCGGTCCCTTGCAGCCTAAGGACAGGATCTCCCTTTCCAGGGTCAAGGAGAGCCTTGCCCGGAAGACCGGTTCCGGTAAACAGGCGGGGGACAAGGCGCTTATCGACCACAGCATCGTCATTGCCGCCATCACCTCCTGCACCAACACCTCCAACCCCTATGTGATGCTGGGTGCGGGCCTTGTTGCAAAACGTGCTGTTGAAATGGGGCTGAAGATTCCCTCTTTTGTCAAGACATCCCTTTCCCCCGGTTCCCGGGTGGTGCTGGATTACCTTGATGATGCCGGTCTCATGCCCTCTTTTGAGGCATTGGGATTTCATGTGGCAGGATTTGGCTGTATGACCTGTATCGGAAACTCCGGTCCCCTGGCTCCCGGGGTGGAAAAGGCGATCCAGGAGAATGATCTTAATGTCGCTTCAGTGCTGTCCGGCAACCGGAACTTTGAGGCCAGGATCCACCAGAGCATCCGGTCCAATTATCTTATGTCGCCCATGCTTGTGGTGGTTTACGCCCTTGCAGGCACCCTGGACATCGATCTTGAATCAGAGCCTTTGACCCATACCCCGGAAGGCAAGCCCGTGTTCATGGCCGACATCTGGCCCGACGCCAAAGAGATCGAGGCCCTGGTTGCCAACCATGTGAAAGAAGGGTTCTTTGAGAACCAGTATGCCAATGTCTTTTCCGGGGATCAATTGTGGCAGGAGCTTTCCGTGGAGGAGAGCAAGACCTTTGCCTGGGATCCCGACTCCCTCTACATCCGGAAGCCGCCGTTTTTTGACGGGTTTACCCGTAATCTGCCCCAGCTGGGAGATATTGCGGACGCAAGGACCCTCCTGCTCCTGGGAAATTCCGTGACCACGGACCATATTTCTCCTGCCGGGGCCATACCCGAAACCTACCCAGGGGGGCGTTACCTGATTGAAAACGGTGTAAAACCAGAAGCGTTCAACTCTTACGGTTCCAGAAGGGGAAACCACGAGGTGATGATGCGGGGCACATTCGGCAACATCCGCATCCAGAACCGTCTGGTGGACGACCAGGGAAGCTTTACCCTGCTGTTTCCGGAAAAGGAGAGGGCGTTTGTGTATGATGCGGCCATGGCTTACCAGGATCGAAGTGTTCCTTTAGTGGTCCTGGGTGGCAGGGAGTATGGCACTGGTTCCTCCAGGGACTGGGCTGCCAAGGGAACCGCGTTGCTGGGTGTCAAGGCAGTGATCTGTGAATCCTTTGAGCGGATCCACAGGAGCAATCTTGTGGGCATGGGAGTGCTACCCCTGGTGCTCAAGCAGGGCTCCTTTGAAGCGCTTGGCATTGATGGGTCCGAGCAGTTCGAGATCCGGGATCTCGACAAGATGCAGCCCAAGGGCGAGCTTCTTGTCCGGGCGGTAAAGGAGGACGGCACCGATGTTGAATTTTACGTCATCTCACGCCTCGATACCGATGTGGAGCTTGGCTATTACCGGAACGGCGGCATACTCCAGTATGTCCTGCGTCAGATCATAGGCGCTTAAGCTGCCTGAGCCATGGGGACAGATTTCAAATCTGTCCCCTATTGTTGAGCTTCCGGGTCACAGGCCCGGGGGCTCTTGATACTATGCAGATTTTAAATCTGTCCCCTATACGTGTCCCCTATACGATATTTTAGATCATGCCGATTCTGTTTGACGGGAAATGCATCTCCCCTCTCTTTTCCTGTACAGCGAAGAGGATACAAGCGTTATTATAACGATCAGCAATCCGGATATACCCAGCAGCAGATAGCAATTAAAATACTCCAGAAAAAATCCGTACACAAGCATGGCAAAGGGAATGGAAAAGTTCCCGACTGAACTGACAACGCCAAACACCCTGCCTGCCATTTCAGTTTCAGTGTTTTTCTGAACCAGGGACTGGAAACTTGTTCCTGCAAGAATGATCGCTGAACCGAACAAAAGAAAAAAGCCTGAATAAAAAAAGGTATAAGGCTCCGTAAGCCCCAGAAGGCCGATAAAGAAGAGAACCAGCCCGGCAAATGAAACCGCTGTAAAAAGCAAAAAAGATTCCCTTCCGCTGCTGATACTTGCGTAGCTGAGAACAAGAGCCATGATCACTGCACCTGTTCCCAAAGCTGTCTGGATATATCCCATATTCGCCACTCCTTTTCCAGGGAGGAGATTTGCAATCACCGGTATGGCGACCTCAACAGACCCGACAAAGAAGTGAATGACGAACACCATGAAAAGGATGATCAGCAGTTTTTGATCCGAAAAAATGTATCGGTACCCTTCTTTAAAGGCTGAACTGAAATTTTCACGTGGATCCGATTGAGTAGACGGGATTTTCATAAAACATTCTAAGAGTGCCGATGCAAAATAGGAGATGGCATTCAGGGCAAACACAATAAAATATCCATACAAAGAGAGCAGAATTCCGCCGAGGGCGGGGCCTGCAATCTTGGAAAACCCGGAGACAAATTGTGTTTTTGCATTTGCCTTTGAAAGGTCCTTCTTTTGGACAATCATTGGGATTACGGATGGAATTGTCGGATTAAAAAAAGCGGAATTGATACCCAAAAGTACCTGGGAGAAGAGGATCATTCCAAATGTCAAAGATTCCTTATAATAAAGGAATGCCACAGATGAAACGATGATGCCCCGCAAAATATCCGTGGCTATGATGATATTTTTCCTGTTTACCCTGTCCACAACAACACCGGAAAAAAGACCGACTGTCACAAGGGGCAGCATTCCGGAAAAGAGAACCACTCCCATTTTTGCAGCAGACCCTGTGGTTTCAAGGACCATGAACGAAAGGGCAAGCATATAGAATTTGTCGCCGGTTTGAGAGACCAGCTGACCGAAAAGAAGAAAATTTAAATTTCTATTTTTCATCGTATTCAAGCACCCATTTTTTAATCTTTTTAATTTCAGCATCTGAAAAGCCAATCTGTTCAAGAAAATCCCGGTGGGCCTCGGCAGACATCTTTTCAAATTCCAAATGCCATTTATGCCTCGCCCGTTCGTCCAATCCTGTTGTTTCGAGAAGTTCCGTCCAGCTTTCCCTGTTCATATACCGTGTTTTCTTCAGTAGTTTTCTGTTTTTCAGGATGGAGATAATTACATTCTGTTGGTTCCTTAACGTGTTAATTTCTTTGTTCAGGTTGTCTAACCTCGATTCAAGCATGGAGGTCAGCTTTGAATCGGATGAATCCAGAATGTCATTGATCTCGGTCAGGGACAGGCCGGTTTGCCTGAACCTGCAGATTTTCAACAACCTTTTGCGATCCTCATCCGAATAGAGCCTGTAATTGGATGACGATCTTTCGGACGGGACCAGAAGGCCAACCTCTTCATAGTAGAGAAGGGTTGTTCTGGACAATCCGAACTCCTTAGATAGTTTTCCGACGGTATACATGGAACCTCTCATCATTTGGTTATAACCTGTCTAACAAAATATAGCCTATAGATGTTTGCGCTCGAATTGATACCAAATCACCTGTTATAATTAGGAAATGGGATCTATTCATATGCGATGAGCTATAACCTAAACTATCAGGTTATAGACAGGTCAACAAAAAAAAGTTTCGGCCCTATCCTTCCTCAGCTTGTCTGTTTTCCATGACAAGGGGCTATATTCTAAGCCATGGGGACATATTTTAAATCTGTCCCCTATCTGAACGGAGAGAAAATTAGCGGATGCTATGTAAAACAAATGTAAAAGGGTTGTTGTGAGCTTGTTATTCTATTGCAAAGAGACTATCTGTGTTCGGATCATTGTTCTCTTGCCGGTTGATGCTTTCTGAGATGAGAATCCCCATTCTGACGGATCCCCTTAAAATTAAAGTGTAAACTATTTTGAGCTGATAGGAAGAATGCCTGCTCCGGCAGAGAAGAAGAGACATTGTAATCACATTTTCCCACAGTTCTTTTTCGGGCTGTATGAAACAGTAAATAGAACGTCTTTGGGGACAGATTTCAAATCTGTCCCCGGCTGTTTGTTTTATTATGTAAATAAATTTTATAGGGTATGGGTTTTTGGGGTATGGATTCAAATAAATCGAATAATATGGCTGATCTGAATGTGAAATTACAGGAAACCCCTATTGCGGTTGTCGGGGTTTCAGCATTGTTCCCAGATGCTTCTAATATGGGCGAATACTGGAACAACATCGTTGATGAGGTTGATTCCATCATCGATATTCCGGCGTCCAGGTGGAATATCGATGATTATTATGATCCGGATCCAAAGGCCCCGGATAAATCCTACTGCAAGCGTGGCGGATTCATACCCGATATCGATTTCAATCCCATGGAGTTTGGACTGCCCCCCAATATACTGGAGGTGACCGACGTCTCCCAGCTCTTGGCCCTGGTGGTGGCCCGGGATCTTTTGAAAGACGCCGGATACGGAGATGAAGACGCTTACGACCGGGGAAAGATCGGTATCACCCTGGGAGTGGGCGGCGGTCAGAAACTGGTGGTCCCGCTAAACTCAAGACTTCAGTCCCCCATCTGGAAGAGGGTTCTGACAGGCAGCGGCATCGCCGACGAAGAGGCCGACATCCTTATTGAAAAAATCAAGAAAGCCTATATCCCCTGGGAAGAGAACTCCTTTCCGGGAATGCTGGGGAACGTCATTGCCGGCCGTGTTGCCAACCGGTTGAACCTGGGGGGAACCAACTGCGTGCTTGATGCCGCCTGTGCCGGTTCCCTCGCCGGCGTGAAAATGGCCATCAGCGACCTGTTGGAAAGACGAAGTGAAATGATGATAACCGGCGGTGTGGATACGGACAACTCCCCTTTTATGTATCTGTGCTTCAGCAAGACGCCCGCTTTTTCAAAAGAGGACAACGTCAAGACGTTTGATGCCGAATCCAAGGGAATGCTGGTTGGAGAAGGCGTGGGCATGGTTCTATTGAAACGGCTTGAGGATGCCGAGCGTGATGGAGACCGCATCTATTCCGTGATCCGGGGCATGGGCACCTCCAGTGACGGCAAGTTCAAGAGTATCTACGCGCCAAGGCCCGAAGGCCAGGCAAAGGCGTTGAGGCAGACCTACGAGATCGCAGGCTACGGACCCGAGACCGTTGGCCTGGTGGAAGCCCACGGCACCGGGACAGCGGCCGGGGACAATGCGGAGTTTAAGGCGTTGAGGCAGGTGTTCGGGTCGGCAACTGACAACAGGCAGTTTATCGCCATTGGCAGCGTGAAGTCCCAGATAGGCCATACGAAATCCGCTGCCGGGTCGGCCGGACTCATCAAGGCGATCCTCGCCCTGAACCACAAGGTCCTTCCTGCGACCATCAATGTAAAAAATCCCCATCCGGACATGGAGATCGAAACCACACCTTTCTACGTGAATACCGAGACAAGACCCTGGTTTCCAGCGGAAGCCGGTCATCCCAGACGGGCCAGTGTCAGTGCCTTTGGATTCGGGGGCACCAACTTCCATGTGACCCTGGAAGAGTATGACCATGGGGCGCAGGAATCCATCAGACTTCACCGGACGCCCCATATGGTGGTGGTCACCGGGAAAGATACGGATGACCTTCTTGCCACCTGCCGAAGCCTGAAAGATAACCTGGGTGGAGAGGCCGGGGGGATGGCTTTTTACAACCTGGTGACGGATCATGCCATGAAACCGGTGAAAGCGGATCTGGCCCGGATCGGGTTCGTGGTCAAGGATGCTGAAGACGCGGAAGCCTTGCTTGGGGCTGCCATCGGCAAGCTTGAAAAAACAGGGGATGGGGAAAGCTGGAATCACCCCAAGGGTATCTTTTACAGAAAAACCGGAATGGACACGGAAGGGAAGGTGGTGGCCCTCTTCTCCGGTCAGGGGTCCCAGTATGTGAACATGGGCAGGGACGTGGCCATGAACTTCCCTGAGATGATGGACAGCTTTTCGGATATGGATAAGCTTTTTGTTGCAAAGGGCGGGAAACGGATTACAGACACGGTCTTTCCAATCCCGAAGTTCACCCCGGAAGCGCGGAAACAAGACGAGGCCGCACTTCAGAACACCGAGTTTGCCCAGCCCGCCATCGGAACCCTCTCCTCGGGTATGTACAAGATCTTCAAAAATGCAGGCCTGACCATTGATTTCTCTGCCGGCCATAGCTTTGGTGAACTCACGGCCCTGTATGCGGCCGGGGCGATGGAGGAGAAGGATTTTTATTTCCTGGCCCGGGCCCGGGGCAAGGCCATGGCGGCACCTGACAATAAAGATTTTGATGCGGGCGCCATGCTGGCTGTCATGGGGGATGTTGCAGGGCTTGAAGCGGATCTTGCGGCATTTTCCGGCGTTTCCATGGCAAACCATAACTCCGGCAAACAGATGGTTGTGGCAGGCCCCAGGGATGCCATCGCAAAAGCCGCAACAGGACTCAAGGAGAAGGGATATAAGACCATCCCCCTTCCGGTCTCTGCCGCATTCCATACCTCCCTTGTGGGACACGCACAGGAGCCCTTTGCAAGTGCCATTGGAAAAGTGAGCGTCAAGACACCTTCCATCCCCGTGTATTCCAACACCACATCGGAAAAGTACCCCGATGATCCGGAAGCGATCCGGCAGATTCTGGAAAACCATATTTTAAATCCTGTTCGCTTTAAGGACGAGATCGAAAATATCCACGATGCAGGCGGCCGGATTTTTGTGGAGTTCGGGCCGAAGAACGTCCTGGCAAAGCTGGTGGACACGATCCTGGAAGACCGGGAGCATACGGTGGTGGCGGTGAATGCCAGCCCCAAAGGATCCGCTGATCTGCAGATGAGAAAAGCCGCAGTTCAGTTGTGCGTGGCCGGTTGTGCCCTCAACCACATCGACCCGAAGGGGAAAAATCTGCCCCGGCCGGAAGATAAAAAGCCGGGCATCATGAGCATCCCCATCAACGGCAGCAACCATGTCAGTGAGAAAACAAAAAAAGCGTATGAAGATGCCCTGAATGACGGTTTCAAAGTCAGCCAGGCCAAGCCGGTGACCCGCACGGTTGAGGTGCCCGTGGTCAAGGAGGTACCCGTGGAAAAGGTGGTGACCGTGGTGAAGGAGGTGCCGGTGTACCGGGACACCCCGTCCACGGAAATCGAAAGAACTGATGCATCCAAGGTAAAACCAATTGTACCACCCGTCGTGAAAGGCAGGAATGTTATGGTAAAAGAGACTACAGTTCCGGAACAGGGGCATGACAACATCTCCAGGGGAATTGAAACGTTCTTCAGGCACCAGAGCGAAATCCTTTCCGTTCATTCAAAATATATCGATAACGCCGGAGACTATACCCGTTCCTTCCATGACCTGATGAACAGCCAGTTCAGGATGATCCGGGAAAATCCCGGAATGCAGATCCCCGACAGTATCGGCAAGAGCATGGAGATGTTTCATCTTCACCATGGGGAAACCCTGCATGTTCATGCGGATTACCTGAAAACCAGCGCAACGGCTTCGGCCTCTGTTCTGGATTTGGCAAGGGGCGGGTTTGTTGAAGGGGCGTCCGGCTCTGGAACGGCGGCTCAGATTCCCGGGGGCATGCTTCCATCCGAGCCTGTCACCGCTGTTGCCCAGCCGGCCCAGCCGGTGACCGGGCAGGCGATTTCGGAAGAGCATCAGCCCATCCCTGTTGTTGATCCCGAACCTGTGATGCCCGAACCCCGGCCAGCAGTTTCCAACGTATACATTCCGGATCATATTCTGGAACAGGCTGAGGCCGTCAAAGCGCCTTCTGTCCCAGTCCCTGCCAAGGACGTTCCGGCAATGGATATCGAAGGCGCCATGCTTTCCATCGTGTCTGAGAAAACAGGATATCCCGTTGAGATGCTGGAGATGGATATGGACATGGAAGCGGACCTTGGTATCGATTCCATCAAGCGTGTGGAGATCCTGGCTGCGGTTACCGAAACGTTTCCTGAACTGCCGCCGGTGAATCCCGATGAGCTGGCAGGTCTGAAAACACTGGGTGAGATTGCGGAAAAGCTGAAGGAAAATGCGCCTGCGCCCGTTTCTGTTTCAGCTCCCGTTCCAGGTACACCTGCTGTGGTTGCAGAGACAGCGTCAACTCCCGGTTTTGATGTTGAAAAACTCACCGCAGTCATGCTCGGCGTTGTGTCCGAAAAAACCGGTTATCCGGACGAGATGCTGGAGCTTGACATGGATATGGAAGCGGACCTTGGCATCGATTCCATCAAGCGTGTGGAGATCCTGGCTGCGGTTACCGAAGCGTTTCCTGAACTGCCCCAGACGAATCCCGATGAGCTTGCAGAACTGAAAACCCTGGGCCAGATTGTAGACAAGCTGTTTGACGCAGCACCTGGGGCAAGCAGTACACCGGCACCGGCTTCTGTGGAGGCGTCATCCTCCCCTGTCCGGGATGCGGCAAGTCTCACAGCGCTTATGCTCTCCGTGGTGTCTGAGAAAACCGGTTACCCGGAAGAGATGCTGGAGCTTGACATGGATATGGAAGCGGATCTTGGCATCGATTCCATCAAGCGGGTGGAGATCCTGGCGGCCATTACCGAGCAGATGCCGGAACTGCCCCAGGCAAACCCGGACGAGCTGTCTGAACTGAAAACCCTGGGGCAGATTATTGATAATTTTCAGGGTGGGGCGACACCTGCTGGAACCCAAGCAAAAGTCCAGGGTGGGGCAGCCCCTGCTGAAACCCCTGCCAATCCGGCTGTTGATCATGCTGACGATGCACCTGGTGGTGTGGATATTCAAACCATTACCGATTCCATGTTGAACGTGGTGTCTGAGAAAACCGGTTATCCGGTGGAGATGCTGGAACTTGACATGGATATGGAAGCGGAGCTGGGGATCGATTCCATTAAGCGGGTGGAGATCCTTGGGGCGGTCACGGAAATGCATCCTGAACTTCCCCCGGTGAATCCCGACGAGCTGTCGGAGTTGAAGACCCTTGGGGCGATTGTAAATAAGATGGCAGCGGCCGGATCTCCGGCTGGGGTTCAACCATCTTCCGAAAATGTTTTTGAAGCTGGGACCGCTGTTGAATCCTCCCCGGCCCCCAAAAGAAGCGTGGCGCGTCTTGTGAGCCTTGCCCAGCCGGATCATCTGGAGTTTGAGATGGCTGAGGGCGAGATCTGCCTGGTTCAGGATGACGGCACCGAAGTGACGGCAAAGCTTGCGGACAGACTGAGTGCCAGGGGATTCAAGGTTGTGGTGATGGGTTTTCCGGAGGCGCTGGTTCCCGGGAACGGCGCTCTTTCCAAAGGGATACCAAGACTGCTGCTTGCCGACATGGAAGAGGAAACCCTGGTTGAGGCCATTGGCCGGGTTGAGAAAAAACACGGCAGAATCGGCGGATTCGTCCACGTGTCCCCGGCTTCTGACGACGAAAACATGACGGACGTGGTTTACTCGGAAAAAGAGAAAGCGCTGCTTCAGCATGTGTTCCTTGCCGCCAAACATATCAAGAAAAGCATTACCGAATCAAAGGGCGGCCGTCCCTTTTTTATGACCGTTGCCAGAATGGACGGTCAGCTGGGGCTTTCGGGCAGGGGGTATGGCATTGTGTCCGGCGGTCTGTCCGGCCTCACCAAGACCCTGAATCTGGAATGGAAGGATCTGTTCTGCCGGGCCGTTGACGTGGCCGGAAACCTTGATTCGGAAGCTGCGGCACTGGCCATTGAAAAGGAGATCTTTGATCCGGACGGACGTGTGGCAGAAACCGCAGTGGGCGAAGATGGAAGGTTTACCCTCGCCGCAGTAGAAGCGTCCCCGGAGTTCGAGGGAAAAAATAACGAGATCACCAGGGATTCCGTCTTCCTGGTTAGCGGCGGTGCCAAGGGGGTGACTGCGAAATGTGCCCTCAAGCTTGCGGAAGATACCGGATGCAAGTTCATTCTCATGGGCCGCTCCGAATTTGAAGAAAATGGTGAGCCGGCATGGGCCAGGGGCATCATGGCGGAAGCGGATCTGAAAAAAGCGGTGATGGGCGAGTTGAAGTCCAGGGGAGAAAAACCCACCCCAAAGGTGGTAAGCGCCATGGTGTGGCCGGTCATGGCCGCCCGTGAGATCGAAAATTCCCTGACAGGCCTGAAGAACGCCGGTGCTGAAGCCGTATATATATCAGCGGATGTGACGGACCGGGAAACCCTGAAAGCCAAGCTTTCCGCAGCAACAGAAAAGCTGGGTGCCGTGACCGGCATCATCCACGGTGCAGGCGTGCTGGCGGATCGGTTCATCGAAGAGAAAACAGTGGCGGATTTCACGGCGGTCTATGCAACCAAGATCGACGGTCTGGCAGCCATGCTCTCCTGTGTGGATGAATCGAGTCTGAAACACCTGGCCCTGTTCTCTTCTGCTGCCGGATTCTTCGGGAATGAAGGACAGTCCGATTATGCTGTTGCCAACGAGATCCTCAACAAGACCGCATACAGGTTCAGGAATAAATATCCTGAATGCCATGTTAACGCCTTTGACTGGGGCCCTTGGGATGGCGGAATGGTCACTCCCGAGCTCAAGAGAATGTTTGAAAGCAAGGGTGTTGAAGTGATCGGTCTTGACGGCGGAGCCCGGCTGTTCTCCGAAGAGATGCGAATGATTGAATGCTTCCCCCAGGTCCTGGTGGGCAGCTCCATGCTGTACAAGGCAGCGTCTTCCGGAGATGAACCCGCAGAATATACCCTGAGAACAAGACTGACCCTGGAGGAAAACAACTTCCTTTTCGATCACTCCATCGGCGGAACCCCGGTGCTTCCCACGGTATGCGCCACAAGCTGGATGGCAGAGTCCTGCGAGAAGCTGAATCCGGGATTCAAATTTTTCCGTTGCCGTAACTACAACCTCTATAAGGGCATTGTTTTTGATGGTGCACAGGCCTCGGAATACCAGGTGCATATACGTGGGCTTGGGGAGGAAGGGGATGGAAAACCTGCCTTTGACGTTCGGGTGACATCCATAAAAAAGGGAAAGACCGTGAACCATTACGGGGCCCGGATTATTCTTGCCAATGAGATACCCGGGGCAGAAGTGCTTGCCGGAATCAATCTGGAAGAAACCCATGTGAGTGACGGTTCAACATACTATGGGAACGGTACCCTGTTCCATGGGCCCAATTTCCAGGCCATTGAGCGGATACTCAACATCAGTGAAGACAGGATGACCATGGAATGCCGGATTCCCGAAGTCCCGGTAAAGGATCAGGGGCAGTTCCCCGTGGGAACCTTCAACCCCTATGCAGCGGATGTTCAGTTCCAGAGCGTGCTGATCTGGGTGAGGCATTTCATGGATGCAGGGTCTCTGCCTGCTAAGGCTGAAGACGCCATTCACTTTGCAAATGTCCCCGTGGACAGGAAGTTCTACGTGACCTTGAAAATTGTAAAGCGGAGTGACGCAAGCGTGACCGCTGATATCATCACCCACGATGAATCCGGACGGATCTTCACCCAGGTGAAAGGCGCAGAGGTTACCGTCAGCAAACAGCTCAACCAGCTTTTCGTAAAGGCTGCGGTATAAGGGCTGCATGAAAATATCAAATGAACTGGCCCTGGTGGGCCTGGATATGGCAGTCGGGCAGGGCAGCGGCTCTGCCCGGTTGCACCGGATGATATATGACGGACTCCCTGTGGAGACCGAAAAATCAGCGGACGCTGCTTGCGTGGACCGGTTGGTCCTCGCAGCAAAGGCGGACATGAAGGGATCCGTTTCCGGGCGGATCTTTTCTGATGCGGCCCTGGTTATGGTTGCCGGAGAGACCCTGCCGGATTTGGGTCAGGATGTTACCCACGATTTCCAGGCCATGGTCCGGGAAAGCACCTGTTGCAAGGCCCTTGAACGGTCGGACCGGATGCTCGGGGATGAAGGCGTGTCCATGGTATTTCTGGTGGCATCGGGATGCGCCGTGGTTCTTAAGACCCCGGCGAAGGCCCGGGAGGACGGGGATCGGATCTATGCTTTGATCCAGGGGGAGAGTAACCACCCGGGGGTATTTGAAGATCCGGATACAATTGCCTATATGGACATTGCCGGCGATTCACCCGGGACTTTTTTTCCCGGGGATTATCCCAGGCTGGGTGCTCGCTTTGGGGAAGGTTCAGCCCAAGGGGCGTGCGCCTGCGGTTTTTCAGGATCCATTATGCAAGGAATTTTAAAAACCGCTCTTTGCCTCTATCATCGGTTTATTCCCCAGGCTGTGGATTTCCAGGACGCTTCATTGTCCTGGGACAACTCTCCCTTTTACCTGCCCCCAGCCTCAAGAACCTGGTTTACAGACACCCGGGCCCCCATAAGAAAAGCCCTGGTATCTGAAAAAGGCGCCTTTCAGCTTCTTATCTCCGAAGACCACAGGGTTTCCCGCCGGGTGGGACGTTACCTTGGAAACACGCCCCCTTATCTCTTCCCTGTTGGCGGGTCTTCCCAGGAACATCTTAAACAAAGGCTTGACGCTTTTTCAACGGACATTTCTAAATGCGCGGACCTGAAGAGACCTGCGGCCGAATGCCATGCGTCTTTTGTGAAAGAGGTGGCGCCGTTTACCGCCGTCATCGTGGGGGCCACCCGGGATGATGTGGGGCGTGAGGCGGGTGTCATGGCCCGTGCCCTTAACCACTCTTTTCTGAAAAATCAGGAGATCAGGACCCCGGGGGGAAGCTTTTTTACCCCGCAACCCCTGGGCGCCGACGGAAAGGCGGTGTTTGTCTACCCGGGTGTGGGAAGCGCTTATACCGGTTTGGGACAGGATCTTTTCAGCATGTTTCCCGGTGTCTTTGATGCCTTTGGCGGACTTGTTCCCAATGTCGGGGAACATCTGATGGAGCGCTTGTTTTATCCCCGGTTCAGCCGGAACCTGACCGATGATGAACTGAAAACCATGGACCGTAACCTGCGTACGGATATCATGAAGATCTCCCGGTGCGGCATGAGCTGGTCGGTGATCTACACCATGATCCTTGCGGGGTATTTCGGGCTTGTTCCGGATTGTGCCATGGGGTACAGCATGGGGGAAGCCTCCATGATGGCCTCCATGATGGTTTGGAAAAACCCGGCGGATCTCGGGATTCTCATGAACAAAAGCGATCTCTTCAGCCGGGCTTTAAGCGGCGACCTTACGGCGGTCCGTGACGATTGGAATCTTCCCCGGGCCGTTGCCGATGAAAATGAGCGGATTTGGGAATCATATACCCTGCTGTCGGATCGCGCTGCCGTGGAAAAAGCGGTGGAAAAGGAAGACCGGGTTTACATCACCTTGGTCAACACCGACCGGGAGGTGGTCATCGCAGGGGCTCCGGAATGCTGCATCCGGGTTGCTGAAAATCTGGGATGCAGATATTTCCCATTACGACTGGATCTTGCCATTCACAGTGGTCCTGCCCACCGGGTATATGACCGGCTGGTCGAGCTATACGACCTGGAACTTGGTGAAAAAACACCTGTGAAATTCTACTCTTCATCCTGCTACCTGCCCGTTCCCATAAGAAGACGTTCGGTGGCCCACAGCATCGCAAAGGCGTTTTGCGACACCGTGGATTTTCCCAGGTTGGTGAACAAAATTTATGACGACGGCGGCCGGATCTTTATCGAGGTGGGGCCTCGCCAGACCTGTTGCCAGTGGATTTCGGAGAGTTTGAAAGACAAACCCCATGTGACCGTTCCCCTGAATATCAAGGGCGTCGGGGACAAGAGTGCCCTGGTTCGGGCCATGGCCCAGCTGGTCAGCCATGGGGTAAAGATGGATATTTCGTGTTTATTCAAATTTTAAGCATTTTTTCTCATGGGGACGGATGTTATCCCATGGGGACAGATTTCAAATCTGTCCCCAATTGATTAATCTGTCCCCGTTGATTAATAACAACGAATTGGATCGTAAATATATATGATCGCAGTGATAGGGATCTCCTGCCTCCTACCAGGGGCAAACAATTGTAAGCAGTATTGGCAGAATCTTCTGGATGGAAAGAACGCAAAATCCACGGCATCCTTTAATGAGCTGGGGGTGGATCCTGGCGCCTACCTGGCTGAAAAGAAAGGAACCATAGACAAATCCTATTGCATGGAGGGCGGGTTTGTTCATGATTTTCAATTCGATCCCGGGGGGTATGCCCTTTCTCCGGATTATCTCACCTCCCTGGATGATCTTCACAAGTGGGTATTGTATGTGTCCCGGGAAGCGCTCAAGGACAGCGGGTATGAAGGAAAAACCGAGGCCTTGAAAAACTGCGGTGTGGTTCTGGGGAATCTATCCTTTCCCACGCGCATGTCAAACCGTCTTTGCCTGCCCCTCTATCACAGTGCGCTGGAGGAGAGCATCCGGAAGAACAAAGGGCTGGAAAATTTCAAGCTCCCCCCCTATGCACCACCGATTGAAGGGGCCGTGTCCGTGGACAACATGATGATATCGGGATTCCCAGCAGGCCTGGTGGCCCAGGCAATGGAACTCAAGGGAACCAGCCTGGCCCTTGATGCGGCATGCTCCTCTTCCATCTATTCCATGAAAATTGCCTGCGATTATCTTATGAACGGCAAAGCAGACATGATGCTGGCCGGTGCCGTCAGCTGCGCGGATCCCTTCTTCATCAGCATGGGGTTTTCTATTTTTCAGGCTTATCCCAACATTCCTGAATCCTCTCCTTTGGACAGATCCTCCCGGGGGCTCATTGCCGGTGAGGGTGCCGGCATGTTTGTCCTCAAACGCCTGGAGGATGCCCTTCGGGATGGGGACAATATCCACTCTGTGATACGGGGTGTGGGGCTTTCCAATGACGGAAGGGGACAGTCGGTTCTCTCCCCAAGTTCCGACGGACAGAACCTGGCCTTTGAGCGGGCCTACGAGAAAGCCAACGTTTCACCCGGAGAGATCTCTTTCATCGAATGCCACGCCACGGGAACACCCCTGGGGGACAAGGTGGAACTGGACTCCATGGATATCTTCTTTGGCAAGCACGGGGCGTCTCCCCATGTGGGGTCGTCCAAGTCCAATGTGGGACACCTGCTCACAGCAGCGGGCATGTCCGGCATGATCAAGACGATCATGGCCATGGAGCACGGCCAGCTTCCGGGAACCATCGGTATCAGGGAACCCCAGAGTTCTAAAAATAATGTGATCTCCCAGCGCCAGATCCCAACAAAGACCATTCCCTGGCCGGAAAACCGCATGCAAGGCGTTCGTCATGCCGCCGTGAGCGGGTTTGGATTCGGGGGCACCAACGCCCATATCGTGTTCGAGCACCGGGACGACTATTCAAAAATGATCGGCGGTCCAAAACAGGGGGAGAACGTCGCCAAGGTGATCAATCTCTTTGAGGAGAAGAAAAACAGGGAGCCGTCTTCCGATTCCTCCATGGCCATCACCGGAATGGACGCCCTGTTCGGATCCTCCGGAGACATTACGGAATTTCACAGAACCGTTTATGAAGGCCTCCAGCTGTTCCGAAAGCTTCCCGAAGAGCGATGGAAGGGGATGGAGAAATGTGAATCCCTGCTGAAACAATATGGTTTCAAGGATGGAAAACCACCCCTTGGGGCCTATGTCGACAAATTCGATATCGATTTTCTGGGATTCAGGATTCCACCCAACAAGGAAGATCGCCTGATTCCCCAACAATTGATCACCCTCAAGGTGGCGGACCGGGCCCTGAAAGACGCCGGCATAAAGGAAGGCACCAACACAGGGGTGCTGGTGGCCATGGGAAGCGAGCTCTCCCTTCACCAGTTCCGTGGACGGGTGAACCTCACCACCCAGCTTGACGAGGGGTTTGCCGAAGGCTATCCCGGACTTTCCCCGGAGGAGAGAAAAACCCTCAAGGATAACATCAAGCTGGGGGTACACGGTATTGCCCAGGTGAATCAGTATACCAGCTTCATCGGAAATATCATGGCCTCCCGGATCTCTTCGGTGTGGGATTTCTCAGGCCCATCCCACAGCATCTCTTCGGAAGAGAACTCTGTATTCAAGGCCCTGGAAGTTGCCCAGATGATGCTTGACAGCCGTGAAGTGGATACCGTGGTGGTGGCAGCCGTAGACCTTGCCGGGGGTATGGAGAACATTCTCCTGAGAAACCAGAAAACCCCGCTGAACAGCGGTGCCACTACCATGGGCTTTGACGCCGGGGTCAACGGATGGATGGTGGGTGAGGGGGCAGGAGCCCTGGTGCTTAAACGCCGGGACGATGCCCTTAAGGATAAAAACCGCATCTATGCCACCGTTAATTCCCTGGCTTTTGCCCAGGGCACAGATGAAGATGCGGTGGCCCGGGCCTCGGAAAAAGCTGCGAAAGAAGCAGGCATCTCCCTGTCGGACGTGGGATACCTGGAGGTGTTTGCAAGCGGTATCGAATCCCAGGACAGGGCGGAGATCGCCGGACTTACCCGGACCTACGGCGGACAGGATGAAACACTCAAATGCGCCATTGGAAGCGTGAAGGCCAATATCGGCCACACCTTTGCAGCTTCAGGAATGGCGGGGCTCATCAAGACCGCCCTGTGCCTCTTTAACCGGTTTATTCCGGCAACACCCGGCTGGACAGGTCCCAAATATTTGAAAAAATGGCAGGAGAGCCCTTTTTTCGTTCCCACGAGTTCCCGAACCTGGTTCGATGGCGGGCAAAGGGATGTGCGGGTGGCGGCCCTGAGCGGCCTGGGTGCTGACGGAACCTGTGCCCACCTGATCCTCTCGGATGAGCCCGGTCAGGAGCGAAGGAACAACGATTACCTGGCCCAAATGCCCCTGTCCATGTTCCCCGTAACCGGGAATACCGAACAGGAGATTCAACAGGGACTGGACAGCCTGGCCACGGCCCTTGCGGCCGAACCCATACTTCCAAAGGTGGCAAGCGCGTTCTATCGGAAATTTCTTGAAAACCCGAACCCTTCCTACCGGGCCGCCATCATCGGCATGAAGCGCAGGGAGGTGTTTGACGAGATCGATCTTGCAAGGAAAGAGATCCCGGAAGCGTTTAAAAACAATGCGGATTGGCGTTCGGATACGGGCAGTTTTTTCACAGCCCGACCCATGGGGGACAAGGCAAAAGTCGCCTTTGTGTACCCCGGCGGACTCAACTCCTATGTGGCCATGGGACGGAACCTGTTCCAATTGTTTCCCGAACTCTACGACAAAGCCGGAAATTATACCTCCCGCATGGGGGATGTGGTGGGGTGCGATTTGATAACCCCCCGAAGCATGACCTCCCCGTCCCCGGGCAAGGGTGACGACATGGGGGACAAGCTGTTCGATTCGCCTTCAGCCATGTTTGAAAGCGGAATGATGTCCTCGGTGCTCTATACGGACATCATCCGGGACAACTTTAAAATCAGCCCGGACCAGGCCCTGGGATACAGCATGGGCGAGGTGTCCATGCTCTTTGCCCTGGGCGTCTGGGACGATATGGACAGCCTCCAGGACAAGTTCAACGATTCCCCCCTTATCAAGAAGCGCCTCAGGGGATCTGTGGAGGACCTCATCGGTCCATTCGACCCGAATGGATCAAACGGAAAGATCTGGTACAGCTACAGCCTTAATGCCACCCCGGAAGCGGTTCGCCGTGCCCTTGCCAGGGATAGTGAAATCTCCAAGGGGAGAGCTGCCTACCTGATCTTTGTTAACACCCCCAACGAGGTTGTGATCGCAGGGTATGACCAGGCGTGCAAGCGGGTGATCCAGGAGCTGAAATGCAACTATTACGAGGTGCCGGTGTCGGACGTGATACACAGCGAGCTTGTGAAGAACGATTACGATGAACTCCTGAAAATTCACCGGCTGCCCGTGAAGAAGGTGGAGAATATCGATTTCTACTCCGCTTTTAATTTTGCCCCCATTGTTCTTGACAGCGATCGCGTGGCCAGGAACATCGCCGATATCTACTCCCATGAGATCGATTTTCAGAAGCTTGTGGAAACATCCCATGCAGAAGGCGGCCGGATCTTTATCGAGCTTGGCCCCCGGGATAATTGCACTGGATGGATTCGGGAAATTTTAGCCGGCAAGGATCACCTGGCTGTGTCCGTGGGCCGCAAGGACGGTGAAGAAAATCTATCCATCATGCAGGCCCTGGCGCAACTTTTCTGCCACCAGCTGGAGATGGACATCTCTTCTTTGTTCATTGATGGGGGACTTAAACAGGTCTCAAAGCGGCTCCTGGTGAAATCCATCAAGCTGGGTGGGCCGGATATTGACGCACAGGTAAACAGCCGGGAAAACCAGGCCCTCTTTAACAAGATGACCGTCCCCACAGCCGCGAAACTCAAGATAATCAAGAATCAAGAAGAAAGGTCGACTGTTTTGAAAATCCAAGCCAACACCGATATACCTGAAGATGGGAAGGCCAGCGAACTTGATCTGTTCGGCAAAAACATCTCCCTTTTAAGCCGGGCCCATGACGCGTTCCTTGACAACAGACACCAGGGGGCTGTCCAGCTGAAAGAGCTGATTGAGCACCAGATTGTTATGGCAGGGGCAGGGGGAGAAGATTTTGCCGGGGCATCTGCTCGTGGGGCGTCAACACCCCCTCCGGGATCAACCGAGCCAAATTGGGAAAAGGCGTCTGCCAATAGGCCTGTTCGTGTTCCCCGTCAGATGGATGTGAAACCTGTCATGGATGCGCCAACGTCTGTCAAAAAGCCCACTGTTATCTGGGACCATGGGGATCTCCTGGAGTTTGCCGAGGGACGTATTGCCAAGGTTTTTGGTGACGACTATGCCATCATCGACACCTACAGCCGCCGGGTGCGCCTGCCCATGGAAGACTATCTCCTGGTGACCCGGGTCACGGAACTGGAAGCCGTTTGCGGGGAGTTCAAGCCCTCCACCATGACCACGGAATACGATATTCCCATGGATTCCCCCCTGACCATCGACGGTCAGATACCCTGGGCGGTCTCCGTGGAGTCCGGACAGTGCGATCTGCTTCTTATCAGCTACCTGGGGATTGATTTTCAGTGTAAGGGTGAACGGGTGTACCGGCTTCTGGACTGCACCCTGACCTTTATGGAAGATATCGCCATGGAAGGTGAGACCTTACGGTACGATATCAGCATCAACTCCTTTGCCAAAAGCGGGGAGAGCCTGCTCTTCTTCTTCAGCTACCGGTGTTTTGTTGAAGACCGTCTGGTGTTGAAGATGGATGGCGGATGCGCCGGCTTCTTTACCGGGGAAGAACTGGATGCCGGAAAAGGTATTGTTTACCTGGAGGAGGAGATAAGGAAGAGAGGCGAGATCCAGAAGCAAACCTTCGCCCCGTTCCTCACCTGTCCCAAAACATGCTTTGAACGTGAAGAGCTGCTGGCCATCATCCAGGGAAATCGTGCTGCCTGCTTTGGAGAGGCCTATGGCCAGGGCGGACTCAACCCCTCCCTGCGGTTTGCTTCGGAAAAAATGCTCATGATCGACCGGATTCCCATGGTGGATCTCCAGGGCGGTCCGTGGGGCCTGGGGTGCGTTACGGGAGAAAAGATCCTGGATCCCGACCACTGGTACTTTCCCTGTCACTTCAAGGATGACCAGGTGATGGCCGGATCCCTGATGGCCGAAGGCTGCGGACAGCTGCTTCAATTCTTCCTGCTTTATATCGGTATGCACACCCGGACAGAGGACGCACGGTTCCAGCCCATCCCTGACCTGCCCCAAAAGGTCCGGTGCCGTGGACAGGTTGTTCCCCAGCACGGTGTGCTCAAATACAGGCTTGAGATCACAGAGATCGGACTTGATCCCCATCCCTACGCCATCGCCAACATCGACATTCTGCTGAACGATCGCATTGTGGTGGATTTCAAAGATTTAGGGGTGCAGCTGGTTGAAAAACCGGACGGGGACAAATATAAGCTTGATCCCTCCCTGATCGAGCTGGCCCGGATGGAGGCTGCGCCACAGACAGCCGTTGGGAAAACCCGGGATGAAATCGCCCTCTACAATCAGTTTCACATGGAGCATTTTGCCACGGGAACCATTTCCGAGTGTTTTGGTCCGGATTTCAGGATCTATGACAACCGGGTGGCACCCCGTACCCCCAACGGGGATCTTCAGCTCACCACCCGGGTCATGGAGGTAGTCGGGGAGCGCCATGACTTCAAGAAACCCGCCTTTTGTGTGGCGGAATATGATGTGCCGGAGGATGCCTGGTATTACACAAACAATGCCCATGAAGGGGTGATGCCTTACTCTGTGATCATGGAGATTGCTCTGCAGCCCTGCGGATTTATCTCCGCCTGCATGGGCACCACGCTCCTCTCCCCTGATACGGATTTCTATTTCAGAAACCTGGACGGTGCAGGCCACCTTCACCAGGACCTGGATCTCAGGGGCAAGACCATTGTTAACAAGTCCACACTCTTGAGCACCGTGTTCATGGGCAACACCATCATCCAGTCTTTTTCCTTTGAAATGACAGTGGACGGTATGGCGTATTATTCCGGCACCGCCGTCTTTGGATATTTCGTGGCGTCGGCCCTGACCGATCAGGTGGGACTGGATAACGGTATTGATAACCATCCGCTGACAGAGCAGAAGTACTTGAAAAATACGGTCGTGGATGACATTGATCTGCAGGACCCCCATGTGCGTGAACTCTATTATCAGGGTTCGGAAGAAAAGCCTTTCTACAGGCTGAATGGTCCCCAGCTGGACTTCCTCACAAAGGTGCGCATCGTTCCCAACGGTGGTGAGAACGGGCTCGGGTATATCTATGCGGACAGGCCCATTGACGAGACGGACTGGTTCTTCAAGTGCCATTTTTTCCAGGATCCGGTTATGCCGGGCTCCCTGGGGGTTGAGTCGGTGATGCAGGCCCTCCAGGTGTTTGCCCTGCATCAGGATCTTGGCGACTCGTTCGACTGTCCCAGGTTTACCCAGATCGAGGAGAACATTGTCTGGAAGTACAGGGGACAGATCAATACGGACATCGAAGCCATGTCCATAGAGGTTCACATCACCAAGGTTCAAAAAACCGATGATAAGGTGACGGTGGTGGGCGCTGCCAGCCTGTGGAAAGACAGGATCAGGATTTATGAGGTGACGGACATTGCCATCGTGATCGAGGAAGGAACGCCCGGGGACAGATTTTAAATCTGTCCCCCAATACGGATTTTAAGACCCCTGGGGACAGATTTCAAATCTGTCCCCGGATATGAACGCCTTTAAAAGGAAAGTACAACTTATGTCTGCAAGTGGTTTAAATTTAGCAAATTCATATATGGATCAAAACCTGGGATGGATGGTTGAGCAAGCAGACCTTGTCAACGATATTGAATCTGTTCGTGGCGTACTTCTGGACATGAACCGGCCCTGTTTTCTTGCAGAAAAGGGAAACGGTCTTGGCATCGCCAACAGCCGGGACAATGGTGCGGCATTGTCAGGAAACGTGGCAGCCTTTGCGCCTGCATACGGCTCAGATCTCCTGGGGGATCAGGAATTCAGAACAGACCATGGGACTAAATACAGCTATTACGGGGGTGCCATGGCCAACGGTATTGCCTCCGAAGAGATGGTGATCGCTTTGGGGCGGGCCGGATATCTTGGATCCTTTGGTGCAGGGGGACTGGTTCCCTCCCGCATCGAGGAGGCCATTTTGAGGATACAGAAGGAACTTCCCAACGGGCCCTATGCGTTCAATTTTATCCACAGCCCAAGCGAACCGGCACTGGAGCGGGGGGCAGTGGACCTCTATTTGAAATACGGGGTGCCCTGTGTGGAGGCGGCGGCATTTATTGATCTCACCGAAAACATAGTCTATTATCGTGTGGCCGGTCTTAAGCGCGGGGCAGGCAGGGAGATTGTCGTTGGCAATCGCATCATTGCCAAGATATCCCGCCGGGAGGTGGCCATAAAATTCATGCAGCCCGCTCCTGAAAAGATGGTGGCTCAACTCCTTTCTAAAGGGATGATCACCCAGGAACAGGCGGATATGGCCAAACAGGTGCCCATGGCCGACGACATCACGGCCGAGGCCGATTCCGGCGGACACACGGACAATCGCCCCATGGTCTCCCTGTTGCCGTCAATCATTGCCCTTCGTAATGGGGTACAGGCAAAATATAAGTACAAAAAGAATCTGCGTGTGGGGGTTGGCGGGGGGATCGGAACCCCGGAAGCAGCCCTTGCGGCCTTTGCAATGGGGGCGGCCTACGTGGTAACCGGTTCCGTGAACCAGGCGTGCCTGGAATCAGGAGCAAGCCCACACACCAAAAAACTCCTGGCCCAGGCGGACATGGCTGATGTGATCATGGCGCCGGCCTCTGACATGTTTGAGATGGGCGTAAAACTCCAGGTGCTCAAACGCGGCACCCTGTTTGCCATGCGGGGGCAGAAGCTCTACAATCTCTATAATGCCTACAACTCCATTGAGGAGATTCCTGCAGCCGAGCGTTTGAAGATCGAGAAGCAGATTTTCAGGCGGAATCTGGACGACATCTGGAAAGATACGGTGTCGTTTTTCAAGGAGCGTGATCCCATGCAGATCGACCGGGCCATGGCGAATCCCAAGAAAAAGATGGCCCTTATTTTCAGATGGTACCTTGGACTTGCTTCCCGTTGGTCCAATATCGGTGAAAAAGGCCGGGAGATGGATTATCAGATCTGGTGCGGGCCGTGCATGGGGGCCTTCAACAACTGGACCTGCGGCACATACCTGGAAAAGCCGGAAAACCGTAACGTTGTGGATGTGGCCTCCCACCTGATGGCTGGCGCGGCCTACCTGTTCCGAATCCAGACCCTCCAGAGCCAGGGGGTTCAGGTCTCCCCCGGGCTGACCCAATATATTCCCAAAAACAGGATTGCATAAAGTGTAAAGTAGTATTAAAGAATGCTGATAGAGGAATTTAATTTTTAGAGCTATGGGGACAGATTTAACGAGCTATGGGGACAAAAAACAGAGCTATGGGGACAGATTTTAAATCTGTCCCCGATACGATATAAATCTGTCCCCGATACGATAAGGGATACAGGGGGTGTTATGGAGTCAAAGGTGTATCATTTTCCGGTGCAGATCTATTATGAAGATACGGATCATTCAGGTGTTGTTTACCATGCAAATTACCTGAAATATTTTGAAAGGGCCAGGGAAGAGGTGATCGGAAGTGAAAAACTGGCCGCCATGTGGAATGAAGAAAAAAAAGGTTTTGCCGTTTATAAACTCGACGTTCAGTACAACGAGGGGGCAGAGTTTGGCGATCTGCTTGATATCCGGACCTCCTTTAAAAAGGATGGGGATTACCGGGTTGTCTGGAGACAGGAAGCCTGGAGAAAAGATGGCAAAAAAGCGGCTGTTGCAGCCAATATTGAGCTTGTGTGTGTCAGCCGTGACAAAAAACTTCTTAAAATTCCAGAGCTTGATCTGTTTGTCCGGACCCACTGAGTTCGGGGACCACTGAGTTCGGGGACAGATTTAAAATCTGTCCCCTGCTATAGATACTCAAATCTGTCCCCTGCTATTGACAAAACAGGGGGATGGCAATAGATAAAAGGGTATGAGACTGAGACTGATCATTCTGGTTCTTGCCCTTCTTGCCTTTCTCTCGGCCTCCACAGGGGGATGGCTCTACTACTATTCCCTTAAGCAGAGCGCCTATCATGACGCAGAAAATTATGCCAAAACACGGAGCGAGCTTCTCCAGCGGCAGCTCAACCTTTTTCTGTCCGAGCACATTCGGCCGGTCAGGGCCCTGGCAGGGCTGAAGGAGCTGAGGATGGTTCTTGAAAAGAGCGACCCTCAATCCATGTCCCAGGTCAACTCCATCCTGGATAACTTTGCCCTTTCCCTGGATCTTGACGCCTGCTATCTCATGAACCGCCAGGGGATCACCGTGGCAAGCTCCAACCGGAACAAGACCCACAGCTTCGTGGGACAGGATTTCTCCTTTCGCCCCTATTTCAGGAAGGCGATCCTCGGCCGCTCTTCAACCTATCTTGCCCTTGGCACCACCTCCAACCGGCGGGGCGTCTACTACAGCCACCCGGTTTATTCAAAGGAGGGCGTCTCCATCCTGGGGGTTGCCGTGATAAAATCCTCGGTGGAGCTTGCCGAGTCCAAGCTGTTCACCGAATCCGAGGAGGTGCTCATGGTGACAGACCCCAATGGAATGGTGTTTGTCTCCAACCGGGAGGATCTGCGTTTCAATTTCCTGTGGCAGCTGGATCCGGCAAAGATCGAGGAGATCAAGGGAACCAAGCAGTTCGGCAACGGTCCCTGGCCCTGGGCCGGCTTCCAGCACCTGGAGAACGGTAACGTCAGGGACCGGGATGGGGCCGACTATCTCTTCTCAGCCCTTGCCCTTGACAGCCATCCCGGATGGCAGATCATCCATCTGAGGGACTTGAGGGCGATTGCAAAGCACCTTGCCGACCCGTTTATGGCGGTGGTCGGGCCGGTGATCCTGATTGTCTCGGTCCTGATCGGTATCTCTGTGGTCATCCTCTACAGTATGGCCCTCCAGGAGATTTTGAGGCGGAAAACCGCTGAAAAGGATCTGCGGTTAAGCGAAGAGCGTTACCGGGACATCTACCACAAGACCCCGGTGATGCTCCACTCCATCGACACCACCGGGAAAATCATCCGGGTGAGCGACTACTGGCTTGAAAAAATGGGGTACACCCGGGATGAGGTGATTGGTCAGGCCCTCACCGGGTTTTATTCAGAGGCGTCCCGGCGTTATGCCGAGGGTATCATTCTTCCGGAATTCTTTCGGACAGGTGTGTGTACGGATGTTCCCTACACCTATGTCAAGAAGAACAAGGAAACCATCGACACCCTTCTTTCCTGTTATGGGGTGAGGGATGATAACAACCGGGTGGTTCGCTCCCTTGCCGTGAGCGTGGATGTCACGGAAAAGAACCAGGTTCAGAAGGCGCTTGAAAAGGCGACCCAAAAGCTCTCCACCTATTCCATGGACCTTGAGCGCCAGGTGGAAAAGAGGACGGTTGAACTTAAAAAGGTCGAGGACAAGCTCAGAAGGCTCTCCGGAAGGATCATGGCGGCCCACGAGATTGAGCGCAGGGCCCTGGCAAGGGAACTCCACGATCATCTGGGACAGGTGCTGACGGCCCTTCGCATGGACGCCGTCTGGATCGGGAACTTCCTGGCCAAAAGGGATGACGATGCAGCGGAAAGGGCCGGCCGGATCTGTTCCCTGATCGACGATACCATCGGCGATGTCAGGGACATGGCCTTCAGGCTCAGGCCAGGTGTGCTGGACGACCTGGGACTTGAGGAGGCCCTGGAGTCGCTGACCGGGGATTTTGAGAAGCGCTCGGAGATCACCTGTCTGTTCCAGAGCACCACCATTCCTTCCATGGACGATACCCTTGCCACCGCCCTTTACCGGATCGCCCAGGAGGCGTTGACCAATGCCATGCGCCATTCCGGTGCCTCCGTGGTGGGGGTGGCGCTGACCATGGATACAGACAGACTTGCGTTGACAATAAAGGACAATGGAACAGGCTTTGCCTTTGACGACATTAACGAAGCCTCGGGGTTTGGGCTGGCAGGGATGCAGGAGCGGGCGACCCTGGCCGGAGGAACCCTTGATATTTTATCGGAACAAGGCCAGGGAACCCGGGTGCGCTGCAGGGTTCAGGTGGGGAGTTAAACCATGATTAAAGTGCTGCTTGCGGATGACCACAAGATCGTGCGGGAGGGGTTGAGGCGCATCATTGAAGAGAGCGGAGAGATGGAGGTGGTTGCCGAGGCCGAAGACGGGAACCAGGCCATCCAGAAGGCCCTTGATACCACAGTCCATGTTGCGGTGGTGGATATCTCCATGCCAGGGGTGGACGGGCTGGAGGTGACGGCCAGGCTCAAGGCCCATGCGCCGGACCTGCCCGTACTGGTCCTCACCATGCACGAGGAGGAGCAGTATGTGGTCAAGGCCCTTGAAACCGGGGCCATGGGGTATGTGACAAAGCAGTCTGCCCCGGAACAGTTGGTGGATGCCATCAGGAAGCTCCATTCCGGCGGCCGCTATCTTACGGAAAAGGCAAGCGAGGCCCTGGCTTTGAGGGTTGTGAGGGGGGACGGGTGCCGTTCCCTGGCCGACTCCCTTTCCATGCGGGAGCTCCAGGTCTTGCGAAAGCTTGCCCTTGGCCGGACCAACCATGAAATCGCCGACAGTTACAACATCAGCGTCAAGACCGTGGATACCTACCGGTCGAGGATCCTTAAGAAACTTAACCTGCGAAACAATGCCGAGCTCTCCAGGTTCGCCATCCGGAACAGGATTGTTGACTTATAGACGTTTCGTGGAACAGTGTTTAGCTTTGTACGGGTACCAATGGGTGTGCTATCCTGACGTTTCAAGTCAGGAAACGATCAATGTAGTGAGAAAACTAAACAAAAGGCATGTGGAGATTTACCATGGAAGAGACGAATTACACCTTTGAATTTGGCGACCACGGCGAGACCACGGCCGTACGGATCAAAACCTGCGGATCCGATGTGTTACGGTATAACAACATCAGCAAGGGCACGGCCTTTACCGAAGCGGAGAGACAAAAGCTTCACCTTTCGGGATTTCTTCCTCCCCGGGTAAAGGATCTCAAGGCCCAGGTGGCGTCATCCCTCAAGGTGATAGACAACAAGGAGAGTGATCTCGAGCGGTTCGTCTATATCCGGAGCCTGTTTGACCGAAACGTCACCCTGGCCCATGCCGTCATCGCAAGCGATATCCCAAAGTTCCTGAGCATCATCTACACCCCCACCGTGGGGCTTGCCTGCCAGCATTACTCCTCCATGTTCAGACGGGCCAACGGCATCCATTTTTATCCCGGCAACATCGACCAGGCCGAAGAGATCCTGAAGCGGTACTGCGACCGGGATATCCGGGTGGCCGTGGTTACCGACAACCAGGGAATCCTGGGCATCGGGGACCAGGGGGCAGGCGGCATTGCCATCTGCCTTGGCAAGCTCATGCTCTACACCCAGGGAGCGGGGATCGCACCCTGGCACTGCCTGCCCATCTCCCTGGATGTGGGCACGGACAACCAGGAACTCCTGGACGACGTCAGTTATCTTGGGTGGCAGCATCCCCGGTTAAAGGGCGATGACTACCTCAAATTCATAGGCAAGTTTGCAAAGGCCTTTAAGGCGGTATTTCCCAAGGCCCTTTGCCAGTGGGAGGATTTCTCAAAGCAGAACGCTTTTACCATACGGGATGTCTACCTCCATGATCTCATCTCCTTTAACGACGATATCCAGGGAACCGGCTCCATTGCCCTGGCAGGCATCCTGGCCGCCATGAAGGTCAAGAAGGAGAAATTCGTGGACCAGGTGTTTCTCATCCACGGCGCAGGAGCAGGCGGCATCGGCATTGCCGAGCAGATCGAAACCGAGCTCATGGAGGAGGGGCTTGACGTGGATGAGGCAAGGAAACGGATCTTCACCCTGGACTCCAGGGGGGTGGTCACCACCGACCGCACCCTGGAACCCTACAAGGAGAAGTTTGCAAAGGATCCGGCCACCCTTGGCTGGCTCAAATCTCCCCAGGACAATACCCTTCTCAACGTGATCAAGCATGAGAAAGTCACGGTGCTCATCGGCACCTCGGGCCAGCCCGGATGCTTCACTCGCGAGGTGGTGACGGCGGCAGGCAAAAACAGCGACCGTCCCGTGATCCTGCCCTTGAGCAATCCCACCACAAAGACCGAGGCCCTGCCCCAGGATATCTACGACTGGACCGATGGCAGGGCCCTTGTTGCCACGGGAAGCCCCTTTCCACCGGCGAAGCATGGCAACAGGGAGATCCGCATCGGCCAGATGAACAACGCCTTTGTCTTTCCCGGGGTGGGACTCGGGGTGGTGGCTTCCGGAGCCCTGGAGGTTCTGCCCACATTTTTCTCCGCCGCAGCCCATGCCGTTGCAGAGTATGTGACTGAGGAGGACCTCAAGGCCGGTATCCTCTGTCCTCCCCTGGATAAATTACGGGAGGTCTCCCTTAAGGTGGCCAGGTTTGTGGGGGCCGAGGCGATCCGGGGCGGGGTGGCAAGCGAGTGCGTCTACAGTCGTTATAAGCACGCTAATGATCTTAAAAGGTTGAACAAGCTCATCCAGGGCATGTGCTGGAATCCCGGGTATCTTCCCATTCTCTGACAGGTCCGGCAGACAAGGGCCCCTGGGTGGGAGGTTTTCGCCGTCCGGCCGGGGCCTTGAACGTTTTTTCTTAAGATTACCGTATAAACCAAGGGAAGTGGGGCAATGAAAAGATCCGTCAACGGAATTGACCTCTACTACGAGGATTGCGGTACAGGGCCTGTCATGGTATTTGTCCATGGATTGGGGGAAAATGCCGGCTCCTGGAAATATCAGGTGGCCTGTTTCAAGGCAGGATTTCGAACCATCACCATGGATCTGAGGGGGCACCATCGGAGTGAAGACGGGGATCTGTTCATCACCATGGCGCTCCTTGCCACGGACATAATCGCCCTCATGGATCTTCTGGAGATTGACAAAGCCCATTTTGTGGGCCTGTCCATGGGGGGCTTGATCTGCCAGGAGCTGACCATAAACCACCAGCACCGGATGAAGACCATGACCCTGAGCGATGCAGCAGGGTTTTATCCTGAATCCATGTCCGGGGCAGGACTTGAGGAGAGGCTGGAGAGGATCCGAACCCTGCCCATGGCGGAGATAGGAAGGCTGGTGGGGGCGGCTGCAACACGGCCCGGTATTGACAAAGAGACCCTGGAGGAGATCACAGGGATGTTTCAGATGAACCGGAAAACACCCTATCTCCAGGCCACCCGATCCACCCTGACGGCCGATTACAGACAGATCCATCACGCCATTGGCATTCCTACTTTTATCATGGTGGGGGCCCTGGATCTTGTCACCCCCATCGCGTTTTCCCAGTTCCTCAACCGGGCGATTCAACACTCCAGGATGACCATCATTCCCCGTGCCGCCCACATGTCAAAGATTGAAAATCACCAGGACTATAACAAACGGCTTGCTGAATTCCTTGCTCCCTATGAACCGGATGCCTTCAGACGATTGCCTGTCAGGTAGTTATTTCTTTTCCCGCCTTGACAACCGCGGATATGATTCCCATTTTAAAAGAAAGCGCGGCATCGTGTGTTCCACACTTGTTCTAGTGCGAGTTGATGTTGTAAACCCGATCAAAAATATTGAACCATAACCTTCCGCCGGTCTATTCCCTTGTTGCATGAAAATCGTCTTAAGGATGCCCGATTCCTTAGAAGAAAAGGTTTTGCCTGTCCCTTTTTTTTATACAACAAGGAGGTAACCCATGGAAGGACACAAACTCGAAAAAAATATGGTATTTTACAACCCAGGCCAGCCGGGTGCGGTATTCACCTTTGGCGCATCAAATTTTGTAACCCCTGAACTGATCCAGAAGACCCGTGATCATCTGGAGTATGAAACCGAAAATCAAATCGCTTTTGTCGAAGACCGCCGGTCCAAAGAACGGGCCGGTTGACGGTAAAAGAATTAACCAATCAACCGGGACAGGCAATTTTCCCAGGAGATTTAAGGCAATAGCGGTTCTTTTATACCCGGCGGTTACGCCAGCTTAATCCTGCCAGGACCAGAAAACCAAGGGTGCAGATCCAGGCCAGGATGTCACCCAATTGGGAGTATATGGTGGCGACTCTTTCAACCGGGACATTTGAAAACATTATTTTCGCTTTGGTATCCCAATAATCTAAGGAGGTCAGGGTTCTGCCCTGATAATCAACGGCAATGGAGAGTCCTTCTCCTGTTGCTTTAACCATTGAGCACCCATTCTCGATGGCACGGAAAACACCCATATGACTGTGTAACGGGCTTACCGATTTCCAGTTCAGGGAGGGGATCAGCAGAAGCCCGGCTTTTTTCTCTCCCGCCTGACGAACAAGACCCGGATAATCCTGATCCGTACAAATAACCGATGCGATGTTACCAAATGGTGTGGGCATAACCGGAATGACACCCTTGCCCGGGATAATGGGTTCAAGGGGAGGTGCTGGTTTTGATTTATTATACTCTGCGATCTGTTTGCCTTCAGGATCGATCCAGACCAATTTGTTTTTCCATGGCTGGGAAGGAAAATCCCGGGGTAGTGTGGCATACACCATGCCAAGGTATATACTGCTGTTCCTGGCAAGTTCACGTCCCCGCGCAATGAAAGAGGCTTCATCCTCTTCCAGCAGGGTAACCGCATATTCATGCCAGACCACGATCCGGGCACCGTTAAGGGCTGCCCCATGGCTGCTCTTGAAAAAGTAATCCTGTTCCCTGATGGATTGGTTGCGAAAGGATTCTCTATCCTTCTGGTTATGATCAAAAAACAGGGTGATAAAGTTTTTATCTGGATTTAAGATGGAAGCCACTTTTATTGTCTCCGTATCCGGAGGAAACAGGGATAACCGCGCACCGCCATAGAACAGGACGGCGAATAGTATGGACATAAACAGGGCGATTATTTTCCGGGTCTTGAACCCGTCACATTTCTTTTCCCAGAAGAAATTAGCAACCGAAGCAAACCAGGTAATTAAAAATGATATTCCCCAAATCCCGGTTACGGATACCACCTGCATGAGCGGAAGATTGCCGTACTGGGTATAGGCTAGAGAAAACCATGAGCCGTTTATCGTGGTTCTGAAATACTCCAGGGCTACCCATGCAAAAGGAAATACCAGGGTGGCTGCAACTCCTTTTAACCGGGGTGCCATGATGCGATCAGCGATGAAAGGGAGTAAGAAGATCATGCCCGAAGCAATACCGGCTGAGATCCTGAACATTGGGAGAAGGGGGGCGGTGGAAAGAATCTGCCACATCATAAAAACATAGGCAGCCACAAAGGAACCCATGGCTGAGATCATTTTCAACGGCCCACGCTGGGTCCGGAAAAAACGAATAATGAAAACCGGGAAGAACCAGGCCGCAACGGGAACACAGCCCCGGCCATTTGAAAACATGAGCAAAACCGTTCCGGTCAACAGCAGCATAAATGGCAACATAACCGACCGATGGTGATTAGAACGTGACCGGGGTATTTGTTTTTCGTTCATCTGATCTCCTCTTCTGAAAAAGTGATCTTCAAATTAATGGTGAATAAAAACAGCTGTGGTCCGGAAGGTATAGCGCTTAAGAGTAAATTCTGAGTAAATTTGGAACGAATCTTTTAACTTTTTTGGGGAATCAGCTGGTTGAAGAGTGAAACCGTCTCCTTGTTCAACGGGCAGTCCAGTGTCCTGGCCGTGGCTTTGCACCTGTCAAATGCCCGGATAACCCCCGGGTTGTTTCCAATGCTTGCGTAAAATTCCATCAATTTTCGGTGGATGCTCTCATCAAAGGGGTCGGCCGTAAGGAATTTCTCCCCATATTTGATACTTTTGGCATAATCTTTTTGGGCTTCATGGTGGTTCATGATGAACCTGAGCAGGCACAGGTATTTCTCGTTCAGGTGTTCCCGTTCCCTGATGCACCAGTCGTCATAGGGATTCTCTTCGAGAAACGGGCCTTTGTATAATGACTCCCCGGCCCGAAAGTGGCGAATGGAGGCGCCAGGGCTTTTGCTTGCGCTCTTTTCCCCGGCAGTAAATTTAATAAGAAATTCTTCCATATCAATGGTGCCCCCCGTCCCGGGATCGAGTCTGTAGGCATTGTTTCGTCTCTCAATATAGGCGGACGCGGCATTGGGGGAGATGTCGGGTTCCAGTATCTTTCTGAGGGCGCTCATGGCAACGTTGAACCGTTTGCCTGTTTTTTTGATATCTTCATCCGGCCACAGGAGTTCGATGAGCACATCCCGCTGGATAAATCCCATTTTGCGGTTGGCGGCAAGGTACTTTAAAATGGTCAGGGCTTTTGAGCTTTTCCATGCACTTGGCGGGATCTCCCTGTCTCCCTTCAGGACCTGGAACTTGCCAAACAGATGGATGGTCAGGCAAGGGGAGGGGAGGGCCTGCCGATCCCTGCCGGGGGGCGCCCCGGCCATGAGGGGGGCCATCCAGGCGATCTCTTTTTCGACAAACCCATGGAACTCCTTTTCCTCTGCCAGGGCCAGTCCCTTTTTAAGCCATTCCAAGGCCTTTACTGTCTCCTTGCTTTCCCAATGGCACCTTGCTTCCAGCATGAAATTCTTGAACAGATAAAAGCTTGCCTTCCTGACTTTTTCCCGGGACCGCCTTAACAGGTTTAGGGTTTTTTCAAAGGCCTTCTCTTTGATCAGCAGGTTGGCCATGCTGATCTCAAGTATGCCCTGGGTTAGTGTCAGGTCGTAACCGTCGATGATATCAAGGGCTGCGGTCAGGTCTCTTTTGGCCTTGGGAAGCTCACCGTGGGCAAGGTGGATCTGGTGACGAAGATCATATGCATTGGCAATTCCCCAGCGGTTGTCCGGAACTTCAAATATCCCAAGGCTTTTCCGGACGTGCTCCATGGCCTCCTCAAGCTTGCCAAGGCCCAGGGCGTTCTGGGCCCATGCAATATAGAGCCATCCCTTTTGGCTGTCCTGGAGTTCGATCCTTTCAGATACCTGAATGCCCCTTGCCGCATATTCATACCCTTTTTCATAATCTCCCAGGAAGAAACCGGTTGCCGCACACTGGTAACAGGTCAAGGGAAGGCAGGCGTCTATCTTCAGGTCAAGGACCTGTTCAAGGAGTTTCAGGTTGAGGGCCTGGGAGCGTTGAAAATCGCCGGTGGTGTAATCTCTGTATGCCGTTGAGAGGGTGATCAGGGCTGTTGCAACCCCCCGCTCATATTCGGGATAGTCCTGGGTGACGGCCCTGGCCTGTTCCGTGTAGCCGTCGGCTTCCTCGATATCTCCCAGCACCGTAGATAAAAAGATGAGAAAGGTCATGGTGATGATAAAGGTGGGGGAGGTTGCGTCGATCTCATCCAGCACCTGCTCCATGAGAAGCTTTGCCTCCCGGACATGGCCGGTGAAGTAGTATTGGGAGCCTAAAACCACCAGGCACTTGAGAGCGTTTTTCCGGGAGTGCTCCTTTCTAAAAAGTTTGCGGGCGGCCTTCAGCCGCACGATGGCCTCCTGGGGGTTGCCGTAAAACGAGTAAAGTTTGGCTGTCATGAACAGCAGCTGGGGATGGGTTTGAATTATTTTCTCAGGAACCTTGCTGAGGCATTTTCGAAGATAAAGGGTCTTGCCCTCCATCATGAACTGGATCTCATGGTCGCAAAGAAGTTTTGCCGCCCGGTCAAAGGCCCTTCCGTCTATGTAGTGGCTAAGGGCTTCGAGTATGTTCTCCTTTTCATATGCCAGGGCAATGCGCATGTGAAGATGTTCTATCTTCTCTGTGCTGTAAATTTTGTGGAGCTTTTCCACGAGAAAATCCCTTAACAGGTGATGGTAGTGGAACGATTCTTTTTCCCCATCCAAAGGAAACGTCAGCAAATGATTCTCCACAAGCCCCAGGAGCAGTTCCCCGGCGTTGTGGATGTTCAGGAGCCGGTTGCAAAGCCTGACATCCATCATGGGCAAAAGGGAGGTTTTTACCATGAAGTCCTTCACCTCCGGAGGCTGGAGCTCAAAGATATTCTCCTCAAGGTAATTGAAAATGTCCCCCTGGGAACCCTTGAAATTCATGGGGGTGGTTATGCAGGCCGGGTTTTTCTTCAGGGCATAGCTGAAGAGGATCAGGCTTGCAGCCCACCCGCCTGTTTTTTGATGTATCTCAGATAAGGTTTTCCCGTTGACCTCTATCTTGTGCACCTCCCGGTAGAGGCCTTTGATTTCAGCGGCGGTAAAGGCAAGGTCTTTTTCACCTATTTCCAGGACCTGCTGCATCACCCGCAGCCGTGAGATTCGCAAGGGGGGCTCGGTGCGGCTGACCATGACCAGATGAAGGTTCATGGGGAGTCGTTGAAGGATGAATTCCAGGGCTTGATTGATCTCTTCATTCTCTTGAACCAGCTGGTAGTCATCAAGGACGATGATGGTCTCCCGGGTGACCGTGGTTTCAAGAGCCCTGATAAAGCGGAAGAGAAAGTTCTCCTGTTCTTTCGGGGAGGCGGCCTTGGCCAGGGTGCCCATGGTGGTGGTTCCAAACCCGGGATACGTTTGCTTAAGGCCGTGGACAAGATAGGTCATGAATATCCTGAACTCCTTGTCAAAGGCGTCAAGCCTGTACCACAGCCTTTCATGGCCGGTTGCTTCCAGGGCATGGCCCACAAGGGTGGTTTTTCCATAGCCTGCCCCGGCCGTGACAAGGGCAAGCTTTAAATGACAGATATCGTTGAAAAGGGTGGTCAGGCGATCCCGGGGGAGGATCTTGGAAAGTTGCGGCGCTTGAAGTTTTGAACCTAACATATCCATGATGAACTCTGTTCCTTGTGACATGCTTTGTTAGCTTGAAAATTGCCTGTCCTCTTATAAGAAAACCATGGTGCCATTGCAAGGGATATCTCCCCTGGAATCGGGTGTTGAAAAACCCTGTTGGGGCGGGGTATCGAAAAATATTGACATCTTAAAAAAAATCGTTTATTTCCCAGCTTCAATTTTGATGTTGGAGGATTTTTCCATGCCGGTTGTATACTTGCAAAACGTTTCTAAGACGTTTGAAAACCATGTTGTAATCGACAAACTTTCCCTGGACGTTTTCAAGGGGGAGTTCCTGACCCTGCTCGGCCCGTCGGGTTGCGGCAAAACCACGGTCCTGAGGCTCATTGCCGGGCTTGAGACCTGCGACCAGGGCGTAATCCGTATAGGCGGGAAAGACCACACCCACGTCCCTGCCTGTGACCGGGACGTTAATACCGTTTTCCAGAGCTATGCCCTGTTTCCCCACATGACGGTGTTCGATAATATCGCCTTTGGCCTGAAGCTGAAGAAGATAACGCCTATGGAGATCAAGCAGCGGGTTGAGGAGACCCTGGCGCTTGTGAAACTGTCCGGGCTTGGCAACCGCCGCATCCAGCAGCTCTCAGGAGGTCAGCAGCAGCGGGTGGCCATTGCCAGGGCCATTGTGAACCAACCCTTGATCCTGCTTCTGGATGAGCCCCTCAGTGCCCTGGATTACAAACTTCGAAAGGAGATGCGCCTGGAGCTGAGGCAGCTCCACAGAAAGCTTGGCATCACCTTTGTTTTTGTCACCCATGACCAGGAGGAGGCCCTTACCCTTTCCGACCGGGTGGTGGTGATGAACAACGGCTGCATCGAGCAGATCGGCCCGCCCAAGGAGATTTACGAAGAGCCGGTAAACCGCTTTGTTGCCGAATTTGTCGGGGAGAGCAACCTGTTTGACGCAGAGGTGGTCGAGACCCGGGGAGAAACCATGGAAATCCGGGTGCAGGGGGTCTTAAAGGCGGTGAAGAACCGGCGCGGGTTCCAGGCGGGCCAGAAGGTCAAGGTACTGCTTCGCCCTGAGGATATGACCGTGGAACCCTGTAAGCAGGACTGTCCCTCCGGTTCTTTTCCGGGAAGGGTGGAGGAGATGATCTACAAGGGGACCACCGTGGAACTCATCATCCGCCTTGAAGACGGCAAACAGGTGGTGATCCTGGAGTTTTTCAACGAGGACGCCGAGGATATTTCCTACGATATGGGAGAAGGGGTCTGCGTTTCCTGGATCGACGGTTGGGAGGTGGTCCTTCCCCATGAATGAGAACAAGGGCTTTAAAAACACCGCCATCACCGTCAACATGCTCTGGATCTTCCTCTTTGTTCTGGTGCCCAACCTGATCGTGGTTGTGATCAGCTTTCTGGAGCGGGACCCGGTTGGCTTTTTCCGATGGGAGCCGACGATCTCCCACTACATCAACCTGTTTGATCCGGTCAATGCCCGGGTCTTTACCCACTCCCTTACATATTCCTTTGGCACCACCCTCCTGACCCTGGCCGTGGGTTACCCCTTTGCCTGGTTCCTTTCCAGGGTGGGAAGGCGAAGGCGCCCTCTGATGCTGATGATGGTGATCGTTCCCTTCTGGACCAGTTCCCTTATCCGTACCTATGCTCTGGTGATTCTCATGAAGGCCAACGGTGTGATCAACTCCCTTCTTGTCACCCTTGGCCTGGCCAAGGGGCCGGTGTCGATACTCTACACCGATGTTGCGGTGTACGTGGGCCTGGTTTACTCCCTGCTTCCCTTCATGATCCTGCCCCTTTATGCGGTGCTGGAGAAGCTGGACTCCCGGCTGCTGGAGGCGGCCTGTGACCTGGGTGCCACCCACCTCCAGGTATTTGCAAGGGTGGTGCTGCCCCTGTCGCTGCCCGGGGTGATGGCCGGCTCGATCATGGTGTTTCTTCCCTCCATGGGGCTGTTTTACATCCCCGACCTGTTGGGCGGCGCCAAATCCATGCTGGTGGGCAATTTCATCAAAAACCAGTTCCTCACCTCAGGCAACTGGCCCTTTGGATCTGCGGCAAGCGTCTTCCTCATCCTGGTCATGGTCTCCATGATGGCGGTCTATCTCCTTGTCATGAAACGCTTTAACCGGTCGGTGATGCCATGAAGCGCTGGGTAGGAATCTCCTGGCTCACCGCGGTCTATGCCTTTCTCTACATACCGCTGGTCACCCTCATGGTCTACTCCTTCAACCAGGCCAGGTTCACCACGGTGTGGAAGGGGTTCACCTTCAAGTGGTATATCAGGCTCATGGGAAACCAGCAGCTTTTGGACTCCTTTTTCAACTCATTGACCGTGGCCCTTGTTGCAAGCGTCATTGCCACGGTGATCGGCACCCTGGGCGCCTTTGTCGTGAGCCACTACCGATTTGCCGGGCGCAAGATTTTTTTCGGGCTGATCTATTCCGTGATGATGAGCCCGGACATTGTCATGGGGATCTCCCTTCTCATGCTCTTTGTGCTCATGGGCATGGAGACAGGCTTCATGACCCTGCTGCTGGCCCATGTCACCTTTTGTCTGCCCTTTGTCATGGTCACGGTCCATGCCCGCATCAGAGGCTTTGATTCCATGGTGGTGGATGCGGCCCGGGATCTTGGCGCCGGAGAGTTCCAGATATTTTACCGTATCATTCTGCCCATGATCCTGCCCGCGGTCCTGGCCGGGTGGCTGCTCAGCTTCACCCTTTCCCTGGACGACGTGATCATCAGCTTTTTTGTGACGGGGCCGGAATTTGAGATCCTGCCTTTGAAAATATATTCCATGGTGCGTCTGGGGGTGAAGCCCGAGGTGAACGCCCTTTGCTCCATACTTTTTTTGTTGACCCTGGCTGCCGTGACAACGGCCCACTTTCTGACAAAGGAGAGAGAAAAATGAAAAAATGGATGATCCTTATATGTATCCTGCTGCTTCCGGCTGCGGCCCTGGCAGCCAAACCAAGTGTTTATGTCTACAACTGGACCGAGTACATGCCCGACGCGGTGCTGTCCGCCTTTCAAAAGGAGACCGGCATCAAGGTGGTTTATTCCACCTATGAGAGCAACGAATCCATGTATGCCAAGGTTAAGCTCGTCAGGGGCAAGGGGTATGACGTGGTCTTCCCCTCCACCTATTTTGTCCACAAGATGCGGAACCAGGGCCTGCTCGCCCCCATTGACCAATCAAAGCTGACCAACTTCAAACACCTGGACCCCATGCTCCTGGACAAGCCCTATGATCCGGACAACCGCTACAGCATCCCCTATGTCTGGGGTTCCACGGCCCTTGCCTACAATGCCGACCATGTAAAACCAGAGCAGATGATTTCCTGGAAAGACCTGTGGCGGCCGGAGCTGAAGAACCGCCTGGTAATGAATGACGATTTACGGGAGGTGTTCGGCGTCGGGCTCATTGTCAACGGCTATTCCGTGAACGACACCGATCCCGACCACATTCGTACGGCCTTTGAGTCCGTAAAAGAACTCATGCCCAACATCCGGGTTTTTTCCGGGGACTCCCCCAAACAGCCCCTTCTCAACCTTGAGGCCCATGGCGGCATGATCTGGAACGGGGAGGCCTACATGGCGGCCGAGGAGGACCCCGCCATCCGCTATGCCTATCCCAGGGAGGGAGCCATCTTCTGGGTGGACTCCATGGTTATTCCCAAGAACGCCAAAAACAAGGAGGCCGCCCACAGGTTCATCGATTTCATCCTGAAACCCGAAATGGCTAAGCTGATCTGCGAGTATGTGGGGTATGCTCCGGCCAACCGCACCGCAGTCAGCCTCATGGACAAGGCGCTCAAGGACAACCCCATGATCTTTCCAGACCCTTCGGTGGTGGAAAAGGGGGAGTTTCAGATGGATGTGGGGGAGGCCATCCTGGTCTACGAGCGCTACTGGGAACGGCTCAAAACCGGGCTTTGATCCTGGTAAATTTAAAAAATATTAAAAAAAAGAAAAAAAGGTTTGACAGATGCTTTGAATGCTGTTAGTTTCGCCTTGTTTTTCTGCTTCAGCAGCGCTTTTCACTGCTTCAGCAGGGCCGTTAGCTCAATTGGTAGAGCAACTGACTCTTAATCAGTAGGTCCACGGTTCGATCCCGCGACGGCCCACCATTTTACAACAAGGCCAACAAGCGTAACACTGCTTGTTGGCCTTTTTTGCATTTTAAGCCCAGCGATTCGCGCCACACCCAAAAAAAGGTCGAGAACCAATGCAGGAATTAAGATATCTGACAGGTTATGCTGACCAACTGACAGTCCAGGTCAGGCAACTTGTAAACGAGCAGCGCCTGGGCGAGATACTCTTGAAAAAACACCCCGTTGCCCATGATATCAAGACCGATAAGGCCCTGTACGATTATACTGTGGCCCTGAAGAACCAGTTTCTGCGCAAAGCCAACCCCTTAAGCAAGGTGATCTTCGACGGCAAGATCAACGTGATCCATCACGCTCTGGGCCTTCACACCTTTGTCTCCCGGGTGCAGGGGAACAAGCTCAAGGCAAAACACGAGATCCGCGTCAGCATGATTTTCAAGACCGCCCCCCTGGCGTTCCTGCGGATGATCCTGGTGCATGAACTTGCCCATCTTAAAAATAAGGACCACAGCAAGTCCTTTTACAGCCTTTGTGAGCACATGGAACCGAACTACCACCAGGTGGAGTTCGACCTGCGCCTCTACCTGACCCACCTCGACCTGTTCGGACCGCTTTACTAAAAGGGTGGCTCTTCACAGGGTGCCCCTCTCTGAAGCCTACCCCCATGAGCGTTTGATTCCAGAGCTTTCAAAATTAAATGATTTGATACCATATACTGTGGGTAGATGGATTTCAAACAGTGCTTTTAGGTTGACATACGGCAAACGTGGGGATATTTTTATTCAGTTAAAAAAAAGACAGAAAAAAAAAGGAAATCAAAATGAAGCACTTAACAAAGTTTGTTTTTGTGGCACTTCTATTCTCCCTTGTCCTTGCTGGATGCAGTAAATTGAATCAGGAAAATTATGACAAAATTAAAATTGGAATGGATTATCAGCAGGTGATTGAGATTATCGGCAATCCGGACAAATGTGATGCCGCCCTTGGAGCTAAAAGCTGTATTTGGGGGGGTGAAAAGAAGAATATTACCATTAAGTTTGTTGCAGATAAAGTTGCCCTTCCGACCATGAAAGGAATATGAAAGAGTTACTATGAAAAAGCGCATCAACCCCATCAGCATTGAAGCTTCGAGGCGAAGGCGTTGGTGTTCATGAACTTTTGAAGGCGGCCCACAGGTTAATCGATTTAATCTTCAAACCTGAAATGGCCATCCTGGCCTGCGAGCGCTACTGGGAGGGGCTTAAAACCGTGCTTTGATCCGGGCGAAATCAAAAAATATCAAAAATATGAAAAAAAGGTTTGCCAAATGCTTTAGTTGCTGTTAGGTTACGCCTTGTTTTTCTGCTTCAGCAGCGTTTTTCACTGCTTCAGCAGGGCCGTTAGCTCAATTGGTAGAGCAACTGACTCTTAATCAGTAGGTCCACGGTTCGATCCCGCGACGGCCCACCATTTTACAACAAGGCCAGCAAGCGTTTCTCAGCTTGCTGGCCTTTTTTGCTTTTTAAACCATATTGTTTTTGTCGTTCAGTCAGCGATCCGCTTCAGCATGATTTTCAAGACCGCCCCCCTGAAGTTCCTGCGGATGATCCTGGTGCATGAACCTGCACCTTGACCTGTTCGGGCCGCTTTACTAAAAACGAAGCTCCGTAAATGCTATATCTGGACAGTGCATAACCTTGCCGTGGATCTTCCAGCCCAAGCCCCTATACCAAGACGGAGCTTGCTATTTTTTCCAAGCCAACACCGAATTGATCGTTTATTTCTTTAAGGAAGTCATTTGCTTTGATTTCAGCATCATCAAGCCGGGATAAAAAATATTTATTGTCGTAATTACGTTCTCGTAGTGATGCAAAACGAGAATTAAGAGTCGTTGCTTTATCAAATTCAATTAGAAAATCTGTAATGGTAATCAGCTTTTCCTCGAAGGTCTTTGGGATAAATGTTTCCCTGGGAAGACCGTATTGATGTGCTTCCTCCGAGGTCAGTCCAAAAAAGATATGAGATGCGGAAAAATAAGCTTCTCTGGGGTGTCCGAGCCCCATCAACAAACGATAACCTTCTATTCCATGTAAGATAGGGTCATGCGTTTTATATCTGCCGATGTCATGTAAAAGAGCAGCCGATCTTAAAAAATCAAGATCTACCTCCATTGTCTTTGAGAAAAGATTTCCACAATGAATTGATAGCTGAGAAACAGCTTTGCAATGCTTCATCCATGGCTTGTTCTTACTGTATTCTTTTAATAGCTTTAAAGCGTCGTTTTCATTCATGGTGGTTCTTAGTCTGTTCGAAGTTAATGAACTTACATTCGTTATAAATGTCCTAATACTTTATAATTCAAGGTGTGTCTGAAAAAAAAAACTAAAAAACATGTTATTCCTGGAGGCTATATGCTGCATGGAAACAAAAGGCGTTGGTGTTAATCAAGGCATTGGGCATGCCGCCAGCATTTTTCAACATGGGTTGTGGCTAATGCCACTAATTCAGGGTCAAGCTTCCCTTTTTTTGCCATGTCCGCCATTTTAAGAATGATCTTTTCCGGTGCCAATGAATCGCGGTATGGCCTTTTCTGGGCCAGGGCCTGGAAAACATCGGCTACAGCAATGATTCTGGCTTCAGTACTCAAACTGTTTGGGGTTTTATGGAAAGGGTAGCCGATCCCGGACATACCTTCATGATGGAAGGCCGCCCATTGCGCTATTTTTTCAAACCCCTTGATTCTGCGCAGTATCTGGTAACTTTCGAAACTGTGCCTCATCATGAAAGCCATTTCCCTGTCGGTAAGGGGACCAGGTTTGTCTAAAATTTCATCCGGGACATTGAGTTTCCCCAGATCATGCAGAAGTCCGGCAGCTTCAAGCATGTATAGCATATCCCCGGAATAGCCAAGCTGACTGCCAAGAAATTTAGCCAGCCGGGCAACCCCCCGGGAATGTTCGACAGTAAAGGTACTTTTAGCGTCAACAATATCCGCAAAAATGGTAGCAATTTCCAACACCGTATGCCCGTCAACCGACTGCTCATCGGTTTGTCGCTCCAAGTCCATGAGGTAATAGGGCAGATGTTTGCTGTCCAGGGATAGCCAGAAAAATTCTTTGGTTGCCAATTTGAGGAATATATCTACCAATTCAGGTTTGAAAAGTAAATCCCGGTATTTTTTTATTGTATCGCAGATTGAATGCCGGGCCATTAGAATGTTAGTCCCCCCATGCTGGGCAATCAAGGCATCGACCCGGTCTGTCAGATATATCAAATTGCTGATCAAAGCCAGATCCCGATCCAGATGGGGTGGCAGATCCTCCCAGTGAGTGTGATGGTAGTAGATGATCGGCGGCAGACCGTCAAACAATCGGCATCTGTCCAGAAGTTTCTTGCCTCTGGTGCAGTGCTCCTGGGAACCACTCCAATCTAACTCTGTGACAAGTTTTTGGTGCACTTGAGTGGAAGATACGCCGCAGTCGTGGAGCAGGGAGGCATGGTGAATCGTGTTAAGCTGTTCGGTATTAAGTTTCATGGTCTTTCCGCACTCCACGGCCATGAAGGCTACACGCTTACCATGATTTATTTCATCAATTCCCACCAGATCAAGGGCATCGGAAAGGGCATGGATAACCTGCCTGACATTGATTCGGAAGATCATAGAAGTATTTACCCCTTTGATTGTTCAAAAGTCGTATTATATCATCAGCGATTTTAAACTGTCGGGAGGATTGTCTAAAATTACTGAATTTTTAAGCTCAGTTTCTACTTGATTAAACGTTTTAAAGATTACAACGCCTTTGGGGTTCGTTATCAACGGGGTGATGCGAATATCTGCATAAGAAGGACCTGTTGCCGTCAATGATGGAGCAAACAATAAAAAATATACCCAAAGATATATAAAATTGAATTTTACTGTTTTCATGTTGATGCATATGAGATTAACAAAAGTATTAGCCGAAAACAAGGGCGGAAGCGTGGGAGATCGTCTGGAGGGCTTCAGGAAAGCGAAAGGCGACCCGCAGGTGAGAGTGACCCTTTGTTCAAACAACCAGGTCAATTTGCTGGATGGTTTTTATCTCACCCTTCTCTGTTATGGCAATGCCTGTGCTGACAACCTGCCCCATGGTATCGTTGGCAGTGTTTTTCAATGAAAAACCGGAGTCCACAGCGCCGAGATGAATGGCGCCGATCCCTGCTTCCGACAGTTTCTGCAAGAGATCCCTCCCGGAGCCGTCCTTGGTCCAGACCGCCAGCTTCTCATAAATTTCATCATTTTCATCTATCCAGTGATTGTTGTCATCATCAAACAGGGCAAGCTCCTGGAACCCATCCCCTGTGGAGGGCCCGAAGAGCTCTCCGCCATTATTGATAACGCCGTCCCCATTGAGGTCCAGGGCGAGAAAGCCGCTGCCGGACTGTAACTGCGCAATCTCTTCAGCAATGCCGTCGTTATTAAGGTCGAAAGATCTTTTCTCATCACTCAACTGGGCCGCAGTTCCTGAAAAATTTATGACCAGAGGATCTATGTATCGGAATGTTTCCACCGTTTTTCTGTGGGATTCCCGATGCATGTCGATATCCAGAGAAAAACCAATTTCCCGGCCATCAGTGGTCTGGATGAGACCGGAAGTCTTAACAAGGGTTCTTTCTGTCTCATGTTGCGTGGTACTGACCATTCGATTGGCGTCCCCCTCCGGATTGACCGGACGCACTGCATCGGCCTTGGCACGGAACTCGGCGGCCATGGTCCGGAGAAAATCAAAACGTTTATTCCCGGGAGTATTATTCCGGACAGCACGAGAGGCCGTCTCTTTCGAAAAAAAGGCGGTGATAAGATTTCCACTTGTTCTCTCTAAACTTTGGGTCGCATCTATTTGTAAGGCATATTCCTTTTCCTCGAGGGCTGCCACAAACTTGTCCAGGGTATTGGCGACCCAGGTCAGGACGGAGCTGAAATAGATGTTTTTTTCAAAATCATCATCAAGGTTGGGGGATGGATTCGTGCTTTCCTCTGCATGGCGGACTGTTTCGGCCTTTGCTTCCTGCCGGATTTCAACGGTGTAGTCCTCTCTGGTATGGGACCCGGCGGTAGCCCTACTGCGGCGTTGCTCTGTGCGCTTGCTCTGGCGCTTGTTCCAGATGTTTTTGTCTTCATCAAGGGTGTACCGTTTTTCTTCTGTTGTTCGGCTGAACTGTGTGCTGGAAGACAACCGTACGTCTGCTGATTGAATTTTCATAACGTTAACCTCTCGTTTAAAAAGTTAGACAATAATATCTAAAGCTGTAGTTGCTTATGGGATGGCTAATGTTGCCGTGGGAACATGAAGTATTTGGTTTGTCGCTTTTAAATGAGGTGGTGAGCAAATACAGGATTTCAAGAGAGACGTGTGATGTATATTATATGATAGGCAATTCGTTCGGGTCCTAATATACATATTTTATATATCGGGCGAACCATTTAGATCTTTAATCCTCCGGGGAATTTGAGGTCCCATACAAAGTGTGGCCTCCCCCGGACATCTCTTTATGATGGAGGGCCGCCCTTGGGTTTACGGTTTGTTTTATAGCCTCCCTTTCCCGGATGGATATGAAATTTTATGGGGCTGGTTTTGTTCGTATCCGGCAAAGGGTTTGACAAACAACCGGGAAGCAGTAAAATGGTTTATCCCGTATGACAAGTTCGGCCATAACCCATAACCGGGGGTGACTTGAAAAACATGTTAGATCAGGAACATCGATTTTCATCCAAAAATATCTGCAAGATTCTTGTGGCCCGTGGCCTGCTGTCAAAGGAACAGGCAATGGATGTCCTCAGGCGGGAGGCTTCGGCAACAAAGGCCCTGGAAGCGAAAAACGCGGAAAAGAAGAGAAGAGGCTCTTCGGGGACCGTGATCGAGACGCCGGTCACCTTTGCCGATGTTCTGGTCGCCCTTAAGATAAAAGTAATTGCCGACCCGGCCAAGACCCTGGATGAAGACACCATCTATGAGGCCATGGCCGAGGGCTTGGGTATGGCCTACAAGAAAATTGACCCGTTAAAGCTTGAGCTGAACCTTGTCACAAAGACCATACCGCGATCCTTTGCCATGAAACACCTGCTGTTGCCCCTGGAGATGGATGGGGACAGGCTTGTGGTGGCCACCTCCCATCCCTTTAACCAGGAGGCCATGGACGATGTGGAGCGGGTGTCCAACCTTAAGGTGAAGCCGGTTCTTAGTTCGAAGTCCGATGTTATCCGGCTTATTGACGAGTTTTTCGGGTTTCGCCACTCCATTACGGCGGCGGAGGACCAGTTTTCAAGGACCGGGGTGGACCTGGGGAATCTTGAGCAGTATGTGAAGCTTAAATCGGTGGATGAGCTGCCTGCCACGGACCAGCACATCGTCAATGCCGTGAACCATCTTTTCAGCTACGCCTTTGAGCAGAAATCAAGCGACATCCACATCGAGCCCAAGCGGGAGACGAGCCTTGTGAGGATGCGGATAGACGGTATGTTGCACACGGCGTTCAAGCTTCCGAAACAGGTTCACAACGCCGTTGTCTCCCGGATAAAGACCCTGTCCCGGCTGGATATGGCTGAGCGGCGAAGGCCCCAGGACGGCCGGATCAAGACGGTAAAAGGGGGCAGGGAGGTGGAGATCCGGGTCTCCACCATTCCCGTGGCATTTGGCGAAAAGGTGGTGATGAGGATCATGGATCCGGATATCCTGTTCCAGGATCTTGGGATGCTGGGGTTCTCTGCCGAGAATCTTGAGCGGTTCAAGGGGATCGTCACCATGCCCCATGGGATCGTTCTTGTGACAGGTCCCACGGGAAGCGGAAAATCCACCACCCTCTATTCGACCCTGAGGATGCTGTCGACCCCGGAGGTGAACGTGGTCACCATTGAGGAGCCCATCGAGATGATCCACGAGGATTTTAACCAGATCTCGGTCCAGCCCGCCATCGGGGTTACCTTTGATTCGATTCTGAGGAACATTCTCCGCCAGGATCCGGATATCATCATGGTGGGGGAGATCCGGGATCTGGAGACGGCCCAGAGTGCGGTTCAGGCGGCGCTCACTGGGCATCTGGTGCTGTCGACCCTTCATACCAACGATGCCATCACCTCGGTGACACGGCTGCTGGATCTTGGGATCCCGCCGTTTCTGGTTCACTCCTCCCTGGTGGGGGTGGTGGCCCAGCGGCTGGTGAGGAAGATCTGCCCCAATTGCAAGGGTGACCTTATTATGGATGCCGGAGAGCTGAAAAAGATGGGGCTGGACCTCAACCTAACGGGGCCGGTTGCCCTTAAGCACGGCAAGGGGTGTGTCCAGTGCCGCAAGACCGGTTACAAGGGGCGCCAGGCTGTTTTTGAAGTGCTTCCCTATTCGGAAGCATTGAAAAAGATGACCTCGGATGACGCCAACATCCCCTCATTGAGAAAACGGGCCCAGATGGAGGGTCTCACCTCCCTGAGGGAGAACGCGGTCAAGGCTATGCTTGAGGGGCGGACCACCTACCAGGAGGTGCTCAGGGTCACCTTTGAGCAGCAATGACCGTTCATTTCTTTATCTTTTGCAGCTTGTCCAGGGCCGTGTTCGGGCCGAGGAGAATCAGGATGTCGCTCTGCTTGATGATGAAATCCCCGGTGGGGATCATGGTGAGCCGTTCGGGCACAAGCTCTTTGATGGCAATGGCCTGGATGCCGTAATCGTTGATCAGGTTGAGATGCTTGAGCTTTTTGCCCATGAAACTGTTGGGCGGGGCAAACTCGATGATACTGTATCCCTCCACAAAGCGCATGTATTCGAGGATGTTTGGATTGTGGAGCCTCTCCGCAAGAGAGAGGGCCTGGTCCTTTTCCGGGAAGATCACCTCGGATGCGCCCACCTTGTAGAGCAGGCGGCTGTGAATTTCCGAGATGGCCTTGGCAATGATCCGGTCCACACCCAGGTCCTTGAGGTTGAGGCAGGCAAGGGCGGAGGCCTCCATGACGGAACCGATACAGACGACCGCGGCATCCACCTTGGCCACCCCCAGGGATTGAAGGACCTTGCCCTGGGTTGCATCTGCGACAACGGCCCGGCTTACCTGATCCTTGACCGCCTGGACCTTGTCATGGTCGATGTCGATGGCCAGCACCTCGTGGCCTTTTTCATAGAGACTTGATGCCAGAAAGTGGCCGAGGTTCCCAAGGCCTATGATCACAAATTGTTTCTTTGAATTTTTCATCCTATTATAAATTCCTCCTCTGCATAGGATCGCTCCAGGCGCACGGGTCTGCTCACCGCCATGGCGATCAGGAGCGGGCCCAGTCTTCCTAAGAACATGATGGCGATGATGATCAGTTTGCCGGGATCGGAAAGTCCCGGGGTGACCCCGGTGGACAATCCCACGGTGCCGAATGCGCTGACCACCTCAAACAATAGTTCCAGGAACATTCCCCGGCTTTGGGGGTGGGGAAGGTCCCCAAGTTCCGTCATCAGCAACAGCATGGTTCCGGCGCAGACGATGAGGGTGCTGATCAAAACAACGCTCACGGCCCTGCCCACGCTCCGGTCCGACAGGGATCGGCCAAACAGGTTGGGCCGTTTCTCTCCCCTGAGCCTTGACCGACCCAGGGCAACCAGGGTTGCAAGGCAGGTGGTCTTAATGCCGCCCCCGCAGGAACCAGGGGATGCCCCCACAAACATCAGCAGGATCATGAAAAAGAGGGTCTCATTGGCCATGTTTCCTAATGAAAGGCTGTTGAACCCGGCAGTCCTTGCATTGACCGACAGGAACAGGGAGGCAACGATTTTTTCCAGCCATGGCAGTTTTTCAAGGGTGATCCTGGATTCCATGGTAAGAAAAACAAGGGTGCCGGCAACGAGCATGACCCCTGTCATGGAGAGAACAAGCTTCGAGTGGAGGCTCATGGGGGAGCGTCTTCTTTTCCTTGAGAGAAATCTGTCCTTGAGTTCGGAGAGCACAGGGAATCCAATGCCGCCTAAGATGATCAGAGCGCAGATGGTCAGGTTGACAACCACGCTTGATTTATAGGATATGAAACTGTCCGGAAACAGGGAAAAGCCTGCATTGCAAAAGGCGCTGACCGAGTGGAACACGGAGAGGTATAAAGCCCTTGGAAGGGGGGCGGTGTCCATGAATCCCGTGAACAGGAGCACGGCTCCCAGGCCTTCCAGGACCAGGGTGAAGAAGATGAGATCCCTGAGGATCTTTCCCGGGGGCCTGTCCTGGAACGGGGTGAAGCTCTCCTGGATGGCAGAGTGGCCGTTGAAGCTCAGCCGTTTGCCTGAGAGCACAAGAAACAGGGTCGATAGGGTCATGATGCCCAGGCCCCCGGTCTGGATCAGCACCAGGAGAACCCCCTGGCCGAACAGGGTAAACGAAGTTCCCGTGTCTGTCACGGCAAGGCCTGTCACGCAGACAGAAGAGGTCGCCGTGAACAGGGCATCCACAACGCTGAGACTGTTTTGGGTGGTTGCCTGGGGAAGGAGAAGCAGGCAGGTGCCCGCAACGATCATTGCCAGGAAACCGAAAACCGTGGCAGGGCCGGGGGAGCCGAAAAAACGGCTGGCAATGGTGAATAAGCTTGACCGGTTCATGGGTATTTGTGGGTTCACCTCCATGGTTAAAAAACCACAGCTTTTAGTATGAACCCGGGCAATACACAAGAGTTATTTTTAAGGTTTGGGTTGGGGCGGTCAATTGACCAAAGCTCCCTGGCCGAATTCGTTGTTGGAAGAGAGCACCAGAACAGTGGATGCAATTTTCTCCGTGTGAAGCACGATGACTTTTCCAATTCCAAGGTCTTTGATGCGGATCCTGTGGTCGGGTTTGGGGAACCGTTCCATATCTTCAAACACCGTGTAGATCTGGCCCGGGGTGATGCCATGGTCACTTCCCTGGTTGATAAAGGCGATTTTGTGGGAGCTTAAGATAACATCGTTCTTTTCGGAGCAGAGTATCCTTGAGCCGATCATTTCACTGCTTTCTGTGATCTTGATACGGGTGGGGCTCTTTTCAAAGGGAGCTATCAGGTCCCCCTTCACGGCGTGGCCAAATGATCTTGTGATGACGGCTGTCAGGTAGTTGCCGTGGTCTTCTGTGACGGTTATGATGCCGAGTACGGTGTGTTTAACCCCGGAGAACCACTCCCTGTCGTACCGCCTTTCCACTGGCTCGGTGGTGATGATCCGGTAGTCGTTTCCCTTCACCATGGGGGTCGCTCCCATGGGTTTGATGTAGAGGGTCTCCCCGGTAGCCATCATGACGGTGTTGCTTTGGGATCTGAGGATCTTTCCAAGGGGGGGGATGGTTTTTTTTCGTATGAAACCGACGCTATCCATGGGGGGGTATGAAAAAAAGGGGGTGATGGCCGGCGCTTTCCCTGCTTCTTTGTGGGTGGCAGGTGCTGAAAGGGATGGCGGGAGTGGCTGTTCTGCCAGGGTGTCGTTTAAAAAGATGCGGATCTTTTTGCCGGGATAGATCCAGTGGGGATTTTTGATGTCGTCGTTCATCTCCCACAGCCCGGGCCAGCTCCACTGGGAGTTGTAGAACCGTTGGGACAGGTCCCACATGGTGTCCCCTTTTTGGATCGTATAGTAGAAGCCCGGTTCATCCCCCGGCTGGTCCCCGGCCAGGCTCCATGGGATTGTGAAAAACGTAAAAAAACAGATGAGAATAACAACAGCCAAAAACGCGGAAAAATTTCTTTTGCCCATTCTCTTTGCCCCTTGAAAGTGTTGAATCCATCTGAATAGTGACCTTTATTAAAACGCCTGCGTAATAAAAAGTCAAGTAATTCGGCTCTATAATCGTTTTTGGAAGTCGGCTATGAAGCGAATCGCAGATCAACAGCCTGAGCTGAAAAGATTGCAGGATACCGGGGGGAAATCCCCTGAACCGTGGCTCGGGTTTGTCATGGCAATACCCAGGACAGACACCGGCAAAAAGCTTGCGGCAAGCATTGTTACCACAAAGTGGGATGATTGGTGGATGAATCATTACTCTGAATAGATCCTTGCCGTTAAAAGGTTTGAAATATTTCGCCATTTGGTATAATCTGCACCCCTGATGAGTAGAAAACGACCAGAGGAACTGATTAAATTACTTTATGTTTGTGGCCGGGAATCCGATGGGGTTGTAAAGCTCTTTTCCGGGCAGCAGGGGTGGCAGGTGATACCTTGCGACACCTTGGCCGATACCGTATCAACGGCCAGGGCCGGGAACCCGGATATTGTTGCTGTGGATATTGAATCGCTTGGTGTTGACAGGACTGTTTTAATGGTCTCCTCCCTCAGGGGCGCGGGCGTCAACTCCATTGCCGCGGTGTTTGGATTGCTGGACCTGGATCCCGGTGCCAAACAGCGGTGTGAGCTTCTTGGGTCGGGGTTTGATGATCTTTTTAAAATCCCCCCCTCTGTTACGGAATTTAAGCTGAGAGCAGGAAAATATTTGGATAATAGGGAGTTGGAGCAGCGTTTCGCCTGGAAAAGTGACAAGCTTGACAATGCCATGGCATTGCTCAAAAGGTTCAAGACAGAGCTTGGAAAGACCCGCAAAGCTTTTTCCAGGGAGAAGAGTCTTCTCCACAATTCGTTGAAACAGATCAACATGATGACCAGGGAGAGGGACAGGCTAAGGGCTGAGGTTCAGGATCTTGGAGATCGGTTTCAAAAGAACACCAGGGGAATAGAGCTGATTCTGGGCAGTATGATCGAGTCGAGGAACGAGTCAAACAAGGGGCACTCAAGACGGGTTGCCGACATTGCCATGGCTGCGGGCGACCGGATGGGGTTAAAGGAAATTGATAAGAAGGCCCTTGGAACGGCGGCTATGCTCCATGAGGTGGGGCTGTTGTTCATTCCCGATTCCATCCTTGTTAAGGAGGAAGGGGCGCTGACCGAGTATGACAGGGATCGGTTCAGGAAGGCACCCGCAGCAGGAGCAGCTTTTCTTAAGGGGTGTCCCGGTCTGGAACGGGCGGCCGACATCATTGGTCATCTCAATGAAAATGCTGATGGTTCAGGGTGGCCCAAGGGGCTGAAACGGCGATACATTCCGCTCATGTCAAGGATCCTTGCCGGGGCAGAGTTGCTGGATGATCTTGTTACCACGGAGCCCAGGCCGACCATGGACACGATTCCAGGGATGCTTGAAGAGTTCTCGGGAACACGGCTCGATCCCAGGGTGGTCAACATCCTTGAACATTATGTGCTTACCAGCATGAACGGCCATTCCTCCACGGTCAAGGAGGTGGGGCTCCATCAGCTCGAGCCCGGGATGACCATCGGTGCAGGTGTGTTTACAAACACCGGAACAAAGCTTTTCTCAGCAGGCGCTGTGCTCACCCCGGAATCCATCACCATGCTGATGCGGTACAACAGAGAATACCCCCTGGCGGAAACGGTTTTTATAAAGGCGGAATAGAATGGATTTAGCTTCGATTATCGGTATTTTTTCAGGTATAGGTTTTGTTTGTATCACAATTCTTCTCGGAAGCGGACTTGGGTTGTTCTGGAACCTTCCATCGGTGATGATCGTCGTTGGCGGTACCTTTGCCGCAACATTGATCGCCTATCCCCTGGCAGATTTTTTGAGCATCATCAAGGTTACCATGAAGGTGTTTCTCTTTAAGATCGAGAAACCCGCGGATATCATCGCCAACCTGGTGGAGATCTCCAATAAGGCCAGAAAAGGGGGACTCCTCTCCATTGAAGGGGACATTGCCGATACCAGCGACCCCTATCTTGCCAAGGCGCTTCAGATGACGGTGGATGGTGTCAAGACCGCAGACATTGCCGCTGTCATGCAGAAGAAGATGACCCTCATCAAGAAGGAGCACAAGACAGGCTATTCCCTGTACTCGACCATGGGCGCTTTTGCGCCTGCCTTTGGCATGGTCGGTACCCTGATCGGACTTGTCCAGATGCTTGCCAACCTCGATGATCCCTCGACTATCGGACCCAAGATGGCCGTTGCCATGATCACCACCTTTTACGGATCGGTCATGGCCAACCTCTTTTTTCTTCCCATGGCCAATAAGCTTGAGGGCCGGAGCGGTGAGGAGATCGCCAACATGACAATCATCTACGAGGGGGTGATCTCCATCAGGGAAGGAGAGCATCCAAGGCTCATGGAGGATAAGCTCAATGTCTATCTTGGTGAAGGGGCAAAGACGACCAGTGAGGACTAAGATGGAAGATCGATTTTTCATGAACGGCAAAGGCAGGATTTAAAATGGCTGATCAGAACACAGAAGAAGATGTCCCGGCCCTGGCAGTACCGGCAGATGACGATGAGGGCGGTAAAAACGAAGGTGCCCCGGCGTGGATGGCCACCTTTGCAGATCTTGTCACCCTTCTCATGTGCTTTTTCGTGTTGCTCTTTGCCATGAGCACCACCCAGCAGGAGACCTTTAAGGAACTGGTGGAGTCCCTGAGGAGCGCCCTTGGCGTGCAAAGTGTTCCCGAGACCGGTACCAGGGAGGGGTTGACCATGCATGCGGTCCCCTCTGAAGAGCCCTCGGAAAGCCAGAAGATCGATGAGCTTGGCGGCATGATCCAGAAGGAGATAGAGGAGATTGCAAGCGAGGTAAGGGAGCTGATCCTGTTCAACAAGCTCGGGGGGCTTGTGAATGTGTCGGAGTCTGAAACCGGGGTGGTGATTACCCTGTCCGATCTGTTGCTCTTTTCCCCGGGGGCGGCCACACTTTCGGAAAAAGGGGTGGATATCCTGAGACAGGTGTCAAAGATTCTCGCCCAGCTTGCCTACCATGTCAAGGTAAAGGGCCATACGGACGTATCGCCCATCAGCACCGGGAAATATCCCTCCAACTGGGAACTCTCCTCGAGCCGGGCGGCCGCCGTTGTCAGGCTCCTTGTCCAGTCCGGGGTGGAACCCAAGCTGATCTCTGCGGAAGGCTATGCCCAGTACCGTCCCGTGGCTACAAATGACACGGAGAAGGGTAGGGCCCAGAACCGGCGTGTGGAGATCATTTACGAGCGGGACGCCATTGCACGGACCTTTGCAGGTATGAAAACCTATTAACACCCATTTATTGAATATTAATTGTAACGATACAGTCCGGTACCGTGAAGGTTCTGGATTGCGGATAGATATTTATGAAGTTGACCATAGATGAAATTGCCCGGCGCCTGGAATTGAACCTTGATACCCTGGAACGTTGGATCCGGCAGGGACGGATCCCCGTTAAAAAACGGGGGGATGAGGGGATATTTAACGAACCTGAACTCAAGCGGTGGGCCGTGGCCCAACGCCGTTCCTACACGGTTTCAACCCAGGGAAACAGAAGCGAGCAGGATGGGGGCACCTGTATGCTCACAACCGCCATGGAGCAGGGAGGCTGTTTTACCGGGGTCGGAGGATCGACCACGGAAACGGTTCTTAAGGCATGCGTGGAGCTCGTGCCCGGCCTTTCAACCGAGACCGCTCAAGAGCTCTATATCCAGCTTATGGCAAGGGAGGAGCTCATCTCAACCGGGGTGGGCAAGGGGGTTGCCATTCCCCACCCGAGAAATCCACTGGGTCAGGGGATTGAGACGCCCATGATCATAACCTGCTTCCTTGAAAACCCCGTTGATTTCAAGTCCATTGACGACCTGCCTGTGTCTGTTCTTTTTCTGTTGTTGAACCCCTCCATCGAAGATCACCTCAATCTGTTGTCACGACTCTCCTTCTGTCTTCGGGAAGACTCCTTTGTGCGGTTCTTGAAAACGTATCCAAATGAAGAGCAACTGTTGGACATGGTAAAAAAAATGGAAGCAAAGATAGAAAGTAAGGGAATCTAGGCACAGACAATGAAAAAATTAATCTCCTGGCGCTATCCGGCCAGGCTTCCGTTTTTCCGTATGGACGACAGGCTTCTTCTTATCTCCATCGGCGTTATTGTAGGTATTTGCAGCGGCCTTGCCGCCATCGGACTCAACCGCTCCCTGATCTTCATGCTCGAGGGGCTTCACCATTTGCGACATCTCTGGTGGGCATTTCTTCTTCCGGCCGCAGGTGCCATGGCATCTTCGATCTTTCTTGAGAAGATCATGAAAGAGGGGGCCGGCCACGGGGTGCCCGAGGTGATCTACAGCGTCTCCAGGTATGGAGGGCTGTTGCGGTTCCGGTCCAGTTTCTCCCGGCTCATCTCCGCCTGCCTCACCATCGGCAGCGGCGGATCGGCAGGTCCTGAGGCCCCGGTTGTGATGAGCGGTGCCGCCATCGGCTCAACCATTGCCAGGTTCTTTTATCTTAACGACCGCCAGCGGACAACCCTGGTGGGGTGCGGTGCCGCCGGCGCCATCGCCGGCATCTTCAACGCCCCCCTGACCGGGATCATCTTTACCATGGAGATTATTCTGGGTGAGTGGTCCATGGTTAACATCATTCCCATTGCCGTGGCTGCGGTGTCCGGTGCCGAGATCTCCAGGATCCTCCAGGGCAACTCCATCGTGTTTGAGAGCAGCGGTTTTCACATCACCGGGGTCGATCTCTTTGCAAGTCTGGGGCTCGCCGTTGTGGCGTCCTTTGCCTCGGTGCTGCTCACAAGGACCCTTCGACGGATGCACGGTGTCTCCTCCAAGGTTAAGGTGCCGCTCTGGGTGAGGGCCGGTATTGGCGGATGCGCCGTGGGACTGTTGGGATTTGTCGTGCCCGAGGCGATGGGGGAGGGGTACCACTCCATCCACGCCATGATCCAGGGGGTGTTCAAGGGCGGAATGGGAATCGCCGCCATCGCCTTTCTGGCAAAGATCCTTGCCACCTCCCTGACCCTGGGCTGGGGCGGATCCGGGGGCATCTTTGCTCCCTGTCTTGTTATTGGAAGCTTTGCAGGCCTTGCCTATCATCGCTTTGTCCTGTTTGCCTTTCCTTCGGCCATGCTGGTAAACGAGGGGTGTTTCGCCCTTTTGGGCATGGCGGGAATGATGAGCGGCATCCTCCAGGCGCCTTTAACCGGGATCTTTCTCATCCTGGAGATCACGGGCAGCTATGAGGTGATGCTTCCCTTGATCATCGTATCGGCCATCTCCACCACCATTACCCATTATTTTGAGCCTGCCTCCTTTTATCACAAGGATCTGAAGGAGAGGGGAGAGCTTTTGAGGCCGGGAACCGATTCCAGGGTGCTGGCCGATATCAGCATCCGGGAGGTGATCGAGCGGGACTGCATTGCCGTATCCCCCCATACGCTGCTCAGGGAGTTCCTCTATACGGTAAAGCGCTCCACCCGGAACTACTTCCCGGTGGAGGATGAAGAGACCGGCCGGTTCCTTGGAATGATCCGTTTGGAGCATATCCGGCCCTACCTTTTTAATTCTGTGATGTATGACACCGTGTTTGTGGAGCAGATCATGGATGCAAACCCGGAAACCGTTCGATATGACGATAACCTTTCAGAGGTTCTGGAAACAATGGATGCCAAACGCTTGTTCAGCATGCCGGTGGTGAGCAACGACCGGTTTGTGGGCATGGTCTCCAAGGCAACGCTTTTGGATAAATACAGGGACGAACTCAACGTCCAGACGTCCCAGGCTTTTTAGGAGGAATTATGGAGACAACTCTATTTCACGTATTCAGGAACACTCCCCTTGGAAGGGAGATACTCATGCAGTCGCTCTATTTCTGCAAGCAGACCCGGGCGTCCATCAATATTTACATACCGGAATATACAAAGTTCCTCATGTATTATGAAAACGATGTGGTCCAGGTTGATCTTGACGACTCCTACCTGACCCAGCCCGAAACGGCAAAGGAACATGCCAAGGTCCTTGCCGCTGATGCCGGGATCAATCCCAGGTTCATCGGGCCCATGAATTTCACCGCTTCGACCCTGCCTGATTTGCCCGTGGATTTTGACTTCATGTGCTGCCCCAGGAGTATCAGCGATCTCACCAGCAAGCTCACCCTCGGCCACATCGGGCCCAAGGTGAGGCGGATTATCAATTCGGCCAGGTTCCCGGTGCTCATGCCCAGCTGCCAGTTCAAGGAGTGGAAGAGCATCATGGTCTTTTTCGGGGGATCGGCCAATGCGGTCAAGGCCCTGAAGCTGGGCCTCCATCTGAGCAGGACCACGGGAAAACCCCTGGATCTCTTTACCCAGGCCGGCAAACTCTCCAAGAAGCATTTCACCGGTATTCTGGAAGAGAGAGGGCTTGCAGACCAGGTCAAGGATTGTGTCAGGGAGTGGTATTTCTTTGACCAGGGAAAGTTCGAGCATAATCTTTATGATGTTCCCCACAACGCCCTTGCCGTGCTCGGTGCCTACGGTCACGGTCTTGTCAAGGAGATGCTGTTCGGCAGCACCATGGAGATGGTCCAGACAACCCTGACCAACAATCTTCTCATCGCAGGACCCAATTATGTGATTCCCCAGTAAAAATGGTAAAAGCAATGCCGGGGTAGGCTGAGAATCTGAAAACCTTTCCCCGGCATTGTAATGGTGCCGGAAATGATATTGTGATCTGTTAATGGTTGATCAATTAAAGGGAGAAAAATGAAAAAAACGTTTGTAATGATGTTTCTTTTACTCGCCACTACCCTCATGCCTGGAATCCTATTTGCGGGAAGCAACAACCACTATGTCAACGGTGTGGAAGGCATCAAGGGGGCGAGTGTTCCTCCCCCGGGTGTCTATTACCGCATGTACAATGTCTTTTATGATGCCGATGATCTCATGGACAAGAGCGGCAACGAACTGAATGTGGATTTTGATGTCACGGTTTTTGCCGTTGCCAACAGGTTCATCTGGGTGACGGACAAGAAATTTTTTGGCGGCAATTTTTTCGTGTCTGCCATCCTCCCCCTTGTCAACACAGACATAGGCATCAAGGCTCTAGGGGTGGATGACCAGGAGTTCGGCCTGGGAGATATCTATATCGAACCCATGGGGCTTGCCTGGCACGGATCCCGCTACGATGCAGCCGCCAGTCTTTCTTTCTACCTTCCCACTGGAAGTTATGATAAAAACGAGGCTGCCTCCCCGGGAAAGGGGTACTGGACCACCATGGCCACCTTGGGGGGAACTTTCTATCTTGACAGCGCAAAGACCTGGTCCGCGTCACTGCTCGGCCGGTATGAAATCCACTCCGACCGGGAAGATGACGATTTTACCCCTGGGGATGATTTTCACTTTGAGTGGGGAATCGGAAAATCCTTTGCAAAGGTTTGGGAAGCAGGGGTTGCCGGATACTGCCAATGGCAGATGACCGATGATTCAGGAGACGATGCCCGGAACAAGGGGCTCCATGACCGGGTTTATGCGGCAGGTCCTGAGGTGAGTGTTTTTGTGCCCCGGTTCAAGATGTTTCTCTCATTGCGAAGTTTGTGGGAATTTGATGCAAAAGACAGGTCCGAAGGCAGTACAACGGCCTTGACCATGACAAAGATATTTTAAGCCGGATAAAATACCGGGCCGGACTTTTATCTGAAAGTCCGGCCTTCAACTCCTTTCTTTAAGCTCTATCTTCTTTTCTCTCCAGACTCAATAACGACAATAAGCTAGGCCTGACCCCAAGGGAGGTGGATGATGAAGTTTGTCCCTTTACCGGGTTCGGATTCAACGGTCATGGTGCCGCCGTGGTTTTCGGTGATGATGAAGTAGGAGACCGAGAGTCCAAGGCCCGTTCCCTCGCCTTCCGGCTTGGTGGTGAAAAAGGGCTCGAACACCCGTTTGCGGGTGGCCTCAGTCATGCCGCGCCCGTTGTCCTCTATTTCGATCCGGACCATGTTTTTCTTTTTTTCCAGCGACAGCCTCAGCACAAAGCGGTGTATTTCGCCGTTTTCCCTTTTTCTCCCCTCCTGCATGGCCTGGGCGCCGTTGGTGAGGATGTTGAGAAGCACCTGCTGGATCTTGGACCCTTCACATAATACTTTTGGCAGGTTCTCCTGGTACTCTTTCACGATCTCTAAATGCCTGAAGTCGTACTTTTTTTTCAGGTCATAGTCGGTGGATGCAAGCTCCAGGGTCTTGTCCATGAGTTCTGCCATATCCTGGGGGGATCTGTGGGTATCCCCCTTGCGGGCAAAACTGAGCATGTTGCTGACGATCTCCGCCACCCTGGAACCCGACTCTTTGATGGCCGTTATCATGCGGGGAATCTCCCGGGCCTCCATGAAGGCGCGGATCGTTGCCATGTCGGTGCCGGCCTTGGCTGCTGCTGTATGGTTGGCCGGCATGGTTTCGTTGGTAAGACGATTGCCCATGACGCTTGCAGTCTGTATCATACCGGCAAGGGGGTTGTTGATCTCGTGGGCCATGCCGGCGGCAAGTCCTCCCACGGAGAGCATTTTTTCCGACTGGATCATCATCTCTTCCATGCGCACCTGATCGGTGATGTCGTCAATGCGGAGCACTGCTCCTTCAACACCGTTGGCAATGAGGGGATAGATGGTCACATCGTCGTAACAAATTCCCTGTTCCGACGACCGGGGCTTTTTTTTATCCTTTTTTATCTCCCGGGTTCTGATGCTTTCCTCTATCCTTTTCATATCTTGAGCCATCCTCGGAAACACGGTGGACAGGCTTTTTCCCCGGGCGTCAGCTGCCTCAATACCCGTTATCTCTTTTGCAGTCATGTTCCACTGGGTTACTTTTCCGTTGCTGTCCACGCCGATGAGCACTGATGGCATGGAGTCGATGATGTTGCTGAGTAACTTTTTGGTGCTGGAAAGCTCTTTTTCTGCCCTGTTCCGCGTTTTTATTTCATCTTTTAATTTTTTGTTGTTGGATGCAAGGTCGCCGATGAATCTGGCAAGCCCGGAATTATATTCCAGAATGTTATCTACTTTTTCTTTACGGAATTTTGGGACCCGGTCCAGTGCGTCTAAATATTTTTTTAGGTCATACCCCAACTCCTTGGCCTGGGAGATGAAAAAATCGCGTTCAGGAATTTCGTCTTCGTAAAAGAACTGTCCCAAAAAAAGAGTTGCTACATATATTTTATCCACAAAAATGGGAATTCCGATATCCCTCATCCCATTTTTGCATTTGTATCCATAGGGGGTTCCGGTTTTGCTATATTGCTTGATCTGGGTGTCACTTTCAATGCATCGTTTTGCGCTTATCGGATTTTTACGGTGAAAGTTAACGCAGATATCCTGCCACCCAACCCCGGCAAAAATTTCACCATCAACAACATCAATTATTCCGGTGGGCATGCCGGTGGCCTTGAAATTTGATTCAACCATTTTCTGGATATGATCAAAGTTTACTAAATCTGATAATTTCATTCTCTTCTCCGCTTGGAAGCCGGGCACAAGAGCCCCAGGGACTTTTACTTTTTCTCTCCAGGCAGGCAAATGACGAAGGTGGTTCCTTTACCCGGTTCGGATTCTACTTCCATGGTGCCGCCGTGGTTTTCGGTGATGATGAAGTAGGAGACTGAGAGTCCCAGGCCCGTTCCCTCGCCTTCCGGCTTGGTGGTGAAAAAGGGTTCGAATACTCGTTTACGGGTGGCATCAACCATGCCGGGCCCGTTGTCCTTGATCTCGATCCGGACAATGTTTTTCTTTTTTTCAAACGACAGCCTCAGCACAAATCGCTGTCTTTCGCCGTTTTTCTTTTTCCTCTCCTGCATGGCCTGGGCGCCGTTGGTGAGAATATTGAGGAGCACCTGCTGAATCTTGGATCCTTCGCATAACACCTTTGGCAGGTTTTCCTGGTACTCTTTCACGATCTTTATCTGCCTGAAATCGTACTTTTTTTTCAGGTCATAATCGGTGGCCGCAAGCTCCAGGGTCTTGTCCATGAGTTCTGCCATATCCTGTGGGTATCTGTGGGTATCCCCCTTGCGGGCAAAGCTGAGCATGTTGCTGACGATCTCCGCCACCCTGGAACCCGATTCTTTGATGGCCGTTATCATGCGGGGAATCTCCCGGGTCTCCATGAAGGCGCGGATCGTTTCCATTGTGGTGCCGGCCTTGGCAGCAGCTGCAAGGTTGGCCGGCATGGTGTCTTGGGTTAAACGGTTTGCCATGACACTTGCGGTCTGTATCATGCCGGCAAGGGGGTTGTTGATCTCGTGGGCCATGCCGGCGGCAAGCCCCCCCACGGAGAGCATCTTCTCCGACTGGATCATCATCTCCTCCAGGCGCACCTGGTCGGTTATGTCGTCCATGCGGATCACGGCTCCTTTGCTGCTGTTTGAGGCCACGGGATATATGGTGATGTCCACAAAGCGGCTTTGATTCTTTAATTCAAGCTGGAGTTTGGTATTTTTTTGGGGAGTGGATTCCATAAGGGTCTTGCGGATTTTGTTTCTCTCTTCTGCAAGCAGGGGAAAAACATCCCCAAGGCTTTTCCCTGTTGCAGTTTCCGTTTTGATACCTGTTGCTTTCTCGGCCTGGAGGTTCCACAGGGTGACCCTCTCCTCCTGGGTGATCCCCACAAGCACGGAAGGCATGGCATCGACGATGCTGTTGATATAATTTTTTGCCTCTCTTAACTCTGTTGTCCGTTCCTTGACCCTGATCTCCAGGTCCTGGCGGGCCTTTTGAAGTTGTTGCCGGGCAACCTCCCTTTCGGTCACCATGGTGTTTGCCGATCTGGCAAGGAGGATGAACTCCCTGAATCCCAGGGAAGGCTCATCAATTTTTACATTTTCCTTTGCGACCTTTTTAAAAAAATGGGCAAAGGCAGTAAAATTTTTTTCCACTTTTTGAGAGAGCCATCGGCCGGTGAGAACGGTCAGCATCACCATGGATATCAGTATGGCCAGTATCTTTAAGATATTTTTCCTGATATCTTGTTCCAGTTGTTTTTCTCTTTTGGCGATGATCTCATCTATTTTATCCATATAGATGCCGGTGCCGATCATCCATTGCCACTCTGGAACGCCTTTGACAAAAGAGAGCTTTGGGGAAAGTCTTTTCTTATCCGGCCGTTCCCACAGGTATCGGACAAAACCGCCTTCAGGATTTTCTATGGCTTTTTTCATCTCCTGGACGATCTTGACGCCTTCCGGATCTTCTATCTCCCACAGTTCTTTACCGATAAGTTGCGGCTGATATCCCCTGGCCAGCGATTTTCCGTCATAGTCGAGGACAAATACATAGCCCCTGTCTCCAAAACGGATATTCCCTATCCTGGCCAGCACCTCTTTTTGGATATCCTGCTCCACGTCATCCAGGTATTCGCCGGTGCCGATCAACCAGTCCATGGGTGCAAACCGCTTAACAAACGCATACTTGGGAAAATGATCTCCCTTTTCGTCTGGTTTTGTCCATTTGTATCGGATAAACCCTTCTTCTGTTTCCCGGCATAGTTGTATCATCTCTTTTACAACATGGATGTTATCTGAACTTACCATGGAGAGCATGTTTCTTCCTTCCAGTTCCGGCTTGTCTGCAAAAAGGCGTTCCACCCCGGTGAAATCCGTTGCAAAGAAGTAGCCCCTGCCGTTGTTGAAGCGGATGGGGCGCAGGGTTTCAACGATCAGTCTGCTTATCTCTTCTTCGGTCATGCGTGTGTGGTAGGTGCCGTGGATGTGGGTTGCCAGGGTGTGGGCCTCGTATACCCTTTTTTTAATGGAATTCTTGAGCCTGTTTTCCGTGGTGCTTTTCATGTAATCTATGTAGTCAAATACCTCGGCAAGCTCTTTTTGAAGTCTCATTTTTTGAGTGTTGATAAAGCCCTGTTTCAGTTCGTTTGATTGCCTGGTAAACCGCTTTGCTTCATCCATGATCCAGAAACAGCCCACCAGGATGATGGAAACTGCTGCGATGAGAATCATCCTGTGGTTGTAAACGTTGATAAAACTCTTTCTTGCATCGGTTCTTTGCACCATTACAGGGTTTCCTTGGGGGCCTCCATGGGCAGGCAAATGGTGAATTTTGTTCCCTTGCCTGGTTCTGATTCAACCTTCATGGTGCCCCTATGGTTTTCGGTGATGATGAAGTAGGAGACGGAGAGCCCAAGGCCCGTGCCCTGGCCTTCGGGCTTGGTGGTGAAAAATGGCTCGAACACCCGGTCTCGCACCTCTTTAACCATGCCGGGGCCGTTGTCCTCGATCGTGATGCAGGCTTGGCGCGCCTCCTTGTCGTGGGCAAGGCTGAGGGTGAAACGCGGCTTTTTTTTCCTCTCCTCCTGCATGGCCTGGGCGCCGTTGGTGAGTATATTGAGGAGCACCTGCTGGATCTTGGACCCTTCGCATAACACATTTGGCAGGTTCTCCTGGTACTTTTTCACGATCTCTATCTGCCGGAAGTCGTATTTTTTCTTCAGGTCATAGTCGGTGGACGCAAGCTCCAGGGTCTTGTCCATGAGTTCTGCCATATCCTGGGGGGAGCTATGGGTATCCCCCTTGCGGGCAAAGCTGAGCATGTTGCTGACGATCTCCGCGACCCTGGAACCCGACTCTTTGATGGCCGTTATCATGCGGGGAATCTCCCTGGCCTCCATGAAAGCCCGGATCGCTTCCATGTCGGTGCCAGCCTTGGCTGCCGCAGCACAGTTGGCCGGCATGGTATCGCGGGTCAAACGGTTTTCCATGACATTTGCGGTCTGTATCATTCCGGCCAGGGGGTTGTTGATCTCGTGGGCCATGCCGGCGGCAAGCCCCCCCACGGAGAGCATTTTCTCAGACTGGATCATCATCTCCTCCAGGCGCACCTGGTCGGTTATGTCGTCAATGCGGATAACGGCCCCTTCCACGCCGTTGGCAATCAGGGGGTAGATGGTCACATGGTCGTAAGAGATGCCTTGTTCAGACGGCCTGGACTTTTTTTTATCCTTTTTTATCTCTCCGGTTCTGATGCTCTCCTCTATCTTTTTCATCTCTTGAGCCATCCTGGGAAACACATCGGGCAGGCTCTTTCCCCGGGCATCTGTGGCCTCGATGCCGGTGATGGTTTTTGCGGTCATGTTCCACTGGGTAACCTTACCGTCCCTGTCAACGCCAATGAGCACCGATGGCATGGAGTCGATGATGTTGGAGATGTAGTTTCTGGCTTTCTTGAGTTCCTCTTCAGCAAGCTTCCGGTTCGTGATGTCCGTGGCAATGGCGATGACGCAGGACTCTCCTGATATCTGGAGAGTGTTTGTTGATAGGATTATGGTTTTCCTGGTGTTGTCCAGGGGGCGAAATATTTCTACCTCTTCATTGATAAGGGTCCCCCGGGTCTGGAGTTTTTGGCGCAGCATTGTTTCATGGGATATCTCTTGCCTGAACATGGCAGGCAGCTCTCCGGGACGCCTGCCGATCAACTGCTCCAATGGCAGCCCGTTCTCTTTACACCCCATGGGGTTGATATCAATGTAGCGGCCGGTGGGGTCAGATATGGTTATGGCATAGGGAGCAGACTCAAATATTGTGCGGAATTTCAGCTCACTCTCCCTGATGGACTCCTTTGCCCGTTGTGAACGGACCAGTCCATAGATCATGCCGAGGAGGGCAAGGGTCATCATGGTGAAAGCCAGCGCAATGTTCCAGACCAGGGTTTTATGTTGCCGATAGAAGGAGGCTGGACGAAAGAGGATCTCACTCTCTTTTGGCAGGGAAGACAGGGGAATGTTGAAACGCCGGAGCTGCCGGTGGTCAAAACGCAGCCGGGTCGGGCTATCCCAGATCACGGGGATATCGGCGACCTTGCTGCCGGAGAGGATTGCCAGGGCCTGGCCGGCTGCTGCACTGCCCTGGTCAAAGCCGTCGATCAGATGGCCGCCAATGATGCCAAGGCCAAGGTTGAAGTTCCAGACACCATAGACAGGTACAGTTGAATTGTCGCAGACAAGCTTGGTTGCCCTGTCAAACTTAAGGAATTTCCCGTTCCTGTCCCGGAGGAAAATGGTGTAGAGAACCACCGTGCGACGGTCCAGGCGCTGGAGGGTTTTGATGAGGCCCCTAATGGTGGTATCGTATACAAGCTCTATTCGGATACCTTTTCTGGCGGTCATGGGGCGAAGCTTTTCAATCTCTTCCTGGATGCGCTTGCCCGTGGTGGTGTTGTCCGTCACCACCATCACCCTGTTCCGTTTCGGGTGAAGGCGTCGGATCAGGGCCAGGTTGCTCCCAAGGTCTGCCTGCTCGTTGACTCCGGTAAACCCTGACAGGCCCTTGATTTCAGACTTTTGCAGGTAGTTCACTCCGCAGAACACCACGGGGGTGGTTCCAAATATCTTTTCTCTCCGCTCTTTGAGGAAATTGAATGCGTTGTTGTCGGAGGCGATGATCACATCGTAGCGATGATTACGATGCTTCAGGCTCAAAAGTTCGGAGACCAGTGATTGGTAGGCCGTGTCGAACTGGCGCTTGGTGTCCATATATTCGATGTGCAGGTCCACCCCCTCTTTGATCAGGGTTTCCTCCACCCCGCGGGTGATCTCATCAGTCCAGGGAAAGCCTTTATGATAGGAGTTGAGAAGGAGAATGGGCCGCTTTTCGGTGTTAGTAGGGTTTTCTGCGTGGAGGGCGTTGCCTGGCAGAATAAGACAAAGAACCACTAACGCGGTACGAAGAATCAGCTTCATTCGCCTCCTTCATTATTTTGCAACCATTGGTTGGAAAGCTGTATCCCGGGGCGGCCCGGGGGTCTGTTTTTAATAACGCAACTTTCGGAGTTTGCTGTTATTACACCGGGCAGGCTGACGTTCGAAAGTTGAGCTAGGAAATATAGGCTATGGGAAAATTTTAATCTGTGGGTACGATACCAGTAAATTTAGAGTTTTTCAACCCATTGGTGGGGCAGGAGAGGGGAAGGTCAAGCCCCCCTGGGCGTCAGGCTTGACCGGGATCCGGTCAAGCAGACTTTATGGGTTCCCAGGGGAACGAATTCTGGTTCATGGTTTGGGGGAGATGTCGATCTTCTCCGCTGACATGAGTTTTACCAAACGGTTCATGGAGCTCAATATCATCTGCTGCTCCCACTCATCAAGGCCGGTGAACGCCTCTGTGAATTTTCCCTCAAGGGGGGGAGGGGCGTTCCTGAGGATATCTATGCATTTTTCCGACGGGGAAATCAGCACCCGGCGCTTGTCTGTCTGGCATCGTGCCTTGATGATGAGCCCCTTGTTCTCAAGCCTGTTGATGATATCAGTCACCGTTCCCTGGCTGAGGCTGATGGTTTTGGCAAGCTCTGAAACCGAGATCAGCTTATGGGTGGTCACCTCTTTTAGTATCACCAGTTGGGGGCCTGTCAGGCCGCAGCGTTTATTCAAATGCTTTGAATAGAGATCAACGGCCTGGATCATTTTCCTCAGTAAGATAAGGAGTTCTTTGCAGCGCTCTTCGTGTATGGGTTCCACTGTTTCAGTTCACCGTAAAAAGATCATAAAAAAAGACCCGCAAATGCAATGCGGGAACGCAACCTGAGTGAGTCGCTTTTATCCTAGTTTCGGAGTTAAGCCAACCGTTTTTTTTCGTGATGACGATAATAATCAACCGCCTATCACGGAGAGTTCATCCGAAGCGGTCGGTTGGGGGGTCTCAAAGAAAAATTTATCATCCCCGAATGCCGGTTTCAGTTGATCCAGCCAGATGGCTTTTTCGTCATACTCGGCAAAAAAGGGCCTTTTTACCCACTCAGGATTCCTTGCCTGGACAAAGCTCAATATCATCACCTTTTTACCATTGATTTCGGTGATGCCGTCCACCTTTACCTTTCCTGGAGAGGCGGACATGCTGGGGCCCCGGACCGTTCGTGCGATTCCGCTCACCTGGCTGTAAGCCTCTCTGTAGAGTTTCCACGCTTTGACAAGGGGCACGGAAAAATAGCTCTGGGCACCGGTGTCCCGGGCAACAAACATGTAATATGGAACGATACCAAGGTTTACCTGTTCTTTCCACATCCTGGACCATGTGTCTGCATCGGCATTGATCCTGTTCAGAATAGGGGACTGGCTCCTGATGACAGCGCCGGTTTTTCTGATCGCTGAGATCGCTCTTTCGCACGCTTCGGTTGAGATCTCCCTGGGATGGTTGATGTGGGACATGATGGACAGGTGGATGCCGGCATCGGTTATTTTCTTGAACAGCCCAAGGAGCTCAGGTGAATCCCTGTCCGTTAAATAGCGGTAGGGCCAGAACGAGAGGGTCTTGGTGCCGATTCTAATGGTCTTGATGGTTTTGATTTTTGCATCGAGCAGGGCGTTGATGTAGATGGAGAAGAGCTTGGCGCTCATGATCATAGGATCTCCGCCGGTGAACAGGATGTCGGTCAGCTCAGGATGTTCCTTGATGTAGCGGACCATGGTGTCTGCATCTTTCATGGCAAACCGCTGTCCTTCCAGGCCCGTGAACTGGGGCCACCGGAAGCAGAAGGTGCAGTAGGCGTGGCATGTCTGGCCCTGGGTTGGAAAGAAGAGCATGGTTTCCCGGTACTTGTGCTGGATGCCGTTGACCTTTTTATTGTCAAGCATGGGAACGTTCTTGTCCATCTGGCCTGCCGGGTGGGGGTTCAGTGAGAGACGGATGCGGTTGGCTTCCATGGCCGTTTTTTCAGCCGATGCTCCAGAGTTAAGCAGGGTGGCCATGGTGTTGAACTGGTCCGGGGCAAGCATGGCCTTCTGGGGGAAATTGAGGATAAACATGGGGTCATTCTCAAAATCGTCCCAGTTGATCAGCTCGTTAACCACGTAGTTGTTGGTTTTAAAGGGAAGAACGCTTCCCACAACGCGGATGTTGAAAATCTGAGCATCACTCAGACGGTTCAACCAGGGAAGTTTTCCCAGGTTTTTGATGGTGTAGGGTTTGTAGTTCATAAGGACTCCCTATTTTTATGATGTGTCATTCATTCCTTTATCCAGGTCGCAGCCCGAAATAGTGCTGGTTTTGGGCCGTCTTTTTAGAGGAGGATTGTATCGTGTCCAAACTAATTGCGTATTTTTAACATAAATTTAGTTTGGACACAATGGTTTTTTTTGTCTCGAAATCCTGCCTGTAGGTGAATCTGTTTTTTCTAACCCCGAATTTCTAGGCGATACAATATATCGTATACCATGGTGTGGCGTGCAAATGTGGCAGTCATTATCAGGGGGGTGGATTCCTTTGAGCGGAGGAAGTAGGATAACAGGCTTGTTTCAGGACTTGTCAGTAACAGGCCCCTAAACGGGGCCTGTCGGTCAGGCTAATCGTTGGAAGCTGCGGGGTAGGAGGCGTCGAGTTTTTCGACCTCCTGTGCTACGATTTTTTTGAGAACATCATCGGGAACATCCGGTTTCATGCCGCTGCAGGCCCGGGACATGGCGTTCCAGTTTTCCGGATTTTTGACAATGGTCCGCAAAAAAGGCCACGCCCTGCACATATAGGGCTTTACAGGGTGTATGCTGCAGTTTTTATCAAAAAAGATGCAGCAGTCGTTGTCGCCCTGGGTCAGCACCAGTCTGCTGCCGGACCGGTCGCAGAAGCGTTCTATAAAAGTCTCAGTATCGCAATTCACAAAAGCTGCGATTCTTTTGACATCCTCCTCATCCACATAGGTTCCGCCAAACCCGGAGCAGCACTCGCCGCACTGGGTGCAGTGGAAAATATCATCGCTGGTAGTAATTTCAGGATCCACGTCGTCCCTCCATGGCTCGTTGCATGGTGACCTGGTCCACATATTGAAGATCCCCGCCCATGGGAACTCCCGAGGCTATTCTGGTCACGTTTACGCCTTTTTTCTTCAGGTTGTCTATAATGTATGATGCGGTTGCCTCTCCTTCCACATCCGTGCCCGTGGCAATGATCACCTCGGTGATCGACTTGGAAACCGCCCGGGCAAACAGCTCCTTTATCCTCAGTTCGTCCGGGCCGATGCCGTCCATGGGTGAGAGGGCTCCCCCCAGGATATGGTAGCGGCCGGAAAAAGCGCCTGACTTTTCTATGGCCACCATGTCTGTGGGATTTTCAACCACGCAGATGCTCGATCGGTCCCGGTTTGGATTGCTGCAGATCCGGCACTCCTCCCGGTCACTCAGGGAGAAGCAGGTGGAACAGAGCCTGACCTTTTTTTTCAGCTCTAAAATGTCGTTGGCCAGGGTCTGGGCCTCGTGGTTCGGGGCGTGTAAGATGTGGAGAGATAAACGCTCTGCCGTTTTCCTTCCTATCCCTGGAAGCCTTGACAGGCTTTTGATCAGGTTTAGAATGGATTCCGGATAATGGTTCACTGTGCTACATCATGCCCGGTATATTCATGCCGCCCGTGAGTTTACCCATCTGGGAAGATACCATATCCTGGGATTTCTTCAGGGCGTCGTTGGTCGCGGCAAGGATGAGGTCCTGGAGCATTTCAATGTCTTCCGGATCGACCACTTCTTTTTCAAGGATGATGGCCTCGATCTTCTGTCCTCCATTGGCGATGACCTTGACCATGCCTCCGCCTGCCGTGGCTTCCACGGTTTCTTTAGCGAGGTCTTCCTGCATCTTGAGCATTTTTTTCTGAAGCTTCTGGGCCTGTTTCATCATGGTGTTCATATTTTTCACGGTTGGCTCCTTTGGTTCAATTTTACATCAACGACAGTGCCGCTGAACAGCTTTATTGCATCGGCCACAAGGGGGTGACTCAACACTTCCTGTCTCAACTTTGCAGGGCTTTTTCCCTGGTTGCCGCTTTCTTGGGGGGTACAGTTGCCGATGATCTGCACCTTAAGCTTTCTCCCGTAAAAGTCGTGGCAAATGGACTCCAGTTCCGCGCGTTTGGATTCTATCCTGGAACGCTCAAAGGCCTTGCCGTTGAGTTCAATAACGATATCAGTATCTGAAATGTTTTGCAACCTGCCTTTGGAGAGAATGGCTGACACAAAGGGCAGGGAGTTTGAGACTGTTTTTAAGAAAGCGTTCCAATCCTGGGATGGGTTCCGGTTGGGGGCAGTCGGGGCTGCCTGGCTTGGTGGTACAGGTTCCCGGGTGTCATAAGCCGGTGCCTGCTGGTGCATGGGCTGCTGTGCTTGCTGGTGCATGGGCTGCTGCGCCTGCTGGTGCATGGGCTGCTGTGCCTGCTGGTGCATGGGCTGCTGTGCCTGCTGCTGCATGGGCTGCTGTGCCTGCTGCTGCATGGGCTGTTGTGCCTGCTGCTGCATGGGCTGTTGTGCCTGCTGCTGCACGGGCTGTTGTGCCTGCTGCTGCATGGGTTGCTGTGCCTGCTGCTGCATGGGCTGTTGTGCCTGCTGCTGCACGGGTTGCGGTGCCTGCTGCTGCATGGGCTGCTGTGCCTGCTGCTGCATGGGCTGCTGTGCCTGGGCCGGTTCCTGAAAATTTGGGTCGTCCAGCCGCTTGGCAAGGCTGTCCAACCGCTCAATCATCCCATCGATTTCAATTCCGGGCCGGATCTGAACGATTTTGAGAAGCACCATCTCCACGGCTGTTTTTGTATGGGACGAAAATTTCACCAATGATTCTTCGGTGAGAAGTGTATTGAGGATCTGATTAAGAAACGCCTGGGAAAGCGGGGTGGCCAGGTGGGTCATCCGCTCCCTGTCATGGTCTGATATGTCGGTGGTGTTTCTTTCATTGTTGCAGATCTTGATGACGGCAATGTTTCTGAAGTGCCTGATGAGGGAGGCGTAGAAACGTTTCAGATCGAGCCCCAGGTTGTGGACACGGTCTATAAGGTCAAGAACAGTTGCCCCGTCATTTTTTATAACAGCTTCTGCCAGGTCAAAGAGGATGGTCTTGTCAATGATTCCGAGGTTGTTCAGGATCTCTTCATGGGAAATCTCCGCATGGTCGCTGCTGGAGAGGATTCTGTCCAGAAGGCTCAAGGAGTCCCGCATGGATCCGTCGGCCTCGCCTGCCAGAAGATCGCAGCTCTCCTGGGAGAGGCGAAAATTCTCGGCCTCGCTCAGCTTCTTAAGATGGGCCGAGATCTGGGACAGGGTGATCCTTCCAAGATCGTGGCGCTGGCAGCGGGAGAGAATGGTCACCGGAATCTTATGGACTTCCGTGGTGGCAAAAATAAAAAGAACGTGTTCCGGCGGTTCTTCCAGGGTCTTTAGGAGTGCATTAAAGGCGGCGGTGCTGAGCATGTGGACTTCGTCGATGATATAGATCTTGAACTTGGAGGAGGATGGCATGTAGGTGACATTCTCCCGGAGTTCTCTTATCTGGTCCACACTGTTGTTGGAGGCACCGTCGATTTCAAAAACATCGGCGGCATTGCCCGAGGTGATGCTGGTGCACGACTTGCATTGGTTGCAGGGAGTGGGTGTTGGGCCTTGGCTGCAGTTCATGGCCTTGGCAAGGATACGGGCGATGGTGGTTTTGCCTGTTCCCCTGGGACCGGTAAGTAAAATGGCATGGGCCACGCGATTCGATGAAATAGCATTGGTCAGGGTGGTTGTTACATGTGCCTGGCCGATAACGTCTTCAAAGGATTGGGGTCTGTATTTAAGGGCTAAAACTCGGTATGACATTTTACCTGGATAGAAAAAGATATGGGGGATGGCGGAGAGAGAGAGATTCGAACTCTCGGTACCTTGCGGTACACACGCTTTCCAGGCGTGCACCTTCAGCCACTCGGTCATCTCTCCGCAGTAACAACGACTCAGACCTTATATATCGAACCTGTTTTAGAGTCAAGCATTAAATGTCGAATGTGCCATTTTTGTTAAATCTTTTTCGGAATCCTGGAGAAAGAGGGGGGGGATGACCGTGAAAGCCGGGCGCTGGTTCTTGGTGCCCGTCAGGATCACAAGCTTTGCCGACCTGTTCTGTTTGGTGTGGACAAAGCGTGCCGTTGCCGGCCCCATGCCGTTTTTGTCCATCCCCTGCATCAGTTCTCCCAGGCGCTCAGCCGGAAATATGATGATGAAACTGCCGCCGGGGACAAGAATCCGTGCAGCCGTTGCCAGAAGCTCTGCCAGGGTCAGTTCTATTTCATGGCGGGCAATGGCTTTTTGCGGGTTGGGGTTGATGCGACCGCTTTTTTTCTTCTTGTAGGGCGGGTTGGTGATCACAAGATCCACGCAACCACCAAGATGGGACGGCTCAAGGGTTCGTATATCCTGTGTGAGGATGGAAACCGTTTCGGAGACCCTGTTCTCTGCCATGTTTTTCCGTGCAAGGGTGGCAAGCTCCGCCTGGAGCTCGATGCCGGTGATCCGGGTTGCGGGATATCTGTGGGACAGGATCAGGGGCATGATGCCGCAGCCGGTGCCAAGATCCACGACCAGCTCTCCCGGCTGGGGGGCTGCTTGGGCCGCAAGGAGTAACGGATCCACGGAAAAACGGTAACCGTTTTCAGGCTGGGACACGGTGATGGCGTCGTTGAATAGTCGTTCAGTTGTGTAGGGAGGCAATTTTGAATCTAAGCTCTTTAACAAGGGGGCGGCCCAGGGCCCGGTTGAGGTTGCTGTGGAGGTCCTGCTGGATGAACCGCATCTGCTGGAGCCACACGCTGCTGGAAACATGGACGAGCAGGGTGCCGTCCTTGAAGGCGCCCGGCTTGGCGTTCTGGGCAACGCCTTCCCCCACGGCCTGGTCCCACAGCGCCCAGATCTGGGTCATGTCCGTGTCTGAACTTGGCCGGAAACTTTCAAGGGCCTTGTCCAGAATGTTGCCGATGTGTGTGAGTTTCTTCTTCTTTTTCATGTCCCTATAAATATCATCGACCCTGGCAGGGGTCAATGGATCAATGGATAAATAGAAAATGGGTTGATTGCCGGCAAAGGGCTGGCGAGCCTCCTTTGCCGGCAATTGTCCTTATTTATATTGGGTTCGGATCACTTTCTTGTCCAGTTTGCCAACCCCTGTCTTTGCAATGGCGTCTGTAAAGATGATCTTGTCCGGAATTCCGTATTTGGGAAGGTTGCCCTCTTCATGCTGGGTGACGAACATCTGTTTCAACTCGTCCCCAAGGTCCTTGTCCTTGTAAGCGGCCTGGAGCACCACAAGAACTATGGGGCGTTCCCCCCACTTGTCGTCGGGGATGCCGATGGCCGCAGCTTCGCTCACGGCCGGATGGCGGCTGGCAATGTCCTCCAGCTCCAGGGAAGAGACCCATTCGCCGCCGGTCTTGATCACATCCTTTAACCTGTCGGTTATCTTGAGATACCCTTCAGGATCGATGTTGCCCACGTCTCCGGTGTGGAGCCAGCCGCCTTCCCACAGCTCTTCGCTCTTTTCCGGGTTTTTCAGGTAACCCTGGGTGAGCCAGGGGGTTCTTGTCACCACTTCCCCTGTCTGCACACCGTCATGGGCCACCGGTTTTCCCATGGGATCGATGATCTCAATATCCACAAGGGGGATGGGCAGGCCGGTCTTGCACCGGATGTCGATGAGCTTCTCCTCGTCCCAGTCAACCATATGGGGCTTGATGTGGGCAATGGTGAGAAGGGGGCAGGTCTCGGACATGCCATAGGCAGAGTAGAGGTTGATCTTTGCCTTGAGGGCAGCGGCGCACAGTCCCCTTGGCAGGGCGGAACCGCCGATCACCACCTTCCAGGCAGACAGATCCGTTGTTTCCATCACAGGAGAGTTGACCAGCATGTGGATGATGGTGGGAACGCAGTGGGAAAAGGTCACCTTTTCCGTGGTGACAAGCTTCAGGATCATGGCGGGCTCGTATCTTCCCGGGTAGACCTGGCGGTTGCCGAGCATGGTGAAAAGATAGGGCATGCCCCAGGCATGGACATGGAACATGGGGGTCAGGGGCATGTAGACGTCCTTGGATGTCATTACTGCCTGGGAATCGTAGGCGCATAACCCGGTCATGAGACCAAAGGTGTGCAGCACGATCTGCCGGTGGCTGAAGTAGACGCCCTTGGGATTGCCCGTGGTGCCGGAGGTGTAAAAGGTGGTCGCCCGGGCGTTTTCATCGAAATCCGGGAAGTCGTAGGTTGGTTTCTGGTCGCAAAGCAGGGTCTCGTAGTCCGTTGCAAACTCGATGGCTGTTTTGGGATCTTCCCCGTTTTCCCTTATGAGGACGATCTTTTTTACGGTTTCGATCTTGTCCATGATCGGTTCAAGCAGGGGAACCAGTTCCGAGTTGACCAGGATGACATCATCCTCTGCATGGTTGATGGTATAGAGGAGTTGTTCCGGAGAAAGGCGTATATGAACCGTGTGGAGCACGGCCCCCATCATGGGGACGGCAAAATAGCACTCAAGGTACCGGTGGCTGTCGTAGTCCATGACTGCCACGGTGTCTCCCTGTTTTACCCCGAGCTGCTCAAGGCCGTTGGCCAGCTGGGCCACCCGTTTGTGAAAATCCCGGTAGGTGTATCGCATCTGGTCCCTGTAGATGATCTCCTGGTCCGGGGAACGCACAAGGGAATTGCCTAAAAGACTCTTAATCAGTAACGGATAGGAATATGCTGATTCGCTCTGCTCTATGATCTTTACACCCATAGTCGGATTCTCCTCTATATAAGGTTAGTAAATATTATCCCTTTCCCAAAGCAAAGTCGGTCTGGACCTCTCCTTTCAGCACATGTCGTCTGAAAACCTGGCGGGTACGGTTCTGGTCCATCTCTTTGTATACAATGGGTTCTTCTCCAATGATCTCCACGGTCAGGTTGGGCTCGCTGCTGCACATGCCAAGGCAGCCTGCGGCCACAATCTTGATATCGCCTCTGTTTGCTTCCGCCTTTTCCTCAAGCAGGGTGTTCATCACCTGCCTTGCTCCTGCCGCGATCCCGCAGGTTCCCATGTGGACCGTGAGTTTGGCCATGGTCTCTCCTCCTCTTAAGGCGGCGTCCTGGGATGTTTTCTCTTTTATCTGTTTCAGATCTTCTACTGTCAGCTTTGCCATGGTGTTACTCCTCTCCCTGAATAAAGTTGTTTATGATCTCTTTTATCCGGGTCAGAACAAGGGGATTATCGAGCTCTATGCCCTCAAGGTCCTGTTTGAGCTCAACTGTGTCGAGGCTGAAACTGTCCCGGAAAAGAATATGATCATACTTTATACCAATGTCAGGGAATCCTGCAATAAGAGTCGTGATTGTTTCTCCCATATTTCCCACAGGGGCCCTGTCCAGGTGGTCTGTTTCAAAGGTGGCCCATAGGGTGGTGCCCCTGGATTCGTCGCTCCTGATTTCGAAACTGCCGTTGCACCGCTCGGCGGCCGCTTTGAACAGGGAGACGCCCATGCCCACCCGGCGGGTGGTTCGGGTTGTGACAAAGGGATCTGAAACAGCGGCCACCATGGCAGGATCCATGCCGCTTCCGTTGTCCGTGACAGTTATTTTGATGTGGGTGTTAAGAAAGGTTTCATCCACTTGGATGGTGATGCGGTCTGCCCCGGCCGTGATGCCGTTTTCGGCGAGGTCAAGGATGTGCAGTGAAAGTTCCCTCAAAAATCAGACTCCTCTGAGTAAATGGTGCGTGTGTCCTTTTTCTAGTGCCGAAATCATTGCCCGGACCGTGGGGCAGGTGATCTCAAACACGGTGGCTCCCTGCCCGATCTCTTCCAGGCGGTGAGCGTCTGATGATACTATGCAGGGAATGGTTGTCTTGTCAAGGAAATGTTGTTCTCTTTTGTGAGTATAAGTCTGAACTGTGATCTCTACACCGTCCAGGCCTAGATCTCCGGGGATGAAGCCCAGTTGGCTGAGGATGCTGTAGCTGGGCCTGTCGATGTGGGAGGCGATGGCCATGCCTCCTAGGCAATGGATCAGGTCCACTGCCTCTTTGACACTTAAGTGGCAGGCCTGGATGAGAAGCTTTTCCTCCTCCCCCAGGACCAGGTCCTGGCTGTCGGCAATGACCTGGTATCCGAAGATCTCCGGGGCGTTCTTTTGGGTCAGTCCCGGGTATACGGCCTCCTGGATGGCGGTTGCCTGTTTGAGGGTGTCAAGGATTGCGAGCAGGTGAACCTCTTCCCTTGTGCAGATTTCAAGGCCTGGCAGGACGGTGATCCCCGCCCGTTTGCCAAGCGCCATCACCGAAGGGGCGTTTTTTGATGAGTTGTGGTCGCAGACGGCAATGATGTCAAGGCCCTCGTCCCGGGCCTTTTTTATGATTTTGTTCGGGGTCATCTCCCACCCGGCGCAGGGGGAGAGGCAGGTGTGGATGTGGAGATCGGCTTTGAAGGGGCGTGGCACCACCCGGGCCACGGTTAATCCGTGTCTGACCTGGCAAGGTCCCAGGCGAGATCAAAGGCCGGGCGTTCCGAGAGGAGCAGGGGAATTTTTTCCTGGTCGGCCTTGTCGCAGGTGGCCTTGTCCGGCTTGTTGCCGCAGGTGATGATGATTGCAGCCATCTCCTTGAGAACAGCCACGGCAATGATGTTCTGGTGGGCCTGGACTGTCAGCCAGACACAGTGCTCGGTGGCGTTTGCCATGACGTCGCTCAGGAGGTCGCCGGAATATCCCCCGGATATGGTTTGCCCAAGCCCCGCTTCTCCTGCAGCCAGGACAAGGTCTAATTGCTCTATCAGGTCTTTTACCTTCAACTCTTTTCTCCTTTGGTATGGTCTTCACTGGTTTTTAATGGGGGGCACTCGCTGATGCAGGCCCGGCCCCTGATCACATCCTCGGCAAAGGTGGGGCAGTCCGGTGCGCCGCAGGCCGCGCAGTTGAACCCGGGAAGCTGTTTCAGGATCTGGTTGATCCGTGTCAGGTCATCGATGGAAAGGGGTTCTTTTCTCTGGCCGAAGAGTTTTTCCATTTTCGAGGAGGTGAGTTTGTCAAAGAACCGCTCTTCGGCATATAGATCCTTGAGAAGATGGTCCCGGTGGCGCTCCCTTGCTTCGGCGCGGTTGACATGCTGCTGCAGGTTGTTTTTTGCCACATACTTGTCAACGGCGCACAGGGAACCGCCCACGCACCCTTCCCGGCAGGTCTTGAATTCGATGAAATCGTATTCTTTGAACAGGCCGAGCTCGATCTTTTCCAGGTACTCCAGGGTCTCGTTCATTCCTGATATGCAAAGCTTGTTTTTGATGGTCGATTCTGCGGTCTCTCCCCCTGAAATTCCCCAGAGAAGGCTTTTTCCTGTTGGCGGCTCCTCAAATTCAAACACCGGATCAAGGGATCTGTCCGGGGGGGAGTCCTGTATGGTTTTGATATGTTTGTTCAGCTCTCCATAGATCTGGTTGATGCCGATGGCCCGGGTGCTATAGGGGCTGCCATGGGGCAGGGACGACCCCTTGGGGTTCATTTTTGTAGGGCAGGGGTTCAGGTAAAAGATGGAGATATCCTTGAGATCGATTTTGTGGTGGCTTGCAATAAAGGCTGCCACATCCTTGACCATGACGGATACGGGTCTGAGCACCGGGTGGAGAAGATCGATAAGGCTTGGGAACCTGCAGGCGATGAGGCGCAGCACCACCGGGCACATGGTGGAGATCACCGGACGGCCTTCCAGGGTTTTGCTGATGTTTTTCAGGTGCTGCTCCGTGGCCCGCTTGAACAGGGTAAAAAAATAGGACATGTCCACTGTGTGCTTGAATCCCATGGCCTTGAGCCCCTTGAGGACCTCCCCCGGAGTGGCGTCCCTGAACTGGGAGTAGAGGACCGGAGCCACGAAGATGATGGGAAATTGGGTCTCCTTGAACGCCTGGGCCGGGATGGTGGTTGGGGTGATGCACCCCTGGGGGCAGACGTTGATGCACAGGCCGCACCCGATGCAGTTGTCCACCAGGAGCAGGCTTTTTCCCTCTTTGATGCGGATGGCCTTTGTGGGGCAGGCCTTGACGCAGCCTCCGCATCCGGTGCAGTGCTCGTTGTCGAACCCTACATAGCAGGGGAGATCCTTGCTGTTTTCCATCACCTGCCTCCCGTGGCAAATTCCATCCTGACGGTGGTCCCCTTTCCCGGTGTCGAACTGATCTCAAAGCGGTCGGCATTTTTTTTCATGTTGGGCAGTCCCATGCCGGCGCCGAACCCCATCTCCCTGAACTCGTCCAGGGCGGTGGAAAAACCTTTCTGCATTGCCTGGTCAATGTCCGGGATGCCGGGTCCCGTGTCCGTGATTTCAACGATGATCATGGTGTTTGACAGCTCCAGGTGGATCTGGCCGTTCCTTGCATGCATCACCACGTTCATCTCTCCCTCATAGCCGCATACGGCCACCCTGCGGATGATCTCCGAAGGGGTGTTCAGCGCCTTGAGAAGGTTTTTTATCTCAATGGAGGGTTTGCCTGCATGGATAAAATCCCTGTGCTTGATGGGAAAGGTTTTCACAAGATTGCCCATGGGATCTCCGGGTTATCGTCTGCTGTCAAGGCCTGTAAGTTCATGTTTGTAGAGTCGTCCGCTGGAGACAAACATGGATAGGGATGTCGTGAGAAGGGGAAGGTTTTCTTCCCTTGCAAGGTCGATCACCTCTTTTGGGGGGACCTTGCCTCTGATGAGAATGATGGCGCTGACCCCTGCAATGGAAGCGGTTCTCACCACCTGCTGGGTCGCAAGACCGGTCAGGATGAGGGATCCTTCTGAGTCTGCGGCAAGAATGTCGCTCATGAGGTCGCTTGCGCCGACCCTGGTCACCTCTTTGAGTGCGAACTCTTCGCCAGCAAGGAATCTGGCATCGAGTATCATGGCAATTTCAGTGAGTTGCATACCTCAATTTTTAAGGTATCAATGGCGTCAAGTCAATGAAAAAATCGGATCCCCCGAAAGAAGGAAAATTCCCTGGCAGCCAGGGGAACCCGGATGGCCGGGTTTTTGTCCATGTACGGTTAGAACTGGTATTTGACCATGGTATCGGTTATAATTCCGGGCTTTACAGCCAGGGCCAACGGGGCCCGAACCATAAGATTCAATGACCGTGCTATGGATGTTTGCACTCGAATTGATGCCTGCTACCTATTATATATGAAATGGGCGCTATTCACATGCGAGGAGCTATAACAGGGGCACCAACAGGCAAGGTGTGGTTTAAATTGAAATTCCTATTTATAGAGTCGTTTTTTGGCGGATCCCACAGGGACTTTGCCCTGGGCTTGACCAACAGTTCAAGACATGAGATCGAGCTTGTCACCCTTCCGGCCCAATACTGGCGATGGCGGATGCGGGGGGCGGCCATGCTGTTTCTCAAAATGGCAGGCAACCTCTCCCAATATGACGGCATTATCGCAACCGACATGATGAACCTGAGCGATTTCATGGCCATGGCAGGGCCGGATCTGCCCCCGGTGCTTGTCTATTTCCATGAAAACCAGTTGTGTTATCCTGCCAATCCCGAGGGGGCCAATCCCGGGGGGGGCATGGAGCAATACGGGTTTATCAACATGACCACGGCCCTTTCCGCCGACCAGGTGGTTTTTAATTCAAGGTTTCAGATGGAGGGATTCCTGTCCGGGGTGGACCGGCTGATATCAACCATGCCCGATCTCAATCCGTCGTGGGTGGGCAAGACGATCCGGTCCAAATCCGAGGTGATCTATCCGGGATGCCGTTTTCCAGCCATTGCTTCAGAAATTAGGAAACAGGACGGTCTTGCACCGCTTATCGTCTGGAATCACAGGTGGGAGTACGATAAACAGCCCGATCGCTTCTTCCGGGCGCTGGAAAAGATTAAAGAGCGGGGCATCCCCTTTCGCCTGGCCCTCCTGGGTGAGGGCGTATCAAGGGTGCCAAAGGCTTTTCTGGCGGCCCGGGAGACGTTCAGGGAGGAGATTGAGGTGTTCGGCTATGCACCGTCAAGGGAGGAATATTACGATTGGTTGAGAAAGGGGGATATCGTTGTGAGCACGGCCATCCAGGAAAATTTCGGCATCTCCGTTGTTGAGGCGGTCCGCATGGGCTGCATTCCCCTGTTGCCGGACAGGCTTGCCTACCCCGAGGTGATGCCTGAAGAACACCATGGCCGGATTCTCTACCGGGATCAGAAGGATCTGGTGGATAAACTGGCAGACCTGCTGCTGCACTGTGGGCGCTATGCAGGGGTAGCCGGAACCCTGTCCCAGGCCATGGAATGCTACTCCTGGGATCGGGCGGTGGAGCAGTATGACCGTAAACTCGACCGATTGGTCGCTGACGGCCGAACCGCCATGGGGCAAAAGTTTTTAAAGGAAGATTGACAATTTGTGGCGGCTGTGAATAATGGGTAACTCAGCAAGAAGTTCAATTTTAACCAATATAAGAACAGTTAAGGCACGGCGTTAGCTTGGGGGCATTATGAAAACGAACACTCATCCCCATCATCCCGACGTTACAGGGGAGATGTGGACCCGCATGGACGAGATTATCGCAAACGGCAAGGGCAAACCTGGTTCTTTGATTACGGTCCTTCGTGAATGCCAGGAGGTGGTTGGATATCTTCCCAGCGAACTTCTCAACCATATTGCCAACGGACTTGTGCTTCCCATAAGCCAGGTTTTTGGTGTGGCAACTTTTTATTCTTTTTTCTCCCTCACGCCAAAGGGGAGGCACATCGTCCGGGTCTGCACGGGAACGGCCTGTTATGTCAAGGGCATCAAGGAAGCCATGGGACGTATCGCCACCAACTATGACCTCAAGGAGGGAGAGACCACCGAGGACAGGCGCTTCACCCTGGAGGGGGTTCGGTGTCTGGGTGCCTGCGGTCTTGCTCCTGTCATGATCGTTGACAAGGATATTTACGGTGATGTGACATCTAATAAGGTGATCAATATCCTCGAAAAATACGAATAGGGCACCACAAGGGAGAGAACCATGAACAAAATCAGAATGCAACTCATGCTCTGCGGCGGCACCGGATGTGATTCAACCGGAAGTGAACGGGTAAGGGAAGCTCTCCTGCAGGAGATCCGGAAACAGGACCTGGCGGGAGAGGTGGAGATAGTGGTGACCGGATGTAACGGTTTTTGTGCTGTGGGGCCGGTTATGGTGGTCCAGCCCGAGGGGATCTTCTACCAGAAGATCAAGCCCGAGGATGCAGCCGAGCTTGTGGAGGAGCACTTCCTCAAGGGCCGGCCGGTGAAACGCCTCTTTTACAAGGAACCGGGGTCAAAGGATATCATTCCCAAGATGGACGATATTCCTTTCTTTTCAAGCCAGATGTTCCGGGCCATGCGCAACAAGGGACTCATCGATCCTGAGCTCATTGACGAGTATATTGCAAGGGACGGCTATTTTGCTGCGGCAAAGGCGTTGAACGAGATGACCCCGGACGGGATTGTCGACGAGATGCTGGCGTCCGGTCTCAGGGGCAGGGGAGGCGCAGGGTTTCCCGCCGGCATGAAGTGGAAATTTGCCAAACAGGCCCAGGGGGATATGAAATATGTGCTCTGCAACGCAGATGAAGGGGATCCCGGGGCCTTCATGGATCGAAGTATCCTGGAGTCAGACCCCCATGCTGTGCTGGAGGGGATGATCATTGCAGCCAGGGCCATTAATGCCCACAAGGGGTATATCTATTGCCGGAGCGAGTATCCCCTGGCTGTCAAGCGGCTGGACATCGCCATTACCCAGGCAAGGTCATACGGCCTTTTGGGCGAGGATATCCTAGGGTCGGGGTTTGATTTTGACATCGAGGTCTACCAGGGGGCTGGGGCCTTTGTGTGTGGTGAAGAGACCGCCCTCATGCGATCCATCGAGGGAAAGCGGGGCATGCCACGGCCACGGCCGCCTTTCCCCGCCCACAAAGGGTTGTGGGAGAAGCCCACCATCCTCAACAACGTGGAGACCCTTGCCAATGTCCCTCAGATCATGCTCAAGGGGGGGGAGTGGTATGCAAGTGTAGGAACCGAAACCAGCAAGGGAACCAAGGTGTTTGCCCTGTCCGGTGATGTCAACAACATCGGGCTTGTGGAAATTCCCATGGGGACAAGCTTAAGAACCCTGGTCTATGACATCGGCGGCGGTGTTCCCAAGAAGCGCAAATTCAAGGCAGTCCAGCTGGGCGGTCCCTCGGGCGGCTGTGTACCCGAAGACTACCTCGACACCCCCATCGACTACGAGGCCATTGCCAAGGTGGGCGCTATCATGGGGTCCGGCGGTGCCATTGTCATGGACAACAGAACCTGCATGGTGGACATGGCCCGGTATTTCATGGATTTTATCCAGGATGAATCCTGCGGTAAATGCACCCCCTGCCGGGAGGGAACCAAGCAGATGCTATTGATCCTGGAGAATATCTGCAAGGGTAAGGGCAGGCCCGGGGATATCGAACGCCTGGAAGACCTTGCCCATGTGGTGGGCCGGAGCAGCCTCTGCGGGCTTGGCCAGACTGCATCCAATCCGGTGTTGTCTACCCTTCGTTACTTCAGGGAGGAATATGAGGCCCATATCTATAAAAAGGAGTGCCCGGCAAAGGTCTGCCCCGATCTGGTGCAGTTTGAGGTGGATCCTGATCTTTGCAAGCGGTGCGGACTTTGCTTCAAGGATTGTCCTTCCGACGCCATCACCTGGAAGAAGAAAGAGGTGGCCGTCATTGACAAGGACAAGTGTGTCAAGTGCATGTCCTGCTATGACAGGTGTAAGTTTGATGCAATAATGTAGCACCCATTGGGGTCCGACTTAGCTTATTGCTTCGGCGGCAGCTTATCGTCGTATTCTTTCGGGGTCCGACTTAGCTTTAAACAGGTGGGGTCAGACTTAGCTTATTGCGCTTTTTTAAAAAAAGCGCAATAAGCTAAGTCTGACCCCTTTTTTTTCTGCAATAAGCTAAGTCTGACCCCTTTTGTTATAGGTTGTATTTTTTCATTTTGGTAAACAGGGTCTTTCGATGGATGCCAAGATCGGATGCGGTTTTGGATTTCTTCCACCTGTTACCCTCAAGGGCCCTGGAGATGATCTGTTTTTCAATATCATCCACCATGTCCGGCAGGGATCTCTCCGTGTTGTCCATGGCCATGTCGTTGGCTTTGATCCCATAGTTTTTTTGTGGGGTGGGGGTGACAACAAGGCTGTCTAAAAAGTTGCAATCATTTAACGTGACATAACGATCCAGGGCGTGGCGCAATTCCCGGACATTTCCGGGCCAGTCATAGTTATGGAAGACATCCATCACCTTTTTGTCCATGGGCGGGATGGCGATCTCCTTGCCATACTTGGACAGGAAATGTTCGATCAGGAGGGGGAGATCCTCCTTGCGCTTTCGCAAGGGCGGAAGCTTGATGGGGATGATATTGACCCGGTAAAAGAAATCCTCCCGCATCAGTCCCTGGACTACAAGTTTTTTAAGGTCTTTGTTGGTGGCGGCCACGATGCGTAAATCCGGCTTTTTCAGCATGTTACCACCCACCGGGGTGAAGCCGCCGCCCTCAATGCTTCTGAGGAGTTTTACCTGGAGGCTGAGCCCCAGGTCGCCGATTTCGTCCAGGAACAGGGTGCCTTTGTCTGCAATGTCCAGGAATCCGGCCTTGTTCCGGTCTGCTCCGGAAAAGGCCCCTTTTCTGTAGCCGAAAAATTCACTCTCGATGAGATTGTCATTGATGGCAGCGCAGTTCACAGGAACAAACCGGTGCTTTGACCGTGGGCTCAATTTGTGGATGGCTTTGGCTACAAGCTCCTTACCTGTGCCGGATTCTCCGTAAAGGATCACATGGGCATTGCTGGAGGCGGCACGCAAAATCAACTCGTAGACCTTTTGCATGGCGTCGCTTTTTCCGACTATCTCTCCGAACCGGTACCGCTCCTTCAGGGCAGAGCGCAGGATTTTGTTTTCGCTCTGATAGTAATTGGCGTTTTCCGTGATCTTCTCTTCCCGCTGTTTCCTCTCGGTGATGTCCACCATGATCACCTGCACACCGGAGATTTTGTTCATACGATTGTAAATGGGGGACTGGGTTACGGAGTACCACCTGCCGTCCCTGGGACTCTTGTCTTCCCGTTTGGAGACATTTCCCTTTAAGACCGTGTTGAGCTGGCACCAGGGGCAGGGCGTCTCAAGGCCGTGGATCACCCGATGGCATTTATCGTTTACGCCATTGTATCCGATCCTGGTGGTCAGGGTGTTGTTCATGAACCCGATGGTGTGGTTTTCGGTGAGGGTGAAGATAAAACCTTCAAAGGTGCTGACGATGCTTTTCAGCAGGGATTCGCTTTTGCTGAGGTGTTCCTCTGCAACCTTTCTCAGGGTGATGTCCATGAATGACGCAATGCTGATGCTGGTGCCGGGCATCATCCCCACCGTCATGTGGATATGTTTGATCTGTCCGGTCTTGTCAAAGATCCTGCACTCGTACTCGTCCGGAATCCGGGCTATTCCCTTGCGCCGACCGTAGTGGTACTCCTGCATTTTTTTATTGTCGTCGGGAATGACAAATTGGGACCAGTGCATGGTTCTTTCGATCTCCTCCTTGCTGAAGCCTGTTAACTGGGCAAAGTTTGCATTTGCAAAGAGGATGAGCATGTCCTGGTCAATGATGATGGTGCCGGTGCCGGTGTTTTCAAAAACGCTGTGGTACATATTCCGTTGACTCTGCAGCTCTTCTATTTTTTCCAGCAGGGCTTTTTCGCTGTTTGCATGGAAATTAGCATCGCGATACAGGGGTGATATTTCAATATCCATGCATTTCTCCGTCAATTGAAAGGTGTACTGTTTTCTGACCGGCCATCATAGTAACACAACCGGGTAAAAGATCAAACCCATAGCCCCTGGGCGGTCCGGCCCGACCGCCCAGGGGCTGGATCGGCCGGACCGTTGACTTGTAAACGTTCGCAACCGAATGGATACCTGATTTACCGATGGAAGGAGCTATAGGTCTGTTTGGAGCCGGTTCAGCCGGTGTAGTCGTAAAACCCTTTTCCTGCCTTCCTGCCGAGCCATCCTGCCCTGACACGGGTTCTGAGGGTGGGGTGGGCCCTGTATTTGGGATCCCCGAACTCCTGGTGGAGAACGTCCATGACCGCAAGACAGACATCCAGGCCGATCAGATCCCCCAGGGCCAGGGGGCCCAGGGGGTGGTTGGCGCCAAGCTTCATGGCGGTGTCGATCTCCTTTGCAGATGCAACGCCTTCGGAATAGATGGCCACGGCTTCGTTGATCATGGGAATCAGGATCCGGTTGACCACAAAGCCCGGGGCTTCGGCAACCTTGACCGGTGTCTTTCCAATTCTTTCCGACAGGCGTTTTACCCGGTCAAAGGTGGCGTCTGAGGTGGCAATGCCCTTGATGATCTCCACCAGCTTCATGACAGGGGCCGGGTTGAAAAAATGCATGCCGATGATCTGGTCCGGACGACGGGTGGCAGCGGCCACCTCGGTGATGGACAGGGATGAGGTGTTGGTGGCCAGGATGGTTTCAGGCTTGCACAGTTGGTCCAGTTCACTGAAGATGTTTTTTTTTATGGCCATGTTCTCAACGGCCGCTTCTATCACAAGGTCGCAATCGGCGGCCATGGCCATGTCGGTGGTGCCGGTGACCCTTGAAAGGATATCCTCTTTTTCTGCCCGCTCAATTTTTCCTTTGGCTTCAAGCTTTTCCAGGTTGGCGGTGATGATGGCCATGCCCTTGGCCACAAGTTCGTCATTGATATCCCTGATCATGACCCTAAGGTTTGCGGATGCAATGGTTTGGGCGATGCCTGCACCCATGGTGCCTGCCCCGATCACATAGACTTTATCCATTATATTTTCTCCGTGGTTGTCTCATTTCAATGGTTGTAAGTCGTTTCTTGCCTGTTACTTGCCTCCGAACAAGAGATCGGTCATGTCTGCCGCAACGGCATCCCCCTGTTTGATGGCATTGAGTCTGCCCGTGGTGATGGGAAGGATGTTGTTGATGAAAAACCGGGCCGTCCGGACCTGTCCCAGGTAGAAGGCCTCGTCCTTTTTTGCTTTGCCCAGTTTCGGACACGCCACGGACGCTCTCCAGAGAAGCATCCAGGCCATTGTCAGATCTCCGGTCACCTCGAGGAAGGGGTGGGAAAATGCAAACACATCCAGCACCTTGCCGGCGGCGGCCCTTGCGGAAAGTTCCTGGGCAACTTCGGCATAGTTGGCAAAAAAGTGCTCCATGGTTTCGGCCATGGCTTCCAGGCCTTCGACCTGTTTTGCCGCTGCCAGGGTTTTCTCTATCTGGGCAAGGAAATGTATAAAGGGCTTGCCCTTGTGCATGCCGAGTTTGCGGCCCACAAGATCCATGGATTGAATACCGTTGGTTCCCTCGTAGAGCATGAAAATTCTGCAATCCCTCAGGAGCTGGGACACCGGGAACTCCTCGATAAAGCCGTAGCCCCCGTAAATCTGCACCCCGTGGTTGCACACATCAAAGGCTCTGTCCGTTATATATCCCTTGATGATGGGGGTCAGCACCTCGAGCAGGGTGGCGTAGCTTCGCTTTTCCTCCTCGTCGGTGGCAATGGCCCCACGGTCGTGGCAAAGCCCGGTGTAATATACAAGGCTTCTCATGCCGTCCACCCAGGCTTTCATCATCAGGAGCTGCCGTTTCACATCCGGGTGGTTGATTATGGGACAAGGTCCTGAACCGGCAGGATCCGTCAGTTTCTTGCTCTGGATCCTCTGCCTGGCATAGTCCAGGGCGTACATGTAGGAAGCCGATGCATTGGCCTGGCCCTGGAGTCCGACCATCTGCCGGGCCTCGTTCATCATCAGGAACATGGCTGCCATGCCCTTGTTTTTCTCCCCCAGAAGGGTGCCGATGCATTGCCCCTTGCCGCCAAGCTCCAGGGAACAGGTGGCCGATCCATGGAGTCCCATTTTCTCTTCAATGCCGGTGCAGACAACGTGGTTGAATTCCCCTGGCGTGCCGTCATCGTTCAACCGGTACTTGGTCACCAGAAACAGGGAGATCCCCTTGATACCCGGAGGGGCATCCTCGAGCCGTGCCAGGACAGGGTGGACAATATTTTCTGTCAGGTCCTGTTCTCCTCCGGAGATGAAGATCTTGTTTCCCGTAAGCGAGTATGTGCCGTCCCCGTTGTCCTTTGCCATGGTTGTGATGCCGGCCAGGTCGGAGCCTGCATCGGATTCGGTGAGGAGCATGGTGCCGGCCCATTTGCCGGAAAGCATATTTGCCAGGTGTTGCTTCTTCTGCTCTTGGGTACCAAAGGTTTCAACAAGCTTGGCAGCGCCATGGGTCAGTAGATTGTAAAGCATGAACGAGTTGCAGGCCCCGTAAAAGTACTCATTGGCTGCCATGGCCACGGTCTTTGGCATCCCCTGGCCCCCCCATTCCGGATCATCGGTCATGGCAAGCCACTCCCCGTCATTGTAGGCTGCCATGACCCGGTGAAACCCTTCGGGAACTTTTACCTGGCCATTGTCAAACTCACATCCGGCATCGCTGGGCTTCTGCAGGGGCAGCATCTCTTTTATGGCAAGGTTTCTGGCCTCGGAAATAATAAGGTCAACGGTCTTTTTTCCGAACTCATTGAACCTTTCTTCCTGGCTGAGGGTTGTAACGTTCAGCTGTTCGTGGAGTACAAAGTCGATATCTCTCCGGTCTGCAATCAGTTGTGCCATTCCTATTGCTCCTTTCTCGTGTGGTTGATAATGTTCTCTATATTTAATGGTCCCCTGGGAATGGGGGTCAGGCTGCGTTACCCATGGTGTTTCTGCGGTTCTCCCTGACCCATATTTTCATGCGCTCGGCCTCTTTGATCAGCTCATCCCTGAAATCGGGATGGGCGATGCTGATCAGGGCTTCGGCCCTTTCCCAGGTTGATTTTCCCTTAAGGCATACCTTGCCGTACTCGGTGACAACATGGTGGGTGATGGTTCTCGGCAGGGTGACGATGCTGCCGGGATCAAATACCGGGCGTATGCGGGATTGGACCTTTCCGTTCCTGTCCGTTATGGTGGAGGAGAGGCAGATGAATGATTTTCCCCCCTTGGAGTGGTAGGCACCATAGGCAAAGTCAAACTGTCCGCCGGTTCCCGTGATGTGCCTGTATCCGGAAGATTCCGATGATACCTGGCCGTATAGGTCCACCTCGATTGCATTATTGATGGAGATCACATTGTCGTTGGCAGAAATGTTGCGCAGCCTGTTGGTGTAGTCGGCGGAGTAACTTGCACAGGCTGGATTGTTGTCGATGAAGTCGTAGAGCCGCTGACTGCCCAAGGCAAATGTGTAGACCAGCCTGCCGGGATCCAGACTTTTTTTCAGGTTGGTGATCCTGCCCGCTTCAAACATTTCAAGGTAGGCGTCGGCCAGCATTTCCGTGTGAACACCAAGATCTTTCAGGTCTGATTGGGCGATCTGTTGGCCAACGGCATTGGGCATGCCCCCGATGCCAAGCTGGATACAGGCCCCGTCCCGTATCTCTTCAACGATCAGGTCGGCTATTTTTTTGTCAACATCGGTGATCAAGGGAGAAGCAATGGTCATTATTGGCTGGTTGTCCGTTTCAACTACATAATCGACTTCGGAGATATGCACCGATTCCCCCATGCCCCCAAGGCAGCGGGGCAGGGTGTCGTTCACCTCCACAATGACGGTCCGGGCATTGTCGATGATGGCCCGTTGAAAGGAGTTACCGATGCCAAAATTGAAATTTCCCAGATGGTCCATTGGGGTGGTCTGTACCATGCAGACATCGGTATGAAGGTTTTGGGCGTAGTGGCCCGGTCCTTCGTTGTAGGTAAAAGGGATGTAGTAGCAATTGTGATTGTCGTGGTTTTTCCGGTCTCCGCTGCTGAAGTGCCAGTTGTTGTAAATCAGGCTGCTGCTGTCCCTGCCAGCCAGGGCTACCTTGGCTGTACCAGGAAAGGCAAGCGCCCTGATATTGACCTGGTCGAGTTCCTCCACACGTTGTGCCAGGGCCCCGTCAAGGGTTCTGGGGGCCGTGCAAAAGGCGCCGTAATCAACCCAGTCTCCGGATTTGACGACCTGTGCGGCTTTTTCCGCTGTGACCCGTTTTTGTTTATATTGGTTCATTATCGGTGATGTAAAACCCATTATCGTAAATTCCTCCTGTTTATTTGCCATTGATAAACCTTTTTGAGAATTTAACCCATGAATCAACATATTTGTTCCAATGGACTTACGGGCTAACGGTGTTCTGTTTTCGTTTGCTGTAAGTGAATGCGACCATTGTTCTGATGATGGAAGAGCAAGAGGGATGCCAAGGGGGAGAGAAAAATGTGTAACCTGCCTGATTGAAAGGGGGTTTGTCTTTTGTTGGGGCCGGGGAAGGTCTGCCTGTATGGATGGGGTCGGGTGTTGCGGTTTCGCCACATTAGAAATGGTTCATGGGTGTAACTGGTTGATAATATAGGCGGTTACGGTTGGGTGTGGCGGTATGGCCACGATTCGTGGCGGTGTGGTTACCACTTCTGCAGGTGGGGTCAAAACCGGAGGGGTCAGACTTCGCTTATTGCGCTTTTTTTAGATCTTCGGGGTCAGGCTTAGCTTATTGTCGTTAGAATAACGACAATAAGCTAAGCCTGACCCCTTTTTTTGTGACCCCGTTTTTACTTGCTCATGGCGAGGAATTTCCGGGCAATCTCCTTGAACGGTTCCGGGATGGTGGCAGGATCCTCAAAGGGGCGAATTCCTTTCCGGTCCGCACCGATGATCTCCTCCATCTCCGGCAGAAAGCCGATGATCTCGAAGTCCGGGAGGGATTCCCGGATCAGGGCCTCATCCTCCGCGTTTCTTACCCGGTTGCCCAGGACCACTATCTTTTCGATGCCGATGTCCTGGCCGAGCTTCCTGATTCTTTCTGCCGCAACCCGGCTTCTTTTGCCCGGGTTGACCACGGCCACCAGGGCGTCCACCGAGCCGGAGGTGGCCCGTCCCAGGTGTTCCACGCCGGCTTCCATGTCCATGATCACCACTTCATTCCGTGCCAGGACAAGATGGTTCATGAGTGCCTTGAGAATGGTGCTTTCCGGGCAGATACAGCCGGACCCCCCGCTCTGGACCGTGCCCATCACCAGGAGTTTTACCCCGTCCCGCTCCAGGGAGAAGCGATCCGGGATGTCGTCCACCTTGGGGTTTAGGGTGAAGAAACCGCCCATGGTGCCGGGTTTTGCCCCGGTGCGCTCGGCAATGAGGTCTGAGAGTTCCGCAACAGGGGTGATGGGAGTCTCCTCGGGAATTCCCAATCCTGCGGCAAGGTTTGCCACGGGATCCGCATCAATGGCGATGACCCTGTTATTGTCCATGGATGCAATACTTCTCGCAAGAAGTGAAGTTATAGTGGTTTTTCCCACGCCGCCTTTACCGCCGATTGCAAGTTTTAAGCTCACTTTTATGCTCCCGAATCATGTGTTGACAAAATCTGATGTTTTATAGCCCATCGCATATGAATTGAGCCCAGTTAGTCTTACAATAGACAGCTGGTATCAATTTGGCTGCGAACGTCCCTATTCCTGAAAAACAGGCATCAGCTAAAGTTTTCCCTTGACGCAACTTTTTTCATCCATCAGAAAGACGTCAATGCCGTTTTCTCTGGCCGTAGCGGTCAGGTCATCCTTGAGGATTGCCTGGATCTCGTATTTGTTGTTCATCACGTCCTTGGGCATGATGAGAAAACACTGCTGGGCCTCCTCCTTGCTAGTAAAGGCCGGGATGAACTCCTCTCCGCTGTCCGGGGTCTTGAACCCCATGAACTGTTCCGAACCGGTTCCTGGATTCTGAACGACGATATAGATCCACTTGCCTTTGGCTGCCTTGTCGGGTTGTACATTGGTTTCCATGAACTATCCTCACGATGGCTGTAAAAAGTTGTCTCTTTTTTCTACTATACTCCCAAACGGTTTAATTGCAATCCCTACAGGTTTAACTAACAAAAAAACCCCTCCAAGGCAAGTGCCCTGAAGGGGTTTGTAATGTTCAGCCATGGACCTTCGCATATGGATACGACCCGTTGCTGTGTATAAAAGTACGCCGGTATCAGATCATATGCGAACAGCTATAGGCAATCAGGACTAGAGGTCAAGCCATGAGTCTGAGTAAAGCGTGTTGCCGAGGATGACGTTGACTGTCTTGGCGTAATCCTGCATCTCTTTGTTGAGGCTTGCCATGTCCGGCTGGTTGCCGTCCTGGATGCCGTAGATGAGATCTACGATGTCCTGGCGCTCGCCCTTTGCAATGGCGGTGAGCTGGGTGTCAAGGGGGTCTGAAATGACAGACGCCATGCCGTATTTCTGAAGCATGACCATGTAGGTCTGGTTCAGGATGGGGCGGAGGTGATTTGGGGGACCGTTGGAGATGTTGGAGAGACCGCAGGTGCTCTGGGCACCCGGGGCGATATCCTGGAGCATCTCCTGGAACACCATCAGGCTGATGGCCTGGGGTTGCTGGATGTTCACCGGTGTAACAATACCGTCCACCCAGATCTTCTCGTTGGGGATGCCTGCCTCGTTGGCAAAGTAAAGAAGCTCAACTGCAAGGGCCGCACGCTCGTTCTCGTCCCTGGGAAGGCCTTCAGGACCCCACATGAGGGCAACAAAATCCGCATCATACTGGGCTGTCATGGGAACCATCCGCTCGTAGCGCTCGGGACGGGCCATGATGGAGTTGACAATATGGGGCTTGTCAGCAGGTTTTGCTACCTTGAGGCCTGCTTCGATGGCATCGATATTGGAGGAGTCAAGGAGGAGAGGCATTCCGGGAACAGCTTCCTGAACAACCTGAACAACCCATGGCATCAGCTCGGTACCGAATTTCTTTGCAGGTCCAAGGTTGATATCGATGTAATCCATGCCCTTCTCTTTTTGATCGAGAACCTCTTTCTGGATGGGCTCGGGATTTCTCTTGGCAGGATCAGCCTCTTTGAACTCTTTTCCAATAACATTGGAAATAACGTTTAAGCTTTCTCCAAAAAGTATCATTTCATCTCCCTTGCAATAAATAGTTTAGAGTTGATCTAAGACATAAACGGAAATCTCAAAGGGGTCAAGCCCTAAAAGGCCAACCCCTTCGAATTCGGGTAACAACTATACTTTGGTTTTAAGAAAAGCAGGAAGATGGGCCGCTTCCCTGGGGCCAACCGTAATGGTCCAGCCCGGGAGTTCCTCTTCAACATCACCGGCAATGGCAGCTGCATAGCCGGGAATGATCAGCTCTGTGTGTTTGATCTTGTCCGTGATGCCGCACTTCTTGACAAACGTGCCCACATCGTCACCGCCGAACTTACCGGCAGCCCAGGCCGTGAGGACGGAGAGTCCCTCGGAATCCTTGATGAGCAGCCATGTGGGAACCTTGCTTGCCTCGATCTCGCCGGATACGATGAAGTAGGTGAGGGCAAAGTTGGTGGTAACAACAACCGGGGAGTTCTCATCCGGGTTGTTGATGGGGAAGATACCCTCGGTGACCGTCATGGGCCGCTGGGGATCTGTAAAGATGTTGAGCCTCTCCAGGAGAAGGGGAAACAGGGATTCCGCCTTGAAATCGGAGAGTACAACGATTCCGCCGTACTTGGCCACAAACATGCCTGCGATCAGTGTCTCCATGTCAAGGCCGGAGGCCATCTCGCTCGGGAATGTGATTGTGGGGAACCCTAGGGCCTTGTTGCCGGCCTTGAGGGCGGCACGCCTGATGGCGACCTGATCTTCAAGGGCCTGTTTGATCTCCCTTGCGCCTGAATCGATCACAAGATCCTTGAGTCCCATGCCGGTGAGTTTCTCGGTCAGGGGGATCAATGCTTCAACAGAGTCTGCCTTGACGGCCAGGGGAAGGTCGTTGTCCTTGGCAAGGGCGCCCATGGCATCAACATTGGCTTCGGTTGCAGCATAGAGAAGGGGACGCTTGAACCCTGAGGCCTCAACACCGGCTGTCATGACATCCATATCCTCGGTCATGAGAACCAGGTTGAACTCGGATGTCTCGGCAATGATTTTTGCACAGGCGGCAAACTTCTCTGCACCTGCTCCTGTATCCTTAAGGGCGATGAGCTCGGGTCTCAGGTTAAGGCCTACACGCTCATACTGGAAGGCGTTGTAGATCTTAAGATCCTTCTCAAGCTCGGCAGCATCGATGTCGGACTTTACCGTGCCGGCCAGGATGGTGGGGTTGAAAAAAGTCTTCTCATGCCTGTAGAGGACGGTTTCTCCACCAGTGATTGTTTTTCTTACGCCCTGTCCAAGGGGAACAGGTCGGATGGGAGGGGCTGATGCCTCAGACAGTTTCTCCCTAGCTTCATCAGATACGTAGGGGCAGGTGTCCAGCTCAGCTTTGCCCGATGCCAGGTTCATGGCAAAGGCGAGGCAGGTGGGAACACCGCACTCCTTGCAGTTGGTCTTGGGAAGGAGTTTAAATATCTGTATACCGGTTAATGCCATTTTTTCACCTCTTTGTGTTTATAGATAGTTGCAGGCTGGAGCAATGGTTCTGGTGCTGCCCCAGCCTGCACCTTTGATACAGTTAACAGTTATCCGATCAGGGACTCCATCGTAAGAGCAGGATGTCCTTTTTCCTGGAGGAACGGAAGGATCTCGTCCTCTGTGATACCTACGGTCTCATCTGCGATCATGTCGTAGAGGCCTGGAACGCCCATCTCAGCTCCACGAGCCTCGATGCGGTCCTTGAGCTCCTCTTTGAGCATCTTGGGCATCCATACCATTCTGAGCAGTCCACCGTCGCCCAGGATGAACTTGCCCTGGGTGATGTTGTGCTTGGAGTGGCCTACAAATCCCGGGGAGGATGCACCACCGCCCATGACGCCGGCCAGGGTGGTGAACTTCATTCCACAGGGAGTCTCTCCGGGATAATCCCGGCCAACCGTCATCACGCCGTTGCATGAGGGCAGCATGGCAGCGATACACTCGCAGCAGCCGCAGGTGGTCATGGGATCGATTACCATGGAGTAGAAGTTGTAGTGGGTTACAGAACCCCTTGATGCCTTGTAGACAAAGTCGTTGACGCCCTTCCACTGGCCAAGTACCGGATCGATGCACTCGCCCTTTTCAATGGGCTGGTTCGGTCCTGTGGGGTTGATCTCAAAGGCGGCCTTACAGTCCATCCAGTTGTAGGCGCCGCAGAGACCGGTTCGCTCAGGACTTACCGAGCAGACATGGTTGGGGGCAAAACTCTGGCACAGGGAGCATGAGTAGTATGTCTCAACATCCTCATCCTTCATGTTGTCAACCCTGGAATCCCTTGTCTGGTATTCGGCCCTTGCCGTTGCCGTGATCTTGTCCACATCCTCTTTCTTGGTGTAGAGGGTGACCTGGACCTTGTCGACAATTTTTGTGAAATCCTGGTGGAACTTGGCGTGGAGAACCACACCGAGATCCTTGAGGGTGAAACCCTTTTCCATGGCTGCCTTGGAGATACGAACCCAGGAGATGTCCCTCTGGCCGATATGCATGATGCCCTGGATGTAGTTGACCAGATGATGGATCTGGCGCTCCATGATGGGCTCAAAATCGCTCTGGAATTCACGGCCTGCGATCTGGACAAGGATACCTAAGGGGAAGGTGTCTCCCACCTGGAGATCTCCCACGTCCGGACCTTCGACGATCACCTTGCCGTCTTCGATCTCGTTCATCTGGGCCATCTTCACAAGCTCGGTGCACTGGGTCTTTCCGCCACCGCACTGGGCATGGAGATCAGCGCCCCTGACCCGCTCGCCCTCGAATGCAGGACCAAAGGCACAGGGGATGTTGATGTCGGCAACCGTTACTTTGAGTCCCCTGACTTCGATGGACTTCTGGTTGATCTCATCATGGGGAACGTTGGTTACCACATGCTCGTAGGTACAGATACCCGTGGGCAGGATCTCGGGGATGTCTGTGTCGGCAATTGTCGGGAAACCCCAGTTTACGCAGCCGGCTGCAGCAACACCCCATTCTGTTCCGATATCGCCAAGTGCGTTGACAAAGGCGAAAATCCTCTCCTTGTTGTACATGAGGATCTTTTTGTGGTCACCAGGCTGAACCCCGCCGAATGCCATGGCTGCCCTGTTGGCAAAACCAAGTGCAAATACGGCTGAACTGATGTCCGGACCAAAGGGAACGATACGGGTGTTCCAACCCACCTGAACATCGGCCTCGAGCAGCTGCTCGATGACGGTCTGGCCGTTGTGGTTGGCGGCACAGAAGATGTAGAGACTCTTCTTCTGGTAATCTTCCACGATCATCTTGGCAATTTCAGGACTGGGAGCGGCACCGACAATGGCTGCAAAGCCGGGTGCGGAACCGTCTACGAACTCAACACCCCTTTTCCTGAGGATGGTATCATCCGCAGGACCTGTCCAGAGCTTACCTGCCTCGATATCGGGATCTTCCTGGGCAATGTAGAAATCAGGCTCGTTCACGATCCGCAGGGCCTCTTTGATCTCGTAGGCGATAATACCTGCCATACCGGCATCAAGGAGTGGTCCAAGATAGGGAAGGTGGTTCTTGCCTTTTACATGGGGAGGAAGAAGTCCCCTGGCAAATGCGAGGGGTTTTTTGATATCTTCCAGGGTCTCGACCTTCATTCCTGTCAGGGAGTAGATGACAGGAAGGTAGTAGGCTGTATTGGGAAATTGAACTTTTGTGTCCGCATTAAAGGTGTTAAGGGCTTTCTGGTACATCCCTTCAACCTCTGAAACTACTTTATATCCACCCTGAATAGCTGCGAATGCTATTAATTTTGACATGTGTTCCTCCTTCGTTGAGGATTTATCATTATTATTAGATTATGCTTCAATTCGCTGTACTGTGAGGCCTAGGCCTCCAGGGCCTGGCGGTCAGCCATGTCCATGAGCACCCTCTCTCTTGCCTTGTCAATGCCCAGCTCTTTACGCTTTTTGTCGATATGGGCAATCATCTTATGGGCATGCTTGATGGGATCGATTTCAAGGTCCCATTTGCCGCCGTAAGTTTGTTCAAGCTCGTTGGAGAGGTAGTTGTGGAATACAGGTGCGCCGGAGGTGGGCAGCGTTACGCCGAACACCGTGTAGACGCCGGATGCCACAAAGTAGTGACCGATGGAGATCGCTTTTTCACTCATCCATTCAGGGGCGCTTCCTGCAACCGGCAGGTCGCAGATATCGTTGCCAAGGCCGCCGGCCTTTACAACTTCGGTTGCTGCAAGCAGGATCCTTGAGTTATCTACACAGGAACCCAGGTGGAGGACCGGCGGAATACCGACAACCTCGCACACTTCGGCGAGACCCGGTCCGCAGTGAACGGCGGCAGCCTCAGGTGTCAAAAGTCCTTCCATGGCACAGGCGATGGCGTTGCAGCCGGTGGTCAGAACGATGACGTCGTTCTTGATCAGCTCTTTGACAACCTTGATGTGGCCGTCGTTGTGCTTGGTCCTTGCATTGTTGCAGCCAACAACACCGGCGATACCACGGATGCGGCCGTTGATGATGTTGTCGTTCAGGGTGTAGTAGGTGCCCCTGAAAGTTCCGCCCAGGTGGTACTGGATGGATTCCACGCCAAATCCTGCGATCTGGGTGGCTTTCTGCTCGGGAATCATTACATCCGATGACCTGTTCTCAAAGTTGTCGATGGCCATCTTCACGATGCGCTTTGCATCTTCAAGGGCATGGTGCTCGTCAAACTCGATGTGAATGACGTTGTCCTGCTCCATCTTGGCAATGGGATGGGTGGTGATCAGCTTGGTATGGAAACATTTTGCAACATTGGCAAGGTTCTGCATGATGCACTGGATATCAACAACCATGGCGTCACAGGCGCCGGTGATGATGGCAAGCTCCTGCTGGAGGAAGGTGGCCGCTGTGGGGATGCCGTGGCGCTGGAGGATCTCGTTGGCTGTGCAGCAGATGCCGCCCAGCTGGATACCCTTGGCTCCTTTTTCCTTGGCATAGTCCAGCATCTCCTGGGACTGGGCAACACCCACCAGGATCTCGGAGAGAACAGGCTCATGTCCGTGGACGATGAGGTTCACGTGGTCCTCTTTCATGATGCCGAGGTTGGCTTCACTCTGGAGGGGGTAGGGGGTGCCGAAGAGAACGTCCTGGAGATCGGTGGCCAGCATGGAGCCGCCCCAGCCGTCAGCCAGTGCTGCACGGGTTCCCTGCTTGATCAGGTTCTTGTAATCCTGGTCAACGCCCATGTGGGTCCGGTGCATGATCTCAACGATCTCACGGTCGATGTTCCTGGGAAGCACACCCTGTTTCTTCCATTTCTCATAAAGGGCTTCGGGTGCTCGCTTCATGTAAAGGAGCTCACCTTCGGGTTTGCCCCATTCGGCCATGGCAACTTCGGCAACTTCAAGGGCGATCTCGTCTATCTCCCTGTCCTTGGTCTCGCCGTCCTCTTCCACGGTTACGGCAACCCCAAGGTGGGGGGCCATGGCAATAAGTTTTTCCGTATCTTTGATCTTATAGGCTTCAGTCTCTTTTCTAGCTGCTGACATGAAGACCTCGGCCACGCAACGGCCGTGATCGGAGTGGGCAGAGGCGCCGCCGGCGATCATTCTGATGAAGTTTCTTGCAGCTATTGTATTAGCAGTGGCGCCGCAGAGACCTTTACGTGTGTCTTCTCCGTCAATGCCATCCTTGGGAAGCGGGAGTCTGCAGGGTCCCATGGAACAGATTTTACAGCAGGTGCCCTGTGCGCCGATATTACAGGGTTTCATGTTGACAGCTCTGTCAAAAATCGTATCGATACCGAGCTCCTGGGCCCGGGCAATCATCTGCTGGGATGCAACGTCAATGGTAGCTTCTTTAGGATCTGCCAGTTTGGGTGCCTTTGCTTTCTTGGCAACCGTTGCTTTCTTTGTTTCTGCCATTAGAGGTTCCTCCTCCTGTTGTGTGAATGATGTGCATAAAATATAGTAAAAACCATATTTTAAGTAATTTATGCTACATTTCTTCGATGGATTCTGTCGAGGCTCTTCAGGAGCTTGTCAATATCTGATTCCTGTACGGCCGCAGCGGTAACGGAAACCTTCTTTGACTTTTTGGGCGTGGCAGCACGTTTTGCCATCTGCTCTGCTTTCTCCTGTGCTCTCTTTTCCCTCAATGCTTGTTCATCAGCTTCTCTTGCTGCCGCAGCATCGGCGGCGGCTTTTTTCTCTGCCTCGACCTTGGCTTTTGCATCAGCTTCTGCCTTTGCCTTTGCGTCAGCATCCGCTTTTGCTTTTGCTTCAGCATCCGCTTTTGCCTTTGCTTCTGCGTCAGCCTTTGCCTTGGCTTCCGCTTCAGCCTTTGCCTTGGCCTCTGCCTCAGGGTCTACGGGTGCCTCTGCTGCAAAAAGATCCTTGGGTTCGTCAGCTGCAAAGAGATCCTTGGGTTCATCTGCTGCAAAGAGATCTATTGCCATTTTATTCCCCTTTCCTAAGAATTAAGTTTCTGAATAACCTGCTCCAGTGTCAATTTGTGCTGTTGGGCTGTGTGCTCGATATCTTCCTTGGTGCATCCTCGTTTCTCAAGAAGGGCGTCAAGGTCGATGCCAAGGCTTTTTGCGGCAGCTTCCACTGCATCGGCGTTATTAACTGGTGCAGCCTTGGGTGCCTCTGGTGCGGCAGGTGCAGCCTCTTTTTTGGGGGCTGCTGCTTTTTTAGCGGGCGCCGCTTTTTTCGCAGCTTCCACGGTCAGGTCGGCCTCGGGAGCAAGCGCTGCAAAATCGATCTCCACATCATCCAGCTGTTTTGTGATGGGTGCCACATCAAGGGCAGAACCGCCGTCGGAGATGAAATTGATAAATGCCTTTGCAAGCTTGATGGACTCGGGGTGGCGCATGATCAGGACGCTGGAACCGGCCATGAGGTATGAAACTGCACCAACGGCCTCCATGAGAATGCCTCGTCGCTCGGGGTCGCCAAGCTCGGGAGCATCTTCCACGGTCTGTTTTGCTTCCTTGCATTTCCAGACCTCGTTTCCGAGGTTGTTGATCATGGGAAGCTGGAGTTTATCGTCGCCCTGGGTCATGGCTGCCATGGTGAGACGCTCCATTACTGAGTAGGAGTACTCCATGCCGTAGCCGAGACCGCCTGTGGTGGGATCGACAAGGACCTTATCCAGGGGCATTCCAAGGTTCTCAAGGAGAATGTTGATCTGTTTTGCAAGGTTGACGTCGATGGGGGAGGACGAGATGATGCTGTGTCCGTAACCCATGGCTGCAGCGCCGATACCCTTGTGGTTCTTCTCTTCAACAGGTCCCAGGATCAGGTTCTCACCCTGGCACTCTTCTGCAATTTTTTTGAGAACGTCTTCATCCTTTGCAGGTGCTGCGCATCCCCAGACAATCAGGGGCACGTTGATGGCGCCAAGAACCTTTTTCACGGTGGCGGCGGCATCTTCAGGGCTTGCATCCTGGTCATTGGGGTCGATGCTTTTCAGCTGGAGAACGATGAGATCTGCTCCGTACTCCTCAACGCACTTCTTTGCCCATGCTGCAGGGTCACCCACAACATCCTTGAAAGGTGCGATGGCTGCCTCGGGCCACTCTGCGGGCTCAATGTCCCAAATCTCCATGGCAATGACAGGCTTGTTGGGCATCTCACCTTCAAACTGGTAAAAAGGATAACTGGTCTGGCCGCCTACAGTGATTGCAGCGTCACCTTTTCCAATTGTGATTCCTTTTATAGCGCCGGCATAGGATTCTTTCGTGATTTCAAATCCCACTTTTCCCTCCTCGTAAGTTGTTGTTATTGGTTGCAGATTGGTTATTTAAGATATGATCCAATGAAAGATCATAGGAAAGGCTGTACGTGGAAATCCAGACGCTGTTGGCCAGCATTGGATGTTGGTTGGGTGAATCATTATTTTGGATTGCTTTGATAACGGTCATTTGCCTCTTTCAAAAAGGTTGTGCTGCACGTTAAGTAAGTCAAACTCCATTTCCACCGTAACATGAATTACAACCCGTAACCCCTTTTGTCAATAGTGGAGTCGATTTATATCCTGTCCAATCGAAATTAATAAGTAGTACACGTTCAGGTAGAAAACATGCGATATGATTATTAAATGAATGTAATTTAGTGAATGACAAATAGTCGTTATCGACTGTTGTTTGGTATGGGGCTCTGAAATCGCATCTTTTTTTCTTTAAATAGCTAAATAACACTTGACTCGTATCATCTATTATTGGATTATTCCCGGTGAAAATTGAGTAGGTGCTAAGATCAGATCAAACGGTTATGTTCTAACAGGCTCATCCCCTGAGCCGTAATTATTTAAAAGGAGTTAACCATGGCATTAGATCCAACCAAACATGCAGACTGGGAAATCGCGCAGGACGCAGAAAAAGACATGCTCACCATCTATGAGATCGGAGAAAAACTGGGTCTCACCAAAGAAGAGCTGCTTCCCCAGGGTCATTACATCGCTAAGATCGATTTCCGTGCAGTACTTGAGCGACTCAAAGACAAACCCGATGGAAAGTATATCGACGTTACCGCGATCACACCCACCCCCCTTGGTGAAGGAAAATCCACATCCTCCATGGGTCTTGTCCAGGGTCTTGGTAAGCTTGGCAAGAATGTCTGTGCCGCCATCCGTCAGCCTTCAGGCGGACCCACAATGAACATCAAGGGTTCTGCAGCAGGCGGCGGTCTTGCCCAGTGCATCCCCCTGACTCCTTTTTCACTTGGTTTCACCGGCGACATCAATGCGATCATGAACGCACACAACCTTGCAATGGTTGCCCTGACATCCCGTATGCAGCACGAGAGAAACTATACCGATGAGCAGCTTAACCGCCTGTCCGGTATGGAGCGCATCGATATCGATCCCACACGGGTTGAGATGGGCTGGATCATGGATTTCTGCTGCCAGTCCCTGAGAAACATCATTATCGGTATCGACGGCGTTAACGGTAAATCCGACGGTTTCATGATGAAATCCAAGTTCGGTATTGCCGTATCTTCCGAGGTTATGGCGATTCTTGCCGTTGCCAAGGACCTCAAGGACATGCGTGAGAGAATGGGCAAGATCGTGGTTGCCTACACGAAGAAAGGTAAACCCGTCACCACTGAAGATCTCCAGGTGGCCGGCGCCATGACCGCATGGATGGTTGATGCCCTCAACCCCTCCCTCATGCAGACCCTGGAAGGACAGCCCGTTATTGTCCATGCAGGCCCCTTTGCCAACATCGCCATCGGCCAGAGCTCCATCATCGCTGACAGGGTTGGCCTCAAGCTTGCCGACTACCACGTCACCGAGTCCGGATTCGGCGCTGACATCGGATTTGAGAAGTTCTGGAACCTCAAATGCCGTTTCTCCGGCCTCAAGCCCGATTGTGCCGTTGTTGTTGCCACCATCCGTGCCCTTAAATGCCACGGTGGCGCTCCCGTACCCGTTCCCGGCAAGGCCATGCCCGAAGAGTACAGCACCGAGAATGTTGAGTGGGTTGCCAAGGGATGTGACAACCTCATTCATCACATCAGAAACGTCAGAAAAGCCGGTATCAGCCCGGTTGTCTGCATCAACGCCTTCTACTCTGATACCGACGCCGAGATCGCCAAGGTTCGCGAGCTCAGTGAGGCAGAGGGTGCAAGGGTTGCCCTTTCCCGTCACTGGGAGCAGGGCGGCGACGGCGCCATTGAGTTTGCCGAGACCGTTATTGAGGCGTGTGAAGAGAAGAGTGAGTTCAAGTTCCTCTATGAACTTGACATGCCCCTCAAGGAGCGGATCGAGCTCATTGCCAAGGAAGTTTACGGCGCAGACGGGGTTGATTACTCCAATGAAGCCAACGCTGCCCTTGCAAGAATGCAGGCCGATCCCGAGATTTGCAAGCTTGGCATGTGTATGGTAAAAACCCATCTCTCCCTTTCCGATAATCCGGCCCTCAAGGGTGTTCCAACAGGCTGGAGGCTCAATATCAGAGAGGTTCTCACCTATGGCGGTGCTGGATTCATCGTACCTGTTGCAGGTACCATCAGTCTCATGCCCGGAACAGGATCCAACCCTGCGTTCAAGCGTGTTGACGTTGATGTAGAGACCGGTAAGGTCGAAGGCGTATTCTAAATCGTTAAATTCAAGCAGGGGGAAGACGGACCCGGCAATATGCCCGGAGTCGGTCTTCCCCCGTCGTGCTGTCAAAGGCACTGCTTTGCATAATTAGGAGGAAAGAAAATGACTGCAGAGATTATCAGCGGAACCGAGATACGCAAGGATATCCTTGCGGAGGTCAAGCAGGAAGTTGAAGAGATGAAGGCGAAACACGGTAAGGTGCCGGGTCTTGTGACCATCCTTGTGGGCAGCAGCCCCGCTTCCATCAGCTATGTCACCCTCAAGGTCAAGACTGCCCTGAGTGTCGGGTTCAAAGAGATCCAGGACGACCAGCCCGACGATATTTCCGAAGCCGATCTTCTGGGGCTGATCGACAAGTACAACAATGATCCTGAAATCCACGGCATCCTTGTTCAGCTCCCCCTTCCCAAACATATTGACGATAAAAAGGTCCTCAACGCCATCGATCCCGACAAGGATGTGGATGCCTTCCATCCCACCAACGTCGGCCGTCTCATGATCGGCGGAGAAGAGACCCGTTTCCTTCCCTGCACACCTGCAGGTATCCAGGAGATGATCGTTCGTTCCGGTACTGAAACTTCTGGTGCCGAGGTGGTTGTTGTGGGTCGTTCAAATATCGTTGGCAAGCCCATTGCCATGATGATGGCCCAGAAGGGGGTGGGTGCAAACTCCACCGTGACCATTGTCCATACCCGCACCAAGGATCTTGCAGCCCACTGCAAGCGTGCCGACATCCTCATCGTGGCAGCCGGTGTTCCCGATCTCGTGAAACCCGAGTGGATCAAACCCGGTTCAACCGTCATCGACGTAGGCGTCAACCGGGTCGGCATGAACGAGAAGACCGGCAAGGCCATCCTCAAGGGTGATGTTGATTATGACAAGGCAAAGGAGATCGCAGGCAAGATCACTCCCGTACCGGGTGGGGTTGGACCCATGACCATTGCCATGCTCATGAAGAATACCCTGAGATCCGCACAGCTTGCCATCGGCAAATAGCGCTTCCTGTTCTTTTCAGGGGCCGGATTTTGCTGAAGTGCTTCTGTGAATTACGAGTTAGTAAAGCCGGAGAACAGTGTTAACTGTTTTCCGGCTTTTTTTGTTTCGTTTTTTTTGCCGATTATCATTGCGTTTTTTTCATATTGGTCTAACTTATAGGGCAGTTTAAGAGCGATAACTTATAAGGGAAGGAGATATGTATGCGCGTTGGAAATTTATACGGGAACCAGACAGAGCCCATTGTCTCGTTTGAGTTCTTTCCTCCCAGGGATGAAAAAGCCGAGAAGGGATTTTATACCGTTGTTGATGAGCTTGCCACCCTGAACCCGGATTATATGTCAGTGACATTCGGGGCCGGCGGTTCAACCCGGGAGGGGTCCTTTCAGGCGGTGAAGAAGATGATGGAGAAAAAACTGCCCACCGTCGCCTATCTTGCAGGGTTTGGTCTTTCGCCGGACGATATTACCGGTGTGCTGGACCGGTACAAGGCACTGGGGGTTGAGACCATCTTTGTCATCAGGGGGGACGAACCGAGGAATGACGACTTCAAGCCCCATCCGGAAAGTTTTTCCTATGCTTCGGATCTCCTCGGGTTTATCTGCGACCGCTACGACTTTGACCTGGGGTGCGCAGGCTATCCGGAAGGCCATGTCCAGGCCGAAAGCCTTGAAAAGGATATTGAGTGTCTTAAGCTCAAACAGGACAAGGGGGCCCGGTATGTGGTTGCCCAGTATTTTTATGATAACGATTATTTCTTCTCCTATGTTGACCAATGCAGGGCTTCCGGGATAACCGTTCCCATCATTCCCGGCATCATGCCGATCTATACCGTCAAACTGACCAACATGCTTTGTAAACTTTGCGGTTCGGTCATTCCTGCCGGGCTTAAGGGGCGGCTCGACGCCTTGGCCACGGCAGATGCCAGTGAGGTCGCGGCCCTGGGGGTTGAGGTTGCCTTTGAGCAGTGCCGGGATCTTCTTGTCCGGGGGGTGGACGGCCTTCATTTTTATACCATGGACCGGTCAGGGTCCGTTACAAGCATTGTTCAACGACTTAAGGAGCAGGGATTGCTCAAGTGAGAAAAAGAGAAGTAAAGGGAGGAACAGATGGCAGATAGACTGGATCGATTCCTGGATGATCTCCAGGAGAAGATCTTTGACGAGGCAAAGGAAGTACTTGGGGACAAGGGGTTTGATCGCTGGCAGAATCCCTGCTTCAGGGGCCGGATGGAAAATTTCGATGTCCATGCCCATGCCCTGGGTGATTGCGGGGACTCCATGGATATCTACCTCAGGTTTGACAAGGAACGGGTGGCCGAAGCCACCTATGTGACCGACGGCTGCGGTTCCAGTCAGGTGTGCGGTTCGTTTGCCGCAGAGATGAGCACTGGAAGACGGGTCGAGGAGCTTGCCGACATCACAGGGGAGGTGATCCTTGAAAAATTGGGGGATGTGCCGGAAGATGATCAGCATTGTGCCTTTCTTGCCGCCGGAACCGTGCAGGAGGCGTTGAGGATCTATATGACCGGCACTGCCAGGAACGAAGGGAAAGAGTAATGGATGAAGAAAAAGAGATGGTGACGGTCCAGGTGAATCTGGATATCACCGTTGGGGCCTTGAAGGCCGTTGTTGCAAATGCCAAGGCTGTTGCAGGGACGGACGATCGGGGTGTGTATCGGGTCGACACCGCAGATAAGCTGGGGGAGATCATCTCCAGGTTTCTGGAGGATCGTGATTTTGAAGGTTTTGCAAAGGACCTGGAAAACTACAACTGATAGCAAACAAATGGAGATGGTATGAGTAAGATAATTGCGCTGGCTGGCAAGGGTGGTGTTGGCAAAACAACTGTGGCTGCTCTTATTATGCGTCATTTGGCAGAGAATGGAGAGTCTCCGGTGCTTGCGGTGGATGCCGATCCCAACAGTAACCTGGGGGAGACCCTGGGTATAGATGTTGAAAAAACCGTGGGGGACGTAAGGGAAGGATTCATGAAGGATCCCCAGGGAGTCCCTTCGGGCATGGACAAGATCGTCTATCTTGAGATGCTCATGAACCAGGTTATCATCGAGCGGGAGGCGTTTGATCTCCTGGTGATGGGCCGCCAGGAGGGCCAGGGGTGTTATTGTATGGTCAACAACATCCTCAACCGTTTCACCGAGGAGCTGGAGAAAAACTATAAATACCTGATGGTGGACAACGAGGCCGGCATGGAGCACCTGAGCCGCCGCACAACCGGCAAGGTGGATATGCTGCTGCTGGTCACCGATTATGCCCTGCGGGGGTTGAGGGCCGTTGAGAGAATCAACTCCATGCTGCCGGAATTGAAGCTGAGCGTGGGGAATGTGGGGCTCATTGTGAACCGTGCCCCCAAGGAGCTTGGAAAGGCGTTCCTTGACGAGTGTGATAAAATAGGGGTGCCCATTGTCTGCACTATTCCGGATGACGGGGCGCTTCTGGAGTTTGACATGGAACAGCGGTCCCTCATGGAGCTGCCGGCCGACTCCACCGCAGTCCAGGCTGTGGACGGATTGATGGGCAAGGTGATTGAATCCGTTCAGTAGAAGCTGTAGCTCCTCGCATATGGATAGATCTCATTTCTTATTAGAGCTGGTGATTTGGTATCCATTCGAGTGCAAACATGCATAGGAGGTTTGAAATTTCGACGATTTATCCCGTGATCTTGAGGGTGCCCCCGGCGGGCACCCTTCTCAAGGGGCGTTCAAGGGTAAAAGCACTGGGGTGTTATGCCAGGCAGAGTCTCAGGGTTTCAGGCGAGAGATCAGGTTTCCATCCCGGGGCGCTATTAAAAGGTACTGCCGGAGAGCCCCTGCCATATAAAGGTGTCCACTGGTCCATCTCCCATAAACCCGAATTTGTCGCGGGTGTGGTAGCCCATGCGCCTGCTGGTATCGATATCGAACGGATAAAGCCTGTCTCCAGGAACCTGTTTGATAAGATCTTAACCCCGGACGAGTTTGCCTGTTTTGAAAGGACGGATCGTGTCCAGGCGTTTTTCAGAACCTTTACGGCCAAAGAAGCGGTGCTCAAGAGCCGGGGGGTCGGACTTGCCGGTCTGTCAAAAGTGCGGGTTGCTGCTGCGCCAACATCCACGGTCACCTGCCTTGAATATCAAGGGTGTGTTTGCGCGGTGACCCATTTTTGGGTGGACGGGCACATTGCTTCGGTGGTAAGTGATGGGTCTGATGTTGTGTGGGAATGTGTGGAGTGTTGCTGATGTTAACCATGGAGTCACGGCCCGGGGGGAGCCATAAAACCGGCTGCCCTGGCTCTTGCAAGTTTAACCAGGAAGGAGGTAACAGATGCCTGAAGGAAAAGGGTTTACCATGAAAAATGGAGAAGGGGCATCAGGTCCCGGCAAGGGGCTGCCGCCCGTGGATTTTTCCACCTTTATTCTCTCTCTCTATTCATCTGCCCTTGTGCAGCTCGGTGAGATGGAGGATCCCGCCACCGGGGCCAGGAGCAAGAATATGGAGCTTGCCAGACAGACCATTGATATGATCATCATGCTGGAGAAGAAGACCCGGGGAAACCTTGACAGTGATGAAGTCAACCTCATGACGAGTCTTCTCCATGAGGTTCAGCTGGCCTTTGTAAGGGCAAAAGGATGATGGAAGAGGTCCTGTCTCCGGCCAAGATCAACCTGTTTCTCCATGTCACCGGCAAGAGAAGTGATGGGTATCACGAACTCTACACTTTAATGACCTGCCTTGGTTTCGGTGACAGGCTCGAGTTTGATTTCAATGTCCCGGGTGTGTCTGTCCGTTGTGATCACCCGGATGTGCCCGAGGATGGCTCCAATCTGGTGCACCGGGCTGCGACCCTTTTTTTCGACGAGCTCTCCGGGATTGGATTGTCCGGAAGGGGCAGGCCCGGAGTTCGCGTGGTTATTCACAAGAAGATTCCGGTGGGGGCGGGGCTGGGCGGTGGAAGCTCCAATGCCGCAACCACCCTGTTGGTCTTGAACCGGCGGTTTGATTCCCCGTTTTCCCTTGATGCCCTCATGGCCATGGGGCTCAGGCTTGGTGCGGATGTTCCGTTTTTCATCCATGGGGGGCCGGCATTTGCCCGGGGAGTGGGGGAAAAGCTCTCCCTTTGTGAATCTCTGTTGCCTTATTATGTTGTTGTTTTCTTCCCTGGATTCAACGCTTCAACCCCCCTGGTTTATAAAAATGTGGATTTTGCATTGACAAAACAGCAAAAATCTAATAATAATGCCCTGTTAAATGAGCATGAGATGGGCAAAGTATTCGATATTAAGGGGTTTCTGCATAATGACTTGGAAGAGGCAGCCTGCAGAAGCTATCCAGATATTCTCTCAGTGAGGGAGGAGATGGCCGATTTTTTTCCGGAAGGATTGTTGATGACCGGAAGCGGTTCATCTTTTTTTGCTCTTTTTTCTGATGGTTCTAAGGCTGAACAGGTCTATGATACCTTGAAAGAGAAAACAAAGGCAACTGATAAGCAAGTGTTCCTGACCTCATTTGCACCGGCCGGAAACGGTTTACAAGAAGTTTAGTTGAACAAAAAAAAATATTGGGGCGTCGTCAAGCGGTAAGACACAGGATTTTGATTCCTGCATTCGGAGGTTCGAATCCTCCCGCCCCAGCCAGCAATAACAAAAACTACAAAAGAGAATTTATATGAACGGAATATCGGTTTTTTCAGGAAATTCTAATCCTGCACTTGCACAAAAGGTTTCTGAGTATCTTGCAAGGCCTCTGGGGAAAACCAAGCTGAACCGGTTCAGCGATGGTGAGATACAGGTGGAGATCCATGAGAATGTGAGAAGGCAGGAGGTTTTTGTTATTCAGTCCACCTGCTCTCCGGTGAATGACAACCTTGTCGAGTTGCTGCTGATGATCGACGCATTGAAGCGGTCATCTGCCAGTCCCATAACGGCGGTTATTCCCTATTTTGGCTATGCACGCCAGGATAAAAAGGTTGCACCAAGGGTTCCCATCAGTGCTAAGCTGATTGCCGATCTTCTGTACCATACCGGTGTTCACCGGGTTATCACTTTGGACCTCCATGCCGGTCAGATCCAGGGCTTTTTCAATATTCCCGTGGATAACCTCTATGCGGCTCCGGTCATCCTCGAGCACATCAGGGATAATTTCACCGGTGAACTGGTGGTTGTGTCTCCCGATGCCGGCGGTGTCGAGCGGGCAAGGGCATTTGCAAAACGTCTCCATGCCGGACTCGCCATTGTTGATAAGCGCAGGAGCGCACCAAACCAGGCAAAGGCCATGGCCATCATCGGAGATGTCGAGGGAAAGACCGCCATCATCCTGGATGACATGGTGGATACCGCAGGAACTCTTACCGAGGCTGCCGGTGTCATCAAGTCTAAGGGTGCGAAAGAGGTTCATGCCTGCTGTACCCATCCGGTCCTTTCCGGTCCGGCCGTGGGCAGGATTGAGGAATCCTCATTAAAATCTCTTTTGGTTACAGATACGATTCCCCTGTCCGAAGAGGCAGAGAAGTGCGACAAGATAAAGACGGTTTCCGTAGCAAGACTCGTGGGTGAGGCGATCGTACGCAGTTACAGGGGCGACTCTGTAAATTCCCTTTTTGTATAGAAAACACAGTTATCAGACTGCATTGCGATGCAGTTACGGAGGATAGAAATTTGGAACTACTAGATTTAAAAGCTGAGATCAGAGAGACTAAGGGTAAGAGCGCCGCACGCCATCTTAGAAATAACGACGCCGTTCCGGCGATCCTTTACGGATCAAAGACCGAGCCTGTATCCATTTCGGTTTCCACTCCCGAACTCATCACTTTGATAAGAAAAAACGGGTCTTCCGGACTCTTTATCAAACTTACCATCGCTGGTGATGTAAAGCCTGTAAGGACTGTCATGCTCAAGGAGCTTCAGTCGGACACCTATGGCCTCAACTATCTTCATGTGGACTTCCAGGAAGTCGACCTGGACGAGAAGATCACTATCACCGTTCCCGTTGAAGTCGCAGGAGAGTCTGTAGGCGTCAAGGGTGGCGGTCTTCTCCAGGTTATTCGCCGCGAGCTGGATATCATCTGCCGACCCGGTGACATGCCTGAGGCCGTTGTGATCGATACCACAGATCTTGACATGGGTGATTCCGTCCATGTTTCAGAGATTGATCTGGGTGGGGATATTGAGATTCCCCATGAGGTTGATTTCACCGTCCTCACCGTCGTACATCCTGGCGGCGGCGCGTCCGACGAGGAAGAGGGCCTTGAGGAAGAAGCCGTAGAAGAAGCTTCAGAGTAGTATTCTCCTTATGGCTAACAGCCGAATTTATATGGTGGCGGGTTTGGGCAACCCAGGTAGTAAGTATGCCCAGACCCGCCACAACATTGGTTTTTCCGTTGTTGATTCCCTTCTTAGACACTATCGTCTCCCTCCTGAAAAATCCCGCTTTGATGCAGACTACTCCAAGGGTGTAATCAATGGGCTTAATGTTGTTCTTGTGAAACCTCAAGCCTATATGAATAGAAGCGGTCCTCCTGTTCAAAAACTTGCTTCTTATTTTAAAATTCAAGTATCAGATATAATTGTGGTCCATGACGATCTTGACCTTGATTTCGGCAGGCTGCGTATTGCCGAAAATCGGGGGCACGGCGGTCATAACGGTATTCGTTCTATTGTCGAGGCTCTGGGCTCAAAAGCATTTGTCCGGATTAAGGTCGGCATCGGCCGGCCCCAGGGGCAGCGCGATGTTACCGGCCATGTTCTCGGACGCTTTTCTGCTGAAGAGAACGGCATGCTCGATACGGTCGTATCCAGTTCTGCTGAAGCCTGTGTGGCTGTGATGGAGCAGGGGGCGGCTGCAGCGATGAATACGTGTAACACCCGGGGTTGAACTATAAGTTCGTTTTTTTAAACGGGTTTTTTGTTTGATTAAGGTGTGAGTATATGCTATATTGCTTAACTATGGCCATATTGTTTTCTAAAACAATCTAACAAAGAGAGTGGTGGTTTATATGGGGGAAAAAGCTAAGCAGGAAGATGGAGCCAAACCTGGGAAAAAAGAGTTTCTCAAGGGTGACCTGGCTGTTTATCCGGCCCATGGCGTGGGATGTATTGAGTCCATTGAGACCAAAGAGATAAACGGCGAAAACATGAGCTTTTACATGATGAAGATCGTTGACAACGGAATGGTTATCATGATTCCGACTGCCAACGTTGAATCTGTAGGACTGAGGGAGATTATCCAGCGAGAGGATATACCCCAGGTGTACAAGATCATGCAGGAGAGGGGCTTGGATCACGACAAGCAGACCTGGAACCGCAGGTATCGCGAATACATGGACAAGATCAAGACCGGGTCCATCTATGACGTTGCCGAGGTATTTCGGGATCTGTTTCAGCTCAAGCTTGAAAAAGATCTCTCCTTTGGTGAGAGAAAGTTGCTTGATACAGCCCAGAATTTGCTGATCCAGGAGCTTTCAACGGCAAAGGATATGGATGAAGAATCCATGATGACCGAGATAGAGCAACTATTTACATAGAAATTCATTAACCACACAAAAAAAGGCCACAGTTTTTAGACCGGTAGGCGATCAAGCGTCTATCGGTTTTTTTTACCATGAAGATCGATATCGAAATTTCAGACGAACTGATGGGCGAAAGGCTGGACCAGGTCGCTGTCGCAGCAACGGGCGCCACCAGGGGCCGGGTTGCTGCGGCCATTAAAAATGGCCTGATCCTGGTATCCGGCCAGCCAAAGAAACCAGGGTACAGGGTGAAACCCGGGGAGATCGTCTCCGGCAGGGTTGAGTCAACTGTTGAGCCTGCACCCCAAGCCGAATCTTTGCCCCTTGATATCCTTTTTGAGGACGACCATATCATTGTGGTGAACAAGCCTGCCGGAATGGTGGTTCACCCGGCTCCGGGAAATCCTTCCAAAACCCTTGTCAATGCACTGTTGCACCATTGCCCTCACCTGGAGCATCCCGGTGAGGATGTGCCTGAAAGGGCGGGTATTGTCCATCGCCTTGATAAGGACACCAGTGGAGTGCTGGTTGCCGCAAAGAGTCGGCGCGCCTTTGAGTTCCTTCAGAAAGAGTTTAAGCAGCGGCGGGTTCAAAAGGTGTATCTTGCCCTTGCAATCGGAACCCTCGATGAGAGTTCCGGGCGTATTACCCTGCCCATTGGCCGCCATCCGGTAAAACGAAAGATCATGGCCGTCAACACCGAGAGGGCCAGGCATGCGGAAACCCGTTGGCGGGTTCTGGAGCGCCTGGATGGGTATACCCTGGTTGAGGTGGAGCTTAAGACCGGAAGAACCCACCAGATCCGGGTGCATTTCCGTGCCCTGGGATATCCCCTGGCAGGTGACATGGTGTATGGGTTTCGCCGTAAAAAGTCAATCGACATGCCAAGGCAGATGCTCCATGCCAGAGCTCTCGGGTTCAGGCATCCCTGGTCCGGACAGCGGGTGGATTTTATCGCCCCCCTTCCCATGGATATGGCAGGAGTGCTTGAGGGGCTGGGGTGTTCCAAGCCGCTCTGATTCATATTCCGACCCTTATCGAGTCCCTATGATAGATAGCTGAGGGGCCGGGTATTCCCAAACCCCTCTGATTTATTGCCTGGCAGGTTCTGTTGTCAGGCGATGACATCCTCTTTTGGCAGCTCTACTATCTCTCCATCAAAGGTGATCACCGTAAAGTTGCCAGCCTCATCCTTTGCCTTGACAACGCAGTCAATGGTTTTTCCGACCTTGGGTTGGATCGAGCACTGCTCTGTTTCATTCAGGGTGGTGATTTCGACAAATTTTTTCTCGGTCGTAAGTTGCCTGAACTGCTCTGACGCCTTTTCAAAGACCAGTATCCGATTGAACTCCTCAGGATCGATGGCTTTTATCTGCTCTCTCAGATCGGCGATCATCGCTTTTTTATCTGCAATAATCCTGAGTGTCTTTTCCATTTCATCCGTGTCGGCAGACGGGATTGAAAAGAGAATCTGTTTCTGGATCGCCATGTCCGCTTCGATGTAATTTATCTTTTTCAGAATGTCCTGTACTTTTTGACCCATAGAATTTTCAGTCCGTTTTATAGATTGATTTAAGTCTTGCGCCCTTTCTTTTTTTTAATCCGGGATTATACCCTGTCTTTGTAAATTTTTCCACGCCTATGTCGGATGAAGCCGAGCAAAAGCGCCTGGAAAAAATAGAGCATGGCCAGCAGGTGGAATCCGGTGAGGCCGTTGAAGAAATTTCCGGGTGATGCCAGGAAGAGTGGGCCTGAAAAAAATCCGATTCCCCATAAAAGGTAAAAGGCACCTGACACGGTTCCTTTCAGCGAGTCACCCACGGCGTCGTTCAACCAGGCCAGGGCTGACACGCAAAACACCCCGAGCCCGAAACTTGCCAGAAACACCCATGGATAGATCTCCCACCCCTGCCTTCCCGGAAACATACCCAGGCCCATGAAAACTGCAATCAGCCCGAAAATCATGGTCTTTCTGCGTCCGTGCCGGTCCGACAGGGGGCCGGTGATCACCTGTGACAGGCTGATGGCAATATAGAAGAGCATGAAAAACCATCCTACCCCTGTCTGGGTGAATCCCTTGTCCTGGATCAGAAAGCCCGGGAGAACCGTGAGAAAGATGCCGTAACCGGCGCCGTAAAGAATGATGCCGCTGAACACGGTGAGTGTGCCCGGATCTGTCAGCAGTTTTTTGAACGCCCCTGTGTCCATGGGGGCTTCAAGGTTGGAGCCAGCCTGGTCAGGATCTTTGACCGCAACAAGGATTAGGAATCCCCCCAGGAGGCCTGACAGGGCAAAGAGCAGGAAGGGCTCGTTCTTCACCCAGGAGGTTGAGACCAGGATGCCGGCAGCGCTGCCCAGGGTGAGTCCCAGGTGGATGGCCGCGTTGTACAGGCCGATAACCTTTCCCTTGGATCCGGGGTAGAGGATGGAGAGGAGGGCGGGGGCAAGGGCCCACAACGGTGCCTCCCCGATTCCCTGGAGCATTCTTCCGAAAAAAATCATCCCCTGGGTGTTTGAAAAGCAGTAGAGAAATCCCGACGCTGAACAGGTCAGGTAGCCTGCCAGGAGAAACCGCCGGAAGCCGAACCGGTCTGAGAGGCGCCCGATGGGGAGCTGAAGCAGTACAAAGGAGATGGCAAAGGCCGAAGCCAGGTAGCCCACCGTTTTTAGAGACCCGGTGAGGGTGATGATTTTCTGGGGAAGCAGGGGGACGATCATTCCCACCCCGAACATGAAAAGAGATACTGACAGGTTTAACGCAATGATGGATCTGTGGTTTGCCATGATAAATTCCGCCTGTGGTTGCAGAACCCCCATGATTTATCCTGGGAAAAGCCACGCAGGTACGGTTTCTTGGGAAACCTTATTTAGGACGTACCTGTGGTCTCTTCCTGAAGCAGGTCAGGGGATCGGTTTGATGGTGCCGGGTGATTAACCTGTGACAGCTTAGCTGTTACAGGGCGGCGGAGGCAGGAGCTGTTGTACGTATGGCAACATGTAGGTCCTATGGGGTTATGTTTTTTCCGGGTGGAGTATTTTTTTTAATCCCGGAAGGTTTCCCTATATTAGTGTTGCGGTGCTGAAAACCGGGTTTCTATCGACCCGAATGCGAGTTAAAGCCTTACCATGGATTGAGATTAAAAGACAAGGTGTGAAAAGTTTTTTCTTGACACGATCCAAGGCAAACACTAAGTAGGAAAAACAATTTTCATTGTTTGTAATGGTATGAAATGGTTTACCAAGGTGTTTTTTAGTCTTAAAATAACTTTAAACTGGGTTTTTGTTACCAGGAACCACCATCGTCCGTTCGGAAGCTGAGACCAAAAAGGGAGTTCAACCTGTTCATGGGGATGCAGCTTTTCTGCTGCGCCAATCAAAGGAGACTCGTTTGATGACAGATAATTTCATGGTGATAAACAACCGGGAGGTAAGTTTCGACCCGGGCCAGACCATCCTTGAGGTGGCTGGGGTCAATAATATCGAGATACCGACCCTGTGCCATCTCAAGGGGACTACCCCCACCGGCGCTTGTCGTATCTGTGTTGTGGAGGTGGAGGGGGCAAACAATCTTATTCCTTCCTGTTCCGAGCCTGCCAGGGCCGGCATGGTTGTGCAGACGGAATCGACCGAGGTGATCAAGGCCAGGCGAAGCATTATCCGGTTGATGCTCTCATCGGGAAATCATAATTGCGACATCAAGGATTTTGATTCCAAGGATTGGACCCAGGATCAGCTCAGGCTTTTGGAAGGGGAGACTTCCCAGGAACTTTGCCCTGCCTGGGGAGACTGCAGGCTCCAGGACCTTGCCTTTAAATATCAGGTCAAGGCTGTGGGACTGCCCCTTTCCGAGTGCGAGTTTCCCATGGAGACGGGTAACCCCCTGATCGTCAGGGATTTTTCCCGCTGTATCCTCTGCGGTCGCTGTGTCCAGGCCTGCAGGGAGGTCCAGGTGAACAACGCCATCGATTTTGGGTACCGGGGAGCTGGTGCCAAGATCGTGGCCGGAACCGATGTTTCCCTCAAGGATTCGGACTGTGTGTTCTGCGGGGAGTGCATCCAGGCTTGTCCGGTTGGAGCGCTGTTCGAGAAAAAGGCGAGGTATACGGCCCGGCCCTGGGAGACACAAAAGATCAGGACCACCTGTCCCTATTGCGGTGTGGGGTGTCAGCAGATTCTCCACGTCAAGGACGGAACCATCATGAAGGTCACCGGCGCTGGGGATGGCAAGCCCAATCTTGGCCGGCTCTGTGTTAAAGGCCGGTTCGGGTATGACTTCATCTATTCAAAGGAGCGGCTCAAAACCCCCTTGATCCGGGAGGGTGATACCTTCAGGAGCGCCTCCTGGGACGAGGCCCTGAACCTTGTGGTTCAACGGTTTTCGGAGATCATAGATACCCATGGTTCTGATGCCCTGGCTGGGGTGAGCTGTGCAAGGAGTATCAACGAGGACTCCTATCAGATGCAGAAGTTGTTCCGCGCGGTGTTCAAGACCAACAACATCGACCATTGTGCCCGCACTTGACATGCCCCCACCGTCGCAGGTCTTGCGACAGCTTTTGGTTCAGGTGCCATGACAAACTCCTTTGGGGAGTTTTCCAAGGCAAAGATGTTTCTTGTGATCGGTTCCAATATGACCGAGGCCCATCCCGTGGCCGCCACGTTTCTGAAGAATGCGGTGATGGACGGGGCCAAGCTCATTGTGGTGGATCCCAGGGCCCACGCGCTTACCCGGTTTGCCGACCTCCATGTGCCCATCCGGGTGGGAAGCGACATCGCCTTCATGAACGGGGTGATGAACGTGTTGATCAAGGAGGATCTCTATGACAAGGAGTTTGTAGAAACCCGTACGGTCAACTTTGGAGAGCTCAAACAGACGGTGCTCGCATGTGAGCCCGAGGCCATGGCCAAGATCTGTGGCATCGAGCCCGGGGTCATCGTTGAAACGGCCCGGATGCTTGCAGCTGTTAAGCCTGTGATGCTCTGCTACACCCTGGGGATCACCGAGCACACCTGCGGACGTAATAACGTGGTCTCCACGGCCAATCTTCAGATGCTCCTTGGTAACATGGGGATGGAGTGCGGGGGCGTGAATCCCCTGAGGGGCCAGAACAACGTCCAGGGTGCCTGTGACATGGGTGCGCTTCCCAATGTTTATCCCGGATACCAGCAGGTGCTCAACGAGGAATCCAGGCTGAAATTTGGCAACTTCTGGGATGTGGGTGATTTGCCCGACAAAAACGGGCTCATGATCCCCCAGATGATGGACGGCCTCGTGGACAAGTCGGTCAGGGGCTTCTACATATTCGGGGAGAACCTTGCCAACACCGAGCCCGATATCCGGAAGGTGGAGCATGAACTTGCCTCAGCCGAGTTCCTGGTGGTGCAGGATATCTTCCTCAACGAGACCACCCGGTTTGCCGATGTGGTGCTGCCGGCCGCAGCCTGGAGTGAGAATGACGGCACGTTTACCAACAGTGAACGAAGGGTGAGCCGGGTGAGAACGGCAAGCGTTCCCCCTGGAAAGGCCATGCCCAACTGGTGGATCTTCCGGGAGATCGCCAAACGGATGGGTCAGACCTGGAACTCTGTGAGTGCACAGGAGATCTGGGACAACGAGATATCCGTGCTTGCCCCGGCCCTTGGCGGTATCAAATACCATCGTATCGAAGGGGACGGGCTCCAGTGGCCCTGTCCCACGGTTGAGCATCCGGGAACCCCGGTTCTGCACCAGAATGCTTTTGCCTCGGGCAAGGGCAGTTTTACCCCGGTTACCTGGACCCCGCCGGCCGAGGTGCCCGATGATGAATATCCCTTTGTCCTGAGTACGGGACGCCGGCTTTATCATTATCACACCCGGACCCAGACAGGGCGGTGCGAAGGGCTCAACGACCTTCTGGGGGAGGAGACCGCAGATATCTCCCTTGATGATGCCCGGCGCTTGGGGGTTGATGACGGAGAGAGGGTGGTTGTGCGTTCCCGCCGGGGTAAAGTGGAGGTCAAGGCCCGGGTGACGGAGGAGGTGCCCCAGGGCATGGTGTGGATGGCGTTTCATTTCAGGGAAGGCAATTCAAACTGGCTGACCAATCCGGCCTTTGATCCGATCACTCTGACGGCCGAGTACAAGGCCTGCGCCGTGAGTCTTGAAAAGGCGTAAACCAGGGAAAAGATGACCCGGTTCGGTGGACGAACCGGGTCTTTGATTGTTGCTCATCGCACATGAACAGATCCCATCTCTTATTGAGATAGGTGAGTTGGTATCAATTCGAGTGCAAACATCTATAAACTTTATCAGGCGGCCTTTCGTATGGTTATGGCGCACACCTTAAATTCGGGAATCTTTGCAACCGGATCCACTTTGGCATTGGTCAGGCGGTTGGCCGCAGCCTTTGCAAAGTGGAAGGGGATGAACAGGGTGCCGTCCACTGCCTTGGACGAGATTTTAAGTTTTGCCGTGATCTTTCCCCTGCGGGAAAGGACATCCACCATGGTGCCGTCTTCAAACCCAAGCCGTTGGGCGTCATTGGAAGAGATCTCCACAAAACACTCCGGGGACATGGTGTTGAGTCCCGGGCTCTTCATGGTCATGGTGCCGGTATGGTAGTGGTAAAGCACCCTGCCCGTGGTGAGCATGAACGGATAATCCTTGTCCGGCAGTTCCGCAGGGGGTCTGTGGTCGATGGCGTGGAACATGCCCTTGCCCCGGGTGAACTGCTGGGTGTGCAGGATGGGCGTTCCCGGATGGTCAGCCGTGGGGCAGGGCCAGTGGAGTCCCTCATTTTCGATTCTGTCCCAGGTGATGCCGGCATAGGAGGGGGTAACTTTGGTGATCTCTTCAAAGATGGCATTGCTGTTGGGGTAGCTCATGGGATAGCCCATGCGGGTTGCGATCTCGCAGATGATTCTCCAGTCCTCCCTGGCAAAGCCCGGGGCTTCCACGGCCTTTCTTACCCGCTGCACCCTTCTTTCGGTGTTGGAGAAGGTGCCCTCTTTTTCAGCAAAGCAGAAGGCGGGCAGCACCACGTCGGCCATTTTGGCGGTCTCCGTGAGAAAGATATCCTGGACCACGAGGAGGTCGAGATTTCCGATGGCCTTTTCCGCATGGTTGAGGTCCGGATCGGACACCAGGGGATTTTCACCAACGATGTAGAGGGCCTTGAGCTCTCCGGTCCCGGCCTGTTCGATCATGTCGGTGGCGGTGAGGCCCGGCTTGGCCGGAAGATCGGTAACGCCCCAGGTCTTTTCGAACTTTGCCCTGGCAGCGTCGTCGTCCACCTTCTGGTAGGCGGTGAGGACGTTGGGAAGACCGCCCATGTCGCAGGCGCCCTGGACGTTGTTCTGGCCCCTCAGGGGATTGACGCCGCCCCCGGGAATTCCCAGGTTGCCGCAGAGCATGGAGAGGTTGGCCAGGGATTTGACGTTGTCGGTGCCTGTGGTGTGCTGGGTGATGCCCATGCAGTAGAGGATGCTTGCGTTCTTGGCTCCGGCAAAAGTCCTGGCCGTTTCTATGATATCTGTTGCGTTGATCCCGGTGATCGCCTCCACATAGTCGGGGGTGTAGGTTTCAACGGTTTTTTTGAGCTCTTCAAATCCTTCGCACCGGTTTTCCACAAAGGTCTTGTCAAAGAGATTCTCTTTGATGATCACGTTCATGAGGCCGTTGATCCAGGCGATGTCCGTGCCAAGCTCCGGTCTCAGCCAGGTGGCTGCGTGGTGGGAGAGCTTGATTCGTCTCGGGTCGACGACGATGAGGGTGGTTCCCCTGAGGGCCGCCCGCTTGACAAAGGTGGAGAGAACGGGATGATTTTCGGTGGTGTTGGATCCTGTGACCAGGATCACCTCCGCGGTTTCAATGTCGGCGATGGTGTTTGTCATTGCGCCGGAACCAAAAGCTGCAGCCAGACCGGCTACGGTGGAGGAATGTCACAGTCGGGCGCAATGGTCGACATTGTTTGTCTTGAGCACAGCCCTTGCGAACTTCTGGGCGATATAGTTCTCTTCGTTGGTGACCCTGGCCGAGGTGAGCACCCCTATGCTATCGGAACCGTGGTCCTTTTTCACCTGTGTCAGGCTGTCTGCGACAAGGTCCAGGGCTTCGTCCCAGGTGGCGCCTTCGAGCTTGCCGTTCTTTCGGATCAGGGGGGAGGTGAGGCGTTCGGGGGATGCGACAAAGTCAAAACCGAACCGCCCCTTGACGCAGAGGCTGCCGTTGTTGGGCGGCACGTCGCCGGCACTGTTTACCTTGATGATCCGGTTGTGTTGGACATTGAGTTCTATCTGGCAGCCAACGCCGCAGTAGGAACAGGTGGTGCGGACCTTCTGGGTTTTGACGAAGCGCTCGGGTTTCAGGGCGTGCTCTGTCACAAGGGCACCCACCGGACAGGCCTCGATGCACTCGCCGCAGAAGACGCAGTCCGAATCCTTGAGGGCAACATCTGCCCCGGCGACGATCTTTGTGTCAGCACCCCGGTAGCCGAAATCGATGGCGTTGTTCACCTGGACCTCCCTGCAGGCCTGGACGCAGCGGCCGCAGAGGATGCAACGGGAAAAATCCCGGATGATAAAGGGGTTTACCCGTTCCATGGGGTATTTGCTTTCGGACTGGGGAAGCCCTTTGGCCTTGACCTGGTATCGGTAGGCAAGGTCCTGGAGCTTGCACTCGCCCCAGACAGGGCAGAGATCCTGGGTGCCGTCCTCCTCAAGCACCTTGAGCTGGAACTGGGTCCAGTCCTTTGTGTCAAAGTCCCGGATGGCGCAGTTGTGGTGGCCCGAGGAGAGCATCAGCCGGATGATGGATCTTCTATCCTTGATTACTTCCTGGGACTCGCTGTAGACAACCATGTCGTTCGCGGCAGGCGTTGCGCATGAGGCGACAAGGTTGGGCGCGCCTTCAACCTCGACGACGCAGATCCGGCAGGCGCCCGTGGGCGTAGCACCCTTCAGGTGGCACAGGGTGGGGATAAAGATGTTGTTGCGATGGGCAACGTCCAGAATGGTCTCGTCGGGCTCAAAGGTGAAACGTTTATTATCTATGGTGATAGTAGTCTCTTTTCCCATGGGAATCCTCTCCAAAACTGTTGTTGCAAAGTTAACACCTCAAAATAGTGATAGTTACATGATTCCTTTTCCAATGTCAATGCGATCATTTCCTAAATTTTGAATGATATCGTTGACATTTCCTCATTACCTGTTTATAAAAGTCAGTGACAATCTGGAAGCCCTATTAATATTGAACATGCGGAGGTAGCAATGCTTGAAGCGGTTTTTTTGATGGGTGGTCTCGGTCTCGTGATAGGTGGAGCCCTGGCCCTTGCGTCTAAGGTTTTTTACGTCTATGTGGACCCGTTGGTAGCGGCGATCGACGATGTTCTACCCGGAGCAAACTGCGGCGGTTGCGGTTTCCCCGGATGCACGCCCAATGCCCAGGCAATTGCTGACGGAAACTCTACCCCCGACTCCTGTGTTGCTGCAGGCGCAGATGTCGCAGAGGCCATCGCCGGTCTCATGGGGGTCTCCATCGAGGCCAAGGAGCCTGAGTTGGCCCTGCCTGGATGTCACTACAGCATCGAAGATACGGATATCAAATATCTCTACGACGGATTGTCGGATTGCAGGGCCGCAGCCCTTGTGTCCGGTGGCATGAAGGTGTGCAGCATCGGCTGCCTCGGTCTTGGCACCTGTGTCAAAACCTGTCCTTTTGGCGCCCTGAGCATGGGGGAGGATTCCCTTCCCAAGGTGGATCAGGAGAAGTGTACAGGGTGCGGGGCCTGTGAACGGGTCTGCCCGAAGAACATCATCCGCCTCACCTCCGTTACCCGCAGGATCATTAAGGAATATACCGAGGACGAGTGTGTTACCCCCTGCCAGAGGGCCTGCCCCACGGGCATCGACGTCCGTGAGTATGTCCGGTTGATCCGCCACGGAGATCCCGGAGGCGCTGTCCAGGTGATCAAGGAGAGAAATCCCTTTCCGACTGTGATCGGGCGAATCTGTCCTGCCTTGTGCGAAGTCGCCTGCAGGCGGCAATACCTGGACGAACCCGTTGCCATCAATCACTTGAAACGATATGCCTGCGATATTGAGATGGATCTGGACAAGCGGGTCCTGCCCTATAAAGCCCCTGACACGGGGAAACGGGTGGCAGTGATCGGCGGCGGTGTGGAGGGGCTTTCCACTGCATTTTTCACGGCACGGCTGGGCCATGAGCCAACGGTGTTCGAGGCAACCGCCCTGCTTGGCGGGCTCCTGCGGGTGGCGATCTCCGAGGACCGGCTGCCCCAGAATGTTCTGGACTGGGACATCGAAGGGGTGCTCGAGATGGGGGTTAAAACCCGGATGAGCGCCAAAGCGGGACGTGACTTTACCATTCCATCCCTTTTAAAAGAGGGGTTTGAGGCGGTCTTTACTGCCACCGGCGGTTGGGACAACCGGCTTGCCCGGGGTGATGTCGCCGAACGCGCCACGGTGTTTCCCGGTGGCTACCTGTTGATAGATCTGCTTCGCACCGATATTGAAAAGAGCGAACGCATTCCCTGCGGGCGCAACGTGGTCATTGCCGGCGGCGGCATGATGATCCCCAACGCGGTCAAGATATGCAAGGAGCTGGGGGCTGAAACCATCACCGTGATTTCCAGGAAGCTTGCGGAAAATTCCTCCTTTGACAGCGAATCCCTTGAAGACATTCGCCGGGCAGGGGCTACGGTCCAATACAACACGGGCATCACCAGGCTTTATGGTGAAGAGGATCGCCTCACCCATATCGAGTATACTGAATTCGCGACAGGAACAAAGCATATTCTCCCGGCTGATACCCTGTTTCTGGCCTCAGGGCGTTTTCCTGAGCTGGTGTTTGTCCGCGCGGAAAAGCCGGACAAAGAGGATGAGACCCAGACTGATAGCCTTGCCCCATTGAGATGGGAGGGTATCGAGATATATAAAGAGCCGGTTAACCGGCGCGAACACGGTCTCCTTTCCAAGGGAGATGTCATCAGCGGATACAGCGCGGCAGTGGCTGCCATCAACGGCGGTCGCAAGGCTGCAGCATCCATACATCATCTGATGTATGGGCTTTCCCTTGAGTATCCGCCCAATCTTATAACAAAACAGAGCGTTCTCCAGGGTGTCAATCATCTGGAGGGTGTTCAAATATCACCCAGGAACATCATGCCTGCGGTGGATATCTCCAACAGAGGTAATGAGGAATTGTTCAAGGGATTCAGCGACGAGACCGCAGTAAGTGAGGCGGAACGCTGCCTCCGGTGCGGGCTGATCTGTTACGAACGCTCCAAGCTGGAGGAAGGAAAAGAGGTCGATAGAATAACATAATGGCAGTTCTTTTGCAGTATTTGGAGAAAAAACATGGGTGCTGAACGGATTCTGGTTGTGGACGACGAGGCCAAGATTCTGGGCAGCATGCAGGATTATCTTGTGATGGAAGGGTATGATGCGGACAGGGCATCCTGCGGTACGGACGCCATTGCCCTGGTTCAGGAGAAGCGGTTTGACCTGGTTATTCTGGATGTCTGCATGCCCGGTATGGACGGTTTCGAGGTCATGGATCATCTTTTGGATATTGATCCCGATCTTTTTGTGATCTTGATGACGGGGTATGCCACGGTTGAATCTGCGGTCAGGGCGTTGAAGTTGGGGGCGTGGGATTATCTCAAGAAGCCCTTTAAGTTCGATGATCTGAGCAAGACGGTGAGGAACGCCCTGAAACAGAAACGGCTGATACGGGAGAACAGGAACGTTTCGGCCCGGCTGGAGGCTTCGGAGCGGCGGTACCGCTACATGGTCAGCAATTCCCCGGATCTTATCTACACCCTTGATTCCAACGGCTGCTTCTCCTTTATCAATAATGAGTTCGAGCAGGTGTTGGGATACGGCCAGGCAGAGCTGTTGGGAAGACCGTTCAAGGCCATTGTCCATCCCGACGACCTGGAGGCGTGCGAGCGCGGTGCCATTGCCGGCACCCGGGAGCCGGAAGAGGGGGGGGGGCTTCAGATCCGTTTGAAGAAGGCTGTGACCAAGCCGGGGGATAGCTGTTTTTACAGCGGTTTTGTCTCGGTGGAGCTTAAGGCCACGGCCATGTATTTTCCGGACGATGACGCCAAATCCGAGGTGTTTACCGGCACCTATGGGGTTGCAAGGGATGTGACCGAGCGCATCAACCTCCAGCAACAGCTCCATCAGGCCCAGAAGATGGAGGCCATCGGAACCCTTGCCGGCGGCATTGCCCACGACTTCAATAACATTCTCATGGGAATTCAGGGGTATACCTCCCTGGTGAGAACCACCCTGGATCCGGCAACTCCCGAGTACAGAAAGCTCGGCTGTGTGGACGATTATGTGAACTCAGGGTCGGACATGACCCGCCAGCTCCTGGGGTTTGCCCAGAAGAGCGACCATGAACTCTGCCGTCTCAACATCAACTATATTCTGAAGATGTCCGCCAAGATGTTCGGCAGAACCAAAAAGAGCATTGTTATCCGCCAGAACCTTCAAAAGGATCTCTGGAGCTGCGAGGTGGACGAGGGGCAGATCAAGCAGGTCCTGCTCAACCTCTATGTCAACGCCTGGCAGGCAATGCCCGGGGGCGGGCATATCTATATCAAGACCGAGAATGTAAATGTGGCCAGGTCAAAGTACGGAGAGCTCGGTCTGCCAAAGCCCGGGCGCTATGTCAGGGTTTCCGTGGTGGATTCGGGTGTGGGCATGGACAAGGGGATCATGGAGAGGATATTTGATCCCTTTTTTACCACCAAGGAGCTGGGGGGAGGAACGGGACTGGGCCTTGCCACGGCCTATGGGATCATCAAGAGCCACGGCGGCGCTTTCAGGGTGTTGAGCAAAAAGGGCGAAGGCAGCTCCTTTATCTTTTATCTGCCGGCAAAGCCGGCAAAGCATTCCTACAAAAAACTCGACAAAGAGACGCCCGAGATCATCAGCGGCAGGGGGACCATTCTTCTTGTGGATGATGAACAAGGGGTGATCGAGGTGTGCTCCGAGATGATAGAGAGCCTTGGTTATTCGGTAAAAGCTGTTACCAGCGGCCTTGCGGCTGTGGATCTCATGTCGGAGAAAGGGGGGGATATCGATCTTGTCATCCTCGACATGGTGATGCCGGAGATGAACGGGTTTGAGACCTTTGAACGGATCAAATCCATTGTTCCCGATGCCAAGGTGCTGATCTCCAGCGGATACAGCAAAAAAGATGATCTTGTGGATATCCTTGACTCAAACCTGGAGAACTTTATTCAGAAACCCTATGGAATGGCGATGCTGTCTGAAAAGATCAATACTGTGTTCGACCTCTGATTGTAGCTTTCCGCATATGGATAAATTTTATTTCTTATTGCAGCAGGAAAAGCCGGTATTAATTCGAGGGCAAAGATCTATAGGAAGGAACTGCAGGGGAGGGGGCTGAACTAAGAAGGGGTGCAAGGATGTTTATCCTTGCACCCCTTTTGCTGCTAACTACTATGCAAAGGCTTTTTCAAGGTTGGGAACAACCTGTTTTTTACGGCTCATGACGCCGTCAAGCCATGCTTTGCTGTCCTTGGGAGCCACACCAAAGGCTTTCTCGATGACAGACTCGTCGTCAGAGGCGATGAGCATCTCGGAACCTTCTTTGATGATGTCTGTGAGGAGAAGGAATACGCTGTGACGTGCGCCTTCTTCCTTGAGGGCTACGATATCTTTCTCAAGATCAGCTTTGACCTTGTCAAGGATGGCGAGGTCGACAACCTCAAGCTGGCCAATGCCGACTTTTTTGCCGTTCATCTCAAAATCCTTGTAGTCACGGAGGACGAGCTCACGTACAGGTGTTCCGTCAACTGCGGATTTCACCTTGAACATATCCATGCCGAGCTCCTGGGTGTCTGTGATGCCGGCAAGGGCAGCAAGACCTTCGCATGCCTTTTTATCGGCATCGGTGCAGGTGGCTGACTTGAAGATAACCGTATCACTCAGGATTGCGCAGAGCATGATGCCGGCGATATCTTTTGGGATCTCAACGTTATGGAAGTCGTACATGGACTTGATGACTGTACAGGTACAGCCTACAGGCCAGATCCAGCACTCGAGGGGCTGGGATGTTGTTACGTCACCCATCTTGTGATGGTCGACAATACCGAGAATGTTGGCCTCAGCCAGGTCATCGGGGCTCTGGGCAAGATCAGAGTGATCTACCAGGAAGACATCCTTGCCGGCATAGGAAGTGACAACGGCAGGTGCTGCAACGTTGAACTTCTCAAGTACGAATTTTGATTCAGGTGTCAGGTCTCCCTGCATCGCAGGTGCGATGTCCTGGCCGAGTTTCTTCTTGAGATCAGCCAGGGCGATTGCAGAACAGACAGAGTCTGTATCGGGATTCTTGTGACCAAATACTAAAATTGACATAAAGCCTCCTAATTTATATATGCACAGTTTGCATTAATTTGACGACCAATATAACCATTGACCATCCGTATCGTATTTACGTGTTATTGTCTGCCGTTAGACAGACCACGTTTCTTATAAAATGGATTTGCGAGATACACAAGGAAAATTTTATTTAGTGATCCGGGGTCCGCCTGTACTGGTTTGAAGATCCTGCCCAGGGTCAGAACCCTTGCTTCTTTCCGATGTAGTAAAACCCGTTTGAACGGTGCTGGTGCATGGTGGCAAACACGGTCTCTTTAAATATCAGCTCCTCAAAAGCATTTGTCAGCTGAACCATGTGATTTCGGCTGTGGTGGCGGAGCACAGCGCCGTCATCAAGTTCGAAAACACCGTAACTGCCTCTGTTGCACCGATTGTAACGCTCCTGGTTGCGCGGGTCTGTGTTTATCATGAAGTCGGTGATGTAAACGATCCCGTTCTCCTTGAGCACTCTGTTGATCTCGCCCATGATCAACTCCTGGTGACTGTTATCCGGAATGCAGGTCAGCACCGCCATGAGGACCACCGCATCAAAGCTGTTGCTCCTGAAGGGAAGGGCAGGGCTTGCCTGGGCAAAATCAAGGCCGGGCAGGGACGATTTGCCCTGTTTAACCATCTGCCAGGAAAAATCGACACCTGTGATGTCGCTGTACCCCTGTCGGAAAAGCTGGTCCATGATGCGACCGTACCCACACCCGATATCCAGGAGAGTCGCCTGTTGCGATACATGGGCTTTGAAGAGATCAATATCAAGGGGGGTGGAAAATGTCGTGCCTGTGGCTTTTTTGTCCCAATAGTGTTTCTGGTCTTCGGGGATTTCCATGGCTTGCTCCTATTAATATGGGGTCAGGCTTTCCTTGTTGCACTTTTTGCCAGTCTGAGTATCAAATTCAGGTGAAAAGCACAATGTTCGTCATAAACGGACCAGGCTGGAAAATTATAACAGGTTGCATATATACGGTGGTCTGTGCTATTTATTATAGGTTATGAAACAGTATCTAATTGACGGGCTCAGACCCCAAGACCAAGAACGATTGAAACATTACCTTGATGAAAACTACGGACCCTGCGATCTCGGAGCGATCTACTGGGTGGAACTGGATCGCGATCTGCTGACTCCGTTGCAGAAAGAGCACAGCAAATGCGGCCCCCACCTCTTCGCCCTGGAGCTTGGCAAGTCAACCCTTGCCTGCGAACTGCTCGTGAGGATACGAACAAACATCAAATGCGACTGCATGGGTTATGCAACCCCCGGGCAGCGGGAGTGGCTCATCTCTTTAGTTGACGCCGTGTTGGAGAAACTTGAAATCGCAATTTGATTCCTGGAGACCTTTAGGATGTTAAAAATAATCCCCCTTGGGGGTTTTGGTGAGATTGGCCTTAACATGATGGCCGTCGAGTATGACGAAACCCTCTTTGTCATAGACGCTGGCCTTATGTTTCCCGAAGATTACATGCTTGGCGTCGACATTGTCATTCCTGAGATGGAGTATCTGAGGGCGAACCGGGACAGGTTTAAGGCGGTTGTACTCACCCATGCCCACGAGGATCATGTGGGCGCCATTGCCTATCTCCTGAGGGAATTCTCCGTTCCAGTGTTCGGTACACCGTTTACCTTGAGCATCGTAAAAAACAAGCTCAGGGAATTTGACCTCCATAACGTGGCCGAACTGCACCAGGTGACACCCAGCGACAAGATCGATATCGGTCCCTTTGAGATCGAGTTTATCCGGGTGAGCCACAGCACCGTGGACGTGGTGGGGCTTGCCATCCGATCTCCCGAGGGCCTGGTGGTCCACACCGGAGATTTTCGGATCAATCACTGCTTTGACATGTCAAACTGTACGGATATCTCACGGTTTTCCAAGTGTGGCGACGAAGGGGTGCTTGCCCTTCTTTCCGACTCCACCAACGTGGAGAAGGAGGGGTATACCGAGTCGGACCAGAAGGTTAAGGAAAGCCTGGCCAAAATCGTGGCAAGGAGTGAAGGCCGGGTGATCATCGCCCTGTTTGCCTCCAATGTCTTCAGGATCGGACAGATCATCGAAATCGCCCTGAAGAACAACCGCAAGATCGTGTTCAACGGCAGGAGCATTGAACAGTCCGTGGCCGTTGCCAAGGAGCTTGGTTACATTGACTGGCCCGCTAACATGTGCATGGACGTCAGGAGGGTCAAAACCATTCCGAACAACCGGGTCCTGGTGATCACCACAGGCAGCCAGGGTGAGCCCATGTCCGCTCTTTCCCGCATGGCCACAGGGTTTCACAAGCATTTGAACATCAAGAAGGGCGACACGGTTGTCCTTTCCTCCAAATCCATTCCCGGCAATGGCAAGGCCATTTCAAACATCATCAACAACCTCTACCGCAGGGGAGCCGAGGTGATCTACGACAGGGTCGCCAAGGTCCATGTCTCCGGGCATGCCTGCCAGGAAGAGCTCAAGCTCATGATGAACCTGACAAAGCCCAAGTACTTCATCCCCATCCACGGCGAGTACCGGCATCTTATCATCCATGCACGGCTTGCCGAAAAGCAGGGGATCCCGAGGGAAAATGTCCTGGCTGCGGAAAACGGCAATGTGATCTGCTTTGATGACAAGGGGGGCAGGATTGAAGGCCAGGTGGACACCGGCAGGGTGCTCATCGACGGCAAGGGGGTCGGCGACGTGGGACGAAGCGTCCTCAAGGAGCGTCGCAACCTTTCCGAGGACGGCCTCGTGGTTGTCACCATGATCATCGATGAGGAAACAGGGATCGTGCTCTATGGTCCGGAACTTATCTCCAAGGGGTTTGTGTTCGGGGCCGAGACCGGCTACCTTGTGGACGACGCCCAGTGCGTTATCCTCGAGATCGTGGAAGAGGTGGAGGTGGGCAGCAAGTCCAGGGTGGATGTGATCCGTTCCAAACTCCAGAAAGCCTTGAAACAGTATTTCTTCTTCACCATCAGGCGTAGGCCCCTGGTTCTGCCAATCATCATCGAAGTATGAAAAAAGAGATAACCGGCATTCTGTTCGCGTTTCTCGTTGTCCTGACAACGATAAGCCTTGCCTCCTACAGCCCGGTGGATCCTTCGGTGAACACCCGCATGTTTGCGGCCCACAATCATATCCAGAACAGCTTTGGCCTGGTGGGCGCCCATCTGTCAGGCCTGCTGGTCGCCCTGTTCGGCCTTGGGTCCTTCTGGGTGCCTGTCCTGATGCTGCTCTGTTCCGTGTGGTACTTCCGGGGGCGATCCAACCGGATCATCGGGTTGACCCTGGGCGGGGGGATACTCCTGGTGATTTCCACGGGAAGCATGCTTACGCTTATCCAGGATAGCTATTCTTTGGGGGGACGGGTTTACTCGTCCGGAGGCCTCCTGGGAATTCCCTTTGCCTCGTTTTTACTGGAATACGCCAACCCCACCGGCTGTGTCATCATTCTCCTGGTCCTATTTGTGATCGGGTTTGTCCTCACAACCGGTATCTCCATGGTGACCGTGTTGCTCTTTGTCAAAGGGTGTTTCCTTCGCTTTGGGCGTTTTGTGGCAAAACAGGTAACAACCCTTGCCGCCCGATGCAAACAAACGGTTGGCCAGTGGAAAGAACAACGGAAAAAACGGGTCAGGACCATTGAGATCAAACCCCTTGAACCGGAAAAACAGAAGAAACTCTTCAAAAAGCGCAGCTCTCCTAAAAAGATGCTTGAAAAAGCGATCCATGCTGAACCGGTCATCACCCAGATAGAACCCCCGCCCCCGGCGCGGAAAGCCCCGGGCCAGGCCAGGGATCTGAGGGAACGATCCGGATTTCAGCTTCCCCCGGTCTCGTTGCTCAACGAGAAAAAAGCGTCAAAACGGAGCGTCAATATTGAGCTTTTGAGGCAAAAAGGGGAGATCCTTGAGAAGAAGCTGACCGATTTCGGCGTTTCCGGGGAGGTGGTGGAGATCATGCCCGGACCTGTTATCACCACCTTTGAGTACCGGCCGGCCAAGGGGGTGAAGATCAGCAAGATCGTTAACCTGACCGACGACCTGGCCCTTGCCCTGAGTGCCTTGAGTATCCGGATCATCGCCCCCATTCCCGGAAAGGATGTGGTGGGGGTGGAGATTCCCAACGAAAAGCGGGAGTTTGTTTCCCTGAGGGAGATTCTTACCTCCACGTCATTTGTGGACTCGGCTTCAAAGCTGTCCCTGGCCCTTGGCAAGGATATTGTGGGCGTTCCCATTGCGGCTGCCATGGACCGCATGCCCCATCTGCTCATCGCAGGGGCCACGGGCACGGGAAAGAGTGTCGGTCTTAACTCCATGATCATCAGCCTCCTCTACAAGGCCACGCCTGAAGAGGTCAAGTTCATCATGGTGGATCCCAAGCGTATTGAGCTGTCGGTCTACGACGGCATTCCCCATCTTATCTCACCCGTGGTCACGGACATGAAAAAGGCCACCAATGCCCTGTTCTGGGCGGTGCGGGAGATGGAAAGGCGCTATGAACTCCTGGCAAATAATGGTGTCAGAAACATTCTCCAGTACAATGAACTTGTGGAAAAGGGCGGGACAAAGGACGCTGAAGAGGGTGAGGCCGAGAAACTGCCCTATATCGTTGTGATCGTGGATGAGTTTGCCGATCTCATGATGGTGGCCTCCAAGGATGTGGAGTCGGCCCTCATACGCCTTGCCCAGATGGCAAGGGCTGCCGGCATTCATCTGATCCTTGCGACCCAGCGGCCGTCCGTAGATGTGCTTACAGGCATCATCAAGGCAAACTTTCCCACGCGAATCTCTTTCCAGGTGTCCTCCAGGATCGATTCCCGGACCATCCTGGACTCCAACGGTTCGGAGCGGCTTTTGGGAAACGGTGACATGCTATTTCTGCCGCCGGGAACCGGACGGCTCCAGCGAATCCAGGGGGCCTACATCTCAGAGACCGAGATCGCAAGGATCACGGCATACCTCAAGGAGCAACAGGCGCCCCAATATGTGGAGGATGTCACCGAACGGGCAGAGGATGCCAGTGGTGAAAGTGAAGAGACTGAGTATGATGAAAAGTACGACGAGGCCGTGGCCCTTGTCACAAAGAGCAGGCAGGCTTCCATTTCAAGTGTCCAGCGCCATCTGAGGATCGGCTACAACCGGGCGGCAAGGATAATTGAGGTCATGGAAAAAGAGGGAATCATCGGCCCCCAGGAAGGGGCGAAACAGAGGGAGGTACTTGTAAAAGACTATGGGAATTGATATTGAATTTTCAGAGACCATCAAGGGGTTCATGGCTGATGACGAAGCCGCAAAACTTTACGAGACAGCACTGGACGCGGCAGAATTCGGTCCCTGCCTGGAGATAGGCTCCTACTGCGGAAAATCCGCCTATTTCATCGGCAAGGCCTGCATGGAACGGGGAGGCATCCTTTTTTCCGTGGACCACCACAGGGGATCGGAAGAGCAGCAGCCGGGGGAGGAGTATTTTGATCCCGATCTGTTTGACACGGCCCTTGGCCGGGTTAACACCCTGAACCTGTTTCAGGATACCCTGGAACGGGCAGGGCTTTCCCAGGCCGTGGTACCCATGGTTGCCGACTCCTCAGTTGCAGGGAAGCTGTGGTCCACCCCCCTGTCCCTTCTCTTTATCGACGGTGGCCACAGCTTTGAGGCAGCCGTTAATGATTATGCGCTCTGGTCTCCCCATATCATGGAACAGGGGTTCCTTGTGATCCACGATATCTTTTTTGATCCGGCCGAGGGAGGGCAGGCGCCCCGGCAAATTTACGAGACAGCACTGGCATCCGGGGCGTTTGAAGCTGTGTCCGTCACCAGTACCCTGGGAGTATTGAAGCGTCGCTGATCTGTTGATCTGATGCTAACAGGAGAAGAGGGTGCAGAAAATCCTTGACCAATGATGATAAATGAATGTATGAATAGGTGTTCATATGAATGAGGGAACACGTGTGGATATGGCTGGAGACGATGTCTGTAAAACGGTTTGTGTTCACAAAGAGGCTGTTGATGCCGTAAAACAGTGTATGGTCGGAGATAATACCCTTCGGGAACTGGCCGAGCTGTTCAAGGTGCTTTCAGACCATACAAGGATACGGATCCTCCATGCGCTTTTGCATGCTGAACTTTGCGTGTGCGATCTTGTGGATGTTCTTGACATGAATCAGTCGGCCGTGTCCCACCAGCTGAGGGTGCTTAGGACGGCAAAGGTTGTCAAGTACAGGAAAGAGGGCAGGAATGTCTATTACAGTCTGGATGACGACCATATATTTTCCCTGTTGCGGGACGGTATGGACCATGTGATGGAGTAAGTTTTCATGTGCGCCACGGGATGGATCATGTGGTGGTAAAAAAATGGGATGGTCCGGGAGTGACCCGGGCCCTGAAGGGCAGGTTTTCTGCTCTTTTTTTAACAAAAATATATGAATAGGTACGCATGTTTTCATGTGTTTGAATTGGGTTAAGGGGTGGTTGTAAGATGATCGAGACGATTGTTGTAAAGGTAGCTGTTGCATGCTGGGGGATTCTGGTGGAGTCCTCCGGGTTTATTCTATTGGGATTTGTGGTGGCCGGCCTTCTGAAGGCATTTGTTCCGGAAGATATTGTTGCCCGGCACCTGGGAAATGGTGACGCAGCAAGCGTGTTAAAGGCCTCGGCCTTTGGCGTCCCCCTTCCCCTTTGCAGCTGCGGCGTGTTGCCGGCCGCTGCCGGATTGAGGGAGCAGGGGGCGAGCAAGGGGGCAACATCCGCCTTTCTCATTTCAACCCCCGAGACCGGGGTCGACTCCGTGGCCGTGACCTGGGCCCTGCTGGATCCGGTCATGACGGTGCTGAGGCCCGTGTCCGCATTTTTCACGGCAACCCTCACAGGGCTTTTTGTCAACCTGCTGGAGAGTAAGACCCCAACCCTTGAGACAGCGCCGCTGTTGATCGATCCGCCCTCCTGAGGGGGAGGATGCGCCTGCGGTGCAGGCGAAATAGTTGTTGCTCCAACCTTTTTTCAGAAGCTGGGACTGGGCATGCGGTTTGCCTTTGGCGATCTGTTCCAGGACATCGGCCGCTGGTTTCTTGCCGGGATCGTGATCGCTGGCATTATTACAGCGTTTCTCTCTCCCCAGCTGATCGAGCGCTACCTCGGGGATGGTATTTTCTCCATGCTTGCCATGCTGGCGGTTGCCATTCCCCTTTACGTGTGCGCCACAGCATCCACTCCCATTGCCGCTGCCCTCGCCCTGAAGGGGCTTTCCCCCGGCGCTGCCCTGGTGTTTCTCCTGGCAGGGCCTGCCACCAATGCCGCCTCACTTACGGTGGTGTCAAAGATCCTTGGAAAAAGGGCAACCGGGATCTATCTTGGATCGATCATTGTCTGCTCCCTTGGCATGGGGATGATGGCCAACACCGTCTACAGCTGGCTGGGCATCGACATCACCTCCTGGGTGCAGCACGATTCCCTGGATGAGCACGGTATTGTTTCCATTGCCATGGCAGTGATCCTGGTTGTTCTGATCCTCAGAACCTTTATTCCCCGGAAAAACAAGGGCTGATCCTGTTGGCCGCCGGCTGATCTGTCGGAGTTACCATGGGGCGTTGATTCGCCCCTATTTTTTTGTCCTGTTGTTGTATACTACTCTATACGTTCGATAGCCCTGTTAAATAGGGAACCCTCCAGGAAATCAATAATATTAGCTTGCTGTTGGTAAAGAAAAATATTGACAAAAGATGGATACCAAAATAGTTTCTGTATAGAACTCTATACTTATTGAACGGTGTTTTAAAATTTTACCAGCCTGTGGTGGCGCCTGCCAGGCCGGCCATCCAATTGTTTAGCAAGCGTATCATGCAGTTATTTCTTATATCTAACCCCTAAAGGAGAAGAGTATGAGCAGTAAACGAATGCGGTTGATTATTGTTAATGTAATGGTGAGTTTTTTTATGGTTCTCATGGGGTCGGTTGTCTTTGCGGCAAGCGCCCCCAAGTATGTCTTCTATTTCATTGGTGATGGCATGGGTCCGGCCCAGCGGCAGGCAGCCCAGTATTTCTACAAGGTGGAGACCAAAAATCCCGATGCAAGGCTTTTGATGAACAGCTTTTCAGGCTCGGCCCTGGTCACGACCCACTCTGCCAACACCCTGGTCACGGACAGTGCTGCGGGCGGAACCGCCCTTGCCACGGGATTCAAGACCACCAACGGGGTGATCGGAAAGCTTCCTGACGGTACCGATGTCAAGACCATTGCTGAAGCTGCCCGGGACAAGGGGTATGCCGTGGGTATCGCGACAACGACCCGGATCACCCATGCAACTCCGGCAGCCTTTTCCGCCCACAACATGAGCCGGTCCAATGAGAACGAGATCGCCGTTGATCAGCTCAATTCCGGGTTTGATTATTTTGCCGGCGGCGGGTTTCGCCATTTTGTCCAAAAGGGCAACGACCTGGGACTGAAGTCAAAACGCAAGGATGACCGGAATCTTGTCGCAGAGTTCCAGGCAAAGGGTTACACCACCTTTGTGGGCGAAAAACAGCGGGACGCCTTCCGGGTATTTGAGCCGAAAAAAGGGGACAAGGTCATCGCACCCCTGGCATACTCCACCATCGCTTATGAGATCGATCGCAGGAACAGCGACCAGATTGAAAATGCCATGCCCTCCCTTGCCGAGATGACGGCCAAGGGAATCCAGGTGCTGAAAGCCCAGAAAAAGCCTTTCTTTATGATGGTTGAGGGGGGTAAGATCGACTATGCCGCCCACTGTCACGATTCGGCAGCAACCATCTGGGATACCTTGGCCCTGGATGCCGCCATTGCCGAGGCCTATGAATTTTACAAGGCCCATGCGGACGAGACGCTCATAATTGTTGCCGCGGACCACGAGACCGGTGGTATGGCCATGGGGATCAGCCTCGACTCCAAGGGCTATTTTCTCAAGCTGAACGAGCTTCTTAAGGTTAAGGCGTCCACCGAAGATACCCTCTGGTATCTCTACCCCGGCATTTACAAGAAGCATACGGATGTTGAGGCGCGCCACCAGGCCTATATCGACCATGTTGAAGAACAGTTCGGCCTCACCAACCTGACCGAGGGCGAAAGGATTAAGCTCATCAAGGCCATGGAGGTCGAAGACCGGAATCAGACACTTCCCTATGAAGAGCAGACCAACTACGGCTATGAGTATACCCCCACCATGATCGCCGTTGCCCAGCTGGTTTCCTACAGGGCCCGGCTTAACTGGACCTCCTATGTGCATACGGCAAGCGTGATTCCCCTCTCCTGTGAGGGTGTTGGCTCCCAGTTCTTCAATGGGTTCATTGATAACACCGACATTCCCAGGATTGTCGCAAAGGCAATGGGAGTTGAGCTGACCCCGTCAACTGGCCCAGCTTCAGAGGCCCTGCTGGGTGACACCGTTGGTCCCCAGAAAAAGTATTCAGAGAAACCCTATCTCTAAATGATAGTTCGGGGCAGGCAACGGTCTGCCCCGAACTGGTGAAAAATCCATGAAAAAAAGTTATTTTTATATCCTTGCCCTTGTTTTCATCCTTTTTTCTGCCGGCCCTGGCCCGTGTAAGGGGTGGGCAGGGCAAGGGAGCGGGAATGTGTTTGAAATGCCGGGGGTGGTCCTGTCCGTGGACAACAGTCAGCTGCTCCAGGCAGGTATCGCAAACATCGGGGTTCAGTTCACCCGGGTGATGCTCACCAATGGAGAGCACAAGGGCGGGATCGTCACGGCCGACAACCATATGATGGGGCAGCTGGACCTGGATGAGATCTATCATCCGGGGGATACCATCCTGTTGGCTGTCCAGGTTATTGACCATGAAATCACCAATGCCAAGGCCATCAACAAATACCGCCAGAACTGGGAGCTTATTTTGTTTGCCGTGTTTGCCGTGGTACTGGTGCTCTATTCCAGAATTGTGGGAATCAAGGCACTGCTTTCGTTTGTGGCGTCGCTTCTGATTCTCTGGTATGTCTACCTGCCCAATCTCCTGGCCGGGAAAGAGCCGTTGCTCCTGAGCCTTGTGGTTCTTATCCTGCTCGCCATGGTCATCATCTTTTCTGTGGCAGGGTTTTCCAGAAAGGGACTGGCTGCATTTATCGGAACCATTTCAGGGCTTGTGGTTACCCTGGCATTGACCCTTTTTTTCGGATCAAAGCTTGGCCTCATGGGTATGACCACCCCGTTTTCAACCACCCTGATCATGAGCGGTCACTTTGATTTGAACATGCAGCACATCTTCTATTCCGCCGTGCTTCTTGGTGCGTCCGGGGCTGCCATGGACATTGCCATGGATGTGAGCGCCTCCATGGGCGAAATCAAGATCAAGCGGCCCGACATCTCCACAAGGGAGCTGATCCAGTCCGGTTACACCATCGGGCGCATGGTTATCGGAACCATGGCAACCACCTTGTTGCTGGCCTATTCCGGTGGTTATCTGACCATGCTCATGGTGTTCGTATCCCAGGGGACCAGCGCCACCCGGATCGTCAACATGAAGATCGTGGCGGCCGAGATATTCAGGGTGCTCATCGGCAGCATCGGCCTCCTCATGGTGGCACCGGTTACGGCCGTGGTGGCAGGCCTGCTCCTGGGGCTTTCCGTGGACAGGCTTTCGTGGAACAGGCTTTTTCGCCGGTCCGGGTTATCCGGGAAAGAGGAGAAAAATCTCCTGCTGTCTTGTCAAGAGGCTGTAGATGGTGGAGAAAATTCCCTGCTATCTTGTCAGGGAGCTGTAGATGGAAAGCAGCCTGTCCGGGAGCTCCCTGAGATCGGAGATGACGTTGTGGCGGAACTCTCCGTAGAGGACATTGAGTCCGGAAAGGGTTGAGATGTTCACGGTAATGGCCTTGAGGACGATGTTTTTTGCCCGGGCCTCCGAGATAGCCTTTCGCGTGTCTTCCACGGCATAGGTGTGCTTGTAGTCCACATCGTTGGGAAATCCGTCCCCCAGCAGCAGGATGAGCTTGATCTTTGCCGCCACCGGATCAAGTTTGCTGATGGCATGGCGGATTCCGGCACCGGTCCGGGTGCTGCCCTGGGCCGTGATAAGATCGATCCTGTTTTTTACCCCCTGGTCAAGGGCGTCGTCAAAGCCCTTGACGGTCTGGTATCTGACCCCGTGCCTGCCCGATCCGCAATAACCTGCAACGCTGAAACTGTCCCCCACCACCTCCAGGGCTTCGCAAAAGAGGACAGCCGCCTCCTTTTCCATATCAAGCACGGTTTTTTCACTGCCCTTCACCTGGTTGGCCGTGGATCTCGACTGGTCAAGGAGGAGGGTCACGGCAACGTTCCTCTCCTGCTTGAGCCGCTTGATGTAAATGTTTTCCTTGGGGGTCAGCCGTGCCCGCCTGTCCACGGCAAAATCCACCAGGGCCCGGTAGTCAAACTCCTCCCCTTCGAGACTCTGGCGGATGATCTTGACGGTTTCAGGTTTTAACAGCTCAAAGGTGTGCCGGATCTTTTTCACAAGACCTGGGTGTGTATTCAGGGTTGTCTGGTAAAAATCGTTTTCGCATTCTGGAAATCCTGTGTCATGGACCCATACATGGCTGTTGCGATAGTCGTTGGCATTGCAATCCCACTCTTTGTATACGGAGACGTTTTCACCGAATACCGGTGAAGGGGCAAGGGTGTTTTTACCCTGGGGAAGGCTCTCGGACAATCCCGGGATGGCGGTGAGGGAGCCCATATCCATTCCCTGGTTCTCCCGGTGAGCCAGGAGAAGTTCCCGGATGTCGTCCAGGGAGATGGTGTCGTTATTTTCCACAAGCTTCTGCCGGATATCAGAGGTGTAGATTTTGGCGTTACCCTTGTTCAGGAGGATCTTGATCTCTTTTGCCCTGGCATAGGTATTTGCGTTGATCTTGAAATAGGGGCGTTCATCAATGTTCCTGTGAAAGGGGGCCGTGAAATTGAGGAACTGGACCGGATGCTGCTCCACCAGGGGGTATGCCTCAACAACAAAGGCAGCGCTCGCCTCAACCCCTGATTCATGGCTTACAAGACCTGCTGCCAGGGTGTCGAGCCTGTTGAGGAGTCCATGATCGTTGAGATCTTTTTCAAGGGTTGCGGCAAAATCCCGGTCCATGGCAATTCTTGCGTAGAGGATCAATGGAAGGGGCGGGGCGTCTGTGACGCTTGCCATCTGCCTTGCTTCCTCCCTGAGAAAGGGAAGCACCCGGTTCACCATGCCCGGATAGAAGTGCCTGATCCTGTGCATGATCCTGGCGTGCTCGGCAATGGTGAACAGGTTTCTGGCAAGGACCGGGTCGTTGAAGCAGCCGAAAAACCGGGTCATGTCGTTGGTGGTTCCGGTGTCGGAAACTTTCTTTGTCATCTCCGGGAATCGCGCCTGGTCCTGGGAAGCGCCATGGGAATGGAGATGGAGATCAACCAGTTTTTCCATGTCAAACAGAAAGGAGCCCCATTCATAATAGCAGGCCTCAAGCCGGGTAAGGCAGGTGGCAAGCTCCTTGTTTGACTGTTTATCAGGATACCGGTCGAACTCGTTTGGCAGAAACAGTTCCCTGCCGTTGGATCTGACACAGATTGTTCCCGTATCTTCCCGGACGGGCCTGATGGTAAAATTACGTCCGGTTCTAAGGGCCATGTAGCGTTGGAGCTTTGCCTGGATATCATCCAGAATCACCACCACCTTGATTTCGTTGAACCAGTCGGTGGCCACCCTGGATTCAAGGGCAAGGAACCGCTCTCCCCGGGACCGGTCCTTTGCAAGTGTTTCAAGGGCCTTGGTGAGAAAGAGGTCAAACCCCTGTTCGGTCAGGAAACAGAGCCCGTTCCTGACGCCCTTGATGAGGTGGCCAAAGGCGGTCGGATCGGTTCGGACCATGCGCCTGAGCCCCCTGATCAGCCAGGGCCGTTTGGGGGCAGGTAAGGGGGCAATGGCCTTTGGAAGCGCCTGGAACAGGGTCTGGTGAAGGGAAAAAACCATGGCAGCTGAAAAAGTTTCATGGAGAAGTTCAAGGAAGAGGGCGGCTGCCTGGATGTCGTTTTCACCAAGGAACCGGGTGACCAGGGAGAAGCATTCATGGGTTGAATGGAACGACCCCCGCTGTTTCATGGTCCCAAGGGCCTGGTCGAATCTTTCTTCCATGCCGGATCGTCTGCATAGCAATACGCTTCCGAAAAAGAGGGCAATGATCTCGGCTTCCCCTGGGGTGTTGGCTGGGGCTTGCCTCAGTTTGCTTGAAAACCGGGTCTGAAGATCCAGGCCGGCGTTCTGTTGCACAAGGTCCAAGTGGGCGTTAACAACGGCCTTGGCAAGACCGCTGGTGTGGGTCAGCCCGAAGATGGTGTCATGGACCATAAGGGCAAGCGTCTCACCGGTCAGGTGTAACGAAAGGGTCTCAAGCCTTTCTGCCGCAAAGGCTGCCGTGCCGGGATCAGCAATCTTTAGCTTATCAAGCTCCCGCTCTATAGGGGGTAAAGTAATATTCTGCTTATCAAGCTCTTGCTCCATCTCCAGTTTCATGGGGGTCAGAAGAGATCATCAATGAGATCGTTCATGGTTTCCTGGAGACGGTCGTCATCGGTAAGGGGGAGGGCGATGGCTGTCCGGGCGGCTGTTTTTGGGGAAACCCCCTGGCGCAACAGCGCTGCGGCATAGATGAGCAGCCTTGTGCTTGCGCCTTCAACCAGCCCGTGTTCCTTGAGTGCCCGGATTTTGACGGCAAGGCTGACAAGTTTTTTGGCTGTCTGCCGGTCGATGCCGCCTTCGTTTTCAACGATGGTTGCCTCGTCTTCGGGATCCGGGTAGTCAAAGGTCATGGAGACAAAGCGCTGGCGGGTGCTCTGCTTCAGGTCTTTCAGCACGGATTGGTAGCCGGGATTGTAGGAGATGACCAGTAGAAAATCGGGATGGGCCTTGATGATCTCCCCTGTTTTATCGATGGGCAGGATTCGCCGGTTGTCGGTGAGGGGGTGGATCACCACGGTGGTGTCCTTCCTTGCCTCGACAACTTCATCCAGGTAGCAGATGCCGCCCATCCTCACGGCCCGGGTGAGGGGGCCGTCCGACCAGATTGTTTCGTCGTTTTTCAGGAGAAACCTGCCCACAAGATCCGAGGCAAAGAGATCTTCATGGCAGGAGATGGTGATCAGGGGAAGGTTGAGTTCAAAGGCCATGCGTTCGACAAACCGGGATTTTCCGCACCCTGTCGGTCCCTTGAGCATTACGGGTAGCCTTGCGTCGTAGGCGGACCTGAAAATGGCGCCTCTGTTTTCCCTGTCCAGGAGATAGGGTTTCTCACCGATTCTGAAATCCTGATCGCTGGTATCAAAAAAATGAGTCATGGATATCCCGGGTTTGGTTAAGGGTGTATGGGGTTGGCTGTTTCCCTCTCTATCCCGGATCTTTTACAAAGTACAGGGCCAGGCTTTTGCCCAGGATCGGGTTGAGAAGCCTGTCCAGGAACCTGGTCAAAAAAGGCTTCTTCATGAGGTCCCACACCAGGAACCGGTGGTAGAGATTGACGCTGAAGGAGTCGGTCCGGGTGGGGCCCTTCAGGCATTTGAGCCACCAGTATGGTGAATGGAGGCTGTGGGCATGGTGGGAGCCTTTGAACGTGACTCCCTGGGCCAGGATTTTGGAGACCAGCTTCTTTTTTTTGTAGATTCGTATGTGGCCCTGGTTGGCGTTGTAGTACTCGTCGGACAGTTGCCAGCAGATGGCCTCGGGCCAGAATCTCGGAACACTTACCCCCAGGGTTCCACCGGGCTTCAACACCCTTACTATCTCAGAGAGGGCCTTCTCCTCATCGGGGATGTGCTCCATCACCTCGGAGCAGATCACCGTGTCAAAGCTTGCATCGGCAAAGGGAAGCCGTGTGATGTCGGCCGCTGACAGGGCCCAGGTTGACCCTTTTGCCGTTGAGAGCTGTTGGTGGAGTTCAAGTTTCTTTTTGGATGTCAAAAGATCTTTGGGGTTCCTGTCGGCTCCAAGGCAGAAGGTGCCGCCCTGCTCATAGGCTTGAGCGGTGTGCCTTCCTTCACCGCATCCGATGTCGAGAATCCTGTGTCCGGGTCTGATGTTGAGTCGCTTATAGTCCAGTGTGATCATCGATGATTTTCCTGTAGGCTTGTGCGGTTTTTACGGCAGTTTTCTCCCAGGTAAAGTTTTCCATGACGCGTTTGTAGCCGGCTTCGGCAAGGCGCTCACGCTCAGCGGGATCGTCGAAAAGCGTTTCAATGGCCGTCTCAAGGGCCGTGGCATCCTTTGGCGGAACCAGGAGGGCTGCATCCCCCGCAACTTCCGGAAGTGCTCCCCCCGTGGTTGATATCACGGGGATCCTGCAGGCCATGGCTTCTCCCACGGGCAGGCCAAAGCCTTCGTAGAGGGAGGGTACAACGGCAATGCTGGCTCTTGCGTACTCCTGGAGGAATTGCTGGTTGTCGATCCTGCCTGTGAACTCCACATGACCGGCAAGGTCCAGCTGTTTCACCAGTCGTTCGATGCCGCCGTTCTTTTTAGGGGCGCCGATGACCGTGAGTCTGACCGGTCGTCGCAGTGAGAGATTTTTTACTGCATGGAGAAGGTAGTAGAGTCCCTTCAGGGGGGTGTCGGCACTGTTGGTGACGATCAGCCGCCAGGGGTCCTTTTTTACATTTTCCAGGGGGTAGAAGAGGCTGGTGTCGATGCCGATGGGTATGGTGGTGAACCGGTCGGCCGGGATGGAGAACTCCTTGGCGATGTCATGCTTGGAGTAGTCGGACACGGTGATGAGGCTCTTGAGTCGTCTTGCAACAAACTTCTGCATTCCGATGAACGAGTACCACCTCAGGTGTTTGACCTTTTTGATGAAGGATCGCGTGCTCTTTACTGCGATTCTCCTGTCAACCGTGATGGGGTGGTGAATGGTTGCCGTGAGCGGAACCTTGTTCGCAAGGGAGAGCATGCTATAGCTCAGACACTGGTTGTCATGGATGATGTCGAATCGGGACAGCTTGTCTTTGAGGTAGTTGTTTGCCCTCATGCCAAAGGTGAGGGGTTCGGAATACCCCATGGTTGAAATCCCTAACCATTCGATCAGATTGATGGGATCTTTCAGCTCCTCAAAGGAGGGTGTCCTGAACAGATCTTCAGGATTGTAGAGATCCAATGTCTTGAGCATGGTAAGATTTGCATGGCCGTTGAGCTGGGGGTCGGGTGGTCCTGCGATCACTTCGACCCTGTGCCCGAGATCGGTCAGGGCACGGCTCAGGTTTCTGACATATACACCTTGGCCGCCGCAGTGGGGATTGCTTCGGTAGCTGATGATTCCTATGTTGAGTGGATTTGTCATGATGGGGGATGTATGGTGCGCCCGGCTGGAATCGAACCAGCGATCTACAGCTTCGGAGGCTGTCGCCTTATCCACTGGGCTACGGGCGCAAACAAGAATGTACCTTACTCCTAAAAGGGTTGCGTTGTCAAGGGCGAATTTCCTCTGTAAGCATTTTTCTGGCCTCGCCGGCAACATAGAGCGAGCCTGCGATGCACACCGCATCTTTGGGGGATGACGTCTTTATGGCATGGTCCACAGCCTTGGCAACGGTTTCGATGACAGTGATATCCTTTGAAAAAAAGGATTTGGCTGTCTGTTCGAGGATGACAGGATCGATGCTCCGCTTGTTGTCCGCCCGGGTGAAGATGACCCTTTCAGCCCAGGGCAGGAGAAGTTTAAGCATGGGTTCAAAGGCCTTGTCGTCCAGGATTCCCAGGACCAGTGTCAATGGTCTGTCTGAAAGTTCCTCTTCAAAGAAGCGGGCCAGGTTGGTTGCCGCGGCCAGGTTGTGGGCTCCGTCCAGTACCACCAGAGGGTCTGCCATGATCTTTTCCAACCGTCCGGCCCACCGGGTTTCTGTCAGGCCTTTTTTTACAACCCCATCTGAAATAGCGGGCTTCTGGTTCTCCTGGGCGGGAAACAACAGTTCCACGGCGGCCAGGGCCAGGGCGGCGTTGTCCAGCTGGTGACGGCCGGGTAAACGGGTGGTTGCCCCGGGTATGGTTCGCGACATGCCGTTGTAGGTGAAACTTGTTTTGTCCCCATCCCGGCTGGTCTGAAAGTCTCTTCCAAGAAGATGGAGGGGAGCCTGCCGCTCTGCTGCAATGTCGGTGATAACCCCGAGGGCCTGCTCCTGGGTCACGCCGGTGACAACGGGAACCCCGGATTTGATGATGCCCCCTTTTTCCATTGCAATGGCCTCGATGGTGTCCCCAAGGTATTCCGTGTGTTCAATGGAAAGGTTGGAGATGACACAAAGTTCCGGGGACAGGACGTTGGTGGCGTCGAGCCTTCCGCCCATACCGGTTTCGATGATTGCCCACTCCACGCCATCCCTGTCGAACAGGTAGAAAGCCATGGCTGTTGCAAGCTCGAAAAAGGTTGCCTGCCGTTCGGCCGTATCAGCCTGCTTCACGGCCAGGTAGGCCTCCACCACGTCATCGTCTGAAACCTGACGGCCGTCGATGACAAAGCGTTCATTGAATTTGATCAGATGGGGGGAGGTGTATAAGCCGGTCTTGAACCCGGCACCCCTGAGGATGGAGGTAATATATGATGCTATGGAGCCTTTACCGTTGGTGCCGGCAATGTGAATGCTCTTGAATCGCTTTTCCGGAGAGCCGAGGTTGGTTAATATCTGGGAAGTGGTGTCAAGTCCCAGTTTGATGCCAAACCGTCCAAGTCCGTACATATGTTCAAGACACTCATCATAGGAGATCTGTTTCATTGTAAGCGATGCTCTATCGGGTTTATAGGATAAAAACCCGGCAGACATACAGGATCTATATCTGCCGGGTTCTTGTTAACCATTGAGGTTATATTTTCAACGGATTGTGCCTAACGTCTTCTGGAGCTGGCAATGCGCTGTCTTCTCATTGCCTCTCTCATTTTACGTCGCCTGAACTGGCTCGGTTTTTCAAAATGTTTTTTCATTTTGAGACGTTTGAACAGCCCGTCATTCTGAATCTTTTTCTTCAGAATTTTCATGGCTCTTTCAACGTCATTGTCAATGACTTTGACTGTGATATCCTTCAATATGTATCGCCCCTTTCTTACCCACCGATAAACGATGGTTTATTTTTTATGATATTAACCAATGTTAATATCAGAGTCGATAACAATGGGCAAGTAAAAAATGACCCGGTTGTATCAATCCTACAATTTTGAGATCAGCTCATCAGTAACATCGGGCAGGGCATTCTTGCCTTCAAGGGTGAAGTACTTGACAGTGCTGTCATTTGCTGCAAGATCACGGAAGTAGTAGGCTGAAGCCAGGGTTCCGTCCTCTGTGTTGTAGTAGATGGAGTGGCGTTTGTCGATGGCGCCCTCGTCCTGATCGTCAGCCCTTGAGCTCAAGGCTCCGCCGCATACCCTGCACACGTCTCCGTTGGGCTTGATGGCATCGATGAAGATGTTGTTGGGGTGGTTGTTGTCTTTCTCACAGAGGCGGCGGCCCATGATCCGGTCCTTTGCAATCTGGCGGTCAAGGAGCATCTCGATGACGATGTCGAGCTTCATTTTCTCTTCTTTGAGGGATGCATCGAGTTTTTCAGCCTGAACCTTGTTTCTCGGGAAACCGTCAAGGAGCCAGCCCTTTGCGCAGTCGTCCTGTTTGAGTCTGTCAAGGATCATGGGGATGGTGATGTCGTCGGGTACAAGGTCACCCTTGTCGATATACTCTTTGGCTTTCTTACCAAGCTCGGTTCCACCCTTTATATTGTCACGGAAGATTGCGCCGGATTCGATGTGGGCGATGTTGTACTTGTCCTTGAGGATAGCTCCCTGGGTTCCTTTGCCACTGCCGTTGGGTCCGAAAAAAATGATGTTCATGTAAATCTCCTTTTGTTTAAGTGATATTTTTTTTCTTATCTAATAAAGAGGTTCCCACCTCTTATATGGTTGTATTAACACATGCAATGCATGGTGCAGGTCTTTAACTATAAAAGTGGTTGATGATTGTCAAGCTTTGCTGTATTGAAAAAAGATATTATGAAGAAAATTCCCATAAAAATAGGCGTTACCGGTTGTGCCGGATCTGGTAAGAGCCTTGTTTGTAAGAGGTTTTCGCAGTTGGGACTCAGGATGGTCTCCTGTGATGAGATTGCGCGCCAGGTTGTTGAGCCGGGAACAAAGGCCCATGGGCGGCTTGTGGAGCTGTTTGGGGGGGCAATGGTTGGCGGCGACGGGCGTCTTGACAGGAAAAAGCTGCGGGTGCTTATATCGAACTCAACCGGGGACAGGGAGCGGTTGGAGGGTGTTGTTCAGCCTGCCATCGTGGAGGAGATGTCGCGCCTTCTCGAGGAGGCGGGTGATGATCTGGTAATTGCCGAGGTGCCTCTCCTGTTCGAGCTTGACCTTGAACAGTATTTTGATATGACCGTGACTGTGGCTGCGCCCCGGGATGTGCTGGTCCAGAGGGTTTCTGCCCGGGATGGTGTCGATTTCAAATCTGCCCGGTCTCTTCTTGATATGCAGATGTCCCAGCAGGATAAGATCGACAGGGCTGACCATGTTATTTGGAATAGTGACAGTGTTGAATCCCTTTTTGTAAAAGTTGATGAACTTTATTCTTCAATAAAGAACTCTTTTCTTGACATGGGATGAAGAATGGTTTAGCAATTATAGTGTATGTCCCATGTGTCTGCGTAAATCTGCTGATTTACAACAAAGCTGCCGCAACAAAATTTCACGAGTATATTTCAATCCATAGAAGAAGGTGCTCTTCGTATTTTAAAATCCAATGAAAGACAGTATGAAAATCAATTATTTTTACGGAGTCTATTCCCATGAATCTTGAAGAACTACAGAGGATGAAGATCAGTGAGCTGACCGAGCTTGCAAAGAAATACAAACTCAAGGGGGTCGGCGGTGTCAAAAAACAGGAACTGATCTTTGCCCTGCTCCAGGCAGCCATCGAGGAGAGCGGACAGATCTATGGCGAGGGAACCCTGGAGATTCTTCCTGATGGATTTGGGTTTTTACGGGCACCCGACTATAATTACCTTCCCGGGCCGGATGATATCTATGTTTCGCCGTCCCAGATACGAAGGTTTAATCTAAGGACGGGAGACACCCTGTCCGGCCAGGTCCGGCAGCCAAAGGACAGTGAACGCTACTTTGCTCTGTTGAAGGTTGAGGCGGTTAATTACGAAAATCCCGAGCTTGCAGCGGAGACGATCCTGTTTGACAATCTAACTCCCCTCTATCCTGAGCGTAAGATGAACGTTGAGCGGGAGCCCGACAACTACTCCATGCGCGTTATTGAGCTGATGGCTCCCATCGGGTTTGGCCAGCGCGGACTTATCGTTTCTCCCCCCAGGTCCGGTAAGACCATGCTTCTGAAAAGCATTGCCAACTCAATGATCGCTTCCCATGAAAATATCGTTCCCATGATCCTGCTCATCGATGAGCGGCCTGAGGAAGTTACGGATATGGCTCGTTCGGTAAAGGCTGAGGTGATCAGTTCGACCTTTGATGAGCCTGCTGAACGTCATGTTCAGGTGGCTGAAATGGTGATCGAAAAGGCCAAGAGAATGGTGGAGCAGGGTCACGACGTGGTGATTCTTTTGGATAGTATTACCCGGCTTGCCAGGGCTTATAATGCTGTTATGCCTCCTTCCGGAAAGATCCTCTCCGGTGGTGTCGACTCTAACGCTCTGGATCGACCTAAACGGTTTTTCGGTGCTGCCAGAAATATTGAAGAGGGCGGCAGTCTCACTATTATTGCGACTGCGCTCATTGATACGGGTAGCCGTATGGATGAGGTTATTTTTGAGGAGTTCAAGGGTACAGGTAACATGGAGTTGGTTTTGGATCGGAAGCTTGCCGACAGAAGAATTTTTCCAGCCATTGACATGAATAAATCCGGAACCCGAAAAGAGGAACTGCTCATGGATCCCCAGACTTTGAACCGGGTCTGGATTCTCAGAAAGCTGCTTTCAAGTCTAAATCCTGTCGACTCCATGTCTTTTTTACTTGAAAAAATGCAAGGAACAGAGGATAATGCAGAATTTCTTGATTTGATGAATTCATGATAAGCGTGAAAAAAAGATATATTATAAGGAGTTAAGGGTATGAGAAAAGATTTACATCCGGAATACACACGAACAATGGCATCCTGCGCATGCGGGAATACACTGGAGGTTGGCTCCACAAAAGAGAACATCAAGGTGGAAATTTGTGCAAAATGCCATCCTTTCTTCACCGGAAAACAGAAGCTTGTTGATACTGCAGGACGAATCGACCGCTTTAAGAAAAAATATGCGGGATTTGACGCTGCTTCAGCTGCTGTAAAAAAGTAAATAAACTTTTTAAAAAATGAGGGGGGACCAGGGGTGCGTATTCCTGGTTTCCCCTTTTGAGTTTACGGGCCATGATAAATAAATTACAGGGTACAAAAGAGCGATTCGTCAAGCTTGAGCATCTGTTGAGTGATCCGGCCGTCATTGCCGACCAGGTCAAGTATCAGAAGTATCTCAAGGAGCATGGCGAGCTGAATAAGGTTGTTTCCGTGTTCACCGTCTATGAGGAACTCGTCGGGGAGCTTGCCGAGGCAAAGGAGCTTCTCAAGGATGCTGATGCCGATATCAGGGATATGGCAAAGGATGAAATTGCCTCCCTTGGCGAAAGGCTGGAGGAACTTGAGTCTGAGTTGAAGCTGCTTCTTATGCCAAAGGATCCCCGGGACGACAAGAATGTCATCCTTGAGATTCGGGCTGGTACCGGAGGGGAGGAAGCGGGTCTCTTTGCGGGCGATCTCTTCAGGATGTATTCCAGATATGCCGAGGGTAAGAGATGGGCTGTGGAGGTGATTGAAAGCAGTCACTCCAGCGCCGGCGGATTCAAGGAAGTGATTGCCATGGTTCGGGGGACAGGCGCTTTCAGCTCTTTTAAATATGAGAGTGGCACCCATAGGGTGCAGCGGGTGCCGGAGACCGAGACCCAGGGTCGGGTTCATACCTCTGCTGTGACAGTTGCCGTGTTGCCTGAAGCCGAGGATGTGGAGCTGGTTATCGAGCCTACCGAGTTGAAGATCGATGTGTTCAGGGCGTCCGGACCTGGCGGCCAGTCTGTCAACACCACGGATTCCGCGGTTCGAATTACCCATCTTCCAACAGGGATTGTTGCCACCTGCCAGGACGAGAAGTCCCAGATCAAGAACAAGCTCCAGGCTATGAAAGTCCTTAAGGCCCGTGTTCTTGACAAGATGGTGAGGGAGCAGGAAGAAAAAAGGGCTGCCCAGCGAAAAGGGCAGGTGGGGACCGGCGATCGAAGCGGAAGGATCAGGACCTATAATTATCCCCAGGGCAGGATGACCGATCACAGGATCGGGCTCACGCTGTATAAGCTGGACAGTATTATGGAAGGGGATATCCAGACGATTGTTGACGAGCTTAAGACCCACAGTCAGGCTGAGGCTCTTAAGGAGGCTCAGTAAGCCATGGCCAGTGATCAAGGCCCGTGGACGATTAAAAAGATCCTCACCTGGACCGACAACTATTTTAAGTCCAACGAGGTCGACAGCCCAAGGCTTGCTGCCGAAATTCTGCTCAGTCACTGTCTTGATATCAGGCGGCTTGACCTTTATCTCCAGCATGACCGTCCACTGAACCCGGATGAGCTTGCCTCGTTCCGGGGATTGATAAAGCGGCGGATTGACCGGGAACCTGTTGCTTACATCACCGGGTCAAGGGGATTCTGGGAGTCTGATTTTAAGGTGGCGCCCGGGGTGCTGATCCCAAGGCCCGATACGGAAGTGTTGGTGGAAGTTGCGCTCAAAGTGCTCGGCCAGAAAGGCGATAAGCCCCGTCGGGTGCTGGAATTGGGTGTTGGATCAGGGGCTGTAATTGTGAGTCTTGCAAGGAGCCATCCGGAGTGGCAGTGTTTTGCATGTGACCTCTCCTTGACTGCATTGGGCGTAGCCGCTTCCAATGCCGCCATGGAGCCCCAATGTTCAAATCTCAGCTTTGTTGCCGGTTCGTGGTTTTCCTCGTTCAGGCCCCAGGCTCAATTTGATCTTGTGGTTTCCAATCCTCCCTACATCCCGTCCCGGGATATCGAAACCCTGCAACCTGAAATTAATCGCTATGAGCCGCTTCTCGCCCTTGACGGAGGGCCCGACGGTCTGGATTGTGTCCGAACTATCATGGCGGAGGCCTGTGACTATCTGGTCCCCGGCGGAACCCTGCTTTTGGAAACCGGGTCGGATCAGCGGGAAGGGGTGGGGCAGATTTTCAAAAACTGCCCGGATTTCGCATCCATTGAGTTTTTTAATGACTATGCCGGGCTTCACCGGGTGGTTAAGCTTGAAAAAAAGATTGCCAACAGCAAACCTCTTTGATATATAAAGCAGGATTTGTTTAAAGTTAGGTTGTTACTACACACACTCCCTGATCTGGTTTCGGGTGCTTTTCTGTTATTATGGAAAGTCGAGACCGGAAAGGATCGGAGTGGCGGGAAAAAAAAACCATTTAAGAAATAGAACGGAGAAAAGTATGGCTTACGTTACAATGAGAGAACTACTTGAGGCAGGTGTCCACTTCGGTCACCAGACACGTCGTTGGAATCCGAAGATGAAGAAGTATATCTTTGGCGCAAGGAACGGTATTTACATTGTCGATCTTCAGCAGACAGTCAAGATGTTCCGGACTGCCTATGATTTCATTGCAGACACAGCAGCCGATGGCAAGAGTATTCTCTTTGTAGGTACCAAAAAACAGGCAAGGGAGTCTGTCTACGAAGAGGCCAACCGGGCTGAAACATATTACGTACAGAATCGTTGGCTCGGCGGTATGTTGACAAACTTCCAGACCATCAAGAAAACCATTGGTCGGTATGAGTTCCTCAATACTATCGAGAACGACGGAACCATCGAAGATTACCCCAAGAAAGAGCGGGTCAAGATGGGCAAGGAAAAGGAGAAGCTCGAGGCGTGCATCGGCGGTATCTCCAAGATGAAGAACCTTCCCGGCGCCATCTTTGTAATCGATCCTAAAAACGAATCCATTGCCGTTAAAGAGGGCAAACGCCTCGGTATCCCCATCGTTGCAGTTGTTGATACCAATTGTGATCCCGATGATATCGACTACGTCATTCCCGGAAACGACGACGCCATCCGTTCCATCCGGCTGTTTGCTTCAAAGATCGCTGATGCCTGCATTGAGGGTAAACAGCGTTACATGGAGAAGCAGCAGGCAGGGTCTGACAAGGATATGGACGCAGCGTTCCAGGGTGCAATCGCAGCTGAAGAGCGAACCGTTGAGTCCGACGGAACAGACGGACCCGTTGTCGAAAAGATCAAAAGGAAAACTGCACCGGCTGAGTAACGGCTGGGTAACGATAAGGAGTGTTAGAAATGGCTGAAATAACAGCAGCAATGGTAAAAGAGCTTCGTGATAAAACCGGATCCGGAATGATGGATTGCAAGCGAGCCCTGGCCGAGAACGAGGGTGATATTGAAAAGGCCCTTGATTATCTGAGAACAAAGGGACTTGCAAAGGCACAGAAACGTGCCGGCAGAACAACCTCCGAAGGCGTTGTTTTTCCCTATATTCATACAGGATCCAAGCTCGGTGTTCTGGTCGAGATCAACTGCGAGTCTGATTTTGTTGCAAAGACTGATGATTTTCTTGAATTTGCAAAGAATATCGCCATGCATATTGCCGCAGCTAACCCCGCCGGCCTCAATCCTGAGGATATCCCGGAAGAGGTTATTGCAAGGGAGCGGGAGATCTACCACTCCCAGGCCCTTGAGCAGGGAAAACCTGAAAAAATCATCGACAAGATCGTGGACGGACAGATCCAGAAGTTCTACAAGGATTCCTGTCTCATGAGCCAGCCCTATATTCGGGAGCCCAAGAAATCGATCGCCGAGATCACCACCGAGGCCATTGCAAAGATCGGTGAGAATATCCAGATCAAAAGATTTACACGTTTTCAGATAGGAGAGTAAAAACTTGGAGAGGAAACCTGAATTTGACAGGATCCTGATCAAGCTCAGCGGTGAAGCCCTGATGGGAGATCAGGGCTTCGGTATAAAGCCGGAGATGATCAGCTACGTTGCCGAAGAGGTAGCAGAGGTTCACAGAATGGGCGTCCAGGTTTCCATGGTTGTCGGAGGCGGCAACATCTTCAGGGGAGTCGCTGGAAGCTCTGCCGGAATGGACAGAGCTTCCGCCGATAACATGGGAATGCTGGCGACTGTTATCAACAGTCTTGCGCTCTCAGACGCTCTTGAGAAACATGGGGTACCAACCCGCGTCCAGTCAGCCATTGAAATGAACCGGATTGCGGAACCCTTTATCCGGAGAAAGGCTGAGCGTCACCTGGAAAAGGGCAGGGCCGTTATTTTTGCGGCAGGAACCGGTAACCCCTACTTCACCACCGATACGGCAGCAGTGCTTCGGGCCCAGGAGATTCAAGCCCAGATTTTGTTCAAGGCAACCCAGGTGGATGGTGTCTATGATAAGGATCCCGCCATTCATGATGACGCCAGCTTTATCAAGGAACTATCCTACATGGAGGTGCTGGAACGACAGCTCCACGTCATGGATATGACAGCCATCTCCCTTGCCATGGACAATGATCTGCCCCTTCAGATCTTTGATCTCCACACAAAGGGCAACATCGCAAAGGCCGTTACCGGAAACGATGTTGGTACCCGAATCTACAGCCGTTAATTGTTGGTTAAACACTCTTCTCCACTTGTTTAAATTTAATAAAGGGGTGATGCATTATGATAAATGAGATATGCCAGGAGGCCCGTGACAGGATGGTCAAGTCTGTCCAGGCCCTTGAAAAAGAGATGACCCGGGTCCGCACAGGCCGGGCAACCATGACCATGCTCGACGGCGTCAAAGTGGATTACTACGGAACCTTGACCCCATTGAACCAGATGGCCTCTGTTGCCATTCCCGAGAGCCGGTTGATAACGGTTCAGCCCTGGGACGTCAGCGCCATCAAAGAGGTTGAAAAGGGAATTCTCAAGGCAAACATAGGGCTTACCCCTTCCAGTGACGGAAAGATTATCCGGATCTCCATTCCTCCCCTTACCGAGGAGAGGCGAAAGGAGATCGCCAAGACGGTTCACAACACCTGTGAAGATTTCAAGGTGGCCGTTCGAAATATCCGGCGGGATAGCAACGACACCCTTAAGTCCCTTCAAAAGGACGGGGATATTTCTGAGGATGAGAATTTTAAGGCCCAGAAGCTGGTCCAGGATATCACGGACGAGTTCATAAAGAAAATCGATGGTGTCTTTGGCGCCAAAGAGAAGGAAGTCCTTGAAATCTGATCCGGCCGAACCATACGGCATTGATTTGAAAACACTTCCCCGGCACGTTGCCGTGATCATGGACGGCAACGGCAGGTGGGCAAAAAAGCGGCTCATGAACCGGGTCAACGGGCATAAGCAGGGATCTGAAACGGTCCGCGCCCTTGTCACCGCATGCCGTGAAATAGGAATAGAGGTCCTGACCCTCTACGCCTTTTCAACAGAAAACTGGTCTCGGCCTGCTGCAGAGGTGACCGCACTGATGGCCCTCCTCAAGCGGTTCCTGCGTTCCGAACGGGACGATTTGGACAGCAAGGGGATCCGCCTCAACGTGATCGGCCAGAAATACCGGCTGCCCGCTGATGTGCAGACAGAGATCGATGGTGCCACCCTTCAGACCCGCAATAACACCGGCATGGTTCTGAACCTTGCCTTAAGTTACGGGGGCAGGGAGGAGATCACCATGGCGGCGAAGCGCCTTGCAGAGGATCTTGCCTCTGGAAAAATTCTTGCCGACGATATTACGGAAACAGCTCTGGCAGACCGTCTTTATACAGGTGGTCTGCCGGATCCTGATATTGTCATCCGAACCAGCGGGGAGATGCGGTTGAGCAATTTTCTGCTGTGGCAGGCAGCCTACGCTGAAATCTTTATCACTGATACCCTGTGGCCCGATTTTTCCAAACAGGAATTTCTCGATATTGTCAGGGAATATCAGACCCGGGACCGCAGGTACGGAAAGGTCGTATGCACCTCAAACGATGGATCACAGCAGTAGTCCTTGTACCCCTCCTCTTTCTTCTCCTTTTAAAAGGAACCCCAATTGCTTTCTCCGTTCTGGTGGCCCTGGTCACCCTTCTCGGTCTGAAAGAGTACTTCACTATTATCGGCGGTGTCGGCACTAAACTCCCACTTACGGTTTCGATTCCAGCCTATGGCATGGGACTGGCCGTCATTTGGGCCGCCCACACGGCCGGAGCCGGGGGAGCCCTTGCCATGGTTGCCCTCAACCTTGTTCTGCTCGCCCTGGTGGTGGTTTTTCAATTTTCACCGGATTCGTCAATCCTTGATGCTGCGAGAAAGCAAATCCAGGGGATCGTCTACCTTCCCATGTTTTTGTCATTCCTTGTCCTGATCCGCAATTCGGATCAGGGGGCGGTCTGGATCATCTGGACGTTTCTCATTATTGCCGCAAGCGACACCGGTGCCTATTACTGTGGTACCTACTTTGGTAAACGCCCCCTTTCCCCAAGGGTGAGCCCCAACAAGACCGTTGAGGGATCTGCCGCCGGGATAGTTTCAGCCGTTGTCATCGGGCTTTGTTTCAGCCAGCTCTTTGTCCCGGGAATTTCCCCTGTCCAGGCGATACTCTTTTCGATCATCGCAGCAGCTGCCGGGCAGGTGGGGGACCTCTTTGAATCGGCATTGAAGCGCAGGGGCAAGATCAAGGATTCAGGATCGATTCTGCCCGGTCATGGCGGAATCCTGGACCGTATCGACGGCCTCATCTTCGCCCTGCCCATCGCCTTTGCGTTCAAGACCCTATTGTGATTGCTGACAACTTATGAAACGACTATCCATCTTAGGCTCCACAGGTTCTATTGGAACCAGCGCACTTGATGTTGTTGCCATGCATTCTGACCGGTTCGACGTCAGGGTGCTTGCCGCAGCAACCAATGTTGATCTCCTTGCCCGCCAGATCCAACGCTTTAAACCCGAAACCGTTGTGGTGATCGATGAGTTCCATGCCAATAAGCTGAAGGAGCGTGTTTCCGGAAACCATATCCCCGAGATTGTGTTTGGCGATCAGGGGTATGCCCATGCCGCAAGCCACGATAATGTCGACCTGGTGCTTTTGGCCATGGTGGGCGCCGCAGGGCTGATGCCTGCCATGGCCGCCATCGAGGCCCAAAAAGAGGTCGCCCTTGCTAACAAAGAAACCCTGGTGATGGCTGGGGAACTGGTCATGGGCCTTGCAAGGGAAAAGGGCGTGACCATCCTGCCCGTGGACAGTGAGCACTCTGCCATATTCCAGTGCCTTGCCGGAAACCGGGACAGGGATGCAAAAAAGATTTTTCTCACAGCCTCCGGCGGTCCGTTTCGCAAGACACCGGCCGAAAGGTTTGCTGCCATCAAACCCGAGGACGCCCTGAGTCATCCTACCTGGAACATGGGGTGCAAGATTTCCATTGATTCCGCCACCCTTATGAACAAGGGGCTGGAGATCATCGAGGCGGTTCATCTCTTTGACATGCCGGTGGAACAGGTGGAGGTGCTGGTTCATCCCCAGAGTATCGTGCATTCAATGGTGGGTTACAATGACGGGTCTGTCATGGCACAGATGGGCGTCCCTGACATGAAAACCGCTATTTCCCTTGCCTTTTCCTGGCCGGAACGCCTCGATCTCGGCCTTGATTTTCCTGATTTTACTTCGCTTAACAAGGGACTCTCTTTCGAGGCACCGGACACAGAACGTTTTCCATCCATCGGATTTGCCGTTGAGGCGTGCACCCAAAAGGGTACCCTGCCTGCTGTCATGAACGCGGCCAATGAAGTTGCGGTTGAGGCATTCCTTGGTTTAAAGATCGGTTTTCCCGGGATCTTCAGGATTGTCGAGACCACCATGGCGCGCCACAACAGGGTTGACTCTCCCACGCTTTCCGATATAGTTGAAGCAGACTCTTGGGCAAGGCATACGGCCGAAGCCCTTATTTAGCAAGGAAGGTATTATGGGTCATTCATTGATTGCATTTGTAGTCGTGCTTGGGGTGCTGATTTTTTTTCACGAATTGGGGCATTTCCTGGTTGCACGGCTTTTTGGTGTTGGTGTTGAAACCTTTTCCCTGGGATTCGGGCCAAAGGTTTACAAGAAAAAGATCGGATTGACAGATTACTGTCTTTCCATGATTCCCCTTGGCGGATACGTGAAGATGGTGGGTGAGGACCCGGATGCCAAAATTTCTGACAGGGACCTCTCCCTCTCATTTACCCACAAGAAACTTTATCAGAAGGCCCTTATCGTGGCCGCAGGCCCGGTGTTCAACTTTTTGCTGGCCATTCTGATCTTTTACGTGCTGTTTCAGGTGTCCGGAAGCTATTATGTCAAAGCTGTGGTTGGAACCGTGGCCGACAACACGCCGGCGCTCTCTGCCGGTATAAAGCCCGGGGACCAGATTGTGGGCATTGACGGAATAGAGGTCCAATCATGGGACGATATGGTGGCCCTCATTGGCAAGGCAAAGGGAACCTCCCTTGAACTCCTTATTAAGAGGGGCGACAGGAACCTGAGCATCAACATTGTTCCGGCAATTTCGACCACCACCAACATTTTCGGGGAGACCATTGAAAAGCCCATGATCGGCATTTCAGCTTCGGGCGAGATGGTCAACGAACCCCTAAACCCGGTCCAGGCCATGGGAACAGCCCTGGTAAGAACCTGGGAGATCTGCCGGCTCACGGTCCTCTCCGTGGTGAAGATCTTCAGTGGATCGATCTCTCCCAAAACCCTGGGCGGACCGATCATGATCGCTCAGATTGCAGGGCAGCAGGCCCAGGCCGGTATGGCCAACCTGGCTATTTTCATTGCCATGCTGAGCATCAACCTTGGTATTATCAATCTTTTTCCCGTGCCCGTGCTTGACGGCGGTCATCTTCTCTTCTTCGGTGTCGAGGCTGTCATGGGAAAACCCGCAAGCGAGGGACTCCGGGAAAAGGCCAACCAACTCGGCATCGTGCTTCTCCTGGCCCTTATGGTATTTGTTTTTTATAACGATATACTAAGACTTTTTAATGGTGGATAAAAATGATCTCCTGTATCGAGATTGCCTTAAAGCCCGACCTTTTTGATGCGGAAGCCGCAAGTTTCAAAAAAAAGGCTTTTGATTACTTCGATATTGATCTTTTAGACGTCAGAACCATCAACCTTGTCACCCTGGAAGCTGATTTTAACCAGGATCAGCTTCTGGTGATAAAGGATGAGATCCTCACCAACCCCGTTACCCAGGTTTCCTCCCTCTCTCCCCTGAATTTTGAATTTGACTGGTGCATCTGGATCGGCCTCAGGCCGGGTGTCCGGGACAACCCTGCAAGCACGGCTGTTGAGGCCGTGGAAGATCTGTTGAAGCGAAAGTTCCAGCCGGAAGAAGGGGTGTACACCTCCAAACGCTACGCCATCAAGGGGGACGGCCTTAACCGGGAACAGATCGAAACCCTGGCCAAGGAGCTTCTCTCCAACCCCATCATCCAGCAGTGGCAGGTGTTCGCAGCCGATCAGTGGAATCCGGAAACCGGGGCCGGCACAAAGCCTGCCAAGGTGCTGCTGGACCATGAGCCTGAGTTTGCGGTCCTGAGCATCGGCTCGGACCAGGAGCTCCAGGAGATCAGCGACCAGCGCAATCTTGCCCTCAATCCCCGGGACATCCCGGTTATCCGGGCGTATTTTCTGGATCCTGCGGTGCGAAAAACAAGGGCGAAAACAGGACTTGCCGAGCCCACCGATCTGGAGCTTGAGTACATCTCCCAGGCCCGGAGCGACCATTGCAACCACAACACCTTCCAGGGTGTGTTCACCTACCTTGACCGGGAAACCGGCGAAACCTGCATCGAATCCAACCTTTTTAAAACCTATATCAAAGATCCCACCCTTGCGCTCAAGGACCAGAAGTCCTGGGTGGTGTCTGTGCTCTGGGACAATGCCGGTGTGGGACGGTTTGACGAGACAAACAATTACGTTATCACGGGAGAGACCCACAATTCCCCCTCCAATATGGAGGCCTACGGCGGGGCCATCACCGGCATTGTCGGTGTTTACCGGGACCCCATGGGCACGGGCCTTGGATCCCGGCTCATCATGGGGAGCTATGGATACTGCGTCGGAGAGATCGACTATGACGGCCCCCTGACACCGCCCCTCCATCCCCGGCGGCTCCTTGACGGGGTTGTGGAAGGGGTCAAGGACGGCGGCAACAAGAGCGGGGTGCCCACCACCTTCGGCCAGACCCTCTTCAACAGCGGCTACATGGGGAAAAGCCTGGTGTTTGTCACGGCCCTGGGCATCATGCCGGCCAGGGTAAAGGACCAGCCAAGCCATGAAAAGGCGACCCATCCCGGGGATCTCATCGTCATGAGCGGGGGCAGGGTGGGCAAGGACGGCATCCACGGGGTCACGGCCTCGTCCGAGGTGCTTTCGGAAACCACGCCGGCCGGCCATGTTCAGATCGGCGATCCCTACACCCAGAAGAAGATGCACGATTTCCTTTTGGCTGCACGGGACGAGGGACTCTACGGATTCATCACGGACAACGGCGGCGGTGGCCTCTCCTCGTCCGTGGGTGAGTCGGCCATGATCAGCAACGGTTGCGAGGTAGCCTTGGAAAAGGTGCCCCTCAAGTACGAGGGGCTGGACATGTGGGAGATCTGGATCTCGGAATCCCAGGAGCGCATGACCATTGCCGTACACCCCGATAATATCGGCCGGTTCATGGAACTTTCGGCCGAGCATGCCGTGGAGAGTACGGTGATCGGTACCTACACCGACACGGGTAAGCTCCACATCAGGTACAACGGCAAAACCTGTGCATATGTGGACATGGACCTCCTTGAAAAGGGATTTCCCGACTGGGAGTTCGATGCCGTGTGGACCTCTCCTGAAAACCGGGGACTCATGGAGCCTGTCCTTGGGGAGCCCCGGGACTATGAAAAGCTTTTTTGCGATATGCTCGCCAGGCCCAACATCTGCTCCAAGGAGTGGATCTCAAGGCAGTATGACCACGAGGTCCAGGGGGGAAGCGTTGTCAAACCCCTGGTGGGCGTGAACCGCAACATTCCGTCGGACGCATCCATGATCCGGCCGGTGCTCGATTCCAAAAAGGGACTGGCCTTTTCCCAGGCCCTGCTTCCCTGGTACTCCAGGATCGACGCCTTTCACATGATGACCTGCACCATTGACGAGGCCGTTCGCCGGATCATCGCCGTGGGCGGCACCCTTGATCACATGGGCGGGGTTGACAACTTCTGCTGGCCCTACATCGGGTATGATCCCATCAAAAATCCCGACGGCAAGTTCAAGGCCGCCCAGCTCGTACGGGCCTGCCGGGCATTGAAGCAGGCCTGCATGGCCTATGGCATACCGCTTCTCTCGGGCAAGGATTCCATGTACGTGGACGGGCATCTCACGGGCGGGTACGGCGAGTCCGTCAAGGTGTCGGCCCTTCCGACCATGCAGTTCTCAGCCACCGGCGTGGTGGCGGATTTCACAAAGGCGGTCACCATGGATTCCAAGATGGACGGGGATCTTGTCTATGTGCTCGGGGATACCCTGAACGAACTTGGGGCATCTGAATACTATGAGCTCATGGGAACCACCGGGCTTAAGGTGCCTGAGGTCTCGTTTGAACGGTTCAAGGTGGTGTACAAGGCCCTTTCCAAGGTCATTGACCAGGAGATCGTTGCCTCCGCCCACGCTGTTGCAAGGGGCGGGCTTGGTGTCCATCTGGCCCTGTGCGCCATGGCAGGCGGCCTTGGCGTGGAGATCGATCTTGCCCGGGTGCCAAAGGACAGCGCCAGGGGAGAATTGAGGCATGATACCCTGCTTTTTTCCGAATCTGCCGGGCGATTCGTCGTCACCATTGCCAGGGAGAACAGGGAGACGTTTGAAAAGCTGTTCAAGGGCATGGCGTGTGCCTGTGTGGGCCGTGTCACCAACGATCACCAATCCTTGAAAATCAATGGCTTTGACGGCAATCCCCTGGTGGATCTGGCTGTCGCCACCTTGGAAACCGTCTGGCTTATGCCTTTCGCTTCTTAGCTCTGATTTTCATGTTACTTTGGCAAGAGAATCACAAACTTTTTTTGGGTTCTGGCTTGTCCAGGTTAGGAGATATGGTATGAAAGAGGTAAAAGCGCTCGTATTAACCGGATTCGGACTCAACTGCGACATGGAGACCGCCTACGCCTTTGAGCTCGCAGGGGCAACGGCCCAGCGCATCCACATCAATGCCCTGGTCAATCACAAGGTGGATCTGGACGATTTCCACATCCTTGCCTTTGGCGGCGGATTCAGCTGGGGAGACGACCACGGGGCAGGGGTGGTACAGGCCCTGAAGCTGAAAAATCACCTGGGCGACCAACTCCTCTCCTTTGTTGAAAAGGGCCGCCTTGTCATTGGGATCTGTAACGGTTTCCAGACCCTGGTCAACCTGGGCCTTCTGCCGGGACTGGACAATGATTACCGGGCAAGGACCGTGGCATTGACCTGGAACGACTGCGGAAATTTCAGGGACCAGTGGGTCACCCTCAAGGGAAACGAAGAAAGTCCCTGTGTCTTTACCAAGGGGATGACCACGGCGGACATGCCGGTCCGGCACGGTGAAGGCAAGTTTGTGACGGACAAGAAGCTCCTGGACCGGCTCATTGCTAACAACCAGGTGGTGTTCCGGTATGCCGATGAAAACAACGCGCCTGCAAAGGGAACATTCCCCATGAACCCCAACGGCTCCATGGACGACATCGCCGGCATCTGCGATCCCACGGGCAGGGTCTTCGGGCTCATGCCCCACCCGGAAGCCTATAACCACCCCACCAACCATCCGGACTGGACAAGAGAGAAAGAGGCGCTGAAACGCCAGGGTAAATCCCTGGATACGGGGCTTACTCCCGGCATCCGCATCTTCAAGAACGGTGTTGATTACATGGCCTCCATTCTCTAAAAAATATACGGGTTCAATGGGGTCAGGCTTTCTTTAGTTCGCTTTTTGCGAGTTTGGCCCCATTTCAGTTTGCGAAAAAGCGCAATAAAAAAAGCCTGACCCCGGCTATCGTAACCAAATAAAGAGAGATCTTTATTTTGCTTCACAGGCCCACCCCCTATAATCAGGAAGGACATTATGAAAACATTCGGTGACATCTTTGTTTTTGTCTGGCTGTCCATGGCAGCCTTTGTTTTGGTCACTTTTTCATCGCCTGTCGCCTGCCAGGCCAGCCAATCCCTTGGGGTCACAAGAATTGTTCCCCAAGGTACGGATGTCCCCCAAAAGCGGCAAATCACCATTGAGTTCAACCAAAAGGTTGTGCCCCTTGGGCGGATGGAGAGGGACAATTCCGAGATTCCCGTCACCATTACCCCTCCCCTTGACGGCCAGTGGCGTTGGCTCACGCCTTCCACCCTAAGCCTGGAGCTTGATGGGGCAAACAGGCTGGAACCTGCCACCCGCTATACCCTGACCCTCCGGCCCGGCCTGGTTGCCGGGGATGGCGCCACCATGAAGCGTTCCCTTGTCCATTCCTTCACCACAAAGACCCCGAAAGTTCGCTATACAAATTTTTATACCTGGAATTCGCCTGGCACTCCGGTGATCAAGGTGGTGTTCAACCAGCCCGTTACAAAGGCTTCCGTTGGAAAGCATATTTTCATGGCATTGAAAAAGGCACCCGGAAAGCGGGTCGGCCTTGAAGTCACCCGTATTCCCGATGACCTCGATCCTTCGATCAAGGTGGACAGCCCTGGCGGAAAGGACGAGGCACGGTCCAGATGGCTTGTTTCTCCTGAAAAAGAGCTTCCCAATGATACACCGGTGGTCCTTAAAGTGGCGCCGGGACTCGTATCTGCCCTGGGACCGTTGCCTGGAATTTCCCGCAGAACACTGGTTGAGTTTGACACCTTTCCTGGGTTCAAGTTCCTGGGTCTTCAATGCTACATTAAAAAAGATAACGAATTAATCCTGGTCAGGGCCGATGTTCAACAGGATCAGGAGAGGCCTAAGCCCAATCCCCTCCGCTATATGGCGCTTGCCTTTTCTTCCCCGGTTACGGCGGACCAGGTAAGGAAGACCCTGGGATTTAATCCAACCCTTGGAAGCGAGAGGACCGGCTATAATCCCTGGGCGAATTATTACTCTTACTCCTCCCTGGACATCCCCCATCAGCGGGGACAGATCTACCAGGTTTACCTGCCTGAGCAGCTCAAGGCCTACACCCCCTACCGGATAAAGGAGACCGAGCTCAGGCTCAGGGACGCGTTCGGACGCAGGCTTGAAACGCCCATGGATTTTTCCTTTCATACGGATCACCGTGCCCCCGACTATAGCCTTTCCCATGACACGGCCGTGATCGAAGAGGGGGTTGACACCGATGTTCCCCTGGTGGTCACCAACCTCGATGGGGTAAGAATCAACTACAAACGACTGACCGCAGACGGTAGCACCGGCAACCTTGAAGCCGTGACGCCGGTTCCAAAGGCAGAGGACGTTGCCTTCAAGATTCCCCTTGGGGTGAAAAAGATGCTGGCCAATGGGTCCGGCGCCGTGTACGGAACCATCACCACCCGGCCCACGGTCAAGAAGTCGGACCGGCAAAAGACCTTTTTTGCCCAGGTTACTCCGTTCCAGATCCATGTCAAATCGGGCCATTTCAACACCCTGGTCTGGGTGGTGGATCTGAAAACGGGAAATCCCGTGGCCAATGCCGGCGTCATGCTTTACAAGGACGCCATCGACGGGTTGAACAGTGACCGGCCCGTGCTGGCAAGGGCCGTGACCGGGGAGGACGGAACCGCCCTTTTGCCTGGAAACGCAACCCTGGATCCCAAGCTTGAACTGTTTGGCTGGGGGTGGGAGAACAGCGACCAGCGGTTTTTTGTCAAGGTGGTGAAAAAGGATGATATGGCCCTGCTGCCCCTGGCGCCAAGGTTCCGCATCGACACCTACAGGGCCTCGGGCAGCAGTTTCTCCACCAACCAGAACCAGCGCTACAGCCATATCCATGCCTGGGGCACCACGGCCCAGGGGGTCTACCGTGCCGGCGATACCATCCAGTACAAGATCTATGTCAGGGACCAGAGCAATGAAACCTTTGTGGAACCGCCAGGGAAGGCATATACCCTCAAGGTGATGGACCCCCTGGGAAAGCTTGTGCATGAGCAGAGCGGTATCGAACTCTCAGACTTCGGGGCCTTTGACGGGGAGTTCAAGGTGGCCAAAACCGGAAGCGTAGGGTGGTACTATTTTGAACTCTCATCGGATTTTACCGATATGTCCTGGAATCCCCTGAGGGTGCTGGTGAGCGATTTTGTTCCGTCTCCCTTCAGGGTTGCAACCGAGCTTAATAGCCCTAATTTTAGTCCGGGATCCAGGGTTGAGGTCACCACCTCGGCCCGGCTCCATGCAGGCGGTCCCTATACCGATGCCTCAACCCGGATTTTTGCCCGGCTGGAACCGAGACGGTTTTCATCCTCCCATCCCCTGGTCAAGGATTTTATCTTTTGGGATGAAGACGATGAAGAGCAAGCCCGCACCATGTTCGAGACCCAGGCGAACCTGGATGACAAGGGCGATCTTGTGAAAGCCTTTGATCTTGTTGAAAATGCCATCCCCTTTGGGCGGCTGGTTGTGGAGTCGGCTGTCCGGGACGACCGGGGCAAGTCCATCGCATCAACGGCTTCGGCTGATTTTTTCGGTAGAAACAGGTTTGTGGGCCTGAGATCAGATCACTGGATCTACCACCAGGGGGAGGCGGCTGTTTTTCCCTTTGTTGTTGTGGATGAAAAAGGGGCGCCGGTCTCCGGGAACAAGGCCCTGTTTTCCGTTGAGCAGCTTAAGACAAAGGCCGCCAGGGTCAAGGGGGCGGGGAACGCCTATCTCACCCACTATGTGGACGAATGGGTGGAAGTTCACACGGCCTCTGCCGTGTCCGAAGATGCGCCCGGCACCATGTCGTTTGTCCCGGCTGAACCCGGCTCCTATCGCCTGATTGCCAGGATCAAGGACTCCCAGGGGCGGGACCACTTTTCTTCCATTTGGTTCTGGGTCGCGGGGAAGGGACGGGTGTTGTGGCACGAACCCGAGGCAAACGTTTTGACCCTCATTCCTGAAAAAGAGAGCCTCCAGGTGGGGGATACGGCCCGTTATCTTGTGAAAAATCCCTTTCCCGGTGCAAAGGCCCTTGTTACCATCGAGCGCTACGGGGTGCTCAAGCATTGGGTTGCCACGCTTTCGGGAAGCACTCCGGTGATCGAGTTTCCCATTGAATCCGATTTTGCGCCTGGATTTTTCTTTTCCATAAGCCTGCTCTCTCCCCGGGTGGCAAAACCCCTTGACGAGGAGGGTGTAGACCTGGGTAAGCCCCTTTCCCGCATGGGTTATCATCGGGTCGAGGTAAAGGATTTATCACGGCAGATCAAGGTTGAGGTCTCTCCTGAAAAGGAGACGTACAAGCCGGGAGAACAGGTGAGGGTAGCCCTCAGGGCTGACCTTGGTACGGCCCGGAAGAGTGAGCCTGTGGAGCTTGCCGTTGCTGTGCTTGACGAGGCCGTATTCGACCTCATCCGCAAGGGCAGGGACCATTTTGATCCCCTAAAGGGATTCTACAGTGTTGATGGGCTGGATCTGGTCAATTATTCCCTCTTGAGCAAGCTTGTGGGTATCCAGAACTTTGCCAAGAAGGGAGCATCCCCGGGCGGGGACGGCGGGGCGGCCATCTCCATGCGATCGCTGTTCAAGTTTGTCAGCTATTGGAACCCGTCGGTTCAGACGGATGAAAAGGGCAGGGCAGCCATCGAGTTTACCGTGCCGGACAACCTTACCGGATGGCGGGTGTTTGCCATGGCCGTGACCCCCACGGATCGTATGGGGCTGGGGGACCAGGGCTTTAAGGTCAACCGGCCGACCGAGGTCAGGCCCGTGATGCCCAATCAGGTGATGGAGGGGGATAGTTTCAGGGCCGGGTTCAGTGTGATGAACAGAACCGACACGGAGCGGGTCATAACGGTCAAGGTGGGGGCCGAGGGCAGCCTTGATGGGCGTGTTTCCCCGGTCATTGAAAAGCTTACACTGGCACCGTTCAAGCGGAAAACCGTCTTTTTTCCCGTTACCACCAGCGAAGCGGGGGAGGTGAGGTTCCAGGCAACGGCCAGGGATCATATGGACGGTGACGGCATGGTGCACCGGGTCATTGTCAGGCCCCGAAAGGATCTTCAAACCGTGGCTTCCTATTCAAGCACGGTTGAGAGCCGTGTGAGCCAGACCCTGAAGATCCCAGGTGATATCCGGACCGACAGGGGGGCACTGGGGGTGGTTCTCTCCTCCTCTGCCCTGGGTAATCTCGAATCTTCTGTCCTGTATATGCGCGACTATCCCTACACCTGCTGGGAGCAGAAGCTCAGCAAGGCCATAGTGGCAGCGGGGGTTCCCGCTCTCAGGCCCTATCTTGACCCGGAGGTTTCCTGGGAGAAAAGCGACGCGGTGGTGACTGCCACCCTGGAACAGGCGGTCAATTTCCAGGCTCCCAACGGCGGCATGGCCTATTTCAGGGCTGAGGACCGTTATGTCAGCCCCTATCTCTCCGCCTATACGGCCCTGGGTCTCCACTGGATCAAGGGGGCGGGGTATGCTGTGCCCGGGTCCGTGGAAACAAAGCTTTTCACTTATCTTGAAGGGTTTCTGAAACAGGATACGGTGCCGGGCTATTATTCAAGGGGAATGGTTGCAACGGTAAGGGCCGTGGCCCTTGCAGGACTTTCAGCCAACAACCGGGTTAAACCGGGAGATCTTGAGCGGTTGCGTCCCCATGTGGCGTCCATGAGCCTCTTTGGTCAGGCCATGTTCCTGCAGGCGGCCCTGGAAATCCCGGAAGGGGAGGTCATGGCCAGGGAGGTTGCAGCATCGATATTGGCCCGTTCAAATAGGACAGGGGGAAAGATCAGCTTTACCGAAGAGCTTGACTCGGGCTACTCAAGGCTGGCTGCAACCCCCATGCGGGCCAATGCCGCCATTCTTTCCGCCTTGACCCGGTTCGGTCAAACCCAAACCTCCCTGTCCCAGGAGATACCAACGGGGCTGGTGCGTTACATCACCCAGACCCGGGGTAGCCGGGACCATTGGGAAAACACCCAGGAGACGGTCTTTTCCATCAACGCCCTTATTGAGTATGCAAGGGTGTACGAAAGCCGGGAAACAGGCATGACAATAACGGCATTTGTTGACGGCACCGCCCTTGGCACCGCCAGGTTCCAGGGCAAGAAGCAGGAGAGCGTGATCCTGTCCCGGGAGATCACACCTGTTGATCCCGGTAAGACCCTTCCCCTGGTGGTTGAAAAACAGGGGGATGGAAGGCTTTACTACAAGGCCACCATGAGCTATGTCCCTGAAAATCCCCCGAACAAGCGGATAAACGCAGGCATGGACATACGAAAAGAGGTGAGGGTCCAGCGAAACGGGAAATCCCTGCTCCTTGCCAACCCCATGACCCTTAAGAGGGTGGACCTTGTGCGGGTGGACCTATTTATCTCCCTTGCCGCTCCACGGAACTTCGTGGTTGTGGAAGATCCTGTTCCCGGCGGGCTTGAGCCGGTGAACCGGGAGCTTGCAACCACCTCCCTTGCAGATGCAGACAGGGCAGAACCCACCGCCGCAGACAGCGGAAAGACGTGGCATGAATTCAGTTCCGGAAGATGGAGCTTTTATCACAAAGAGCTGAAGCACGACGCTGTCAGGTTCTATTCGGACTGGCTGGCTCCGGGTAACTATCGCCTCTCCTACACGGCCCAGGCCATCTGTGAAGGCAGGTTTGCCTGGCTGCCGGTACGGGCCCAGGAGATGTATGACATGGACGTGTTCGGCCAAGGTCTTGGGAACAGCCTTGTGGTGACGGATGACCAATAGGATGAAACAGTGGTCAATGGTGCGCCGGTTTTTATGCGTTTTTATGCTGGTGGGGATTCTGGGTGCCGGGGGGCTGGTTCTTAAAACCTGTCACGACATGATCCCCATGCCAGCCTCTCTTGCAGGGCTTTCCCGGGAGGTGAAGAAGCCAAGGCTTGTTGACAGGTTTGGCAATGTTCTTACCGTCACCTACACCAACCCGTGGAACCCGTCCCCACTCAGCCTCCACGACATGCCGGAGCGGCTCAGGCAGCTCTTTATTTTTTCAGAGGACCGGCGGTTTTTTGACCACCACGGGGTGGACTGGATGGCAAGGATGCACGCTGTCTGGCAAAACATAAGAGCACTTGGGGCGGTCCGGGGGGCAAGCACGGTCACGGAGCAGGTGGTGCGCATGATCCACCCCAGGAAGCGGACGGTCTGGTCCAGGTGGCTTGAAGGGTTTGAGGCCCTGGCCCTTGAACAAACAGACACAAAGCAGGCGATCCTGGAGTTCTACCTCAACCAGGTGCCCTATGCTGCCAACAGGCGGGGGATTGCCCAGGCCGCCTCCTTTTATTTCAACCGGTCCCTTGCCACCCTGAACCTGAAGGAGATGATGGCCCTTGTGGTGCTGGTGAGGGCTCCCTCCTATTACGATCTTCGTAGCAACCCCGGTACCATAAAGCCTGCCCTTAACCGGTTTGCAGATGCCCTTTTCCGGGAAGATCAGATCTCAGGGGGCGAAATGTCCAGGGTAAAGGAAAGTAATTTTTACCTTGAAAAACCCTCCCTTGCAATCGATGCTGGTCATTTCGCAAGATTTGTTTTCTCCTCCGCGGACCGTTCTAGCCCTTTAAAGGAGATCGGCACCACCCTTGACGGACCCCTCCAGAACCAGGCCAAAAAAATTATGGAGGCAGGCCTTGTTGATCTTCGCAACAAACATGTGACCAACGGCGCCTGCCTCGTGGTTGACCACCGCACAGGAGAGATCCTTGCCTGGGTATCTGTCGACAACAACGACGGCGGCAACAACGCTTCAACAAGCCGCATCAATGCCGTACTGGTGCCCCGGCAGCCGGGATCCTCGTTAAAGCCCTTTTTGTACGCCCTTGCGCTTTCAAGGGGATGGACCGCCGCCACCCTGATCGACGATACCCCGTTGACAAATCCGGTGGGAAGGGGGCTTCACACCTACCACAACTACAGCAGACGTTATTACGGCCAGGTGACCCTGCGGCAGGCCCTTGGAAATTCCCTGAACATTCCTGCTGTCAGGGCCATACGCTTCACCGGGGTTGAGACCTTCCTTGCCACCTTAGAGCGGGTTGGAATCACAAGCCTTGACCAGCACCCTGATTTCTACGGGGACGGCCTTGCCCTGGGAAATGGCGAAATCACCCTTTATGAACTGGTCGGGGCCTACAACACCCTTGCCAACAGGGGCGTCTTTTCTAAGTTGTCATGGGACGGCAATGCTCCGTTCCTGGCGGAAAAAAAGAGGGTCTTCTCTCCTGAGATCGCCTCGATCATCGCAAGCATACTCTCAGACCCGGAGGCCAGGGCACTTGAGTTCGGCAGGGGAACCCTGCTCAATTTTCCGGTTCAGACTGCGGTGAAGACCGGTACTTCCAGCGACTATCGGGATGCCTGGGCCGTGGGGTTCAACCATGCCTATACCATTGGTGCCTGGATGGGAAATCTTGACGGCAGGCCCATGGACGGCGTCACCGGTTCCACAGGCCCTGGTATGGTCCTGAGATCCCTCTTTTCCCGTCTGAACGAAGCTGGGGAAACATCCCCGCTCTTCCTCAGCCCAAGGCTTGTTAAAAGAGCGGTCCATGCTCCCCAGGGAAAAGCCGGTACACGGATCGAGGAGTGGTTTGTTCCGGGAACCGAGCCCGATGATGAGGTCTATATGGAAAAAAAGGAGCGGGTTGGTTTTCTGAAGCCCGTGAACGGCCTTGAGATGGCCATGGACCCGAGGATACCGGATCCGGACGAGGTGTTTGAGTTTGTCATCCTGGGGGCAAATCCTTCAGAGGGGGTTGAATGGGTCCTGGACGGCAAAAGCCTCGGCAATACCCGGGGTGGGCGCTTTCTTTGGCAGCTTCAGCCGGGAGACCACGTTCTGTCTGCCACCATCCACAAAAACGACGGCCCGGCAATCCGCGACAGGGTAACTTTCAAGGTAAAGGGGTAAGGCCTGGCCCATTGTCGTTTTTAAGTCGTCTGGTTTTTCCTGACTAGTCCCTTGGGAATTTCAACTCTTCACAACACAAACACCCATCGATTTGGATCGGACAGGTCTTTTCGGAACTTGTAACCCCCAATTCCAAAGGATTGAATTGCCATGGGGTCTTGGGGCATTGTTCGGATGATCTCTCTCAGGAACAGCCCCCTGGCCTGTTTGGAGCGAACCGGGACGGTTTTCAGGCCTCCCTCCTTTTGTTCAAAAAAATCCAGGGTGATGACCCTGTCTTTCAGGGGACCCGTGGTTAACAGGCGGTCATATTCCCGGGACGCCAGGCTGAGGATCGGTTCATCTTCACCCAGGAGGTTTTCAAACCATTGGGTGACCGGTTTTTTCCAGAAAACTCCCAGGGAGGTCTTGCCGTCATGCTTCAGGGGGGTGTTCATATCGAGCCGGTGGGGGACGATGCCGTCAAAGGGCCTTAGCGCCCCGTAAAGAGCCGAAAGAATGATTAGGTTCTCCTGGGCGAACATGAGCTCTTCCCGGCCGAACCCATTGGGGTCCAGGGCCTTGAATACCGTTCCCTTAAAAGCCAACAGGGCCGGCATGGGCTGGGCCTCCTTGAATCGGAAGATCTGCTCCCTGGTTTTTGTGACGATGGCGTCGCTGGTTTTAAACAGGGCCTTGAGATTTTCGGGCGGGATATCCTTGAGTGAACGGATCAGGCGCTCTGCCTCCTGGTGAAAGACCGGGCGGTCAACCTCAAAATCAAATACGGGATTCCCTGTGTCCGGTTGAGCCATGGTTTTGGCAGGGGAGATGATGATCTTCATGGTATTAACTCCACACGTTCCTTTTTATCTGTGTTCCAATTCTAAATTGTCAGCCTAACCCATAGCACAGCCCGAGTCAACCTGCAGGCATGGGGATGAATTGGCGTGAATTACAAATTGACATTCCAATCAGTTGCAGTATTCTTCGTTTATATGGAATGCATAATTAACAACGCTTGCAATTAAATCTACTTCATACCGCTCTCTCTTGTTTTTGCCCGGAATACAGAGCCGATATCTGAAAGACTCTAAAAAAAAGCACCAGGTTTCGTCATTCAAGTCCCCAAAGTCGGGGATATCAAAACGCCAGTCGATTCAAAATATTTGGGGGTTGGAAATATGACAGATCTAATCCAGCGAATAGTAGGACCTTTTTTATATCTTCAACTTGTTTTTTGGGGGACGTGCCCTTTTAATCCTCTGTTTGCCAAGGATCTTGACCGCTGGACCCTGGGAGTAGGGGTTGCGGTTATTTCAGACAATAATGCCATGGAGGCAGTCGTGGGGGAATTCGATGTGACTGATGGGGACTCAGGCGGGTGGATATATAATATCAATTTGGGCTATCTCATCAAGGAACTTCGTTTTTCAACGGCTTCAAACACCTACACCCCACGCCTTGAAATTGTTTCGTCCCTGGGGATTGTGGATGAAAAAAGCTCAGACTTCTTTTACAATTTAAATAGTGCAATTGCTGCCCGCTGGGTTGATTTTCCCTGGAATCGTTTTCTTCTTACGACCATAATGACAGGTGTCGGGCTGAACTATTCTGAAAAAATATTTAAACTTGATGCTGAAAAGCATCCCAATGAGTCCCGGTCTCACCTGAAATTTTTCTGGCCTGTTGAGTTGACCTTTGCAATCCCTGGATTTGAGAACCATGCTTTGGTTCTTTTTAACCACCATATTTCAGGCGGCCACATCATGGATTACGGCGGTATTGATAGTTTTGGGGTCGGGTATCGATATCTGTTGCATTAAGAGGACCCGTAATCTTATGGTGTCCCCAAAACAAAAAAGGCCCTCAGCAAAAACGCTGAAAGCCTTGATTTTAAAAGTGGTGCGCCTGGCAGGATTCGAACCTGCGACCCCCTGATTCGTAGTCAGGTACTCTATCCAACTGAGCTACAGGCGCCCAAAAACTTGAGAATAGTACAGCTGTTGATTTAAAATGTCAATTAAAAAATGAAATTAATTGACCTCAAGGCCAAAACATGAATATAGAAGTACAAATGAAAGATAGTTTTTATATGGCGATTGCCCTGGAAGAGGCAGAAAAAGCAGCCCAGATTGATGAGGTTCCAGTGGGTGCGGTACTGGTGGATAAGGATGGCCAGATCATCGCCCAGGCCCACAACCAGCCCATCACCCTGTGTGATCCATCTGCCCATGCAGAGATGCTGGCGCTTCGCATGGGTGGGGAACGAACATCAAACTACCGGCTGACAGGGGCAACCCTTTATGCCACTATTGAGCCCTGTGTCATGTGCATGGGCGCCATCATTCATGCCAGATTGTCAAGAATCGTTTATGGAGCTGAAGATCCCAAGTGGGGAGGCGCAGGTTCATTGTATAATTTTGCTTCCGATGACAGGCTGAATCACAACCTTGAGGTTGTATCCGGAGTGTGTAAAGATGAAGCGCGTGAGATCATCAGAAGTTTTTTTAGAAACAAAAGGAGTAAATAGTGCCAAATACAGTTGTTGTGGGAACCCAGTGGGGTGATGAAGGCAAAGGAAAAATTGTCGATCTTTTAAGCGATCGTGCCGACTATGTCGTGCGATTTCAGGGCGGAAACAACGCCGGTCACACCATGGTGGTTGATGGCCAGGAGATCATAAGCCACCTTGTGCCGTCTGGAATCATCCAGAACAAAGTGTGTTTCATCGGCAACGGAGTTGTTGTTGACCCCCATGTTCTTCTCGAGGAGGTCGATTACCTTGATTCAAAAGGAATCGATGTTTCTCCCAAGATGCTGAAGGTCAGCGACAGAGCCCACATAATCATGCCCTACCACAAGTCCATCGACCAGGCCCGTGAGATCAAGAAAGGGGATGCAAAGATCGGTACCACCGGTCGCGGCATCGGCCCCTGCTACGAGGACAAGGCCACCCGTCGGGGAATCCGGTTTGCAGATCTTCTTGATAAGGACCTTTTCGCTCAAAAGGTCAAGACCATCATGGAAGAGAAGAATTTTTACCTTGAGCATTATTTTAAAACCGAGACCCTGGACCCGGAAACCGTGATCAACGAATTCTTTGAGATCCGGGACCGCCTCCTGCCCTATATAGCCGATGTCTCAGTTACTTTGAATAAGGGCATGGATGAGGGAAAGCAGATCCTGTTTGAAGGTGCCCAGGGCACCCATCTTGATATCGAACACGGTACCTACCCGTTTGTGACCTCCTCCAGCACCGTATCAGCCAATGCTGCCTGCGGTTCAGGGGTTGGACCCGGTAAGCTCAACGAAGTGATGGGAATCGTTAAGGCCTACACCACACGAGTGGGAAGCGGTCCATTTCCAACAGAGCTCTTTGATGAGGACGGAGCCACTCTCCAGAAAACCGGAGCGGAGTTCGGTGCCACCACCGGCAGGAAACGGCGCTGCGGATGGCTCGACATGGTTATTCTTAAAAATGCCGCACGTCTCAACGGCCTCACAGGACTTGTCATAACAAAGCTTGACGTCCTCGACGACCTGGATGAGGTTAAAATCTGTACCGGGTATGAGCATGACGGAAAAACCTATGATGCATTCCCTCCCTGTATCGATACCCTTGAGAATTGCGTTCCAATCTATGAAACCCACCCGGGCTGGAAAGCGAATACCTCGGAAATTCGGGAGTATGACAAGTTCCCCGAGAACACTAAGAAATATCTGAACCGCATCGAAGAACTCTCAGGCGTGAAGATAAAAATAGTCTCTGTGGGACCCGGAAGAGAAGCAACTATTGTTCTTGAGAATGTATTTGCTTGACATTAGCGTAAAAAAGATCTATTAACCTTCCTCAGCTGTCGGGATGTGGCTCAGTCTGGTAGAGCACAGCGTTCGGGACGCTGGGGTCGGAGGTTCGAATCCTCTCATCCCGACCAGTTAAATTAATAGGTTACAAAGATTTTAGATCCCGCATATAGGAGGCACAGGAGTTAAATTGACTCCTGTGCCTCTTTTAGTTTTTAGGGGCCATTTTTCAGCCAGGGCGACTCTCTTTATTTCTGGGTCTTTTTTAATGCCGATGGCAATTTTTCAATCACCTCCGCTGCCTGCTTGCCGGTAACATGCTGATACACTTTCAACGTGGTGTTCGGGCGGCTGTGCCCTATGATCCTGAGGACTGTTCCGATATCCCCGCCAGGCCTTGTTGATTTTTTTGATCGGGCGGTCCCGCTAATGGACAATGGGCCCGGATATCAAAAACTGTCTTGACATTGGGGTCCACTATAAGGTTCAAAGGGTAGTTTATCTCCAATAAACTTTGATTCGTAAGTTCCTATATCAAAATGATTCACTACTCTTCATTTAGATTTCCATTACTGTCGGTCTTGATCAGATAAATATCACTGCCACCTTTGTTTGATGTTGTTATTCCGACAATGATATACCCTCCATCCAAAGTCTGCCGTACGGAGGAGCCAGAATCATTTGTACCTATACCACCAATAGTTTTGGACCAAGTTTCATTACCGCTGTTGTCAGTCTTGACTAAATAAACATCACTACCATATAGGAGTGTGGTACCGTAGGGGTATGCCGATCCAGTAATGATATATCCGCCATCTGTGGTCTGCTGCATTGAGTAGCCATAATTACAATTGCTTCGCGTATCACCAAAAGTTTTAGACCAGATTTCATTACCGTTACTGTCGGTTTTAATCAGATAAATATCAGCTCTCCCATTCTCGTATTTACAGGTGTATCCAGCAATGATATATCCGCCATCCACTGTCTGCTGCATGGAATAGGCAGACTCAGCGGAATTAATACCTCCAAAAGTTTTAGACCAGATTTCATTACCATTACTATCGGTTTTGATTAAATAAATATCGGGGGTCCCTGATACTAACGTCGTACCTCCTGCAATAACATACCCCCCGTCTGTGGTCTGCTGGACGGAAACGGTATATTCTATCTCCGTACCTCCAAGATTCTTAGACCATATTTCATTACCGTTACTGTCGGTTTCAATCAGACAAACATCAGTTACCTGAATAAAGTCATTAGTATAGTATTTTCCAGTAATGAGATATCCGCCATCCGAGGTATGTTGAATGGAAAGTAATCTAAAAACGCCAAAATCCTTAGACCAGATTTCGTTACCGGTACTGTCGGTTTTAATCAGATTAAAGTCTCCCCCACCAGCAATAATATATCCTCCATCGTCCGTCTGCAGAACGGAACGGCCAGAACCGCATCTCCCGTTATCAAAAATTTTGGACCAGATTTCATTACCGCTGTTGTCAGTCTTGATTAAATAAACATCTGAGTCCGAGTTATCTCTTCTTATTGTTCCTAAAATGATGTATCCCCCATCCAAAGTCTGCTGTACAGAGGATCCAGATTCGTAATCCGTTCCGCCAAAAGTCTTAGCGAAAGAAAGCTTTTGTGCCTCAATGTCAATTAACTCCATTGCCGTTGTGATCGTAGCATCATCATCTGTCACATTTGTAATAAACCCTGCAAAAGTATCAGGATCAGTACATACGGCAACCATATCAGCACAATAATTAGATACTTCAACGGTATTGTTAAACCGATTTTGTGCAGCACCTGCGCTGTCAGGGCTTTGAAGTGCGTTAATTAGGCTGGTAACAATGACACCTTTTGATAGGCCACTGTTGAGAGCACTCACCCAAAAATCAACACCTGTTTTATCCTCTGTATAGGTCTTACCAAGTGTGTTTAGGTAGATGTGCTCAATGAAAGCCTGGTTAGAGTCTAAAGCAGTTCCGAAATAACTTTTTACAGCTTTACAATCCAACATGGAGCTGGCGGCCTGCTCCATATCGGTTGCGTTCATCCAGAAAATATTACCATTCCCTTCTGAAGACCTTCCGAGTAAAGAAACGTAAAGCTGAGAAACTTCAGTTTGAGTTAAAGCTGCCCAGGCATAGATAGGTGACAGAGTAAAAGAAAATGTCAAAAGAATAAGGATTGTTTTTTTCATTGTCATTTGTTTCCTGGTAGATTAATTGTTAATTGACCATAGCTGTAGATATCAAAAAAAAAATAGGAAAACAACATGGATTTGATAGGAGGAAACTCACATCAAATGAACTAAATCAGGGGTTCTTTTTCGATGCAGTATAGGTGGGTTTTGAAAATTGTAGTCGTTTTTATTAAATTTGTCTGTTGCTGTAACTGTATGATTTTGTAGCTTATACAAGTAGGAGTCCCAATAGGGGGCCCAGGAGTCAAGTTGACTCCTGGGCCTTTTCTAGTGTCGGTTTAACTGATGCCTGGTAGGGTTTCAGTAGATATCGTTGCCGACCATGTCCTCATAGGTATCTTCCCGCCTGATTTTGTTGATTTTGCCTTTTTTGTCCACCAGGAGTACGGCGGTTCTTGGACGGTTGTTGTAGACGGTCTGGCTCTCTATGGTGTAGGCGCCTGCATCCAGGAATACCATGGTGTCACCGATTTTGGTGTTTGAGGGGATCAGAAAGAACTCTTTGTCAACCCCCTGGTGGAAGTAGTCTCCCCCGTCGCAGAGGGGGCCGGCAAGCTTGATCCACTGGTCATGGTTCTGGTTTGCCCGGGTGGCGTTCATGAAGTTGAAGTACCAGTTCCAGTAAAGCTGGTCGCAGAAGACGCTGTAACCCGCATCCACAAATTTCCAGTGGACGATCTCCTCGGGTTCCCGGTTTTCATTGAAGTTGGTCTTGGTTTTTTCACAGGCGATGTCGGTGAGTACAACGGCGGCACTGGCTGTTACCTTGCGTCCCGGTTCGATGCAGATCTGGATATCACGTCTCCAGCGATGGACCTCGCTGACAATGGCTTCGGCAAAATCGTCACACCCGATGCCAGGATACATGTTGTCGGTGAGGGGGTCTCCGTCGCCGTATTTGTAGGGGGCAGGGATCCCGCCACCCACGTTGATGAGCTCGAACCGGATACCAAGGCGTTTTTCCAGGCGCATGGACTCGTTTACCACGATTCGGGTGGCAAGCCTGAACGGCTTTGATTCCGGAACCTGATCCCCGACATGCATGTGCAGTCCCCGGACATGGACATGGGACATCTGTTGGATCCTTCGGACCATCTCCTCGGCCTCATGAAGATCGATGCCGGATTTGGCGTGGAAGGCGGTCACAAGACCTGGATGGGTTGCCGAGGGGACACTGGGTTCCACCCGGACGCATACATTGGCAACCTTTTTAAGGCGGCTTGAGATCTCGTTGATGAGCTCAAGCTCGTGGAAACTGTCGACGTTGATGAGGTATAGATCGTTGGCAATGGCAAGCTCCAGGTCCTCTGCTGTCTTGACCACGCCGTTGAACACGATCTGGTCGCCTGTAAAACCGATCTCAAGTGCCTTGCGCACCTCATACCGGGAATTGGTCTCCACGGAGCAGCCTGTGTCCTTAATGACGTCCAGGATCTTCATCACCGAGCACGCCTTGGAGGCAAAGAAGCAGCGGGTGTCATTGTGGCGGGCATCAAAGGCGGATCTGATCTCTTCATAATTACGTATGATCTCTTTTTCCGAATAGAGATAGACCGGCGTGGGATAGAGCTGGTGGATCTCGGCAAGGTCTGCACCGTCAAAGACGAGATGTCCCTTGTCATTGACGGTGAACCGCCTGTCCGTGTCGATGATGCTCTCTCGCATGGCATTGTACTCTGCTGCCAGCTGTTCCCTTGATCCCTTTTCCTCTGTTGCTCCACCCATGGTAAAACTCCTTTATGTACAATTGTTATCTCCATTGCCTGGGGTGTATTGCATTACCCTTTTTTTTATCGGTCGGCAAGTTTGATTTTTTTTGAAAAACACCTGGCATGAAGCAGGATTCCCATTGACCCCTTGAATTTTTTATAATTTTGCTGTTGCCTATTTTTCATTTTCCTGTCTTATTAATTCTTTTTCTTCGAAAGAAGGTTTTATGGAAGTATATTTTGGGGATTTGGGTTGCCGATGTTGAAAATGGTCAAGTGTTCTATTGTTTTTGTTATTTTTTTGATTCTTGGTTGCCAGTCCCTGCTGCTGCTCTTGCCGGACAGTAATTGGGAACTCTTCCTCACCCTGGCGGCCATTTGTTTCACCCTGGTTCTGGCCGGGTTGCTCTATCTCTGTTCCGGTTGCCAGGAGCGGGAGTTCCAGGAGCAAAGCAAGGTTTCCCGGGAGGTCCTGGAAGAAAAGGAAATCCCATGGTCGGTGTTCAGGAAAGTGGTTGAAAACATGCCCATCATGTTTGATGCCGTGGATGAAAACGGTGTGGTTCTTTTCTGGAACAAGGAGTGCGAAAGGATCACCGGCTACACCAGTGAGGAGATTGTTGGCAACCCCAATGCCCTGGAACTCTTCTATCCTGATCCGGTCCAGCGTGCCAAAAATGTTGAAGAGTTCCTTGAGTTCAACGGCAGTTACCGTGACTGGGAAGTTGACCTTTTGTGCAAAAACGGTGAGACACGTACTCTTTCCTGGTCAAACACCAGTTCCGCCGCCCCCATCCCGGGCTGGTACACCTGGGGCATTGGAACAGATGTCACCCAACGCAAAAAGGCAGAACAGCGGCTGACAGAGCTTGCAACCCGTGACGAATTGACAGGGCTGTTCAACCGCCGGAAAATCATGGAGATCCTGGGGATGGAGATCGACCGTGCCGCACGCTACAACGATCCCCTGACCCTGTGCCTGGTGGACATCGACCATTTCAAGCAGGTGAATGACGTGCATGGCCACAATGCCGGGGATATTGTTTTGGAGCGTATGGCTGATGCCATCAGACAGGGGATCCGAAAAACAGACAGTGTGGGGCGTTACGGAGGAGAGGAGTTCTGCATCGTTCTTCCCCATACCGCGATTTCCGAATCCCGGTTGATCCTGGAGCGCATTCGCCAAGCCATATCATCCATGACCTTTTTGCTGGATTCCGGTACTGAGATATCCCTAACCATAAGCCTTGGCCAGGCCCAGTACAATCCTGCCATAAGAGAAACCCGTCAGCTGATCAATAGTGCAGATACCGCCCTTTACCGGGCAAAGCAGGCCGGAAGAAACAGGCTCTGCACCCTGGATCAGGATCTATAGGCGCGCCAGGGTTGAGCGCCAAAAAAAAATAAGGCATTGCGGGAATTTTTTTAGTGAATAGCTATGGCCATCCTGTGCTTATTGCTTTATAGTTTGGTATGTGCAAAAATATTTATATGATATATATTCTTTGTGTTATATGAAATTTGTTTCAAGTGTGCAGCTTGGGTTGCCGAAGTAAATTTTAGATCTGCCGAACCGGAACAAACGCAATAAAAGGAGTTTTTCTCATGGAAAACGATATCCATACATCACCCAAAGACGAATCTGTGACCTGCTGTTACATCGGCAGTGATGATCGGGACGGGGAAAGACGAACTGTGAAAAGGGAAGGACATACGAAAATAAGCATCGTTGGCTGGATCTGCCGGCGTATTTTGAGTAGAAGGAAACTTAATTGCAGTGAAAAGTGAAAAAGATGGCAAATTTAAAAAGGGGGCCGGTGGCAGGTTCCCCAAGGTTAGGTTTTTCTGAATTCGCCCGGGCTCAAGCCGAACCAGCGTTTGAAGGCCCGCTGGAAGGTGCTTGGATCGGAAAAACCGAGCAGATAAGAGATCTGGGTGGCGGTCAGTCCCTGGCCGAGGTAGTTTTGTGCAAGCTTTTTTCTTGTTCCGGTGATGAGATCCCTGAAGGTGACCCCCTCTTTTTTTAAATACCGGTGGAGGGTGCTCCTGTCCATGTCAAAGGCGTCCGACACCGATTCAATATCCACGGTTCCCCTGGGAAGGTGTTTCATGATGTGTTCGTTGACCCGTGCCTGGAACGATTCCTTACCCTTGAGCATCACCATTGATGCGTCTGCATGCTTTTTGAGAACCGCCTGAAGATACGGATCCCTTGTAACCGGTGGGCGTAACAGATCCTTTTTTCTTATTATGATCGATGTGTCCGGCTGTTCAAACCAAACCGGGCAGCGAAAAATTTTTGCATATTCTTCAGCATAGCCGGGATCCACATGGCGAAATCTCACCTCAACCGGATTTAAGGCATACCCGGTGATCCTGCGTCCGTATTCCAGGGCCAGGGAGATGTTATGCTCAGGGATCCACCGGTTTTCATGTTCGGGAGACAGGTTGGTGTAGGTTACAATGCAGAGGTCCTCTTTTTCAAAAAGTTCGGTTCGGTCGCTGTCACTGATCAGCTTTTCATACCGGATCCAGTGTTGCATCGCTTCAAGCATATTGGAGCTGTTCAGGGCAAGGTTCACCACAAAGTGCATGAGGTCTTTTCCGTATTTGTACCGCAGGTGAAGTCCGAGTGCCGGGTCTTTCGTCAGATCCACAGCAATCTGCCACAGTTTTAAGAACTGGGACAGTGTGATCCGCGCATCCGGATCATCCATTTTGTACCGGCTGATGCCTGTGGCGGTTTCAAGTTCGGCAACAGGCATCCCATGATCCCTGATCACATCAAACAGGGCGATGATCGCAACAGCTGAAGTTGTTCCCATTGAATCCATAAATCAAATCCGATAATTCCTGCCACAAAATGTAACAAAAGTGCCTCTTTTGATCATATTTATTTTTTCCCATTACATATAGTATAACTTCAAACTTTTCAATCCACGATCGCGAAACCGGGTTGCAGTATGTAACTGTGGTTCACATATTAACTTCTAAGGGAGGTCACGACGGTGGTTAAAAAACTATTGTTCTGTTTCTGCATCACGCTTTTGCTGTTTGCATGCAAAAGTTCCGATCAACTTACCAAAAGGACGACAAAAGGCGTAAATACCGCAGAAAAACTATCCCGGCATACCCTGGAATTTGAAAAGAAGATTTATCAGGTGACTGAAAACATCTATTCAGCCGTGGGGTTTGGCCTTGCCAACTCGATCATGATCGAGGGAGAGGACGGACTGATCATCGTCGATACCATGGAAACCAATGAGGAGGCGGCAAAGGTTCTTGCAGAATTCCGGAAGATATCTGACAAGCCGGTCAAGGCGATCATCTATACCCACAACCATGTGGACCATGTCATGGGCGCAAAAATTCTGGCCGACGGTGGCAACCCGGAAATCTATGCCCATGAAACAACGGATTATTATGTGCAGCGCATTGTGAACAAGATGCGCCCGATCATCGGCACACGAAGCATGAGAATGTTTGGCAACTACCTGGATCAGAACGGGCTTGTCAATGCGGGCATCGGTCCTTTTCTTGGGGTTGGAGCGGAAACAACCGCCGGGTATCTTAAACCCACCAAAACCTTTTCCCATGAAATGGATGTCACCCTGGCCGGGGTTAAGCTCAAGCTGATTCACGCAGCCGGTGAAACAAACGACCAGATATATGTTTTTGTTGAGGAGCAGAACCTCTTGATGTGCGGGGACAATTACTATCGCACGTTTCCCAATCTATACACCATTCGCGGCACCCCTTTCAGAAGTCTGAAAAGCTGGTATAAAAGCATCGATATCATCAGGGACCTCAGGCCGGAACACCTGGTGCCCAGCCACAGCCGGCCAGTTTCAGGCACCAACAAAATTTACAGCATATTAACCGATTACCGGGACGCCATCCAGTTTGTTCACGACCAGGGCATCCGGGGAATCAACCAGGGCATGACCCCGGACGAACTTGTCGAATATATCAAACTGCCGGAGCATCTGGCCAGTTCTCCCTATCTACAGGAATTTTACGGCAAGGTGAGCTGGTCTTTGAGGGCGCTTTTTGTCGGTAACCTTGGCTGGTTCAGCGGGGATTCCGCAGATCTTCAGCCCCTGCCCAGGAATGAGCAGGACCGCTTGATGGCCGATCTTGCCGGGGGGGAGGAAAACCTTCTGGCCAAAGCTGAAAACTATGCTGAAAAAGGGGCGCACCAGACCGTGCTTCAGCTGACCGGGCACCTGTTGAGACTGGATTCGAAAAACAGTGCTGCCAAAAATCTTCGTATCAATGCCCTGATGGCCCTGGGCCAGAAAGAGGAAAATCCCAATGCACGCCACTACTACCTGACCGAAGCCATTGAGATCCGGGACGGGATACTGGCCTCTGAAAATGTGAAACCATCGCCGGAGCTTCTGTCCCAGTTTCCTCTTGAGAGCTTTTTCACCTTGATTGCCGTCAGCCTGGATGCCGGGGCAAGTTCGGATATGGATAAACAGGTGGGAATCTGGTTCACCGACGTGGATCAGGCGTTTACCATCCATGTGCGCAGGGGGGTGGCAGAGATCCGAAACGGCTTACCAGACCCTGATGATGCCGATATCCTTGTCAGTGCCGAATCCGGAGCGTTCAAGGCCATGCTGGCGAAATTAAAAAGCCCTGTCACAACCCTTGCCGGATTTGATTATGAAAAGGGAAATGCCCTGTTGTTCGGCATGTTCCTGAAAATGTTCGAACCGCCTGGGCAAAAGCTTGCCTATCAGACGATCGAACATTAGGGATAATGCCTTCCTTTCATTCCCCCCGCCCGGGCGCCTGGCCGGGTGGGGGGATGAAAGCATCGGATCATGGTTTTTCAGGCGTCAGCATCAGGCGGTGCGTTTGCCCTTTTTCGAATCTTAAAAAGGGGCGTCGCTGCGGTAGTCGGCCTCTTTCTTCCTGGAGATGGTGAAGGAAAGTCCCTTGTCCCAGGCGGATTCATCGCAGGCATGGGAGCATGGCCCCTGTTGCTTCTTGCTTTTTTTTTGCCTTAAACCGGAAGGGTCATCCTGCCGGGTTCTGGTTGGGCCTCAGGTAGGCCCCCCAATACCCTAATCCCACGAAAACCACACCGCCGATGGTATTGCCGATGGTCACGGGAATCAGGTTGTTGACAACAAAGGAGGTCCACGTCAGGGAATTCATCTCAAGCCCTGCCGGCGTAACGCCCGCCCAATGGTTCAGGAAAATACCGGTGGGGATGAAATACATATTGGCCACGCAATGCTCAAATCCAATGGCCACGAATCCCATGATCGGGAAGAAGATGGCGAAGATCTTTCCGATCACCTGCCTGGATGCCAATGCCATCCAGACCGCCAGGCAGACCAGCCAGTTGCAGCCGACCGCCCGGACAAAGGCTTCCCAAAATCCCAAATGAACCTTGGCATGGGCGACCCTGACCGCTGTTTCCCCCAGAAGTCCGTTGCCGGTTTTCCATAACCCCGAGAAATAGAAGAGCAGGGCCAGGAGAATTGAGCCCACAAAATTGGCGGCATAGACCAGGCACCATTTTGCCAGCACCTTTTGCCATGTAACCTCACCGATCATGACACTGGATACCATGAGGCTGTTTCCGGTATAGAGCTCGGCACCGGCGATCACCACCAGCATCAGGCCGATGCTGAACGCTGCGCCTGCGATGAGCTTTTTCAGGCCAATGCCCAGGGCCGGTGAAAGATCAAAGGTCACGGAAGCTGAAAAAAGACCGCCGAATCCTATATACGCTCCGGCCAGAACCCCCAGGACAAACAGGGAGACCCAGGCGGAGTTGGCCTTGTCCACACCGACATTCTGGGCCACGGTCTCGGCGATGATCTTGGGTCCTTTTGCGTCGATGCTGGGCACGGGAAATTTCTCCCACATTTTTTCGAACCGGGTGAAGGCTGTTTTCTCCTGCTTGAGTTTCCGGGCCGCAGCCCTGCGGACCACGGCGGTGATCTCATCCGGCGTAAAGGGCTTGGCAAGGAAATCCATGGCGCCCCGCTTCATGGCTTCGGTGGCCCGGTCTACTGACGGATAGCCGCTGAACATCACAACGGCCGAACCGGGGGTCCGCTGCTCCAGCTCGGCGATGACGTCAAGCCCGTTGAACCCGGGCATTTTCCAGTCGCAGAGAATCACGCTATAATTATTTCTTGTACTCAGTTCAAGACCTTCCCTGGGATTTGTTGTGGTTTCAACCTCAAATCCATTATCCTGGAAGATGGCTTTACAGGATCCCAGCACAGCCGAATCATCGTCAATCACCAACATGCGTTCTTTCATTGCTCCTCCCTTTGTTCATCCTCATTTCGGTGTTCCTGTCACAGGGCAGCCAGATGGTGAAACGACTGCCCTTGCCGGGCTTGCTCTCTACATTAATCTTTCCACCGTGGCGGTGGATGATGCCGGCGGATACAGCAAGCCCGAGTCCGGTTCCCTTGCCCACCTCCTTGGTTGTGAAAAACGGATCGAAAATCCTGTCCATGTGTTCCGGAGCGACCCCTGTCCCCGTATCTTTCACGGAAATTTCAACACCTTTTCCGTGTTCCCGTTCAGCGGGTTTCAGCACGATTTCTATTTTTCCCCCGGGTCCGGTGGCGTCCAGGGCATTCAGGATCATATTGATCATCACGCTCTGGATCTGATTCCGGTCAAGCGCCAGCATCGGCAGTTCTCCACGGGAGTGGTAAGAAAGCGTCACCCCGCTGATCTGGGCCTGATTTTCCATCAGGCGGATGCTTTCTTTTAACAGCCGGCCAAGGTTCAGGGTCTCCGTATCTAACCGGCTCTGGCTCGAAAAATCCAGGAGCCCCTTGACGATCTTCCGGACCCGTTCGGTCTCCAAAGCGATGGTTTCAAGGTCCTGCCGGATCTCTTCCGGCGTATCCTTGCGGCGCAGAATCAGGTGGGTAAAGGTGAGTACCGCCGTCAACGGATTGTTGATTTCGTGGGCCACGCCAGCGGCAAGTTTTCCAATACTTGCCTGCTTTTCAGATTGGATCAGCCGTTTTTCGTTCTCCTCCCGGTGCTGTTGATCACGCCTAACCAGGGCATGGGTCATATCGATGAACTCTTTCTGAAGTAAGCCGATGTCGCTTTGGCAGATGGGCCCGACATCCGGAGAAAAATTTCCGCTGGAGATCTCCATGCTGGCGTGGATCAGCTGATTCACCGGCCGCATGATCCGGTTGGCCAGGAGACATCCCAGGGCAATGGCCAGGGTCACCCCGGCCAGGGTGATCATGGCGAATACACAGAGGGATTTTTGGCGGACATCCCGGTATTTTGCCTCCAGAACCCCGACATAGAGCATGCCCACCCGGCGTTGGGCGATATCCGTAATGGGTTCATAGGCGGTGATGTACCAGTCGTTCACCACAAAGGCCCGGTCGGTCCATCTTTTACCCTCCACGAGCACCCGCTGGGTCACCTCCCTGGAGGCCAGGGTTCCGATGGCGCGCTGGTTGTCTTTTCCCAGGACATTGGTGGAGATTCTCAGATCATTGAAGAAAATGGTGGCTGTGCCCACATGATGGCCTTGATACACCTCGTTGCGAAAGACCGTTCCGCCGATCTTGTCCACGATGGATCGATCCCGGTTGAGGAGCATGCCGCCGTATAGGGTTCCGATCATTTCATCCTTGTCCATGACAGGGACGGCGGAGGCGATGGCCAATCCAGCGGTTTCCCTTCCCTCTGATGGCCGGGTGAGAATCCGGGACCTTTGTGCCAGGTCAGGGTTTTCTGCCTCAAGCATGCCCCTGTCCAGTACCACGGTTCCGGAAACCGTTCGGCGCTGTTCCAGGGCCGCATCCGCAATGGGCATATTTCCGGGGATGGGGTGCATGGCAGCGCTGTTGCCGTCCATGGAGCAGACCAGGGTACCGTCGGCCGCCATGATGCCGGCAAAATCAAGGCCCACTCTTTGGGATAGCCGTTCCAGCCGGGTTTTCAGAACCACCCGGTTCCGGGTCTGTATGGCGTTATTGAAATCGGTCCCAAGCCCGGTTGTTTCGAGTGAGAGCCGGATGGCCGTGACCCGGTCATCGTATATGACCCGGGCCACATTCAGATCCTGTCTCACGCGGTTGTTGGCTTCATTCAAAAAGGAATCGTACAAGAGTTGCCAGCCGACAATCAAAGACACGATACCGACCAGCAGTGCTACGCTGAGAAAGCTGAAAATGAGTTTCGACCGGGTCGAGTAAAGCATGGAACCTCCTGTAAACGGTGAAACATATTGTGACACCATGCAGAAGAGCAATATAGATGCCAGAATGCTTTATCCATGGGGGGAATTGTAAAAGGGCCTGATCTTGCTGACTATCCAAGGCTGGGGACAGATTCCCGGGGGCATGGCAGAGGTTCCCTTTTGTCAGCATTCTTTTCACCTTGTAAAGATGGAGAAATCCGGATAAACCATTCCATGGTTTCCGGGTCCGCCTTTGTTCAATGTTTTTTATCCTTCCCTTGACAAAGGGTAAGTTCCTGTCTTACAAGGCCTGTTGAAGCCGGGCTTGTGCCCAAGGCTTATTCCATGACTACATCAAACGCCGTCAGGCCTTTGTGGCCTGGACGGGAAAGGATTATAGATGCTTAAATTAGGAGAGAAGGGGGCCATCCCCCAGAGAGACAAGGAAACTTACGCCATCGCCCCCCACATTCCCTGTGGAGTGGTTACACCGGATCTGCTCCGGAAGATTGCCGACGTAGCGGAAAACTACAATGCCCAGGCGCTTAAGATCACAGGCGCCACCCGCATCGCCATCGTAGGGTTGAAGGAAGAGGATATTGACCGGGCCTGGGCGGATCTTGGCATGGACCAGGGCGCCGCAGTGGGAATGTGCGTCCGGAGTATCCGGGCCTGTCCGGGAACCACCTTCTGCCGCCTGGCGACCCAGGATTCCCTGAAGATCGCTACGATCCTGGACGAGCGTTACCATGGCCGCAACCTGGCAGGAAAGTTCAAGATGGCCGTCTCCGGCTGTCGCCTGAGCTGCTCTGAATCCTGGGTGCGGGATGTGGGACTCATTGGGGATAAGAAAGGCTGGAAACTTGTGATCGGCGGTAACGTGGGGGCGGTTCCCCGCATCGCCAAGGAGCTGATCACCGATCTTTCCGACGATGAAGTGCTCGTTGCCGTGGATAAGGTCATCGAGTATTACAATGAAAATGCCAAGACCGGCGAGCGCCTGGGCAAGATGATCGAGCGCCTGGGCATGGAGCCTTTCCAGGCGGCCGTTGCCTGATCCATCGTTGTTTTAAATCAGCAGCCGGAAGGCCTCCCCCATGATCAGGGCGGGGCCTTCCGGCCCTGGACGTCCCACCTGAAGAAAATCGCCCCAGGGCAGATATGAAACGCCTTCCTCCCTTGTCGTCAGAATTTACAACTTTTTTACAACCCTTTTACCCGCCTGTGACACCTCTCAACTTCCCTTGATATATAACGTATTCAGGGGTTGCGGATTATTTTTTAAACAGATACGTCATAACAAAAGGAGAGAGTGATGAAACCAATAGGAAAAGCGTTGTTTGCAATGGCATGGGTTGTGTGTCTTGGCTTGTCCCTGGGCATTACCCAGGCAGAGGGGGGGCAATCCAAGGTGGTCTGCCGGGTTGAGACCGACAGGGGGGTGCTTCCTGCGGGCGGTCCCCAGAACGTGGTGATCAAGGTGAGCCTTGACGCGCCTTTGGCCCCTTCAGCAATGGAGCGGCCCCGGGTCAACCTGGCCCTTGTCCTTGACCGGTCCGGTTCCATGACTGGGTCCAAGATCGAGCGGGCCAGGGAGGCGGCCATCGAAGCCTTGAAACGGCTGGGGCCAGGAGATCTTTTTTCCCTTGTTGTGTATGACGATACCATTGATACCGTTGTGCCGGCCCAAGGCATTGAGAACATTGAGGGGATCATCCGGAAGATCCGGCAGATAACGCCCGGCGGAAGCACTGCCCTGTTCGGCGGGGTGAGCCAGGGGGCTGCCGAGATCAGGAAAAACCTTGCCGGGGACTATGTCCATCGCATTGTGCTGCTTTCCGACGGCCTGGCCAACGTGGGCCCAAGGACTCCCGAGGACCTGGGCCGGCTTGGTTCCGCCCTGATCAAGGAGAAGATATCGGTGACCACCATCGGCGTGGGGACGGACTACAACGAAGACCTCATGGCAAGGCTTTCCCAGAAGAGCGACGGCAACATCTACTTTGTGGAGTCCAGTGACGATCTTCCCATGATCTTTGCGGCTGAACTCGGGGATGTACTCAACGTGGTGGCAACGGAAGTGCGGCTCTTCATTGAGATGCCCAAGGTGATAAAGCCCCTAGGGATCGTGGGACGGCAAGGGCGCATCCGGGGAGGCCAGGTGGAACTGTTCATGAACCAGCTTTACGGTGGCCAGGAAAAGTACGCCCTGGTGGAGGTTGCGATTCCGGCCTCCACAAGCGGCAGCGTCATGGATATTGCAACGGCAAGGGTGGTTTACGACAACCCCTTTACCAAGCGCCGGGAAACAACAACGGCTCGTTCCGTGGCACGCTTCAGCGACAACCCGGCAGCGGTTGAGCGGTCGACCAACATGGGCGTCATCAGGGAGTATCAGCTCAACCTCAACGCCCTTTCCCAGGAAAAGGCCATTGCCCTTTCCGACAGCGGAGAGAAAGAGGCGGCCGTGGAAGAGCTGAAACAGTCGGCAGCCAAACTAAAGGAAGTGGGAACCATGTATAAGGATTCCGTTCTGCTCGAACAGGCGGAAGAGCTTGACGTCCAGGCCGAAACCATCAAGCAGAAGGGCATGAGCAAGAAGAGCCGTAAGGTGCTCAGGACCGAATCCTACCAGATGAAGAATCAACAGAAGTCAAAGTGATTCCGGGAGCTGGCCTGCCCGGGTAGGGGCCGGGCCGGTCTTTCCGGTGAAAAATGAGCAAAAATCAAAGTGATCCCTGGGGCTTTGATTTTCCTGTAAAACAGGGTGAAAACCTGATAGTTCATATGCCATGACCTTGAAACGTTCCATTGCAATTTACTGGGCCCTGCTGCTCATCCCCACCCTGATCATGGTGGTGGTGGCGTTCAGGCTGTTGAGCCATGAGCAGGATCGGATCAGCCGGCAAGCCCTGGAGCTTGTCTCGGAGCGGGGGCAGGCCATTTGTGAGACCATCCATATCACCGTTGCGGGGGTTGAGGATTCCCTGACCGCTTCCCTGGTGGCCGTCGACCCGGACCGCCTTGTCCAGACTTTGATTCTGTGGGAGCGGACAAATCCCCTGGTCAGGAACGTCTTTGTCTGGCAGGAGGGTTTTCCCTTGGCGTACCCGGTTCCAGGCATGGAATCGACCATGGAGGAGCGGCGGTTTATCCGTCGCTATGATTCGCTCTTTTCAAAGCGGATCGCCTGGGAGAGCAACGGGGAAGCGCCGTCCGACAAGATGGAGGCTTTACATGGTTCAACGGCCAATACCATGCAAACGGCTCCCCGGAAGACCATGGCGATGGCAAAAAAGGGACGCCGGGCCCTGCTTGACCTTGCCCGGCCTGAAAAGAATGTCGCCGTTGTTGCACAACGGCTTGGGGTTGCCCCGTCCGGGGAGCTGTTCCAGCCCCGGTCCGGCTGGATACCCTGGTTTGCGGAGAACCGGCTTTTTATCCTGGGGTGGGTAAAGGTCGCGGACCATGGGCCGGTCTTCGGGGTTGAGCTTGAACTGATGACCTTGCTCTCAAGGCTTGGGACCGATCTTCCCAGGTTCACCGAACCAGGGACTGCCTACGCCCTGGTGGATGGAAACAACGAAATTATTCACCGGTCAGGGGATGTTGATGAGGGGCAAACGCCTGCCGCTGTCATCAATGTTTCTCCGCTTCTGCCCCACTGGCAGGTTCACGTCTTTCTTGATGGCAGCAACAGGGACAAGGGCAGGGGCTTTTTCTTTGTGTCGGTGATTCTTCTGGCCATATTTGTGGCGGCCATTGTTTCGGGCGGGGCCCTCATGACCTGGCAGGCCCATATCAACAAAAAGGATGCCCTGGAGAAGACCTCCTTTGTCTCCTCCGTCTCCCATGAGCTGAAGACACCGTTGACAAGCATCCGCATGTACGGGGAGCTGCTCCAGTCCGGCAGGGTCCGTGCCCCTGAAAAGGTGGCGCATTATCTCTCGGTTATCGTTGCCGAGAGCCAGCGCCTGACGCGCCTGGTCAACAACGTCCTCGATTTTTCAAGGCTTGAACAGGACAGGAAAACGTACCATGTTGACCGTGTGGATCTTGTGGCGCTGGTGACCGCCATGGTGGAGCGCCACGGCATCAGGATCAGGGCCGCGGGCATGGAAACTGAGCTGATCCTGCCCCATGGCCCTTTGATGGTTCGAACCGACAGGGACGCCCTGGAGCAGGTGGTGGTGAACATCATCGATAATGCTGTGAAATACGCAGCCGAAGGAAAGAGGCTTACGTTTGTGCTGAATGGGGCAAAGGAGGGTTTTTGCGAGCTTCGAATTTCGGACAGGGGGCCCGGCATTCCAAGGGAGCACCGGCAGCGGATATTTGAGAAATTCCACCGGATAGACACCTCGCTTACGGCAAGACAGCCCGGGTCGGGCCTGGGGCTTTCCATTGCAAGAAGCATTGCGCGGGACCTTGGGGGGGATCTTTGGTTTGAGCCGGTAAAACAGGGGGGGAGTTCTTTTATTGTGGGGAC
>JAQYWC010000045.1 GCA_030145245.1 Desulfobacterium sp.
ATAAGCTAAGCCTGACCCCAGAGATATACAGAGATATAAGCCTGACCCCTTCGACCCTTGACAATATCGCAGAAGTGCGTAACAACGTTTAGTACGAATCGTATTAACTCTTGGAATCGCATTGTCGCAACACCTAACCAAAGGATCATTCCCATGAAGAAAGCTGTTTCCATTGCATCTTTTGTTTTGATTTCGGTATTGTTTATGTCTGACCTTTCGCTTGCTGTTGATCTCGGCATGATGACCGGCGGCAAAAAAGGGACCTACTACCAGTTCGGGCTCAACATGATGGAGCTTGCAAAGCAGTACGGATTTGATCTCCATGTCTACAACTCCACCGGTTCGGTGGAAAATGTCTATGCCGTGTACAAGCGGCCAAAGACCCAGATGGGGATCGTTCAGTCCGATGTGCTGGCCTTTGTGGTCAAGGTCAAGTCCGATGCCACTTTAAAAAGGATCGCCAGGAAAACAAAGATGGTCTTTCCTCTCTATGATGAGGAGGTCCACCTGGTGGCCCGCCGTGGCATCAACGAATTTGATGATCTTGAGGGGAAACGGGTCGCCATCGGCAAGGAGGGCAGTGGTACCTTTCTGACCTCAAAGCTGCTTTTTGAGGTCTCGGGGGTCATTCCGAAAACGACTGTTACCGTGGGAACCCTTGAAGCCATCTCCATGTTGAAGCAGGGAGAGATCGATGCCATGTTTTATGTGGCAGGGGTGCCTGTGACTCTTTTTGCCGAGCATGTTGCCAAACAGGACAATCTTCACCTCGTGACCATTACCAACAAGAGCATCCTGGAGTTTTACCCCGATGCCGTGATTCCGTCCGGAACCTATTCCTGGCTGGAGAGCGACGTCAAGACCATTGCCGTCAAGGCTGTCTTGACCTCCTTTGATTTCAGGAGAAATAACTGCGACCGTGTGGGCGAATTTGCAGGAGTGGTTTACAATAACCTTGGGTGGCTCAGGCAGAACGGCCATCCCAAATGGAAGAGCGTCAACCTGGATTATCCCCTTAAGGGGTGGAGTCAATACGGGTGTGTGAAAAAGTATATCAACCCTTCAGACACGGGGGGCGAAGTAACGGGCGATGCCAATCCCCTGCTCAAGGCAATTAAGGATATGTTGTAGATAGTATGTATCTGGAACGTTTCAAACTGATACGAAAGCCCTTTAATATTAGCTCAGACCCTGATTTTTTGTGGCTCGGTCACTGCCACGGTATGGCTCTGTCCGCCCTGACCCGGGCCGTGGACAGGGGCGGGGTGATGGTTCTGACCGGGGATGTTGGAACCGGTAAGACAACCCTTCTCAACACCATTGTCCAGGGGCTTCCGGCCCGTGTACGTACTGCAAGGATTGTTGATCCCTGTCTTGAGCTTCACCAGCTTTTTCCCGCGATCGCCCAGGATCTGGGGCTTGAGTTGCAGAGGGATGAACCTTTTGATACGGCTTTTGTCCGATTCCTTGAAACGGTTTTGCTGTTGAAGGAGCACTGCCTGGTGATCGTGGACGAAGCCCAGCGAATTGGCGTAAGGTTTCTCAAGACTCTGCTTTCATGGCAGGAGCTGGGCGATGGTCGTCTTCCTCTTACGGTGTTTCTTGTGGGGCAGAACGAGTTCCCAGGGGTGCTCTCCACCCTGGAGGGTGGGCGTTTTCTGGAAAAGATGACCCTCCACCAGGTTCTCGCTCCCCTGGACCGGGAAGAGACGGCCGATTATGTCCGGTACAGGATGTCCAATGCCGGGGCTGGAGAGGAGGTCTTCCTTGAAATAGCCCTTGACAGGATCTTTGTCTTTTCAGGAGGGTATCCCCGGGTGATCAATAGCCTTTGTGACCGTTGCCTGGTGGTTGCCCACAGGCAGGGGAGCATGATTATTGACGAGCCTTTGGTGCAAAGTGCGGCCCGTCAGGTCCTGCTGCCCCAGGAACCGGATTCTTTCTCTCCTGCAGTAGATGAAACCGGGGGGGCACCCACCCCGGGCAGGCGCTTCCTGCCCATGGTTTGCGGGTTTGCCGTTTTTCTTGCTTCGGTTCTTGTTCCCACCCTCCTGTTTGATGACTTCAATAACCGCTGGCTCCCGGATCCTGGGACTTATTCCGAACCCGGTTCAAAGACCCTTCCTGCTCCTGATTCCCAGGGGAGTGCCCAAGCCGTTTTTGACGAGGTGTTCAAACCTGTGGAGAGCCGGGTGCTCGACCCGTTAATGGCCCCAGGGGGTGATCCTGGCAGGGAAATTCCTGACCCGGAAGACAAGACCCTGTCCGAAATTGTTGAAGGGGCTGATCCTGGTAGGGAGATTTCTGACCCGGAAGACAAGATCCGGTCCGAAATTGTTGAAGGGGGTGCTCCCGGCAGGGAGATTTCTGACCCGGAAAACAAGACCCTGTCCGAAATTATTGAAGGGATTGATACTGTCAGGGAGGTCCCCGACCCCGGAGATGTGATCAACTGGCTGCTTGAACGAAAGTGATCCGCTTAATAGAGGGCTTTTCCTGTTGTCTCCGGTTTGTTTTAGGGTTTGACATTTTTCCTGAAACCTGATCTTCAGGGAGAGACGGTTACGTTTTGTTTTGGACCGGTTTATATTGTGCTGAGGTGGTGTTGAGACAGTTTGAGTTGATCAGACCCTATTTTGTTGAACGACGGTATTATATTGCGGCGGGGCTTTTCTCCCTGCTCGTGGTGGATATCCTCCAGCTCTTTATTCCGAGGATCGTCAAATGGGCTGTTGACGGGATCGCATCCCTCACCATTACGGGCACCACCCTGCTTTGCTACGGCACTTACATCCTCCTTGCGGCCTTTTTTATAGGCATCTTCAGATTCTGCTGGCGCTACTTTATCATGGGCACGGCCCGGCGGGTGGAAGAGGGGATCCGGGAGCGGCTTTTCAATCATATTCTGTCCATGCCGGCACCGTTCTTCGATACCACCAGCGCAGGCGATATCATGGCCCATGCAACCAACGACATCACCAATATCCGGATGGCCCTTGGCATGGGCCTTGTCGGAATGACCGATACCATAGTCCTCGGTCTTGCCTCGGTTTTCTTCATGGGGTATATCAACCTGGAATTGACGGTGCTGGCCCTTGTGCCCATGCCCTTTATCGCCCTTTTTACCAAGATCCTCAGCAAACGGCTATTTTCGGCCTACATGGATGTTCAGGAATCCTTTTCAAGGCTCATGGAATCCTCCAGGGAGAGGTTTGCCGGCATCAGGATCATCAAGGCCTTTAACCGGGAGGATGCGGAGACCCTGTGCGTCACAAGGGAGTCTGAAGCCTATGTGGCAGCCAACATGAACCTGGTTAAAATGAGGGGGCTCATTTTTCCCATGGTCACCCTTCTGACCAGCATCAGCCTTGCCGTGGTCATCGGCCTGGGGGGGCGAAAGGTGATCCTCGACACCATCTCTCCCGGGGATTTTGTGGCCTTCATCTCCTATCTCGGGCTTCTCACCTGGCCGGTTATGGCCGTGGGGTGGGTCACGAACATGATCCAGAGGGGTAAGGCCTCCATCGACAGGATCGATGCCATACTCAATGTTCCAAGGCAGATAGAGAGTCCCGGGGGGGCGTTGAAACCTGCGTCCATAGCCGGTGATATCGAGATCCGCAACCTGGTTTTTACCCACGGACGACAGGAGATCGCTCCCCGGATCCTGGATGGCGTCAGTGTGGGGGTCGGGCCCGGCCAGATCCTCGGCATCGCAGGCCCCCCGGGCAGCGGCAAGACCACCCTGGTGAGCCTGATTCCAAGGATCTATGACCCGGATTCCGGCGCCATATCCATCGACGGCATGGATATCAGGACACTTGACCTCGATCTTCTGAGGCGTTCGATCTCCTTCATGCCCCAGGAGCCGTTCCTGTTTTCCGGCACCATCCTTGAGAACCTTAGGTTCGGAGATCCTGCCGCCGGCACGGATCGGATCAACACCGTCCTTGAAATGGCCGGCCTGACCCAAACCATTGCTTCGTTTTCCAAGGGTGTCGATACCCTGATCGGGGAGAAGGGGGTGATGCTTTCGGGTGGCCAGAAGCAGCGTATCGCCCTTGCAAGGGCGCTTCTCAAGCAATCCCCCATCCTGATCCTGGACGATCCCGTGAGCCAGGTGGACATTAAGACCGCCTCCGGCATTATTGATACCATTGAATCCCTTGCCCGAACCATGACCCTGATCATTGTGTCACACAGGTTCCAGGCCTTCAGGCGTGCGGATACCATCATCGTCCTGGATCAGGGGAAGATCGTCGAGTCCGGGACCCACGAGCAACTTGTGGAACAGGGCGGGTACTATGCCCGGGCCCAGGCCATGCAGTCCACAAACGGCCCTGGAGAGGGGGGGGGATGGGGATGACCATGGGGGGTGCCCCGGAGGAGGAGCTTGGCCCCAGGCAGGACCTGCGGCTCTTGAAGCGCTTTGTGCCCTATATCGGCCAGAATCGCTGGATGATCGTGCTTTCCATGGTTCTGATGCTGCTCCTCTCTCTTTTCGATATTGCGGTCCCTTATATCACAAAGGTGGCCGTGGATCTCTACATCGTTCCCAGGGAAGGGGGGGGCGGCCTGGAGAGCCTCCACCTCAGGGGGGCGATGATGGCAGGCGTGGTGCTGGCCCTTATCGCCGTTGCAAGGTTTGTGGCAAGCTTTGTCCAGATTATGGTGATGGAGCTTGCGGGCCAGAAGATCATGCATGATCTTCGTATCCGGATCTATGAACACATCCAGAGGCTTCCCATGGTTTTTTTTACCAAAAACACCGTGGGCCGCCTCTCCACCCGGGTGACTAACGATATCCAGAACATGCAGGAGATGTTCACCACCTTCATCACATTTGTGATGAAGGATATCTTTACCCTTGTCGGCATCATCGTTGTCCTGGTCCACATGGATATAAGGCTTGCACTTGCCGTTCTTGGGGTCCTTCCCCTTGTGGTCTGGACCACCTTTTATTTTTCCGCAAGCTCCAGGGAGGTGTTCAGGAGCCTGCGGGTCAAGATCGCCGAGATCAATTCCATGTTTTCCGAATCCTGCGGCGGCATCAGGGTGATCCAGCTCTTTACCGGCCAGGAGAGGATCAAACAGGAGTTCAAGGCCCTTAACCACGAGAACTTTCTGGCCGGCATGGGGCAGATAAAGCTCTTTGGTCTCTTCATGCCCGTGGTGGACCTGTTCGGGTCCCTTGTCCTTGCCATCGTGATCTTCTACGGCGGCGGCCGGGTGGTGGCCGACCAGTTGAGCCTTGGGACCCTGGTCGCCTTTATCTCCTATTCCAAGATGTTTTTCCGGCCGGTCAGGGATATCGCTGAAAAGCACAACATCCTCCAGAACGCCCTGGCCTCCGGGGAGAGGATCGTGCAGATATTTGACGAACAGAAGGCCGATCCGGGAGGAAACACCGGGCTTAAGCGGATCGACTCAATTGAGTTCAAGGAAGTTTCCTTTGCCTACCAGCCGGAAAAAACCGTTCTGGACCGGGTGTCGTTTTCTGTCAAGGTGGGCCAGTCCCTGGCGATTTTGGGGCCAACAGGCTCGGGCAAGACCTCGCTGATAAATCTTATAGTCAAGTTTTACCCAAGGACAGGGGGGGATATCCTGATCAACAACAGGGGGATCGACAGCTTTTCCGTCCATTCCTTAAGGTCCCGGATCGCCCTGGTGACCCAGGATCCTTATCTCTTTTCCGGCACCATCAGGGAGAATATCCTGCCCCCGGACTGCGCCATGACGAACGAGGCGTTTGACCGGATCGTTGAACTTTCCCACGCCAAATCCGTCATAGACAAGCTTCCCCATGGGGCCGATACAAGGGTGAGCCAGGGAGGCGCCTCCCTCTCCAGCGGAGAGCGGCAGCTGGTCTCCATTGCCAGGGCTTTTGCCCACGAACCCGAGCTCATTATCTTTGACGAAGCCACTTCCTACGTGGACACTGAATCCGAGGAAAAGATCAGGAGTGCCACGGCCCGGCTCAAGGAGAACCGGACCTCCATTACCATCGCCCACAGGCTCAGGTCCGCGGTTACGGCGGACCGGATAATCGTGTTGAGGCAGGGGCGGGTGACTGAGGCCGGAGACCATGAATCCCTGATGAAACACAGGGGCTTTTACCATCGCCTCCACGCCATGGACAACCCGGAATGATGCCCATGGTGTGAAAAACAATTGCAAAATTGTCCGGCAATTTTTTTTTTTGTTGACACTATATCGGCAGAATACTAAAAAAAGGTGGAACTTGTTTTAAAATGGTAGAGTTAGGCACTTAACCTAAGTTAAGGGGGTTTTCAAATTTATGGCAATGGATGGCGGTATCGATATCGGCGACGAACTCGTCGATGACGGAACGAATTTCATAGGAATTGTTCCGACCTTTATCACTCCCAATTACCTCACCCTGTTTCGCCTCTATGAAAAGATAGAATTGGCCGGAGAAAAAGGTGTATATCGATTTCGCTGTCTTTTTAAAGACACAACCTCCATCCCTGACACAACCCTTGTCCGTATGCTCAGCGCCTGGGACTGCCTCTACATCCACAAGCAGGATATGGGGGGGTACGACAGGTACCTGAAGGAGAATCTCCACATCATCCTTGCCAGCGAAGGAATCGAGATAGACAAGCGAGCCATGCTTTTCACCGAGATCTGTTTTGAGATGATCCAGGGGGTGATGAAGAATAATTTCGGGTTACCCAAGCCCGGGGCTGAGACCTATGGCAAACTCAAGGCTTTGATGTCCGAGGCCATTGGGGGTGTATCGGAACTCAATTTCCTCAAGGGACTTGCCACCCTTATCGGCCATGACTATGAGAGCTGTACCCACTCCATCAGGGTGGGCTGGCTCATGGCTATTTTTGTTAATGCCAATCCGGACCTCTTTGGCGTCTCCGGCAAATCCGGGCTTGAGAAGCTTGTTGTGGAGGTCGCCGTCATGGGATTTCTCCATGATATTGGAAAGTCGAAGATCCCCAGTCACATCATTAACAAAAAAGGACGGCTCAGTAATACCGAGTATGTGGCCATTCAGGCCCACACCGCCTATTCCGTGGGGCTTCTCTTTGACTTAAATCTTCCCAAACATGTGATGGAGGGCATCTTATACCACCATGAAAACGAGGACGGGAGTGGTTATCCCTGCGGGTTGAAAGGAAAAGAGATCCCTCTGTTTGCAAAGCTTTGCCACATTGCCGACGTGTTTGACGCCCTTGCCCTCTCCTCGGAGTTGCCTTACAAAACCGCCAAAACCCCCTACCAGTCCCTGGTGATCATGGCCGGGAAAAATCCTAACCTCGATGTCCTGCAACAGATGGAAAAAGAGGTGAGTGAACCCAGCGACACCCCGGTTGTCCATGGGGCGGAAAATGAGGAAAATTCCGACATCAAGCGCCTTGAGTATGAGCTCAGGATGAACAGGGAGGCCCAAAAACGGGTCGAGGTCAGGATGCGGCTCAGGGACAAGGGGATGGCCCATTGTTTTGATACCGAGCTGTTGAAGCGGTTCGTCATGACCCTGAACCGGAGCAGGAGCTTTGAATTGTCCACCCTGTTCTTCAAAAATTGAGGTCGTTGATAACACCGGGTTTTGTTTTTTTGTTGACACTCCATGGACAGGATAATAAAAGATACATCTTTGTTGAGAAATGGAGTATGGTCAAGTTTTAACCTTGGTACAGGAATTTTGAGGCCCATGACAATGGATGGTGGTATGGATATCGGCGACGATTTTGTCGGTGACGGCAGTAATTTTATTGGCATTGTTCCCACGTTTATCACACCTAACAATCTTACCCGATTCCATCTTTACGAGAAGCTTGAGCTGGCTGGAGAGACCGGTGTACATCGGTTTCGTTGCCTGCTGAAGGATACAACCTCCATTCCGGAATCAACCCTGATCCGGATGCTTAGTTCCTGGGAGTGTGTTTACATTCACAAACAGGAGGTGGGCGACTACGAACAGTATCTGAAGGACAATCTTCACATTATCCTTGCCAACGACAGCATAGCCATGGAAACGAGGTCCTTGCTGTTTACCGATCTCTGTTCCGATGTGATCCTGGGGGTGCTGAAGGCAAATTTCGGGTTTCCCAGGCTGGAGTCAAAGACCCTGGCCAGTCTAAAGGGGCTGGTTTCAAAGGCCATTGGATTCATCTCAAACATCGATTCCCTCAAGGGGCTTGTCACCCTCATCGGCCATGACTATGAAACCCATACCCACTCCATCAAGGTGGGCTGGCTCATGGCGATCTTTGTCAAGGCCAACCCCCATCTCTTTGCCGTTTCAGGGAGGACCGAGCTTGAAAAGCTTGTTGTGGAGGCCACTGTCATGGGATTTCTCCATGATATCGGAAAAGCAAAGATTCCCAGCAGCGTCCTCAACAAAAAAGGACGGCTCAATAACCTGGAGTATGTGGCCATCCAGGCCCACACCGCTTATTCCGTCAGCCTTTTGTTTGACTCGGATTTCCCGAAGTATGTGATGGAGGGAATCCTGTACCACCATGAGAACGAGGATGGGAGCGGTTATCCATGCCGGTTAAAGTATGATGAGATTCCCTTGTTTGCAAAGATCTGCCACATCGCCGATGTGTTTGACGCCCTGACCTCTGAACGGCCGTATAAGGCCTCCAAAACACCCTATGAGGCCCTGGCCATCATGACCGGGAAAAATCCCAACCTGGAGATTCTGCACCAGATGGAACAAGAGGTGTGGGAGGGCGGTGCCGCCCCGGTTTCAGTTGTGGTGAGAAACGAGAAAAACCCGGATATCCGGCGCCTGAAGCATGAGTCCCGGCTGAACAAGGAGGCTGAAAAGCGGGTCGAGGCCAGGATGAAACTCAGGGACAACGGTATGGCCCACTGTTTTGATCCGGAACTGTTAAAGCAGTTTGTCCTGACCCTGAACCGGAGCGAAAGCTTTGATTTCTCCACCCTGATCTAATATTCTGCGGCTGCGACCAGGTCTTCGGCAAGGTAGTGCATGGAGTGGTAGAAACTGTAGAACTGTTCCAGCTTGTGAAGGTCGAACCGGGTGGTTACCCCCTGGGAGCGAAGCGTATGCAGGCGATCTTCCGTGGCTGCAATGGCAAGGGAGAGCTGGTCCGTTCCAGTTAAACCCGGTCCGGGTGACCCCTGGTTTTCAACCAGGGCCAGCAGCGCAGCTTTACTTTCTGTTGCAAGAACGATCAGCTCCTTTTCCATGATAATTTCAAATCCTGCCTCTTCGGTCACGTTCAGGGTCCGTGCCATGGTCCGGAGATGCTCCACAACCTTGTCCATGGTTGAAATAATCATCTTCATGTTCTTGCTGAATTTCTTATGGTAGATCAAGGCCTCATGCTGCTTGATACTCTGGAACAGCTCATGGTTTTTCCAGACCTTGCGGGTAAGATCTTCTAACAGGGTCTCGTCCACCGGCTTTTGTCCGTTGAGAAAGGCCTGGGTCAGGATATCGTATTTCTCACAGCACTCCCGGGCCTGGTTTCTTATGTTTTCCTTCAGTACATCCACCACCCGGACAGGAAGGATCAGGACCGAGACCACAAAGGCGCAGCAGATGCCGATGGCGATCTCGATGATCCGGTCAAAACCGAACCCCACCTTGTCCGGTGCTGTAAACCCTGTCATGATAACGATGACGGCGGTGATGGCCGCCATCCTGTATCGCGGGTTGTAGTGGGTCATGAAGCTGCAGATGCCCACGGGTAGCAAAACCGCAAACAGCCTTCCCAGCATGGTGTCCGGAAAATAGAGCAGGGAGCCAATGCCCATGAGGGCACCGATGATGGTGCCGGAGAGGCGGTAGATGCACATGCGGATGGAATCCGCCACATAGACCTGCATCACGATCACCGTTGAGATCACGGCCCAGTAGCCGTATTCAAGGCCGTAAAAGGTGGTGATCCCGTAACAAAGGCCCGCAGCAATAGCTGTTTTGATGCCGTGGAGCCAGTGGGTCCTGGGAACGGCCCAACGGTTTTTCATAAAACTCATCTTTTTTTTCTGTTGCCTGTGATGGTCTGTTTTTGTCGTTCCTTTGCCGAACGGTCCCGTTCCACAAAGAGTTGTTTATCGGAAAAGGGATCGATCCCGGTGTGGTACATCAGGGTCGAGTAGGTGGAGGGGGTCGGGGTGAAGATCTGTACCTGTTCGGGAGTGATCTTGAGCGTCTCGTGGCAGAATCGCTTGAGCCGTTTCATGTCATCCAGGGTGCAGCCGGGGTGGGCCGCGATGAGATAATAGGTCAGAAACTGCTTTTTGCCGGCCTTTTTCGACAGCTGGTCAAACTGCTGTTTAAATTTGATCAGGGTGCTTGTATCCGGCTTTCCCATGAGTTCCAGGATCTGGGTCTGGGTGTGTTCCGGGGCCACCTTCATCTGGCCGGACACGTGGTCGTTGACCACGGTCTTGAGAAAGGTCATGCCGTGGCCTTTGTCTGCAAGGAGCAGGTCGTACCGGATGCCTGAACCGATGAATACCTTTTTGACCCCTGGAATGTCGGAGATCTGCCTGAGCAGCTTGAGATGGCCTGAGTGATCAGGTTTGAGACTCTTGCAGACCTTGGGAAACAGGCATCGCTTATCCGTGCAGGCCCCCTGTTTCAGCTTTTTTTTGCACTCAAATCCGTACATGTTGGCCGTGGGGCCTCCCACATCGGCGATGGTCCCCTTGAATTTTGGGTGCCGGGCAAGGGTGTTTGCCTCGTTAATGATGGACTCCTGGCTCCGCCATCGAACGGTTCGTCCCTCGTGTACGGCAATGGCGCAGAAGTTGCACTCGCCGTAGCATCCCCTGTGGGTGGGAATGGAAAAGCGGATGGTGTCCATGGCTTTGACCCTGCCGTTTTTCCTGTAAAAGGGGTGGACGTCCCGCTCAAACTCCAGGTCGTAGATCCGGTCCATCTCCTTTGTGGTGGGGTAGGGCGGTGGGGGATTCTGGACCAGGAACCGGTCGTTGTGACGCTGGGCAATGCCCTTGGCCGTTACAGGATCGTTGTTGGCGTAAAACAGGCCAAAACAATCGGAGAATTTTTTCTTGTCCTTTGCCGCCTCTTCAAATGAGGGAAGCTCGATAAACCCTTCCGGAACCGTTTTTGAAATGTAGCACACCCCGTTGATGCCGGAGACCTCGCGTCCCTCATCCAGGGCCTTTGCAATGGAAACAACGGTGGACTCGGCCATGCCGTAGGCCAGAATATCTGCCTTGGCATCAAAGAGGATGGAGCGCCGGACTTTGTTGGACCAGAAGTCATAGTGGGCGATTCTCCTCAGGCTTGCCTCGATGCCGCCGAGCAGGATGGGACGGGTCGGTTTGAAGTGGCGCTTGACCAGGTTGGTATAGGCGATGACGGCCCTGTCCGGACGGCGGTTGTTTGTTCCGCCCGGGGTGTAGTCGTCGCTCTTTCTCCATTTTTTGGTGGCCGTATAGTTGGCGACCATGGAGTCCACCGATCCCGAGGTGACGCCCCAGAAAAGCCTGGGTTCGCCGAGTCGTTTGATGTCCCTATCGCTCTCAATATCGGGCTGGGCAATGACCCCCACCTTGAAACCCTTGTCCACCAGGAGTTTGCCAAGGATGGCAACGCCGGTATAGGGGGAGTCAATATAGGTATCGCCGGTGACAAAAATAACATCAAGACTGTCCCAGCCAAGGTGGCTGAGTTCTGCTTTCGTGGTTGGAAGAAACATCTTTAATCGTCCTGGGCCTCTGTGAGTTCCCTGATGTACTTGAACAAGGCTCTGGATGATTTTGGCGGTTTCTCGGCCGCAATCTCATTCTTTGCATTCCTGGCAAGCTGTCGCAGCCGCTGGCGGTCGGCCTGGGGGTGGTCGTCGATAAAACTGTTGAGACTTGTCTGGTTCCCCTGGATCAGTTCGTCCCTCAACTGTTCCATCTTTTTGAACTTCGAGCTTGCCATGGCCCGGGCCATGGAGAGCCGGTCAATGGCCGTGACAACGGATTCCGGATCGATGTCTCGCATGATGGAACCGATATATTGAAGCTGCCGCCGTTTTGCCCCGTGGCGGGTGATGGTCTTTGCGAACAGAACCTCGCGCTTGAGGTCGTCGGGAATTGCCATGGACTTTATTTGTTCCTTGGAGAGCTCAATCAGTCTCTCCCCAAGCCGTTGAAGCGCTTCCACCTCATGCTTGGCCTTTGTTCTGCTTTTCCCTTCCGTTTCAGGGACCATCTCTTCTTCCGTCTCAGGGACCATCTCTCTTAAGCCATCCTTTTTCTATGGTTGATTTCTTTGTTCATGATCGGATAATCATACAGGAAACGGGGTGACAATACAAGCAGGGGCTTGGGGAACAACTTATAATTCAATGGCGGTTCTCCGGTGTTGTGTAAAACTTTTGTCTGTTTTATTCGTTTGGGGTTGACACCTTTCATTACGCTAGGTATGACAGTCTTCATGGAACGCTATTCAACGTATCGAACGATTGTTTTGTTGTTGATTTCGGCGGTGCTGTGCGGGTGCGGTGGTATCACCGGGAACCTTTCCGACAGCCTTTCGGCCGCTATCCGGGAGAACAGTGACCTTGCCACTGTCAAGGAGGGGGGACCCGCCTACCTGATCATGGTGGACGCATTTGTTTTGGACGATCCGTCAAATCCAAGGCTCCTCAAATCGGCCGCAGGCCTCTATGCCACCTATTCACGGTTCTTTGTCACGGATAAAGAAAGACTCCTTCGCCTTACCGGGAAAGCCATGGACTATGCCCAAAGGGCGGCATGTGAGGCAAACGGGGATCTGTGCGGCCTGGACCAGGTGGATGCCGACGATTTTAACGCAAAAATCGCATCTGCCACGATTTCCGACCTGGGGACCCTCTACATCCTGGGAACGGCCTGGGTCGGATGGATACGGGTGAGAAGCGACAGCATCAAAGCCCTTGCCCAGATTCCCCGGATCGAGACGATCATGGCCCGGGTGGTTGAACTTGACGAAGGGTATATGGATGGAAGCGCCCATCTTTACCTCGGGGCGCTTGCAATGGTGCTGCCCCCTGTCCTGGGGGGACAACCCGGGGTTGCCCGGACCCATTTCGAGCGCGGTGTTGAGCTTGCCGGCACCAGAAACCTCATGGCCCGGGTGCTCTATGCAAAAAAATATGCCCGCCCCATGTTTGACCGGGAACTCCACGACAGGCTGTTGACCGAGGTCATGTCATTGCCGGCCACAGCAGAGGGATACACCTTGATAAACACCCTGGCCAAGGAGCAGGCAAAAGCGCTTCTTGAAAGTGGCGACGACTATTTTTAACTCCAATTGAGAAGGATCAACCATGATATTGAGAATAAGCCGTCTTGTCTTGCTGTTATTCCTGGTTTTGTTTGTAAATGGCGTCCATGCCGCGGTCTTCAAGATTGCGACCCTGGCGCCGTCAGGGTCGTTTGAGATGACCCAGATGCAGGCGGCGGCAAAGGAGATCACGGCCGTCACCAACGGCAGGGTTCGTTTCAAGTTCTTTCCGGGCGGGGTGATGGGAAACGACCAGGGCGTTTTGAGGAAGATCCGTATCAATCAGCTCCAGGGCGGCGCACTTTCCCTGGGAAGCCTGTCAAGCTATTACCCCGACAGCCAGGTCTACAGCCTCCCTTTTGTCTTCAGCTCGTTTGAGGAGGTCGATTATGTAAGAGAGAGAATGGACCCTATCCTTATGAAGGGGTATGAAAAGGCGGGATTCGTTGTTTTCGGACTTGCCGAAGGGGGATTCGCCCGCATCATGTCCAGCAATCCCGTGGCAACGGTGGCCGATCTTAAAAGGCAGAAGGTGTGGATTCCCGAAAACGATGCCGCCGCCCTCGAGGCGGTGAGAGCCTTTGATGTCAGCCCCATCACCCTTTCCCTGGCTGATGTGAGGACCGGTCTCCAGACCGGTCTCCTGGATACGGTGGCGATTCCGCCTGCCTATGCCATCCTCCTGCACTGGCACACCCAGATTCGCTACATCACCCAGATCCCCCTGATCTATACCAACGGCCTTCTTGCCATTAGCAAGCGGGCGTTTGACAAGCTTGCGACCGGGGACAGGGCCGTGGTCCGGTCCGGTATGAGCCAAGCCTTTGCCCGGATCAACAAACATAACCGCAAACAGAACGTCGAGGCCATGGAGGTGTTGAAAGAGATGGGGCTTAAGTTCATTGTTCCCGATGCCCAGGCGTCTGAAACCTGGATGAAACAATCCCGGAAAGTACCGGAACAGCTGGCTGCCAAGGGGGTGCTGTCCCAGGAGATCCTCGATACCATTAACATGCATCTTTCAAAGATCCGGGCAGAGTAGCATGAAGGTTCTCTTTATAAAAAAATGGTTGTGCCGGGTGGAGGATTTTATTCTCATACTCCTTTTGCTTACCATGATCTCCATGGCTGTTCTCCAGATCGTCCTGAGAAACACCATGGGCTCGGGAATCGTCTGGGGCGATACCCTGGTGAGAATCCTGGTGCTCTGGACGGGGCTTGTGGGTGCCATGGCAGCCACGAGGCAGAACAACCACATCAACATCAACATCGTGACCCGCTATCTGTCCCGGAGAACCGCTTTGCTTGTGAACACAGTGACCCTTTTTTTCACGGCTTGTATCTGTTTTTTGACCGCCTGGTTCAGCCTCTCCTTTGTGCGGATGGAGTTTGAGTTCAGCACCCCTGCCGTGGCCAGTGTCCCGGGCTGGGTCTGCCAGTCCGTCATTCCCGTTGCATTCCTGGTTATTGCCCTGCGATGCCTGGGCCTTGCCATAACCTCCTTTCAACGCTACCTCAAGCATTAAGCCGTGACTCTTTTTCTCTTTGTCTTCCTGGCCGTCGTCCTTGCCCTCCTGGGGACACCTTTGTTCGCAGTCATCCTGTCCATCGCCTGTGCAGGATTTTACTACTCCGGCATCGATCTTTCGGCCATTGCCATTGAACTTTACAGGCTCACCGACACCCCGGTTCTGTCGGCCCTGCCCATGTTCACCGTTGCAGGCTATCTCCTTGGTGAGAGCAACACGTCAACGCGCCTGGTGCGGCTGTCCAGCGCCTTTCTGGGGTGGATGCCGGGGGGGCTTGCCGTGGTCAGTTTTATCACCTGCGCGCTGTTTACGGCTTTTACTGGGGCTTCCGGCGTTACCATTGTTGCCGTGGGCGCCCTGCTTCTTCCGGCCCTCACCCGGACCGGTTACGATGAGAAGTTCAGCCTGGGGCTTGTCACTACTTCGGGCAGCCTCGGGTTACTGCTTCCCCCCTCCCTGCCGTTGATCCTCTACGGCATCGTTGCCCAGCAGATGGGCAGCGGTTCAAGTATCGAGATCGAACAACTCTTCATTGCAGGCACGCTTCCCGCCGTCACCATGATCGTTCTCTTGTCCCTGTGGAGCATCGCGGCCAACCGGGGCCGGGCCATTCCCCTGCAACGGTTTTCCACGGCCGAGGCATTGGCGGCCGTAAGGGAGGTTGCCTGGGAGATTCCCCTGCCGGTTTTTCTTGTTGCCGGCATCTACGGCGGTATCTTTGCCGTTTCAGAGGCAGCGGCTGTGGTCGCCCTCTATGTACTGGTGGTCGAGGTGTTTGTCTACAAAGAGATTCCCCTGGCAAGACTTCCCATGATTCTCAGGGAGGCCATGGTCATGGTGGGTGGGATACTCCTGATCCTCGGTGTCAGCCTTGCTTTTACCAACTTCCTGGTGGACGCGGAGATCCCGGCAAAGCTATTCACCCTGATCCAGGGCCACATCTCCGGTAAATACACCTTTTTGATTCTCTTGAATATTATCCTTCTTTTCCTTGGGGCCATCCTTGATATCTTTTCGGCCATTGTGATCATGGTGCCCCTGCTGCTTCCCGTTGCCGAAAGCTACGGCATCGATCCCATTCATCTTGGCATCATTTTTCTTGCCAACATGCAGATCGGCTACTTTACCCCGCCCGTTGGTATGAATCTCTTCATCGCCTCCTACCGGTTCAAGAAACCGGTGACCGAGATCTACAGTTCGGCCCTGCCGTTCATGTTCGTGATGCTCCTGGCCCTTGCCATCATCACCTATGTGCCCTGGCTCAGTCTCGTTTTTCTGTGATTTATCGCTTGCGTTATTGACATATTGCTGATATGGAAAATGATATCGCAGAGAAAATTTACTCTCTGATATGTGACGAAATCCTTTAACAATTTATCGCCCGACAAATAGAAGCTCACTTGCTCTTTTTTTTGTGTGTATTCAGCTCTCTATGCTTTTGTTCAACCTTGTTTCTGGTTTGCCAGAGGCAGTAATTGATACTGCCCGGCAATTATAAACAACCCCTTTCTTAAAAGGAGAAAAGGATGATGAAAAAAAGCTTGGTCTGGTTATTATGTATCGCATTGTTGAGCCTCCCCGTTGGTGCCGCGGCAAAAATGGGATCCGGCAAGGTCGTCGCAAAAAGCAACGATATCGACATCGCCATGTTCGGTTCCTTGAAGGTGTTTCCTTTTTTTGTTGAAAACGCCGATTTTAACAGCGATGATACGGAATTTGACCGTCTCCTGGACGAGTCCGGCTGGTTTGAAAATCACAGCGTACGATCCGAGATCAGGGTCGGGTGGACTGCAAAAGCGGAAAACTGGGATTTCCTGGTGATCCTTGAGTCTGATTTTGTCATGAACAAGGCAAACGCGGACAGGGGGTGCGATGGTACCAATCCAAGCGACAGCGGCATGACCGGTGAGGATTTTGGTGTTGAAAAACTCAACTTCGGCTACAATTTTGGAGCCTTCAGGGTGGACACCGGGTGGAACACCAAGTTCCTGGATCTGAAAACCGGTGGCATCCTCTACGGCGATGACCATCCCTACATCGCTTTCAACGGTAAGATAAACGATTCCATGGGCTGGGAATTCATATACCTCATGATCCAGGATGAGATCGAAAACAAAAACGGCATTTTTGACGGCGACAGTTCAGACTGGCGTGCCTATACTTTCCGGTTTAATATTGACTTGAACGATTTCACCCTGGCACCCATCTATGCGTATAGCGATAATGAAGATCATGACGCACAAACCCATTATATCGGTTTCGAAGGCTATGGAAAGTTCGGTGCCTTTGTCCCCCGGTTTGAGTTTATTTACGCCACGGGTGATATCGACGACGGTTCTTCGGATCTCGATATCTCGGCATTCGGAGCATATGCCTCCCTGGAGATGGAGGTCAGTAAAAAATTTAAACCCTATGTGGGCGGTTATTTTATGACCGGTGATGAAGACGGAAATGACAAAGATGTGGACGCTTTTAACGGCATTACCAATATCTCCAGGTATTCTCCGACCTTTGGCATGGAAAACGCGATGATCTACCGATACATCCCTGCCATTGGATCCCATCTTTACAGTAACAATTTTGCCACCCTGGGTTCTACTCCAGGGTATGGTGGAATCTCAAACTCCTCCAAGGCGGACTCTCCGGGCATGATGATGCTGGGACTTGGCGCAAAGGGTGCCATGGGTGCCTGGGGCTACCAGGCCCAGGTGATGTATTTTCTCTTTGAGGAAGAGGGGGCCCTTGAAGATCTCTACGGAACCAGCATTGACAGTGAGGTGGGCACGGAAGTTGACCTCCGCGTCACCTATGCTTTCAACAAGCACTTCTCCCTGGGGAACGTCATCTCTGTTTTTATCCCGGGCGATGCTGTTGAAGATCTCCGGGGCGATGATTACGATGATACGGCATTTCTCAACACCATTGAAATGACCTGGAAATTTTAAGTATACCCTTAAATGCTTTTTCTTAAACTGCCCGGCCCGTCAGCTTGAACGTGGCCGGGCAAGATTGTTTTTTCCTTAGCTTGACCACGGATCTACCGGTTGAAATAAAATAAAGGGTTCTATTCATGTGCGGGGAGCAAAAAAAAACGGGGGGATAGATGGATATCAACAAAAAATGGTTTGCCTGGTTCAATGTTCTAATTCTGCTGGTCCTGTTTTCTCCAAAAGTGGTTCAGGCCGATGCCACGGATTGGGGGGAAGCCCTGTCATTTTTACGGGAGAAATTTCCCAGTGCATATGTGCATGTGGGGGATGTGGTTGAGACCAACGGCAACCGGGTGGTGTTCAAGCTGAAAACCGGAACAACCGGGATACCGGCAAGGGGAAGTGAGTTGATGGCTACCTGCCATGAACCGGATATTCCGGTTTATCTGCAGAAAGAGTCCGGGATCATAAAAGTGATCTCTGTTTTTGAGGATAAGGTTCTTGCCCAGGGGGTGAAATCCCTTGGCGGCAGGGTGGAAAAAGGGGATTTCGTTGTGATGCCGGCCTCCCCAACAGTCTATCTTCAAACCAATATAAGAGACAGGGAATCGTTTCTGCCCTATCAGAAATTGCTCCAGGGGCTCATTGACGAGCAGCTGGAGGTGGTTGAGATCCGGGATTCCTCCTTATCAGGCAACAGTGGTTCCTATGGGGTGCTGTTGCGGTTGGATGCGGGGGATGAATATCTTGCATTGAAACTTCAGTCCCTCTATTCCGGCAACACTTTTTATTCCGGTTCTGTCCCCCTTGGCGCAAATGTGGCCCTTTTGAAGCAACCAGGCAGTAAGGTCAAGGGAGATATTTCGCCAAAACACCGTGGCCCGGCCTCCGCCCCGGAACCGCCGGCCCAGATGAAGGAAGAGTATTTCCCCTTGGAGGGGGAGTATAAACGCTTTGTTTTTGCCGATATGGACGCCGATGGCAGGCAAGAGCTGGTTCTGCTAAATAACAAAGGGATTTTTGGATTCAAGGCCGTTGACGGCAATTACAGGGCCTGGGACAGCTTTTTGTTCAAAAACGCTGATCTCCTGGCCATCCACCTCCATTGCGGAGACATGGACCTTGATGGAAAAGATGAACTCCTTGTGACCCTTGCCGAAAAAACCGAGCATATGGGAAAAAAGGATCATGCTCTCAGATCGATGATTCTCACATATGGCAACGGCACCTTTGCTCCGCTGGATGATCGCCTGCCGTTTTATCTTCGTACCATTGAGGGCAGGGATGGAAAAGAGGTGTTCATCGGTCAGGCAAGCGGAAAGCATGATCCCTATGCCGGTCCTGTTTTTCAAATACGCTATGATACCATGGAGAAAAAGGTTGTTAGGGATCAATTGTACAAGCCCGCAGCCGAGGTGTATTCATTGTATCAGTTTAACCTGGATCCCTTTGACGGGGATCATCTGCTGGTTTTGGAACCCAACAATGACCTTTCCGGATACCATGCCGCAGCTGAGGAGATCGGTGCGATCTCACCGCGAAACTACGGCGCCTATGAGGAGATATCCTATCCTGTTAAACTCAGGAAAGAGGATTATTCCCAGGGAGGATTCAAGGGGATTGGATGGAAAACGGTTTTTGCGCCAAGGCGGTTTGAGTTGAAAAGAGAGTATGATCACCAGGTGTTTCTGATCAATAAAGAGAGAACTTCTAATTTTACAAGCACAGTATTTACCAAAATTCTTGGAAAATCTTCGGCAAAAGACCAGATCCTGGGAATCAAATGGCAGGGAAAGAAGCTTGTTGAGACCTGGGCATCCGAGGAGATTGAAAGAGACATTATCGATTTTTGTTTTGCAGGCGATTCTATCCATGTTCTTGCCAGGAACACCAATGGTGACTGCTATATTTCCACCATTGACGCCCTTAACTCTTTTTAGTTTCAATCCTTTTCCGGTTTTGTCTCCTTGCTATCGCCACAGAGCTGTTGACAATACCCGGCACCATGCTCTATATGGGTACACAATAAACAGGTGACGTTAAACGGAAAGAGGGTACGACCCTCAAGCCGGAAAGCCTGCCTGTTTATGAGTGTGTCTTAAGGATTCTTGCTGGATGTTATCCCAATCGATTACCGGCCATGGGTGCGCCCTTTTGCAGAACTTTGAGCGTATCTCCGGCTGGTTGACTATTTTGGGAGGTTAGCATGAACATCGAGCAGGACCGGGCATTTGGTGCCGTTATCACCCGTCTTATCCAAAAACAGGATCTGACGCGGACCCAGGCAAAGGATGCCTTTGTAACCCTTTTAAACGACAAAACCACCCCCATGCAGCAGGGCGCCTTCCTGGCAGCCCTCACGGCAAAGGGGGAGACCGAACAGGAGGTGGCAGGCGGATGGGAGGCCATTTACAGCCTGGACACCTGCAAGGTCTCCTTAAAGACAGCAACCCCGGTGGTCGAGAATTCGGGCACGGGCATGGACACCTTCAAGACCTTTAACATCAGCACGGCCGCTTCCCTCATTGCCGCTTCCCAGGGCATCCCCATGGCCAGGCACGGGGCAAGGGCCATCACCTCAACCTGCGGAACCGTTGACATGGTCGAGGCCCTGGGCATCGATGTGGAGTGCGGCCCTGACCTTGTTGCCGAAAGCATTGACACGGCCGGCATCGGCCTTTTCAACGGCATGAGCCCCAGGATACATCCCATGGCCCTTGGCAGGATCCTCTCCCAGATCAGTTTCGGCTCCACATTGAACATCGCAGCTTCCCTTGCCAACCCGGCCCTGCCAAGGCTCGGGGTGAGGGGCGTCTATTCCCGGGAGATGGTAGTGCCCGTTGCCAGGGTGATGAAGGAGATCGGGTATGAGAGGGCCATTGTGGTCCACGGATCTGTGTTCGGCACCGAGCTTGGCATGGATGAGGCGTCGGTGTGCGGAACCACCTTTTGTGCCGAGCTGTCCCGGGATGGAGAGATCCGTGAGTACAGTTTCGCGCCCAGCACCTTTGGCCTGGGGGATTTTGACCCCAGGGACCTTACCCCGGACACAAGCTGCGACTTTGAGGCAAGGCGGTTTGTCAAACTTCTCCGGGGAGGAGAGGAGGGGGCCAGAACCGAGGCCGCCATCCTAAATGCCGCCCTGATCTTTTACATTGCAGGAAGGGACGCAACCCTTGATAAGGGGGTTGCCCGGGCAACCCGTGCACTCAAGAGCGGGGCGGCCTTTGATTGCCTGGAACGATGGGTGGGAACCCAGACCCGGGCGCCCGAAGCCGGCCTTGCAAAACTTAAGTCATTCATATAGGGGGCAACAATGGAGACAACGCTGTTGATTATCAAGAACCGTGACCAGTATATCCGGGTCAGGGGGGATGACTACCAGGTTTGCAATCTTGACAAGGCAAGCGTTTTTCCCATGGAAAAACTTGAACTGGTGAAACGTCATATTGAAACCATGAAGCAAAACGGGGTTGAACAGCCTGTCATGGCAAAGCTGATCCTGAGGGAAGAGCCTTTTTAAGTTTTTGAGAAAAACCCAGGAGGGGGATAGGATGAAAAAACTGGTATTGACCGGCCTGAAACGGTTTTCCATAAACGAGGCGTCCCTGCCCGAACCCGGCCAGGGGGAGAAGCTGCTGCGGGTGCTGTTCTGCGCTGTTTGCAGGACCGATGCCAAGATGTGGAGCCAGGGTCACAGGGACCTTGTCTTCCCCAGGGTGATGGGCCATGAGGTGGTTGCGGAAGATGAACAGGGCAAACGGTTCGTGATCTGGCCCGGCACCAGCTGCGGCCGGTGCTCCCATTGTGCCGGCGGCCGGGAAAACCTCTGCGAAACCATGACCATCATGGGGTTTCACAATGACGGCGGGTTTGCCGGGCATGTGGTTGCCCCGGAGGCAAGTCTTGTGCCGGTGCCGGAGGGTCTCGCCCCCGGGATCGCCTGTTTTGCCGAGCCCGTGGGATGTGTGCTCAATGCCGTGTCAAAGCTGGGTCTTGAACCGGGCCAGCGTGTGCTGATCTATGGCGGCGGTACGGTGGGTTTGATTGCCGCCCTGGTGTGCCAGGATCTTGGGGGGGAGGTTTGTGTCATTGAAAAGAGTGAAGCCAAGATAGATCGCCTTACCCCCTTTCTTGAGCGAACCGGCATCGCCTGCATGAAGGACACCCATGAGAGCGGGTTTGACTGTGTGATCAATGCCTGCCCCGATCCCGTGGCATTCAGCCTGGGGGTTGTAAAGGCCGGCAAGGGTGCAAGGTACGCTTTTTTCAGCGGGCTGGCCAAGAACAAGACCGTGGAGACCAATCTTGTGAACATTCTCCATTACAAGGAGGTTTCCCTCAGCGGCGCCTACGGCCTGACCCGCCGGAACATGGTCGATGCCCTGGCAGGCATGGAGCGGTACCATGACACCCTTGCCATGCTGAAGGAGGAGACCATCCCCCTTTCCGGGGTGGCCGCCATCATGCCCAGGGTGCTTTCCGGGGAGGCCCTCAAGTATGTGGTGGATCTCTCCATGGAGGATCCTGTGAAGGCGTCCAGGGCGCCCGTCTGCCCAACCGTCACCCGGAAGGACGACCTTGCAGCCGTATCTTTTCCTAATCCCGGCAAGCCCCTGTGGCAGGCCGTGTCAGACCGTGTCCGGCCCGTGGACCAGACCCTCAGGGCCGCTGCCCAGACCAAGATCGACAATAAGACAAAACCCCTGGGAGCCCTTGGCGGCATCGAAGATCTCGCCCTTCAGATGAGCCTTGTCCAGAAGACCCTCTCCCCGGTTGTCAGAAAAAAGGCGCTCTTTGTGTTTGCCGGAGACCACGGCATTACTGAGGAGGGCGTTTCCGCCTACCCTTCGGAGGTGACTGCCCAAATGGTGGAGAACTTTCTTGCCGGGGGTGCGGCCATCAATGTGCTGTGCCGCCACCACGACATTGATATCAAAATCGTGGATATGGGGGTGAAGGCCGATTTCAAAGACCACCCGGATCTGATCCGGAAAAAGGTGGCCAGGGGAACCCGGAACTTTGCCCTGGAACCTGCCATGACCGAACAGGAGGTCACAAGGGCCCTTGACAGTGGCATGGAAGTCTTTTTCGCAAGCCATGAAGCCTGTAAAATCGATGTGGTGGGCCTGGGGGAGATGGGCATTGGCAACACCACCCCGGCTTCGGCCATCATCTCCTGTGTCACCGGCATCTCCCCTGCTGAGGCAACGGGCCGGGGCACCGGGGTCGACGACCAGGGGCTCAGGCACAAGACCGAAGTGATAGAGCGGGCCCTTGCATTTCAAAGGGTCGATCCAAAGAACGGCGTGGAGATCCTCAGGAAGATCGGCGGGTTTGAGATTGCAGCCATGGCCGGGGCCGTTCTTGCCGCAGCATCAACGGGCACCGCCGTGGTGCTGGACGGGGTGATCTCAACGGCTGCGGGCCTTGTGGCCTCGGTGATCAACCCGGATGTGAACGGCTATCTCATCTCCGGGCACAAATCAGTGGAAAAGGCCCAGGAGGCAGCACTCAGGTTCATGGCTCTTGAGCCTGTGGTGGATTTCAGGATGCGCCTTGGGGAGGGCACAGGCGCTGCCCTGACCATGGATATCGTGGATGTTGCCTGCAAGATCATGAACGAGATGGCCTCCTTCGACGATGCCGGCGTCTCAAAAAAGGGGGTTTAACCCAAAAGGGGGGACGCCCATAAAAGTATAAGTTTCTATTTTTTTTGAACCCGTGTACGGAATGTTATAATTTTATGGGCGTCCCCAAGTTTCCTTATCTTCATTGAACCTCTTTGTTACCGGGATTTTAATTCCAGGTTCACGGTGGCCGCCATCTGTTTCTTCGCGGATTTGCCTGATTTTCGCATGGCCAGGTAGACATTTCCTCCGAAGATCATAGCGGCCCCCACCCACCCGGTGATGGAGAGGGCAGGTTCGGAAATGAGCACGGGTCCGAGGAGTGCTGCCATCAGGATTCGCGTGGAGGAGATGATGCTCCCCTCAAGGGCCGTGACATACCGGAAACCGGCGGTCAGCAGGTACTGGCCGAGAACACTGAAGATTGCGCAAAGCATCAGGAAGAAAAACTCTTTCAGGTCCGGCATGAAAATATGCTGCCGGTAGAGGCAGAAGATGGTAAGCCCCCCGGCTCCGAACATAAATAAAAGAATGGTCTCTGTATCATGAACCTTTCGGCTGGCATTGAGGTAGAGAATGGCAAAGGCCCCGGTTATACCCGAGCAGAGTCCCCATAGGCTGTCAGCACTGAAGGAGGCGTGGTGATCGGGCACAAGGATCATCCACACCCCTGTAAAAGCGGCTAAAACAATGGCAATGGCCATGGGATCCCTCTGGTCCCGGAACAGGAACCATGAGAAAAAAGCCACAAACAGCGGGTAGGTCATGTTTAAAATATTTCCCTCCGCAAGGGAGGTCTGCTCCACGGCTTTGAAAAAGCAGAATGCGGCAATGGTGTTGAACAGTGCCCGGCCAAAGAGAAGATGGTAGTTCACCGGTTTTGGCCGTTTTTTTTTCACCATGAAAACAAGGCCGACAATCACAAAACCCAGTAGAAAACGCGCCAGGGTAAAGTAGGATGCGTCAATATCCACCTGGAACTTTCTTGCATAGATGATGACGGTGGTGGAAAGGTAAAAACATAAAGCCGAGCAGAATACCGCAAGGTAGCCTGAAATTTCTCTTATTGGGAGTGACGTGCTGTTTCTCAAGGTTTGAATTATCCTGTAATTTTAAAATGTCGCATAAAAGACTAATGTAATAACACCAAATTCACGATCTGGAAACAGATCAATCCCCCCCCTGGTAAAAGTTTTGCGATGAATGCCGTTTCAAGCAGAGTGGTCAGATCATATTAAGGTCAAGGGGAAGGGGTTTGTCAGGATCGATATACAGGGACAGAGCCTTTTCAGGACAGCTTTCCATACAGAGTCCGCATCCCAGACAACTTGTGCGGCTGTACCTTCGGTGGCCGTCAACAAAACGTATTACATCAAAATTGCATGCTTTCACACACTTTTCGCAGTTATTACATTTTCCAGTATCATGGTTGATCGAATAACCTGAGTTTGCATTCATTGATAAACTTTTATCTATCCTGCTACTGAACATTGTTGCCTGAAGACTGGCGCAGGTATCAGGATGGCAGTTGCAGATAACACCTGTGCTGCCGCCGGTGGCAACTTTGAAAAATGCCTGGGTGATGTGTCCATTTCTCCTGAGTGTTGTTATCAAATCAAGTGCTTCATCCTGGGTGAGTCTTCGGGGGTTGTACTTTGAACAATGATCAAGCCAGAACGAAGCAACTCCTTTACCGACAGCAATGCAAGAATTGATTGTCGGTTCAGGGGCCTTTGTCGCTTTTTTGCAGGGGCAATCCATGACCGCAATAAATTCCGGCTCCTGAAAAATGATTTTTGTTGCATATTTAAATGGTATTATACTTTTATTTGCCTCTGACACCACGCTGATACTCTGGTCGATCCTGAATATCTTTTGGGTGTCTTCAAAGGATAAAACCTTGGAATGATATCGGTTGAAGATCATCTTTCCTAATGGAATCATGGGCTTGAACCATGTCAGGTGTTTAAGAACCGGCAGGACAGAGTGTATGATTTTAATGTAGGGGTAATAAAAGACAAAATAGATATAATTATGAACGGTCTTATCTAGCCTCCAGCCATGTTTTCTTATCATGCCTTTTGTTGATTCTTTCATTCTCAGCTCCCGGTCAGGATTTCTATAGGGATAACCAAGAGCGCATGGAGAGTAAAGTGGACCCCTGAGTCAAGACAAAAAAACAATTAGTTTAAGCTGCACATGGATATTTATCCACAATCATCGCTCCTCCCCCAATCGCGGTTCGATATACGACATCGGGTGTTGTATTGCCCAACGACTGGTGTGGAC
>JAQYWC010000079.1 GCA_030145245.1 Desulfobacterium sp.
ATTTCGAATGGCAGCTGCCATGATGTCACCTATGCACGAAAATTTCCGTTAGCATCAGGATCAATTGTTGCCATGGATCGTGGTTATAATGATTATAAGCTGTTTTCATTCTGGACCCAGAAAGGTATTTATTTCGTTACTCGCCTCAAAGGAAATGCTGAATACGAGGTTATTGACAGACGGGACGTGCCGAAAAACAGAAATATACTTGCTGATGAAAACATCCGGTTTACCGGATATTCTGCCAAACAGAACTGTGATGTGGTTCTACGGAAAGTCACTGTCTGGGATCCCGACAAGAACCGAGAGATCGTTTTGCTAACCAACCATTTGAAGTTTGGGGCTACGACTATCTCCGCGATTTATAAGGACCGGTGGCAGATCGAGCTGTTTTTCAAAGCTATCAAACAAAATCTGCGCATCAAGACGTTTGTAGGAACCAGCGAAAATGCTCTGCATATCCAGATTTGGACAGCATTGATTGCCATGCTTCTTATAAAGTTTCTCAAGTTGAAGTCGACGTTTCACTGGTCGTTGTCGAACCTGGTTGCTTTTTTGAGATGGAACCTCTTTCTATACAAGGATCTGTGGAAATGGATCAATAAACCATATGAGGTACTGCCAGAGATCCCAAAATCTGTTCAACTACCCCTCCCTTTGGGAGGAATTGGACAGCATGGTTAGTAAATGGCAACCTGTTTTTTGTATTTTTGAATCCACAATGGATTTTTGGGTGTCTTGGAGGCCTAAAACGAGATTTTTAATTTATTTTGGACAGTAGTGACTTGCAATATAAAAAAAACTGGATGATCGGGTATTACTGAATCGGAGGAGAATTTCATATGAAAGAAAAGGACCCATCAAAAAAAATCAGGGTCGCCGTCATTGGCGGGGGGGCTTCCGGCTGGAGTGCGGCTGAGACACTGCGGGATATGGATGATGCATTCGATATAACGGTGTATGAACGGAATGATTACTTTGGCGGAAAATGCTGTACCGTACTTGAAGACGGTTCCATTGCAAACGGACGCCCGGGCGGTTACGAAATGGGCGCCGGAGTGCTTACGCCGGGCAGCAGGATTTATAAAGAGACAATGGAACTGATTGATAAAGGCAATCTGAAAATCGATCTGGCCCTTCCCCGGAAGCTGAAAGCCATTAATTACTTCAGGGATGGCGACGATGCATGGCATGAAACACATCCTGTTTCCTTTTATAATATGATCCATCATCCGGGCAGGTTTTTCAGGGGATTGTTCAGCTATTTTAAATTTGGCATGGATATGCTGCGTTTCCAAAGGTACCGGGTGGATATGGCCGACAGCCCCAAACAACTGGCCCAGACCATGTCTGAACGGTATCCTGTGGAATTGAACGCCATCCTTTCCGTATTCATGCAGGGATATGGATATGCCCATGAATCAGATTCCCGGCTGACTCCGCCCATGCTCTATTATCATCAGTACATGCAGCCTGACATGCTGGGCCGGGAAAAGATCAATATCGATAAGGGGATGCGGAAACGGCTTTACAAACTTGAAACCGGTACCCAGGGAATATGGGATAAAATTTCCCGAACTTACCCTGACGATAAAGCCCGTTTAAATGAACGAGTGACGAAGGTGCGGAGGAATCCGGACAGTGTCAGTATTACAACCGCCAAAGGAACGGAAGAATACGACTATGCGGTTATGGCGACATCATTAAAACAGACCCTTGAATTCATGGATTTTTATCCGGAAGAAAAAGAACTGGTCTCAAAAATGAAGTATAACCATTATGTTACCGTGCTGTGTAAGGCTGAAAATATTGATGCCTGCTGTTCCGTTAATGTCCCGGTTAATATTGATCAGAAAAGATATGGCGATTTGCTGATCGCCTATAAACGGTATCAGGATTCAAATATAATCGTTGCATATTTATATGTGAAAACAGGAACCAATCCCACGGATGACGAAATCCTGGATAAAGTGGAAACCGGCCTTAGGGATGGATTCAACGCCAGAATGATCGAGCGCTCCTTTGCGAAAATCTTCCACTGGGATGACTACTTCGGACATCTTGATACCGAAGATATCGTGGATAACTGGTATGATACATTCAACAAAACCATACAGGGCAAAAAGAATACTCTCTTTGTCAGTTCGGGCCTGCACATGGAGATTATCGGAAGCTCGGTTCAGTATTCAAAAAAAGCAGTGGAGAAATATGCGGGTGAATGGCTGGCCGCAAGCTGATACCGTGGGAAACTGTTTGTCAATAGCCTGATTTTTCAGCTGACAAAAATATCAGCTGAAAAATCAGGCTTTGAAAAAAGAAGTAAAACAGGCCGGCAGCAAATGGCCTTTTACTTTTTTAAAGGTTTCCGGAATTTCATGACATACATCATTCCAAGTCCAGTTTGCTGAAGTTCAACATCCTCTGCCTCTTCAGGTATGAGATCAAGGGGGGCGCCAAGCTCTTCAAAACTGGGAAGTCCCATCTTCTTGAACTGCTTTTTTGTGTAAAACATATTCTCTGTTTCATCACTGACTGTAATCAGGCTTCCGGGTTTGGCAACACGGAACATCTCTGCAAGCGCTTTTGATTTGTCGGTAAACCCATTGATGCCTCCCTTGTGAAATACACAGTCAAATGAATCATCCGCATAGGGCATGTCATCTGCATTTCCCTGGCAAAGCTGGGCATCGATCTTCCAGCGATTAATGTTTTTCAGCCCCTGCTTTAAAAAGTTCTTTGAAATATCAAGGCCGAACAGGTCCAGCTGGCCGGTAAATGTCCCAATATAGGGATAATTCCCGCAGGAGCCCACGGAGACTTCAAGCACCTTGTCCCTGGGTTTTAATTCAAGGTGCCTGGCAAATTCACCCCGGAAGGCGATATCACCGCCAAACAGTATCCGGGACGCAAACCGGACAATGGGATCATATACCGGGCTTATCCTGTCATAGAACTTTTGGAATTTAAGGTCAGACCCTTTTACATTACCCTGGTTGATCAGGGCAGGTATCCCTTTACGGATGGTTGCCTTTCTCTTGCACGTCCTGCACTTGAGGGTCCCTTCCAGGATCTCCTGGTCCTCCGCACTATCTGTTTTAACAATTTCAAATTTCCCTTTGCATTCAGGGCAAGTGTAAATATCCAATGCTGAAAGTTTCATTGTTTTATCCCTTTTTATTAATCTGTTTGCTTGCCCAGGTTGCAAGTTCCTCGCGGCTGATTTTTATGTTGTGGCGTATATCCACTGGAAATGAATCATAAAAAAGAAATGTCTCAATACCCATGGTGACCTCATTCTTCTGTGCTGTTCCCTGTAATTCCCTGATGATTTTATCCCTGTTGTCCTTTTTGCATTGCCCATGCAGCTCAACGCAGACAATGGGAGAGATCCCGGAATCAATTTCAACACCGACCAGGGCACTTCTGAAAACAGCCGGATGTGTATTAAATACGGACTCACATGGGATTGTGTAATACTCTTTTTGAGATGTGGTAACCCTGTGCTTCTTTCTGCCGCAATACCATATCCTTCCTTTGTTATCCGACCATCCGAGATCGCCAATTCTATGCCAGGTATCATTACCATCATGGATTTTAGAAAGCTTGTCTTCATCCGGGCGTTCAAAATAACGTGTGCTTACGATATCGCCCTTGACAACGATTTCGCCAATGGTTCCCGGGGGGGCAATTGGAACCCCGTGGGATGTTTTCCATGGATCATCGGTTATGGGGATAATCCTCACATCAAGCCCGTTAAAAGGCGATCCAATGCATGAACCCTTGCCCCGGTCTGTTTTAAAACGTGTTTTTGTTAAAACATCATGGCTGTCTATTGCAGAAACCGGGGCCGCCTCCGTTGCACCATAGGTAACGAAAAACCGGGCATCGGGGGGCAGTAAACTTTCGATTCCCTCCATTACCTCAGCTGCCACAGGTGCACCGCCTGAAAGTACTCTTCTGACGGTTGGGAGTGTTATATGGTTTTTCCGGCAGTAAACTGAAAGATTCTTCAAAAGTGCCGGGGATGCAAACAGGGTTGTGACATTATTATCCTGAATCGCCTGAACGATCTTTTCAGGATCGGCTTTTGCCGGGGATGCCGGGGGCATATCCGGAAGAACCGCCGTGATTCCCAGGGATACATCAAAAAGAGTATAAAGGGGGAATGTGGCAAGATCAATTTCATCCCTGCCGGGATTAAAATTATTCTTCAGTTGTGAAATCATTCCATCAAACATTCCATGGGTATACTCAACACCTTTGGCCGGCCCCGTACTTCCGGTTGTAAATATAATGGCGGCAAGATCCTTTTTGGCTGCATGGGCAATATCATAGGTTCTGCCGAAATCCGATTTCATGCCGGTTGTGGTGCTGCCCCCCCAAAACCATCTCCGGCCAACCGTAACCCATCTCTTTACGGATTTAAAATACCGGGGTGCAAGCAGCCTGACAATATGGGCCACGGGTATACCGATAAAGGCTTCAGGCCGGGTGCTTTTAATACAGTGAAGCATTCTGCCGATTCCCATACCCGGATCAACAATGACCGGAACGGCACCAATTTTAAACAGGGCCATTGTAAGGGGGAAGAAATCTTTACCGGGCTTTGCCATCAATACCGTTTTTGTTCCCCTGTGAATTCCTGCTTTCTCAAGCCCCAGGGCGTAACTGTCTGAAAGCCTGTCCACCTCACTGAGTGTAATGGAATCATATATTCCACTGCCGTCCTTGTTCCTTCCTGCGGCAAGCACGATCCCTTTTTTGTCAGGAAGCCTTTCAGCGCTTTGTCTCAGGTGTCTTGAAAAATTATAATTTTTCTTTGTCTTTTTCTTGCAGGTTTCACTATCTTGCAGTACGGATAAAGCCATCAACGCCTCCATTCCCGTTAATCCATTCTTTAAGAAGCCCCAATCCCTTATCCACACTGACGCCCGGAGAGTAGCCCAGATCCCTTGCAGCTGCATCAATGGAATAGGTGGTGGAATGGGTCATCATTTCAAGGGCGTAACGTGTGATCGGGGGAGGGTAGTTCTCTGCAAGATAAGGGATTCTCCATATCATTTCAAAGAGTAAAGCCATGAATTTTGCAAAACCGGGGTTCATTTTTTTATTAAGCCTGGGCATTTCAAACAGATCTGCAACCCTGTCCAGGAATTTCCAGCTGTCAACGGTCTGCCCGTCGGTAATAAAATACGCTTTGCCGCCTGCTTTATCGGAACGACCTGCAAGGATACAGGCATCGGCGGCATTGGTCACATAGCACATATCAAGCAGAACGGTTTTTCCGCCGGTGAAATCTTTTAACCGCTCTTCCTTAAGCATGCGGATCATCCTGGGGAAAAAGCCGGTCGCATCACGGGGACCCCATATGGCATGGGGCCGCAGTGAAACCGAGGTCAATCCGTTTTTTTCGTTAGCATCCAGGATCAGCCTTTCCGCCCTGGCCTTGGATTCAGCATAGAAATTCCCGGGTTTTTCAGGATAGGGATAGGATTCATCTATCATTTCCTGATCCGTGAAATCAAATACCACTCCCGGACTGCTGACATAAACCAGCCGTTTTACTTTTGCCGCCAGACAGGCTTCAAGAATATTTTTTGAACCCGTATAATTGGCCTCTGTAAACTGCCTGCGGGAACCCCAGTCCGTTGCCCGGGCAGCACTGTGATAAACAACATCCACGCCATCAACCGCTTTTTTCAAAGCATCACGGTCCAGCAGATCGCCTGTAACATATTCAAGTTCGGGATATTTTTTCAGATAGTCACAGTTGGATCTCTTTCTTACAAGTACCCGTACACTGTCTTTTTGCCTGAAACTGTGATCAACGATATAGCTTCCCAGAAAGCCTGTAGCGCCGGTTACCAATACTTTCATTTGTCAATAACTCCTATATCAAGGGGTTTCCACCAGGAGGCACCAAAGATTGTTGTTTTAATGACAATCCTTGCCATGGAAAGATTTTTCCCCTCTGCGACTTTCAGCGATTTTGGAAGCTGGGGCAGATGCATTATGACTGTTAAAACGATTCCCCACAGTATCGCTTTTAACGGAGAGTCCGGCAGGAGATAATAATAGATCAGATATGTTCCGATGATAATACTGGCAAGGGCTCCTGACATAAGTATATGGGCTGTTGTCCTGTTCATCATTTTATCTTATCCTTAATTGTTGTATAAAACGGTTCCTGCCGTCAGTCCCGCACTGGATGCGCTGAAAATAATCCTGTCATTTTCCTTAATCAGTCCATTGCTGTTTGCTTCATGGTAGGCAATGTTCAAAGAGGATGAATGGGCGTCACCATACTTCTCATAAATGTCATCGGCAGGATGATCCGTAATCCCTACGGATTCCGTGACCGCTTTGTTGAAATTTTGCGTAGGCTGTGTTGTTAAAAGCTTTATGGCTTTCATGTCTGCCCCTTCCAGGCCTGCGGATTCCATATATCTCACGATTGATTCAACCGTAAAAGCGATAAGCCTGTTGGAATAATCATCATCCACATGAACGGACAGGCTTTCCCTTCCCCGGGGGCCGTGGGCCTGGGTATCCATATATGATTCTACACCGGAGAACTCCGCCTTGCCTGTTCTGAATTGGAAATCCCTGAATCCTTTATCGTTATTGTCATCCCACTCAAGCAGCATTGCAGCGCCCAGGTGGCTGTAGGGGAATTCATCAACCTTATGGTTTGACGGATGGGTATCACTGGATATGATGAGTGCCTTGCGCATGTCGCTGTTCCGGAAAATCGTATCAACGGCCTGGGACGCATAAAGCAATCCGCACGCCCCGTTCATCAGGTCAAAAGACAATGTATGCTTTTTTGCGGTATACCCGGAACTGATACCCAGCTTCTTTTGAATTAATATTGCAACGGACGGTTCAAACAGGTTGAAATCCCGGAAAATGCCCGTATTGATGATTATATCGATCTCATTCCTGTCAATACCTGCATTTGCGATACAGTCTTCTGCCGCATTATACGCATGGGTTATCGAACTGTTGATGCTGCCATCAATACTGACACCCGTGGCTTTGATTATTGTTCCCATATTCAGTACCCTTTTTAAATTCTGAACGAAGTGACTCCGATGACCACACCCGATGCCGCAACCATCATGAGCACCCTGGAGCCTTTTTTAATCCGGTTTTGCTCAAGGCAATTATTAAGAACAACAAAATGGGATGTTGTTGATGTGTTACCGAACTCTTCAACACTGCTTAAAATCTCCGGCATTTTATCAACCTTGAAGTAGTCCTGAACTGCACGAACGTGCTTTTTTATAACGCTGACAGCTGTCTGGTGGGGGATGATGTAGTCGTAATCCCCAAGGGTCAGGCCATATTTCTCCAGTGTATAGTCAATAAATCTGGGTATATATTGCACAACGTCCATGCTTGACAGTTTACTGCTGTTTGAATACATCGCGACGCCGGGATTTTTATCACTGGGGAGCCCAAGACAGTCAAGGGCATAATCGGAAAGGGTCGTGAACTCAACAAAATCGATTCCTTCATCATCATTGGTCATTCCGTCAAGGATAACAGCAACTCCGGAATCTCCAACGGTAAGAGATGCAAACTGATCCGAGAAGGGACCGTTTATCTCTTTCAATGCTGTTTCGGTTAAGGAGGAACAGCACTCCCCACTGAGAACCAGGCCGTTTTTAACCACCCCGGCCCGGATTAAATTCTGTAAAAGAAACACGCCATTTGTCATGCCTGCGCAGGCATTGGAAATATCATAATTAATTGCCGTGTGTGCACCAATTGCGTTTTTGATTGATAAACTGAGTGTTGGTTCATATATTGCTCTCTCGCCCTCCTTGAATCTGGATATGGAGGTGCATATGACCGCTTCAATCTCATCTGCTTCAAACCTGGATTTTGTCAGGCAGTTTCTGGCGGCATCAAGTGCGAGGGTGTATGAGTCTTCATCACTGGATTTAACCCTTCTGGTTTTTATCCCGGTGATTTTCTCAAGATCAAAACCGGGGGGCGTTTCCATTCTTTCCACAAGGACCTGGGTTGATACCTTTTCTTCCGGCAAGTAAAGCCCAATACTCTCAAAGCGAACATCGTTCATGCGCAAGCCTCCATTATGAGAACACAAAATGAAACACCAAATTTTTCATAAACAATCTTACAAGTCGGGACAACAGGATGAAAAAATTATTGAGCACCCATAGGGGTAGGATAAGAAGTTACTTTTTGTCAAGTAAAGAATGAAAAATGTTCGCCAGCTAGAAGACCTACCAGGAATGACAGCGGTAACTGTATTGCATCAGGCTCTGTTTCTACCTGTTGGCCACTGAATCCGATTTAATTACTATGTCGAATTAATGAAATGATCCGGCTGGAAGTTGATCTGTTTAACAACAATTTCTCATAGTAAATCAGGGATATCTATACTTTTCTTGACAAGGACAACTTCGTATCCTAAAAAGATGAAGGGAAATCCAGTGACGAATTTCCGGTTCTTGATTGATGGGTTGGTTTTTACAGGCGTCATTTCATTTGAAGGAGATAGGTATGTCTTACAGTTCACCGCTTGGAAGTAATGTTACCAATACGAAAAACAGGACACCGCACGATTTAACCGATGGGTCAGGCATGTGTTCCGTTTGTACGGCAGATTGCATAGGACCTTGCGAAATAGGTTTGTCGGCGATCATAGGTGATGAGGCTATCTATCCCGCAGCAGCGGATATCAATCAATTTGCACCGACCAAGAACTACCCCCTGGATTTTTCCCATTTCAATATCAACGGCCGTGTGTTCGGTGCATTGGGGTCAGCAGACAATCCGGATGCCGTAACGTACCCGAAAGCGGAGATTACGACGACATTTGGAAAAAACCATAAAGTTAAACTGAAAGCTCCGATAATCCTGCCGGCAATGGCTAAGCTGAATTGGAAGGATTATTATGCCGGCGCCGCTCTTTCAGGGGTGTTGGTCGTTATTGGAGAGGCAGTTGTTTCAAAAGACAAGAATTTGAAACTTGAAAATAATAAAGTATTGGATTCCCCCCTGCTCGCTGAAATGGTGAACGCCTTCAAGAAACATTATAACGGTTATGGGGATATTATCCTTCAAGCGAATGTAGATGATGAAAATCAAGGCGTCCTGGAGTATGCCATTGATAAGCTTGACATCGAATCCGTTGAACTCAAGTTCGGACAGGCGGCAAAAGGGATTCAAGGCATGGGGAAAGTTTATTCCCTTGAGGATGCCCTGAAGTTCCAGAAGATGGGACAGTTAATCTGTCCAGATCCTTCTGATCCAAAGGTTGCCGAAGATTTTAAAAACGGTGTTGGGGAAGTGTTCGAAAAAATTGGCAGGCTGCCCCTCTGGAACGAAGACAGCCTGATCCGTCGTGTGGCTGAACTAAAAGCCCTGGGCGCAAAACGGGTCTGTTTTAAAGTCGGACCCTATGATCCGGAAGATCTGGTGAAAATCTTTAAAATCGCATCCCAGGCCGGCGTTGACCTGATCACCATTGATGGCGCAAGCGGTGGAACAGGCCACAGCCCTGTTAAAATGATGAACGAGTGGGGTATTCCCACGGTCTATCTGGAAAGCCTGGTCTATAAAATCCTGAAAAATATGGATTCACAGAACTATGACCTGCCCCAGGTTGCCATCGCCGGCGGATTCACAATGGAAGATCATGTTTTTAAAGGACTCTCCCTAGGTGCCCCCTATATTAATCTGGTGGGTATCGGACGCGGGGCCATGGCGGCGGCCACGGTTGGAAGGAATATAGGCGACCTCCTTAAACAGGGAAAACTGCCGAAAAAATATGGAAACAAAGACGCCTCACTGGAAGAGGTTTTTAAAGACCTGCGTATCCTCAAGAAGAGTTATGGGGATGTTTCCGATATCTCACCCGGGGCAATCGGTTTGTTTTCTTATATCCACAGGGTCTCTGTCGGACTCAGGCAGTTAATGGCCCTTAACAGAAAATTCTCACTTGAGTATATAAGCAGACGCGATATCGTACCATTGACTGAGTGGGCGGCTAAAACCACCGGATTAGGTACCTACGATGATTTACTCCATGAATCACTTGAAAACCTATGAAATCATAGCCTGAGACATCCAAAAGTTTAAGACTTATAGGAAGATGCTTTTTGTCAAGAACACCCCATCCTGAATAGCCGCTGACAGGCTATTCAGGATGGTTGTCCCTATGCCTGGGACCATAATATCCACTGAAACAACCCCCTCCACCATTATTGAACGCCTTCAGAGCTGATCGCTTTGATGTAAAAATCAAGAGGGCCATCAACGGAATCCATATTTAGGTTTGTGTCCTCCGGGTTACAATTCATCGCTAAAGCAAACCCATGCAAATAATCTGCAAGTAAATCCAATGCATTTTTAAGTACCGTTTCGTCGATATTTAATGGAACTAAAGCGATATGGAATCTTTGTATAAATATGTTAGCCGGTCCTTCTGAATCCATTGTTAACATTATTTCCAGCAACCCCGGATAATCCATTAATAACCTCAGATAACTTTTACAGAGGGATTTCAACTCTTCCTGCCAATTATCCGTACTCAAAGGCAGGTAGATCTCTTTGATTAAAGAGACCGTAACCGCTTCAAGCAATTCATTCTTGTTTGAAAAATAATAATATATAGCCATTGGATCTACATTAAGGGCAGCAGCAAGTTTTCGAATACTTGGAATTTTACCCTCAGAACGCATAAGCTTTTTTACGCGGTTTAAGATGGCTGAGGGCGTCAGTTTGTTTTTTGACCCCTTTGGGCGACCTCTTTTTTTGATATTGACAACCACACTAACTCCTTGTATATAAAGGTTTTTAAAAATTCTATTTTGTAGAATTTGTTATACGTAAAAACAAGGATTAAAACAAGGCAAATCTTGAAAAAAATGCTTTGCACCTAAAACGTATCATTCAACAATTATAAGAGGTGAACATGTCAAATATTGTGAACATTGCAACAAGCTTAGATGGATATATTTCTGATAAGGATGACGGGTTGGACTGGTTGGATCTGATACCGAATCCAGACCGGTTGGATTTCGGATGGGCTGATTTTATGAACCGTATTGACGCCATGGTTATGGGGCGGAAAACGTTTGAGAAGGTGTGTAGCTTTGATTGTGACTGGCCTTATACAAAACCGGTATTTGTCCTTAGCCGTTCCCTGGAGTTATTGCCTGAAGAATATAAAGGCAAAGCTGAGATAATAGAGGGGCCTCTTTCAGAGGTATTGCAAACCATTAAAGCGAAAGGGTACGAACACCTTTATATTGACGGCGGTGTCACTGTTCAAAGTTTTTTAAAAGAAGATCTAATTGATGAAATGATTATTACGGTTATCCCTGTTCTTCTTGGCGGTGGTACGCCTTTGTTTGCTGAACTGCCGGAACAGATTGAATTTGAATGTATGGAATCACAGGTGTTCCTTAACTCTTTGGTTCAGACTCAATATCGTAGAAAAAAATAACTTGAAATGGAGAATCCTTCACCTCTATCTGTTACCAGATAGAACTTTTAAAAATCTTGGATCAGGTTCTCTGCGGGATGGACAACGGGGCATCTCCCATTGAAATTGCATTTGCATGGTGCCGGTGTGGCAGGCGCTTGCTTAGACCATCAGCCCAAGCATATGATTGTTATAATCACCTTTTTGATCTGGCTGTTTTCGAAGTCTGCAAAGAGCTTTCTAATGTCTGACGGCCGTAGGTGACAACTATCCTGCCACATAGGGGAAGCGTGTCGGATAGTTTTGCGATAGGTGGGTCTCACAGATATTCCCCATAAAAAAAAGACAGGACCGTTTAGAGACCCTGCCTTTTCATGTTGTGAATCTATTTGATACTACGCTTGTTTCTTTCTGGAGACTCCTGAAAGCCCTAAGAGACCGAGGCCGAGGAGACCTATTGTTGATGGGATGGGGACACTCGACGCAGCCTCTGTATCAAATTTGAAATCGTCCATGATAAAATGTGTTCTATCAAAATTTGACACGTCACCATCTCCACCAGTTGCCGTAAGAATCAACTCATCAATATTTTCAAAATTACAAGTTAATAGAGTCGCAGCATCCGTCGATAAAGTAAGCGTGCTGATATAGCTCTGGACACCTCCTACTAAACCTTTTATTTCTAATTTGATATTCTCCTGCCATCCAGCGGTAAAATACGCACCCTCAAAAGTGAAAACATCACCACTAATGGCGCGAGTCACTCTCCCTGCACCAGGATACCAGGGATTATTAAACGCTGCATAAATTCCCGATACGGTACCTATCTCAAATCCTGGTGGGCCATCAGTCTTATCATTATACATCATATTTTCCCACAAGAACCCCCCGTAACCGGTTGTAATATTCGCGCCATCAATTGGCGCTCCATCATCAAATGTTAAGACAAGCGATGCGTGAGCCAGAGGTGCTATCAACAACAAGAACATAATCAGCGCTAAAAATTTCTTCATCATTTCTCCTTTGTACATTTTCAACTTTAACCGGATGGCCTCCCAATGAGGACCTATCTTAGTTCTTTGTAGTGAACAGGGTTCCACTCAGCAATTACTGTGCCTGCATATTGTTATGTTCAAAGAGACTGTAGGTAATTATCTCTGATAACAATAAGTTTTAATAATTACAAAAATGGTATTTAATTTTTGAGTGCTATTTATTGATAAAAGCTGGAAATAAATGTTATAGTTTGAGGAATAAAGTTTCTAATAGACAGAAAAATAAAATCCAATAGATGCAGGCCGAATTCGTACTTACACTCGGAAACGAAAAGGCGTTCACCAGAACAAAAGATCCAGGGAGTTTGCTTCGCCCCCATTCAATTTAATTGGAGATTAAGTTGAATGGACATGATCAAAAAAAATCATCCCAACCAAAATCAATTTTCTATAATTGAGAGAGGTACCAATGCAGAAAGTTGAGAAGTCTCCAGATTGGAACCTTCGGGTTTTTAGATAGAACTTTTATAGGCATTGGGTAACGATTTCAACGGGATGGATAACGGGCTTGTCCCAAAATGCTTGCATCTGCATGGTGCAGGTGGGGCAGTCGGTTGCCCCGGCACTCGCACCGGAGCAGTTGAGTTGTTGAATGAGATCTGAGCCTATCTTCTGGCTGAGATCAAAATTCTTGGCCATCATGCCCCAGGTGCCGGCCATGCCGCAGCAGTGACTTTCCAGGGGATTAACCTCAATACCGGGAATAGCTTTGAGCATTTCAATGGAGCTTGTGGCCTCCGGCTGAACCTTCAGGTGGCATGGGGTGTGATAGGCGATTTTGCGGCGGGTTTCCTTAAGATCCAGCCCATCCATATGATCCTGGATGAGTCTTGTGCCGTGGATGGTTTTTGCTGCCACTTCCCGGACCAGTCTTGTGTGGTTGAGGTATTGCCATTTACTCTTCAGGGCAAGGCCGCAGGTGGAGCAGGTCACGGCTATGTGATCCACCTCTTTTACCAGTTCTCCCCATTGCTTCAGGTTCTTTTCGATGGTGCCACAGGCTTGGGCTGTCATCCCTTTTGAGAGCATGGGCAGGCCGCAGCAGTGGGTGGGTGGGACATATACCTTCATGCCAAGGGCCGAAAGGATTTTTATGAAGGCCATGGCTGTTTCAGGCCGGATCCAGCTTGCGTAACAGCCCGGGAAATAGAGCACTTTTTTGCTTTGGGCCTGGCTTCCGGCAGGAAGGAGGGCCGGGTTGCGAAGTCTTTTTTCCAGGGACTCTTTTGCAAAGCCGATCAAGGGTCGCTGGGCGGAGATTCCCAGGAGCTTTTCTCCTGCCTGCTTGATCAGGGGATGGTCCATTATGGGCATCACCAGGTGGGAGAGACCGTGGGTAAGGCGTGCCCCAGTGTCCGCCGAGGTGAGGAGCCGGTCCGTGAGACCGGGTCCGAACTTTTTGGCATAGTCTGCCTTGGCCGCCATGACCATCCTTGGAATGTTGACCTGTGAGGGGCATTCATGGTGGCAGCTGCCGCAGTTGATGCAGTGGTTGAGCACATGGAACAGGCCGTCGGCATAGGCCTGTTTTTCTTCGATGGCACCGCTGACCAGGGCCCTTAAAATGTTGGCCTTGGCCTTGGGGGCAGCGGCTTCGTCCCTTGTGGACTTGTAAACCGGGCACATGCGGGTGGCGTGGGTGACGGTGGTGCATTTGGAGCAGCCATGGCACTTTTCCACCTCGTTCAGAAAGTCGCTGCTTTGAAAAATGGGGCTCTGGTAGATGGGTTCGGCGTTATATTCCGGCCCGTATCTCAGGGATTGGGTGAGCCCGTTTGGGGCTTCGTTGGTGATGATATCGGGATTGAGCAGGTTGTCCGGGTCCAGGATTTTTTTTGTTTCCTGGAAAAGGTGGAATATGTCCGGGTACTGGGCGCGGATGTAGGGGCTTCTAAGCCGGCCGTCCCCGTGTTCACCTGAGATGGCTCCGCCAAGGGCGTTCACAAGTTTGAATACGCCGTCGGCAATGGGTTTCAAAAGGTTGACATCATGCTTGTCCTTGAGGTTGAGCATGGGGCGGGTGTGCATCAGCCCCTTGGATATGTGGCCGAAGAGCACAAAATTGACCCCCAGATCCCCCAGGAGTTTGTAAATCCCTTTGAAATATTCCACCAGTCGGTCCACGGGCACGGCGGCATCCTCGATGAGGGCCAGCACTTTTTTTTCGCCCTTGAGCCGGTAGAGGATGGGCACGGCTGCCTTGCGGATGGCCCAGAAGTTGGCCTGCTCTTCCCTGGAGACCGCAAGGTGGAATGTGTCTGACCAGTTGTTCTCCCGGATCAGGCTGCCGGCGGCCTCGGCCTTTTCCAGGCAGGCTTTTCGGGTATGCTCGTCAAACCCGATGAGCAGCAGGTTGTCGATCTCTTCTGGCATGGCCGCATCCAGGCTGGGATCGTTTTTTCGTGCCAGGTCCAGGAGAGATTTATCCATCACCTCGATGCCGCAGGGGGTCAGGGGAAGGATCTTTTCGACGGCCTTGGCCGATGAGACAATGTCCTTGAAATAGGCCACCACCAGGCTGTCATGGGCGGGTTTTTCAAGGAGCTTGAATTTAAGCCGGGTGATGATGCCCAGGGTGCCTTCTGCGCCTGCAAAAAGCCTTCGAAGGTCAAGGTGGCCGTCGGTGACAAGGTTCCTTAAGTTGTAGCCGGTGGTGTTGAACCGCACCGGGGGATAGGCTTTTTCGATTATTGCGGCGTTGTTTTGGTACAGATCGAACAGGGGTTTTAGCTGCTCTGGCAGTTTGTGTTCATCCCGGGAGATGAGATCCGACAGGGTGATGACGCTGCCGTTGCTGAGGACCATGTCGGCATCCAGGCAGTAATCCCCCACATTGCCGTATTTGACTGAATGGGCGCCGCTGGCATTGGTGTTGTACATGCCGCCGAAGCTTGCGTACTCTCCGCTGGAGGGATCCGGGGGAAAGAAGAGGTTGGATCCCTTGAGGGCCTGGTCCAGCTCTCCCAGGCGAAAACCCGGCTCGCACTCAAAGCTGTGGCCGTCAAGGTCCAGGCGGATGAGCCGGTTCATGTGTTTGGTGAAATCCACGACAATGCCTTGGCCCAGGGCGGAACCGCACACGCCGCTGCCGGTTCCCCTGGCGTGGACACTCAGGTTGTGTTCCCTTGCAAACGAGAGGATTTCGACCACATCACCACGGTCGGCGGGATAGACCACACACGCCGGCAGCAACTTGAAAATGCTGCCGTCCGTGGCAAGCATGTGGCGCCTGAAAATATCCCGGTGGAGCTCTCCCCTTAATTTGTTTGCAAGGGATTTATAAATGGTCATGGTTCTTTGTTGCCTTTTTGAGGGTGTAGTTGAGATGGTCTGTCATGGCAGCGGATGCCTCCTCGGGATCTCTTTCCGCAATGGCTTTGACGATGCGGTGGTGCTGCTGGGTCAGCTCCTGTTTGACCTTTGGATATTTTTTGCGGCCTGCATAGACCCTTTGGGTGATGGTGGCAAGCCATTTTAAGATGGATCCCATCATATGGATGAGAAACGGGTTGTGGGTGGCCGAGGTGATCTGGCTGTGGAGTTTGACATTGAGCTCATACCCCATTTTTTCGGTCTGGTGATTCTCCATCTCCCCTATGATCTTTTCGAGCACCCGGATCTCTTCCGGGGTGGCCCGGGTGGCTGCGGTGGCTGCGGCCCAGGTCTCAAGGACGGTCCGGGTTTCCATGAGGCCAGCAAGGAAATCTTTTTCGCCTGTCATCTCTTCCATGTAGTCCTGGATGGGGGCCTGGGTGACGGATTTCACAAAGGTGCCGTCCCCCCGTTTCTGTTCGACAAATCCCAGGCATTCAAGTTTCAGGATCGCCTCCCTTACGGAAGAGCGACTCACATTGAACAGGGTGGTCAGCTCCATCTCCGGTGGGATCTTCTGGCCGGGTAGAAATTTTCCTGTGATGATGAGGGTCTTGATCTGTTCAAAGACCTTGTCACTGACCTTTTTCTGGGGAATTTTTTTAAACAGATGTTCCATGGGCGTTACTCCGTTTGCAGTGCAGGGGCTGTCTTTACCTGTATGAGGTAAAGGACGATGAAGAGCACGGCGCCTCCGGCGTGGAGATAGATAGCCGGCCACAGGAACAGGGCCGCAGAGATGAAATAGGCGATCCTGAGAAGCCAGTTCAGGCTTGTTTTATGAAAGCCTTCAAAAAATACGGCAAAGCTGAAGAGGCCGAACAGTCCGCTGATGGCCGTTTCCGCAACAAGGAATGCCGACCCCTCAAAAAGGATGGGGGTGTAAACAAACAAAAGGGGAATGATGTAAAGGCCCTTGGCAAGCTTCCAGGATTCAAATCCCGTGGCCAGGGGAGGGCTGCCGGAGATGCCGGCCGCGGAATAGGCCGCAAGGCAGACCGGCGGGGTGACGTTGGCATCCTGGGAATACCAGAAGATGAGCATGTGTGCGCCGATGAGCGATGCTCCCAGCATCTCCAGGGACGGGGCCGCCAGCACCGCCAGAACGATGTAGGATGCTGTCACCGGAAGTCCCATGCCCAGCACCAGGGAGGCGAGAGCAATGAGAACGATGGTGATAAGGAGGCTGCCCCCGGCGAGGGCCGAGATCATGATGGAAAACTTGATGCCCGCCCCCACCATGAGCACAACGCCGATGACGATGCCCGAGCAAAGGAGGATGACACCTGTTGTGACCATGCCCCTGGCTCCTTCGGAAAATGCGTCCAGGATATCATTGGGGGTCATCCGGGTTTTTTTGTTCAGCCAGCTTGCCGCAACAATGGACGCGATGCCGGCACAGGCGGCATAGGTGGGGGTGAAACCGGACATCAACAGGCCGATGAGCACCCCAATGGGGATGAAGAAGTTCCAGCCCTCCTTGAGCACATCCCTGATGGCTGGAATCTCATGGTCTTCCATGGGTTGCAGGCCAAGCTTCTTGGCCCGCAGGTGCACGAAAAAGACCACGCTCATGAAATACATGAAGGCGGGGATGATGGCCACGCCCACAATGGTCAGGTAGGGAATCTGGGTCCACTGGCTCATGATAAAGGCGCCGGCCCCCATGATGGGGGGCATGAGCTGGCCGCCGGTTGAGGCCGCGGCTTCCACAGCCCCTGCAAAGGTGGAGCCGAATCCCACCCGCTTCATCAGGGGAATGGTGATGGAGCCGGTTCCCACCGTGTTGGCAACGGCGCTGCCCGAGATGGAGCCCATGAGACCGCTTGCAAACACAGCCATCTTGGCCGGGCCTCCGATCATCTTACCCATGACCGCGATGGAGAGCCGGATGATGAAATCCCCGGCACCGGATTTGAGAAGAAATGCGGCAAACAGCACAAACAGAAACACAAAGGTGGAGGAGATGGTTGCGATGGTGCCGAAGATGCCGTCCGGGGCAAAGTACATGCGGTAGAGCATCCGTTGAACCGTGACACCGGGAAAGGTCCACATGCCGCCCATGAATTTGCCGAACCAGAGGGCATATCCCAGGAAGAAGAGGGCGATGCCGGGAATGATGTAGCCGGCCGTGCGCCGGGTGATCTCCAGCATCAGAACAATGGCAAGGCCGGCAAAGATCAGATCCGGGAGGATGGGCACCTCGTTGCGGGCGTGGAGGGCATCCTCAAACAGCACCAGATAGGCGGCCGCAGCCACCGACAGGATGGCAAGGAGCAGGTCCAGCCATTTCAGCTTTGTTGCGGTTTTAACATTGAACGGGTAGATGAGGTAGCCCATGAACAGAATGAATCCAAAATGAACCGCATTGCGCTGGATCTCGGGCATGATGCCCACCGTGTTCACCCACAGGTGAAACAGGGACATGGCAACGCCTGTCCAGTAAAGAACCTGGGTGGAAACCTTTGACAGCTTTTTGCGGCTCACCACAACTTCACCGCTTGAATCTTCAATAACGCCTTCGGGTTTGTCAGACATGGGATCTCCATCTGTTGTGCTCTGGGTTGGGGGAGGCAGGCGTATGCTCAGCGCACAGGGTGCTGCCTCCCTTGTTTGCTTATGATTTACAGGAGCGCTTCAGGGATGGTGATCCCGGCTTCCCTGTAATATCTGGCAGCACCCGGATGGAGGGGTACGGGCAGGCCGCTGATCGCTTTTTCGAGCTTCATCACCTTGGTTGCCTTGTGGATGGTGGCAAGGAAGGGAAGGTTCTCATAGATGGTTTTGGTGATCAGGTAAACCGTCTCTTCCGACACGTCGGGATGAACCGCCAGGAAGTTGGGCTGGGAGATGGTGTTGATATCATTCTTCTGTCCGGGATAGGTGCCGGCTTTGATGAGGAAACGGTTCCAGATGGGATACTGTGCCTGGATGGTTGCGAGCTGGTCATCGGTGAAGTCCAGGACCTTTACTTTCTTGTCCCCCAGCTGGGCAAAGAGCTGGGTAATGGAGGCGACCGGAGGACCGGCGGGAATGTTGCCACCCACGATGCGGCCGTCCATCATGGCCTGGGCTGTGGGGTTGTAGCTGAGAAATTCCAGGGTCATATCCTTTTCAGGATCGATTCCCTGGGCGGCAAGGATGGTGCGGCCGGATCCTTCGGTGCCGCTGCCCCGTTTGCCAATGGAAAACTTCTTGCCCTGGATCTTTTCAAGGTCGGCAATGGTGCCGGTTGAGGCGTATTTCTTGAGCAGGGCAAAATGCTCAACATTTTCCCAGAGCATGGAGACCGAGCGGAAATCCTTCATGGGGCTTCCTGCATAGGGGCCTTCACCACGATAGGCATTGAGTCCGTAAAGGGCCTGGAGAATGGCCATTTGGGCCTCCCTGTTCTTCAGCATCTGGATGTTCTCACCGGAACCTGCTGAATTGATGGCCGTGACGGTTATTTTATGGTTTTTCGCAAGCTTGATGCTCGCAAGGGTGCCAATGGCAACACCCACGGGGTAATAGGTGCCCCCGGTGGTGGCGGTGGCAAGGATGAGATTATCCCCTGCGTGTGATTCTTCCGCGTTAAAGACAAAGGCAAGGGTCAGGGCAAGGATCGAAAGCAACGTGTTTTTAACCATTTAGATCTCCTTTAAAGATAAATATATATCAGACCCACCTGGCAGTCCATCTGCCATGAAACTGTCGTGGATCAGGGGGGAGTACGAAAAACCATGGCATGAAGCCTCAAATTCCTTGTTCAATGCCTTTTTTTTCGTACAAATGGTCTTTATGTTTTGCTTTACTCTATATTCCCAGGGTGGTATGGAATATCGAGAGTATTCATCAGATGTCTGACATCTGATCATTTTCCATATCCGGCAATTCCTTGTCTGTCAAGAGTTAAGTGGTATTGGGGGCTTTTTCATGCGTTATCCAAAGTATATAGAAGATGAATTCCTTTTTCCTGATTTCTACCGTGTTCAGATGAATCATCCCCACCGGGGACTGGAAGATCCGGTAAAGGCGCTCCATGAATCCCTGGATGATCATTTTTTAACTACCCGGATAAAAAAAGGGGATACCGTGGCCATCGGTGTCGGCAGCCGGGGAATCGCAAATATCGCCCAGCTGGTGACAGCCCTTTGCCGGCGGTTCCGGGATATGGGGGCAAGGCCTTATATCATTCCAGCCATGGGCAGCCATGGAAGTGCCACAGCCCAAGGCCAGGTGCAGGTGCTGGAAAAACTGGGCATCACCGAGGCCGCTTGTTGCGCCCCCGTGGTTTCCACCATGGACGTGGTCAATGTGGGTGAGGTGATGGGGGAGGTGCCGGTCTATTTCTCAAGGGATGCCCTGGCCATGGACCACAGTATCTGCATCAACCGGATAAAACCCCACACAAAATTCAAGGGGTCTGTGGAAAGCGGACTGTGCAAGATGCTCTGTGTGGGCATGGGAAAACATCAAGGGGCCCTTGCCTATCACAATATGGCGCTCAAGCACGGGTTCTTCCCCCTTCTTAAAACCATGGCGGAAAAGATCATCGTCTCCACAAACTTCAGGTTCGGCATTGCCATTGTGGAGGATCATTTTGAGGATACCATGGTGATCGAGCCGGTGCCTGCGGCAGAGGTGCTTGAACGGGAATCCCGGCTGCTCAGGATTGCCAGGGATAATTTCCCCCAGCTTCCTTTTAAAGAGCTGGACGCCCTTATCATCCGGGAGATCGGCAAGGAGATCAGCGGGTCGGGCATGGATCCCAACGTTACCGGCCGGACCTATGACCTCATGGAAGATGATTTCTCCGGGATCCTTCGGGCTGGCCGCATCGCTATTCTTAACCTGTCCGAAAAAACAGGCGGCAACGCCATCGGCCTTGGCAATGCTGACATCATCACGGAAAAGGTTTTCCAGGGGCTTGACTATGAAAGCACGGTGATGAATGCCCTCACCAGCATCTCCTTAAGAAAGGCCTTTATCCCCATCCGTCTGCCCAATGACCAAAAGGCGATCCAGGCCGCCTTTACAACCCTTGGCCCCCTTACGCCTGACAAGGCCCGGGCCGTGATCATCAAGGACACCCTGCACACCCAGACGTTCTGGGCAAGCCGGGCGCTCCTGCCCGAGGTTGAGGCCATGGATAATGCCGGGATCATGGAAAAAAAGCGGCTGGCATTCCACGAAAACGGGGATCTGATATTGACATGATCGGGTAAACCGACTATCTATAGCAGCTTTGCTGGGAAAACATTATTTTTATTTGGAAAAAGGAAACAGAATGAACCGTTTCAGGGATCTACCGTTGCTATTGAAATTCTTGTCCTCCGGGATAGCTGTCATGGCCATTCTCATTGGCGTTCTGTTTTTCCTTTACTATAAGAGTGATAAAAAGACCACGGTGGAAGCTTTCGTGGAAAAGGCCCGTGGCATCTGCCTTATTTCCGAGGCCGCACGGGATGAGATGGAGGATAAATGGAACCTGGGGCTTTTTACCGTGGATGGGGTAAAAGCCATGGTCGACGCCGGTGAAATGGACAAGGTGCTGGCCACCGTCCCTGTTGTAACGGCCTGGAACGCTTCCATGAAAAAAGCGGAAGCCGGGGGATATACCTTCCGGGTGCCCAAGTTCAGTCCCCGTAATCCCAAGAATGAACCCGATTACGGCCTGGCCGAAAAGATCGAAGGCCCGGCCCTGGAAAAGATCAAACGGGAAAATCTCGCCGACTATTACGTGATCGACGAGAAAATAAATTCCGTCCGGTATTTCCTGCCGGTGAAATTGACCCAGGGGTGCCTTATCTGCCACGGCCATCCCCAACAGTCTCAAACCCTGTGGGGCCGGAACGATGGCAAGGATCCCACCGGTGGTCCAATGGAAGACTGGAAGGCCGGGGAGACACACGGGGCATTTGAAATCATCCAGTCCCTGGATGCCGCCGATGCCGCCCTCCATGCCCGGCTGCTGAAAGCGGCCCTTGTGGCGTTCATGGGTTTTGTGCTTGCCGGTATTGTCTTTTTCCTGGTGGCCCGGTCCATTACCCGGCCGATTATCCGGGGGGTTGAGTTTGCCAAGACCATGGCTACCGGAGACCTGTCCCAGGATCTTAAGATCAGTCAGAAAGACGAGGTGGGCATCCTGGCCAGCGCCATGAACGAGATGACCTCCAACCTGCGCACCATGTTCAGCGACATCACGGACAGTGCCGACCGCATGAACGTTTCCTCCGGGGAACTCACCGGTGCGGCCCACGTCATGTCCAAAGAATCCGAAGACACCTCCCACCTGGCCAACGGCGTTGCCGCTGCTGCCGAAGAGATGAGCAGCAACATGAATAATGTGGCGGCTGCCGTGGAAGAGACCTCCACTAACGTCAGCATGGTGGCGGCTGCCGCCGAAGAGATGAGCGCCACCATCGGCGAGATTGCAGCCAAAACGGAAACCTCCCGCAAGATCACCAGCGAGGCCGTGTCCAAGGCCGAAAATACCTCCCTGAAAATGGCGGATCTGGGCGCGGCTGCAAGTGAGATCGGTCTCGTTACCGGTACCATTTCCGAAATCTCCGAGCAGACCAATTTGCTAGCCCTGAACGCAACCATTGAAGCGGCCCGGGCCGGGGAGGCCGGCAAAGGATTTGCCGTGGTCGCCAATGAGATCAAAGCCCTTGCCCATCAGACCTCCGATGCCACCCAGGAAATAAGTACAAAAATAGAACGGATGCAGACCTCCACCAACGAGACCATTGACAACATCAAAGAGATCACCGGTGTGATCAACGACGTCAATGAGATTGTTTCCTCCATTGCAGCGGCCGTTGAAGAGCAATCCGCAGCCACCATGGAAATTGCCGAGAACGTGTCCCAGGCATCCCTGGGCATTGCCGAAGTCACGGAGAACGTGGCCCAGACCTCCCAGGTCGCAGGAGAAGTCGCCAGGGACATCGCCGTGGTCAGCGGTTCGGCAGGGGAAATATCCGGCCGCAGCTCCGTTGTCAATGACAGCTCATCAGAGCTCTCGGGCCTTGCAAAACGCCTCGATTCAATGGTTCAGCGTTTTAAACTGAAGTAGAAGTTTTCTTTAACACGAGACAGCAGAGCGCCCCTGTGAATTTCGATTCTTCCAGGGTGAACTTTGCGCGTTTCCCAAGTGCTTCCATTTCCTTGACGTTAAGAAAAGGCTCCTCAAATGAATGGAGCCACAGGAGTGCAAGCCAGAAGCCTCCGAACCGGGTGCGGAGCTCCTGCCAGACCGGTTTTGGCATGTCGCGGACCAGATCGTAGAGCAGGGCGTAGCCACCCGCCTTCAGAACCCTATGGGCTTCGGACAAGGCGTTGACAGGGTCTTTCCAGTGATGGAGAGACCCTGTTGAGACCACGCGATCGAATGTCCCATCGGCAAAGGGCAGGGCATTGGCGCTGGCGACCCGCACTTCCATGCGGGGATCCCGCCCGTATTTCTTCATATTCTGTCGTGCCTGCGCAACCATGGCAGGTGAAATATCAACCCCGATAAGCCTTGTATGGGGAAGTGTTTTGCCCATGGCCCACAGAAGGTGCCCGGGTCCGGTGCCGATGTCGAGTATGCGCTCCGCAGCTCCGTAGCGGGCAACGTCATGGGCCACCAGCTCGTAGTGCCGGAGAAATATCCTGGTGCTGCTCAGGGCGTTGTATAGAACACTGCCCGGCCAGGGAATCCCCTCCGGATGAAGCTGTTTTATGAATTGTCGCCAGCGATTGCTCATATTTTTCAATATGTTGATGGAAGCACATGAATTAAAACTAAAATGCAGCATTCATGAAATAAAATACGGTATCAGTAATAAAAGCCTGGTTCAAGTCAATATTTGTGTTTTGCCGTCTGGTCGCTACAATTGTGTAAAAAGACTCGACAAGCGGTTGGGAATGGTTTCTAATACCTTTTCACATTTGGCGATTTTCGTTCGCGCATTATTTGAGACGAATCATAAAGATATGGAGTTTGCCAGTGGATTTTATGCCTTGTTATAAGCATCAGCTCATTCGAAAAACCGTGAAGGAATTTGCGGAAAATGAGATCAAGCCCCGGGTCTCAGAACTTGACCGGGATTCCGAGTTCCCTTTTGATATTATTGAAAAGATGAAACCCCTGAACTATTTCGGACTCCAGGTTCCGGGGGAATTCGGGGGGGCGGATCTTGATACCATCAGTTATGCCATAGTCGTGGAAGAGATCTCCCGGGTGTCGGCTGCAATCGGTTTGTGCGTGACCGTGCACAATAGCGTGGGAATCTATCCCATTCTGAAATTCGGTACCCGGGAGCAGCAGGAATGTTTTATCCCGGCCATGGCCGCTGGCGAGAGCATCGGGGCATTCTGCCTGACCGAGGCCAATGCCGGGTCCGATGCCGGAGGCGTGGAAACATCTGCCCAAAAAATCGAGGATGAGTATGTGATCAACGGCACAAAGATCTTTGTGACCAACGGCGGGGTCTGCGGCACCATCCTTGTCTTTGCCGTGACCGAGGGGGAACGGGATCTTGCCAATGTATTTATCGTGGAAAAGGAGAGGCCTGGATTTTCAGTGGGCGAGATCGAGGATCTGTGCGGAATGCGGGCAAATCCTGTCTCATCCCTGTTTTTTGAGGATTGCAGGGTGCCGGTGGAAAATCTTCTGGGAAAATCGGGGCAGGGGCTGAAGATCGGGCTTGCAGCCCTGGATGCCGGCCGTATCGGCATTGCTGCCCAGGCCCTTGGTATTGCCCAGGCCGCATTTGAGGATTCTGTCTCCTATGCCAGGGAGCGCCAGCAGTTTAACAAGCCCATCGCAAAATTCCAGACCATCCAGAATTATCTGGCAGATATGGCCACCCGGATCGATGCCTCCCGGCTTTTGCTCTACAGGGCAGCTGCTGTTAAAGACAGCGGCAAATCCTTTTCAGCGGAAGCCTCCATGGCCAAGCTCCATTGCAGTGCCACGGCCCGGAAGGTCACTGATCTTGCCGTCCAGATACACGGCGGGTATGGATACAGTAAGGAATATGATGTGGAACGGTATTTCAGGGATGCCAAGGTCACCGAGATCTACGAAGGCACCAGCGAAATCCAGAAGATGGTGATTGCCCGGCATATCCTGAACCAACCCAGTTAATAAAGGCAGGAAAAATGTTTAAGATAATCGTTTGCATAAAACAGGTGCCCATGGTCTCTGAGCTGCCCTGGGATTCCAAAACCGGCACACTGAAACGGGAACTTGCCCAGGGCATGATGGACCCGGCTTCCAGAAGAGCCCTTGAAGCAGCCCTCCGGATAAAGGAAGACCGGGCCGGGGAAGATCAGGAGACTCATATCACCGTGATTTCCATGGGGCCTGAAATGGCCCGGGAGATCCTCTATGAGGCAAAAGCCCTGGGTGCTGATAACGGGGTGCTGCTTTCCGACCGGAAAATGGCCGGGGCGGATACCTTTTTGACCTCTTTTATCCTGGCTGAATATATAAAAAAAGAATCTCCTGATTTTGACCTCCTGCTCTGCGGTTCCCAGACCAGTGACAGTGAGACCGCCCAGGTGGGTCCCCAGCTGGCCGGAGAACTTTTGATTCCGGCCATGGGGTATGTGCAGTCCATTGAACTGGATGACGGCATGGTCAGGGTCCAACGCCATGTGGATGATTTTATGGAGCTGCTTGAGATGGATCTTCCCGGCCTTTTGACCATTGACCAGGGCGCGTATTCGCCAAGGTATGTGGCCCTTGAAGGCATAGAACGCGCATTTCATACAGATGATATCCGTACTGTAAATGCCGGGGACCTTGGACTGGACAGGGATTTCAATGCCCTGAAGGACTCCCCCACACGGATCATCGATGTCTATTCCCCTGCCACCCGGAAAGAGAACCAGGTTCTTAAAGGGGCGGTCAAGAAGGTGGTGGGCCAGCTCTTTGATGAGTATGGCAAGATCATCTCAGGCGCCATGGGCAAAGACCTTAAAACACATGACCATGAAGGGGCAAAATGACAGGTACAAAAGATATATGGGTGCTCGGGGATTACCGGAACTATTTTCACAGCCGGGTGACGTTGCAGATTCTGGCCAGGGCAGCAGGCCTTTCGGCAAAAACTGGCGGCAGGGTCTGCGCCCTGGTCTTTGGGGACCATGTGGACGAATATGTGAACGAGTATATTGCCCATGGGGCAGAAACGGTTTATGTCATTGATGATCCTGCATTAAAAGATTATTCCGTTGAGAATTACTCGTTTCTGATGACCCGGCTGGTGAAGGAATTCAAGCCTGAAACCCTTCTTGTGGGGGCCACCCGGTTTGGACAGGAGATTGCGCCCCGGGTGGCAAAATATCTGAAAACCGGGCTGACAGCAGACTGCATTGATCTTGATATCGATGCAAAAGGGCGGCTGGTGCAGATCGCCCCCTCCTTTGGCGGCAATTTGATCGCAAAGATCATCACCCCGGAAAAAAGGCCCCAGATGGCCACCATACGGCCGGGAACCTTCCAGGAGCTGAAGCATGACAATGATGCCGAAGGAGAGGTGATCCGCCTGCCCCTGCCGTCTGACCTGCCGGCTAAAAAGATCAGGTGTATCCGCTCGGAGTATAAGCCTTCCCGGAACCGGAAACTTGAAGAAGCGGATATTGTGATCATCGGCGGCCGGGGTATGGGCAGTAAACGCAAATTCAAAAAACTATTTGAACTGGCCGAGCTTGTGAACGGTGAGGTCGGTGCCACACGGCCCGTGGTCTATGCCGACTGGATCTCCCATGACGCCCTGGTGGGCCAGGCCGGGAAGCATGTTAAGCCCCGGGTGCTGTTCTCCTTTGGTGTCAGCGGGGCCATCCAGCACACGGCTGCTGTTACCGATGCCGACTTTATTGTGGCAATCAATAAAAACCCCAATGCCACAATGATGAAAATGGCGGATGTGGCCATCATGGCCGATGCCAACCAGGTCTGTTCCGGAATTATCCGGGCGGTGAAGGAAAAAATCAGGGATTGATGAAAATCAGGGTTTTTTGCAACAATTTTAATCGAAATTAGGTTCGATTTGGATCATTTCGAAGTTATCCATAAAACAGTATACCATTCAATATGGAGTGTTTTACTGTTAGGAAACAGGGTCACATGCTTCAAAAACGATTGTCAAATCATGTCAAATCATGTCAAATCATGTCAAATTTGATAACGGATGGGTGTTATCCGACAAACGGAGATACTCAGAAAAAAAACTGCTCAACATTTTGTTGAACAGGACATCCGGAAGCGGGCTGGACAATTGTCCGATTTTATGCTGCCGCTGAATTATCCACCCCACTTCTCCGGGCCTATTAACAAGCTACTACACTTGGACAAGCCAGTGAGCTAAGTGATTAGCCTTTGAGGAGAATTATGAAAGATCAAAATGAAGAAACTGCTGATAATATAGAAAAAGGAAAAATAATTTATCAAGAATGTGCAACACACCTAAGGTATATGTTGGATTGGAGGCATAAAATACTTTTAAGGTTTTTTGTTTCTATTGCAGCCCTACTTATTATTATAAAATGGATGTGGGAAACAAAAAATCCAAACATCCATGGTCTTATATTCTTGCCTTTTCTTCTTGCAGCTATTTCATCAATAGTTTTTTTTGTCATGGACAAAAGAAATATCCAAGTGGCTCAGGTTTGTCGAAAAACGGGTGCACAAGTTGAACAAAATATTTTTAATATTTCAGGGCTGTTTGTGAATTTTGGTTCAGAAATTGAAGATAAAAGAGGTGTTTTATCCTATACTTGGATGCTAACCATTATATATTTAGGCATGGCAGTGATATTTACTATAGCTTCTATATGTGCCTTTTTTAAATACGAAGCCTGGAATATTATTAGTGTCATAATATAATAAGGTTAACAAGTCGTTGCACTATCTGCCAAAATCTGCGATTTTTTCGTAATACCAAGATAATTTTAACTTTTGAGACTGGTGGGCTTTCGTTAGAGCTATAGCAAATTGAGGTTTTATGAGTAAGACTATAAAAATAGGCACTTTTTTCAAATAGAAGAAAAGAACTTATTGATAGACAGCTTTCGAATTGTGAGGCTCAAGATAAAGCAATTCTCATGCTGTCCAGTAGTGGGCTTGAGATTTCAATTTCACTGATTCGCTTTGTAGTTAAACTTGAAACGGCAACTCACACTTGGCTTTTGTATGGTTCATGGTTTTTATTTGCTTTAGCTGCAATATCCACAACGCGCCTGTACACTACTCCCCCGTTCGGGTTCACTGTACGCACAAAGCTCATGGATACCTCCTTTTCTTCTTGATGTTCAGCCCTTCACCGTATCCGGGACATTACTCCCGGCATTTGGCTACTATGGCCTCTGCTGACTTCTGTTTCATCACCAGACAGGTTGCCCTGCATGGCGCAATAGACCCTTACCATAGTGTGCTGTCTATTGTTCGTGTCTCCATAAAGGACTCATCACCGTCGACAACATCCGGTGATGCCTGGACCTTGGTTTCCCGGTAGGGTCCGATCCGGGAGTTGCTACAGTAAGATCCACGGCATGTGGAACAGATCTCCCTGGATAAAGACGTGAACTGTCACTACACAACCGCAGCATTTACCCTATTCCCTGAATCCAGGGCTTTTTCATGTTGCACCCTGAAGGGCAGACCTGCTTATTTACCCGGAGACTGGGCCTTATATGCTGTTTCTGTTCGTCGGCTCATAGTTTTGCACTCCAAGTGGCCGATACCTCTGGTCGCTCTCGCCTGTGGCTCGCCTTTCGCTCTGCTCAAGCCCTTCGGACGATCCCTCGCGGTTCCGCCCTTGTTTTCGGCTAATACTTATGTTAACCATAATCAGTTAACAGGACTCACGTATAGGGGGCTTTCACCCCATAAGTTCACGCCCATGCCGGGCGTACACAATTGGCTGCACGGGAGCGCAAAAAACCGCTCCCAGTGAGCAATACGTTATGTGGCTTGAGGTTATCGACAAAATTAGATATACAAAAGATATCTAAGATATGGATCTGGTAAAAAAAATAATAACGATTTGCGTTAAAATAGTGCATTTCCACGGAGTCAATACTTTGGCAAACAAGATGCCTTTAGATCAATCTAAAATGCGATGCCGTATACAAATGGGTCTATTCGATTCTATTTTAATTTCGATCAAATAGAATTTGCTTCTGAGGTTGAAACAATGAAACAAACTAAAACTATTCTGAAGTTTATATTTAGTTTAAACTGCATGATATTAGCTATTTGTGTTTTTATGGCCACAAACGCGTTTTCAGACCCAATAAAAATCGTCTGTAATACAGATAATCCCAAAGAGTCACTACATGTAATTGCTTTGGAAAAATTTGGGGAATTGGTTAAAAATTATTCAGGTGGAAGATTATTTGCACAAATTCATTATCGTGATGGTGAAGAATTTTCTGCAATAAGAGGTGAAGAAGTTAGCCTTAGAGCGGTAATGACTAGCAAAATCCTTCCTGGGGAAAAAACAGCCATGCATGTTACTGTAGTTGCGTCCGGCAATGCATCTTTAATAGTAAATACTTTAGAATTTTTAATGTTGCCGTACATTTTTCCAACAGCAGAATCAGCGGAAAAACTTTTCCGAAGCGATTTTATGATGAAGGAGATAAATCAAATCATTTCGCAAAGCCATAATATTAGAGCAATTGGATGGCTTATTGGTGGATATCGCCATATGACGAATTCAAAAAAGCCTGTAAAAAGCATAGACGATATGAAAGGGTTAATTATTCGAACTCCTCGCAATAGGTTGATGCGGGATACTTATATGGCTTTTGGCGCGAAAGTGAAGCCGTTGAATTGGGCTGATACTTTTAATGCGCTCAAAGAGGGCGGTATTGATGGACAAGAAAATCCGTACAATGTGATTTATTACTCAAAATTTTGGGAGGCAAAACAACTCTATGTTACGAATAATGGTCCATTTCTTTGGGTAGGACCGATTCTTATTAACGAGAATTTCTATCTAAGTTTGCCTAATGATCTTCGGGATATTGTGGATAAAGCTGCTTTCGAAGCATCTGAGTATGAATGGAGTTGGATCGCTCAAAAGAATGATTTATATAAAAAGAAACTTTTAGAGAACGGAATGCAGATTTTTGAATTAGAAGATAAAGCCAAATGGATTAAGGTTACACGACCACTTTGGGAAGATTACTATTCAAGTATTGGAGGTGAAGATTATAATAAAGGCAAAGAACTGGTAGACAAAGTTTTAAGCGTAATTACAAAATGATAAAAGTCACCAATGCTGCAATCAAAATTGATTTTTAGACTATTCAAAAAGGTCAATATTTGTTCCGGGAAGTTTGATTTGTTAATAAAGAAGATTTAATTCAATTCTGATCGTACAACGGGAAAACGCCACATAACAAAGCAAATGAACTCGGATGCAAATTCCGCTGGCGCTCCGTTTGCACCGGTTATTTGCACCGTTAGGCCCAGAGAAACAATGAAGATAGGAGGAGCAGACAAATGCCGATCCATTTCAATGACCGGGACGTCGTTTCTGAACTTGCAGGCCTGAGTTCCGCCCTGATAGTACCATGCTATATGTGTCCTGCAGTGACTGTAGCGGTGCGAGAGAAGAAGCCTTTCATTCAGTTCTTTCGAAACTTTTTGATATCGGCTCCTTACGAACAATACATAACGACACTGCAATCCCGCTTAGAAGAACTTGGTGTGAAAACAAAAGTTTTCAAGAGTATCCCCTCTCACGAATGGTTTATGTGCATGTGGACTTCAGGAAAGCGGAAGAAACTGCAGAAATGTGCAGAACAGTATGATGCTGTAATCGTGTTGGGCTGCGACTCTGCGACCGAAACGGTACGCGACGTCGCCAAATCAACCGACTGCAAAGTGATCGAAGGCATGGAAGTCGCCGGGATTATGAACGCACAAATAAGGTTCCATTTGCCGGGCAACGTCTCGTTTGAGAACTGCAAGACAGTTCCTATATCCCAGCAGAAGCAAAAAGAAGGTGCGAACGGGTGATACTCCAAACGTGAACGAGAAGGACAGCTACTGTGTGTGTCACACGTTTGCCAGCGGAGACAGGAACTGTCTTTACGCAATAGTCAATGGGCCTAACGATCGCCTGCACGCCGACCGGGTGAAGCATGCGTTCGGCGTGCATTAAGTCAAACCCTCTATTATTATGGAGCAAATCCAAATCTGTCGAAGTGTGTTGATGCCATTTGGGGCTTATACAAAGGTTTGATGGGGAAATAACATATAGGGGTAAATACATGGAAATTGATCTAAAACATAAAATGTACATGGGATTTCAAGGTTTTATGATGCGATTGCCGCCGCTGCTTTCAGATAAAGGGGCGAGAAAAGGGGAAAAAGGTGCCAAAGCAAATGCAAATTCTTTATCGAAAGAGGAGCGCAGAGTTCATCACTTTATCGTTATGAAAATGGCGGTTGTCCAAGACCCTATTACAGCAGAGATGATCGCCAGCGAATTAGGGATGTCAAATGATCTGGTAGTTGAGATTGTTAACAAGCTTGAAAACTTAAAAACATTCATTTATCGAAGCGATGGCAAGGGGATAAATTGGGCTTATCCCCTTTCTCTTGAAGACACAGGTTTCAGAATGACGGCCTCTTCCGGCGAGCAATTTTTTGCCGCCTGAGGCGCTGACGCATTTGCGGCTCCCTTCGTGTATGGGAGATTAACAAAAAAGGAATTGTCTTTTACTATTCAAGCTGAATGCGCCAATAGCAGCAGACTGATAGAGATCGCACTTGACAGTGAACTTAATATTAAAAATGTGACTGATGGATCTGATCCTATGTTCTGTTTGCCGATAGTGACCCTGTCAAATACAAAAGAACCAAGCATTGTGGACGTATTCTGACGAAAGTCGTTACTCTTCTGGTCAGAAGAGGATGTAAGAGAATATAAAAAGAAAAAACGAGATTTTAGAATATATATGAACCTTAGTAAAAGAGTGCTCGCGGGTGTCAAAAGAATGCAGTCATCGATTTTTGGTTTTGATGAAATATAAATTGAGATTTTTTTTGTGCAAAGTTTATGCATTTAAAATCATGAATAATGGAGATGGTTGAAAATGAATACAGCTGATATGTTAAAGAGATTACAAAAAATTGTTTTAGTATTTATTATAATCTCGGGGAATTTTTTTCAAAATGGATGCGGAGGCGGCTCTTCAGACAAAAGTAACACGGAGACCGTTAGCTCTCAGGAAATGTATTTTGAAAAAACCATTGATGAAACAGGTGGTGTGTTGGAGATAACGGATTTGGAAAGCCAGGCATTTGGAGCGAAAATTATCGTATTGCCGGGTGCCTTGACAGAAAAAAAGATAATATCCCTCAGTACTGGAGTCACATCTTTTGATACACCTGCCAACTACATACCGGCCGGAGAACAGATTAACCTTGGACCTGACGGTATTCTTTTCGAAAAGGCAATTTTTATTTCCATACCTTATTCTGACATCGATAATGATGGCGTTATTGATGGGACAACGATTCCGGAAGATAATGTGGTACTGTTTTATTTTAATGAACAAATTTGGGAATGGGAAAAAGTTGAGATAGTAAACAGAAATTATGCGGATAATATAGTTGAAGCTGGAACAGATCATTTCAGTACATACCTGGTTGCCATAGATGAAGAGGTGGATAATGATTATGATACCACAGCATTAAGGGCAGGTGAGTATTTTGTCGGAACCCCTGAGTTAAGAATTATTGATCCTGAAGAAGATATTAACGCCTTTGATAATACGGAACTCGTTCCTGTCGGGTGTATCGGCCAGGATTTTTCACTATGCTCAACAACCCGTAGCTGTGTAAAATGTGGCACACCCTATGTCCTTACTGTTTCCATAAGAGGTAAGCTTACCGCCGTCATTGACCGGTATGCTACCAAAAATGCCGGAATACCTGTAACTTTCGATGAAGGCGGGGCCAGCGTCACTTTTGACCCCACAGAAATATTTGAAAAGGTAGGTAAAACGGGAGATGCGAACTCCTGGACCTGGAGATGTGATTTCATTCCGGAACATACCCACTTGCAAAATTATAAGGTGTGCACCACAAATACGACCGATGCAATCTGTACCGAAAATGATGAACAATTCTTCAGCAGTATTGAGGTCATTGATGCCAACACCGTGCGAATAAATTTTGGGATTGATATCAGTGATAGCACAAATATCAACGGAGAAGCTTTACCCAACATTAATTTTGGCAGCGGTGATATGATTGCTATTGAATTTGAGGCTAATTATCTTTGAAGCCAGTCAGGGGGTAACGGAAAGCAATTTAAAATACTCTTCAAGGATGCGTTTTGTTTCGTATACATCAGCTTCAAGCCATTTGAAAACCTTCTGGGGGTTTTTTTCACGGACGCCGTCCAGCATGCCTTCATGGAAATCAATGTCAATCTGGTTGCTGAGGATTTCAGTCTGGTCGATCATGACATACAGATAAGGCGTGAAACGATCCCACAACATACTGATGATATCCATCAGTACCTGATTGTCGGCATGTTGATATAAAGCAAAATGAAATTCCCTGTTAACGTGGAAAATCAAACTGTTTGGTTTGTCTTTTTCCCACTCTTCTATGTATTTTTGATGGAAATGCTCAAGCTGCTCAATCAGTTTCGGGTCTCTTCTGTTTGTTGCATTGTATATGGCTGCTTTTTCATTGATGAGCCTGAGCTCAACGAGTTTTCGCATGGTATCCACAGACAATTCGGTGACAAAAATGCCCCTGTTTTTCAAGGTATAAACAAGGCCTTTGGTTTCAAGCCTTTTTAATGCTTCCCGAACGGGAATCCGGCTGACATTCATCTGCTTGGCAATTCTGTCGGTGACAATCTTTTCCCCGGGTTTTATCTTTGTAGAAATGATCGCCTGGAGAAGCTGGGCGTACACACCATCCTGAACGGAATTGAATGCAATTTCATGGAGACCGTTATCATCCACGATTTTATGGGGTTCAGGCCCACTTTCCTTAAAATGACGTTCCCATGTTTTATGGAGGGATAATACGCCGTTCAGTTCTGGGAAACCGGCTTTTTCAAACCAGCCTTTCACCAACCTGGAAACACTCTGAATCACTAAGGGTTTATCACCCTTTCTTGATTTGAATATAAAGTCATTGCCTTCCGGTTGTTCTTTATTTAAATAATTCTGGAAAGATTCAAAAATATCTTTGGTCAGCTTAACTCTATGGTGTTGATCAGTTTCAGGAACAGGAATTAGAAACAGTCCGTCAGGCGCAACATCTTTCAATGAGTTAACCTGGAGCTGAAGCAGGTGTTTTACCGGGATTCCCGTCTGGGTGATGAGGTCAAACAACAAGATGCCACGGGAGTTGTTCTGAATGATTAGACGGATGGCTTGAATATCTGCTTTGGTTTTGATCGCCTGAATTTCTTTTTCGGTCATAGTGTTCCTAATGTTAACTTTTGAAGAATGAATGTTAACATGTTTTTGTGAATGTTAACATTGAAACCGATGCTTAACGTAGCATAGATTGTTACCAATGTCTATAAAACTGAGTTGAGGGGGCGATGGGTTGCTTAACTGTTTGATAATTAACGATTGCTGAACGGTTGTGGCGGGGTGGGTGGTTTCGGTTTGTCATTTTGCTTTGACAAAAATATCAGTATGCAATATACAGTTGTTAACATTGACAGACCAAGATGCAACACTGGGTAATCGAAAAAACACTTAATCGTCATAGAAAAGGAAGGGATTATGAAAAAATTATGTTTCATACTGCTGTTACTGTTTACAGGGTTCTGCTTTTTTCCAGGCAGCTCAATGGCTGCCAAGAGCGGTGGAGAATTTAACTTTATAGCTCCTTACGGCGGCGATCTTTCTTCCCTTGATCCGCACAAAACAAACCGGACCCAGGATTATATCGTTATTTTGAATATCCATAGATCCCTTTATAAATGGTCTGCGGATGCGGGAAAGCCGGTACTTGCCCTTGCGGATTCGGTGAAGGTTTCACAGGACAGGCTTACATACACCTATGCGTTGAAGCAGAATGTTAAATTCCATAACGGAAGAAACATGACGGCCGATGACATCATTTGGTCCTATCAGAGAATCCTTACCCCGGCAACCGCATCTCCCGGCGTCAGGAGCATCCGGATCATTAAAGGGGCAGATGATTTTGAGAGCGGGAAAGCAACAGCGATCCAAGGGCTTAAAAAACTGGATGATTATACCCTGGAGATCACTTTGAAAAACCCTGTTGAACCTGGTTTTTCCCTTTATCCCCCGGAGATCGCCATCCTGCCCAAAGAGGAAGTCGAAAAACGCGGAGACAGTTTCGGTGTTGATCCCGTCGGATGCGGCCCGTTCAAGTTTGTCAATTGGGTCAAGGGCTCTGAAGTCGTTCTTGAAAAGTTCGCAGGGTACTATGAAGCTGGTAAACCCTACCTGGATAAAGTCGTATACAAAATCATGCCGGAAGCCGCATCCAGGGACATTGCTTTCAAGGTGAAAGAGCTGGATGCAACAACGGTTGGTTCGGTAAATTATCCTGAATACAAAGGAACGCCTGCCATTGCCAAAAACATGATCGAAGTGGCTGAACTCTGGACAAGGGTGGTCTGCTTTAATGTGGATTACGGCCCGTTTAAGAATAAAAAAGTCAGGCAGGCACTCAACTATGCCATCAACACAAAGCTGATTAACAAAAAACTCTTAAAGGGAAAAGCCGTTGACCCTGTGGGATATCTGCCGCCGTCATCACCTGCTTTCGGTACCGATTCAAAGGGATATGAGTATAATCCCGAACGAGCGAAGCAGTTGCTGAAAGAAGCCGGTTATCCCGACGGATTTACCTTTGAATGCCTTGGAACGGATAATGGCACATGGGGTGTCAAAGCCATTGAAGCCCTTATTCCGATGCTTAAAAAAGTCGGTGTAAAAGTAGTTCCTGTCCGGATGGAAGGTGCGGCAATGTCTGCACGGGCGAAATCAGGCGATTTCCAGGCCCTGATCTGGTCCCTTGACTCCGGTCCGGATCCGTTAAGTGCGCTCAGCCGCTGGGAATCCGTAAATGAAAGGGTCAGTGGTAACTACTCGGGATACAATAGCGCGGCTTTTGATAATTACCTGGCACTTGCCCGGGTTGAAACAGATGACAGTAAAAAAATGGATCTTCTTAAAAAAGCGGACCAGACATTTATTGAAGATGCGCCGGTATGGTTCTACAATTACAATAAAGCTGTCCTGGCCTACCACCCCTGGGTCCACGGCCTGCAGCCGGTAGCGGTTGAACTGATGTACCAGGACCTTTCAAGCGTATGGGTCGATGAAAACTCGCCTAGAAAATAGATCCTTTGAAAGCTAAACGTTCCGCCCGGATATGGATCATGTCCGGGCGGAGCAAACAACAATAAACAACAGGTTTATCATGACTTTATATGTGGTTAAACGATTACTTCAGTTTATCCCGACAATATTTTGTATCTCTCTGATGATGTTTGTCATATTGAATGTTTTACCCGGTGATGCAACCACAATGTCAGGCGGGATGAAACGTCAGCTTGATGCAAAAACCGCGGAGAATATGAAAAAACAGCTGGGGCTGGATAAACCGCTGCACATCAGGTATCTTCACTACATTAAAGGCCTTGTAAAAGGCGATCTGGGGAAATCCTACCTTCGTAGCGAAAGTGTCAACGACCTCATTGCACAAAGACTTAAACCGACAATCCAGGTCTCCCTGGCGGCGCTGCTGATCGCAGTTGGTTTTGGCATCCCCCTGGGCTTTGTGTCCGCTTTAAAGCAGGGAACATGGATGGACACCCTCTCAATGGTGGGCGCGGTATCCGGTGTTTCCATTCCGCAATTCTGGCTCGGCCTGATTTTGATGTATGTCTTTTCTTTACTCCTCGGATGGCTTCCACCCCAGGGCTACGGCGGCGGCAGTCTTGTCAATTTAATCATGCCTGCGTTTACCCTTGGCGTCGGATATATGGCCCTTATTGCCAGAACAACCCGGGCGGCTGTTATCGAAGTCCTCAGTGAGGACTATATTCGGACGGCCAGATCAAAGGGGCTTTCCGAATGGATCGTGAACAGAAGGCATGTTTTCGGCAATACCATGATTTTAATTTTAACAACAGTGGGCCTTCAGTTCGGTTCCCTGGTCGGGCAAACCGTCATTATTGAAAAACTTTTTTCATGGCCCGGCATCGGGTCTTTGCTCGTTGATTCCATTTTTCAAAGGGATATCCCCGTAACCCAGGGATGTGTGCTTGTGATTATTGGAGTTTTTCTCATTGTAAATCTTGTTATCGATTTAATGTACGTAATTATTGATCCACGGATTCAGTATAAATAATGAATAAAACCATCTTAAAAATAAAAAATCAGCCTAACCTGATCATCGGAGGAATCATCACCGCCGTTGTTATTTTCATGGCAATCGCGGCTCCGCTGTTAGCCCCCTATCATCCGGTGGATGATGCGGATCTTATGGTTTCTGAGGAACCGCCCGGATCCACATATCTCATGGGCACGGATGAGCAGGGCAGGGATATCCTTTCAAGGGTGATCTACGGTTCAAGAATCTCCCTGAGTATCGGTATTGTCACCCAGGTGATGAATACGATAATCGGTATCATCCTCGGACTTTCTGCGGGTTATTTCGGAAAGTGGTGGGATGACCTTGTGATGGGCTTGACCAATATAATGCTCTCCATTCCTTCTATGATATTTGCCCTTGCCATCATGGCGCTGATCGGTCCGGGACTGATCAATGTTTTTTTTGCACTCGGGATCACAAACTGGTCATATACCTGCCGTATCACCCGTTCCCAGGTGCTTTTCACGCGCTCTCTTGATTATGTGAAAGCTGCAAAAGCCCTTGGGTACGGCGATATCAGAATCATGTTTACCCAGATATTGCCCAACATTCTGGGGCCGATTCTGGTCATCGGAACCCTGGGGGTTGCATCGGCAATTCTGTTGGAAGCCTCACTGTCCTTTCTTGGACTGGGCACCCAGCCGCCGACACCGAGCTGGGGGGGAATGCTGGCAACAGCAAGGAATCAGATGTTTACGGCACCATGGATCTCCATATTTCCGGGCCTTGCCATCTTTATAACCGTACTTGGATTGAACCTGTTTGGAGACGGACTCCGGGATATTCTTGATCCCCACTCCGTGGGAAAAATAAAATAAAGGGAATCGTTTTGGACTTAATTATTTTATCAGCCGATATTTACACCGGTGATGCTGAAAACCCCCATGCCGAGGCAATCGGAATCAAAAACGGAAAAATTGCCGTCATTGGTACCAACAATGATGTGATGGGCCATTCAACCCCGGAAACAAAGATCATGGAACTGCCGGGGAAACTGGTAACGCCGGGATTGGTTGATTCCCATCTTCATTTTGTGAGCCTGGGAATACATCTCCAGCGGATCGATCTGAGGGGAACACAATCCCTTGACATCTGCAAAAGTAAAATCAGAGCAGCTGCTGCAAATGCCCCCAAAGGGAAATGGATCATCGCAAGGGGATGGAACAATTATAAATGGGCGGATCAGACCAATCCCACAAAATTTGACCTTGATGAAATCGCCCCTGATAATCCAGTCATGATGACCCGTGTTTGCGGCCATAGTGCCGTAATAAACACCTGTGCCCTTGAACTTTGCGGAATCAATACAGAGACGACTGCGCCTTCAGGGGGTAAAATCGGTCATCTGTCAACGGGCGAGCCGGACGGGATTATTTATGAAACCCTGGATATGGTGTTTGATAAAATTCCAGCGTTAACCCAAGAAGAGATGAAACATGCCGTGCTGGCAGCACAGACCGAACTTTTAAAATATGGAATTACAGGTGTTCATTCCATGGAGGGGCTTTCCGAGTGGCAGGCCGTCCATGACCTCCATAAGGACGATCTCCTGAAGATTCGAATTCACACTGTTTTCCCCGAGGAAGAGCTGGAAAAAGTGGTTGATCTTAAACTTACAGAGACAACCCGGTCCGATAAATTCAGCTACGGCCATTGTAAACTGTTTGCCGACGGTTCCCTTGGCGCGTCAACGGCATTGACCCATGAAGCCTATGCCAGCGACCCTGATCAGTTCGGTCTTGCTTTCCTGACAAAAGATGAGCTTGTGGAGAAAATCACGAATGCCTATGACCTGGGCTTTAATGTCGCTGTCCATGCCATTGGGGATAAGGCGTTAAGTAATACGATCAGCGCCATAGCCATGGCCAGGGAAAAGACAAAAAACCTGGAGGCGCTGACCAAGTCCGATCGAATCGAACATGTGCAGCTGTTCAAAGATGATGATTTGAAACGAATGAAAGCGCTGGGCATCCTGGCTTCGGTTCAGCCTGTTTTTCTTGCAACGGACTGGGAACTGGCAGAAAAGCAGTGGGGGCCTGGAAGATGCGAAAGGGCATATGCATGGAAGACCATTCAGGAGATGGAGATCCCCATGCAGTTTGGTTCCGACTCACCGGTTGAATCGCCGAATCCAATGCTTGGCATCCATGCCGCCTATACCCGGCAGACCCCTTTGGAAAAACCTGACAACGGATGGTTCCCCGATCAGAAACTTACCCTTGAAACGATTCTTCGTGGATTTACCCTCCAGCCCGCGATTACTTCCGGGACTGAAAATGTGTCAGGGACTTTAAGTGTCGGAAAATTTGCTGATATGACTGTTTTCAGTAAAAACCTGTTTAAAACACCGGCAAGGGAATGGCTTGGCAATAATGTTGATATGACGATTGTTTCAGGCGAAGTCGTATTTCAAAAATAGCGGTATAGCGGAGTCAGTATTTTGAATATCCTTGAAATAAAAAATCTTAAAACCCAGTTTCATGTTCTTGACGGGGTTGCACATGCTGTCAACAACGTTTCTCTGTCCATGGAAAAGGGAGAAGTCCTGGGGGTAGTGGGAGAGTCGGGATCGGGAAAAAGCGTTACCGCTCTTTCGCTCATGGGGCTTGTCAGGCCGCCTGGCCGGGTCGTTTCCGGGGAGATCCTGTTTGATGGAACCGATCTCAGAACGCTTTCTGAAAAACAGATGCAGGACGTAAGGGGTAACAGGATCTCCATGATTTTTCAGGAGCCCATGACCTCCCTCAATCCATTATTGAAAATCAGGGATCAGATTTCCGAAATGGTCATGAGGCATAACAGCATCTCAAAAAAAGACAGTTATGATTATTGCGTTGAGATGCTCGGAAAAGTACAGATTCCATATCCTGAAAAGCGCGCAAAAGAATATCCCCATCAGCTTTCCGGGGGGATGCGCCAGCGGATAATGATTGCCATGGCCCTTTCCTGCAATCCCGAAATCCTGATTGCCGACGAACCCACAACAGCACTTGACGTAACGATCCAGGCCCAGGTGATCGATCTGATGCTGAACCTGAAAGAACAGTATGACACCGGGATTCTGATGATCACCCACGATCTTGGCGTCATTGCTGAAATCGCTCAGAAAGTCGTGGTCATGTATGCCGGACAGGTGGTTGAAACAGGAACTGTATATGAAATTTTTGATAATCCTAAACATCCCTATACAAAAGCGTTGCTTGACTCTGTTCCAAAGCTTGGCAAACGCTCAAAAGCCGAACGTAAAAGACTGCGGGAAATAAAAGGAATCGTTCCCGATCTTTTTACCCTGGGAGCCCACTGTAATTTTTATGAGAGATGTCCGGATGCAGATGAAGCGTGTAAACGGATAATCCCGGATTTGATAGAGTACGAAAACGGCAGTTCCGTTCGCTGCATAAAATTTCAAGGCCGTAATGCTTAACCGGAGAGTGAATAATGTCTGAACCGCTTTTAAAAGTAGAAAACCTGAAAGTGCACTTCCCCCTCGACAGGGAATTTCTCTCATTGAAAAAACGATATGTGTATGCGGTAGATGATATCTCATTCTCCGTAAATGAAGGGGAAACGTTGGGGATCGTAGGGGAAAGCGGCTGTGGCAAAACAACGGCCGGGCTTTCCGTTCTGAACCTTGTCAAACCAACCGGTGGACAACTGTTTTTCAGGAATCAAGACATTACGGACATCTCAAAACTGCCCAAAGAAGAGGCGCTTAAATTAAGAAAAGAGATGCAGATTATTTTTCAGGATCCCTATTCCTCTTTGAATCCAAGGGCCTCCTTGAAAACGATACTGGATGTTCCCATGAAGATTCACAATATGGGATCTGCAAAAGAGCGGAGTGAGAAGATTGAGTACCTGCTTGAAAAAGTCGGCCTCAGACTGGAACACGCTTCCCGGTATCCCCATGAATTCAGCGGCGGGCAAAGGCAAAGAATCGGCATTGCAAGGGCGCTTTCCCTTAATCCGTCTCTTATTATCGGAGACGAACCTGTCTCCGCCCTTGATGTATCCATTCAGGCTCAAATTATAAATCTCCTCCTTGATCTCCAGGAGGAATTTAACCTTGCATACATCATCATCGCCCACGATCTTGCCGTGGTGGAACACGTGGCAGACAGGATTGCCGTAATGTACCTTGGCAAAATCGTTGAGCAGGCGGACTATAAAGATATTTATACGTCTCCGCTCCATCCCTATACCCAGGCGCTGCTCTCTGCCATTCCAATCCCTGATCCCCATATGAAGAGAAACCGAATTCTGTTAAAGGGAGACGTTCCAAGCCCGATCGATCCGCCCAAAGGCTGCTCGTTCAACACAAGGTGCCCGAAGAAAAAAGACGTTTGTGAACAGGTGGAACCGGTATTGAAAAAAGCCGGTGACGGTCATTATGTCTCCTGTCATTTTGCGTAAGTTTTGGGGGTCAGGCCTAGCTTATTAGCTTATTAGCTTATTGCCTTTATTGCCTTTATTGCCAGTGGGTATCCGGCAGGGGCCGGCCTTTCCGGCCAGGCCATTGCGCTTTTGAACCTGCCGTTCAGTATTGATAATTGACGGCTTGTCGGTTTATAAGTTGTTTCATCGCTTGGGGGTTGTACCCGGCATCAGGTTTTTTTATCCTGGTGCCGGAATTTGAGTCAACAACCCTTAACAGCGAGGAAACCATGGCACAGTCAATTACAAGCACCCGGGATATCGAATTTCTGCTCCACGATGTTTTCAACATTTCAGATCTTTCAAAAAACGGAAAATTCGCGGAATTCAACAAAAAGACGGTTGATATGATCGTGGCTGAGGCAAGAAATCTTGCCGTAAAGGAGATTCTGCCCACCAACATTGACGGCGATAACGGATGCACCTTTGATAAGGGCCAGGTCACAACCCCGGAATCGTTCAAACGGGCTTACAAGCTTTATTGCGAAGGGGAATGGCTGGCAACGGCCGATCCTGTGGAATACGGCGGCCAGGATATGCCCCTGATGCTCACCGCCGCGACCCAGGAGCTTTTCACCGGCGCAAACATGGCTTTCCTCATGTACCCGGGACTGACCCACGGGGCTGGAAAGATGATCCTGGAACTTGGGACCGAAGAGCAGAAAGAGACCTACGTGAAAAAAATGTTCGCAGGTCTCTGGACCGGCACCATGCTCCTTACCGAACCTGCTGCCGGAACAGATGTCGGGGCCCTTACCGCGACAGCCGCGAAAAACCCCGACGGAACCTATTCCATCACCGGCAACAAGATCTTCATCTCCGGCGGAGAACACGACCTTGGCGAAAACATCATCCACATGGTGCTGGCAAGGATCGAGGGCGCGCCTTCGGGAACTGCCGGCATCTCCCTTTTTATCGTACCCAAGATCAAGGTCAATCCGGACGGCAGCCTGGGAGAGACCAACAACGTTGTCTGTACCGGCATCGAGGAGAAGATGGGGCTCCATGGCAACAGCACCTGTTCCCTGAGCCTTGACAACAGCGTCGGCACTTTGCTCGGCGAGAAGAACAAGGGGCTGAAGGGCATGTTCCTGATGATGAACGAAGCCCGGTTCGGCTGCGGTGTCCAGGCCTTTGGCCAGGCGGCAACCTCCTATGCCAATGCCGTGTCCTACGCCAACGAACGCATTCAGTCCCCCGACCTTTTAGCATTTGGCCAGAGCGGCGCCCCCAGCCAGAAAATAATTAACCACCCCGATGTCCGGCGACAGCTTCTGTTCATGAAATCCCATGTGGAGGGATTAAGGACCCTGATTTACTATGTGGCCGGCTGCTTTCAGAAGGCTGAGCTTGACTCGGTTTCAGACGAAGAAAAGGAGAGATGCAAGGGACTGCTGGAATTTCTCATTCCCATTGTCAAGGCCTACACCTCGGACAAGGCTTTCGAGATCTGCACCCAGGGTGTCCAGGTCTTCGGCGGCTACGGATACATCAGCGAGTATCCCCAGGAGCAGCTGTTGAGGGACTGTAAGATAACAAGCATCTACGAGGGAACCAATGGGATCCAGGCCATGGATCTTCTGGGAAGAAAACTTGGCATGAAAAAAGGTAAGCCCTTCATGGATCTTCTGGGGGAGATGGCTAAGACCATCAATGTTGCCCGGTCTGTCAAAGAACTCGAAGCCATGGCCGATGCGGTGGATGCAGCCAAGGACAGGCTGGGAGAGACCGCCCTACATCTGGGAGGGGTGGCCATGTCAGATAAGATCCTGGATGCGTTTGGCTCGGCAACGCCTTTTCTGGATGCTGCCGGAGATGTTGTGCTGGCATGGCTCCATCTCATGCGGGCCAATGCCGCATCAACGGTGCTTGGAAACGGCGTAAAAGAGAAGGATCGCCCCTTTTACCAGGGCCAGATCTCAACGGCGGAATACTTTGTGGAATCACATCTCCCCGTTGCCCTGGGGAAGATGGAGGCGGTTAAAAAGACCACCGCTTCAATCATGGCCATGCCTGGGGAGGCGTTTGTCTGATCGGTTCATGGTTTAAGTATGCTGCCTTGTGAAAAATGTTCCTGGCAATCAACGATGATAAATGGTATGGGGTACTTGTTTGTGAATGATGAACACAATGAAAATCACTGTTTATACGATAGGGTGCCCGGGCTTTCAATGGCAAAGCAGTCACAGGCAGTACTCAAAACCTATGTTACCTGTGTTCTTTTGGTCTCGGCCATGGTTGTGGCGTTCACGGCTTTTAACTATGGGGAAGATTTCACAACCAACATGATCATCGGCCAGACCATCGGTACCACCATGTTTGGTGCAGCCTTTCCCGTGCTCTTTGTGTTAAGGCGCACCAGCCCTTTTGTGCAGATGGCTGCCGCCATGGCTGCCATGGCCACCGGAGCCGTCCTGGGCATTTTCCTTGGGACCCTGGTGGCCGGTAAAAACGTCCATCTTTTTTTTGAACCCCGGAAGGAGGTTTATCTTGAGGTGGTCATTCTGAGCATCATCACAGGGTTTCTTTTCAGGTATATTCTCACAGCCCAGAAAAAGATCTCCGATGCCCTTGCCGGAATCCAGCGGGAGAAAATCAAGCGGCTCACCATTGAGAAACAGGTGATAGAGACCAATTTAAGGCTTCTCCAGGCCCAGATCGAGCCCCATTTCCTGTTTAACACCCTTTCCAACATTCTGACCCTGCTTGAAACCGATCTTGAAAACGGGAAACATATGCTTGAGGATCTCACTGCCTATCTTCGAATCACCCTCTCAAAGACCCGGAAGGAGACCACCACCCTGGGGCAGGAGATCGACATGATCCAGGCCTACCTCAACATTTTTAAGATCAGGATGGGGGAAAGGCTTGACTTTACCATCCAGGTGCCCGAGACCCTCAGGCACCTGCCGCTTCCCCCCATGCTGATCCAGCCCCTGGTTGAAAACGCCATTGAACACGGGCTGGAGCCAAAAATCGAGGGGGGAGCCATCCGGGTCTCGGCACGGAACGAAAACGGGTGCCTTGCCATCGAAGTAAAGGACTCGGGACTCTGCTTTCACAAGAGCAACCATGACTGGGGCGTGGGCCTCACCAACATCAGGAAGCGCCTTCAGGCCCTGTACGAGGACGAAGCGGCCCTTACCTTCGAAGAGAACACCCCCTCGGGTCTGATCGTTACCATTGAGGTACCTGCATGAAGAGATTCAAGGCCATTATCGCAGATGACGAAGAAGCGCTCCGCGTTCATCTTAAAACCAGGCTTGCCCAGGTGTGGCCGGATATGGAGATCCTGGGGGAGGCCCAAAACGGGATCGAAGCCCTGAACCTCATCCAGTCGTTAAAGCCGGATCTTGCATTTTTAGACATTCGCATGCCCGGCATTTCCGGCATGGAGGTTGCCAGGAAAACCCATGGGAAGTGTTACCCGGTATTTGTCACGGCCCATGACGAGTATGCGGTGGAGGCCTTTGAAACCGAAGCCGTTGACTACCTGTTGAAACCGATTACCGCGGACCGCCTTGGAAAAACCGTAAAAAAGATCCAACAACGCCTTGGCAGGCAGAGGACCGCTCCAAGGGATCTTCCCACAAAGGTTCAGCGGGTCCTTGAGCGGCTGGAGCATTCCCGCCCAAAGGATCATCTCCAGTGGATCAGAACCCAGCACCGGGACAGCATCCGCCTCGTTTCAGTGGATGAGATCCTCTTTTTCAATGCCCAGGATAAGTATACCCGGCTCATCACAAAAGAGGGCGAATTCCTCATTAAAAAGCCGATCAAGGAGCTTGAAACCGAGCTTGATCCTGAAAAATTCTGGCGGATCCACAGGAGTACCATGGTCAACATCGCAGCCGTTGATAAGGTGAGCCCCTCCCTTAGCGGGCAATATCTTGTGAAAATCAGGCATTGCCAGGAGATGCTCCCCGTGAGCCGCAACTACGCCCATCTTTTCAGGAAGATGTAAGTTCTTCCCGTCGGTTCATCCCCCCCCAACGTCCATTCATCCCCGATTGTTTCCATTCATCGCTTTTCGCGTGCATGCATCAATTAAATCCCCTATCCTGTATTCATGGTCGTTTAGTTCACGATCCATTTTTGGGAACTGAATATTTCCTTGACATGGGGTTGTATATGTGTGATTCGTAAGTGAACGCTGTTCGTAAATCAATCAGCCGATCAGATGTGCGTACTGGGTACATGTGCTGAGTGTTGAATTATAGTTCTATAACTATAAGATATTCTATAAAACAGCCATGCTCAAAATGGGCTGCCCCAACAGAAGAATCTAAGTCCGCTATTTCCAAGCATTTCATGTGAAGTATCATTGTTTTTTTAAAATACCATTCTCCAAATCAAGGAAGGGCGTCCTTGAGAAAAAGAGGTGTCTTATGAAAAAAAATACGATAACAGCAATTATAAAAGTAGTGATCTTTTGGCTCCTTATCTCCCCCGGAAATGTTTTTGCAATGGAACAACTTAATGATACCGACTTAAAGGGTATTCATGCCCAGAGCGGAATCTCCGTGGCTGTAAAGAATGTACCCGTTTATTTTAACTATGATTCCTTAAAATTTACGGCTGTTGATAACATGGATTCCTTTGGAAATCTTACACCCTATCAAGGGTATGTGTCCCTGGAAAATTATGAGGTTTTTTTTGAACTGAATGGTGAGTTTCAGTTGGATATCGGCACATATTACGCTTCGGATGAGCATCTGCTTGCAACGGATATTGGCAAAAAAGATGGGGTAGGTTCCAACACTTTTGAGCATTGGTACGTCGGTATGAGTGAGGATCTCATTCCCGTTCGAAAGCTCCTGCCCTATCCATATTACTGGCCCATAGAAGATGATATTCCACGTCCCCTGGATAACAAGATTACAGCCCTCCAGATCACAATGTCTGATATGACATCTTCATTTACTTCAACCGCCGGCATAAGATTCTGTGATAAGGATTTGAGCCATATGAGTCTTTCAGGAATGACCATGCCCGAATTCATCCATGACGGTGATAGTTTGCCCGGTACTGCCATGACCGTTTTTCCGGGACAGAACGGCGGCATCAATGCGGAAATACGTACCCGTTTAACCATTGATGAGTTTAGCCTCCACAGGCAAGGGTATTCAGCAGATCCTGATCTCAGTATATCTGGAATACACCTTGGAGAGGCTTTTGGCCAGGCCCTTCCCAATCATGTGGAAGATACCGGAGATACATCCGGTCCTGGAATTGACACTTCCGGCTGGGGCAGTGATATTACAGATCGCATGCACAGAGGGTATTTTCTTATTGGCAATCTCAACCAGGTTGATTTTGTAGATGATATACAGAAAAAACAGCTTAAAACCTTGTTCAATGATACCCATTGTGAATGGGATGGCAGTATCTATCCGGTTCAATTGAAGGCAAATCCCCTGTCATTAAATTTTACCACCACCGATGACAGAAGCTTTGTTTCATTAAATACCGGTATCGACGGGTCCATCAGGGTTGAATCTTTTAAAGGGTGGGAAGGAACCGATTTCGGTCCTTTAGCAGTTGATGGAATTAAAATAAAACATTGTGTTCTTGAGTTTCCGGGGGGATATACCCGGAGTGACGGCAGTTTTAAAGGACGGATTCATCCTGCCCAGATTAACTGGCTGAATAATCTATAGGGAGGCCAAAATGGCAAAAGTCAACTTCTCTTCCACCGTATTTTTATTATTACTTTCTTTGTGTCTTCTCTTTCCCGCTTTTTCGCAAGGAGAAATGGAATTGATGACAGATGAGCAGCTTAATGCTGTTCTGGGGCAGGGTGGTGTTAATTTCTCAGTTATTGGCAACACTACGGCAGTCTTCAATTTTGACCTCCATCTTGAACTTTATGGAGAGATCGATTCGGTGAAAATGGGTTATTATTACAAAGAGGATCTGACCACCCGGAAGTTTCTTCCTATCTATTCCGATATAGATAAACGTGATCCCCAGGTGGTCTATAAAGAGAACACGTTTGATATTATCGATCTTGAAACAGGTGATGTTATTTACGCTGACCGGCCCTATTTTGAATATCATGGAAAGAAATTCCCCTATACCGATGATGACTATTACATGTACAAGTATAAGAATATGCTTGGCCAATACTATGTTGACGGAAAACAGGGGCTTAATGACAAAGATATGCTGGGGGAAGCCTTTTCGACAGCCCGTACAAAAAACACCAATAATCTTGACTGGGATCTTAATATCGAAAATCTAAGAATTGGAAAAAGTCCGCAGGAGCCTTTGATCATAGATGGTTTGACGGTTATGTTGAAATACGATGATATCAATTCCCCCAATAAAAAACTGACGGATATAATTATCGGAACCAACAGCATGGAAGGATTTTTCTCCGGGGATATGATCCGCACCACAGGATTTCTTAATGCCAAACTGACCCATAAAACAAGAAATACAAGTACAATTTTCAATGGTATATTTATACCTGAATTCAACGAAACTCCTGTTCCGGTAGTTTTACAGCGTGATTCATTTTTAATGCTGGTTGACGAGTACCATGCCCAGTATGATGATCCAAATGACGGCGATACGCCTCCCCATCCTGAAGATCCCACAAATAATAATATTCATTCGGGTGCTTTCCTCAGGGTCGGTCTTGATCGGACAAGCCCTACCTATGGCTATTCCGTGATCGCCGGGTACAATGAAGTTGTTGCCGCAGCCTATGAACCAAGGCATGCAATGCTAAAAGATTCCATTAAAGATTGGTGGCATAAGTAAAAAGTGTAGTTTGGTTATGCATGTAAATCAATTCAGGAGGGAGAATATGGCAGGGATCTATCAGGAGATATGGAATGCCGATCAGAATCAAAATGGTGTAGATGCGATTTTAGACACTGAGAACGGTTCACAGGAACATGGCTTTGTGAAAGTGAACACTTCCCTTGACTCAAATTCTGATAAAGGACTTCGGGTGCTGACGGATGTGCACATCCCTGAACACAAAAAGCATACGTATAATCTGTGTCGAAAGTTATTTAATAATTTCACCCTGGCTGAACCCATGCCGGAATTCGACACGGCCGAGGAGCGTCAGGAAACCCATGATTTTGTAGCGGCGATTCTTGAAACAGAACCGATGGAGGTCGCACGCGCCTATATTGAACGTGAAAGCAACGCTACCATCACACGGGAACGCTGGCATAACACCATTATTGAAATGTGGTTCCGGCGTTTTTCCTCAGGAGGCGACCCCGCGCTTTCCGGTTTTGAGCATGTGATTGTCGGAGAGCAGGAAAAGTCAAAAGTTCAAGGGTACCACTTCTGGTGGAAATACTACCTTGATGACGGTTTCGCGAGAATAGGGGATGATGGCATACCCGGTTTTTCCGGTCTTGTGGATGACCGCATCACTTATCACGGTTCCAAAATGAAAGCCGAACAGGCGCAGTTCCCGGAAAGTGTTACAATCTCTTACGGTTGGAATGCCCCTGACTACGAAAAAAAAGCCATGCGCCCTTTGTTTAAAAAAATCGGTGGTTTTTTCGTTGGTTGCAGCGTGGAAGGGCTGATCGCATTAGGTACTGTTCGCGCCCATAAAGGAATTCGGGCCCCTCGAATTGCCGTGATTGAAGGTGCCCGCTATGAGATGAAGCTGTTTCATTCACCAAACGGTCAGCATATACGCACTTTTTACCCCATGTTTCTCGGTGCTGCAGATCCCAGTGATGGGAGTGACCGCAATGGGGGCAGGGGAGGCGTCGTTCTCCCACCTGTGGATACGCCTCCGGATTCAGAAGTTATCTTAAGGTCGGTACGGATTATAGGCGCAATGGTTAATCCGGCGGGCCATGATCCCGGGCTTGAAACAGTAACCCTGGTCAACGTTGATGCCCCCGATATAAAGCTTGAAAGCTGGAGTGTTCTTGACAAAAATGGCCGGGGGCATGTGATTGGGAATACGACATTGAAAGCGGGTGAGTTTTTTACGATCCGGCTTACCGGAGCAGATGTGCAGCTTTCCAACAAAGGTGGTGAAATAGTACTGTTTGATAACGCAAAAAACGAAGTTCACCGTGTCAGTTATTCTAAAGCACAAGCTAGGAAACAAGGGGGTACAATCCTGTTTTAGCTGAGCTTCAGATTCTATGTTTTGCTTCCGGGTGACCCGGTGCCTGTTTGAAACATGCACCGGGTCACTTTTTTTACTTTACAGTAAACTTTTACTTTGTAGTGATGCAGAAGGTTACGTCTTCAGAACGGTGCATGTCGCAACCGGGGAGGACATGCCCATGGCATTCTGTGTTGCGGAAGTTATGCAAAGCGAGAATTCGTTCAAGATCAGCATGGGAAAAGGTATGTATCCAGAAACGATATACCTCCATTTCTCCCGTCTCATCAATGATGATATGTTGCCTCAGAGTCACTTTCTGCTCTTCATAATAAAAGGATTCTGCAAGTGACAGATAAGGTTTGTTTCTCCAGAACCCTTTTTCAGAGACCTCCCACTCCTTTGGGCCGGAATTATTTGCGGGATAATTATCATTCAGAACGTCAAAAAGAAATTTCCCGCCCGGTTTCAGGGCACGGTAAATGTTCGCAAGGAGCCTGTCCCGTTGCGCCGGGTGGAGAACACCGAAGTCCGTGAATATTATCATTACAAGATCGTACTTGTTCTCCTCTTCCAGCTCCAGATAGTTCTGCTGTAAGTAGGAGATCTTTAATTTTTTTCTGCCGGCAGATTCTTTGGCGTAACGGATGGAGTTGGCGGAGAAATCCATGCCCGTCACCGTGTGTCCTTTTTCAGCCAGTTTTTCCGTGTATAGTCCGGGGCCGCAGCCAAGGTCGAGAATCTTCAGGTTGTCGCCAGGCACCTTGTTCAGTATCCATTCTATTGTTGAAGAGATGGTGGTTTCTTTCCTGCTGGCAAGATCGATCTCCTGGCTCAGGTGGGTTTCAAGCAGTTGCGTGGATATGTATTCATCAACCCACATGATTGCGGTTCCGCTGGTGTAAACTTCAGGCTTTTGTGCTGATGTAATCAGTTCTTGGATGTTCATGAAAAAACCTCATTTTTCCGGTTTAATAGATGCCTTAAGCATGCAAACAGGCATGGCCTGCAATAATACCGGTTCTTTTTATTGAAACTAAAGTAACTGGATGGTAACGCTGGAAAGGGTACCCGTTAATACCGTTTCTCTGGGGGGGTACAAATATCCTGTTCGAGGTGCAATACCCCAGCGCTTCCTTTTGTTGGATTCAAACAAGTTGATATGTGTTTATGAGTTTTTCATGGGGCTGCTTATAATATGGAATATACCGGAGGTCAAGATTTTTCTTGTTCATGCTTGAATGGTGGCACGCCTTGTGCCATACTGGGTTTCACCACATTGACAATAGTTTTCCGGTCCCACAACAGATCATCTGTTCAAAGCACAAAGCGCGGTTTCATTTTTTTAATGGTGGACTGCAGGATAAACCGGGACAGACTTCCAGGATCCGTTTCCTCAAAATCGTACTTGTGACAAGAGTGTAGTAAATGCCGCAGCGGTTAAAAGATGATGAAAGCAAAGGAGTCATTATGGAATGTCCAAATTGTAAAGAAAGCTATAAGTTTTCCGTTGTTCCAATTGAAAACAGAAATATGAAGCTTTTCGTGACAGAATTTATTTGTCCCTATTGTGACATTTGGTTGAGGCCGGATAAAGAGTTTTCAATTACACAGGGCGTCTGTACCCTTTTTATGTTTATTGCCATGGTTATGTTTTTTGCCGGTTATCTTTTTGATGCCTCCCAAATTGTCCTGAGGCCCGGAATAGTATTATTCTTATTCTCTCTAATAATGTACATTTTCAGTCATTTGACCATGAAGGTAGAAAAGGTCTGAGTTTACCTTATTCTTTGTCTCTGTTTCCCGGGGGCTTATTGAACAGATGGATGGATCGGTCCCTGGCCTCTTTTCCCTCTGAATCCGGTATTTGGATCCCTTGGAGCTTTTGAAGCGCCTTGGGGGCATTGACCACGAAAATAGGACAGTTTGCCCTGAAACTGACCCGTTCCACAACGCTTCCGCCATACCATTTGCCGGAATGCTCCCTGGTGTGAGAGCCGAGGATGATCAGGTCTGCATCGATCTTTTCGGCGCATTTCAAGATCTCCCCATGGGGCAGGACGCCTCCCCATATCTGGTACTCATGCTCTGTACCGTCCAGATAGGTATGGCAGAAATCCTTAAGCTTTTGCTTTAACAGATCCATGTCAGTTTCGTAATCGGACCGGCCATACTTGGGATATGGGGGAATGGGAAGCATGAAAAACGGATACAGGATTGAATGGAAATTCCGGGATAATTTTACGGAAAAACAGAGGGCGCATTCACATGCCATGGAAAAGTCGATGCCCACAACGATTTTCCTGAACTGAAGCTTCTCCTTTTGAACGGGGTTGCTGACGATCATCACCGGACAATCCTGCTTAGCCACCACGGCCTGGACCGTGCTCCCTATCTTGCCTGCAACCCTGATGACACCTTTTTCTTCAGCCTTGCCCGCATGGGGGCCCAGGATGATCAGATCGGCATCGATTTTACGCCCAAGTCCCAGGATCTCCTCCCAGGGATAGCCTGTTGAGATGCTTAACTCTCTGTTTTCAGATTGGATCAGCACAGGATCATAGGTTTTTTCCATGGCTTCTCTTATCTTCTCCAGGTAGCCATGGTTGACCTTTATCTCTTCATTGGTCTTAAAATGTTTCACCAGCTCCCGGTTCTCCGTGGACGCGGATTCCAGGACATGGAGGATCTTCAATCCTGCCCCATATTGGGCGGCCAGGTCAATGGCGGTCAATACCGGGGCGTCAACATGGGTGACCCTGTCTGTTGCAACCAGAATGTTCTTAAACATAGCGTCCTCCTTATGCCTGGTCTTTGTTCTCTTTTCTAAAGGTCCGGATCAATATCTGCCGCATGCATTTATCTAGGGGGAGGGTTGTATCCACCATGATATGAAGGGCATCTTCACCAAACGCGAATGGTTCGTACCGGGTTTTGAACCCTTCAAAATGGTCAAGCCTTGCATCTGAGACAGATGGTGTTGATTCCCGCTTCAGCAGCCGTTCTTTGATTGTTTCTTCTTTTGCGGTACATTCGATGAAAACCGGTTTGATCCCCTTGTGTTTTGCAAGTAAGAGCAGGTCGTCACGATGCTTTGCCCGGCTGAACGTTGCGTCCAGGATGACGGAACTGCCGTTCTCGATCTCCTGCTGGGCAAGGCAGAGAAGCTTGCCATAGGTCAGGGAACCGGCCGGGGATGAATATATCTTTTCGTTAAAGAGAGCCCCGCCTCTTTCATGGGGTTTCAGGCCGAAGATTTTCTTGCGCACCAGGTCGGATCTGATGGGCTCGATTTCAAGGATTTGGGCCAGGGCTTTGGCAATGGTGCTTTTGCCCGTGGCAGGCATGCCGCAGATTACCCAGATCCGGGGCCGGGAAAACTGGAGCGCATATTGGTAGGAAAGATCAAAATACTTGAGCGCATGGCGTTGCACCTTCTCTTTCTCCTTTGACTGAAGATCATTTGAAGCAAGGAAAATGCAATTGACTTTACAGCGCACAAACGCACGGTAGCATTTGTAAAAGGCCATTATTAAGACTGCCTTTGTATCATCCGTCTGCCCAAGGAACTCGTTCAAGAGGCAATCCCCAAGGTCTTGTTCTCCATGAAAGTCCAGATCCATCAACAAAAAGGCGAGATCGCTGATCACATCGATGTGGCGTAACCGGTCATTGAACTCAATGCAATCGATGATCTGAATCCCCTGGTCAGTAAAGTATACATGCCCGGTGCGAAGATCGCCGTGGCAGTCCCTGAATTTGCCGGCATTGAAACGATCAATGAAATGGGACCTGTGTCCCGTTAAAAAGGAGATTGTGGCTCCCTGTATGGTTTCCCAGGTCTCCCTGTCCAGCAAAGTGTTGCAGAAGCTTTTGGTTTGCCTGAAGTTTTCTTTGCAGGCATCAGAAACGTTCTGCCATGCCTCCCCGGCCTGGAGATCCTCACTTTCAGGGGCCTGCAAGTAGAATTGGGCAAGTTTCCGGCCAAGCTCGACCATCTCGGCCTTGTTGATTTTTCGGGCTTTTATCATCTGCTGCAAGGAGCTTGAATCGGGAAGTTGACGCATCCTGACCGCGTATTCCACGGTCTGCCCCTCCTTGCCAAGGCCATAATCGCCGTTGTTCAAGGTGATGGCAACCACGTCAAGATAGATATCATGGGTTAATCTGCGGTTTAAACTGATTTCCCGGTCACAGTAGAAATGCCGCTTCTCCAGGGTGGAAAAATCCAGGAATCCCAGGTCCAGTGGTTTTTTGACCTTATAAACATATTCCCCGGTCAGGAACACCTTTGAGATGTGTGTTTCCCTTATTTCTATCCGGCGGATTTCATGGGGATAAAACCCGGGTTTCTCCATGGCCTTGAATATTTGATTTTGATTTTTATCGCCCATGACAACTCCTTGGCGCAACAAATTGGTAGTTCTCCTGTAGTAAACGACAATGGGGCCGGGGCCTGGATCAAAGGTCAATGGGAGGGAGAAAAACTACAGAGGGAATACGCCATGTCGCTACACTATTAATATTACCGTCGATCATGGGGCAAGTCAACCATTGGGGAACCATGGGCCGGGGCTAACCCATGCAAAAGTGATTCTCCCCGTATTGTGTTCCCGTAAGGGTTGCCGGGGCCGCCTCCTCACCCCTGTAAATCCGACGGTAAAATCTTAGAAATTTCTAAGATTTTAAGAAATTTCTAAGATTGCCCGGCCCAATCACCCTGGACATAAAACGGATAACCCGTAGATATTTAACCCCTATATCATACCACCGCACCCATGGTACACCGCTTGCTATACGAAGCTTTTGAAATTTCGGCAGCAGGTGCAACTGCCCCGGGTGCTCCGTGTCTGCCTGTGGTGGTGCGTTGCCCATTAACTTACTTTTTGGTAAAAAGTAACTATTTAAGAAAAAGTCCAGGAGAAACTGATGTTCAGAACAATACGCTCGAAGATGATGGTTTTTTCCATCTCTCTAATTGCCTTTACAATCATTCCAACCATTGCCGCGATCACTATCTTGATCGACAGCTTTGTCCAGGACGCAAACCGTCGCAATATTCACCAGCAGGTAAATACCATCGAACAGATGCTGGATGTTTTTTACGAGGATCTGGACCGGAATATCGATATGTTTGCCACTGACCGGCTTGTCACGGCTGCGGATGATACCGTCACAGACTATCTGAACGGTACCGGGGCTAAAATGACCCCGTCCGGGAATGGCGGCATTGAGCAGGAAATATTCAAAGCCTTTGAGCATTACGGAAAAACCCATCCCGGCACCCTTTACGTTTATATGGCCACGGAAGACGGGGGCTATATCCAGTGGCCGGAAACCAAAACAGCCAAAAACTTTGATCCGCGCCAAAAGCCCTGGTACCGCATGGCCATGGCCGCAAATGGCAGCATGATCCGGACCGATCCCTATACGGATGCCCCCACCGGTGCATTGATTGTGAGCAATGCCAAACGTTTTAACGATAAAAACGGCCGTCCCTACGGTGCCATCGGCATTGACGTCTCTTCCAAACAGCTTGGGGAAATCATGAACGGTATTAAAATCGGAAAAACCGGGTATGCCATGATGCTCCACAAGACCGGGCTTGTGCTGGCAGATCCCAAGAATGCCGACAATAACCTGAAACGTGTCTCCGATGTCAATATTGATAACCTGGAAACCATTCTTGAAAAAAAGACCACCCGTTTTGCGACAACCATCGATGGCAAGGCGTACCAGGCAAACGGCTTTCAATCGACACACACCGACTGGATCATTTCCGTGTTCATGGAGAAAACGGAGCTGTCTGAGGTTGCAAGCTCCATTCAAAAGACCGTTTTCGGGATCACGGTGTTGGTGCTTTTGGTTGTCCTGGCATTGACCTTTCTGGTCTCCGGCAGGTTCATCCGGCCCATCAATTCCATGGTGGCGGGATTCAAGGACATTGCCCAGGGGGAAGGGGACCTGACCCTGCGGCTTCCGGCTGACAGCAAAGATGAGATTGGAGAGATGGCCAGGTGGTTTAATATCTTTATTGCCAAACTCCAGGGCATCATCGGTGAAATCGGCCTGGACAGCAATAGGGTGGATGAATCGGCAGGCGGCCTGACCATCATTGCCGGTCACCTGTCAAACGGGGCAAAGAATACGGCCGACCACGCCAACAGTGTGGCAAACGCGACCGAAGAGATGAGCGGTAACCTCAACAACGTGGCTGCGGCCATGGAAGAGTCCTCCTCCAACACCACAATGGTGGCTGCCGCTGCCGAGGAGATGAGCGCCACCATCAATGAGATCGCCCAGAATGCAGAACGGGCCAAAAGGGTTTCCGATGATGCGGTCACCAAAACCTCCGCCACCTCCGAAAAGATGAATTTGCTGAACCAGGCTGCCACGGCCATCGGAAACGTCACCCAGACCATCACGGATATTTCCGAGCAGACCAATCTTCTGGCCTTGAATGCCACCATTGAGGCGGCAAGGGCCGGTGAGGCCGGTAAAGGCTTTGCCGTGGTTGCAACGGAGATAAAAGAACTGGCCCGGCAGACCTCCGACGCCACCCTGGACATCAAAAAACAGGTGGATGAGGTACAGGCCACCACAACAGACTCTGTTGCAGAAATCAACCGGATCTCCGCCATCATCCAGGATGTGAATGACATCATCATCACCATTGCCACGGCCGTGGAAGAGCAGACCGCAGCAACAAGGGAAATTGCCGACAATATCAACCAGACCTCAACAGCCATCCAGGAAGTCAATGTAAACGTGAGCCACAGCTCCGGGGTCGCCGGTCAGATCACAGGGGAGATCACCCTGGTGGATACCGAAGCCGGGGGCATCCTGGACTCCAGCAGCCAGATCTCCGAGAGTGTGAACCAGCTCAAGGAGATGGCATCCAGATTGAACGGCATTGTGGGTACATTTAAAGTATAGCGGGTAAGTCAGAAATGTTTTTGGGGTGCCATGGATTCTTTTCCATGGCACCCCATCCGAGTCTCTTCGCGTCCAGTTTGACCCAATGGTTAAGCCTTTTTTACTTTGCTACGCCAGTCAAGATTTCAGTCGGCCAAATTTGTTCAGGATAAGTGTGGAAATTAAAGTTAGGTGAAGTCCAAATTCCTTTTACGTTTTTGAACATTATGAAACGGCCATAAAGTGGCCCCATTTCGAGGTTAATTATGATAAAGATAACTTTGTTACTGGGGCTGAATTCTGTTGTTGTAACATAGTCATGGCTAACATATTTGCCGTAATACGCCCCGACTTGACCAAATTGTGCAGCTTGAGATATTAATTCTTTTGTACCTTCCATTGGTCCGTTTTTTGCCCACGCAGTAAAAGCGGCTTCAGCACCTTTTTCCTTAAAGGCCTTGAAACCTTCCTCGACCAAATCATCTTTTGCAAAGGCAGGAAATGAAACAATTAAAAGTAAAAGTGTGATTATGATTTTTTTCATGATTCAATCTCCCTATAATTTCTTTTTATTCCTCCTATTTGCAATCCAGGGTCTTGGCTTCGGACCTGCTCCACTGGTTCTGTTCCGTGTCTGCCAGTGCGGTTCTATAGGAAGTCCATGATCGTAACGCCGCAATCGATGGTGTAGATCATGCCCGTGATGGAGCTGTTTGTAAGGAGGCTTATCCCAAGGCTTGCAATCTCCTCCTTGCGGACATTTCGTTTCAGGGGAGAACGGTTCTTCTCCTGTTCCAGGATCGACAGACTGTTGCCGACCCTGGACAGGGAGTGGGTGTGCACGAACCCTGGCGACAACCCGTTAACCCTTATTCCTTTGGCTTTGCCCAGGGATTGGGCAAGCCCCCGGACCATGGACTCCAGGGCCGCCTTGGTCGCACCCACCACATTGAAACCGGGAACCCCTGTCTTGCTCCAGCGCAGGGAGAGGGTGAGGATCGACGCCCCCTCCCGGAAGCGGTCCAGCAGGGCGCCTGACAGCTCCACAAGGGAGAAGGCCCCAACCCTTACGGCGTCGGTGAACTCTTCCCACCTCACCTGGGTGAGGGGGATGTTCAGGCGGGCGCCGGCAGCCGTGGAATAGGAGATGCCGTGGACCAGGATGTCAAGTAAGATGCCTTCGGTTTTCAGGGTATGGGCGAGCTGACTCAGGTCCTCATCTTTGCGGGCATCGTACTTGAAAATCTTCCGGAAACCGAAATCTTTGGCCACCCGGCTGACCGAGGCGAAGGTCTCCTCGTCCTCGTAGGTGGCGTAGATATTGTAGCCTGCGCGCTTGATCTCCATGGCCATGGCGGTACAGACGCTTTCTTGGTTCCGGATGCCGATAACAAGGGCATTACGCTCTTTCATTCATAACTCCTTTTTTACTTTTCCTCCCCGGGACCCACCGGCATGGTGACGCTTGCGCCGCAGTCCACCGGGTAGACCACGGCGTTGACAGCCGGGTTTTCGATCACTTCACATGCGATCCTGCCGATATCCTCCATGGTGGCCGTACGGTCCAGGGGAGATGCTTCGGTTGCCACCCTCAGCAAATTTTCAAACCCCTTGATACCTGCGGCTGCCCGGGTCATCACGGGACCCGGGGAGAGGGCGTTCACTCGGATGCCTTTGCCCCCCAGTTCAGATGCAAGCCCCCGCACCAGGGCCTCCAGGATGCTTTTGACCGGGCCCATCATGTTGTAGCCCTCCACGGCCAGGTGGGAGCCGATGTAGGAGAGGGTGAGGATGCTGCTGCCGGGGTTGAGCACGTCCGCTTCCATCAGTTTTGACGTGATCTCCACCATGGAGAAGGCGGAGACCCGGGTGGACTCCCGGAAGCTCTTCCAGGAGACCTCGTGGAGCTCCTTTTTGATCTCGCCGGCAAAGGCGATGCCATGGACAAAGGCGTCCAGGCGGATCCCGTTTTTCCGCAGGTGATCGATAAGGGCGCAAAGGGCCTGCTCATCGCCCACCTGGAAGGGAAACAGCTTTTTAACCCCCAGGGCGTCGGTCACCTCCTTCACGTGGGGCAGTGCCTTTTCGTTCAGGTAGGTGGGGATGATCTTATATCCGTTGGTGTAAAGTTCTCGGGCAATGCCGGCGCTGATGCTGCCGGTGTTGGCAATGCCCACCACCAATGCGGTTTTCTTTCGCATGGAATCCTTCCTCTGTTTTATTCCAATAGCCTTCTATAGACGTTCGCAATCGAATTGATACCAGTGTTACCAATTAAAATAATAACAGGGCTCAATTCATATGCGATGAGCTATAAATCCCATGGTCTGCATCTCCTCCGGCTCCCCAAGGGATCTTGTGCAGGAGCGGCAAGCCTGGGCAAGGCGTGGTCAACCGTTGATAAGATCGAGGGTATGCCGGGCGATCATGATCTCCTCATCGGTGGGGATAACCCAGGCCGACACCTTGCTTCCGGGTGTGCTGATCCTTGGCCCGTTCTTAAGATTGGCTTTGTCATCCAGCTCCAGGCCCAGCCAAAGGTATTTTTCACAGACCCGTCGGCGGATTTCGGGGGCATTCTCGCCGATGCCGGCGGTGAACACCACGGCGTCCAGCCCCTCCAGCACCGAAGCAAATCCCCCCAGTTCCTTGCGAATGCGGTACACGAAAAGCTCCACGGCCTCCAGTGCCTCTGGCGAGCTGTTTTCCAGCAGGACGCGCATGTCGCTGCTGATGCCCGACACCCCCAGGAGTCCCGACTCCCTGTAGAGCAGGTTTTCGATCTCCCGGGGCCCCATCTTCTTTTCCTGCATCAGGTAGAGGAGTACGCCGGGATCCATGGCGCCGGTGCGGGTGCCCATGGGCAGGCCGTCAGCAGCGGAAAATCCCATGGTGGAGGCGATGCTCTTCCCCGCTTTTAGGGCGCACATGCTGGCCCCGTTCCCAAGGTGCAGCACCACCGTTCTGCCTGCGGCCGCCTTTGTGTCGTATTCGGCGAGCCGGCCCGCGATATATTCGTAGGACAATCCGTGGAAGCCGTAGCGGCGCACGCCCTGGGCTGTAAGTTCCCTGGGAAGGGGAAAGTAACGCTCCGGCCCGGTGTGGGTGCTGTGGAAGGCGGTGTCGAAGCAGGCCACCTGGGGCACATCCGGAGCCAGGTCCGTGATGGCGCCCATGGGGGCGAGGTTATGGGGTTGGTGCAGGGGCGCAAGGGGGGCAAGACTCCCGAGGCGTTCAAGGACCCTTTCGTCCACCCGGACAGGTTCGCTGTAATGGGCTCCCCCGTGAACCACCCGGTGGCCCACCGCTGTAACCTGAAGATCTTCGAGGTTTTCACTGGTCCACTCGATCAGGAAGGAGAGGAGAAACCTGTGGTTCACGTCAGGATGGTTTTTCCACCGTTTTTTTCCCATCACCTTCCCGTCCCCTGCTTTCGCAATAAAGTTCGGATCGACGCCAATTCCTTCGATCTGCCCATGGCAACAGGGTTCTAGGTGTCGGTTCTCGCCGATTTCGTACAGGGAAAACTTGATGCTTGACGAGCCACCGTTGATAACGGCTATACCCTTTTTCATAACCGGATCTCCTTTTGCCCCGGATTGCCCCCCTGGGTGGAATAGGCAAAGGCCGCTGCAACCGCGCAGGAAGCCAGGCGGGCCTGTGCGCTGTCGGCACGGCTGGTGAGGATTATGGGAACCCGTGCCCCCATGACCACGCCGGCCGAGTCGGCCTTTACGAGATAGGTCAGCTGCTTGGCCAGCATGTTGCCGGCCTCAAGGTCGGGAACGAGGAAGATATCGGCCTCTCCGGACACCGGGGAAACGATCCCCTTGATCCGGGCCGCTTCCCCGCTGATGGCATTATCAAAGGCCAGGGGACCGTCCACCACGGCCCCGGTGATCTGGCCCCGGTCAACCATCTTGCAGAGGGCCGCGGCTTCCAGGGTGGAGGCGATCCGGGGATTGACGCTCTCCACCGCCGAGAGGATCGCCACCTTGGGGATTTCGATCCCCAGGGCCTGGGCCAGGCCGATGGCGTTTTGGAGGATGGAAACCTTGTCCTCCAGGGTGGGGTAGATGTTGATGGCGGCGTCGGTTATGAACAGGGGCCGGGGATAGGTGGGAACCTCCATGATGAAGACGTGGCTGATGCGCTGGTCGGTGCGCAGGCCCGTATCCTTTTTGGCCACTGCCCGCATGAATTCGTCCGTATGGAGGCTGCCCTTCATGAGGGCCTCAGCTTCCCCGCTCCGGCAGAGGGCAACGGCTTGGGCCGCGGATTCGTGGCTGTGCCGGGTATCCACCATCCGGAATGCATGGATATCCATTGATAGCTTTTCTGCAAGGGCGCGGATCCGCTCTGAAGGCCCCACGAGGATCGGGTCGATGATCTGTTCCCGGGCTGCCGAAAGGGCCCCGAGCAGGGCATCTTCGCTGCAGGGATGGCACACCGCCACCGAGATGGGCGGCAGTTTGACCACCTTTTCGATAAATTGGGTAAAGATCTCCTTTCGGTGAAATTCCATGGTAAGCCAGGGGGAACCGGCATCCACGGGCTTTTTTGCGGGGGGCTTTACCCGGGCCGTTCCTGTGATGATCTCCTTGCCGTGCTGGTTGCCCACCCGGCAGTCAAAGAGGACGCTTGGGCCTTCGGCTATTTTCTCCTGAACAGTGACGGTGACGGTCAGGGTGTCCCCCAGTTCCACGGCGTTGTGGAACGTGAAGCTCTGGGACTCGTAGACCGTACCCGGGCCCGGGAGGTCGTTGCCCAGAAGGCTCGATATGAGGGCCCCGCCCCACATGCTGTGGCCCACCACTTTCTGCCGTTCAAGGAGCATTTCTGCGTAGGCGTCGCTGAAGTGGGTGGGATTCAGGTCGCCACTGAGCACCCCGAAAAGATCGATATCCTTTTTGGTCAGGGTGCGCTCCATGGAAGCGCTGTCGCCCACGCTGATTTCATCATAGGTTTTGTTGGTGATCATGGCCGCTCCTAGCTGGTTTTTGATGATTTTTTATTCGGGGTTTTCGGTTTTTTCGGGGCGAACAGTTTCGCCATGGCCGTCATCCGTTTTTTGCCTGTTTTGCCCAGGGGACCGGGTGCTGTGGCCACCTTTTGGATATATTTCAGCCATTGGGGCGCCTCCTTTTCATGGCCTTTCAGGAGGGCCGGGATGGCAGCAACCGCCCTTTTTTCGTCCAATAGGAGCATGAAGAACTGTTCGCGGACGATCTGCTTGAACTGGGCCAGGGAGATGTCCGAGCCCCGCTCTTGCCGGATCCTTTGCAGCATCTCGAAACCGCGCTCGTCCGGGGCGCCTTCGGCCATGCGCACGTGCAGGAGCCCGCGGATGGCGGCTTCGCGCAGGCCGCCCTGTTCCAGGGCCCCCAGAAGTTCAGCGATCCTGCCTTTTACAAAGGCCTTGTGACCGGGGTCCAGGTCGGGCCTTGGCCGGGGCGGATCATCGGTGGCAGGAAGGCCCAGCAGAGCCTGGAGCCACGGCTGATCGTAGATGCCGAAGAACGTGTGTTCCACCATCATGTCCCTGAAGTCCCGGAAGATGTTCAGGCTGTTGGTTATCCCGGAGGCGAAGAACTTCTCCCACTGAAGATAGACGTTATCAGGATCGGCCGGCCGACGGTTTTCCCGCACAATTTCCGCTGCCGCCTTTACGGGCGCCATGGCCGGGTTCCCGTCTGAGAACATTTCGTAGCCCAGGCGAAGGGGGTGCATCCTTCGCAGTATTTCGGCGCTCTCCTCGGTCACCAGGGACCTGACCAGGGGCTGGGCCGTGGAACGGTAGAGGTCCAGGGTAAGATCAGACAGGCTGGACACGGCAGCAAAACAGCGCTCCTCGTCAAGACCGTTGCCGCCCAGTTTCTGGATATCCCCAAGGGTCCTGGGGGCGAAACGGGAGATATAACCTGCGCCCACCAGTTCCGGATTAACGGTATCTTCGGTCACGTCCTCGATGACCGCCTCGTAGAGGCCCGGGGGAAGGCAGTCGATGAAGTCGATGTTCTCGGTGAACTCCTGGTGCTCCTTTTTCGCAACGCCGCCGGACACGAAGATCCCCAGGTGGCCGATGTGGTCGTGGACGGCGTAGACGATGGTCTGGCCGGCGGCGCGGATGTCGTCGACGCTGCCGTAGAGATCAGGGATCCAGCCCAGGGCCTGCTGGGGGGGTGTGATGTTGTCTCCCCTGGAGCAGAAGCAGAGGATGGGAGAGCGGATTTTTCGGAAGTCCACGGGTATGCCGTCGCTGGTGGTTATCCCGGCCGAGGAGAGGCGGTTGCCCACGAACAGGTTGTCCACCATGTACTGCATCTCCTCGCCGTTGAGGATGACGTGTCCCCCCCACCAGCGCTCAAAGCCCAGGTAGCGCGGCCCTTCCGTGTCGATTTCGGAATAGAGGGAGTACTGCTTGTCCCACAGGGTGTTGGCCGGGTTGAGACTCTCCATGTTCTGGACCAGGCTGGCGCCGTCGAATTTCCCGTTGCCCAGGTCCGAGGCAAGGGCCGTCAGCCAGCTTCCGCCCAGAAGTCCCCCGGAGTAGCGCATGGGGTTTTTGCCCCGTTCTCCGGCCCAGTAGGAGAGGGGCGATCCGGCCACGATGATGGGGCCGCAGAGTTCCGGCCGTGTCGCGGCCAGGAGCATGACGGCCCATCCTGCCTGGCAGTTGCCGATGAGCACGGGTTTCTCTTCCGCCAGGGGATGCAGTTCGATGACCCGTTCCAGGAAGAGGGCCTCCGCCCGCATGATCTTTTCGATGGTCTGACCCGGCTCGGGCTGGGGCAGGAAACCCACAAAATAGCAGGGATGGCCCTCTTTCAGGGCCATGCCGATTTCGCTGTCGGCCTTGAATCCGCCGATGCCCGGCCCGTGGCCTGCCCGGGGATCGATGACCACAAAAGGGCGCCTGCCTTCGTCGATGGTTATCCCCTTGGGAGGAACGATCTTCACGAGGCCGTAGTTGACGGGTTCGGCCAGGGTCCGGCCGTCCATGATCAATTCGTGGTCAAAGGTGAGGACGTGGGGTGTTGTCCGGGCCATGTGCTCCAGGTACTGGTTTCCGCGCTGGTTCTGCACGTCCCAGAACAGCACCGACCGCTGGGCGGTGTCCATCAGGTATTCGGCCATGGGGGTCGGGTCAAACATGGAAAAGGGGTTTTGTGTTGCTGGCATTTTGTCTCCTTTGCTCCAGGGAGGAAGCCCGGGCCGCGGTCATTCAGACCGGCATTGACGGAGTTAATTAATTTTCCGCTGGTATATTATTTATGGGTCTTTGTATACCTTACTGGGTGGTGATGTGCCATGGTATTGTTACAGGACAAAATGAATGGGTTATACTAAGGTAATTTTCCGGGATATTCAATAAAAAATTCACCGGATTGCCCAAGGCCTTTGCCCTGGGCTACCCTGCAAAGATAATGCTTGAACTTTGAAAGTCTTTGTCTTAGAACTAATAATAACCACCTGAAAAATCGGAAAGAATTATTACTGCTTCAGAGAACCCTCCCTGTTGAGACTTTGCACGCCAACGATAAATTTCTTATTAAGAAAAAAAGGGAAAGTCTGATGCGGAAAGTTGCAGTCTTGAGTTAAACAATTTAAAGGGGAGGGAACATGAACCCTAATCTCCAGCAAAATTTAATTCAGAGGGTCGCAATAGGTGACATCTTTCGCCGCAGGGCTGCAATCTCAGGAAACCGTACGGCCATTGTGGAACAACGTTGCGAAAATGATATGAGCCTCACCTACAAAGAGCTTAATTCCCTGCTGAACCGGTTTGTGCGGGCGGCCCGGAAAGTTAATTTAAAAAAGGGGGATCGGATCGGATTGATTGGCGGGAACTCAATTGAGTACTGTATCGCCCAGTATGGTTGCGCAAAGGGCGGATTTGTAGCTGTTCCGGTGAATCCGAGCCTGAATCCGAACCAGATCAGCTATATCCTCAACCACGCTGAAGTCAAGGCGCTTATCTCTGACGATCTCCTGTGCGATATAATCCGTGAAATTATGCCGGATCTGCCGGATGTGGAAACGTTCATCTCCCTTTCTGTAACCGGGAAAGAAGTGCAGGCCCCCTTTGTGGATTTTACAGCGTTTTTTGAAGGCCAGCTTGATAATGAGATCGAAGATGTGATTATCAATGACAGGGATATTTATGAAATTCTGTACACCAGCGGCACCACTGCCGATCCCAAAGGCGTAATCGTCTCCCATTTATCGGTCTTTCTCATGTCGTTAACCAACATAATTGAGATGGAGTTACCACGTAAAGCGAATATGCTGAATCTTCTGCCCAGTTTTCATTGCGCCCAGCAGACCTTTGCCATTTCAACCCTGCACATTGGTGGAAAGGTTACCATCATGAGGGCTTTTGATCCTGAACAACTTTTAAAAACCATTGAGCGGGAAAAACTCGAAGTGCTTTTCTGTCTGCCGGTCATGTACAGGGATATGCTTGATCATCCGTACATCAAAGAGGCTGATCTTTCATCCGTAAAAATCTGTGTTTATGCCATGGCACCCATGGATCACAGGACGCTTGCGGAAGCCATTGACGTTTTTGGGGCGGACTTTTTGCTTGGCACAGGCCAAACCGAATGTTTTCCTTCCACCAATACGTTCAGGCCTGAATGGCAGTTGAAGAAAAAGGGGAATTATTGGGGAGAATCCGCCCTTACACTGGATACGGCAGTCATGGATGAGATGGGCAATCTCCTGGGGATGAATCAGATCGGTGAAATTGCATGGCGCGGTCCCAATGTTATGACCAGCTATCTGAAAGATCCTGAAGCCACGGCAGAAAGTCAGAGATTCGGATGGCATCATTCCGGGGATCTGGGATATTTCGACGATGACGGACTCCTTGTTTTTGTAGACCGGAAAAAAGATATGATTAAGACCGGTGGTGAAAATGTCCCCTCCATAAAGGTCGAACAGACGATACTCGGAGAGCCGCATGTGGAGGCGGTAGCCGTTGTCGGTCTCCCCCATGACAGATGGATGGAAGCTGTTACGGCGTTTGTCGTCAAACGAAAAGGGTCGGAGCTTTCCGAAGTAGATGTGATCGGTCTGTGTAAGAAAAAGCTCGGTGGGTTTGAGGTCCCCCAAAAAATCATCTTTGTTGATGAACTACCGAAAACCGCCACCGGAAAGATTCGCAAGAAAATCATACGCGAAAAATATTCAGGCCTGTATGATTAGCATGGCTGTGGGGCTTGGCGGTAGGGGTGATTGGGCTTTTAATGATTTCGTCAAAATGGAAATTCGTCCTCCGGTCCCATTCCTTCAGCTGGGGATTTGCTCTTCTGTTTCTGAAAATAAGCCGGGGCTGCCGTTTCATGAACCCTGGCAGCCTCCACATAGATTGCCTTGGGAGTTACCGGACAGACCAGCTGGCAAGCCCCGCATCCAATGCAGGCGTCCGGTTTCAGCCGGGGATGGTGGATGTTGTTTTCCTTTATTGTATGAACCGCATGGGTGGGGCACACTTCAGCACAGGCCCCGCAATCCCTTTTATGGGTATAGACCAGGCATCTCTTTTCTTCAAACACCACCCTGCCGATCCGGGTTCGCTGTTTCTCCATAAGGGAGATGGGGAGAATGGCGCCGGAGGGGCAGACACGGGTGCAGGCATGGCAGGTATAGGCGCACCGGCTCCTGTTAAAATCAAGGCCGGGCTGGATGATTCCGGCCAGGCCATAGTCGGTAAGGCCCGGCAGCAGCACCTTTTCCGGGCAAACACTGACACAGGCAAGACAGGCCACACAGGTTTGGGAAAAATGGTCGATCCCCAGGGAACCCGGAGGTGTGACAGGAAAGGGCAGGGCAAGGGTCTTACTGGTGATTCTGGCCAGGGCCGTTCTCAGGGGCAGGCCCAAGGCCATGATTCCGGCGCCCGCGGCAAGGGAGGAGAGGAGAAACGTTCGCTTCTGAAGCCTTTTTTTCATTGGGTTTTGGGGGAGTTCCCCGGGCGACAGAGTTGTTGCCCTGTAACCGATCGCCTTTTCCGGGCACACATCCATGCAGTCAAAGCAGGCAACACACCGGGACAGATCGATTTTTCCTGCCACCGGGTCTGCACAGCCTGCCCTGCAAATCCTTCTGCATTTTCCGCAGGCGGTACACAATTTTTCGTCAATGGTGAACCTGAACAGGGCCTTTCGCGAGAAGAGGCTGAAAAAAGCGCCCACCGGACAGAGGGTGTTGCAGTAGAGCCTGCCGTGGTAAAAGGCCATGGAGACCACCATGATCAACCAGGCATAGGTGAGCAGGAACAACGACCAGAAAACAGGACCCGGGGTGACCGGCGTAAGGATGAAGAGATGAAAGTGTTCTGCAATAGACACCAGCAGATTGTTCATCACGGACAGCACCGGCAGGATCAGAAGGGTGCAGAACCGGCCAAAGATGGAAAAGGGGTCCATAACGTTAATGGGGATAAGGGAACCTGCGAAAAAGAGCAGGGCCGTGAGTATCAGGATGGCATACCATAAAAAGGGATACGCCTTCAGGGGGTTCGGATAAATGCCTTTTCTTTTTCCATATCGCCGGGAAAGGAAGATCATCATATCCTGAAAAATGCCAAGGGGGCAGAGCACGGCACAGTAAATCCGGCCAAACACCATGCTCAGCAGGAGAAGCAGGGTAAAGAGCAGGATGGCTTTTGTGCTCCCTGAAACCGCGCCGGCAAGTGCTGGGAAAAATTGAAACCCGGCCATGGTTTGACCCAGGAACCCCGTTGATGCCGGATGCACATCCATGAAAAAGAGGATGAATAAAACCATCATGACCGCTGCCGATACGGCACGGATCGTGGCTTTCCTGATGTTCACGGTACGCCCTGTTTTTTCCTTAACCTGTCTCTCCTGCACGGGGTTGGTCATCCGGTTAAATTGATCTTTTCGATATTGAGACTTGAAAGATCCATGTTGCCGATACCGGTCTGGTGGCCATACAGGATGTGGTTGATCTCTTCGGGATTTTTACCGAATATCCGGGCCGCCGCAGCATCAATGGCAACAATGTCGCTTGAGAGCAGCAACGTCTTGCGGATCACCACATCATCCTTGTCAGCCCGGCTCGGGCCGTTGCGCAGGGTGATCCTGTAGCCGTCCATGACATTGAGATCCGGTTTTCTCACATGGCAGAAATCCGCGATACATCGGTGCAATCCCTTTAAATGGTAATACCCTCTGTTCCAGACTACGCCCATCTGGTTTTTCATGGCAAGGGTCAAGCCTGATGAGGAGTGATGCTTGAGCACCGGCACATTGATATAAACGTCAGACTCCAGAATCAACTCGTGCACCCGGGTGGATTTGAGTTCTTCGCCATCGGGAATATCGACTTTCTGGAAATATTTCTTATGGCTTCCCGGCACCATGATTCCCCCGGCTGATTTTACGGCAAATTCGATCCCGCTTTTCTTATAGCATTTAGGGCCTTTATCCACGGCATGATCAAACACATACACCTTTTTTGCCCCGGCATCCAGGCAGTGGGCCACGATGCGCTTTACAAGTTCCGGATGGGTGTTGGCACCGGTCTCAGGCGGCCGGTTCCAGCCGATGTTCGGCTTGATCACAACGGTCTGGCCCCGTTGTACGAACCGGGGCATGCCCCCGGCCCTGGCAATGGCGGCGTCAAACATGGCGGCGGGTTCTCCATTTTTCACAGCCACAAGATCGGGCAGGGCTTCCGGACTGATCTGTCCCCATAGGGTATCGATGCCGCGAAATATCATGGTACCTGCGGCAACTGTTGATAAGGTAAGACTCTTTTTCAGGAATGTTCTCCGGGTGTCACGGGTTTCCATGGTGCCTCCTTGAATCTGGATGCTTTTCCTTGATTGAAATGAAGCAGGTAAAGAGTAACATATTCAAAGGCTTTTACGAAAAAAATAGTTTAAATTTCGACCATCCCATGGATTGAAAAGGCGGAAATTCGCCGTTCGCCGGCCGGGGTCCGCCTTTTATCTGCCTGGATTCATTTGGCTGAGCATTGAATCTGATTCATTTTCCGACTGAACGCTCATTTTTTTTGGTCTTCTTCAAAAACAGATGCACCCCCCTGATCCAAAGGGTTTCAGCCATTCCCCATTCCCCTCAAACCACCGGAATTACCTCCCAATTATGACCTGTTTGCCACACGATGGTATGCCTTTTGCTCTTTACATAGCTAACATTAACCCCTGGAGGAAGAGATCATGTCGCCCCATGAAACGATGAACAAACGATCCAAAATGCAGAAAGTCGGTCTGATTTTAGGTCCCACGCTCTTTGCCGTTATCTGGATGATGAATCTGGACCCGGCAAAACCGGAAGTTACCCGGATGGCTGCCATCGCAGGTTTCATGGCGGTTATGTGGGTCACCGAAGCCATTCCCATGGCAGCCACATCCCTTTTACCGGTCATTCTCTATCCCCTCATGGGGATCATGGCGGGAAAATCCGCCGCTGCCGTCTACTTCAACAGCACCATCTTTCTCTTCATGGGGGGATTCCTAATTGCCCTTGCCATGGAGAAATGGAACCTTCACAAGCGCATTGCCCTGTTGACCGTGAAAACCATTGGCGGGGGGCCTGCGCGGATCGTTTTCGGGTTTATGATGGCATCCGCCTTTCTCTCCATGTGGATCTCCAACACCGCCACCGCAGTGATGATGCTGCCCATCGCCCTGTCCATTGTCATGAAAATGGAAGAGCAGTTTTCCGCGGCAGACACCAAGAGCTTTACCATGCCCTTGCTTCTCGGCATTGCCTATTCCGCCTCCATGGGCGGGGCAGCCACCCTTGTTGGCACCCCACCCAACCTTGTTCTGACCCGTACCTTTGAGCAGCTGTTTCCCACGGCCCCATCCATCTCTTTTGGTACCTGGATGCTCATGGCGCTGCCCCTGTCGTTTGTCATGATCATAATCATCTGGTTCCTATTGACCCAGGTGTTCTACAGAACCCCTTCCCATGTGAAGGTGGATCCCACGGTTATTGAGAACGAGTACAAACAGCTTGGTCCCATCTCTTCCGAAGAGAAGAAAGTTCTGATGGTCTTTGTTGCGACCGCGCTTCTCTGGATCTTCAGAAAGGACCTCATCCTTGGGTTTACCGTTATTCCGGGCTGGGCATCCCTGATGCCTTTCTCCAAACTGGTGGATGACGGCACGGTGGCCATCACCATGTCCATGTTTCTTTTCTTTCTGCCCACCAAAGCTAAAGACGCAGAGAGCCCTACTCTTCTGGATTCCACCGTGTTTACCAAGCTTCCCTGGGGCATCATTCTTTTGTTCGGGGGCGGTTTTGCCCTGGCCAAAGGGTTCCACGTCTCCGGCCTGTCGGTATTCGTCGGGAGCAAGCTGCATATCCTGGAAGGGGCAAGCCCCGTTGCCATGATCTCAAGCATCTGCGCGACATTGACCTTTTTGACGGAGCTGACCTCCAACACGGCCACCACCCAGATGATTCTGCCCATACTCTCATCCCTTGCCGTGGCCATGAAGATCAATCCCCTGATGCTGCTCGTTCCGGCCACTTTGTCCGCATCCTGCGCCTTTATGATGCCCATTGCAACGCCTCCCAACGCCATTGTCTTCAGCAGCGGACGAATCAAGATGTACGAAATGGTCAAGGCAGGCGTTCTGATCAATTTCATCGGTGTGGCAGTCATCACCGGCATATTTTTAACCCTTGGTACCATGGCATTTGCCATTTATCCCTCTGAGATTCCCCATTGGGCCATGTTGGGTGCCAACTAAAATTTAGACATCAGAACAACAAACATATAAATCAGCATAAGGATGATTAAAAAATGGAAAGATTCAAGAAGGATGTGTTGAACTATCATTGTACTCCGGTTGCCGGCAAGATCCAGGTGATGCCCACCAAACCCTGCCAGACCGCAGAAGATCTCTCCATGGCATATACCCCCGGGGTGGCCCTGCCTGTCCGGGAGATTGCAGACAATCCCGATACCGCAAGGCTGCACACCAGCCGCCAGAACCTGGTGGCCGTGGTCTCCAACGGTACTGCCATCCTAGGCCTCGGCAATCTCGGTGCCCTGGCAAGCAAGCCTGTCATGGAAGGAAAGGGGGTGTTGTTCAAACGATTTGCCGATGTGGACGTGTTTGACATCGAGCTTGACACGGAAGACCCCAAAAAGATCATAGACATTGTCAAGACCATGGAGCCCACCTTTGGCGGCGTCAACCTCGAAGATATCAAGGCACCTGAATGCTTTGAGATCGAAGAGACCCTCATCGATCTTTGCAACATCCCTGTTTTCCATGATGACCAGCATGGCACGGCCATCATCTGCGCCGCAGGCCTGGTCAATGCGTTGGAAATCACCGGTAAAAAAGCCGGAGAGATCAAAGTGGTCTTCAACGGGGCCGGCGCCGCCGGTATCTCCTGCGCAAAGCTCTTCATCTCCCTTGGCGTCAAATATGAGAACCTTGCCATGTGCGACTCCAAAGGCGTCATTTATAAAGGCCGCAACCAGGGCATG
>JAQYWC010000008.1 GCA_030145245.1 Desulfobacterium sp.
CCCATCCCCCAACCACCGCACCTCACTGACAGCCCCCCCCCCTCCACCGCTGTTCCCTAACCTGGACAAGCCAGAACCAAAACGGTTTTATGATTCTCTTGCCAAAACAACACGAAAACCAGAAATAATAATCTAAGACCCCGTGATATCAAGGCTAAATCAACTGCGTCCCATAACTGTGTTCAAAAAATGTTCAAAACTCTCAACTTTTAAACACAAATCCCTGGTTAATCCTTGAAACGGGATCTTTGAAAACTCGCTTAATTGCGACACCTGGCTATACCAATCACAATCATTGGTACAAAAAATTGCTTATTGAAAACAGAATATAGAACGACCTTTCCAAGGATATTAAAAAAATCGGCTTTGCAACTTCCTGGTTGAGCGGATTCATAAACAGCACATTTCAAACCGTGGATGAGTAAATCATAACCACATTTACTCATCCAGTTAAACAGTCATTATGATTGACTATAGATTCAGGAGGGAGTGGTCCTGCTTCCATTGACTTTCAGGGATTGATGGTATCAAGAAAAGTCAATATACCTTAATTGCCGGGCTCTGTTTCATCAAAGGAAAAGATATATATCAAGGAAGGGATACCACCGACCAGATTGCCATTGGCATTCTGGAAAAGATATTTATGTACAGCCCTTGTTTAAATTGTCGACGTCCCCTGCACCAATCGTATAAAAAAACGGATTCCAGATACCTGGACGCCCCTGGACCTTCCTGCCGCAGGGAATTAATCATATTGCAAATCCCGAATGTTTAAAAAATGTTCAAAACTCTCAACTTTTAAACACAAATCCCTGGTTAAACCTTGAAACGGGATCTTTGAAAACTCACTTAACTGCGCCACCTGGCTATACCAATCACAATCATTGGTGATAAAATTTGTTTATTGAAAACAGAATAAAAAACGACCTTTCCAGGAATATTAAAAAATATCGACTTTGCAATTTCCTGCTTGAGTTTATCCATAAACAGCATATTCCAAACCGTGATTGAGCAAATATAAACCATATTTACTCAATCAGTTAAACCATTATTATTCTTGACGATAACACCAATAAGCACACCTGGATATTGACTATTTACCCGGGAAGAAATGGTCCCCTATATATTAACTTTCAGGAATTGATGGTATCAAGAAAAAGTCAATACATATTAATTGTCGACGTCCCCTGCACCAATCGTATAAAAAAACGGATCCCAGAAATCTGGACGCCCCTGGACCTTCCTGCCGCAGGGAATTAATCATATTGCAAACCCCGAATGTTTAAAAAATGTTCAAAACTCTCAACTTTTAAACACAAATTCCTAATTAATCCTTGAACCGGAATCTTTTAAAACGCACTTAACTGCGCCACCTGGCTATACCAATCACAATCATTGGTGATAAAATTTGTTGATTGAAAACAGAATAAAGAACGACCTTTCCAGGAATATTAAAAATATCGGCTTTGCAACTTCCTGCTTGAGTTTATCCAAAAACAGCAGACTTCAAACCGTGAATGAGTAAAGATAACCACATTTACTCATCCAGTTAAACATTCATTATAATTGATTATTTATTAAGGAGTAAATGGTCCTTCTTCCATTGACTTTCAGGGATTGATGGTATCAAGAACAGTCAACATACATTCATTGCCGGGCTCTGTTTCATCCAAAGAAAAATATATCGATCAAGGAAGGGATACCAGCGACGAGATTGACGTTGGCATTCTGGAAAATATTTTGTACAGCCCTTGTTTAGATTGTCGACGTCCCCTGCACCAATCGTATAAAAAAACGGATCCCAGAAATCTGGACGCCCCTGGACCTTCCTGCCGCATGGAATTAATCAGACTGTAAAATCCGAATGTTTAAAAAATGTTCAAAACTCTCCGCTTTTCAACACAAATCCCTGGTTAATCCTTGAACAGGGATCTTTCAAAACTCACGTAACTGCGAAACCTGGCTATACCAATCACAAGCATTGATACAAAAATTTGTTTATTGAAAACAGAATAAAGAACGACCTTTTCAGGAATATTAAAAAAATAGGCTTTATAACATCCTGCTTGAGTGGATCCATAAACAGCACATTTCAAGCTGTGAATGAGCAAATATAAACCACATTTACTTAATCAGTTAAGCCATCATTATTATAGACGATAACACCAATCATCACACCTGGATATTGACTATTTACTCGGGAAGAAATGGTCCCCTATATATTGACTTTCAAGGTTTAATGGTATGAGAAAAAGTCAATATACATTAACTGTCAAGTTCTGTTTCATCCAAAGGAAAATATATAGATCAAGGAAGGGATACCAGCGACGAGATTGACGTTGGCATTCTGGAAAAGATATTTATGTACAGCCCTTGTTTAGATTGTCGACGTCCCCTGCACCAATCGTATAAAAAAACGGCGTCCAGATATCTGGACGCCCCTGGACCTTCCTGCCGCACGGAATGAATCAGACTGTAAAACCCGAGTGTTTAAAAAATGTTCAAAACTATCCACTTTTAAACACAAATCCCTGGTTAATCCTTGAAACGGGATCTTTGAAAACGTTCTTTCCAACAACTCAGTTGTTATATATCTACCAATCATCGATTCAATAAAACCTTGTAATTCCAGAATATACACCACTCTTCCATGTTGTTTTAAACACTATTTAACCGGAAATAGAAAGTATCGTCATCATGGGTTATCAACACTCAGTTTCATCCAACCGAAAAGATATAGATCAAGGCAGATGACACACACGAGATTAGAAGTGGCATCCTGAAAAGAATCTTTCGGTGCAACTCCACATTTGAGATTATCGATACCCTCCCACCCACCATATATAAAAGACAGTTCCCGGGATCATAAAGATCCAGAACCTTCCTGCCGCACGGAATGAATCATATTGTAAAACCCGAGTGTTTAAAAAATGTTCAAAACTCTCCACTTTTAAACACACATCCCTGGTTAATCCTTGAAACGGGATCTTTGATAACGTTCTTGCCAACAACTATAATTGTTATATATATTTTATTATTCCAGTACATTAAACCTCTACTCCATGTTGTTTTAAACACTATTTAACCGAAAAGATAAAGTATCGTCGTCATGGATTATCAAACTCAGTTTCATCCAACCGCAAAGATATAGATCAAGGTAGATGACACACACGGATAAAAAGTAACCTTCATCAAATATCTTTCTGTACAGTTCTATCCTAAGATTGTCGCCCCCCTCTGCACCCACCATATATAAAACACGGGAATCCATCAGATTGTGAAACCTAAATGTTCAAAAAATGTTTAAAACTCTCCACTTTTCAACCCCTATAGGGCTTAGCACAGACAATTTTAAACACGACTATCAAACGCTGATTATATTGATAATGGTTTAATTGTAGATAGTTACACTGTCAATTGACGGTTCCGCTAAAACGATTTATCTAAAGTAATAGAAAGAATAGTCTTTCCCACAGCACCATATAAATCCCGGTCCCATGGCAGGACCTGGGATATTCCTGCCATGGGGGAAGTGGGTTCCGTTGTAAAACTGTGAATGTTTAATCAACAGAAATAGGTTGTCAGCCCTTTAATGGCAATTGAATCGGCCTGTTGAACAGCCACTGAAAAACATCATGAACAGTTCTGAACATGCCAGTTCAGAACTATTCATTGCGCAGGATGCGTCCAACCACACAATTCCCTGATATTTCAATATCATCCATGCTTATCAGCCAAAATCCACCGAATGTTCAATAAATGTCAATAACATCGAACTAATAGACACTGTTTTCTAATGTTTACAAAACCGGCCAGTTTTGAAATGGTATATAAACCCTTTAGAACAAAACTGCCAGGCCAACTTACCTAATGGATTAAGTACGTTAGCCTACTTTTAAACTTTTAAACACGCCTTATTATATATTATTATCTTTTATATATATAAATAAATAAACACCAACCAATCGATTTAGATTCAGGAAGCCCTCTATTTATTCTATTGAAAAAATCCTTTAAAATGATATAAATCATAAGTTTGATACAGCATTGATAAATATTTTATATATAAAAAGATCTTAGGTATTTAAATGAAATTTTCAGCTGACAGAAAGAGCCTTTCGGAAGTGCTTGCTCAGGTACAAGGAATTTGTGGCAGAAAAACCAATCTTGCCATCACATCGGATGTCCTTATAAAGGTTGCAGGATCAGAGGTTATTATCATGGCCAATGACCTTGAGACTGTTTTTCAGGGACAATATGAAGCTGAAGTCGAATCTGACGGAATCATCTCCATCAATGCAAAAAAGCTATATGAGATCATCCGGGAATATCCAGACTCCCTGGTACCCTTGAATGAGATAGAAAACCGATGGGTGGAGATCGGAAAAGATAATATCCAATACCATATTGTTTCATCAGACTATGACAATTTTCCTGAAACACCACTTATAGAGGATATTCCCTTTGTGGAGATCGAATCTGCCGCCCTTAAAAAGATGGTGGAGGTCTCATCCATGATCGGATTTTCCTCTGATGAAAAACGTATATATGTTCTGGGTGCCCTGCTTGAAAAGGTGGTTGATGATAAAGGCGAGTGCCTGAGGATGGTTTCCACGGATTCCCGGCGACTCAACTGTTTTGATGCAACCTACGAAGGAGAGTTCATCGTTCCTGATGAAAACATCATCATTCCCAAGAAAGGACTGTCAGAACTTGGAAAGTTCCTGGACAGGGAGGGGACCGTCAAGATCGGCATCAAGGAAGATCATTTCATTGTTCAAAAACGCAATGAAACAATGATGATAAAACTTCTGGAAGGGGACTACCCGGATTACAGGCGGGTAATCAATACAGAACAGATGACCCCCGTGGAGATGGACCGGACCATGTTACTCATGGTCATGAAGCGGATATCCATCCTGTCATCGGACGATTATAAGAGCGTGATGTTCAACTTTAAAGAAAACCAGCTCGTTGTAACGATCACCAATCCCGAGATCGGCGAATCAAAGGAAGAGATCAATATCGGGTATGGGGGGGAGGCCTTTGAAAGCGCGTTCAACCCCAGGTATTTCATCGATGCACTCAATGCTGTTGACAGCAGCACCGTGGTTTTGAATGTCAAGGGAGCGAAGAATCCCTGTATCATCAAGGGACTTGATGATGAGAAACTTGTTTGTGCAATAATGGCAATGTCAGTTTAATGGAATGATTATGGAAAACAACGACCAAGATAAAGATTACGGTGCAAATAATATCAAGATCCTCGAAGGTCTTGAAGCTGTCAGAAAACGACCTTCCATGTACATTGGAAATGTGGGTATGGAAGGTCTTCACCACCTGGTGTACGAGGTGGTGGACAACAGCATTGATGAGGCCATGGCCGGCCACTGCGACACGGTTACGGTGATCATCCATCCGGACCGGAGCGTGAGCGTGGAGGATAACGGCCGGGGTATCCCTGTTGGAATGCATGAAAAAGAGAACATGCCCGCCGCCGAGGTGGTCATGACCAAGCTCCATGCCGGTGGTAAGTTTGACAAGGATTCCTACAAGGTGTCCGGCGGTCTCCACGGTGTGGGCATCTCGGTGGTCAACGCCCTTTCCATCAACCTTGAGATGGAGGTATTCAAGGACGGGAAACTCTACTACCAGCGATACTCCAGGGGGGTCAAGCAGACCGAGCTTGAGGTCAGAGGCGAGACAGACAAGCAGGGAACCAAGATCCTGTTCAAGCCCGATTTTGATATCATGAACGAGAACGACTTTGAGTATGAGAAGCTCTCCCGCAGGATGAGGGAGCTGTCGTTTCTCAACAAGGGCATCCGCATCGTCATTGAGGACGAGCGGTCCGCTGAAAAGGATGATTTCCACTACGAAGGAGGACTCAGGTCCTTTGTGGAATACCTGAACCGGAACTTCACCCCCATGCATGACCCCATCCAGATCGAGGGCGAGAAGAACGATATCAGTGTGGACGTGGCCATCCAGTACAACGATACCTTTAAGGAGAAACTCTACTCCTTTGCCAACAACATCAACACCATTGAGGGCGGATTTCATCTTTCCGGCTTCAAGGGTGCGCTGACCCGTACCTTGAACACCTATGCAAGTTCGGGTAACCTGCCCAAGAATATGCAGAACATCAAGATCGGCGGGGATGACGTCCGGGAGGGCCTCACCGCCATCGTCAGCGTCAAGGTGATGGAGCCCCAGTTCGAGGGCCAGACAAAAACAAAACTTGGCAACAGCGAGGTCAAGGGTATTGTCGAGTCCCTGGTCAATGAAAAGCTTGCCATGTTCCTCGAGGAAAATCCCAATACAGCCAAGAAGATCCTGATGAAGGCCGTGGATGCGGCCCGGGCAAGGGATGCGGCAAAAAGGGCAAGGGAACTTGCCAGAAAAAAGGGAACCCTGCTCGACTCCACCCTTCCGGGAAAGCTTGCCGAGTGCCAGTATGCGGATCCCAAAGAGCGGGAGCTCTTTCTCGTAGAGGGAGATTCCGCGGGCGGCAGTGCCAAGCAGGGAAGGGACAGGCGGTTCCAGGCCATCCTCCCCCTCAAGGGTAAAATTCTCAATGTTGAAAAGGCAAGATTCGACAAGATCCTCAGGAGCGATGAGATCAAGAATGTCTTTACCGTTCTTGGCACCGGTGCCGGCAAAGAGGAGTATGACATCGAGAAGATCCGTTATCACAAGATCGTGATCATGACCGATGCGGACGTCGACGGATCCCACATTCGAACCCTGCTGCTCACTTTTTTCTACCGCCAGATGCCTGATCTGATCAGCAGCGGATTTCTCTATATTGCCCAGCCTCCCCTCTTCCGCATCGGAAAAGGCAAGAGCGGCATCTACCTCAAGGATGAGCCCGAGTACAGGGATTATCTTGTGAGAAGGGTGTGCGAGCAAAAGGAGGTGTTCCTGCCCGATGCCGAAGAGCCCCTGTCCGAAGACCGGCTGTTTGCATTCCTGAAAGACCTGGTGGCGTTTCATAACGCTGTTGATCGCCTGGTCCTGCGGGAGTTTGACCCGGAGCTTCTCCTGCTCCTCATCAAGGAAGGGGTAAAGGACAAATTCTTCCTGGAGAGCCGTGAAAAGATGGAGGCCCTGCGGGAGATACTCACCGCCCAGGACTACATCACCCGGGATATCGAGTTTGACGAAATCCGAAACCTCCATGAGATGGATATCCTCGGAAAGGAGAGTGACAGGGAAAAGGGCGTCAAGCACAACCTTGTCACCGTGGGCCGCAGCCTCATTGCCACCAACGATTATACCATCATGCACAAGGTGCTCGACAAGATCGGAGAATTGGATGCGCCTGTCTTCAAGGTCTGCCCCAAATCATCCAGGGAGAAGAGCGTCTCCTTTGAAGACAGAAGCCAGTTTTTTACATACATGATGGGTGAGGCCAAAAAGGGCATCGGCATCCAGCGGTATAAGGGTCTGGGTGAGATGAACCCGGATCAGCTGTGGGAGACCACCATGGATCCCGAAAAAAGGGTGATGCTCCAGGTCACCATCGACGATGCTGAAAAGGCCGATGAGATCTTCACCCTGCTCATGGGCGAAGAGGTGGAACCCAGGCGAAACTTCATCCAGACCAATGCACTGGAGGTTTCCTCCCTGGATTTTTAAAATATTGTTGTAACAACTCAAACGAAAACCCATAAAAAAGCAGTGGAAGATAATTCCACTGCTTTTTTTGTTTGGCCGCTGAAAACCGTTTGAGTCATTTTTTAACTAGATCGATTACTGAAAAATAATTAAATATTGACAGGGGCGCTGGCCGCGTATTAGACACACATAGTATTTTGAAATAGATAGGTATAGTTCTATACATAAGGTTTTTTTAATTGTGACAACTTCTGTAAAGGAATGGAAATGTATTTAAAGAAAATCGTTGTATTTCTATGTGTATCGTTTTTGGCCCTCGGATCCACGGGCCTGGCCTCAACCCTTGAGGATGTCAAGGCCAGGGGCGTGTTGAACTGCGGCATCAGTGAAGGGGTGCCCGGGTTTTCCATCCCTGACTCCAGCGGCCGGTGGGTGGGATTTGACGTGGACATGGCCAGGGCTGTTGCGGCTGCTGTGCTCAAGGACGGCGAGAAGATCAAATTTGTCTCCCTGGCATCCAAGCAGAAGATAGTTGCCGTCTCCTCGGGCCAGGTGGATCTCACTTCCAGGACCACCACCTGGACATTGAAACGGGACGCAAAGCAGGGGGTGGATTTTACCACCATCGTTTTCTACGACGGCCAGGGTTTCATGATTCCAAAATCCATGGGGGTCACATCGGCAAAGGACCTTGACGGCGCTTCAGTGTGTGTCACCGCAGGAACCACCTCAGAGCTCAATGTGGCTGACTTTGCAAGGGCCAACAACATTAAGTTTGAAATCGTTGTGTTTGACGGCAAAAAAGAGGCCCTGAACGCCTATGCGTCCGGACGCTGTGACGTATTTACCACCGATATCAGCCAGCTGGCCTCCCTCCGGTCCACCCTTGCCAAACCCCAGGATCACCTCATCCTGCCCGAGGTGCTTTCTAAAGAGCCCCTCTCCCCCCTGGTTCGCCACGGTGACAACCAGTGGAAGGATATCGTAACCTGGGTGATCAACGGCCTGATCGCCGCTGAAGAACACGGCATTACAAAAGCCAATGTCCTGGAGATCAAGGCGACCTCCAAGAACCCGGTTGTCCAGCGCATGCTCGGCAAGTCTGGGGATACGGGTTCCTATCTCGGACTTGACAAGGATTGGATGGTGCGGGCCATTCAGACCGTGGGCAACTACGGTGAGATCTACCAGCGTCATTTCGGTCCCGATACCCGGCTGAACATCCCCAGGGGGATCAACAACCTCTGGACAAAGGGCGGACAGCACTATGCGCTTCCCATCCGGTAGACCATTGCCATAGACGTTTGCACTTGAATTGATTCCCGGGCGGCCTGCTGTCGTCAGAGATGGACTCAATTCATATGCGCGGAGCGATAACCATGCAGCCAGGGGCGTTTTTAAGCCCCTGGCTGTTTTTTAACCATACAGGCGTATCCATTGAAAAAAGCGGCATCCTTCCTGACCAAAGACAATTTTAAAAACATGGCCCTGCAGATGGCAGTGCTCGGTGTGATCTTCTATGGCTGCCATGGGCTTCTGACCAATACCCAGGCAAACCTTGAGGCCCGAAACATCGCGTCCGGGTTTGGGTTTCTCTCCCTTGAATCGGGCATGCCCATCAGCAATTCTCTGTTGCCATACACCCCGGCAGACACCTATGGCTATGCCTTTTTCATGGGGATCATCAACACGGTGTTCGTGTCCGTCATCGGCATTATTTTATCCACTGTTCTGGGGGTTACCATCGGCGTTGCCAGGGTGTCGAGCAACTGGCTCGTGTCAAAGCTTGCCGAGATCTATGTGGAGGTGTTGAGAAACATTCCCCTGCTGCTCACCCTTTTTTTCACCTACACCATCGTTCTTGCTGCCCTGCCGGTGCCAAGAAAAAGCCTTACGCCCCTGGCCGGGATTTTCCTCAACAACCGGGGCATCTATCTTCCCAGGCCCGTGTTTGAGCCTGGCATGATCGCTGTTATGATCGCCCTTCTGGTGGGCATTATCGGGGCCATGGTGATCCTGGGGATGGCGAAACGTATCCACGACAACACGGGCAGGGTGATTCCGGGGGCAAGCCTTGGGCTTGTTGTTGTGGTCGGGCTTCCCCTGGCGGTGTTTTTCATGGCAGGCGCACCCGTGACCATGGAGCACGCCGTTCTCAAGGGGTTCAACTTTCGCGGAGGCCTTGTGATCCGGCCGGAGTTTTCCGCTCTGATGATGGGGATCATCCTTTACACGGCCGCCTTTATCGGCGAGAACGTCCGGAGCGGCATCCAGTCCGTGGACCCGGGGCAGATCAACGCATCCAAGGCCCTGGGCCTGAGCCAGGGACTCATCATGCGACGCATCGTGCTTCCCCAGGCCCTGCGGGTGATCATTCCCGCCACCACAAACGACTATGCAAGCCTTGTCAAGAACTCCTCCCTGGCCGTCGCCATCGGGTATCCTGACATGGTCTCCGTGGGCGGCACCATCATCGGCCAGAACGACCAGGCCATCGAGATTATCGCCATGTGGATGGGGGTCTACATGACCATAAACCTCCTCATCTCCTTTGTAATGAACTGGCTGAACTCAAGGGTTCAGCTGATCGGCAGGTAAAAATTGGAAACAGCAACTATGGCGTCCGTCAGACTCAAGACCTTTGTACCGGGTCCTGCCATGGCGCCTCCCCTGGTATCCTCCGGCGTGATCGGCTGGATGCGCATCAATTTGTTCAACTCATCGTTAAACTCGGTATTGACCGTGGTGGCCCTGTTCTTTTTGTACAAGGCGCTGCCGCCCATGATCTCCTGGGCATTCCTGGATGCGGCCTGGCTTGCGCCGTCACCTGAACACGAGGGGGCCTGCTGGGCCTTTATCATCAACAAGTTCAGGGTGCTCATGGTCGGTCTCTATCCCGGGGAACTGGTTTGGCGGCCCATGGCCGTGGCGGCTATTGTGGTGATCCTGTCGGTGCTGACGGTGGCACGAAAGCTCTCCACACGGCTGCTCATTATCCTGTGGTACACCCTGCCGGTGGTACTCTTTTTCATCATCAACGGCGGCATTTTGGGCCTGCCCAAAGTGGAGCAGTCCCTCTGGGGCGGGCTCATGCTCAGCATGGGGCTTGCAGTGGTTGGCATTCTTTTGTCCATTCCCTTTGGCATTCTTCTGGCCCTGGGCCGACGATCCAGGCTTGCCGTGGTTCGGACCCTTTGCACCGGGATCATCGAGTGCATCCGCGGGGTGCCCCTGATCACCATTCTGTTCATGGCGTCGGTGATGCTGCCGATTTTCCTTCCCCAGGGCGTGAACATCAACAATCTTTTGAGGGTCCAGATCGGTATCATCCTTTTCTCCTCCGCTTACATGGCCGAGGTGGTCAGGGGCGGGCTCCAGGCGATCCCGGTGGGCCAGTTTGAGGCGGCAGGGTCCCTGGGGCTCAACGCCTTTCAGACAATGGTGTTTGTGGTGCTGCCCCAGGCCCTCCGCCATGTGGTGCCCTCCCTCATTGGCAGGTGCGTGGCCCTGTTCAAGGACACCTCCCTTGTGATCATCGTGGGCCTGCTGGATTTTCTGGGCATGGTCAAGGCGTCGTCACAGGATCCCCAATGGCTGGGGTACGATGCAGAGGCCTACGTGTTCTGTGCCTTTGTCTACTGGATCATCTGCTTCTCAATGAGCCGGTACGGGCGATCCATCGAGAGGCGAAATCAATGGTAATGGAGAAAAAAATGGACAACACACCGGTGATCCGGATCACGGACCTGAACAAGTGGTACGGCAATTTCCATGTGCTGAAGAACATCAACCTCTCTGTTGCCAATGGCGAAGTGATCGTGATTTGCGGGCCGTCCGGCTCGGGTAAATCCACCCTGATCCGGTGCATCAACAGGATCGAGGAGCACCAGGCAGGGACCATCCGGGTTAAGGGCATGGAGCTCACCAACCGGATGAAGAACATCGCCGGCATCCGCAGGGAGGTGGGCATGGTGTTCCAGAGCTTTGATCTCTTTCCCCACCTGACCATATTGGAGAACCTGACCCTTGCCCCTTGCTGGGTGCGCAAAATGTCCAAAAAAGAGGCCGAAACCCTTGCCATGGAGCACCTGGAACGGGTGCAGCTGAAAGACCAGGCTCCGAAGTATCCGGGCCAGCTCTCCGGGGGCCAGCAGCAGCGGGTGGCCATTGCAAGGGCCCTGTGCATGAATCCTGAGATCCTGCTCTTTGACGAACCCACCTCGGCCCTGGATCCGGAGATGATCAAGGAGGTGCTGGACGTGATCCGGCAGCTGGCAGGGGAGGGGATCACCATGATCTGCGTCACCCATGAGATGGGGTTTGCAAGACAGGTGGCCGACCGGGTGATCTTCATGGATTCCGGGGAAATCGTGGAGGAGAACGATCCTGAGACCTTTTTTACCCATCCCCAGTGGGACAGGACAGAGGCCTTTCTAAGCCAGATTATCTAACCCTGGCAGCGGTCACCCGGCAATGGCGTCCAGGGCGCTTTCAAGATCGTCCATGATGTCGTCCGGGTGTTCCAGACCCAGGGAGAGTCGCACCAGGCCCTGGTCGATGCCGGCCGCCTTGAGATCCTTTTCTGAGTAAGTTGAGTGGGTCATGGAGGCGGGGTGCTGGATCAGGGTTTCGCAATCCCCGAGGCTCACGGCCAGGGTGCAGAGCTTTACGTTGTTGAGCAGGTTTTTGGCCGCCTCCCTGCCCCCCTTGAGATCAAACCCCAGGATGCCGCTGAACTGTTTCATCTGTTTCTGTGCCACCTGATGGTCCGGGTGGGATTCAAGGCCCGGGTAGTAGACTTGGCTGATCTTTGGGTGACTGGCAAGCCACAGGGCTATTTTGAGGGCCGTGCTGCTGTGCCGGTCCATTCGGATGGCCAGGGTTTTCAATCCCCTGAGGATCAGCCAGGCGTTGAAGGGGCTGATGGAAGGGCCAAAGTGGTCCATGTACTCGGTTCGGATGCGCTGTATCGTGGGCGTTTCCCCGACCACCATGCCACCGATGATATCCCCGTGGCCCCCCAGGTATTTGGTGGCCGAGTGGATCACAAGCTGGGCGCCCATGGAAAGTGGCTTCTGGAGATAGGGGGTGGCAAAGGTGTTGTCCACCACCAGGGGGATCTGGTGTTGATCGGCAAGGTAGGCCCACAGCTCTATGTTGATGATGGAAAGGGTGGGGTTTGCCGGGGTCTCGACAAACATGAACCGGGTGTTGCTGTCCATGAGGGAGGCCACCCGGTCGATGATGTTGGCCTTTGCAGGGGCGACGAAACGGGGGGCGATATTAAATTTTCGCAGATGATCGTTGAACAGGGCAAAGGTTCCGCCGTACACGGAATTGCAGGCCACGAAATTATCGCCGGGGCCTGCCAGGGTCATGGCCATGGCGGCGATGGCGGCCATGCCTGAAGCCGTTGCGATGGCGGCATCTCCCCCTTCCAGGAGGGCCATTTTTTCCTGGAGATCATCCATGGTGGGATTGGCGATCCGGGTATAGACATACCCCGGCTGGCTGCCGTCAAACACCCCTGCGCCATGGTCGAAATCATCGAACTTAAAGGTGGATGTCATGTGGATGGGGGCGACCAGATCTGGACAGGTGTTGTGGGAATGGTCAATGCCGTGGACGATGTTGGTCTCTTCAGAGAACCGATTTTTTTTGAATGACATAAGCCCCTCCTTTACCGGTGTTTTTGAATGGAGACGTCACATCTTGTAAAAGATTATCCCGGTATTCAGGTGTCCATGTCAATGAATATTATCAGAAGACAGGGGCGTTCCCCGGGCCGTGGGGCCATCTAAAGGGGGGCTGGCCGTGCAAAAGGGAAGGGCTCACTTCATGTGGGATGGGCAATCAAAGGGGGAAGCTTTTTCAAGGCCCGCATGGCCGCTTTTTTCTGTTTCTTAAAAGTGGCGGCCTTTTCCATGGCCCTGCGGGCAAGGGTCAGCTTTCTGAGGTTCCATTGACTGTACCCCAGCATGAGCCAGGCCCGTCCGGACGGATCCTCCTTTGTCAGGCTGTTAAACAGGTCCCGGGCCTCCTTATACCGCTCCATGGCAAAGAGCAGGTCGCCTTTGATCATCTTCAGCGCAAGGTCGGTGTCATGGTTACGAATTCCCTGTTCCACTGCTTCAAGGGCCTTGTCCGGGCGGTTCATCTGCTGAAAGGCGGCAACGATCTTTTTAACGCGTTCCGGCCGGCTGCCGGTCCGGGCAAGTTCCTGGAAAAGGTCCACCGCCTGGACCGGGATGCCCGTCTGGAGGTTGAGGTCGGCCAGGAGCTGCTTTTCGTTGTCGGTCAAGGGGGTCAGGTAGCTGTAGATGGTCATGGCCACCAGGGCCTTTTCAAGGCGGTTCTTGTCCAGGTTCAACCGGGCAAGTCCCTTCCACCATCGCGGCTCCAGGGGATATTCCCGGGTAAGGTACCGGACATATTCCAGGGCCTTTGCATCCATCCCAAGGGTCATGTAGTGGTAGAGCAGGGTCTCCTGCCATTGGGTTTTCACCTTGCCCTCCAGGGTGGCTGCGAGGAACTCCATGTGGGGCAACGCTTTTTCGGGCAGGTTTTCTGCCAGCAGGGTGTGGACCAGGACCTCCCGCCACCGGGGTTTCATCTCTTCTTTGTGATCCCTGAAGAGCCGGTGGTACAGCGCCAGGGTGTCGGGGTAGGCCTGGGCTGCAAAAAAGGCGTTGGCCGCGTAGTAAAGAAGGATTCCCCTTTTTTCCGCCTCCCTGTCATAGCCGTTGATGAAGCACTCCCCTGCCTGCTTGAACCGTTTCAGGTCATAGCAGGCCCTGGCAAGGTTGAGCCATGCCGGGGCGAAATCTGGGGCCTGTTTGAGGGCTGTTTCATAGGAGAGGGCCGCAGCTGTAACCTTGTTTGCTTCCATGTAGTAATTGCCAAGGGTGAACAGAAGAAAGGGATGCACAGGTTTTTCCTTTTCCTTCCTTTCCGCCTTCACCTTTTCCAGCGCCCCGATGGCCTGGGGCAGTTTCTCTTCCTGGACAAGCTTTTGGGCCCGGTCCAGGGCGATCATGGTGGAGAAAGGCAGGTTGTCCTGGATGTTTTGGGCCAGGAGGGAAAACGGCGCCGTGAGTATGGCCAGGAAAACAATGGGGCCCATGGCCATGGTGAGTTTTGCTTTGTTGATCTGTATCCCTTTGGTTCGCACACTTGCTCCTGGTGGTTTACTGTTCAAGTTCAAACCGGATGGTGGTGACCACCCAGGTGTTGACGCTGACGCCCTCGACGGTGCCCGGTGAGAACCGCCATTTGGGAAGGACATTGAGGACGCTTTGATCGAAAATGGTTTCAGGGTCTGATTTCAGGATGGAGACCTGCTCCACACGGCCCTGGCTGTTGACCAGGAACTTGACCTTGACCCAGCCCTCTATGCCCCTTCTTTTTGCCTGGAAGGGATAGATGGGGGGAACATGGGCAATGGGGGTAAGGGTGTTGTCCAGCTCTCCCGGTGTGTAGGTGTTGCCCATGGCGTGGGGCTCAAGGGTCACGGTCTCCATGGGAAAAACAGGCAGCCCCGGGGTGGACGGAAGATTGGGGTTGACCTGGAAATCCAGCCTGGGAAGAGTGGTGGGCCGCTGTTTTGACATGGCCCGGGGCTGCTTTTTCGCCGGCTTTTCAGTTTTTTGTTCTTCCGGTTTTGGCGGCTTTTTTTTGTTTTTCCTCACCTCGGTGTCAGGCCGTTTCAGGCGCACCACATTGACCGTTGTGGCGGAGGGGATGCTCTGGGTGTACAGGTCACCATCCTGGTCGGTCATCAGGGGCATGAGGCTGAAAAAGAGCAGGTTCAGCAGGATGGAAACAAGGGCGGCACCGATCCACGGCCTGAGTTTCTTCACTTAAAGGGCTCCCTTGGGCTGGCTGGCCGCAAGGCTGACATCCTTGGCGCCGGCAAGTTTGCACTCGTCCATGACATTGATGGCCGTTCCCGTGTTGGAGTTCTTGTCCGCCACAATGACAACGCTTCCGTCCGGCTTTTCCGCCAGGGCCCGTTCCACATTGATGCGCACCGCCCGAAGGTCGATCTCCCGATGGTCGATGAAGATTCCGTCCTCTTCGGTGATGGCCACAAGGATGGTGACATTCTCCTTGGGAATGGCCGTGGACGCGGTGGGCCGGTTCACATCCACCCCTGTTTCCCGGACAAAGGAGGTGGTGACCAAAAAGAAGATCAACAGGATAAACACCATGTCGATCAGGGGGGCGATGTCCAGGGTCAGGGGTTTCTTGTTGGCTTTTCTGGCAGCTGTAATGTTGATCATGAAGGGTTCCTGTTATACAAATCTTTGAAGATAGATGCCGGTGGAGGCGATGAGCACCTTGAGCTTTTCTGCACGCTTGACCAGAAATCCGTGCATGTACAGCCCTGGGATCGCCACCACAAGTCCCGTCTGGGTGGTGACCAGGGCCTCGGATATACCGCCTGCCATGGCCCGGGCATTGCCCGTTCCAAACATGGAGATGATGTCAAAGGTGGCCATCATGCCGGTCACGGTTCCCAGCAGTCCCAGCAGGGGCGCCACGGCCGCAAGTATTCCGATAAAGGCAAGATGCCTGTCCAGAACCGTGACAATCTCCATCACCGTCTCGTCCAGGATGTAGAGGTCCACCCTGGGATTATGGGTGCGGTTCTTTAAAAACCGGGTCACCAGCAGGGAGACCGCCCCCTTGTAAATGTGGGGCGGCGGCATTTCATTATTTTTAACAAACTCTCCGGCCCGGTCCCGGGGCATGTTCTTCCGGTAGATCCGGTGGAAGAACAGCAACCGGTTGATTATCAGGGTCCACATCACCATGGAGACCGCCACCAGGGGGAACATGACAATGCTTCCGGTCTGAAGATAGGCCACCATGGTCCAGAAAAGATGTGCCAGCTGATTTAACATTCCCGGTTCCCAAGGATAAACACGGCATTGACCATGGCCACAGCCTTCTCCTCCATGGTGGCGATCATGGTTTCCACCTGCCGGCTCAACAGGGTGTGGCAGAGCATGATGGGGATGGCTACGCACAGGCCCAGCATGGTGGTGACCAGTGCCTCTGAGATGCCGCCGGACATCATCCTGGGGTCGCTGGTGCCGTAAAAGGTGATCACGTGGAATGTGTTGATCATGCCGGTCACCGTGCCCAACAGCCCCATAAGGGGGGCAATGGCTGCCAGCATGCCCAGGGTGGACAAGAACCGCTCCAGGGGCGGAATCTCCCGCAGGATCGCCTCCTGGAGGGCGTTTTCCATGTCGGTCCGTTTCAGGGTCCTGAACTCCATGCCTGCGGCCAGGGACCGGGCCAGGGGTTTGGTCTTATGGCCGGCAAAGAGCCGGTCGCAGCCGTCCCACTCCCCATGGGTCATGAGCTGTTTGAGCTCTTTCATGAACCGTGCTGCATCCAGGCGTTTCCGGGCCAGAAAGACCACCCGCTCAAGGATGATCAGGCCGGCAAACAGGGCAATGGCAAGGATGGGCCACACCACCACGCCGCCCTTGGGAATCTGCTCCAGCAGGCTCAGCTTGTGGGTGAGCTGGCGCATGGCGCCCCCCTTTGACACATCAATGGGCACGGCGTCCGCCTCCCCGTTCATGTAGCGCTTGATCGCCTTCTGCATCACCAGGGAGGGCGGTTTTGACAGGGCAAACAACTGCTGGCTCTGGTCGGAAAAGAGCAGGAAGCCCACCTTGTTGTTCAGCTGGTAGGCTGCGGTGAAGTTGCCAAGGACCAGGAGTTTTGCCACAACCTCCTTGCCGGTCTGGTCGATGATGTTGCCCTGTTCGATCCGGACCTGGCCCGATGCCAGGATTTCATCCATGAGCAGGTCGGTCATGGTTTGGATATCCGCCATGGCTGGAAATTTGTCCGCGTTGACCAGGGGCCGGATCTTTGAGGCCCTGTCCCTGATGACGGCGCTCCTGAGGCTGTGGCTGATCAGGGTGTCCAGATCCTTGGCTGAGATGCGCACAAACCCTGAGAGCTCCTTGACCACGGCATCCATCTCAGCCAGCTTTGCCCTGAGCTCAGCTTCCCTGGCGTTGAGGGAGTTAATGTTTGTTTGAATTTTCAGGTTTTTCTTTGCCAGGGCCCGGTTCTCTTTTCTCTTTTGGCCAATGGCCCGGGTCAGGGCCTTTTTGTCCTGGAAGATGGTGTCACGGCTTTTCTTTGCCTGATCCCGGGCGGTCTGCTCCTCAAGGGTTGCCCGGTTGAGGAGTTCGGTGCGTTGCTTTGCCGCCTCCTGGGCTGCGGCCCGCATGTCCTGGGTGGCTGCAGCCGGCGCGCTTGTGACCAGCAGGAGTACCATGGCCATGATCATTGGAAGTTTCTTTAATGAGCGTTTTTTTGCTGAGTGTTTCACTTTGTCACCACCCTTCCCAGGGGCAGGGTGAGGAAATCAACGGCACGGCGCTTGGATCCCATCTCCACGGCCCTTGCGATCTCCTGGTTAAAGGAGGCGGGCAATGTCTGCCAGGAGGCGGTTGCCGGGGCAAACACCCCGGTTACGTTGCCGTCCGGGGTTTTGCAGAACAAAGAGAGCCGTCCCAGGCGAAAGATGTCCGCCAGGACCGGTTCATCGGCAAGCTGTATCTTCTCCTGGTACACCTCAATGGTGTTGCCGTAGTCGGCCTCGATAAAGAGGGTCTCCATGGTTTTCCTGAATTTTTCGCTTACGGGGATGTCGGTGGCCTCTATGATGGTCCGAAGCTTAGCCACGCGATTTTCCCTCTCCTGTTTGAGCATGGGGGGATCGTTGGCTACCAGGGTCTCGATCTTCAGGAGGAGGGTTTTTAAAAAGGGATCAAGACCGGTTGAGATCTCCTCCATATCCCTGAGGGCAAGGTTCAGCTGGTCAACGGTGGTCTCGCCAAGGAATTGCGCCTTCACCAGTTGCTGCTGCTGTTCCCAAAGCCGCTGGTGCTCCTGTTCAAGGGCCATATACTCGGCCGTAAGCGTTTCCTTTTCCTGGAACCATCGCTCCTGGGTTTTCTGGGTGTCCTGGCGGATATCCACCGCCTGTTTTACAGAGGATTTGACCTCCTCCGTAAGGCTATTGCCGTTTACCACTCCACCCAGGAGAAAAACGGCAAACACCGTCCCCACCATGGACCATCCCCATTGTTTCAGCACATACCCTCCTGATTTTTCCTGCTTTCCATAAACGTCCCCGGACCCTTGCAAGGATCCGGGGATCTCCATTTATACTAAACTACTATATTTGAACTCTTTTTTAAAAGTTTAATCTCAATCCACCGTAAATGGTGGAACCCTCCCGGGGAAGGCCGTAGGACTCTTCATACTCCTCGTCAAACAGGTTGTCAGCACCGGCGTAGAGGTACATTTTTCCGTCAAACAGGCGCTGCTCCAGCTTGAGGTTGACGATGGTATAATCCTCCAGGGACGCTTTGACAACCGGGGTTGTGCCACTGTAGTGGTATTGATCCGCCACATACAGGAGGCTTGAGTAGATGGCAAGGCCGCACTTGAATTCATAGTTGCCTTCAAGGGTGAATTTGTGTTCGGGCCTGTACTGGAGCTCATCCTTGAAGCTGTCAGAGGAGCGGTCCTCGGTCTCCATGTAGGTGTAGCCGGCCCTGATAAAGATATTTTCCTGAAACCGCTTTTCCGTGGTCAGTTCAATCCCCTTAAAGCGGTAATCCTCGTTGTTTTCATACAGGTCCGTGGCATCGTCCTTTTCAATATAATCCCTGGCATCGATGTAGAAGCAGGTGACGCCCACCATGACGTTGCCGGGCAGCACCTGTTCGATCCCCAGCTCATAGTTGTAGGACTCTTCGGTGGTCAGCTCTGGATTACCGCCGCTGGTGGTTTCATACAGCTGCTTGAGTGAGGGAAACCGGATTTTTTTTGCAAAGGAACCTTTGATGCTGGTGGTGTCAAAGAGGTCATAGGTGGCGCCCGCCTGGAAAAAGCCCTTGCTGTCGTCGCTGCCCGACTCCTTCTCAAGCCCGCTGTAACCGTATCCCATCACCAGGTGGAGCCGGTCCAGGGGGGAGACCCTGTATTCCGCCGAAGCCGTGTAGATCTCAAGCTCCCAGTCGTTGTCAAAGGCCTGAGCTTTGTTTTTCTTATCAACCCGGGTGCCCTTGGTGTCAAAGGTTTGTTTCTCACCCTGGAGGGAAAGGGTAACGCTGCCGGCCCTTTCAAAGTCATAGCGTGTCTGAAGGGTGCCGCCGGTCACAGAGGTGTCGCTCTTCCGTTCATAGGCGTTTTTCTTCTTCATGGTGGTGTAGGTATCGTCGTCGTACCGGTTGGCGTCCTCCTCCATGGCATTGGTGAACACCCATCCCCGGAAGGAGAGGGGGCCCGGGATCTCCAGGGCTGCATTGACCTGGGCGGAAAACCCGTCAAAATCCTCCACCCGCTCATACTTGGGGCTTTTGTAAAACGGATCTTTTTTATCGTCAAGAACGCTGGGGGGACGGCCGTATTCGCCGGAGAGGCAGTTTACCACCAGGCCCAGTTCAAAATTGTCCGTGACTGTGTACCCCAGGTTGAAGAAGAGGTTCTGCCGCTTCCAGTCGCTGTTCTCCCGCAGCCCCCCATCCTCGTTCTTTGTGGCGTCGAAATCGTCGGACACCCGGAACCCGTCACCCTGGGACATGCTGCCGCTCAGGAAAAAATCGATCTCATCCCGCTTGCCGGAGAGGGAGAACCTGTCCCTGTGGGTCTTATCTTCCGAGATCTCAATGGAGGTCATCCCCTGGAATCCCTCTTCCCCCTTTTTTGTCACCACGTTGATCACACCGCCAAGGCCGCCCTGGCCGTACAGTACCGACTGGTTGCCAAACCCAAGGTCTATCTTTCCGATGTTCTCAACCGGAATAATGGTGGGGTCGAACTGGCCGTCATAGGTGGAGTTAAAGGGGATGCCGTTGAGAAGCAGCTGGGTGTGGCGGGAACGAAAGCCACGGAAGTTGATCCGCGGGGTGCCGGTGGTTGCCGTGCGGACCTGGACGCCGGGCATGAGCGCCAGGGCCTCATCCAGGGTGCGGGCGCCCCGGGTCCGGATATCCTGGGCCGTGATCTGCCGGGTGGTTCCCGGCGTATTGTCTGTGACATGGTCCGTGACCACCACTTCCCCCAGGGTGTACATGCCTGCATCCCCATCAGCTTGGGCGTTAAGGGGTAGCAACAGGGTTAGGAGAATTAAAAAGAGTCCATTGAACAGGTGTCGATTCATTGCGTTTCCGTTTCCGTTAAAATGGTTAATCGTTAGTTAAACAGCCGTTTTCTAAACATAGGGTTCCATTTAAGTCAAATGCTTTGTAGGTTCGGCATGATTATAACCATAACTAACCAAAACGGACATTTTGCGGTTAAGCCTGTTTGTAGTTCCGGATCGCTTTTTCCATAAAATGGGCACATAGGCCGCAGGCGCAGCCGATGATGGTATAGGTGACAAGGCCCGCATAAAACTTGACCAGCACCACTTCAAAGGGCTTTCCCACCATGAGGTTGATGCAGGATTTGGCCACATGCATGGAAAGGGCTGCAAAAAGGCCCTCCACCATCCGGTTGACCATGGGGTGGCCCAGGGTGGGCAGCCACCGTGTCATCTCGAGACAGATGCCAGGGGCAACAAAGCGGACCATGTCCAGGATCCCCTTTCTCGATCCTGCAATGACGGCAAAGATCCCGGCAGCCACTCCCATGTACAGGGCCGCTCCCCGTTTGGGCACATAACTGCTGCCGAACACCATGAAAAAGATGTAGAGGATGTAGGAGTGGCCCGGCAGGTTGAGGTCCAGCCGGAGCATCTGTTTGACCGCCACCGCCACCAGGGCAAACAGGGTCAGCATGATCATCTCGGAGATGGATAACCGGTTTGATGTTTCAGGTGTGTCATTGTTCAGCAGGTTTTTTTTGTTCACGGGGTCTCCTTAACGAATTATAGGGGGGTATGATAATAGACAAAGCAGTCATTTATTCCAGGGCAGACGTCCATGGGGTTCACTTGTCATGGCCCTTCAGTTTAACGCTTAAGCCCGCAAGGCTGGAGATATCCTCGATCACGATCAACAGCGGTACAAACACGGCCCTTAAGCCGTAGAAGAGGCGCCTTGGGTGAAGGAGATCCGCTCTTTCGGAAACCAGGCCCCGTTGTTTCTGGAGGTGCAGAATCTCCTTGGCATCGGCAGTGATGCAGGGCAGAAGCCCAAAGGCAATGCCCATGGAGAGCCGGGCCCGCTTGGGCAGGATCCGTTTGAACAGGGCCATCCACTCGGCCATGGTGGTGGTGCGCATCATGACAATGACGGGGATGAAGAAGAGCCAGACCCTGCAGCCTGCCACCGCGCCTTCATAAACGGCGTAAAGGTCCCATCGGAACAGGGGCATGAACCCACAGAAAAACAGGGTCTGGATGAGGAAAAAGCGGCTGTCCCCCAGGAATCGTTTGATGCCCAGTTGCCCGGAAAGGTAGTAAACCAGGAGGAGGGCTGCCATGGCCGGGAAAAAGCGTACGCCCCCATTATAAAGGAGCACCCAGGTCAGCATGCCCAAGCCCATTTTGGTCAGGGGATTGGACCGGTGTAGCCATGAATCGGTTGCCACATAGTCAAAGGCCGGTGTCTTGAACGCCCTGAGGAGTCGCTTGCCAAGGGGAACCTTGTGCGGTTTCACATCCCGGGTGCCGGGTTGGCCTTTGCCCCTGCACGCCTCCATGGAAAGAGGGAGGCTCCCATTCTCCAGGGGATAAAGGCCCCGGCTGCTGGTAAAGACCAGGCCGCAGCCCGTGCGTTGTTTCAGTTCCCTTAAAAACGCGAGCAGCAACACCCGCTCCCTGGCATCAAGGAACCCCAGGATATCATCCACAAAGATAAAATCAGGGCAGAGCATCCAGGCCTGGGCAGCCCCGAGAAACACCTTTTCGCCAAAGGAGAGCCTGAACGGGGATATCTCCTGTTTGCCTGCCAGCCCCACCCGGTCCAGCACGGCGTTGATTTTCCTTTTTTCGCTCTCTGTAAGGGGGATCTCCCGGTTCTTTTTTCTGATTCCGGCTATCATCTCTTTTACGACCGTGGGTTCGAAAAAACTTCTGTCCGGGTTCTGGGTGATGGTGGAGATCCGTAACCTGTCTTGTTGGGTGACCGTGCCGTCATCCGGCTCTGTTTCCCCGGACAGGATCTTGAGAAGGGTGGTCTTGCCGGATCCGTTCTCCCCGGATATCCAGAGTTCCTCCCCTGGTTTGACCTCAAGGTCGAGGTGGCTGACAATGGTGGTTTCCCCATGGGCGAAACCTGCGTCCCTAAGCGTTATGGTGCCCCTTGGCCTGTCATGGTCCGGTGTTTTTTCAGTCCCTGGAACAGGGACGGAGGGAAATTCTTTCGGATGGCCCAGGGCCAGGACCCGGTCAAAGAGATCCGGGGCTACCACCCCGGGATGGGAGGTGACCACCACCCCGGTCCCAAGGGTTCTGAGGTAGTCGATATAGGCCAGTACCTTTGCGATGTTCTCCTGGTCAAGGTAGAGGAAGGGTTCGTCCATGAGCAGGACCCGGTGATTCATGATGCCGGCAGCCCCAATGGCCACCAGGTGCTTCTGGCCCGATGAGAGGGTTCTCACCGGTTTATGGAGAAGGGGGGCAAGGCCCAGGATCTCAACGGTCCGGGCATACATCGCCTCTTTTTGCGCAGGTTGGCTGCTATACCCGAACCGGAGTTCTTCGTTAACAAGGGTGGATATCATTTGGGAATGGGGATTCTGGAGCACAAGCCCGATCCCTTGCCTGCCCGCTTCATCCAGGGGCATCCGGTCCAGCAAGAGGGTGCCGAAGTATTGTTTCTCCCCTTGGAAAATGCCTTTGATGCAGAAGAGCAACGAGGATTTGCCCCTGCCCGATCCTGCCTCGATCATGACGGATCCGCCCGGTTTAAGTGAAAAGGAGATCTCCTTGAACAGGAAATTTCCCCTGGCGATCCTGCACTCTAATGATTGTACTTCCAGCAACGGCCCACACCTTTTGCAAAAAAAGAATCCGCCCGTCATCATAATCGGTTACGGGCGGTTTTCTTCGGTTGTTATTTTATCGTCATTAAATGTAAATACTACCTGACAGACTAAATACAACCAATTGGGCGGTAAATCAATAGCGGTAAAGGGGACGCTTCTGTGGAAGCGTCCCCTTTTAATCCTCTCGCTGGAGGAGCAGGCAGATATAGCCGTACTCCTCTCCGTGGGTCCTGTCCAGTTCGATCTCTTTGATGAAATCTTCAGCGGTCTGTGTCATGCCGATCTCTTTAACGGCACGTTTGGTACAGGATTCCATGTCGTCGTAAAACGCCTGCCAGTCTTGTCTTGGCAGGACGAACCAGGAGGCGATCTCGTACCCCTGTTCCCGGGCCTGGGTTTTCCTTGTCTTTACATCGGTCATGGTGGGGTATTCGATTTGCCAGTAGTCGGAGCACGCCTGGGACGGCTGGTCCGTGAGCCATACGGCATCGCTGACAAACAAAAATCCCTGTTGGTTGATCAAGGGCCGCCACTCCTCCAGGGCCTTTTCAAATCCCATGATATAGGCGCATCCCTCGGCCCAGATCAGGTCAAAGCTTGGATGGGGAAAATCAAGATCAAACATGCTCATGTTCTTTATGGTGACCTGCCCGTCATGTTTCAATCGCTTTGCCTGATCCGCCAGATGGTCGAGGAATGGCTGGTGGTTGTCCACGGCCGTGATATGGGCGTTACTCTCCTGTGCCAGGGTAAGGCTCGACGATCCCTTGCCGCATCCCACCTCCAGGATGGTCTTGATCTCCCGGTGGCCGGGAATGGCTTCAAATGCCCTGAGGGTGGAAACCCTGCTTCCCGGACCCTGGCGGTTCATCTGTTCAAATATCTTGAAAAAGTGCTCCATGTACTGTCCTCCATTGGATATGTTTCGGGTGACCCAGCGGATGTAGAGGCTCTCTTTTTCGCTGAATCCCAGGCGTTTGAGCCATGCAAAGTGGGCTTCGGCTCCCTTTTGTTCAAATTCGGCATGCCAGTTTTGTCCCCGGCGGGCGGAGTCATCCCCTGGCGGAAGTTCGCCCGTGGCACTCACCAGCAGGGATTTTACCACCTCCCTTGCCATGGTCATGGTTTCGATCTCCTGGCAAAGGGCGTTGTAGCGCGCAAGCAGGAGATCCGGGTCAAGGGCGCCTTTCATCACGGCCATGGACTCCTTCAGGGTAAAGCCTGCCCGCTTCAGTTGCCGCACCATCAGCAACAGCTCCATATCTTCTTGGCTGTACTCCCTGTATCCGTTGTCAGGATTGCGTTTGGGTGCGACCATGCCCATGCGTTCGTAATAGAGAAGGGTGGATCTTGCAACGCCCAGGATCTTACATGCCTTTGAAATTGAAACCATGGATCTTCCTTTAAAAAACAGGTGGTTGTTTGCCAACAATGGAAGTTAATTTAAGGGTTGAACCTGTAGACAGGTCAAGGCTTTTTTTTTGCAACAATGGATTTAATGATTACTGTTGTCCATGAATTTACTTGAAATGACATTCAACCAGGTGACCGAATTCCTGAAATCCCGGTATGGCCGGGGGGAGTTCCATGCAGGCGCCCTCTTGAGAGAGGTGATCAAAAAGGGTAATCCCGATTTTTCAAAGGCGCCGGAGTTTGAACGATCCCAAGCCCTTGCAGACGATCTCAGGGCGATTTATGAGCCCCCGGACTTCACGGTCACGGACCAGGTGGAGCAGGACAACACCCTCAAGTTCGTCACCCGGTTACAGGACGGCGCTTTGATCGAGTCCGTGGTGATCCCCATGAAACGCTATAACACCCTCTGTGTCTCCACCCAGGTGGGGTGCCGGATGGGGTGTAGGTTTTGCGAAACGGCCAAGGCGGGATTTAAACGGAATCTTCTGGTCCATGAGATCACAGGTCAGCTCTATTCCGCCAGGATCACCCTTGGAAAAGAGATCAGCAATGTCGTGTTCATGGGCATGGGAGAGCCCTTTGACAACTTTGACAACCTGATCCAGGCGATCCGGGTGTTCAACACCCAGAAGGGGTTTGACATTGCCCTCCGCCACATGACGGTCTCCACCTGCGGCCTTGTGCCCGGGATCGAGCGCCTGGCCAAACTGGATCTTCCCCAGCTGAGCCTTGCCATCTCCGTCCATTCCGCCGACGACCGGGTGAGATCCTCCCTGATGCCCATCAACCGGCGCTATCCCCTGGCTGAACTGAGAACGGCCCTGGCGGCCTACCCCCTTCACAAGCGGCGCTTCTTTCTGGTGGAGTATGTGCTGATCAAGGGGGTGAACGATTCAAGGTTGGCGGCCCTGCAGCTTGCCGAATACCTTGCTCCCCTGAAGGTGCGGGTGAACCTGATCGCCTACAACCCGGGCAGGGAAGACGTTTCTACGTCTGGGTTTGCCCGGGTGGATGACGATGAACTGAACGCTTTTTCAGACTATCTCACGGAGTTGGGGTTGTTTGTGGTGAAACGGTGGAGCAAGGGCCAGGATCTCATGGCTGGCTGCGGCCAGTTAAGCTCCCGGAACACCCCTGGTGATCCCCATGCTGTTTTGCATACTCATACATGACAATTGAGGCGGCAACGCTGACATTGAGGCTCTGGACCGCTCCGTACTGGGGGATGGCCAGCCGTTGTACGCCCGTGTAGTCTGCCGGATCAAAGCTGATCCCGAACTCCTCATGGCCGAATACAAAGGCGCTTTTCCGGGGAAGGGTGCAGTCCATGAGGCTGCCGCCCTTGTCCGGCTCCAGGATCACAGGGGTGTAGCCCCTGGCACTGATCATGGTGTAGCATGCATCAAAATCGTCGTGGAAAATCGCAGGCACGGCCTTGAACGCCCCCATGCCGGGGGCTGGGTCGAAAAAGTCGATGCCCACAAGATGCACCTCCTTCACCCCAAAGGCCTGGGCGCTGCGGAAGATCTTTCCAATGTTGTAGCTTGGCTTTAGATTGTCCAGCACCACGATCAGGTCGTGGATGCCGGGAGAGGCCAGCACGTTACGCTGTTTCTGCCGCCTGAACCTGCGCTGGGCATTCTCCCTCTCCCGTTTCATCTGCATGCGTATCTTGTGTGCACCCATGGGTTATTTGAAGACTCCCTCTTTTTCCATATCCTGGAGGGCTTTTCTCATCTGCCGGATCGCCTGGCGGATTCTCTCCTCGTTCTCAACCAGGGCGAGGCGGAGATAGCCTTCCCCCTCTTCGGAGAAACCAACACCCGGGGCAACGGCCACATTGGCCCGGTTCATCATCTCGATGGCAAACTGCATGGAGCCCATCTTGCTGTAGGGTTCCGGGATCTTGATCCAGGCAAACATGCCGGCACCCGGAGGCTCCACATCCCAGCCCATGCGCTGGAGACCGCTGCAGAGGGTGTCCCTGCGGGATTCGTAGAGTGATACCTGTTTGGAGATGGTGTCGTCACAGTCCCTTAAGGCGATGATGCCGGCAATCTGGATGGCCTCGAAGATGCCGTAATCAAAATAGCCCTTGATCTTGCCCAGGGCTGCGATGATCTCGGGATTGCCCACACAATACCCAACCCGCCATCCGGCCATGTTGTAGGACTTGGAAAGGGAGCCAAACTCGACCCCCACATCCTTTGCCCCCGGGACCTCAAGAAAGCTTGGGGCTCTGTGCCCGTCAAAGGTGATCCGTGAGTAGGCAAAGTCGTGGATGACCATGAACTTGAACCGTTTTGCCAGGGCCACGATCTCCTTGAAAAGATCCAGACTGCCCAGCTTGCCCGTGGGGTTGTGGGGATAGTTGATCATCAGCACCTTGGGACCCGGGTGAAAGGACTCGCAGATGTTGACGATGCGCTTTAGGAACGACTCTGCCGGGGAGATGGGTACCCGGACAACGTTGGCCCCTGCGATCACGGCGGCATAGATGTGGATGGGAAAGGCCGGGGCCGGCACCAGCACGGAATCCCCAGGGCCGAGAAGGGCCAGGCTGAGATGGGAGATGCCCTCCTTGGAACCGATGGTGAAGATGGTCTCTTTTTCTGCGTCAAGGCCGATGTTGTAGTGGCGCTGGTAGTATAGGGATATCTCACGCTTCAGGTTTTTCATGCCCGAGGATGCCATGGGATAGCCGTGGGTCTTGGGGTTCTGCGCCACTTCCACCAGTTTCTCCACAACCGCGTCCGGAGTCGGATCCATGGGGTTGCCCATTCCAAGATCTATGACGTCGTCGCCATTGCGCCTCTTCTCCATCTTCATGGCGTTGATCATGCCGAAAAGATAGGGGGGAAGCTGTTCCATTCTGCTGGCAAAACGGATTATACTATCCTCGCTCATCGTTTTTCCTCCAAAAGTACGGTTCAGTGGTTGCTACGGTTCAGTGAAAAATCTGATTCGTAAACTTTCATCCTTATCACACAATCGGCCTGTTCTCAAATTATTGCCCGGAATAGGTGGAAAAAAAAGCAGGTGGTCCGTGGAGACCGGAATCCAGCCCCGGAAAGATCCCGTTTGAGTGCCTGGATCAACGCCGGTTCGGTTTATTTTTATACCAATCTTTGAACCCGTTTAGGGCTCCCGGAGACTCCCTTTCCCATCAGGGAAGGGAGGATGTCAATTTTCCTTTATGCTGCGAATGAAAGATGGTATCACCCAATAGGTTTATAGCGCTTCGCATGTGGCGAGTGCCTGTTTTTTACTTATAGGAAAAGCGGGCAGCCATTCAGGTGCAGAGATCGATGGTGATGATCAGCCCCGGTTTAAGGGGCAGGGATAAAAAAGGAGACGGGTGAATGAAACCGGGTGAGATAGAGAGTTTGAGTTTCAAGATAATCGACAGCGAGGCCGGCAGCCATGGGTTCGGGGTTAAGGAGTGGAACATTGTGCGCAGGATGATCCACACATCGGCCGATTTTGACTATATAAACAGTGTGCGGTTCCATCCGGATGCCGTTGAAGCCGGCATCCAGGCCATCCGGCAGGGATGCACCATCATCACCGATACCAACATGGCCCGGGTGGGGATCCGCAAGGGGGAACTTTCTCTTTTCGGCGGCCAGGTGCGCTGCCTGATCGCGGACACGGACGTGGCTGAGCGGGCAAAGGCCGAAGGGGTAACCCGGGCCCTGGCCGCTGTGGACAAGGCTGCGGAGCAGGTTGAGGGCGGTATTTACGTCATCGGGAACGCGCCCACGGCCCTGTTGCGGCTCATGGAGCTTGTGGCGGAGAATAAGGCAAAACCGGCCCTGGTGGTGGGATTCCCCGTGGGGTTTGTCAATGCTGCAGAGTCCAAGGCCGAGCTTGTCAAACTCAACATTCCGTTCATCTCCAATGTGGGCAGAAAAGGTGGCTCCAATGTGGCCGCAAGCATTGTTAACGCCCTTGCCATCATGGCGGCCGAGCAATAGGGAGGATGTCATCAAAGGGTTTGTAATCGCAGGCACAGGCAGCGGCAGCGGGAAAACCACCCTTTCCCTTGCCGTGATGGCCTATCTGGAACAGCAGGGACTCAAGGTCGCCCCGTTTAAAGTGGGGCCGGATTTCATCGATCCCGGCCATCACCGGGCCTTGACCGGGCGCAACTCCAGGAATCTGGACTCCTGGATGCTCTCAAAAGACTATAATCAAAAGGTGTTTGCTAGGGGCGCAGATGGGGCGGACATGGCTGTGGTGGAAGGGGTGATGGGCCTGTTCGACGGCTACAGCGGGGTCAGTGAGGCCGGCTCCACGGCCCAGATGGCCAAATGGCTGGGACTGCCCGTGATCCTGGTGGTGGATGCCAGGAGCATGGCCAGGAGCGCTGCCGCCATTGTCCAGGGGTTTGAGAATTTTGATCCGGACCTGAACTTTGCCGGGGTGATCTTCAGCAAAACCGGCAGCCCCCGCCACTACGCGTATTTAAAGGAGGCGGTGGAGGCGACCTGCAAAATGCCCTGCCTCGGGCATATGCCGAGGAACGGGAAGATCGTGATGCCCGAACGCCACCTGGGCCTTGTCACTTCGGACGAGCACGGGATTGCGCCGGATGTGGTGTCGGAACTTATCTCCATGGTGGACCTCCATACCGATATTGGAAAGCTTGCCGCCACCCTTCCCGACCTTGGTAGCCTTCCCGGCAAGGGGGGGGAGATCCCCGTGGCATCCACCGATGGGAAAGGGGTGAGGATCGCCGTTGCCCGGGACCGGGCCTTCTGTTTCTACTATCCGGAAAATCTTGAGGCCCTGGAAGCTGCCGGCGCTGAGATCGTGCAGTTCTCTCCATTGGAAGACCGGGCCCTGCCGGAGAATATCCACGGCATCTACTTTGGGGGCGGGTATCCGGAGCTGTTTGCTAAACAGCTGTCGGACAATCAGGCCCTGCTCCGGCAGATCCGGCAAAAAAGCCTTGACGCCATGCCCATCTACGGCGAGTGCGGGGGCTTCATGTATCTTTGCAACACCTTAACCGGCATGGATTCAACGGAATCCTATAACATGGCCGGCTGCTTTCCCTTTTCCGTGTCCATGTCAAAAAGGTTGCGATCCCTGGGCTACCGGGAGATCTCCCTTGGCGAGGATACCCTGGTGGGAAAAAAGGGGGAGATCCTCAGGGGCCATGAGTTCCACTACTCCTCCCTGGATGGGGAAAGCGTGGATCCTGGGATCAAGACCGTCTATGGGGTATCCCTCAGGGACGGCACCCGGACAGCCACGGCAGGCTTCCAGGTGGAAAACACCCTGGGCAGCTATCTTCATATCCACTTTGGCAGCCTTGGAACCGCAGCCGGAAGGTTTGTGGACCAATGTGCAGGTTTCAGGGACAGGGGGGCCAGGCCATGACACAGAAAGAGTTGAGACCCGGTTTCACCACCGGAGCTGCCGCCGCCGCTGCCACCAAGGCCGCCCTCTTTTTACTGCTCTCGGGAAAATCCCAAGACAGGGTCAATATTCGGTTTCTGACCAACGAGACCTGCGTCATTCAAATCAACCGGAGTAACCTGAGTAAAAACCTTTCCGCCGTGTTGGCTGAAAGCTTTGTGATCAAGGATGCCGGCGATGATCCAGATGTCACCCATCGGGCCGAGATCGGGGCCCGGGTGTCCATCTCGGAAAAAAAGGGGACCGGGACTGTCACCCTCCTGGGGGGCCGGGGGGTGGGGGTTGTCACCAAACCTGGCCTGGAGGTTGAGGTGGGACGGCCCGCCATCAATTGCGGGCCCGAGGAGATGATCCGGGAGGCGGTCAGGGACGTGCTGGTGGAATTCGACCGGTGTGACAGGGATGTGAACGTGGAGATCGTGGTGCCCAAGGGAGAGGAGCTTGCAGAAAAAACCCTGAACGCCCGGCTGGGCATCCAGGGCGGCATCTCCATTCTGGGCACCACCGGCATTGTCAGACCCATGTCCCATGACGCCTACATCGCCACCATCCGTTCGGGGATCAGTGTTGCCCAGGCCATGGATGCCAAACGTCTTGTTTTTACCACGGGCAGGCGGAGCGAGCGGTTTGCCATGGGGCTCTTTCCGGACGATTCAGAGGAGGCCTTTATCCAGACCGGGGATTTTTTCAAGGCATCCCTTGAAGCGGCCGGGGCGGCCACGGGGATCGACCAGGTGATCATCACGGTCTTTTTCGGGAAAGCCGTGAAGATGGCCATGGGGTTCCCCCACACCCATGCCGCCAAATCGGAACTCACCATGAAAAAGCTATCCCTATGGGCCCGGGAGGTTACCGGGGATGAAACCCTGGTTGCGAACATTGCCGGATCCAACACGGCCCGCCACGCCTTTACTTATATCCATCCCCTTCACCCGGATCTCATCCTGCGGGTGGGGGAGGAGATCAAGGCGTCCGCCTTGGGGTTCTGCCACAACCGGGTGGCGATCCGGGCCATCATCTTCGATTTTGAGGGCCGGGTGGTGTTTGATTCCGATCCTTGCCGGAAGGGGACACCATGACCGTGGATATTGCCCATTTCATTGGGGTTCTGGAAACCGAGGTGGCCGACTATGAGGTGCCGGTGGTGGATCTCATCGCCGTCCAGACAGGGGATCCCTACAAGGTCCTGGTGGCCACCATTTTGTCGGCCCGCACCCAGGACCAAACCACGGCCAAGGCCAGTGCCCGGCTTTTTGAAAGGGCCCCGGACCTTGGCACCCTTTCAACGCTCTCCCGGGAGGAGATCAGCGCCCTGATCTATCCTGTGGGGTTCTACGTTGCCAAGTCCGGCTACCTTGAACAGCTGCCCAGGGCCCTTGAACCCTTTGGCGGCAGGGTCCCGGACCATATGGATGCCCTGCTGACCCTGCCCGGCGTCGGTCGGAAGACCGCCAACCTGGTGATGAGCGCGGCCTTTAACAAGGATGCCATCTGCGTGGACACCCATGTGCACCGGATCATGAACATCTGGGGATATGTGAAGACCAAGTCTCCCCTTGCGACAGAGATGGCCCTGCGGAAAAAATTGCCCAGATCCCTGTGGCAGACGGTGAATTCCATCCTGGTGGCCTTTGGCCAGGGTACCTGTCGCCCGGTGGGGCCCCATTGCGATATCTGTGTGCTGGAACCCCTCTGCCCGAAAAAGGGGGTCAAGCCCCGGAGACCGAAACCATGACCCCCTCCGTTGATTTTACTTGATTTTATCGCGGCTCTTGTTTACTGTCAGTAAAATTTATCGGTTCTGTCGAATGGCGACAGGGCCGTGATGTTGATATCCCGGCTGAATAACGGTGGTTTATGGAGTGGGTTGTCGTTTTGAGCGATGCTTGAGAAAAGGGTGACACCTTGGGATGACCAAGGAGCTTTTGATTCAGCAGATCCTGAAGAAAGCCCCTGTAGAACCGTTGCGTCCAAGATCTGCCTGCCTGTTTTACTGCTCGTTTTACTCCTGTTTTCCCCCCTGACCGCCATGGCTGAATCCCCGGTGGAGTATCTTTCCGAAATGTCCCTGGAAGCGCTCATGGCTCTGCCTGTCAACTCCATGGGATTTTTTGACGTTCCCGCGGACCAGGTCCCGGGATCCATCTGGATACTGGATGAAGATATGCTGTCAACGGTTCCCGGGGTGAACCTCAAGGATATCCTCCAGCTGGCCGTCCCAGGGGTGCAGGTGAGCAATCACAGCTTCCTGGGTTCCCTGTACGCCTCCCGGGGCAGCCCCATGTTTGACAACTCCACCTCCAAGTTCATGTGGGATGGCATGAACATCAATTCGGCCGGCAGTTTAGGCGTGAATGCAAGCTTGAAATCATCGCTTCTGGGGGATATTGCACGGCTTGAGGTGAGCAACGGTCCCGCCTCCATCATCCATGGGAACGGCGCCATCAACGGGTTTGTCAACCAGGTGCCCAAATCCGGGTCAAGCCATCCTGGCCCCTGGGTCAATACGGTGGTGGGGGTTACCGATTCCCTGGTGAAAACCGAAGCGGGTTACGGCCATGTTTCCGGGGTGGACAGGGATCTGTATCTCTACGCCGGGGTGGAAGGGGCGGACGGGTTCCATCCGGACCACGATTTCGGCTATGGCGATTCTCCAGCAGGGGAGCTGCCCGGGGACCTTTCCGTCAAAACCAAGGATACCCTGAATTACAGGGCGTCTTTGAACTGGAATCACAACAACATCCGTGTGGTCGGGTTTGTCCAGAAGGAGTGGCTCTCTTCGGACAGTTATTCTCCGGGTACTTCAGGGTCCCCTGAGCTCTACTATAAGACCCTGGCGATCCGGCCCGCCATCACCTTTGCCTTGACCCCCACGGAAAAGCTCTCCATGGATCTGCCCGTGGCTTTTTTCGACCGGGGTTATATTTCCCGTTACAAGCGGAATGGTAATCGGTATACCATTCCGTCCATAAAGGTGGCGGACCACGGTAATTCAGACATGCGCATCGAAACCAACTGGGTGCTCAGATCCCTTCGATGGGAGAAGCAGCAGTGGGCCGCCGGTTTCAGGATCTCCCACGATCACCACAGAAATAATCGCTACTATTTCAGGTCCGATCCGCCCCCATCCACAATCGGAGAGGATATTGACTGGAAAGAGTTCAGTGTTTTCACCGAAGATATCATTGAGATCACCCCCGGATGGACCGTCACAGCGGGTCTTCGGTTTGACGCCATCCGCTACCAGGTGGATGGGGGCGCTGGGAAACTGGAAGATATGGCCAGGGATTCGGAAAAGTGGTTTCCCCGCATTGCCACCTCCATTCGTGTCGGGGAAAACGGCATGTTTAAACTCAGTTTCCAGGAGGGATTCCACTACCCGTCGGCCACGGATTTTTATTCTGACAGCCTGGATCCGGAATTTTTAGAGACCTACGAGATTAATTATCTTCACTCCCTGCCGGCACTGGGCCTGAAGCTCACCCTGAACGGGTTTTTTAACGTTTACAAAGATGCCCTGATCGCGGAGTCAGGAGGCGTTTCCAGATATAGCTCGGGCAACCAGCGCAGGGATTTTGGATCCCTTGGCGGCGAAATAGCGGTGGAGTGGAAGGGGCGGGATTCCGCCCGGGCCATGGTCTCCTATGCCTACACAAGGCCCCATGATCTTAATGACAATGATCTCCAGGTCTATACGGCCAACTCGGATCTCACGGCCTGGCTCTGTTATCCCTCCCATTCCATCAAGGCCCTGGTCACAAGGCGCTGGTGCAATGATACCCTCATGACCTCCCTTGGCGCGGAGTACGGCAGTCGGGTTGAGCGGCCCGGTGAAGAGTGGTATGCGAACCGGGATATCTTTGACAAGGACCGCTTTGCCGTCAGTTTCAAGACCACCTGCGCCCTGTCCGAGCATCTGAGCCTGAGCCTTGTGGTCAACAACATGGTGGACAACAACGTGCCGGTACCCTCCTTTCTTTACCACCAACCCTGGGAGGGAAATCTCGGCGAGACGGAAACCCGTTACTACCTGGGGCTGACATGGCAATAACCAGGATCTGTCGTGTGTTTGTGCTCCTGGCCCTTGTGGTTTGTACCATGGTTGTGCCGGTCACGGCCGGATCTGTCTCCTCCCTTCAGGTGAAGGCGGCCATGCTGATCAAGTTCACCGATTTCATCACCTGGCCGGACCAGGCTTTTGAACATTCCCCGGATACCTTTGTCATGGGAATTCTCGGGGACAGGGAGCTTGTGCACCTGTTGCAGCCGTTGGCGGGAAAAATCATCCAGGGAAGGCGTCTCAGGATCATTGACCTGGACAGGGCCGGGGCGAAGCCGTTGGCCCTTCATATCCTTTATGTGGGAACCCCGGGCATCCACCGGTGGAAGGCAACCCTTGGGAAGCTTTACGGCTCCTATCTGCTGACGGTCTCGGACAGCGACCTTTTTATCAGCCAGGGCGGGATCATGCAGTTTGTGGAAAAGTCCGGCAACCGGCTGGGGTTTGCCGTGAACCGGTCTGCACAGATCAAATCATGGCTCAAGTTCAGCGCCTCTTTGCTCAGGCTTGCCAGGATGCGCGACCTGAACCCGGGGGAGGCGCCGTGAACCTTATCAACAGACTCATACCGGGCCGGTCCATCCAGGCCAAGCTTGCCGGGGCCATCATTGTTATCACGGCCTCCTGTCTGACCTTTGCCTGCACCACCTTCTGGCTGAACAACCGGCGGATCACCCGGAAAAACTTTGACAAGATCGTGTCCGGGGTGATGGAGATGATCAGCATCAATTCCATAGCTTCCCTCTATTTTGAGGACAGTGATGCCGCCCGGGAGATCCTGTTGTCGCTCAAGGCCGGGAGCGACCTGATTGAAGGTGCCGCCCTGTACCAGGCGGACGGTCACCTGTTTGCCACCTATGTACGACCGGAGAACCGGTCAGAGGATCTTTTTTTCCCCGGGCTTGTCCGGAGCGAGGGCAAGATGGTTGAAAAGAGCCGGGCGATCATCACAAGGGAGGTGAGATTCAAGGGCGCCACGGTGGGGTATCTCCTGTTTCGCATGGATATGACAGGATACCATCGCCAGCTGGCCTGGTATTCGGTCCAGGCCCTGGTGATCGCCATTCTCTCCGTGCTTCTGGGTATTTTTATCTCCCTTTACCTGAAGCGTCAGCTCCTCGGGCCTGTGTCCCATCTGGTGGATACGGTGAAACAGATCTCCCGGGAGAAAGAGTTCTCCATCCGGGCCAGGGGCGCCTCCAATGATGAGATCGGGGATCTCATCAACGGGTTCAACGAGATGATCGGCGAGATCCAGAAACGGGACCATGAACTTGAACGGCAGCGGGTGGGCCTTGAAGACCAGGTGTCCACACGGACCCGGGACCTTACCGGGGCCAACCGGGAACTCAAGCGCCTCAACCTTGAGCTCTCCCGGGCAAATTCCGCCAAGAGCGATTTCCTTTCCCGCATGAGCCATGAGCTGAAGACCCCCCTGAACGGCATCATCGGCTATACAAAGCTGTTGATGAAAGGGGACAGCGATCTTGGCGACATGGAAACAGAACGGCTTTCGGTGGTCCTTCAATGCGGGGAGCATCTGCTTTTGATGATCAACGATATCCTGGACTTTTCCAAGATTGAAGCCGGTAAGTTCGAGATCAAAAATATCCCCTTTGATCTGGCTCCCTTTGTCCGCACCACCGCAGAGATGGCCCGGTCAAAGGCCAGGGAAAAAGGGCTTCCCATTGTGATTGATATGGACCAGGGCGTTTCTTCCCGGGTGACCGGGGATTACCAGAGAATACGGCAGGTGTTGTTAAACCTGTTGAGCAATGCCGTGAAGTTCACGGACCAGGGAAAGATCGTCCTGGGGGTGATGCCCGTGGGGAACCGGATTAGGTTTTCGGTGACAGACACCGGGATTGGCATTCCCGAAAAGGATATGAAGGCTATTTTCAAGGCGTTTGCCCAGGTGGGATCGGTGTGCCGGAAATCGGAAGGCACGGGCCTGGGACTTGCCATCAGCCTGCATCTGGTGGGATTGATGGACGCCCGCCTCTGTGTGGAGAGTGTTGTGGGGAAGGGGAGCCGGTTCTGGTTTGATATTGTGCTGCCCCCCCAGGCTCAAGCTCCGCATCTCCTTGCCCCGGATCTGGTGGCAAGCCCGGGGGACCTCTTCCTTCCCAGCCTGCCGACACCGCCGCCAGGTCCTGTGATGGCCACCCTCAGGGCCCGGACCGACATGGGGGATATCGCCGGCATCCGGTGCTGGTGCGGGGAGAACATGGAGAACTATCCGGAGTACAGCGCCTTTTTCGCCTTGACGGAGAAACTGGCCAGAGAGTTCAAAATCAATGATATCAACAGGTTGATCTCTGTGACAACAGGGACGGCAACGGAGATGGAGCAGCATGAAAACCATATTGGTGGTGGATGATAACCCGGCCAACCTCGGCCTTTTGTTCAATTGCCTTAATGCGGAGGGGTTCAGGACCCTGGTGGCCCAGGACGGTACCAAGGCCGTGGAGATGGCGTCCCGGACCCGGCCGGACCTGATTCTTCTGGATGTGATCATGCCGGAGATGGACGGGTTCGAGATCTGTAAGCGGTTGAAGCAGACGGCTGGAACAAGGGAGATCCCGGTGATCTTCATGACCGCCCTGGCTGATACCGAGAGCAAGGTGAACGGGTTTGCCTGCGGGGCCCTGGACTATATCAGCAAGCCCTTTCACCAGGAGGAGGTTATCGCCCGGATCAACACCCATCTCACGGTCCAGGAGCAGAAGAATCACCTGCTCAGGATCAACCGGGAAAAGGAGAAGATCATTACTGTGGTGGCCCATGACCTCAAGGGGCCGTTCCAGGTGATGTTCTCCTATCTCCAGATGTTGACCGACTCCTACGACCGCTACACCGATGAACGCAGAAAAAAGTATATCCAGCGGATCAGCACCTCCACCCAGGCATCCTATCGCCTGGTGGAGGCGCTTCTCAACTGGATCATGGCCGGGGACGGCACCCTTGAGTTTTCGCCAAAGGCCTTTTCCGTGAAAGACCATGCCGATCTTGCCATCTCCCTTACCCGGAACATGGCCGATGGTAAAGAGATCACCATGGATCTTGCGGCAGATGCGGCGATCCGGGTCTTTGCCGATGCCAACATGATCGCGGCGGTGCTTCGGAATCTCGTGGCCAATGCCGTGAAATTCACCCCCAGGGGCGGCAGGGTTAGGGTGGGAGCGGATCAAAAGGCGGGGCGGATCAGAATATGGGTCAAGGACACCGGGGTGGGCATGACCCAAGAACTGATCGAAAATATTCTTACCGGATCCGATTATGAATCCAACCCGGGCACTGAGCAGGAAACCGGTACAGGGCTTGGGCTTGTGATCTGTAAGGAGTTTGTTGAAAAGAACAACGGCACCCTGGAGATTACCAGCAGGAAGGGAGGGGGCAGCAGTTTTACCGTGACCCTGCCGTCGGCCCCCCAGGAGTGACTCCTTGCCGCTCCTCGCATATGAATAGGGCCCATTTTTTAATGCAAATAGTTATAGCAGGACAGGAGGTGTGACATGGGCGTTATCCTTGAAATCGCAAAAATCGTGTTGATCGTGACAGGCGCCGTGCTCGGGTTGGTCTATCTGTTTCAGTCACGGCTTATCTTTTTCCCCCAGGAGATCCCGGACCTTACCCGGGAGCGGCTCAAGGACCATGAAGTCCGGATCCACAGCCATGGCTGCGAGCTCCATGGCTGGTTTGTCAATAACACGATTTCGGCCACCTCCCCCCTGGTGATCTATTACGGCGGCAATGCCGAGGAGGTGTCTGCCTCCCTTACGGAGGCGGAAAAGATCAGGAACGCCTCGTTTCTCTTCATGAACTACCGGGGGTATGGGGACAGCAGCGGCCGTCCGTCGGAACAGGGCCTGCTGGCGGACGCCCTCACCGTGTTTGACTGGGTGGTTGCCGAACACGGGGTGGATCCGGGACAGGTGGTACCCATGGGAAGGAGCCTTGGCTCCGGGGTGGCCGTGCATGTGGCATCCAACCGAAGGGTCGGGGCCCTTATCCTTGTGACCCCCTTTGACAGCCTTGTCAATGTGGCCAAGGGGATCTACCCGTTTCTGCCCGTGGAGAAGCTGTTGCGGCATCGGTTTGATTCCCTGGCCCTTGCGCCTGGCATGGAGACGCCCATGCTTGCTGTGATCGCAGGACGGGACGAGATCATTCCCAATCAAAATTCCCACAATCTTGTCAATGCCTGGGCTGGCCCGGTGGAAACCCTTGTGGTCAAAGGGGCCGGGCACAACGACATCTCCCTGTATGACGCCTACTGGACGGGGATCAACCGGTTCCTGGCCGCTAAATTTTAAACCGCTCCACCATGGTCATGAGCTGCATGGCAAGATTGTTAAGCTCCTCGGAGCTCAGGCTCACCTGGGCGCTGGAGTTGGAGATATCCCCAGCCGAGCTGTTGACATCATTGATGTCCGTTGCAATATCCCTGGCCACGGTGGTGCTCTGGGAGACATTCTCGTTGACCTCCTGAAACCCCATGGAGGCCTGGGCAATGTTGTCCGCGATATCCTTGGTTGCCGCGGACTGCTCCTCCACGGCAGAGGCGATGGAGTTGATGATCTCGTTGATGTTGTTGATCACCCTGGTGATGGTGGTGATCTCTTCCGTGGTCTGGCCGGTGGTCTCCTGGACCCCTGAAATTTTATCCCGGATATCGTTGGTGGCTTCGGCGGTGAGCTTTGCAAGCTCCTTGATCTCATTGGCCACAACGGCAAATCCCCTGCCCGCTTCCCCGGCCCGTGCCGCCTCTATGGCTGCGTTCAGGGCCAACAGGTTGATCTGTTCCGATATCTCGGTGATCGCCTCGGTCACCTTGCTGATCTCCGTTGCCGCGGCCTTAAGCTCTGCCATCTTTGCCGAGGCGTTTTCTGCCTGGACCACGGCAGACTCGGAGATGGTCCGGGCGTTGTCCGAGTTCTGGGCGATCTCGTTCACCGTGGAGGACATCTCCTCCATGGCGGTTGCCACCATGCCCACGTTGGTTGAGGACTCTTCCGTGGCCGCTGCCACGGAATTCATGTTCACAGTCATCTCTTCGGCTGCCGCTGCCACGGTATTGGCCTTTGTTGAGGTCTCTTCCGCACCGGTGGTCATGCCCTGGGATATCCCGGAGAGCTCTTCGGATGAGGAGGAGAGGGTTTCAACCCCCTGGGCGATCTCCCGGAACATCTCCCCGAGGGCCGTGTTCATGGCGTTCAAGGAGTCGGCAAGCAGTCCGATCTCGTCCCTTTGGTTGATGTCAAGGGTTTGGGTCAGATCCCCCTCCGACATCACCCTGGCAAGATCCACGGCCTGGATGATGGGCCGGGTGATCCCCTTTGCAATGAACAGGGTGATGAAGACGATGAGGACGACTGCCACCACTGCCACCACTGCCATGAATATCTGGAGGCTGACAATGGCGGCAAAGGCCTCGCCCTTGTCTATCTCGGCGATCAGGGCCCATCGGGTCTCGCCGATCTCCAGGGGGGAATAGGAGGAGAGAACCGGGTTGCCGTTGTAGTCCGTGATAATCTCGGTACCTTCGTTGCCCTTGAGGGCCTCGGTTGAGGCGTGGGTATCGACACTGCCCCTGGCCGGGTTCCTGAACGAGTTTTTCACGGTGTGGAATTCCTTATCAAGGAAGGAGTCCGACCGCATGAGCTTGTCCGGTCCCACAAGATAGGTCTCCCCGCTCTCTCCCATGCCGGTGCGCTCGTTCATGATCTTGTTGATATCCGCAATGGCTATCTGGAGGGCCACCACCCCTATTCTTTTGCCGCTATCGTCGACCAGGGGGGTGCCGATGAAGGCGGCCGGATCGCCGTTGCTCGGGGCATAGGGCTCGAAATCCTGGATCACGGTTTTTCCCGTGCTGACCACCTGCTTCCACAGCTTGGCCAGGCTGCTGGTGCTGTAAGGCCCGGCTTTGAGATTGGTGCCGAAATCGGCCTCCCGTGCCTGGGTGAACATCACATGGCCGTGGGCGGCGCAGATGAGGAACAGGTCGTAATAGTTGTAATCCTTGACAAAGCTGTTGAGGTAGGCGCTGTTTTCATCGTATATTCGCCGGTATTCCGCCGTTGTCACGTCAAAGGCGTCATTGGGCTGAATATCGTGCGCTTGATGGTATTGCACAAGTTGCCTGTAGAGGGTCTTTACGTTCGCCCCCTTGGCCAGCAACTCCACATCGGTCATTATAACACTGAAATACTCCTTGATCTGGTTGCTCTTGATGGTCTCCACGGCGTGGAGCTGATCAAAGGCCGCTTTTTGCAGGGCCGCTTTTGACTTCATGATCGCCGGCACGCCCATGGCCAGGCCGGAAAAGAGGGCAATGGCCAGGATGATCACCAGCAGCTTGGGTCCAAGTTTAAGATTTTTTAACATGATGGCTCTCCATATTGTTATCTGTTAATGAAACCGTATCGCTTGTTTTAAGAGGTGTATGGCAGCCACATGGAAGGTTTCAGACCGTTTGTTGTAACGATCGATTTCCGAAAGAAACTTGTGATCCATGGGGGAGGGAAACGATGCTTTAAAATCAATAGTATACTTAATTTCCGGGCCTTTGCAACTTCTATTTCTCAAATCCACCGCCTGGTTGGGTTGGCTGTTTTAACCTTGTTTCAGACAATTTTATACTCTATTGACAAAGGGGAAGTTCTTATCTTATAAATCTAAACAGGAATAACTCTTTACGAAGAGCATAAAAACAATGTCTCCCAGCGTAAAAGAGTACTTTCGCCAAGATTGACTGTTTTTACTCTATCTCTAACATCAAAACAAGCTGAGCTTCCAGTCAACCTTATATCTCCATTTCAACGGTCCTGACCGGTGTTTTTAACCCTTCTATAATTTAGGGGGGCCATCGGGTATGGGTTTACCATTTGCTACCTGTCGTAAAGATGAATAAGAGAAGGGTTTTTCAGGGGAGGCTGGGTCTGATGATCTATTGAAAAATGAATTAACCCCTTGATGGTTTATCAAAACGTTTAACCCGGAGGGAGCTAAATGATGAAATTTGGTGATATGAGATTAAAGACCAAGATGACCCTTGGAAGCAGTGTGACGCTGGCCATGTTCATTGTGGTGGGGATCGTCACCTTTATCAGCACCCAGTCCCTGCTGGAGAGCGGCAGGATGGTGAACCATACCCATATTGTGATCGAAGAGGCCATGCTCATCTTTGGCTCTGGCGAGGATATGGAAACGGGGATGAGGGGGTATCTTCTGGCAGGCAAGGAAGGGTTTCTGGAACCCTATACAAACGGATACAAGGGGTTTACCGAAAGGATCGGCGAACTGAAAAACACGGTGAGCGATAACCCGGCCCAGGTGACGCTTCTGGAAGAGATAGAGCAGAACATCAACAGCTGGAAGAGAGACGTTACCGAACCCGCCATCCAGCTTCGCAGAACGATCGGTGATGCCAGGACCATGGATGATCTGGCCGATATCGTCGGCCAGGCCAGGGGCAAGAAATACTTTGATGCATTCAGGGGGCAGATCGTTACATTCATCGACCGGGAAAAGAGCCTGATGCATGGTCGCCAACAGGCCATGGCAGATGCGGCAGCAAATGGCCATGGGGATGTCGCAGGTTTGATTGAGAACGCAAAGCGGGTGGATCATATCCATATGGTGATCGAGGAGGTCATGAAGATCGAGGCTGCGGCCGTGGATATGGAAACAGGAATGCGGGGGTACCTGCTGGCGGGCAAGGAGGAGTTTCTTGCGCCGTACAGTGCCGGTGCCAGACTCTTTTCCCAGCGGGTTGAAACGCTCAGGGAGATGGTGGGTGACAATCCCTCCCAGGTCACCCTGCTGGGTGAGATCCAGGAGACCATTGAAGGCTGGCGAAGCAACGTCACCGAATCCGCCATCCAGCTTCGCAGGCAGATCGGCGATGCAAAGACCATGAACGATATGGCAAAACTTGTGGGGGAGGCCAGGGGAAAGAAATATTTCGACAAGTTCCGTAACCAGATAGCCACATTCATCGAAAGGGAGCAGTCCCTCATGGCAGTGCGCAACAAGCAGGCAGACGACACGGCGACCCGGGCCAAGATCCTTCTGGTAGGGGGCATCGTTCTGATCATCGCCATCGCCCTGGCCATCTCCCAGGTGCTCTCCCATATTATTACAAAGCCGATAAACCGGGCCGTTGAGCTTGCCGATGCCCTGGCCAATGGAGATATGACCCGGCGTGTTTCTGTGGATACAAAGGATGAGGTGGGGGAGCTTTCCATGGCCCTTAACAGGATTGCCGAGGATCTCGGGAAGATGCTCAAGCAGGTGATGACAAGCTCGGAAGTGCTCACGGAAACCTCTGAAACACTCTCCGCTGTTTCAGAGGAACTGGTGCAGGGGGCGGAAGAAACGTCCACCCAGTCCACCACGGTGGCAGGGGGATCCGCAGACATGGACGACCGAATGAAGTCCATCGCCGCCACCATGGAGCAGGCCTCAACCAACATCAATATGATGGCAACGGCTACCGAAGAGATGACCTCCACCATCAACGAGATCGCGGGCAATGCCGAAAAGGCCAGGGGGATATCCGACAAGGCCGTGGGGCAGGCAAGATCCACATCGGATCAGATGAAGGAGCTCGGGACAGCGGCAAAGGATATCAGCATGGTCACCGAGACCATTGCAGGGATTTCCGAGCAGACCAATCTGCTGGCTCTGAACGCCACCATTGAGGCGGCCCGTGCCGGGGAAGCGGGCAGGGGATTTGCCGTTGTGGCAAACGAGATAAAGGACCTGGCCCAGCAGACCGCCGCGGCCACCGGTGAGATCAAGGCAAAGGTGGACGGCATCCAGAGCTCCACGGACAGCAGCATCACCCATATCGATCAGATCTGCGGCGTGATCGACGATATCAACGATATCATCGCCATGATTGCCACAGCCATCGGCCAACAGTCGGCAACCACAAGCGAGATTGCCGAGAATGTGAGCCAGGCCTCCCAGGGCATCCAGGAGGTCAGCGATAATGTGGGCCAGTCCGCCACCCTGGCAGGGGATATCTCTGACAGCATTGCCACCGTTAATCAGGCAGCCGAAGGGATGTCGGTCAGCAGTGGCGATGTCAACCAGCATGCAAGTGATCTTGCGAAACTCTCTGCAAAGCTGATGGAGATGGTGGGTAAGTTTAAACTCTGATGAAAAAAGAGAACCCGATCCAGGGTGTTTCCCTATGACGGGGTCAGGCTTTTTTTCAGGAAAAACTGACCCCGTTTTTTTCTATTTCCAGCTGATTTCAGGCGGGTTTCGCGGGGGGATCCGTTTGTAGGTGTAAACCGGGTGACCCACCATCATGGTGCCAAAGCTTGCGTGGTTGTTGGGAAGGCCCAGGGCCTCCTGGAGAGGGGGCCAGAAGGTTGCCGCCGCATTGAAAAAACCGCACCAGCAGCCCCCCAGCCCCAGGGAGGGCAGGGTGAGTTCCAGCCAGGTCATGGCGATGGTGCAGGCAGCATGGGCGGTTAGGTCGCGCTTGTCCCCGTGGGCGATGATAAGATGGGGGGCGTTCCGGGTGACGGTGTCCATGCCCGCCTCCCAGCCGGAGACCACAAGGTCCAGATGGAGGGGGGCGGCCCGGTCGGGCTGCTCCTTGAGCATCCAGCGCATCCAGTCGATCACATGGGTGGTGAGCTCTTTGACCGCTTTTGTGTCATGGATCACCTGCCAATGAACCGGCTGGCGGTTGTGGCCCGACGGGGCGTGGGCGGCAATGGTGATGGCCTTTTCCAGGAGCTCTTTTCCCACGGGGTTTTTCCTGTAGTTCCGGATGGATCGCCGCTGGCGAAGGAAAGTCTCCGCCTGTTCCGGGGAAAACAATGTGGTTTCGTCCAGGGGGATGCATTGGGCCGGGGATAGATTCTTGTGGGAAAAGGCCTGGGTGGGACAGACGGCAACACAGTGGCCGCAGTTGATGCAAAATTGTTCCGCGCCCTTCACAGGCCGGGGAAATCCCTTTGACGTATCGATGATTTTCATGGGGCATTCTGCGGCGCAGATGCCGTCCTTGTTGCATAACTCCTGGTCGATGCGAAATAGATCCATGTGATACTCTCCTAATCCGGACAAGCCGGAAGCAAAAAAAATCAGAGCTATAGATGTTTGCACTCGAATTGATACCAAATCACCTATTCGCTCAGCTTATAAAATTTGCGGTCCTAGGCTAATCTTTAAAGCTGTCCGTTGTCATCTCCATGGTGACGGGGTCGTTGTCCATGAGCCGCTGGCAAAGCCCCAGGGTCTTGGGCAGCTCGTACCGGAAAAAGTACCTGAAGGTGAAGATCTTTCCCTGGTAGAATCGCTCATCCTTTTGTTTGCATCCCTTTTCAAGGGCCTCATGGGCCGCAACCGCCTGGATGAGCCACTGCCACGCAATGGCCACGATGCCGGTCATCTCCAGGAACAGGGTGGCGTCGGCCAGGAAAACTTCGGGCCCCTTTTCCCCGGCAAGGGCAAACAGATGGCCGGTCACTTTCCGGAGCTGCTCAAGGGCCTGGGCCAGCAAGTCAGCATAGGGCGCGATGTCAGGGAACTTTTTACCCGCGGCAATGCTCCGGGTCACCTCTTCCATGAAGAGCATGGCGGCCCTGCCGTTGTTCATCACCATCTTACGGCCCAGAAGATCCATGCCCTGCATGCCGGTTGTGCCCTCGTGGATGGGGTGGATCCTTGCGTCCCTGAAGTACTGCTCCACCGGAAAATCCTCGCAATAGCCGTAACCGCCGAAGCACTGGAGGGCCTGGCTGGTTGAGAGGATGCCCATTTCGCTGGGATAGGTCTTGGCAATGGGGGTGAGGAGATCGAGAAGTAAGGTGTTTCGCTCCTTCTCCTCCCCGGAGGTGACCTTTGCCCGGTCCGCATAGAGGCAGCACTGGAGGCAGAGGCTTAAGGAGCCCTCCACCACGGCCCGCTGGAACAGAAGCATCCGTTTCACGTCCGTGTGCTCAATGATGGGGATCTGGGGGGTTGAGGGATCCTTCTGGGCGAGGGGTCTTCCCTGGGGCCGCTCCATGGCATAGTCAAGCGCCGCATAATAGGCGGCCGTGGCAATGGCGGTGGCGCCCAGGCCCACGCCCAGCCGTGCCTCGTTCATCATCTGGAACATGCAGCTAAGTCCCCGGTTCGCCTCTCCCACAAGGAAACCGCGGCAGTCGTTGTTTTCGCCCATGGAAAGCTCGGTGATGGGCGCTCCCCGGTAGCCGAGCTTGTGGTAGACCCCTGCCACGGTGACATCGTTGGAGACAAGGGTGTCCTTGGTGTCCGGCCGGAGCTTTGGCACCACAAAGAGCGAGATGCCCCTGGCACCCTGGGGGGCGCCCTCTATTTTTGCCAGCATCAGGTGGACCACATTGTCCACCCCGTCGTGGTCACCGGCAGAGATAAAGGTCTTCTGGCCTTTGATCCTGTAGTAGCCCTGGTCGGTGGGAAAGGCCGTGGTGGCGATGTCGGACAGGGAGCTTCCGGCCTGGGGTTCGGTCAGGGCCATGGTGCCCTGCCACTGGCCAGCCAGCATGGGGGGCAGATAGGTGTCCACGAGTTCCCGGCTGCCAAAGGTGAGGATCAGTTCGGCAGCCCCGGCTGTCAGTTCCGGAAACACGGAGGCTGAGTAGTTGGCCGCGGCAAAAATGAACCGGCACACATTGGCGATGATGATGGGCAGGCCCTCTCCGTCATGCTCTTCCGGGAACCCCGATCCGATCCATCCGCCTTCACCGTACTCCTTCATGAGCTCTCGTACGTCCCCATGGACCTTCACCCGTCCTGCAACAAGTTCCGGGGGATGCTTGTCCATCTCGTCCAGGATGGGGTAGAGCCGGTCTTTGGCCAGCTGGGTGGCCGCCTTGACCACCATGTTGAACATCTTTTTGGTGTGCTGGCCGTACCGGTCGGTACGGGTCAGGGATTCAACATCAAAGATCTCGTAAAGAAGAAAGTTCAGGTTTTTTTCACTGACAAATTTACCGCTCATCTGTTTTCCTTTCCTTTGAAGCAGGTATCCATTCGAGTGGGAATATCCATTTTAAGCTAACATGCCGCCGTCGCAGGTGATGGTGGAACCCGTGGTAAACGATGCGGCCCGGGACGCAAGATAGAGCACGGCCCCGGCCATCTCTTCGGGCTGGGCCATCCGTCCCAGGGGAATCTGGGGGATCACCATGCTTTTGATCTCCTCGTTGCTGGTGATGGCTGATGCAAACTTTGTGTCGGTTAACCCGGGCAGCAGGGCATTGACCCGGATGTTGTGCGGTGCCAGCTCCTTGGCATAGGCCCGGGTCATGGTGATCAGTCCCGCCTTGGTGATGGAGTAGATGCCCTGGAACAGGGCGGGCACCACCCCGTTGATGGAGGAGACATTGATGATGCTGCCGGCCTTGCTCTCCTTCATCAAAGGGACGGCCTGCTGGATCATGAAAAACGGACCCTTGAGGTTTACTTCATGGGTTTTGTCCCAGGCCCATTCCTCGGCTGTTGCCATCTCCCCGAAATAGGGGTTGGCCGCCGCGTTGTTCACCAGGATGTCCAGCCGTCCGTGGCGTTGTTTCACCCCTTGGATCAATTCAGTTATCTGGTCGATCTTTCCCAGGTGGCAGGCCCTGGATTCCGCTTTGCCGCCCGTTGAAACGATCTTCTTTTCCACCGCCTCCAGGGCCTCCGGTTTTCGGCTCACAAGGATGCACAGGGCCCCTTTTTCCGCCAGAAGAAGTGCAATGGCCTCGCCAATGCCCCGGCTTGCCCCGGTGATGATCGCAACCTTTCCGTCAAGGTCGAATGGGTCCATGGAATCTTCTCCTTATTTGTTTTTTTTAGGGGCCAGGAAGTCGGGTTTGCCAAAGGCGGGATCCGGGTAGGTGTAAAACCCTTGTCCGGTCTTTACGCCCAGGTTGCCCTTGTCCACATAGGCTTTGAGAAACGCGGCATTGGCCTTTGCCTGGGGATCGTTGCGCTGTTGGGCCCAGTAGTCGGTCACCTTCCAGGAGGTGTCGATACCAATGCCGTCCATGATGCCGAAGGGTCCGACCAGGGTGTGCATCACCCCCATCCAGGAGCGGTCGATCTCTTCAATGGGGGCCACATCCTTTGCCGCCAGGGTGAGGGCCGAGCCGAGGAAGGACATGAGCATGTTGTTGAATACGTATCCGTTGTTCTCCTTGGTGAGAACGATGGGAATCTGGCCGAGATCCTCGGCAAATTGCCGGACAAGATCCACGGTCTCTTTTGAGGTGCCCGGATGGGGCATCACATCCACGATCTTTGAGATGGCCACATCGTGGAAGTGGAGGGCGCAGAGCTTCTCCGGCCTGCCGCTCTCTTTGGCAAACATGGAGGGCAGGAGGGAGGAGGTGTTGGTGGTGAAGATGGTGTCGGGTTTGCAGCAGCGGTTGATGTCGCTGAACAGCCTGCCCTTGAGTTTCGGGTCCTCGGGCACGCTCTCGATGACGAGATCCGCGTCCCGGGCTGCGATGTTGATATCCATGGTGGTGGATATCCGTGATATGGCGGTGTCTGCCGCCTCCTGGGTGCAGAGGTTAAACCCGGTCATCCGGTGTGCATTTTTTTTGATCCGCGCCACGCCCTTTGAAAGGATCTCGTCTGAAATGTCATAGATGACGACATCATAGTCGTTCAGGGCGCAGAGGAGCGCGGTCTGCTGTCCCATGGTGCCGGCGCCGGCAATGAGGATGGTCTTTATCTGTGTCCGTTGCATCTCTTCTCCTTTCCTATCCTTACAGGGTTGACTGATCCATCAACCGCAGGGCAGACCGTTCCAGGATCTGAACCCCTGCGATGAGCATGGCGAACCGCTTGTCCTTGGTGATGCCGTTGAAATAGCGGTGGTAGATCTGCTGGGCAATCACGGCGAGTCGGAAGATGCCAAAGCAGAGGTAAAAGTCGAAATTGTCCATGTTGCGGCCGGTTTTTTCGGCATAGAGATTGATGATCTCCCGGCGGGTGAGGGCGCCTGGCATGGTGGTGGGCAGGGTGCGCATGAGGTGGCACTCTTCAGGATCGTCCCCCTCCACCCAGTAGGCAAGGGAGTTGCCAAGATCCATCAACGGATCGGCATAGGTGGCCATCTCCCAGTCCAGCACCCCGATGATGTTCACAGGGTTGGCGGCATCCAGCACCACGTTGTCGAACTTGTAGTCGTTGTGAACCAGGGTGGGGGTGGATGTGTCCGGCTGGATCTTCTCCTTAAGCCAGGCGATCACCCGCTCAAAGTCCGGGGCGTCCGGGGTGATGGCGTTTCGGTACCGGCCGGCCCAGCCCTCCACCTGGCGTTGGACATATCCTTTGGGTTTGCCCAGGAATTCCAGGCCTGCGGCTTTGACGTCGATGGCGTGGAGATCTGCCTGGAGCCCCACAAGCTTTTTGCACAGGGTTGCGGCCTGGTCCGGGGTGAAGGAGAGCGCCTTGGGCAGATCCCTGCGAAGGATGATGCCGGGGATCTTCTCCATCACGTAGAAGGGACACCCCATGACCGAAGGGTCTTGTGTGTAGGCCAGGGGCCGGGGGCAATAGGGAAACACGGGATAGAGGGCGTTGAGGATCTTGTACTCCCGGCCCATGTCGTGGGCTGATTTGATCTTTGCACCCACCGGGGGCCGGCGAAGCACCATCTCCCTCTGTCCAAGGTTCACCTGGTAGGTCAGGTTTGAAAATCCGCTTGGGAACTGTTGGATGCGGATATCTCCTTCAAGATCCGGTACGCTCTCCTTTAAAAAGGCCTCGACCCGTTTGGGGTCGAGCTCCTCCCCTTCTCTCACCTCAACTGCTGTGTCCATCACTGACATGGGATGTCTCCTTAATATTAGCTTCTGAGCTCTGATTGTCGCGTTATTCTGGCAAGAGAATCAGAAAGCGTTTTGGGTTAGGCTTGTCCGGGTCAGGGCGTGGTTCTCCTCCCAATGGCTTCGGTGGTGAGGCAGAACCGCTCGATCACTTCAAGAACATAGTCTGCATAGTAATCAACGGATATGTTTCGCTTGGTGTATTTCCACCGCTTCAGGTACCAGTCCTGCTGCATGGATTTGATGATGCTGGCCGTGAGCCGGTGGTCCCGCTGGAGGAAGAGCCCCTGGGCTTCCCCTTGTTCAAGGATCGTTACCAGGATCTCTTCGGTGTACTCCTCTAAACTTATCACCGACTCCAGGGCGGCAGGGCTCAGGTTCCGTGCCTCCATAAAGGTGAAGTAAAACCAGGGCCGGGCCGCTTCGCTTAAAAACAGGTGGGCCTTGATCAGGTGCCTCAGGCGCGTGACCGGATCATCGGATTCCTGGAAAAAGGTTTCCAGCACCCGCTGGATCATGGTCCGGCCCTGCTTCTGGATGATGGCCAGAAGCTCCTCCTTGCTTTTGAAATAGCCGTAGAGGGCGCCCATGCTCATGGCGGTTTTGCTGCTCAGGTCCCGCATGCTCATGGCCTGGAACCCCTTTTCATAGGTGATCTGGAACACGGCGTCAAAGATCTTCTTAAAGTTCTTAACGGCGGTTTTCTCTTTCTTGATGCGGATGGTATCCTGGTTCTCCAGGAACACCTCTTTGCAGATGGCCTCCCCGGAGTTGTTCATGGTCTTCTGGAACTCACGGTAATTCATGCTTATCTGATGGTTCTCCCTTCATAGGAGCGCAGGATCCGTTTGGCCAGGCTCATCTTGTGAACCTCGTCGGCGCCGTCGTAGATCCGTGCCGCCCGTTCGTGGCGATAGAAAAATGCCAGTATGGTGTCGTCGGTCATGCCAAGTCCACCATGGACCTGGAGCGCCCTGTCTACCACCCGGTTCATGGTGTTGGCAACGACAAATTTAATGGTGGAGATGGCCTCCCGGGCCGCCGCCGCCCCGTTCTGATCGATCTGCCAGGCCGCGTTCAGGGTCATGAGCCTCGCTGCGTCGATCTCGGCCCTGGATTCGGCGATCCAGTTCCTCACGGTCTGCTGGGTGCCCAGGGTTTTGCCGTTGGGGGCGATCACCCGGTGGTTGGCCCGTTGGCACATGAGATCAAAGGAGCGGCTGCAGATGCCCAGCCACCGCATGCAGTGGTGGATCCGGCCCGGTCCCAGGCGCTCCTGGGCAATGACAAACCCGTGGCCCTCGGGGCCCAGCAGGTTCTCCCGGGGCACCCGGCAGCTCTGGAGCAGGATCTCGGCATGGCTGAAGTAGTCGCTTCCCTCATGGCCCATCACAGGGATGTTTCTGACGATGTTGAAGCCAGGCGTGTTGGTGGGTACCATGATCATGCTGGCCTGGAGATAGGGGGGGGCCTCGGGGTTGGTCACGGCCATGACAATGGAGAAATCAGACCCGTCCGCTGAGGAGGAATACCATTTATGGCCGTTGATCACATAGTCGTCTCCCTCCTTTTCCGCAGTGGTCTCAAGCATCACCGGGTTGGAGCCGGGCATATCCACCTCGGTCATGGAGAAGCAGGATCGGATATCGCCACGGACCAGGGGATTCAGGTACCGCTCTTTCTGGGCGTCACTGCCGTAAAGGTGGAGGATCTCCACGTTTCCGGCATCCGGGGCCTGGCACCAGAACACGTAATGGCCAAGGGGAGAACGGCCCAACGCTTCCGACACAAGCCCATGCTCCAGAAGGGAGAGGCCCATTCCCCCACACTCCACCGGGAAGTTGGGGGCCCACAGCTCCATTTTTTTCACCATGGCCTGCTTCTCCCTTAACACGGGAAGCATTGTCTTGAAATCCTTTACAAGAAACTCCGGCTCCAAAGGGATCAGCTCCTTGTCCACAAACTCATTGATCATCTGGACAATGGTCTGAATCTTCTCCGATACGGTAAAATCCATGGTCTCCTCCGTTGATTAACGTTTATCTGTATGTGATCAGGTTTTGGTTGCCTTCTATTTCAAGGTGGGCGATGGAGTTGAATCCGGCCATGACCAGCCGGTCCTTTTTCACCTGGAACCTGCTGATGGAGGCGTTGCAGATCTGCCAGCCCGTCTCCATGGTGGTCTCAAGGGAGAGGTTGAGCACCATCTGAACCAGCACCCCGATCACCCCCCCTGATGTGAAAACCGCAGTGTTGCCGGCGGATCCGTTGTCCCGGATCACCCGGGCAAGGCCCTGTTGGATGCGGCCCTTGTACGCTTCAAAGGTCTCGGCCCCGGGGATGTCGTGGCGGCCGGAAATCCAGCGCTGGAAGATGATGCTGAACAGCTCCACAAAGGTGGCGTCATCCTTGAATATGTTTTTGCTCCGCTCTGCCATGTCAGGGTTCTCCCGTACCATGGCCGGCAGTTGGCTCTTGATGATGGCCACAAAATCGTATTCGTTGAATTCGCTCAGGATGGTGGGCCCGGCCATGGGATCACCGTGGTTGGCAGCGGCCATGGCGTGTTTTGCCGTGTCTGTCTGGCGCTGCATGCTGCCGGAGTAAACCGCGTCAAATGCAATGCCGGCCCTGGCAAAGTACCGGCCCAGGGCTTTGGCCTGGCGGCAGCCGTTTTCAGAGAGGGCATCGTACTCACTGGCACCAAAACAGGCCTGTCCGTGGCGTATGAACCATAGGGTTCCCATGTGTCACCTTTCACGTTTTTATTATTGTTTACGGGCTCAGGTTAGACCGTCCATGACCTCAAGTCAAGAAAAATAGAACGAACGTTCGTTTTTTATTGATCCTTTTTGGAACGCTCACCTCAAAAAGCCTTGCTTTTCAGTGTTTTGCATGGCTATAGTGTCCTTTTTTCAATGCATCCATGGGGAGAACGATGGCTTTTGGGGAAAAATTCCTCAACCTGAGAATCCGTTCCAAACTGATTCTCAGCTATAGTGTCTGTTTTGCCCTGGTGTTCACAGGGGGCAGCACCCTCATCTATCACCAGGTGGGCGCGACCATGGAGGCCAATCTCGAATCTGAACTTGAGACCGCCACCTCCATGATCCTCAGGCTTGTCAAGACCTCTGCCGACCTTTCGGTAAAGAACCGCCTGAGGGCTGTAGCCGAGAAGAACCTTGAGATCCTAGACCATTTCTTTCAGAAGCAGCGCCGGGGAGGGATGGACGAGTCCGTGGCACAAACAAGGTCCAGGGAGATCCTGTTGTCACAGACCATCGGCAAGACCGGGTATATCTATGTGATCGACTCCAAGGGCAGGGGCCTGGTCCATCCCCAGAAGGAGCTTGTTGGAAAGGTGCTCACCGGCTTTGGATTCATCAACGATATGATCCAAAAGAAGAGCGGATATATGGTCTACCAATGGAAAAATCCATCCGAGACCCGGAGTTATCCCAAGACCATGTACTTTGTCCATTTTGAGCCCTGGGACTGGATCATCGCGGTTACCTCCTACCGATCCGAGTTCATGCACCTTCTCGATATCGAGGACCTGAGGGAGAGCTTCAACTCCATCACTCCCGGCCAACGGGGGTATTCCACCATCATGGATATGCAGGGTAACATTGTTCTCCATCCCAGAATGGCGGGCAATCTTTTTGACCCTATTGACGAAAACAAGGCAAAGATCGCCCGTGAGGTTGCCCGGAGGAAGACGGGCAGGATTGAATACCTGTGGCAGAACCCGGACGAGGACCGTCCCCACAAGCGGATCGCCACCTTCAAGTTCATTCCCGAGTATGAGTGGGTGGTGGTGTCAACGGTGTATGCCGAGGATTTTTTTAAACCCCTGAAGACCATCCGGTCGACCATCATATTCATCACCCTTGCCATCCTGTTCGTTATCATTGGGGTGAGCATCCTGCTGGCCCGGGGGATGACCCGATCCCTGGAGGGGCTCACCCGGAAGATGGAGCGCTGCGCCTGGGGCAGGTTCAAAGGGGTGGAGGACCGGAACTTTGATGAGATCCAAAGGCTGTCGGCCGATCTTGATCTTTTCATGGAACATCTCGCCCAGGAGATGGAGAACCGCCGCAGGGTTGAAGAGACCCTCAGGGTCAATGAAAAGCGCCATAGAACCATACTTGAGACCTCCCCTAATCCCATCACTCTCTATGACACAGACGACAGGGTTGTTTTTGTCAACAACGCCTTTACCCGGGTGTTTGGCTGGGAGCTGGGCCCGGTGGCGGGAAATGGGATCGATTATGTTCCCCAGGAGAGCCTGGAGGAGACAGACCGGGCCATGGCCATCACCCGGAAGAGCAAAATCTGCCACACCTATGAAACCCGGCGTACCACCCGGGATGGCAGGACCCTGGACGTGAGCATCAGTGCGGCCGTATACCGGGACAAGGACGATAACCTGTTGGGCACCGTGGTCAATCTCACGGACATCACCCATATCCGGGAGACCCACCGGGAACTTCGCCTTGCCAGGAACTACATCAAGGAGATCATCGATTCCATGCCATCGGTGCTGGTGGGGGTGGATCCGGACGGCAGGGTAACCCTCTGGAACCAGGCGGCGGAGACCTTCACCACCATCACCCGGGACCGGGCAAAGGGCAGGCTTCTGTCAGACCTCATGCCCCAGTTCAAATCCCAGCTGGGAGGCATCGAGCGTGCCGTCACCACCCATGACACTGAAACCCACTCCAAGGTGGAATTCCCGGACAAGGATGAGCTGCGCTACTTTGATATCATTGTCTATCCCCTGGGATCCGGGGGAATCCAGGGAGCCGTGGTGCTGATCACGGACGTTTCCCAACGGGTTTTCATGGAGGAGATGATGATCCAGTCGGAAAAGATGCTCTCCGTGGGAGGGCTTGCTGCGGGCATGGCCCATGAGATCAACAATCCTCTGGCCGGGATCATGCAGAATCTCCAGGTGTTGATCAGCCGGCTCAGGGATCCCCTGCCGGTGAATGTGAAAACGGCAGCCGAGTGCGGGATCTCCCTGGATGCCATTGGTCGCTATATGGAAATGCGGAAGATTATCTCCATTGCCGAATCCGCCGTCACCGCAGGATCCAGGGCCGCACGCATTGTTGAGAATATGCTCTCCTTCAGCCGTAAGGGTAACCAGGTGGTGGAAAGCCACTCCATGGGTGAACTCATGGACGCCACCCTTGAGATTGCGGAAAACGATTACGGCCTGAAGAAAAAGTACGATTTCCGCTCCATCGCCATCAAGCGGGAGTACGCAATCGACCTGCCCAAGGTGCCCTGCGAGCGCAGCAAGATCCAGCAGGTGTTTTTCAATATCATTAAAAACGGTGCCCAGGCCATGGTCAGGGAGACCCTGCCAGGGTCAAGGCAGCCCTGCCTGACCATCCGCATTATAGGGGAGGGGGCCTACGCCCGCATGGAGATCCGGGACAACGGGCCTGGCATGGCGCCCGGGGCGGTGAAAAGGATCTTTGATCCCTTTTACACCACCAAGGCTGTGCGGGAGGGAACGGGACTGGGTCTTTCCGTATCCTACTTTATTATTAAGGAAAACCACGGGGGAACCATTGAGGTGGAGTCTTCAGTGGGAAAGGGTACCAGCTTTATTATCCGGTTGCCCCTGGAGCGAAGTTCCCTTTCCCAGGAGATCAGATCCCCCGCTCCAGAACGTTGATGCAATGGGCCAGCTCCTCGCTGTCTCCGGTATGCTTGCCCAGATCGTCGGACAGCTTGATGGCGTTGTGCCACTCCTTGTCAGGGGCGGTCCTGCACTTTGCAAGCTTGATCACCATGTTGAGGGGGGTGACCCCCACGTCGTTGGTGAGGTTGGTGCCGATGCCGTAGGAGTCCCGTATCCTGCCGACGCAGTGCTTGTGGATGTGCACGGCCTTTTCGATGTCCAGGCCGTCGGAAAATACGATGGTCTTGGTGATGGGATCCACATGGAGTTTTTCGTAGTGCTCGATGACCCGGTCAATGAACGCGATGGGATCGCCGGAGTCGTGGCGCACTCCGTCGAACAGCTTTGCGTGGAGGGTATCAAAGGTGGAAAGAAAGATCTCCGTGGTAAAGGTGTCGGTCAATGCTATACCCAGGTGGCCGTGGAATACGGCGGCCCAGGATTCAACCGCCGCGGGGTTGGCCATCCTGTAGCCGTTGAGCACGCCGTGGAACATGATCCATTCGTGGGCCATGGTGCCGATGGGGGTGATCTTGAACTGTTTTGCCAGGTTGACGTTGCTGGTGCCGATGAGGGTGTTGTTCTCAAGGGCCAGGATGTCCCGTAGCAACCCTTCGTGGCCGGAGGATGAGAACCTGCGCCGGGTGCCGAAATCGGCATACTTGATGTTGTTCTGGCTCAGGATCCTGGCTTTGTTGAGATTGATCTCCTTTATCTGTTCGTCCGGCAGGGGCCGGGCATTGGTCATCACAAAGTAGAGCTCGCTGATGATGGCCATGAGGGGCACTTCCCATAGGATCGTCCGGTACCAGGGACCCTTGATGGTCACCTTGAGATCGCTGTTGTCCTGGGAGATGGAAACCTCGTTGGGGTCAAAGGTGTAGTGTTCCAGAAAATCGAGGTAGACCGGGGTCATGAAGTAGCAGGTCTGGTCCAGGTACTCCTTCTCCTCCCGGGTGAGCCTGAACCCAGGCATCTTGTCCACTTCGATCTGCAGCCTTTCTGCAAACCCTTTGGGAAAGGGCGTATGGGAGCGATTGATAAATACATATTCCACATCCACCCGGGGATACAGCATATGTACGGCCTGTTGCATGGTAAACTTGTACAGGTCATTATCAAGTATGCTCTGGATCATTGTTAAATTTCCTTTATAGCGGTCTGGTGTGTGCAAATATTAGTAAATAAGGTCCATCTTCTGTGTATGTATATTTTTTGCACGATCTTAGCAATGTCAAATTTTTTTGGGGCAAGGGAATGAAAAAAAATAGAACGAACGTTCGCTTTTTTCTTGATCGGGGTTCCATTGTGTGTCTATAACCCCTTTATGAAGATTCTTGTCTGCATAAAACAGGTGAGTGAAACCGTGGGGGGCATCACCCAGGTGATGAACCGGTTTGACGAGTATGCCCTTGAGGAGGCGATCCGCATCAAAGAGCGATTCATGGCAGCAGGCCTTGACGCGGTGGTGCATGTGATTACCCTTGGGCCGGAACAGGCCGCAGCAGTGGTAAAAAGGGCCTTTGGCATGGGGGCGGACAAGGGGTGGCACCTTGTCACGGACCCGAATCAAAATGGGTCGTCGGCGGTCACGGCAGGGCTGATGGCCGGGGCTGTCAAGGGGGGTGCCTACGATCTTGTGGTGACGGGCATCATGTCCCAGGACAGGATGGAGGGCCAGACCGGCCCCATTCTTGCCGAATTGATGGGCCTTGCCTGTGCCACCGGAGTTGTTGCCACCTCCCTTGTTCCGGGATCCTCCTGCCTTACGGTGGAGCGGGAGCTGGAAAAGGGGGCGCGGGAAAGCCTTTCCATAACACTTCCGGCCCTTCTTACTGTCCAGGCGGGCATCAACACCCCCCGTTACCCAAGCCTATCCAACGTTCTCAAGGCATCGAAAAAAACCATCCAAACCCTTGTTGTGCCAGGGGGCACTGTTGACACCCAGACCACGGTTCGCCTGGAGGCGCCCTTGAAGAGCCGGGCCGGGAGAGTGCTTGGGGGAACCCTGGATGATAAGGCCCTTGCCCTGTTCACCCTGTTAAGGGAAAGGGGGATCCTATGAGGCAAATTGTTGTGGTTGTGGAGCATGACGCCAGTGGCATTCTACCCGTCACCCATGAGTTCATGGCCTGCGCAAAAATCCTTGGAGATCAGACCGGGGCGTCCATTTTGGCCGTGATCCCGGGAAAAGGGGAGCCTGCCATGGCCGGGGAGATCTCCTCCCTGGGGGTCGAGACCATTGATCTTGCCATCACCGGCATGGACGGCTACAACAGTGAGGCCTGGAAGGGAGCGCTTTTTCAGCTCTTTACCACCCTTGCGCCCTGGTACATCATTGTGGGCCATACGGCCACGGGAAGGGATTATGCGCCGGGCCTTGGGGTAAGGTTAGGCGGCTGTTCCATTGCCGGGGTTAACAATATTGTGTTTGATAAAACCGGCCCCCTCTTTTCAAGGCAGGTTTTGAACGGAACCCAAAACGCCCTGGTGAGGCCGGAAACAGAGCCCTGTATCGTCATGGTCCAGCCCGGCGCCTTCAGGGCACACGGGACATCTTCCCCCTTGCCCGGCAGGGTTTCCCCCTTGCCCGGCAGGGTTTCCCCCTTGCCCGGCAGGGTCATTCATATGGAGGTTCTGTTTTCGGGTGGCAAGATTCAACCCCTTGGCATCAAAACCGTCGCCACCCGGGGAGAGGACCTTGACCGGGCAGCCGTGATCGTGGCCGCAGGAAGGGGTATAGGGGAGAGGGATAATCTCCATCTCCTGGAGCGGTTTGCCGCCCTTTTTCCCAATTCGGTGGTGGGCGCTTCCCGTCCGTTGGTTGACGACGGATGGATGGAGTACCGGTTCCAGGTGGGCATCACCGGCGCCCGGGTTTCCCCAAAGCTCTACATTGCCTGCGGTATCTCGGGGTCGTCCCAGCACCTTGCCGGCATCACCGGGTCAGAATTGATCGTGAGCGTCAACTCCGATCCCAATGCCGCCATCTTCAACCATTCGGACATCTGCATCGTTGGGGATCTCTTCGGGTTTATCAGCGCCTTTGAGCGCCTCCTCGATTTTCAAGATTAGTTCATGCTCCACACGGTTGAGTTGCTCCCAAGGTTAGTTGACGATCCACACGGCTGCGTTGCTCCCAAGCTGGAGAACCTTTTTGCTCACCCGGCCGATGAAGAACTCCTCCACAAGGCTTAAGCCCCGCCGGCCCACAACGATGGTCCCAAAGCGGTTTGAGGTGGCATCGTCCACAACGGCCCTGGCCCTTGAGTATTCGTTCTGCTTTATCTCATGGGAGACGTTTTCGGGCTTGAATCCTGAGGCAACGAGGTTTTCAATGGCCGTTTCGATCATGGGCTCCACAACGCCCCGGGTCTTCTTGAACATATCCTCTTCCACAAGCTTCATATCGGCCGGTGCTGTTCTGTAGATGTCTGAGATGGTCCGGATCACATAGCAGATCTTGACGCTGCTTGCGTCCTTGACCATCATGGAGCTGATACACTCCACCGCCCTTGTGGAACCGGGAGACCCGTCAAAGGCGATCATCACCTTCCTGGGGTTGGTGTAGCCCCCGACGATGATCAGGGGAATGCCCACGATTTTGCCCACAAGCTTTGTGGCGATGTTGCCCATGAGCAGATCCTTGACCCGGCTGATGCCGGTACGGCCGGTAACAACGGCGTCAAAATCGTTTTTCGACTCGTCAATGATGTCCCTTGCCACCCCCTTGATGGAGTCCTGCTGCTTGATGGTGACGGCCTTGTAGGGAAAACCCATGTCAATGAGGATCATTCTGGCGTTTTCCATCTGCTCCTTCATGGCCCGCTGGGTCTCCAGGGTCCAGGACTTGACAGAGGCCATTCTTCTCTGGAACCCCGACCCCAGGTTCATGTCCCAGAACGATTCCGGTATGTGGGTGTCCACATGGAAAAGTTGGATTTTAGTATTCTCGGGCGAGAAAAATTCGCCCGCATAGTGCACCGCCTCAAGGGAGTGGGCTGATGCATCCACGGTCACCAGGATTTTCTTGCTATGGGTCATGACAGACCTCCATTCTTATGGGTCCTAAGTTAAACTTAGTGATCGGATCCACAAAGGGGGGATACAGGGGGGCAATGGGAACGACGCTCGGTTTTCGCCCCTGAAGCAGTGCGGGATGAAACAAAGAGTATGTCCCAATACTATACCAAGGAGCTGGGGGGTTGACAAACCTTTTTAAATTGATTAGTTTGAGCCTAACAAACAATATAGAGTGAATGAGATGACCGAGAATGACCGTTTGCAGCAAACCGTAAAAGAATTTTATGAGGCTTCCACAGCCTGTAGCCTGGAGATTGCTGAGCAGTTGGGGATGTCCGGGCTCCAGGTTAACCAGATCCATTATCTGAAACTTATTGATGAGCACGAGAATCTCACCTTCAGCCGCATGGCCAAGCTTCTCAAGATCACGAAACCATCGGTGACGGAAATCGTGAACAAACTGATCAAGCTTGAATGTGTCAACAAGCTTCGATCTCCGGATGACGGCAGGATCTTTTTCATGGAACTCACGGAAAAAGGCAAAAATATTGCCCGCTCCCGAACCCTTTCCGAGAATAAAATGGCGGACCTTATTCGAAACAAACTCGATCCGGCTGAAAGGGAAACCTTTATCCACTTGCTTGAAAAGATCGCCGGCCCGTCTTCCCTCTAAAAGGGGGAAGGGCTGATTTTTCTCTCTCTTATTCTCTCTTGAAGCTGCTTTGCCTGCAAGAAAAAGGGGGGGAAGCATTATGGTTCCTGCGCCTTAAAAGATGACCTGACCCCTGTGCTGGAAAAAATAAATCATGCCCATGCCTTGATTTTGGGATCTCCCATCTATTTCGGGTCGGTAGCCGGTGAAATGCGCTCATTCATGGAACGTCTCCTGTTCCCCAAATTTGTGTATGCCGATCCCTATCAGACCCTGTTTCCCGGAACCATCAACACAGGGGTTATCTATACCATGAATCTGAGCGAAGAGGGGATGAAAGCGATGGGGTTTGAGTCCCATCTCGGTTTGAATGAAACGATGTTACAGATGGTCTTTGGCCGATCAGAATCTCTCTTCTGCCATGACACCTGTCAGTTCAAGGATTATTCAACCGTGGTCCAGTCCCGTTTTGATCCGGAAAAAAAGGCCCGGCGGCGGGAAGAGGTTTTTCCGAAAGATTGTGAAAAAGCGTTTGATATGGGCCGTCGTTTTGCCATGAAGTAAGCCGTTGAAACGCGATACAGATTCAATGACCCGGGTCAGATGCCGAAGCGGTTGCGATATTTCCCCGGTAGAACATTCAGGTTTCGCATAAATGCCCGTCTCATTTTTTCAGCAGAACCAAATCCGCTTAGATCAGCGACCTGTTCCATGGAGATATGTCTGACTGAAATAGCTATATTCGATTCCATGGCTTGTTTTAATCGGGATTTTCTCTTTTTTCAATGATTTTGTCTGAATTTGCAGGTTTATTGTCATTTCCTTTTGTTCTTTTCCAGGGTAGTCTCTTTCATCAATCAGGAAAGGATGCTAATTCCCAAAGGAAAAGGAAAAAAATGAGCAAAGAAAAAAGTAACAAACGAGCAGAAGAACTCTTTCTCTCCGGGCTCTATTGCGCGGAAAGCGTGCTTGTGGCCATTGCGGAAAAACAGGGGATCGATTCTCCCCTTGTTCCGGGAATTGCATCCGGGTTCTGCAGCGGGGTGTCCCGAACCAATGATATCTGCGGGGCTGTGTCCGGCGGGATTATTGCGTTGGGCATGGTCATGGGGCGAAACAGCGCAAATGGGTCCCTGGACAATATCTATGCCTGTGTTGAGGCGCTCAAGGCCCGGTTTGAAAATGAGTTTGGATCGTGCAACTGCTTCCGCCTTACAGGGTGTGATTTTCGGACGGATGAGGGCCAGGAGAGGTTCGGCAGACAGGAACTCCATGTGAAATGCTGTGAATTTGTCGGCAAGTCGGCGTTCTGGGTGGACCAACTGGTGATGGAAAACAGGGAAAAGTAGAATAGTTGACAATGTGGGATCTTCATGGTGGGGGTATAATTAATTTTTATTTGAACAATCCCTGATCTCCGGTGTCATACCCAATAGAGACGCAAGATGGTTGCAATTGTTTGTTAACCGGGTATGAATGGAGGTGTGAAATGAAAAAAATGATTGCCATGACACTTGTTACAGGGATGCTACTCGCGGTTTCCGTGGTGCCGGGCCACGCTGGGTCAAGGGAGCAACATCTGGTTGAGGGGATCATCATCGGCACCGGCGCCGTGATTATCGGTACTGCCATTGCCCATGAGATCCGTGGTAATGGGGGGGCCTGTGTGGTGAAGCAGCGCCGGCAGTACAGGCACCGGAACCGACACCAAAACCGGGATCGCAGGCATGGCCGGGTTGAGCGGGTTGAGCGGGTGTGGGTCGAACCCATCTATGGCGTGCGCTGGAAATCCGGGCATTATAACCGCAGGGGATTCTGGGTGCAGGGCCGGCATGAGAAGGTGATCGTAAGGGACGGCTTCTGGGAAAAGAAGCGGAAGCGGAACCGGAACCGGAACCGGCGGCCGTATTGATCCTGGACTCGGGTCTCCTTTGATAGGGTGATGTGGAAATAAAAACGACAAAAGAGCTGGATGAAAAAGAGCTGATCAAAGGGCTGAAGCAAGGGCGGGAACAAGCGTTCAGCCTCCTTGTTCATCGTTATCGGGATCGCTTGACAAGGGTGGCCTATGGTATTGTTCTGGAGCGGGAGGAGAGCCTTGAGATCGTCCAGGATGTCTTTGTGAGCGTGTACAAAAATATTGGCAGCTTCAGGGGGGACGCCGGGCTTTCCACCTGGCTTGTACGGATCACCATCAACCTGAGTTTGAACTGGAAACGGCGCTGGAAGCGAAGGTTCAGGTGGGCCCACCGCTCCCTTGACTCCCAGGCCTTTGTCACGGAAACGGAAAAGAGGGGTGATACCCCTGAAGCCCAATACCGGGGCAAGGAGCTTGAGGCCCGTATCATGGACGCCGTGGGCAAGTTGCCGGACAGGACCCGGGCCGTGTTTGTGCTCAACACCCTTGAGGGGCTCTCCTATGGGGAGATTGGCCAGGCCCTGGAGATAAAGATCGGTACCGTGAAATCAAGGCTTTTCCAGGCAAGAAAGCAAATTGCCAAAGCTTTGGGGGAAGAGAAGTAGATGGAAACTTTTAAGTCAAACCACCAATGCAGACGTTATGATGCCAAAACCCTGGGCCTCTACCTTGATAGGGAACTCGCCCCGGACGAGTTGCATGGGATTGAAAAGCATCTCAGCTCCTGCAGCCATTGCAGGTCTGTTGTTGAAAATATGGAGCGGCTCTCCCAAACCTTCAGCCAGGGGGTTGACCAGGGGATCTCAGGCCTCGCCCATGGCGTGTCCGGGGAGGGAATCCTTGTCCGGATAAAGGAGGAAAAGCGGTCCTTTTGGGCAGATCTTGCGGATTTGATGACCGCCGGAAGAAATGTCTTGCAGCTGGCTTCCATTGCTGCAATACTTCTCGCCACTGTCATCTGTTATCATGGGGACACGGTTGTGCCAACCGGACCCAGCGCCATTGTAAACTCGGTGGACGGAGAGATCGCATCGGTGATGATTTTAGAGACACAGGCGTCAAAACATACGATAATCTGGTATACGGAGAGCTGAACCGCGGAAGGAAAACATGATCAGAACCTTGAAACCCCTAGTGATCTTTTTTGCTATTGCCCTATTGTTGCCGGGAGAACTGCTGGCGGGCGCAAGTGTCAGGACCGGTATCAGGGTGATCCATGCCTCGTCGGACGCTGTCCATGTGGATCCGGGCTTGAGGGATATCGGCCCGGAACTCGAATCCGTGTTCAGATACACATCCTACACGCTTCTTAAGCAGACTTCCATGGATCTTGTCCCTGGCAACCAGGGCCGGGTTCGGCTGCCCGGCGGCAGAACCCTTGAGGTGGAACCCCTGGATCTTAAGGGCCGGCGGATCAAGTACCGCATCGCGATCTTCAAACAGGGGGCCAGGGTGTTTGGCACGGAAGTGCTGTTGAGAAACCGCGGCAGCATCACCATCGGGGGGCCGCGGTTTAAGAACGGTTACCTTCTCTTCAACATCTCCGGGACCCGCAAATAGCCGCACGCTGCTGCTGGCTTAATGCCCCTTCTCCGGAGCATGGGTCCCATGTCGCAAGTGGGGTGTTGGCATTTTTCCCTAACCTTTCTAAGCCAAAACAACACGAAAATCAGGGATAAGAATCTAATGGGTGCCGTTGATCTGCATGCGTTTTTCAAGCATGTGAAGCAGTTTTGCAATGGTCATGGTCATGGCAAGATAGATGAGGGCCACCGCCATCCACACCTCAAAGGAGCGGAAGTTCACCGCGATGATCTCCTGGCCCTGGCGGGTGAGTTCGCCAACGCCGATCACCACCAGCAGGGAGGTGTCCTTGAGGCTGATGATGAACTGGTTGCCCAGGGGCGGGATCATCCGCTTAAAAGCCTGGGGCCAGATCACATAGATCATGGACTGGAAGTTGGTCAGCCCGATGGAACGGGCCGCCTCGCCCTGGCCCACGTTGATGGACTGGACAGCGCCCCGGACGATTTCGGAGATGTAAGCCCCGGAGTTCACGGCAATGGCCACAATGCCGGCGGTCAGCGGCGGTACCCGCATGCCCAGGGCCAGGGGCAGGCCGAAATAGAGGAACATCACCTGGACCATGAGGGGGGTGCCCCGGACCGATTCCACATAGATGGTGGTGATGCGGTTTATAAATTTGTTCCGTGAAAGCTTGCCGACGCCTGCCAGGGCGCCAAGAATGAATCCGAAAAAAAGGCCGACCAGGGTGATGTAGATGGTCAGTTTCGCCCCGTTCATCAGAACGGGAATCGATTCCCAGATGACGCTTGCTTCAAAATTAAATTGAGTCATAAAATCGCCGATGCTGTTTTGTTAAGGGGCGGACCATGGTGCCCGCCCCGTTTTAACTTGGATGGGTCTGCTTGGGGAAGCTTATTTGGGCTCGGTGCCGAACCACTTCTTGTAGATCTCGGCATAGGTGCCGTTTTCCATCAGCTTAAGGATGGCGATGCTGGACTTTTCCGCAAGGGGGCTTCCCTGGGGAAAGGCGATGCCGTAGGACTGGCCCATGTAAAGGGGGCCGACCACCTTGGTTCTGTCTTTGCCGGCGGTCTTGGAGTAGTAGAGAACCGCCGGGGAGTCAAAGAGCACCGCGTCAGCGCCGCCGGTGGCAAGTTCCATGTAGGCGCCGTCGATGTTGGGGTAGAGTTTCACTTCCTTGGCCTGGGCGTTCTTCTTTACATAGTCGGCGCTGGTGGTGCCGAGCTTTGTGGCAACGTTCTTGCCCTTGAGGTCCTCAAGGGACTTGATGTTCTTTTCGTCCGCCCGGACCAGGATGATGAGACCGGCGTCGTAATACGGATAGGCAAAGTCCACCACTTTCTCCCGCTCGGACTTGATGGTCATGGCGGCGATGGCCACATCGATGTTACCGGTCTGGAGCGCAGGAATGAGACCGTTGAAGTCCATGGGCTGGAGATCGTACTCTACGCCTATCTCCTTGGCAATGGCGGCCCAGAAGTCGATATCAAAGCCTACGTACTTGCCGTCCTGTTTGAACTCAAAGGGCATGAAATTGGTGTCGCAGCCAACGATAAGCTTCTCCTTGGCAAGGGCCGGGCCGGCAAATACGGTGATGCACATGGTCACGAGGGAAATGAGAGTAATAAGTTTTTTCATCTTTTCTCCGTTTTCTATGTTTTGGGTTTACTGCCTTTATTCCGGAATCAAAGGGGTCTTTGTCAGCTGCCCCTTGTAGTTGCGGAGGGTGTACTCCTTCTCATCCCTGTCCACCATGTAATAGTCGGGCATGAGGGGAATTTTGCCGATCCTGGTGGCCACCACATACATGGGCTGGGCAAGTCCGGTGGTGTGGCCCCGGATGGCGTCCCGGATCAGTTCAGCGCCCTTTTCAATCGGGGTGCGAAAGTGGTCGATGCCCGGAGCGGGTTCGCAGTAGAACACGTAGTAGGGCCTGATCCTGAAGGCGATCAGCTTCTGGTGCAGTTCCCGGAAGGTCTCAACATCGTCGTTGATCCCTTTTAACAGCACCATCTGGTTGCCCACGTTCACCCCGCAGGAGAGCAGGTCGTACACCGCCCTTGCTGTTTCTTCGGAAAGCTCCCTGGCGTGGTTGCACTGGGTGTTGATCCAGATGGGTACCCGGTGAAAGCCTGAAAGCACTTTTTTGAGCCCCGGCGTGATGCGCTGGGGCAGGGCAATGGGCGTCCTTGTGCCAAAGCGGAGCAACTGGATGTGGGGAATCTCCCGTATGCGTGTGATGAGATATTCGATCCTGTCGTCGGAGAGAAGAAAAGGATCGCCGCCGGTGATGAGCACATCCCGGATTTCCGGGTGGTTCCTGATCCATTCAAGCCCCTCCTCAATGTCAAAGCGCAGCTTAAGGTCCCTGCTTACAACCACCTCCTTGCGAAAGCAATGGCGACAGTAGTTGGCGCAGATGTCGGTGACGGTAAAGGCGATTCTGTCGTTGTACTGCCTGGCGATGGTGTCCGGCCGGACCTCATCGGTGTCGCGGTTTTCCTTCCAGATCAGGTAGTCCGCAATGCCGTGAACGTTTTCGTTCTCCTTAAGCGAAGGGATCACCTGCCTGCGAATGGGACAGGCGGGGTCGTCTTTGTCCATGAGCCCGGCCATGTGGGGGGTGGTGCCCCATCTGGTGTCTATGGTGTGGATCGCTTCTTTCTCTTCCGGAGTGAGGTTAACGTATTGTTCTAGTTTCTCCAGGGTGTCCACTTGGTTCTGCATCTGTCTCTGCCATTCTTCCAATGCGAATCTCCACAAACAGTTATGTTTCGGTTCAAAAAAGAGGTGCAGCTACTAGCAAATATTAAGCATCCAAGATAAGATGAGGAGTCGTTTTTTGTCAAGGGAAAACATTGTTGGGGCAGCTGGTCTGCCTAGTACTCGTTTGTTCGTTTAAACCTGCATCGTATCTCAGTTTTCAAGCCTGGCATACTGGCTGTAATAGGCGGCTGTTTCGCCCATATCACTTATCCTGGGTTCAATGAGGGGATTGACACACCGGCCATGTTTCATCCATCCCCCCCGGCGGATGATGAGTGAAAAGGGATGCAGATCATCCAGATAGCACACCTTCACCGGCATGCGTCCAAGGGATGTGGCAAGGAAAATGGGGGCGGACCGGTCAAGCGCATCCATGACCGGCGAATCTCCATTGATCCAGACATTGGGCAGGCCCTGTTGCTTTTCTTCAGGCATCTGGGAATGAAGAAAATCCCGGTTTACAAGGGAGAGAAGATGCAACGGAAAACCGTCCGGGGGAGGCGCTTCTGCACTGAGGGTCTCAGGCAGCCTGTAGTTTCCGTCCCCATGGGCAAACACGAACTCTTTCCATGCAATGTCCGGGTGGGCTGTTTTGATAAACCCTGTATCTCTTAATTTCGCAACCCTGTTTTGACGATTTTGGGCGCTATCAACTGACGTGACATCCAGGGCGTTGGCAAGGATCTCCTCCCGTTTGGGAAAGGGCAGCTCCAGACGATCTGCAAGGCCGGCCATGATCTCAAAATCGCATCGCGCTTCACCCACGGTGGGAAATACAGGCGCAGAATAATTCACAACCGTATGGAAGCAGGAACCGACAATCTCCTCCCGTTCATGGTCAAGGGCGCAGGGCAGTATGACATTGGCAAGTGTTGCCGTATCCGTCATAAAGGCATCCACCACCACCTTGAAATCGATTGTTTCCATGGCCGTTTGGATGGTTTTGCTGTCCGGGGCCTGGTTGACAAAGTTGGTTCCGTCTGCCAGTAAAAATTTAACGCAAGGGGAAGCTTCCAAAAGCTCCCGGCCAATCCTTGGCAGCAGCAGTGTGCGGCAGGGGGTGCCGGCCCGGGCGCCCCAGCCGGTATTGATGTTGCGGCTTGATGGAATATTGAAATAGGTGCCGCCGCCTTTTATGCCCACTTGCCCGGATAAAAAGGCCAGTGCGTTGATATACCGAACGTTTTCGCCCCCAAAAAGATACCGCTGAATGCCCCATCCCAGGATGGATCCCACAGGTGTATTGGCGGGATCCGTATAGATGTTTAAAAGCCGCTCAAGGTCAGACCGTTTGCAGTCGCAGGCGGTTAAAAGGGTATCCAGGTGCTGGCCCTTTATTATTCCCATGAAGTGGTCCAGGCCGGAAACCCTGGCCATTGCCCGGGGCGATGCAAGGTTCTGCTCCATCATTGATTTTATAACGGCTGCGGCCAGAAACCGGTCGGTTCCCGGTCGGATTTGGATGAGGTGATCGCTGTAGGCGCTGTTGCCATCGCCCCCGGGAGAGATGGTGGTGATGCCGCAGCCCTGCTTTCGTGCCCGTTTCACCAGCCCTGCCAGGTGCAGGGAAGAACGCGAAAAATCCTTGCCCCAGTTGACGATGTGCCTGGCGTTGAGAAGCTCCTCCGGGGCGTTCATCTCAAGGGCGCCAAAGTCCCTATTAAAGGCCGTGCAGCCCGCCTCATCGCAAAGGGACCCATGGGTTGAACTTGCCCCAAGCCGGTTGAACAGGTAATTACTGCCTTCGGAGAAAACGCCCCGATACCCGTAGTTCCGCACATGGAGGATGGCGGCGGGCGTATGGCGCAGGGCCTTGATCTTTTCAGCCACCAGATCAAGGGCCGTATCCCAGGATGCCGGTTCAAACGCCCCCTCTCTTTTGATCAGGGGGGTGGTGATACGATGGGGGCTGTTCAGCCGTTGAAAAGCTCTTTTTCCCTTGGCGCAGATTATCCCCTTGGTAAACGGGTGGTCTGGATTTCCGGTGATGGAGACCCTCCCGGCGTCATCTGTCTTAATAACGGTGGAACAGGTGTCCTGGCAGTCCAGGGTGCATGATGAGATCTGTTTCATGGCTTTTAGCTTTTTAGCTCGGATTGTCGTGTTATTTGGCAAGAGACTTAGAACCTTTTGGGGTTTGGCTTATCCATGCTAGGTTATCCGGGTGATCATCACTTTGATCCCCAAAGCAACCATTGCTCCCCCCAGGACCCGGTCGATGTAATGGCCGAACTTATTAAACCGTTTGGCCACAGGCGGTGTGGCAAGCAGTGTTGCCACGATGGAAAACCATGCCAGTTGAATCAACATGATCCAGATCCCGTAAATCGCAATGACATGCAGCGGCATGTCCGGAGATAAAACAATGGTGAACAGTGATAAAAAATATAATGGCGCTTTGGGATTCAGTGCATTACAAAGAAAACCCGTGACAATGGTTTTGATGGCGGACGATGTCTCGACGCCATTGGTTTGGGGTGCTGACCGTTTCGGTTTGGCCAGGAGTCCTTTGACGCCCAGGTAGGTCAGATAGCTTCCGCCCAGGATCTTGATGGCCCAAAGTGCTGAGGATGAATTTGCAATCACGGTGGCAAGACCGAATGCGGAATAGGCAATATGCACAGACAAGCCCAGAGCAATTCCAAGACTGCACAACAGACCGGCTCTTCTCCCTTTGGACAATGTCTGTTGGGTGACCATTACAAAGTCAGGGCCTGGCGATGCGGCCGCCAGCAGATGAATAACGGTGATTACCAATAATCCGTGTGCCAGTTCCATTGCTACCTCGATTAATATAAAATGTTCAACAATTAACCTTAACAACGATCTCCCCACCTGTAAAGTGGCGGGATGCAGATCCGTCAAAAGTTTCATGGGCACCTTCCATCAAATGAATTGTTATCTGGGAAAGGCGCCATTGTTTATTGGTCGGTCATGGCAAGCTTGACACCCAGGGCGGCAAATGTTGCTGCAAATGATCGTTGCAGCCAGAGAATTACCTTTGGTGAGTTAACAACATATCCCCGAACGCCATTTGCCGAAATACCATACAAAATGAAAACGATCAGCGTCATGGCCATGAATACAAGGCTCAGCATAAACATTTCAAACATGGGGGATGACGGGGTCGGTGAGACAAAGAGCGGCAGAAACGCCAGGAAAAATATGGACAGTTTCGGGTTGAGGATATTGATCAAAAAGCCTTTCATTGCGATTTGCCAAAGACCCTTTTTAGTTGAAGGTGAACTGAAATCAAGCCCGCCTGTGTCACGCCCCATTGACCAGGCAAGATAAAGCAGATAGGCGGCACCCGCAAATTTAACCCCCTGAAACGCGACAGCACTCATATGAAGGATGGCAGATAGTCCAAGTATGCTTGCGGTCAAGTGGGGGATGATTCCGGCCGTGCAACCGGTTGCGGCAGCAATACTGGCCCGCCAGCCAAGAAAAAGACCTGTTGATACCGTATAAATCACGCCTGTTCCTGGAATCAGAACCACAACCAGTGATGTGAGTAGAAATTCTGTGCTGAACATTATCATCTCCTGTTAGAATTGATGTTGTTTGTTTTGTGAATTCCTTATCGTCTTTTTAATACGTTTAAGTAAAAGGTTGTACTACCTTGAAAGGGCTGGTGATCTGATCCTGCAGTTTATTCTTAAGAAATCTTTTCATAACGCCGGTAGCACCGGCACGAAAGCGCTCGTTAATTTGTTCGTTAATTTTTTTCACGGTAAGTAAGCCATCTTGGATAGTATAGCCCCCACTGGATGGCCGACGCTCTGAGTATAAAAATCACGCAGATAGCGTAAAGCCTGTTAAAATCATGTAAAGGGAAGTAATAACCTAATGCGGTAAATAATATAGCTCCAAGAAGCGCAGGGGTTGCATAAAACTCTTTGCCTAGAAGAAGAGGCATTCTGCCTGCTAAGATGTCACGAAGCATCCCGCCTGCAATTCCAGTAACGACACCCATCAATACTGCCACCGGGTTAGAAAAACCAAGAGCAATGGTCTTTTCTGTTGCAAGAACTGTAAAAAGCGACAAGCCGAAGGCATCAATAAATAACAACAACTTCAGAACATGACCTACGTATCGAACTAAAAAAAATGTCAAAATAGAAGCAAATATGGATACCCAAATGTAAAATAAATCAGCAATCCAGAAAATTGGACTGATATCTAAGATTATGTCGCGTAAAGTTCCACCACCGAGCGCGGTAACCACACCGAGTAATATAATACTGAATATATCCATCTCTTTTTTACCAGCCGCGATTACCCCGGTGATAGAAAAAGCAGCTATTCCAATTAACCCTAAATAATAAATCATAATGTATTACTTCTTTGAAAATATCTGTTTCAACATAAAATAACCAGAAGTTCACCTGTCTTTTTTCAGGATAACATGTTGCTGTTGTATGTTCTCCTGAAGGCTTATGGCTTCCATTATCCACAATGGGACTTATCTCCGATACAGCATGATAAAAAAAATAGCAAGACAGTTGGAATGAAAATCCTATTCTATTGTTGCTATACACCTCTGATGGAAACGGTCTGAAACTGTGTAGAAGAACCTTCGATTTTTGAAAACAGCAGGGCCGCCCGTGATCGGATCACGGGCGGCCCTGGTTTTACCTTATATAAAAGGTATCGGTTCTATCTAGTTGAGGCCGTCTGAGTGGCAGCCTGAAGCGGTGCAGCCGGTCATGGCCGGATCGTTGCCGAACTCCTTGGTGTGGCAGGCCACACAGGAGGCACGGTTGTTCTTCTTGATCATGTGCATGGCCTTGAAGTAGGGCTTGTAGCCCTTGGTGGCATTGACATCAAACTTGTCATGGCAGGTGGCGCAGCTCCGGGGCTGTTCACCCTCCTTGAGCTGGTGCGCCTTGTGGTGACAAGCAGAGCAGTCGAAATCGCCGTGGCTTGAGTGGTTGAACTCCACGGAAAGATCCCGGTCGCTGTTGCCCTGGATGAAGTTGATTTCAAGGCCGTCTTCAGGCGCCTCGAACGCTTCGTCCGCATTGACTGCAAGGCCTGTGCCAACCATGATGGCAATGAAAAGCAGGCACACAGAGTATATGTTTTTCATGTTTACTCTCCAGTAACGTTTGGGTTAAGCCTTGTTGGTCTTGGAACCGAACTTGCCTGTGATAAATTCCCTTCGGGTCTGTTTGGGCCGTACGGGGGCGTTTGCCAGCAGTGCTCTCTTCTTCTCCACCGAGGCCAGTACCGAGTCATGGTAATTTTCCGGTGGGGCTTCGCAAAGATAGATCACCCTGACCGACTCGGGGTCGGCCAGATAGGCGTCCGGGTTGGTCTTTTGAACCTCTGCCAGGCGCTTGTATGCCATTTCAAGCATCTCGTCCCGGTCACCAAAGTTCATGGTGCCGGTGGGGCAGCTCTGGACACAGGCGGGCAGCATGCCTGCCTGGATTCGGTCGATGCACATGTCGCACTTGCTCCACAGGCCGGTCTCTTTGTCCTCCCGGGGCACGTTGTAGGGACACAGCTGCCAGCTCTCAAGCCGGCCCTTGGGCAGGATCGCCTTTTCCGTCATGACAACGGCGCCGGTCTCCTCGTCCTGGACCACAGCGTCGTGGGCGTACATGTTGCTCACATATTTGCATGGGGGCTCGATGCAGTGGCGGCACTGTTCCGGGAAAAAGAACCATTGGAGCTTGTCCTGGTGGTCCCGGCCCTCTTTGAAGCGGACCAGGCGAATGGTCTTGGATGAGAGATCCTGGGGGTTCTGGTGGGAACCCACGTTCCTGGTCTTTTCCGCAGGCAGCTTTTTCCACTGCTTGCAGGCGACCTGGCAGCCCCGGCATGCCGTGCACAGGGACAGGTCTACAAAAATTGCTTTACCTTTCATTAGTTGTCACCCTCCTTCCGTTTGCGCACATTCACCATGAAGGCCTTGTATTCCGGGATGCCGGTGTTCGGGTCTCCAACATTGGGTGTCACGATATTTGCGGAGTCTCCGCCGTCAACCGGGGTGACCCAGCCGTAATGCCAGGGCATGCCCACCAGGTGAACCGTGACCCCGTCGATGGTAAAGGGCTTGATCCGCTCGGTGATCATGGCAATGGCCCACAGGGAGCCACGGACACTTTCCACGGTGACTTTTTCACCGTTTTCAATGCCCCTTAGCTTGGCAAGCTCCGGGCTGATCTCCACAAACATCTGGGGCTCGGCTTCCACAAGCCATGACTGCCAGCGGGTCATGGACCCTGTCTGCCAGTGCTCTGTGACCCGGTAGGTGGTGCCCACAAAGGGGAACCTGGGATCGCAGACCGCTTTTTCCTCTTTCGCAATCTGGACAGCGGTGGGGTTGCTGAGCTGGGAAGAGAAGGGATGGGCGATTACCGGACACTCCAGGGGCTCGTAATGCTCTGGCAGGGGTCCGTCTGCCCGGCCCGGGCCGAAGAGCTGGCCAAAACCGTGCTTGCGCATGATGAACGGATGCCTGGTGCCTGGGGCCCAGCCGCCGTCCGGCACGTCTCCCTGCCATTTTTTGCCGTCCCATTTGATGACGGCTTTTTCAGGGTTCCAGGGCTGGCCTTTCATGTCCACGGAGGCTCTGTTGTATATGATCCTTCGGTTGACAGGCCAGCACCATGTCCAGTTGGGAAAGAGTCCGATGCGCTCCTGCTCCGGGGTCTGGCTGCTGTCGTGGCGTTCGGCCTTGTTGCCCTCATCGGTCACCGAGTTGCAGTAGAGCCAGTTGCCCGATGTGGTGGAGCCGTCGGCCTGGAGGTAGGAGAAGCTGGGTACCTGCTGGCCCTTCTTGAATTTCTTGCCCTTGACCGTCACATCCTTGGTGAACCAGCCGTTGGCAAGCTTAGCCGTCTGCTGGGCACTGAAATGGAATTTACCGGTTTCATCCTTTTCGCACATGTTGTTGAAGCTCAGGCGGGTGATGGGGTCAGGGTAGGCACCCCCCTCTTTTTCATAGAGGTGAACCAGCTCTTCCCACAGCTCGTGGAAATAGTGGCCGTCGGTCAACACGCCGTCCGGGGCTTCCGGGCCTTTGTAACGCCACTGCATCCAGCGTCCTGAGTTGGAAACCGACCCGTCCTTCTCGATGGCGGAAGCGCAGGGAATATAGAAGGTCTCTGTTTTGATCTTCTTGGGGTCCATGCCGGGCCCCTTCCAGAAATCACTGGTTTCGCACTGGAAGAGGTTGACGTTCACCATCCAGTCAAGCTTGCTCAATGCATCACGGGTCTTGACCGAGTCGGGCCCTGAGCAGGCAGGGTTCATGCCCCAGATGAGGCCGCCTGTGAACTTCTCCCTGTACATGCGGTCGATGAGGGGAATCCAGGAGTATTGGCTGGCCTTGTGGTTATCGAGCCGGGGCAGGAACTGGTATCCCTCTTCCGGGGTGTTGTCCGAATACATGGCCTTGATAAGGCTGGCCGAGTATTTGGGATAGTTCTGCCACCAGTTGGCGCTCTTGGGGTCCTGGCTGACCGGGGTGTAGGCCTTGTTGTAAGCCTCAAGGGTGTCCTGGCCTGCAAGGGGGGTCTTGATGTAGCCGGGCAGGATGTGGTAGAGCAGGGCGTAATCTGTGGAGCCCTGGACGTTGCACTCGCCCCTGAGGGCGTTTACACCGCCGCCGGCGATGCCGATGTTGCCGAGCATGAGCTGGATCATGGCCATGGCGCGGATGTTCTGGACACCCACTGAGTGCTGGGTCCAGCCCATGGCGTACATGATGGTACCGGCCTTGTCCCGCTTGCCCGTGGCCGCATAGGTTTTGTACAGGGCCTTGAGATCTTCAACGGACACGCCTGAGATGCCGGAGATCTTGTCAAGGGTGTACCGTTTGTAGTGCTGCTTCAGGATATTGAGGACGCACCGGGGGTGGGTCATGCCCATGTCCCGCTTGGGGATACCATCCTTGTCCATCTCAAACGCCCACTTGGATTTGTCATAGGAGTTTGTTTCAGGATCATAGCCTGAGAACAGGCCGTCGTCGAAGGCGAAATCCTCTCCCACGATAAAGGATGCGTTGGTGTAATCCCGCATGTACTCGTGGAAATAGCTCTTGGTCTCCAGGATGTAATTGATCATGCCGCCCAGTATGGAGATGTCCGTACCGGAGCGAAGGGCCATGTGCATGTCGGATCTTGCCGAAGTACGGGTGTACCTGGGATCCACATGGATGATCTTTCCGCCCTTTTCCTGGGCCTTTAGTGCCCATTTGAATGAAATGGGGTGGTTCTCGGCAGCATTGCTGCCCATTATCAGAATACAATCACTGTTCTTGATATCGTTCCAGTGATTGGTCATTGCACCGCGTCCAAACGACTCTCCCAGAGCCGCAACAGTTGCGCTGTGTCAGATACGGGCCTGGTGTTCCACGTAGACGAGACCCAGGGACCGCATGAAACTGTGCATGGCCAGGCACTCTTCGTTGTCGATGGCGGCAGAACCCAGGGAGGCGATGCCCATGGTACGGTTTACCACCTTGCCGGCGGCATTTTTTGCCTCAAAGGATTTGTCCCGGGAGTCCTTGATCAGTCTGGCGATTCTCTTTTTGCACCAATCCCAGTCCTTTTCAACGAATTTGTCGCTGAAGGGCTCACGGTGGAGGCACTTGGTGGTTCGCTTGGAATTCTCGGTCATCTGGATGGTGGCTGCGCCCTTTGCGCACAGGGCACCTTCGTTGATGGGATGATCGGGATTACCTTCGATATTGATGGCTCGTTTTGTCTCAAGCGAGGTGTTGACCAGAAGGCCGCATCCCACTGAGCAGAAGGCACATACCGAGGTGGTCTGTTTACTCCATTGCGGATCAAGCATCTTGGCCCGGGTCTGGGACGGGGCAACGGAAGCGCGCCCCAGTCCGCTGAAAACCGGTGCTGCAGCAACACTTGCAGCTGCCGCAGATGCAAGCTTCACAAAATTTCTGCGGGTAATTTCCATTAGATTCTCCTTATTTCTGTGTGGTTATCTACCACGTGTTTCACGCCCGAGGGCGGTTTGTAACTCATAGCCGGACAGGCCGACGCAGAGGGGTGATAATGAAAAACCTGAAAGAAAAGGCGAGAGATCAGGGTAGCTGAAGCACAGGAGAGTCATGGCCCCGGACGCACGTTTGCACGCGTTCAGGCAGACCCCCAAACCGCCAAAAGGCGGCATGGACAGCTGATTCTTTGTTTTGGTCATCTCTTTCTCCATGGGTTGATCAAGGCTCAAAACAGCAACGGAACGAGGTTAGATTCCCCAAACCGAGAGGGTGGCACGGGAATACCCCTGTTCCGTTGCAAGGAAATCCAGGGTCAGTGATTCCAGGTCGTTGAGGGAGGGAAAGGGTTTTCTATCGAGATTCCTGAAATCGATGGTTTTTGTATAGGTCTTGCACTGGTCGCAGGTTTCCACCCGGAATCCGGGTTCCTCCGGAACAGTGAAAAATTTCAATGTCTTTGTGTCGCTGTTGTCGCAGACCGGGCAGGCCAGGCGGCGGATGCGGTATTCATGGCGGCACAGGGAGCATACGGCAAAGCGAAATCCCTCCTTTTCCTTCAACTCCAGGATATAGGGAAGGTTGCCGCAGACAGGGCAGGTGGCGGTTTGACGGATGGTGGTGTTGACTCCGTTTTGCCCAAGCCACTCCACAAGGGCGGTTACCGCTGCAGACAGGGAGGGTTCAAGGGCGGCACGTACCAGGAAATTAAGGGCTGCCGGTGCTTCCGGCGTCTGCTCGGCCCATTTTTTCATGGTGGGGCCAGGGCCGTTAAGGCTCTCATCAACGGCCTTGTCAAGGTCGAGGGTGTTGTCTTTAAGACCGGTTCGGATCTGTCTTGCCGCCGTCACCATGGCCTCGGGCAGGCCTGACGGCTCATGGGTGATCTTATCGGTCAGCTGGGAAAAAAGGGTGGCAATATGGCTGCGGTCCAGGGGAAGGGTTGCCGGGGTGAGAAAGGAATCTCCCCGGGTCACCTGGCTGGTAAGACCGGCCAGGTCCAGATCTGGCAGCTGGATGGAAATATTCTTCCGGGCGGCGAGTTGAAGTTCTGCGGTCTGTCCCAACAGGGAGGTCAATTCTTGAGGAAGGTGCTCTTTTTGTTTTAGCCGTTTCAGGGTCTTGGATAAAATTCTATGCTTTTGCTCCATTGTTTCCAAATCTATCGCTCCTTAGATCGGCTGAAAGTATTGCTACTTTTTACCAGCAAATTGATGTAACAAGATTCACCTCCCCCTGTACCGTCGTATGTATAATGCGCAAGCAACTTCAGGCCGTAAATCAACAAGAAAAACACTATAAAACCATGATTAGTTGAAAAAAGAATAGATGTCAAACCATTAGATTAATATCCAATCCGGCCTCTATCCATCAGTTATGATTAGGAAAGTTTGTTATGGGTAGTGGTCGTCATTATTTTCTGAATGCGTGAAGGTAAATGGGGTTCAGTAACTATTGGTGTCTTAAACTTCCAAAGGATTGGGGGCAAAAGGGCTTCAACTCCGTCTGCTGCTCTACGGGTTGGAGTATCGCCTGGCAAATATTTACAGACGGAGAGACTCTGGAATCTTGTGAACCCCCTTACGATTTTACCTATCTCAAGAAAATACACACCATGAACCCATGGCATTGATATTTGAAAAATGTATCGGAAAGTCTCTCAAGGCGCTGGTGAAGAAAAAACCATGATAGTGTATGGATTACTGAAAACGGTTCAGTTGTTTTTCCAGGCGGGCCGACACCAGTGATGCCGAGTAGATGATGATAAAGTAGAGAAGGCCCACCGCAAGATAGATCTCAAAGGCCCTGAAGGTTCGGGTGTAGACCAGTTGGCTTGCCCGGGTCAGTTCCGTGATGGCAAGCACCGACACCAGGGAGGACTCCTTGATGATGGTGGAAAACGAGTTCACCAGGGGCGGGAGCGCGACCCTGACGGCCTGGGGAAGGATGACAAACACCATGGCCTGGAACCAGTTCAGCCCCAGGGCCTTGGCCGCCTCTTCCTGGCCATGGTCCACGGCAAAGAGGGCGCCCCGGATGATCTCCGATATATAAGCGCCTCCGTTGAGCCCCAGGCCCAGGGTGCCTGCTGTGTAGTTGTCCATGGTGATGCCCACCGACGGCAGGCCGTAGTAGATGAAGAAGAGCTGGATCAACAGGGGGGTGCCCCGGAAAATCTCCACATAGGGGGCGAAGATCCTCCGGAAAAAATTTGATTTCGACCGGAGGACCCCCACTAGGATGCCCGCTGCCAGGGCCAGAAGGAACGAGAGCAGGCACAGCTTGAGTGTTGCCCCAAGGCCCTCCAGAAGGAGGGGGAGGGCGTCGATGATGATGTGGGCCTGGAAATCCACGGTCAGTTGATCTCAAGCCACTTGGTTTGAATGGCGTCATAGACTGTGTTTGCCCGGAGGGTTGCAAGGGCCGTGTTGAGCCGGTGGGTCAGCGCGTCGCTGCCTTTTTTCATGACCATGACGATTTCAGCTTTTGCCAGGGGCTCGCCCACCACTTTGAAACCCGGGGTGGTCTTGATCTGGTTGACGGCATAGGCGTACCCCACCACAATGGCGTCGATGCGGTTGAATTTGAGATCCGTGAACGCTTCCGGGTTGTAGTTGTATTTTTTTACATCCTTAAAGGTATCGCCCATGCGGTCGATGATCTGCTCGCTTCCCGAGCCGAGCTGGACCCCCACGGTTTTCCCCTTAAGATCGGCCTTTGCGCGAATATCGCTGTTGGTCTGGTTTACAACGATGACGTCGGGGAGCTCGTAGTAGACATCACTCATGTTCACGTTGGAGGCCCTTGCCTCTGATTTTGACATGCAGGTGATCAGCACATCGAAATCTCCCTTTTGAAGTCCGCCCAGAAGCCCCTGCCACTCGGCATCCACAAATGTTGCATCAACGCCCAGCTCGTGGGCCAGGGCCCGGCCGAGATCCACATCAAATCCTTCCAGGGCGTTTGTTTTCAGGTTTCTGGATTCAAACGGGGGGTAGTGGGCGCAAAATCCAACGACAAGTTTGTTTTTTCCTTGAACCGTTTTCCATGAATCATCCGCAAAACCTGCGGTTGTCCATGAAAGCGTCAGCACGAGCATAAGAAAGATAAGCCAGGGTGTTCTCTTCACGGTGGTCTCCTTATATAAAAGGTAAAATAGTGTCGTGCCTCTTTATATGGAAAACCGGTTTGGGGTCAAATCGTTCCTGTTGATGAAACCGTTGAAAGGTATTTGTATTTTAAATACCCGGGCTCAGCCGACAAAATAGCCGAACAGGGCCAGCCGTTTTTTTATTTTTGGAAAATGGGCCGCTTCCGCCATCATGTGATGGTTTTCCGCCTTGATCACATGTTTCTTCAGGACCTTGTCCGTGGTGAGGAGGCTGAGAAGCTGCCGGTCCGGTTTGACCCGGAACACACACATTGACGGGACCGGCTCCAGGGGATTGATCCGTGCAAGGACCTCCCTGAAAAAGCGTTCCCAGATGGCCGGCGGATGTTCGGCAATGTTGTTCCTGAAAAAACGGATCTTGTTTTTCACCTCATCCGGGGTGGTGCAATCCTGCAGAAAGGATTGATAGTCCACCATGTAGCTCGATCGGTTGATGGCCTGGCCCACGGTTTCCAGGGCCATTCGTTTGATGGGGTCCTCTCCGTAGATGGAGAGCATGGTTTTTTTATCATCGATCTCGATCTCGGCTGATTTGATGGTCACCCCCGGGGCGAACGTCTTTTTTTTGCCCGCAACATAACTGCCAAAATCGGTGAGCCTGACATAGTGAAGCCCGTCAAAGGGGGTGAGAAAGGGCTTGCCGTACTGGTGATAGATGGTGTTTGACGGTGGGAAATAGCCAAGGTCCACCATGCCAAGGGCGCCAAAGAGAAACATCATCCGCTTGACAAAGGGAAGGGTCAGGGTGTCTAATTTATAGAGCCAGGCCAGATCTTTCCTGTCCCTGTCCTGGTGGCGTCTGTTGGCATCCATGCTGATGTACAGGTCTGGGAATTCATACTCGTCCACAAAGGGATTGAAATCGATCCCCTGGTGAAAGGCGACCTGTGCAAGGGTAGAGGTGGAGACCCATTTTCCCTTGGGCAGCAGCTTGAAGATCTGTTTGAGCTGCTTTCGCATCCGTTTCTCCTGGTCGTCTGAGTCAAGATAGTCCTGTTGATGCTTGATATGGTCAAACGCCTGCCGGGTGCGGTGGGTTTTAAAATCTTTGAAGGTAAAATAGCGGTCCATGGACTCTTTGATAAACCCGGGCAGATCTTGGAGCGCCGTTGCCTGCCAGGCAGACCGGCAGGTGAAAAAGTCGGCAATGAGCCTTGCTTTCAGATAATGAATGTCTTTGTCGCCCGTGTCGTAAAACTCGTTGAGGCTGGCGGCGGCGGCCATCTTTTTCAGGGAGGTCACCAGGATCTTGTTGCTGTTCTTGGCAAATTTGAGTTTCTCCTGGCTGATGAAGCTCAGGATCACGGGCAGTTGCTCGAACAGGGTCTGGCCGGCCTGGTGGAGGTGGGCTGCCTTTTTCTTTACCTCCTTGACAGGCACAAGCACTGGGGCGCAAGGTTCTGGAAGCAGTTTCCGGACAAGGGGAAGAAGGGCGGGATTGATGGATATTTCATAGCGGCCGTCGCCATAGTATCGACGGGACCAGCTCTCTTCCACCTTGAACAGGAAAAAGGCCGGATCTTGTTCCACGGCCTCGTCCAGGGGCGTCTCGTTTGGGGTGTCAGAAAGGTCCTGGTCCAGGGTTTGAAGAATCTTTTGTTCCAGGATTTCTGAGTCCTGTTCGTAAAACTCTTCAGCGCATAGATGCAGCAGGACCTTCACTTGTTCGGGCAGTTTTTCCAGGACCGTAGCAAAAAGGGCCTTGCTGCCCAGGACCGCCCCCAGCAGTCGTACCCGGGACTCCTGGGTGTTCTCTTTCAGGGCCTTAATCGCTTTTGTCTCATATTTTGTTTTATCCAGAAGGTCCGGGATGTGGCCAAGATAGCGGTCATAGAGTTGTTCATGTTTTGAGAAATCAAAATGCCGGAGGACTATCTTCTCAACCTTGTTGTATACGGGTTTCTTTTTGACCACCTTTTGGGGCGCTGGCGGTGTTTGGGTTGTTTGCCGGGTGTCCCGGGGGGGCATTCCACCCTGGCAGGCTTCCCGGACCAGGGGGTTGGGATCGTGTTTCAAGGTCCGGAACAGGGTTTTTGTCCAGCGTCTTGTATCGTTCTTGATCATGCCGGCCACATGGCTTCTCACATTGGGGCTGTCATCGGTGGCCATTTGGGTCACAAGGCCCTTGACCCGTGCCTGGGAGGGCGCTATGCCGTAGGCTGCCATGGCAATGTTTGCCTTCTGCTGCCAGGATCGGTAGTGTTTGACACTGAAAAGCGCCGTGAGCATCTGCTTTTCGTCAGGGAACAAGCGGCAGGCTTCATAGGCCTTTTGGCGAACAAAACCGGCAAGGGGGTGATTCGCATCATACCCGAGGTTCTCCACAAGGAGCGCCGGCAGTTCCTTCACGTGTTGAAACGCCCGGAAATTGATCAATGCCGTGAGGCGGTCTTCCATGGGCCCCTGGGCAGAGAGGGCCATGGAAAAACGTTCCCAGGGCCATTGGGTCAGGTCAATCGTTGATAATTTTTTTTCCAGCCGTTTCTGAAAACAGGCGCTGCACTCCAGATCTCCCGGGGCATTGCCGGTAAAAAGGGAGGCTTTATTATTGCACACAGGGCATCTCATGGGCCGGATCGTCCAGGGCTTCATGTGGTTGATGTTATGGATTTCCATGGTGGTTACTCTCCCAATACATAGTCAACATCGGCTTCATCCATCTGCTTGATGGAGGCGTTATCACTTGCAATGAGAGAATCAAACAGCTCTTTCTTCTTCTCCTGGAGCTTCAGGATCTTCTCTTCAATGCTGTTCCTTGCAATGAGGCGATAGCTGAACACGGTGTTTTTCTGGCCCATCCGGTGGGCACGGTCAATGGCCTGGTTTTCTGCGGCAATGTTCCACCAGGGGTCAAACAGGAACACATAATCCGCGGCCGTGAGGTTTAATCCAACCCCCCCGGTCTTCAGGGTCATGAGCAGGGCCCGGCAGGTGTCTTCGTTCTGGAACCGTTCAACCATGGCACGCCTGTCCCGGGTGGCACCGGTCATGACCAGGTGATCCATGCCTGCCTGTTCCATGTCGAGGGAGACGCACTCCAGGGAGTGGAGATAGTTGGCAAACACCAGCACCTTGTGGTTGCCTGCCACGGCGTCGGCCACATGGTCCATGAGGATCTCCCGTTTGGGGGAGATGATCCGGTTGTCGCTCTTGATCTCGGGGATGGAGGCGATCTGGCGAAGCTCGCCCAGGGCCTGGAGGATGAAGAGCTGGGATTTTTTTAATCCTTTGGCCCGGATCTCCTCCTGGATGGCGTTCTTGAACATCCGCCGGCGCTGGTTGTAGAGGGCTGCCTGGGCTTCGGTCATGTCCACAAACAGGGTCTGCTCCATCTTGTCGGGAAGGTCCTTTAACACCTCATGCTTGAGCCGCCGGAGGATAAAGGGGTAGATCTTTTTTTTGAGCTCCCTGACCACGGCCTTGTTATCATCCTTCTGGATGGGATTGAGGTAATTTTTGGTAAATTCCCTTGCTGTGCCGAACATGGCCGGGTTGAGAAAACGGAACAGGGAGTAGAGCTCCCCCAGGTTGTTTTCGATGGGGGTACCGCTCAGGGCCAGGCGGTGGCTGGCCTGTAACAGCATGATCGCCTTGGAGGCCTTGGCGTTGATGTTCTTGATGTTCTGGGATTCATCCAGAATCACCATGTGAAACCGTTCCTCCTTCAGGTCTTCAATGTCGTTTCTCACCATGGCATAGGTGGTCAGGATGATGTTGCTTTTCCGGGCGGTTTTGATCTTTCGTGAAGGGCCGTAAAAGTGGGAGAACGACAGGTCCGGGGCAAAGCGCCTGAGTTCGCTTTCCCAGTTGAACAGCAGGGTCTTTGGCATGACGATCAGGGTTGGGCGGTTCTCTTTAGGGTAGATGGAGGCCAAAAGCGCAATGGTCTGGATGGTCTTGCCAAGCCCCATATCGTCGGCAAGGCACCCCCCAAGCTTGTGCTTGTGAAGGTAGGCGGCCCATTTAAACCCCTGTTTCTGATAGCCCCGGAGGGTGGCGTTGATCTTGGGCACCCGTTTTTTTGAGCTCTTCAGCTTGTTGAACCCCAGGAAGATCTCCCTGGATCTGCTGAACGCCTCTTTGGCGATCTTTTCCCCGATGAGTTCCTCCACCACGGGAAGATCAAAAAAAGAGATTTTTACCCCGGATTGCTGCTTCTTGAATATCCGGGCAAGCTTTTCCATGTAGTCGGGATTGATGATGGCGCTGGTGCCGTCGCTCAGCCGCACATAGGACTCTTTCCGGTACTGCTTCAACACTTCGTTGATGGAGAACTTTTCACCACCCAGTTCCAGGGTGGCATCCCCCTCCAGGAAATCGATGCCGTGGGAGAGCTTCAGGTCAAGCTTGGGCTGGAGATATTTCACCTTGTAGGATTTGAGCTTTTCAGCCCCCATGACCGTGTACCGTGACAGCAGGGAGGAGAGTTCATGGGTGATGAAACGGTTGGCCAGGCCAGACTCGATGATCATGAAATTGTCCTGGAGAAAGATGGCGTTATCCTGTTTCAGGGTGCGGGCGTGTTTTTTCAATGCCCTGTGGATTTCATGGAAGCAGGCGGCAATGTCCCCGTGGACCAGGGGGCTTGCGGTGATGGTCTTTTCCATGCCATTGATCGAGACCAGCCTGTCCAGGTCGAAGTTGTCGAAAAAATCAGGGGAAAAACCGGGATAGGTGGCAGACACCCGCAGGTGAAGGGACTGATCCGGGGCCACATGCTCAAATATCAGGGCGGGTCTTGTCTCTTTGGGGCTGCCCTGGCGGATGGTGTACCCCCCATAGGCGATATCCACATTGGAGAGGGTGGAAAAGAGCATGGTCAGGTATTGTTCCAGAAGATCGTCACCCAGGGTGGTATCAAACACAGACAGGGCATTGAAACGGCTGCCAAGGGGGGAGACCCGGTACAGGGTTTTCTCTGCCGTGGCAAGGATGCAGGTTTCCGTGATTGGAACGATCTCTTTGATCTGCTGCTGGCCGTGGCAGAGCCTGACCGAGGTGGCAAGCTGGTGGTTCTTCTCTTCGATAAAGACCCTCACCCTGGCATCCCCCTGGGCAAGCTTGATCTTTTTTCCATTGCCATCCACAAGGCTGTCCGAGCCAAGCAGCAGGGAAAGCAGGTAGTCGTTGCCGTTTAAATAGAAGCAATTGTTTGATGGCTCCACATCCCAGTCTATGGTGAAGGCCTCCTGCTCCCTCAGCCGGTGGATCTCCTTGAGGATGCTTCTGGTATGGCCTGCGTAAAACTCATATCCCGGATCGACCTCCTTGCCTGCCGGGTCGATGACGGTGAGGCGGACCCCCTGATCTTCGGGCGCCAGCATGAAAGCGATGGATTCCGGCACCTTGACGTTGCGGATTACCGGGCGTGTCTTTTTTAGCGTATCAAACAGGGTGTCGATTTCCTGGGCCATTGTTGTAAAGGGTCTCCCGAACAAGTGTTTTGTTATAATGATATAAGTTGGAAAACATACCTCTTTATAATAGTGATATCAAGCTTTTGTGTGTGGGGGGCGAGATCATTGAGATGAACACCCCCGGCGAGTTCTTCAGCACCCAAGGTGATTGGGCATGTGTTAACTGTGTAGACCTGATCCTAGGAAAAGGCCACGGCCCGGAGGGTCTCCACCTCTTTGACGCTCTTGGGTTTGGGTTTGCCCAGGACCCGGTGGCCCGTTGCCGTGATCAGATAGTTTTCCTCGTTTCTGATGCCGCCAAAATCCCTGTACGCCATGAGCCGGTCATAGTTCAGGAACTCCGTGAACCGGTTCTCGCTCCGCCACAGGTCCATGAGTTCGGGAATGAAGTAGATGCCGGGCTCCACGGTCAGGACAAAGCCTTGTTCAAGCGGCCGTGCAAGGCGAAGGGACTTGAGGCCGAACTGCTCGCTCTTGGGCGTTCCGTCATACCCCACCCATTCCTCTCCCAGATTTTCCATGTCATGGACATCCAGTCCCATCATGTGGCCCAGGCCGCAGGGAAAGAACATGGCATGGGCACCCGCTTCAACTGCGCTCTCCATATCTCCCTTCATGAGACCCAGATCTTTCATGCCCCGGGCGATCTCAAGGCAGGTGGCCAGGTGGATCTCCTTGAACGGTATGCCCGGCTTCAGCATGGAGACCGCCTTTTCATGGGCTTTCAGCACGGTCTCGTACACCTGGCGCTGGTTGTCGGTAAAGGTGGGGGCCACGGGAAAGGTGCTTGAGAGATCCCCGGCATAGCCCATGGCGGTCTCGGCCCCTGCATCCAGGAGAAAGAGCTGCCCCTCTTTCAGGGTGTTGCCGTGGTCGTGGTTATGGAGGGTCTGGCCGTTGATGGTGGCAATGATGGGAAAGGAGAGATGGTGGTTAAAAGCTTTGGCTAATCGCTCCACCTCGGCCGCCACCCGGCCCTCGGTCATGCCCGGCATGGCTGTCGTCATGGCGGTGGCGTGCATGCCCACGCTTGTGTTGACCGCCTTTTCGATCTCGGCCACCTCCTGGTCGGACTTGTAGATGCGCTGGTCCACCACGGCCCGGATGAGGGCCTGGGAGGCCATGGTGTCCATGGCGCACTGGGGAACCCCCATCAGTTCCATCAGCCTGAGTTTGTGGTGATGGCGATAGGGCGGCAGAAAATGGACCGGCCGGTTTTGCTGCCGTGCGCTGGTAAGCACCTCCTTGAGGTGGGCCAGGGGCTGGGTGTCGCTGATGCCGCTCTTTCCGGCCCGTTGGGAAATGGATGGCTGGGGACCCGTCCAGACAATCTGGTCGATGGTGTAGTCATCTCCAAACAGGATCTCATGGCCTGAGTCGCAGTCGATCAGGAGGGCCAGGTCGGGATGGCTGATGCCGGCATAATAGAGAAACGTGCTGTCCTGGCGGAAGCGGTAGCAGTTGTCGGCAAAATTCATGGGGCTCTCTCCATGGCCCAGGAGCAGGATCACTCCCCTGCCGATCTTTTTTTTCAGTGCATCCCTTCGATCCTGGTAGATCCCTTTGTTGAACATCTCGTTTTCATGGTCCATGGTGCATTTCTCCTGGGTGACGGTGGCTGGTTAACCTCTATAATGATTATGTTTTACTTGATCTTGAGATTTTGTTGATGTAAATACATTCGTTCTTATTATCAGCAAGCTGTCCCTTGATTCAAGGAGAAAACAGGGAGATGGGCACGGGAATCGTTGAGCAGGGACGCAACAGCGGTCATCCGGGGTAACAGTTCTTATAACGGCATCTGAAGTCAATGTACTGATCTTCGGGCTTTCCAAACCATACCTGTAAAAACGTCTTAAAGTGCATGGCGTACATTAGAGTATTTCGTATATTTGTAGGATTCTCATATTTGAGAATCGTCTCCATTGGGGGAAAACAAGATTTTAAATCGCAAGGGTCCTGGTATCTCTGGGACTTGGAATGCACGTGGGGGCTTGCACGTGGGGGGATTCTCTTTTAGGAGAATTACCTGGCCGGAACAGGGTCTGTAAAAATCGTATTTTTTTGCGGGTTTTCTTTAATATCAATGGGTTAAAAGATTTTGAAGCGCTTGGTCCCTATCTTGCTAAAATGAGTTGGATTCCTTTAAAAAAGGGATCTGTTTTGGATTAAACCAAAAACCGGGAGTTCAAGACCGGGAACATAGAGAAGTTGTTTTTATGGCGAAGCGGTTAAATATTTTAGAGAAAAAGGGGCCCAGGGCGCAAGACAACCCCCTTCAGGATGGGATCGGCTCAGATCTGGTTTGTCGTCTCGCATCCATTGAAGAGGGCCTCATGGCCGTCAGTTTAAATGCAGAGCCGGATTTCATGGTGTTGGGTGAACGGCTTCAGCAAGGATATGGATTTGTTGCGGATTTGACCCGGGATACCATCGAAATTGCCGGCCTTATCAAAGGGGACTCAAACGGGAATACCCTGGAGCAGATTGAATCGTCCGTGAATCAATCCATTGGCATGCTGAAAAAATGCCGTGACAAGGCGGTTTTAAAATCAAATCCCGTCAAAGCTGTCCAGGAGTATCTTGAACAGCTCAATTTTAAGCGAGGCGAAATTGAAACCATTGCCAGGTACCTGAGGGCGGTTGCCCTGAATATTTTTATCGAATCCTCCCGGTCGGAAATCTCCGATGAAAATTTCTCCGTCATTGCCAGGGAGATCAAGCAGCTTTCGGAGAAGATCCTCCAAATTTCCAAAAAGATCCATGATTTCACCCTGGCATCAAAAGCGCTTTTTTCTTCCATGTACGGTGAGATAGAAAGTGGCATCGCCAAGATGACGAGCCTGGCAGACCTGGCAGAACAGTCTGCCGGCAATTCCATTGAAAAAACCGAACACCTGATGTGCTTTTCCCTTGGCATGGTTGAAGATGCCGGGGCCATGTCCAGTGGGATTTCCCAGGAGGTGGAAAAAGTCGTGATGGGGGTTCAGCTCCATGACTCCATGCGCCAGAGGATAGAACACATTGTTTCGGGATTAAAGGATGTTGAGTCCCTTTGCATCCAGGGGGACGCTTCCGTTGACCACGGCAACACCGATGATTTTACCACGGCCCATGCCATTATCGTTCTCCAGCTGGCACAGATAGAGCAGATCATCAGCGAGATCGACGGGGTGTACCAGGAAACCGGGATCGCCTTTGGGAACATCACAGATGACATCTCCTCCATGGCTCAAAATATTTCAAACATAGCTGACTCCAATACAAGACCGGGCCATGGCCGGCAAAGGGGCGATGATCCTTTTTCCCAGCTGTCATCGGATCTGACAAATATTCGGTCCCTTGAGAACCAGGGCTCGGATCTGGAAAATCGTCTGGTTGTCATCTATGAAAAAGCGTTTGAAACCGCCTCAACCCTGTCATCCCTGGCAGGAGACCTCCACCATATCAGCCAGGAGTCACAGAATAAGGCCCTGAACGCCATGATCGCAGCCAACCGCCTGGGGGACGGGGGAAGAACCCTTGCCGTGCTGGGCAGGGAGATGAGAGCCCTTTCAACCCAGGCAGAGGATTCCATTGCCGGTGTGAAAGAGATCATCGCATCCATTGTTTCTGCCATTGAGGGGGTTGAGTTCGAAAAAACATTTGACTCCGGGTCCGGCAGCTGTTCGGATCAGCCGGGAAACGCCCTGGACACTATCCTTGCTGCAGTCCTTGGGTTGTATGAACAGACAGGGGAGAGGGTCAGGGGGTTGAGCGACGTTTCGGACGCGTTGATTACCGCTGTCTCAGAGGCAAAAAACGGGCTTCAGTTTTTTCCCCTCATCTCTGCATCGCTGACATCCCAGATGGATCAGCTCAATGGGGTGAAAGATCTGTTGAGCCCGCTGATCGATGAAAAGGCGTCAGCTCAAATCGCAGATGCCTATATGGCTGAACGCTATACCATGGAGAAAGAGCGGGCCGTTCATAAAGAGAGCGTGGCAGGTATTTCCGGAAATTCCGGATTGGGTGAACAGGCGGGAGGTGTGGAACTCTTTGATGATGACGCCCCGGACGAGGGCTGTGGAACAGATGAGCTCGGAGATAATATCGAGCTGTTTTGATATGGAGAAACACAATGGAACATAAGATTGAGAAGAACGGCACGGTGACGACTCTGACGCTGGATGGTGATTTAACCATCGAGCACGCAGCTGCTCTGAAAAAGATACTTGCCACGGTTCTTTTTGAATCAACCCAAACGGTTGTTTGCCTTGACGACGTACGATGCATGGATCTTTCCTGCATCCAGCTCTTTTGTGCGGCAAACCGTTCCTTTGAGAATAATGAAAAACGGTTGGCACCCCAAAGCTGCAACAGCCATGCGATTGAATCGGCGTTGCTCGAAGCCGGATTCAGCAGCAGTGGAGAGTGTCCTGAAAATTTTTGTGAAAAATGCTTTTGGAAAGGAGAGGTGGAATAATGACACAGACGATCATGACTGTGGACGATTCGGCAAGTGTTCGGCAGATGGTGAGTTTTACCCTGAAGAGAGCCGGTTATGAAGTGGTTGAGGCCGTGGATGGCAAGGACGGGTTGAGAAAACTTGCCGGCGCAAAGATCAACATGATCATCACTGACCTGAACATGCCCAACATGGACGGCATCGAGATGATTCGCAATGTCAGAGCCATGGCCCAATACAAATTTATCCCCATCATCCTGCTGACGACCGAATCCCAGGATGACAAGAAAAAAGAGGGAAAAAAGGCCGGTGCCACCGGATGGATCATCAAGCCGTTTAAGCCTGAGCAGCTTCTTGCTGTGGTAAAGAAGGTCTTAAAATAGATATGGGTTTTATAGATGTTTGCACTCGAATAGATACCAAATTACCTATTCTAATAAGAAATGGGATCTATTCATATGCGATGAGCTATAAGCTGTTATCCCACAGGAGTTCCCTATGAACGGGCAAGAAGAAGCCTTTAAGGAAGAAGCATACGAACTGCTTACAGAACTTGAAACCTCGTTGCTGGAACTGGAGAATAATCCCCACGACATGGAGCAGGTGGGCCGGGTATTCAGGGCAATGCATACCATCAAGGGCTCCGGGGCAATGTTTGGTTTTGATGCCATCGCGGATTTTACCCACAACGTTGAAACCGTATTTGACCTGGTGCGTGGCGGAGAGATCCATGTAACAAAGGATCTTGTCAACCTGACCCTGTCCGCAAGGGATCATATAAAGGATCTCCTGGATGGCCACGGTAAAGAAGATGAGAGCCTTGAAACTGAGATCATCGCCTCGCTTCAGGCGTTGCTGCCGGCCCCTGAACCCCGGGAAGGGACAGCGGCCGGCGTGATTCCCCTGGACAGCCCCGAAGAGGAGCCGGACGTCGTCTCTCCCCTGCAGACCTATATGATACGGTTCTGCCCGGCCCTGGATCTCTTTGCAACCGGGACAAATCCCATCCCCCTCCTGGATGAACTCCGGGAGATGGGGGAGTGCAGCGTCACCCCCCATACCGAGAACCTTCCCATGCTGGAAGATATCGATCCCGAAGCCTGTTACATCTTCTGGGACATTATCCTGACCACGGATCAGGGAGAGAACGCCATCCGGGATGTTTTCATCTTTGTGGAGGATGAGTGCGATCTTTTCATCGATCTCATTGACAATGATGAAGCGTTTGACGTGGATGAGCAAAACTGTGACAAGCTAGGCGAGATCCTGGTCAAACGGGGGGAACTGTCCGGTGATTCGCTTGACAAGGCCCTTGAAGAGCAGAATCTCCTGGGGGAGATCCTGGTAAAGGAGAGGGCGGTCAGCCAGGCATCGGTCAGCTCGGCCCTGGCTGAACAGGCGGCGGTTAAAAAGCAGATCGCAAGGCGCAGGGAGGCGGTCCAGAACACCAGCATCCGGGTGGCGGCGGACAAGCTTGATCACCTTGTGGATCTTGTGGGGGAGCTTGTGACGGTCCAGGCGCGCCTCAGCCAGAAGGCCACCATGGAGAGCGATCCTGACCTTGTTTCCATTGCCGAGGAGGTGGAGATGCTGGCCAGTGGTCTTCGGGACAACGCCATGAGCATGCGCATGCTTCAGATCGGCACCACGTTTTCCACCTTTAAACGCCTGGTGCGGGATCTTTCAAACGATCTGGGAAAACAGATGGAGCTGACCACCTCGGGGGAGGAAACTGAGCTTGACAAAACAGTGATCGAGAAACTCAAAGACCCCCTGGTGCATATCATCCGAAACAGCATCGACCACGGCATTGAGATGCCCGACGTCAGAAAAGAGGCGGGAAAAGAGGAGACCGGCACCATTCACCTTGCGGCCGAGCATGCCGGCGGGAATGTATTGATCCGGATAGCGGACAACGGCAAGGGGCTTGATCCTGTGGTGATCCGGGCCAAGGCTGTGGAAAAGGGGCTCATGGCCCAGGACGCCGACCTCAGTGAAAAGGAGATCAACAACCTGGTCTTTGCCCCCGGGTTTTCAACGGCAAGTGAGGTCACGGATCTTTCCGGCCGGGGCGTGGGCATGGACGTGGTCAAACGGAGCATCGAGGAGCTGGGGGGCAGCATCGATATGGAGAGCCAAAAAGGAGGCGGCACCACCATCACCCTTAAGCTTCCCCTGACCCTGGCCATCATCGAAGGGCTGCTTGTGACCCTGGGAAAGGGATATTTCATATTTCCCCTCATCTCTGTTGAAGAGTGTGTGGAGCTGCCCCGGGATGAAGCCGGAAAAAAGTCAGGGCTTTTGAACGTCAGGGGGGAGATGGTGCCCTACATACGGCTGCGGGAAGAGTATGGAATAGACGAGACGCAGCCTGAGCTCGAACATGTGGTCATCATGGAAACAAATGAAAAAAGAGTCGGTTTTGTGGTGGACAGTGTTGTGGGAAGCCAGCAGGCTGTCATAAAAAAGATGGGCAATGCCTTTAGGAATGCCCCAGATATATCCGGGGCCACCATTCTTGGTAATGGTTCTGTGGCCTTGATCGTGGATGTGAATAAAATCTTGGATTTGAGATTTTAACCCGGGTGATGCCGGAGAAGAGGAGTCATATATGTTGAAGATAAAAAATATTAAGGTGAAGCCAAAGCTCGTTGGATTGTTCCTGATCATCGGTCTGGTTCCCATGGCCATCGGCGGATGGTGGGCAGGTCACCTGGCAAGCAAGGCCCTTACCGGACAGGCATTTGATAAGCTTGAAGCCGTTCGGGTCATCAAGAATAAACAGGTTGATAAGTTTTTTGTGGATCGGGAAGGGGATATGAATGGTCTTGTTGAGACCGTTGATATCTTGAAACAGGAGGCGTTCAACAAGCTTGAATCGATCCAGGAGCTGAAGGCCGCCCAAGTCAAAGAGTTGTTTGCCAAGGTGAATACCGATGTGGTGGCCCTGTCTGAAAGCGAAGATGTTTTGCAGATGTTCGGGCAGCTTAAAAATTACCACGATGAGATGCGCACCGGTGCCGCTGAAGGCTACGATATCTCAACCCCGGCCTATAAGAAAATTTACAGGGAACATTCAGCCTACCTGAACAATTACGTTGAGAAATATGGTTACAATGACATGGCCCTCATGTGTGGCGCCCACGGCCATGTGATGTACACCCAGGCAGGGGAGTCGGACCTGGGAACCAATCTGAAGCACGGGCCTTATAAGAATGAGGGGCTGGCCCGGCTGTGGTCCAGGGTGGTTGAAACCAGGGGGGTGGTGATAGAAGACTTCTCCGCCTATACCCCCCGCAGTGGACGGCAGGCAGCCTTTATCGGCGCGCCTGTAGAGGATGCCTCCGGCAGGGTCATCGGTGTTGTTGCCCTGGAGATCCCGGCCAAAGCCATCAACACCATTGCCCAGCGGCGTTTTGGCATGGGCAAGACGGGTGAAACCTATGTGGTCGGACAAGTGGGGGATAAAACCCTTTTCCGAAGTGACCTTGTGACCATGGGCGGGGGCAAACTTGTCACCGGGTATGACATCAGTAAAGATGTTACGGGTTATATGGCAGAGGCCTTTTCCGGCAGGAAGGGCAGGGGGGTCTATTCCGACTCCACCGGTAAACTTGTCATGGTGAATTATGAGCCCCTTAATATTAGTGGGCTTAACTGGGCCATGATCTCAAAGATAGATCTTGAAGAGGCCATTGCACCCCGGCTTGCCGGGGCTTCCGAGGACTATTACACCCGCTATATCAGCAAGGCCGGCTATGAAGATCTCTATCTGATCCATCCCAAGGGCAACGTGTTTTACACGGTTACCCATGGGGCTGATTACGATTCAAATATGGTCTCCGGGAAATATGGAGGGTCCGGACTTGGCAAGCTCGTCAAAAAGGTGCTGAAAACCAAGGCGTACGGGATTGCGGATTTTGAGCTCTATGCGCCGGACAACAACGATCCCTATGCTTTTATTGCCCGGCCCGTGCTGGACAGCAAAGGCAATGTGGAGCTGATCGTTGCCCTCCAGGTGCAGATCAGCTGGATCAATGCCATCATGAACGAGCGCACGGGAATGGGTAATACAGGAGAGATCTACCTTGTGGGAAGCGACAATCTCATGCGGAACGATTCCCTGCTTGATCCTGACTTTACGGTCAAGTCCTCCTTTCTAAATCCTGCCAAGGGAACGGTGGATACCACCTCCACCAAGAAAGCCTTGGCCGGTGAGACCGGCAAGGAGTTCCGGTTGGACTACCGGGACAAATGGGTGCTGTCCGTATTTGCCCCCATCAAGGTGGCTGATACCACCTGGTGTATTGTGGGTGAAGTGGAAAAGGACGAGATTGTTGAGCCCATCAATAAACTCCTTTTCTCCATCTGCATGATGGGTATTGCCATGGCGGGCATTGTGGCGTTCATCGCCCTGTTTGTTGCTGGCGGTATTGTCAGGCCGATCCTCAAGAGTGTTGCCGTTGCCAAAGCCGTATCGGACGGAGATCTCAGTGTGTCCTCCGATGTGGATCAGAAGGATGAGATCGGTATCCTGTCGGACGCCATGAACCGCATGGTGGCAAACCTCAAGGATACGGCCCAGGTGGCTGAACAGATCTCCAACGGGGATCTCAACGTGAGCGTGAATATTCTGTCTGAAAAAGATCTCCTGGGCCATGCCCTGGACAAGATGGTGAACAACCTGAGTTCTACGGTCTCCGAGGTGAAAACAGGGTCGGACAATGTGGCTTCAGGCAGTGTGGCCTTAAGCTCGGCGTCCGAGCAGTTGTCCCAGGGGGCAACGGAACAGGCCGCCGCCGCTGAAGAGGCCTCCTCCTCCATGGAGCAGATGGCATCCAACATCCGGCAGAATGCGGAAAATGCCCAGCAGACGGAACGGCTGGCCATCCAGGCGGCTGACGATGCTGAAACCGGCGGAAAAGCCGTGGGCAAAACCGTCAATGCCATGAAGGAGATTGCTGAAAAGATCTCCATCATCGAGGAGATCTCCCGCCAGACCAACATGCTGGCATTGAACGCCGCCATTGAGGCGGCCCGGGCCGGCGAGCACGGCAAGGGGTTTGCCGTGGTGGCCGATGCCGTAAGAAAGCTTGCGGAACGGAGTCAGGCAGCTGCCGCAGAGATCTCCAACCTGTCGGTGTCCAGTGTTGAGATCGCTGAGAATGCAGGCGAGATGCTCCAGAAGATCGTGCCGGATATCAAGCGGACAGCAGAGCTGGTCCAGGAGATAAACGCGGCCTCCAATGAGCAGAACTCCGGTTCAGAGCAGATCAACCAGGCCCTTTTGCAGCTTGACCAGGTGATCCAGCAGAATGCCTCTGCTGCCGAGGAGATGTCGGCCACGGCCGAGGAGCTATCGGCCCAGGCAGAGCAGCTCCAGGGATCCATCGGTTTCTTCAAGGTAGGGACCAGCGATGATGCCCGCCAGATCAAACCGTCTGTCCAGGTTGAGGCTGTGGCAAAAGCTGCTGATAAAACCGCTGGAATGAGGCCTGTGGCTGTATCGGGCAAGCGGAAAAAATCAGGTGCCGTAAGCGGGATTACCCTGGATCTGGGTGATGATCTGGGTGAAGGGGATGCCATGGATGCGGAGTTTGAGAGGTATTAGGGGGCGAATAATGGTGAAAAGAGATCTGTTTGAAAAAAGAGTTATCAATCCCAGGGGGAGTATCTGTATATGACCATTGAAGGGATCACCCAGACAGGCCAGTATCTTGCGTTTATGCTTGACCAGGAGGTCTATGCCCTGGATATTATGCAGGTGCGTGAGGTGCTGGATTATACGGAGATCACCAAGGTGCCCAGGATGCCGGATTTCATGCGCGGTGTGATCAACCTGAGGGGCGGTGTTGTACCGGTGGTGGATCTGCGGTTTAAATTCGGGATGCCGGCAACGGAAAAGAGTGTCAACACCTGCATCATCATCATGGAGAACATCATTGAGGGTGAAACCACCCTGATCGGTGCCCTGGCTGATTCGGTCAGGGAGGTGCTTGACCTGGAACCGGATCAGATAGAGCCTGCACCGAAACTGGGCACACGGCTCAAGACCGGGTTTATCAAAGGGATGGGAAAAAAGAACGATGAGTTCATCATCCTTCTGGACATCGAGCGGGTTTTTTCTGCGGATGAACTCTCGGGTGTGAACGACGCCGAAGCCCTGCCTGACCAGGATATGGAGGTGTCAGGGGAGACCGAAAGTCCCCTGGATACCTGATTTTTTTACAAGAGTATGTTTTTTGAAACAGTGCCGGCACCCACCCTTTGCATGAAGGGCGGGTGCCGGCAAACGACGTTTTCCCGGGCCTGTTTCCGGGACGAGGAAGAGTGAATGGCCGACCCTTGGAGCAGTACATCTCCCCACCCCCATCTATCAACAGCTGATTTTAAGAAGCTGGCAGGTTTTATCCAGGAACGGCTCGGCATCAAGATGCCGGCGGTGAAAAAAGGGATGATCGAATCCCGCCTTCGCAAACGATTGAACCACCTGGACATAAAATTTTATTCCCACTATTGCGACTATCTTTTCAGCCCGGAGGGTGTGAAGGGTGAGTTGCCCCATTTTATCGACGAGGTGACAACCAATAAGACCGATTTCTTCCGGGAGCCGAAGCATTTCACCTGTCTTGTGAATACGATCCTTCCAAAGTGGATCGCCGCCCAGGGGCCGGGAATGAGAAAAAAGCTGATGGCCTGGAGTTGTGCCTGCTCCCAGGGGGACGAACCCTATACCCTGTCCATGGTGTTAAGTGAATATGCCAGGCAAACCCCCGGGGTTGATTTTTCAATCCTTGCCACCGATATCTCAAACCGGGTGCTTGAAACGGCAAAAAAGGGGATTTACGATGTAAGCGAGATCGAGCCGGTTCCCATGGGGTTGAGAAAAAAGTATCTTTTGAGAAGCCGTGACAGGACCCGGGAGCTTGTCAGGATCGTGCCTGAACTGAGAAAAAAGGTGGACTTCCGGCGGCTCAATCTCATGGACAGGGAGTTTGGCATCGGGCACAAGATGGATATCATCTTCTGCCGGAATGTCACCATCTATTTTGACAATGAGACCACGGAACAACTGTTGATCAAGCTGTGCAACCAGCTTGTGAAAGGCGGATTCATCTTCATGGGCCATTCCGAGTTCCTGGATTGTAAACGGCTGCCCCTTGTTGCAGTGGCACCCACGGTTTATCAAAAGGTGAGATAGGATGAAAAAGAAGATCCGGGTTCTGATTGTTGACGATTCCGCCCTGGTGCGTCAAACCCTTTCTGGGATACTCTCCTCTGATCCTGATATCGAGGTGATGGCAACCGCCTGCGATCCCTATGCGGCTGCCGGGAAGATGCGGGATGAAGTCCCGGACGTGATCACCCTGGACGTTGAAATGCCCCGGATGGACGGTGTCACCTTTTTGAAGAAGCTCATGGCCCAGCACCCCATTCCCGTTGTGATCTGTTCAAGCCTTGCCGGGGAACAGTCGGCAACAGCCTTAAAGGCCCTTGAATTCGGGGCCGTGGAGATTATTCAGAAACCGGTTGTGGGGACAAAGAAATTTCTTGAGGAGTCAGGCATACAGATCTGCGACAGTGTCAAGTCGGCTGCCCTCTCCCGCATAAAAAAGACCTCAGCGCTTAAAAAGGTCGAACCCAAGCTCAGTGCGGACGCCGTGCTTGCAGGACCCACACGGGCCATGCTGGAAACAACCGAAAAGGTCGTGGTCATGGGCGCCTCAACCGGAGGAACCGAAGCCCTCAGGGTCTTTTTGGAGCAACTGCCAATGGATGCGCCCGGGATGGTGATCGTGCAGCATATGCCGGAGAATTTTACACGGGCATTTGCAAAACGCCTCAACGACCTATGCCGGATCTCCATCAAAGAGGCTGAAAATAACGATTCCGTATTAAGGGGGCAGGTGCTGATCGCCCCAGGCAACGATCATTTGCTGCTCAAAAGAAGCGGTGCGCGGTACTATGTTGAAGTGAGAACCGGCCCCCTGGTCTCCCGCCACCGGCCGTCTGTGGATGTTCTTTTCCGGTCTGCCGCCCGGTATGCCGGTAAAAATGCCGTGGGCGTCATTATGACCGGCATGGGAGACGACGGGGCAAAGGGGATGCTGGAGATGAAACAGGCCGGCGCCTTTACCATCGCCCAGGATGAGGCCTCCTGCGTGGTGTTTGGCATGCCCAATGAAGCGATCAAGCTCGGGGGGGTTGACAGGGTACTTTCCCTGGAACAGATTCCAGGAACGGTATTAGGGGAGTGTAAAAAAAAATAGGTGACTGAATTTTCAATCCCGGGCCAGGGAACCCTTGGCAGGGCGGTCCACCCCAAAAGGGTGACCATCTCCATTGGCGAGTACTATGCCAGCCGCAAGCCTGCTGTCATCTCCACCTTGCTCGGCTCCTGTGTTGCCGTCTGTCTGTTTGACCGGGAAAGAGAGATCGGGGGGATGAATCATATCCTCCTGCCCGGCCGGGCAGACCTGACAAATTACAACCTGCCGGCACGATTCGGCATCAATGCCATGGAGCTTCTGATCAATTCCCTCATGGAACTTGGTGCCGACCGGCGTGGGATCAGGGCCAAGGTGTTTGGTGGCGCCTGTGTTATTCCCGGTATCATCGAAAAGCAGGCTGTGGGCCGGAAGCTTGCGACCTTTGTCACCTCGTTTCTGGAAAAGGAAGGGATCAGAATCATCAGCAGGGACCTTGGGGGGGCCTATGTCAGAAACGTTTATTTTCATACCCGGACAGGGGATGTCTATCTGAAACAGAGCCACTCGCTGAAGTCTTCCAGCCTGGTGCTTGAGGAGCAAAAAAAGTTCAGCCAGATCAGGGAGAAGCTCAAGGAGCCCATGGATGTGACGCTCTTCTAAAGTCCACGCCACGCTCTGAACACTCTTTTTAAAATTTAGATTATAAGCAGGAAAAAATATGGGGAAACTTTCGGTTTTGATTCTTGGGTTCAATCGGAGTCAGATATTGATGTTGAAAAATTATATTTCACCGTTAAATGCCAGAACCGTCCATGCCTTGAGGGGTGGTGAAGGTCTTGCCATTGCCGTGGAGGAACGGTATTGAATTGAACTATGCGAAATACTGTCTGTCGATCCTGTGCTTTCAACCATTCCCACCGTGGTGATGGCCACAAAGAGCGACATCGGCAATGTCAAGCGCATGATGCAGTACGGCGCGGTATCCTCCATCTTAAAGCCGTTCAGTCTTGAGCAGCTCATCTTACGTTTGGAAAAGATCCTCGCCTACCAGTTTCAAATCCAGGTCAAGGAGAAGGAGAGGGCGGATACGGAACACAGCCTGTTGATCTCCGGCATGGCCAGTCTTGCAAACGCTTTGGAAGCCCGGGACCAATATACCCTTGGCCACTCGGAAAGGGTTGGAGCCATTATCTCGGGGCTTGTGACATTATCCGGGGGCACGGAGGAGGAAATTGCCCGCTCACTCATCGGGGGCAAGCTCCATGATATCGGAAAAATCGGTATCAGGGACGATGTCCTGCTCAAGCCGGCAAAGCTCACCCTGGCGGAGTTTGAGCACATCAAGCAACACCCTGCCATGGGCGCGAACATTCTTAAATCCATTCCCCGCATTGCCGATATCCTCCCCATTGTTGAATGCCACCATGCAGCGGTTCCAGCTATCGCATAAGCAGTTTTCTTCCCTCGTCATGACCTGCTTGTTCTCCCCTGGACTGTATCATTTCCCAGCAGAAACTGTTCCAGTGTTTCACCCCCTTGGGTGTCCCATGTGAGACACCTTCCATCCCTCCGGCATGGAAAAGAATTCATCGGATGAACGTCGGTCCGAATATCATGGAAAATTTGGAGATTTGAGGCTCTTTTTCAGCAATGGCATGTCTGTTGCTTATTGGCCCTGGGCAGGTTGGTAAAAAATCAGGTTGCGTTGGATTCGGAGGACTGATAATAGCCGCCTTGGGGCAAAAAAATGAAAAAACTACTTGTGGTGTCTGCGGTTCTCTCAATGGGATGAAGCCCCCCATGGCATTTCAAGGGCTTTAGAAAAACAAAGGGAAATCAGACAAGATGAACGGTTTTAAACGCATGACCCTTGGAACGAAACTTATCAGTGGGTTTACAATGATATTGCTTCTGCTGGCGGCTGTCGCCCTGTTGGGAGGCATTGAGTTGAACGCTTCTTCAGATGGTTTCATGGGCTACCGGGAGATGGCCCGGGACGCCAACCTGGCCGGTCGCATCCAGGCCCATATGCTGATGGCGCGCATGAACGTCAAGGATTTCATCATCACCGGCAGCGAAAAAGATAAAAGCCAGTTTAGAGAACACTATGATATGATGCTCTCCTTTCTTGGGACCTCAGAAAAGGAGATAAAGGATCCCCATCGTGCTGCCAAGATCCGGGAGATAGAAAATTCTGTCAGCCAGTACAACGAGGGTTTCACAAAAGTGGTGGATCTCATGGAAAAACGGAAGCTTCATGAGAATGAAGTGCTGAACACCAACGGGCCTCTCATGGAAAATCTTCTTACCGGGATCATGGAATCGGCTGAAAGCGATGAAGAGGCAAGCATCGCGTTTAACGCAGGCCTGGCTTTGAAGCATATGCTGCTTGCCAGGATTTATGCGGCAAAATTCCTGGTTTCCAACACCCGGTCCCATGCCGACCGGGTGATTGCGGAATTCAAACTCATGCAGGAGATCCTTGACTTTCTGGACGGGGAAGAGCCCGACCCGGTCCGCCGTGAACTGCTGTCCAAGGTTGGGAATAGTAAAAAAATGTACATGGACGGTTTCACCGATCTGGTTGAAATCATCCATAGCCGCAATGCCATCATCACCACCACCCTGGATCGCATCGGTCCCAAGGTGGCTAAACAGATCGAGGAGATAAAGCTTGATATCAAGGCTGTCCAGGATGAGCTGGGGCCCCGGCTCCAGGCGTCCAACAGCCGGGCTGTGACGTTTATTATATTGATCAGCCTTGGGGCGTTGCTCATGGGTATCCTGATCGTCTTTTTTCTCACCCGCAGTGTGTTGAAACAGTTGGGGTGCGATCCGGCACAGCTCGCAGGGGTGGCCCGGAGCATTGCCCAGGGGGATTTCCTGGTGGAATTCAATACCGGAAAAAACAAGGAAATCCAGGGGGTATACCGGGACATGGAGATCATGACCATTAGTCTCAGGAAAACGTTCACGGATCTCAATGCAGGCGTTCAGACCCTGACCTCCTCCTCCTTTGAACTTGCCGCCATTTCGGATCAGATGGTTTCCGGCGCCGAAAACACCTCCAGCAAATCCAATACGGTTGCAGTCGCGGCAGAAGAGATGAGCTCTAATATGAACTCCGTGTCTGCGGCCACGGAACAGGCATCAGGCAACATCAATATGGTTGCGGCGGCAATGGAGGAGATGACGGCAACAATAGGCGAAATCGGTATGAACACGTCAACGGCAAGCACCATCACCGATGACGCTGTCATCCTGTCCGGGCAAGCCTCTGCCAAGGTGGAAGCGCTTGGGAAATCCGCCAGTGAAATCGGCCAGGTCACAGAGGCGATCAAAGAGATTTCCGAACAGACCAATCTTCTCGCCCTGAATGCGACCATAGAGGCTGCCCGGGCCGGAGAAGCGGGGAAGGGGTTTGCTGTGGTGGCAGGCGAGATAAAGGAGCTGGCCATACAGACCTCAGCCGCCACCCTTGAGATTAAAAATCAGATAGATGGCATCCAGGGATCAACCACCGGGGCAATCAAAGAGATCCAGGGAATTTCAAACGTCATCAATGATTTGAACGAACTTGTTACCACCATTGCCGCTTCGGTTGAGGAACAATCGGTAACAAGCAAGGAGGTCGCAGACAACATTGCCCAGGCATCCCTTGGCACCCGGGAAATCACCGGAAACATCGCCCAGAGTGCAACCGTTTCCAGTGAAATTGCAATGGATATCAGCCAGGTTGACCAGGAAGCCGGCGAGATGTCAAACAGCAGTTCCCAGGTGCGTCTCAATGCGGCCGATTTGAAAAAACTGGCAGAGCAGCTTAAGGAGATGGTGGAAACGGTTCGATTTTAACCGGTCACGGCTTTAGGCCCAGGAGGATGCCCGAGTCTGTGGGGCCTTTGTAGGGGGTGCGTTCTATGTTTTTTATCCCGGCCTTTGTCAGCATGGCCGTGATCTCGGCCTCGGAGTAGGCCTGGCCGTTCTCGGTCCTGACCAGCATGTTCAGGGAGAAGAGGGCCGGGAACAGGGGGCCGTCCTTTGTGTTGTCCAGGATAAAGTCGTGGATGATGAGGGTGCCGCCGGGTTGAAGCACGGACACCGCCTTTTGGATGATCCGGTCGCAATCCTGGGGAGCGTCGCCGTGGAGGATGTGGGAGAGCCACACCGCGTCATAGCTTCCCGGGATGGCGTCTTTCAGGAAATCGCCCGCTTCAAATTCAATGACCTGGCCAAGGTCGAACTTTGCAACGGTTTTTTCCGCAAACGGCCGGGTGGTGGGAAGATCGAAGATGGTCGCCCTGAGACCCGGGTTGCTCTTGCAGAAGTGGATGGCATAGGTGCCGGGCCCGCCTCCCAGATCCAGGAGATGCTTTTTCCCGGAAAGGTCGAGGGTGGGAACCAGGGTGGGAGCCGTTGCCATGGCAATGTTGAACATGCCCATGAGAAAGCTTTCCCGCTGCTCCTGGTCCGTGAAACGGCTCTTTTGCTCTACAGCCTTGCCGGTTTTGACCGCTTCATCAAGCTTTGCCCAGGATTCCACCAGATGGAGGTGGTGCTGGATCATGAATCCAATATACCGGGGCGACGCTTTTGAGAGAAAGGTGGCGGCCATGGGGCGGTTAGCATAGGTGTCTCCCTGTTTCTCCAAAAGATCCATGGCGCTGAGGGCGTCAAGGAGCATGGCAAGGGCTCGCCGGTCAAGGCCGAGGGCTGAGGCCGCCTTTATCGCCGTTGTTGGCCCTTGTTCAATGGCGGTGAAAAGATCGAGCTTTACACCGGCATGGAGGGCAAATGTCTGCCAGTAGGCGCCTGACAGCTCAAGAAGTTTTCCAGGGGTAAGTTCTTTTGTGGCCATGGATCTCCTCCTTATTATTAGCCCTGATTCTCGTATTCTTTTGACAAAAAAATCAGAACTTTTTGGGGTTTTGGCTTGTTCGGGTGCGGTGAAGGTTTCTTTGTTGTTAATATAGGCGCCATGATCGGTCAAGGAAAAAGCGTGACCAAGGGGCGGCCATCTCCGATTTTAACAATACTGCTATCTACGATGGGCAAGGTGTGCGAGTGGTTCCGGCTCCTATTCTTGATACCGGTTCCCAACAATGGCGGCCCCGATGATCACCACCATGCCCGCGATCACCTGGGGTGCAACCTGCTGGTGATGGATCAGGGCCTCCGTGGCAAGGCATTGCAGTTCAAGCAGGTCTTGGCTGTCAAAGATGAGGGAGTGCAGGGTTGATAACCGCTTAAAAAGGCTGGGGTCACAAATGGTCTGGTCGGCAAAATAATGGGGATCCGGGGAGCGTTTCCCGGCTCCCCTTGCAATGCTTGAGAGCAGGGCGTCCTCAATGTAAAAGCTCTTCAGGTGACGGGTTCTTTGGGAACAGGGGGTGTTGGAATGGATCTCTCCCGGCGCAATGATGCTGTTGATTCCTGTGTCAAGGATGGTGGTTTCTCCTTTGACGGCAAAGGATTCCCGGCATCCTGTGTTCATCCAGATCACGTACCGGTCATGGAGATGGGCCGGAAATATAAAACCGCTGGTGCAGGACAAGAGCTCCATGCCCTTTATAAAGGAAGGGGTTTTATATCGGGTGTATGTCTGAGCCTGATCCACGTCCACGGGCAAGGTCTCCCATCAAAAGTTGAAAAGGGTTTGGACGAGTATAGCATAAATGGTGGGGACGCCCATAAAATTGTAACTTTCTCAAGGGGAACGTATCATTTTATGGGTGCACCACCCTTTTTCAGTCGTTCCCGTGGGGTGAATTGTGTTTTGTTATGGGGACAGATTTCAAATCTGTCCCCATGGATTCAATTATTGTAGGAAAATTCAGAAAATGAACCAATGGACTGGGATGCCCGTGGAACGGGGGTTGTGAGGGGATGTGCCGGTAGTTGAAACCAGGTGCAGCGTAAAAAAACGCAGGTTGTTGAAAATACCCTTTGACAGAAACCGGAAAGCCATGTAGAACCCTTGAGTCTTTGTGAGACGGGAGCTTCTCTCCCACGGAGATTTTTGATTTTGATCTTTGAAAACTGGTTAGTGACATATAAAGATGAAGCGTGTCTTTTGGGTGCTTTTGAAAGCACGTAAAAGATATTCAAAGAATTTAACTGGAGAGTTTGATTCTGGCTCAGAATGAACGCTGGCGGCG